>NZ_JBPXMC010000001.1:0-1091304 GCF_051918885.1 Streptosporangium sp. OZ121
ACCTTCAACGAGGGCAGGTGCTCGCGGAGCAGCGCGGCCGCCGCCAGCGTCTCCAGGGTGGGCACGTCCCCGGCGCAGGCCATGACGACGTCGGGCTTGTCACCGGAGTCGTTGGAGGCCCAGTCGATGATGCCCAGCCCGCGGGTGCAGTGCGCGATCGCCTCGTCCATGGTGAACAGGTCCAGCACCGGCTGCTTGCCGGCCACGATGACGTTGACGTAGTCGCGGGAGCGCAGGCAGTGGTCGGCGACGGAGAGCAGGGTGTTGGCGTCCGGCGGCAGGTACACCCGCACCACGGAGGCCTTCTTGTTGACCACGACATCCAGGAATCCGGGGTCCTGGTGGCTGAAGCCGTTGTGGTCCTGGCGCCACACGTGCGAGGAGAGCAGATAGTTGAGCGAGGCGACCGGGCGCCGCCACGGGATCCCCTTCGAGGTCTCCAGCCACTTGGCGTGCTGGTTGAACATGGCGTCGATGATGTGGATGAACGCCTCGTAGCAGTTGAACAGGCCGTGGCGGCCGGTCAGCAGGTAGCCCTCCAGCCAGCCCTGGCACAGGTGCTCGCTGAGCACCTCCATGACGCGGCCGCCCGGCGCGAGGTGGTCGTCGTCGTCCTGCAGGACGGCGTTCCAGGCCCGGTCGGTGACCTCGAAGACCGCCTGCAGCCGGTTGGAGGCGGTCTCGTCGGGGCCCATCAGCCGGAAGGTGTCGGGGTTGGCGGTGATGACGTCGCGCAGGAAGGCGCCCAGCACCCTGGTGGGCTCGGTCGACTGCGCGGCGGCGGCCTTGACCTCCACCGCGTGGTCGCGGAAGTCGGGCAGGCGTAGCGGTTGCAGCAGCGTGCCGCCGTTGGTGTGCGGGCTCGCGCTCATCCTGCGTTCCCCCTCGGGCACCGTCGCCAGGATGGCGGGTGAGGGGCGGCCTTCGGCGTCGAACAGTTCCTGCGGCCGGTAGGAGCGCATCCACTCCTCCAGCATGGCCAGGTGCTCGGGGTTCTCCCGCACTCCCGACAGCGGCACCTGATGTGAGCGCCAGGTGCCCTCCACCGGCAGTCCGTCCACGAATCGCGGCCCGGTCCAGCCCTTCGGCGTCCGCAGGATGATCATCGGCGGCCTGTCGCCGCGGGAGCGGGAGGCGATCCGGTCGAAGACGACGTCCAGCGTGGCGGCCATCTCCTCGTGCGAGGGGCCGACCACGTACGGGTGGTAGCCGTACCCCTCCATGAGCTTGACCAGCTCGTCTTCGGGGATGCGGGCGAGCACGGTCGGGTTGGCGATCTTGTAGCCGTTCAGGTGCAGGATCGGCAGCACCGCGCCGTCACGCGCCGGGTCGAGGAACTTGTTGGAGTGCCAGCTCGCCGCCAGCGGCCCGGTCTCCGCCTCGCCGTCGCCGATGACGCAGGCCACGACGAGGCCGGGGTTGTCGAAGGCGGCGCCGTAGGCGTGGGCCAGGGAGTAGCCCAGCTCGCCGCCCTCGTGGATCGAGCCGGGCGTCTCGGGGGCGACGTGGCTGGGGATGCCGCCGGGGAAGGAGAACTGGCGGAACAACCGCCGCATGCCGGCCGCGTCCTGCGACACCAGCGGGTAGAGCTCCGAATAGGATCCCTCCAGCCAGGCGTGTGCCACGGCGGCCGGACCGCCGTGGCCGGGACCGGCGATGTAGATCATGTCCTGAGAGCGTTCCGTGATGATCCGGTTGAGGTGGGCGAAGCAGAAGTTCAGGCCGGGAGTGGTGCCCCAGTGCCCGAGCAGGCGCGGTTTGATGTGCTCGGGGCGCAACGGCTCGGTCAGCAGCGGGTTGTCCATCAGGTAGATCTGTCCCACGGCCAGGTAGTTGGCGGCACGCCAGTAGGCGTCGATGCGCTCAAGTCGGTCCATGTGCCTAACCCTCCCTCCAGCTCCGGTGATCGGGTAGGGACCTTGGTCCCCACCCTGTGCGACGGAGGGCGGTTGGCGTCGGAGACACGGTTCGCGTGTTCGCGTGGCCGTGCCGGACGCGCGCCGGCCTGACCGCATCGAGTCGGAGCCCGCCGCGGCGGGAGGGCCGCGCGGACTCCTCCCCGTGGTGAAGTCTCCTCGAAGCCCGCGGGCTCCTCCCGTGGTGAGGTCTCCTCAGAAGCCGGGGACGCCGTGGAAGCGGAACCGCGCGTGGACGCGGTCCAGCAGCACCCGGTCAGGGGGTGCGACGCCGGCCAGGGGATACGGCCGGCCCAGCCGCCGGTACTTGGCGGCGGTCAGGCGGTGGTGGGGCAGGACGTCGACGCGCTCGACGTTGTCCAGGCCGGCCACGAACCAGGCCAGCCCGTCGATGTCCTCGGGGTCGTCGGTGAGCCCGGGGACCAGGACGAAGCGCACCCACGTGGGGCGCTCGAGCTCGGCCAGCCGCTTGGCGAAGCGCAGGGTGGGGGCCAGCGGGCCGTCGGTGAGGCGGCGGTAGGCGGCCGGGTTGAAGGACTTGATGTCCAGCAGGACCAGGTCGGTGTCGGCGAGCATGGCGTCGGTGGCGCGCTCGCCGAGCAGCCCCGAGGTGTCCAGCGCGGTGTGCAGGCCGAGCTCGTGGCAGCGGTGCAGCACCTCGGCGGTGAAGTCGGCCTGCAGCAGCGGTTCGCCGCCGCTGACGGTCACCCCGCCGCCCGCGGCCTCGATGAAGTGCCGGTACTCGCCGATCTCGTCCATGACCTCGTCGACGGTGACCCGCCGCCCGTCACGCATCCGCCAGGTCTCGGGGTTGTGGCAGTACAGGCAGCGCAGCGGGCAGCCGCAGGTGAACAGGGTGAAGCGGGTACCGGGGCCGTCCACCCCGACCGAGACGTCCCAGGACTCGATCACCCCGGTACCGGGCACCGGCCGTGCCTGGCGCGACACCCGGTCGCGTGCGTTCACAACTCACCGTGGAAGGTACGGCCGATGACATCCCGCTGCTGCTCGCGGGTCAGCCGGACGAAGTTGACGGCGTAGCCGGACACCCTGATGGTGAGCTGCGGGTAGCGCTCCGGGTGCTCCATCGCCTCTTCCAGCACGGCCCGGGTGAGCACGTTGACGTTCATGTGGAACCCGGCCGCGTCGACGTAGCCGTCCAGCACGCCGACCAGGTTGTCCACCCGCTCCCGCTCGGTGCGGCCCAGCCCCTCGGGGGTGACGGTGTTGGTCAGCGAGATGCCGTCCAGCGCCTGGTCGTAGGGGATCTTGGCGACCGACAGGGCGGAGGCGACCAGGCCGCGGCGGTCGCGGCCGTTCATCGGGTTGGCGCCGGGGGCGAACGGCTCGCCCGAGCGGCGGCCGTCGGGGGTGTTGCCGGTGTGCCTGCCGTACACGACGTTGGAGGTGATGGTCAGCACCGACTGGGTGTGCTCGGCGTCGCGGTAGGCAGGGGTCTGCCGGACCTTGGTCATGAAGCGGGTCACCAGGTCGACGGCGATGGCGTCGGCGCGGTCGTCGTTGTTGCCGTAGGCGGGGAAGTCGCCCTCGATCTCGTAGTCCACGGCCAGGTCGCGCTCGTCGCGGATCACCCGCACGCGGGCGTGCTTGATGGCCGACAGGCTGTCGACGGCCACTGACAGCCCCGCGATGCCGCAGGCCAGGGTGCGCCTGACCGGGTAGTCGTGCAGGGCCATCTCGATGCGCTCGTAGGCGTACTTGTCGTGCATGTAGTGGATGATGTTGAGCGCGTTGACATAGGTGGCCGCCAGCCAGTCCATCATGCGGTCGAGGGCGGCCATGGTCTGCTCGTAGTCCAGATACTCCCCGGTCAGGGCCGGGTGGGCGGGGCCGACCTGCTCGCCGGTCATCTCGTCGCGGCCGCCGTTGACGGCGTACAGCAGCGTCTTGGCCAGGTTGACCCGGGCGCCGAAGAACTGCATCTGCCGGCCCACGGGGGCGGCCGAGACGCAGCAGGCGATGGCGGTGTCGTCACCGAGGCGCGGGCGCATCAGGTCGTCGCTCTCGTACTGCAGGGCGCTGGTCTCGATCGACAGGCGTGCGCAGAACCGCTTGAACGGCCTGGGCAGGCGCAGCGACCAGAACACGGTCAGGTTCGGCTCGGGGGCCGGGCCCAGGTTGCGCAGGGTCTGCAGGTAGCGGTAGCTGGTGCGGGTCACCAGCGTGCGGCCGTCGGCCCCCATGCCGCCGATGGACTCGGTCACCCAGGTCGGGTCGCCGGAGAACAGCTGGTCGTACTCGGGGGTGCGCAGGAAGCGCACGATGCGCAGCTTGATGACGAAGTCGTCGATCAGCTCCTGGGCGTCCTGCTCGGTGATCCGGCCCTCGTCCAGGTCCCGCTGCAGGTAGATGTCCAGGAAGGTGGAGGTACGGCCCAGCGACATGGCCGCGCCGTTCTGCTCCTTGACCGCGGCCAGGTAGGCGAAGTACGTCCATTGGACGGCCTGGCGGGCGGTGGCGGCAGGGTCCGAGATGTCGTGGCCGTAGGAGGCGGCCATCTGCTTCAGTTCGGCCAGCGCGCGGAGCTGCTCGGACAACTCCTCGCGGTCGCGGATGACCGCGTCGGTGGCGGTGGCGTCCTCCAGCCCGGCCAGGTCGGCCCGCTTTGCCTCGACCAGCCGGTCCACGCCGTACAGGGCGACCCGCCGGTAGTCACCGATGATGCGGCCCCGCCCGTAGGAGTCGGGCAGCCCGGTGATGACCCCGCTGCGCCGGGCCGCGCGGATCTGCGGGGTGTAGGCGTCGAACACGCCGTCGTTGTGCGTCTTGCGGTACGCGGTGAAGATCTCCCGCACGCGCGGGTCCAGGGTGTGGCCGTAGGCGGCCAGCCCGGTCTCCACCATCCGCAGCCCTCCGGCCGGCATGATGGCCCGCTTCAGCGGCGCGTCGGTCTGCAGGCCGACGATCAGTTCACGCTCGGCGTCGATGTAGCCGGGCCCGTGCGAGGTGATCGAGGAGGGGGTGGCGGTGTCGACGTCGTGGATCCCGCGCCGCCGCTCCTCGGGGAACATCCCCGACACCTTCCCCCACACCGCCCGCGTGCGCTCGGTCGGCCCGGTCAGGAACGACTCGTCGTCCTCGTAGGGCGTGTAGTTGGCCTGGATGAAGTCACGCACGTCCACCCGCTCGCGCCAGGCCGTCCCGTGGAAGCCTCGCCAGGCCGCCAGGTCTTCCAGCTGCTCCGCCATCCGTACGGTCGTCATGTGAGCTCCTCGTGCCGTCGTCCGATTCCAGCCTCGCCGTTCTTCCGGCCCGGGGCACCGACCGGAGGTCACCGCTGCGCGGGACCAAGGTCCCCGTTCGTGCTCTCGAGCCGTCAGGCGCCCTGGGGCGGCAGGCCCGAGACGGGGTCGCGCCTGTCGGCGTCCCGTCCATCAAGTCCTCTACAGCAGCGGGGGAACGATGAGGATGTCGTCCCGCTCGTGGGTCACCTGGGAGATGACGTCGACGACGCCCTCCACACCCCTGATGGCCTGCTCCAGCTGAACGGCCTTCGAGGCGGATTCCACCCTGCCGCCGACGGTCACGACGCCCTGGTCGATGCTCAGCGTGAACTCCCCGGGCTCGTCGATCGCGGCCATGATCTCCCGCTCCAGCTCGCCGGCCGGGCGCAGGAAGACGCGCAGCACGTCACGCTGGTGCAGGGTGCCGACGACGCGGCCGGTCATGACGTCGATCACGGGCACCTGCTTGATACGTCGGTCGTGCATCAGCCGTGCCGCGTCCCTGACCGGGGTTCCCGGGGTGACGACGATCGCGGGCGAGGTCATCAGTTCGGCGGCCGTGAACCCTGCCGCCTTCCTGTGCTCATCGCGCGCCTTCTTGGTCTCGAAGATCGAGACGCTGTGCCGTACGGCGTCGGTCTCCTTGAGCAGCAGATCGTCCTCCGAGACGACCCCCACGGGCCGTCGGTCGGCGTCGATGACGGTGACCGCGCCCACGGCGTAGCGGCCCATCGCCCGCACGATCTCGCTGAACGTCGCGTCCTGGTCCACCGCGATGGCCACGTGGCCCATGACGTCCTTGACTTCGATTGACATGGTTTCCTCCTCGGGTTCCGCCTCCACACTCCCGCCTGCGCGGCGGGCGCGGCAGCGGCGAACGTCACCGGCCGCACCGGCTTAGGTCCCGACCGCGGCGAGAAAAGGACCACGGGGATGACGGTCACCCCGTCCCGCGTGATCGGCTCGCCGAAGACGCGGGTGACGGTGGCGGAGTCGCGAACCTTGTCGATCATTTCGATGACGTCCAGGTCCTTGCCCTCATCACGGTGACGGCCGCGGCCGCGGCCGTCGTCCACCCGGCCACGACGGCCAGATCGGCCCATGGCCAGACCGGACCCGCCGGGTCGAGAAGTGCGCGCAGCGCGTGGGAGAGGTGCTTGAGCGGGAACAGGTCGCCGATGGTGCCCAGCGGCTGCGGCAGGGTGCCGCCGATGACGAACACGTCGGAGACGAAGGCCAGGGGCAGGAAGGTGCCCAGCGTGATCGCGTTGGCCGTGGTGGCCTTGACCGCGAGACCGGCGACCAGGGTGCCGAGCAGCGTGAAGCAGGCCAGCCCGAGCACCACGGCCAGCATCGCGCCCGGCAGCATGCCGGCGGTGATCCGCACGTCGTAGAGCAGAACACTCAGAACACCCAGCACGATCACCGTGACCAGAGTGGTCCCCAGCCCGGCGGTGGCCCGGCCCGCGTGGTAGGCCCACGGCGGAAGCGGGGTCCCGGCCAGCCGTTTGAGCACTCCGCCTTCCTTGTCCGCGGCGACGGCCTCCGCCTGGTTGACGTAGCCCGTCACGCCGATCGTGTAGGTGGTCATCGCGGCCAGCATGAACGCGGGCAACCCGAGCCCGTCCACGCTCGCGCCGCCGAAGACCAGCGAGATGAGCACCAGGAGCAGCACGGGCAGGGCGACGGTGAAGAACGCCGTGGACAGGTTGCGACGCAGCTTGACGATGGCGTGCGCGGCCTGCCCGCCGACCAGTCGCCAGGCGGTCCGCGCGCCGAGCGGGCGGCGCCGCGCCGCCGGGACCGCGCGGGACCTCTCCTGCGGCCGCTCCCAGCTGAAGAGCCACACCGCCACGGCCGCGCCCCCGATGCCCCATGCGGCCAGCACGGCCAGGTGGCCGCCTTCGAAGCCGGCTCCGCCGGTGAGGGGGTCGAGGTCGGTGGTCACGGCGTTGGCCAGGTGACGCAGCGGGAAGATCCAGCCGACGGTGTCCAGCCACGCCGGCATCCGGGCGCCGTGCAGGATGACGTCGGAGACGAAGGCGAGCGCCAGCAGCAGCCCGCTGCCCAGCATCTGGACGGCGGCGGCGTTCCTGACCAGGGAGACCAGCGCGATCCCGAGCGCGGTGAAGCAGGCCGCGCCCACCAGCACCGTCACCAGCAGTGCCGGCAGCGTGTGCCACACCGGCCGCACGCCGTAGAAGGCCACCCCCACACCCATGATCAGCGCGAGCGCCACCAGCGCGATGACGAGCGCCGCCCCGATCAGCGACGCCATGACCGCCCAGGCGGGCACCGGGGTGCCGCGCATCCGTTTGAGGTAGCCGCGCTCGCGCAGGTCGGCCAGGTGCATGGCCAGCGATCCGAAGCAGGCCTGGGCCACGCCGAACACCGCGAGCGCCGGGACCACGACCTGCATCACGCCAGGCGTGTCGCCCACCGCCGCACCGATGATCACCATCATCATCAGCGGCATGGCCAGGGTGAAGATGGCCGCGACAGGGCTGCGGAAGAAGGAGGCGGTCTCGTGCCGGACCATCGTTGTGATCATGACTCCACCAGGTTCAGGTAGACGTCCTCCAGGGTCGGCCTGGCCAGTGTCAGCGAGGTCAGCTCCACCCGCAGCTCCAGCGCCCACCCGGTGAGGGTGTGCATGTCACGCGCGGAGTGCTCGGTCCGTACGGTTACCGCCGGCCCGTGCGCCTCGATCGTGCCGGTCAGCGCCGGCAGGTCGGCGACAGCCGTGCCCTCGGGAAGCCGGAACGACAGCACGCTCTCCTGCCCCGCGCCGCCCAGGGTCTCCGGCGGTCCGACGGCGAGCAGCCTGCCGCCGCGCAGCACCGCGACCCGGTCGGCCAGGTGCTGGGCCTCGTCCATGTAGTGGGTGGTGAGCAGGATGGTGGTCCCGTTCGCGCGAAGCCCGTCGATCAGCTCCCACGCGTGGTGCCTGGCCGACGGGTCGAAGCCGGTGGTGGGCTCGTCGAGGAACAGCAGCTCCGGGCGGCCGACCAGGCCGAGCGCCAGGTCCAGCCGTCGGCGCTGGCCGCCGGACAGGGTACGGACCCGGGCGTCGCGCTTGTCCTTGAGCCCGACCTGCTCGATGACCTCGTCGGGAACCTGCGGGTTGGGGTAGAACCCGGCGAACAGCCGCACCAGTTCGGCGACACTGAACTCCTCCTCGAACCCGGCCTCCTGCAGCACGATGCCGATGCGTTCGCGGTAGGGGCGGCCGCCGGTGGCCGGATCGAAGCCGAGAACCGAGACCGAGCCGCCGTCGCGTCCCCTGTGTCCCTCCAGGATCTCCACCGCGGTGGTCTTGCCCGCGCCGTTCGGCCCGAGCAGGGCGAACACCTCGCCCTCGGCCACGGTGAAGCCGACCTCGTCCAGCGCCTGGACGGTCCCGTAACTCTTGCGCAGTCCTTCAACGATCACAGCAGACATATGCGCAGCATCCGTCCAGACCACAGGCGCCCGTCAGAGGCGTGCGACGTCACACCCGAGGACTTTGGTCCCCGGGCTCCTTGCCGGATACTCTCGCGCGGGCGGCCGGTCAGCCGTGGCGGGGTGGCGCGCGGCCCTGGAGTCGATCCATCGCACGCGCGGGCCTGGCAACGACCGGCCGGCCTGTTCGGCCACCGGGTACGGCCCGGCCCGTGGTCGCCGGAGCGATCCGCTCCGCCGACCACGGGCCGGGCCGTTCGAACCGGCGTGGGCCGGGCCGCTCAATCGGTCGTGGAACGGACGACGGCGACGGCGCTGCCGGCGTGCAGCAGCACGGCCCGGCTCACCGAGCCGAGTATCGCCGAGCCGACGGCACCGCGGCCGTGGGAGCCCACCACGACCAGGTCGGCCTCGGCCGAGGCGCGGGTGAGGGCGTCCACCGGGTGCGCGCAGACGACCTCATGGACCACCTTCACCTGGGGGTGGCGCTCCTGCCAGCCGCGCAGCCTGTCGGCGGCGGCCTGCTGGTGGGCCTGGCCGACCTCGTCGAGGTCGTAGGTGATCTCCGGCGCGTAGACGTGCACCGGGGCCTGCCAGGCGTGGATGGCGCGCACGGTGGCGCCGCGCAGCGCGGCCTGCGCGAAGGCGTAGGCCAGGGCCGGCTCGCAGGCCGGGGAGTCGTCGACGCCGACGACGATCTGACCGTGAACGCTCCGCTGCCCGGCCCGTACGACGACCACGGCGCCGTGCGCGTGCCCGGCGACGTGGACGCTCACCGAGCCCATGACCGCTCCGGCGAAACCGCCCAGCCCCCGGGCGCCGACGACGAGCTCGTCGGCGTGCTCGGCCTGAGCGCGCAGCACCGACACCGCGGTGCCCTCGATCAGCTCGGTGGTCACCTCGATGTCGGGCTGCCGCTTGCGCGCGACCTCCTCGGCCTCGGCCAGCACGCGCCGGGCGCCGCTCTCCAGCACGTCGCCCATGACCGGGTTGGGGAACTTGGAGATCTGGTACGGCCAGCGATCGACCGCGTAGACGATGCGCAGCGGCCGGGCGGCGCGGGCGGCGTCGTCGGCGGCCCATTCCACGGCGGCGGTCCCGGCGGCCGAGCCGTCAGTCCCCACGACGATCACGTGAGTCATGATTCCTCCTTGTTTTCCTCCATCACACGCCGTGCCCGCGAGTTGCCGAAGGGCCATAGGTCCCGAGTTCCCTGAGCCTTGGGTCACCGGTGCGGCACGCGCGCGACGGCCAGAGGGCAGGGGGCGTGGTGCGGCGTGGCCCGGCCCACCTGGCGCGGGGAGAACCGGCGCGGCGCGGTGGACCAAGGTCCCCGCCGATCGGGACGTGCGGCTCTGCCCGCTCGTGGCGGGCATGGGACAGCGTCGGTTCCAGGAGCTGCCGGTCCCGGGAGCTTCGGGGAGCCTGGAACAAGGAGGTGCGCCATGAACTCGCCCCTCGCCACCGACCTCGGTGTCCGCCGCCTGCTGCTGGCAGCCGGTCTGGCGCCGTCGGTGCACAACACGCAGCCGTGGCGGTTCGGTGTCGCCGACGACCTCATGGAGCTACGGGCCGATCCGGACCGGCGGCTGCGGGTGAGCGATCCGCGCGGACGTTCCCAGCAGGTCAGCTGCGGGGCCGCGCTGTTGAACGTGCGCCTGGCCGTGCGGCAGAGCTCCTACCTCCCGCTGGTCACCGCGCACCCCGACCCCGGGCGGCCGAATCTGCTGGCCACCGTACGGGTCCGCCCCGACGGCCCGCCGTCGGAGCAGGAGCGCCGGCTGTACGCGGCCGTGGCGGTGCGGCGCACCAACCGGGAGCCCTTCGACGGCGAGCGCGTACCTCCCCCGGTCCTGGTCGAGCTGCGGGCGGCGGCGGCGTGCGAGGGTGCCAGGCTGGTGCCGCTGAACGAGGCCCGCTCGGCCGACCTGCTGGAGTACGTCGCCCTCGCCGAGGACGAGCTGGCCAAGGACCGCGGCTACCGGGCCGAGGTGGCGGCCTGGACGATCCGCGGCCCGCGCTTCGACGGCATGCCCGGCTACGTCCGCGGCCCGCGGTGCGCCGGCGACCCCGCCCCCACCCGGGAGCTCTGCCAGCAGGTGCCGGCCGTGCCCTTCGAGAAGCATCCCCAGCTCGCCGTGCTGACCACCGCCGGCGACACCCCGGCCGACTGGCTGCGGGCCGGCCAGGCGTTGCAGCGGGTGCTGCTGACCGCGACCCTGCACGGGATCTCCGCCTCCTTCCTCAACCAGCCGCTGGACCTGCGCGACATGCGGCACCGCACCGACCCCCGCCACCGGCGCGGGCACCCTCAGATGATCATCAGGCTGGGGTACGGCCTCGCCGTACCGCGCGCACCGCGCCGCCCCCCGGCGGAGCTGCTGGACGGACACCACTGACCACCACTGACCATCGCTGACCATCGCCACAGAGGATCGCCGCGCGATCGGCCCGGTCGGTCGCGATCGGCCTGGTCGGTGTGGCCTGGTCGGTGTGGCCGGCCGACCGGCGTGGCGGCACGAAGACACGAAGACGGGCCTGGCTGGGCCAGGCCCGTCACGCTCTCCTTTCCACGGCACGCACCGGCCCGGCTCAGCCGAACTCGGCGCCGATGCGCTGGGCCATCTCCACCAGGCGGCCGGCGTAGCCCCCTTCGTTGTCGTACCAGCCGAAGACCTTCACCAGTTCCCCGTGGGCCTGGGTCAGCGCCGAGTCGAAGACGCAGGAGGCCGGGTCGCCGATGATGTCGCGGGAGACCAGCGGGTCGGTGCTGTGGCGCAGGATGCCGCGCAGCGGCCCGGCGGCCGCGGCGGCGAAGGCCTCGTTGACCTCCTCGGCGGTCGCCTCGCGGGACAGGACGACGGCCAGGTCGGTCAGCGAGCCGTCCTCCACCGGCACCCTGATGGCCACGCCGTCCAGCCTTCCGGCCAGCTCCGGCAGCACCTGGCCGACCATGCGGGCCGCGCCGGTGGTGGTGGGCACGATGTTGACGGCGGCCGAGCGGGCGCGGCGCGGATCCTTGTGCGGGCCGTCCAGCAGCATCTGGTCGCCGGTGTAGGCGTGGATGGTGGTCATGAAGCCCTTCACGATGCCGAACTCCTCGTGCAGCACCTTGATCATCGGGGCGACGCAGTTGGTGGTGCACGAGGCCAGCGAGACGATCTGGTGCCGCACCGGGTCGTAGGCGGCGTCGTTGACGCCCGGCACGATGGTGGCGTCCACGCCCTTGCCGGGAGCGGAGATGAGCACCTTGGACGCGCCCGCCTTGAGGTGACGGGCCGCGTCGTCGCGGGTGCGGAACCTGCCGGTGGACTCGATGACCAGGTCGACCCCGTACCCGGCCCAGTCGATGTCGGCCGGGTCGCGGTGCGCGGTGACGGCGATCTCGTGCTCGCCGACGACCAGGCCGGCGGGTGAGGTCATGACCGGCAGGTCGAAGGTGCCGTAGGTGGAGTCGTGCCTGAGCAGGTGCGCCAGCGTGCCGGTGTCGGTGACGTCGTTGATCGCCACGACCTCCAGCCCCATGGGCAGGGCCTTGCGCAGCGCCGCCCTGCCGATCCTGCCGAACCCGTTGATACCGATCTTCATTGGTTCCTCCGCCTCGATGCCGGGTGAGCCCCGCGTCGGCCGCGAGGGGTCTCCTGCTCCCATCCGACCGCTCGGCCGCGCGCCCGGGCAGGGTCGATCGGCCCGTTCCCGGAGGACTTCGGACCCCGCGACCGCGACCGGGACCGGGACCCGCGCATGCCGGGGAAGGACTTTGTGCCCCGCAAGTGGGGCCGAAGCGCTCGGGCGGAAAGCGCGGCGGGTCGTGATCCTGAAGGTGACAACCGCGACACGACCCGCCCGAGGTGATCCGCATGGCCGAGCAGGCCGTCCCCGCCCGCACCGTCGCCGAGACGATCGATTCCCTGGTCGGCAACGCCCTCAAGGCCCTGGAGGAGTACGCCTCCTTCGGGCAGGAGCAGATCGACCACATCGTGAAGAAGGCCTCCGTGGCCGCCCTCGACGAGCACGCCGAGCTGGCCGACCTGGCCGTGCGGGAGACCGGACGCGGGGTGTTCGAGGACAAGGCCGTCAAGAACCTCTTCGCCTGCGAGCACGTCACCAACGACATGGCCACCCTCAAGACCGTCGGGGTGATCGCGCGCGACGACATCAGCGGCCTGGTGGAGGTCGCCGAGCCGGTGGGCGTGATCTGCGGGATCACCCCGGTCACCAACCCCACCTCCACCACGATCTTCAAGGCGCTGATCGCGCTGAAGACCCGCAACCCCATCGTGTTCGCCTTCCACCCCTCCGCTCAGGAGTGCAGCGTGGCGGCGGCGGCGGTGGTGCGCGACGCGGCCGTGGCCGCCGGCGCGCCCGAGGCGTGCGTGCAGTGGATCGAGCAGCCCTCGCTGCCGGCCACCACCGCGCTGATGCACCACGAGGGGGTCTCCACGATCCTGGCCACCGGTGGCGGCGGCATGGTCCGGGCCGCCTACTCGGCCGGCAAGCCCGCGCTCGGGGTCGGTCCGGGCAACGTCCCCGCCTACATCGAGAGCACCGCCGACCTGCGCCGGGCCGTCAACGACATCGTGTTGTCGAAGTCCTTCGACAACGGCATGATCTGCGCCTCGGAGCAGGCGGCCGTCATCGACACGGCCGTGTACGAGCCGGTGCTGGCTCAGTTCGCCGCCCTGCACGCCCATCGGGCCACGGCCGAGGAGAAGCGCAAGCTGGAGGACCTGCTGTTCGGCACCGGCGCCCGGCTCAACCCCGAGGTGGTGGGCCGCTCTGCGGCCTGGATCGCCGAGCGGGCCGGGTTCGCCGTGGCCCCTGGCACCTCGGTGATCCTCGCCGAGGTCGCCGAGGTCGGCCCCGCCGAGCCGCTGACCAGGGAGAAGCTGTGCCCGGTGCTGGCCGTACTGCGTGCCGGCAGTCGCGAGGAGGGCATCGTCCTGGCCGAGCGCATGGTCGAGTTCGGCGGTCTGGGGCACAGCGCGGCGATCCACACCCGCGACGAGGCGCTGGCCGAGGAGTTCGGCATGCGGGTCAAGGCGGTGCGGATCATCTGGAACGCCCCCTCCTCCCAGGGCGGCATCGGCGACATGTACAACGCGTTCGTCCCGTCGCTGACCCTGGGTTGCGGCAGCTACGGCCGCAACTCCGTCTCCCACAACGTCTCGGCCGTGGATCTGCTCAACATCAAGCGGATCGGGCGGCGCACCAACAACCTGCAGTGGTTCAAGGTGCCGGCCAAGATCTACTTCGAACCGCACGCCATCCGCTACCTGGTCGACATGCCCGGCGTCCACCGGGTGACCATCGTGACCGACCCGACCATGACCCGCCTGGGCTACGTCGACCGGATCATCACCGTGCTGGGCCGCCGCCCCGAGCGGGTGGCGCTGCAGATCATCGACGACGTCGAGCCCGAGCCCAGCGTGGCCACCGTCGACCGCGGCGCCGAGCTGATGCGCGCCTTCCGGCCCGACACCATCATCGCGCTGGGCGGCGGGTCGGCGATGGACGCCGCCAAGGTGATGTGGCTGCGCTACGAGCACCCCGAGGTCGTCTTCGACGACATGAGGCAGAAGTTCTTCGACATCCGCAAGCGCGCCTTCAAGTTCCCGCCGCTGGGCGAGCTGGCGCAACTGGTGTGCGTACCGACGACGTCGGGCACCGGCGCCGAGGTCACCCCGTTCGCGGTGATCACCGACACCGCCACCGGCAAGAAGTACCCGCTGGCCGACTACGCGCTCACCCCCGGCGTCGCCATCGTCGACCCCGTCCTGGCCGCGGACCTGCCGCCGGCGGTCACCGCCGACAGCGGCTTCGACGCCCTGACCCACGCCATCGAGGCGTACGTGTCGGTCTACGCCAGTGACTTCACCGACGGCCTGGCCCTGCACGCGATCAAACTGATCTTCGCCAACCTGGAGCGGGCCGTACGGCACGGCGCCGCCGACCCGGAGGCCCGCGAGCGCATGCACAACGCCGGCACCATCGCCGGGATGGCCTTCGGCAACGCCTTCCTGGGCATCGTGCACGCCATGTCCCACACCCTGGGCGCGACCTTCCACGTGGCCCACGGCCGGACCAACGCCATCCTGCTGCCGCACGTCATCCGCTACAACGGCACGATCCCGGCCAAGCTGTCGGGCTGGCCCAAGTACGAGCACTACCGCGCCCCCGAGCGCTTCCAGGAGATCGCCCGCTCCCTCGGCCTGCCCGCAGACTCCCCCGCCGCCGGCGTGGAGTCCCTGGCCGCCGCCGTCGAACGGCTGCGCGAGGCAGCGGGGATCGAGGCGTCCTTCCAGGCCGCCGGCGTCCCCGAGGGCGCCTTCCTTGACCGGCTGCCCGGCCAGGCCCGCAACGCCTACGAGGACCAGTGCGCCCCGGCCAACCCGCGCATGCCGATGCTCGACGACATGCAGGACCTGATGCGCGCCGCCTACTACGGCGCCATTCCCCCCGCTGTGGAGACCTGATCATGAACGCCTACCCCGTCCACGTCCGCGACACCACTCCCACCGGATGGAGGCCACCCGCGATGCGCACGAACTACGTGTACGACTTCGCCGACGGCGACATGGACATGAAAGACCTGCTCGGCGGAAAGGGGGCCAACCTGGCCGAGATGACCCGGCTGGGGCTG
The DNA here is from genome assembly GCF_051918885.1 of Streptosporangium sp. OZ121. NCBI lineage: Bacteria > Bacillati > Actinomycetota > Actinomycetes > Streptosporangiales > Streptosporangiaceae > Streptosporangium > Streptosporangium sp. OZ121. The sequence continues at coordinate 15,246 of NZ_JBPXMC010000001.1, forward strand.
CCCGTGCCGCCGGGCTTCACCATCACCACCGAGGCCTGCCGCTTCTACCTGGAGCGGGGGACGACCCCGCCCGAACTGGACGCGGAGGTGGACCTGCACCTGCGGCGGGTCGAACAGGCCATCGGGCGCCGCCTCGGCGACCCCGGCGACCCCCTGCTGGTGTCGGTGCGCTCCGGCGGCCGCTTCTCCATGCCGGGCATGATGGAGACCGTCCTGGACATCGGCCTGACCGACGTCACCGTGGCCGGCCTGGCCGCCCACGGCGGCGAGCGCTTCGCCTGGGACTGCTACCGGCGGCTGATCTCCATGTACGGCTCCACCGTGACGGGCATCCCCGGCACCGAGTTCGAGGGCGCCCTGGAGGCGCTGCGCCGCGAGCGCGGCGTGGCCACCGACCCCGAGCTGTCCGCGGCCGACCTGCGCGAGCTGGTCGGCGCCTACAAGAAGATCTTTCACGCCCACACCGGGACCGACTTCCCGCAGGACCCCGCCGAGCAGCTGCGCGACGCCGTCCTGGCCGTCTTCCGCTCCTGGAACACCGAGCGGGCCCGCGTCTACCGCAACGCCGAGCACATCCCCGACGACCTGGGCACCGCGGTCAACGTGATGGCCATGGTCTACGGCAACCGCGGCACCCGCTGCGGCACCGGCGTCGCCTTCACCCGCGACCCGGCCACCGGCGCCCGCGGCGTCTACGGCGACTACCTGCCCAACGCCCAGGGCGAGGACGTGGTGGCCGGCATCCGCGACGCCCTGCCCCTGCAGGAACTGGAGCGGCTCGACGGCGCCTGCTACGCGCGGCTGGTGGAGATCATGGGCGTCCTGGAGCGCCGCTACCGCGACCTGTGCGACATCGAGTTCACCATCGAGGACGGCAGGCTGTGGATGCTGCAGACCCGGGTGGGCAAGCGCACCGCCGCGGCGGCCTTCATCATCGCCGCCCAGCTCGTCGACGAGGGCGTCATCGACCTGGACCAGGCGCTGCGGCGGGTGGACGGCGCCGCGCTGGCGCAGCTGATGTTCCCCCGCTTCGACCTGGAGGGCGCGCCCGAGCCGATCGCCACCGGCGTGGCCGCCTCGCCGGGGGCCGCCTCCGGCCGGGCGGTCTTCGACTCCCACCGCGCCGTCGAGGCCGCCGGGCGCGGCGAGCCGGTCATCCTCGTCCGGCGCGAGACCAACCCCGACGACCTGCCCGGCATGCTGGCCGCCAGGGGCATCCTGACCAGCCGTGGCGGCAAGACCTCGCACGCGGCCGTGGTGGCCCGCGGCATGGGCCGCACCTGTGTGTGCGGCGCCGCCGAACTCGACGTCGACACCGCCGGCGGGCTGCTGCGCTCCGGTCCGGTCACGGTCCGCGAGGGCGACATGATCTCCGTGGACGGCATCACCGGGAAGGTGTACCTGGGCGAGCTGCCCGTCACCCCCTCCCCCGTGGTGCGCTACTTCGAGGGGGACCTCGACGCCGCCGCCGGCCCCCTGGTGCACGCCGTCAGCCGCCTGGTCGCGCACGCCGACGCGACACGCCGGCTGGACGTGCAGGCCAACGCCGACACCCCCGAGGACGCCGCCAGGGCCCGCGGGTTCGGCGCGGCCGGGGTCGGGCTGTGCCGTACCGAGCACATGTTCCTGGGCGAGCGGCGGGTGCTGGTGGAGCGGCTCATCCTGGCCGAGAGCGAGGAGGAGGTCGCCGCCGCGCTGGCCGAACTGCTGCCGCTGCAACGCGAGGACTTCACCGGCATCCTGGCCGCCATGGACGGCCTGCCGGTGACCATCCGCCTGATCGACCCGCCGCTGCACGAGTTCCTGCCCCCGCTGGAGGAGCTGCTGGCCGCCTCGACCGATCGCGACCGGGCCCTGCTGGCGGCTGTGCGGCGGATGCACGAGTCCAACCCGATGCTGGGCCTGCGCGGGGTACGGCTGGGCCTGGCCGTCCCCGGCCTGTTCGCCATGCAGGTGCGCGCCATCGGCGAGGCCGCCGCGGCCCGGGTCCGCGAGGGCGGCGACCCGCGGCCGGAGATCATGGTGCCGCTGGTGGGCGACGTCCGCGAGCTGGCCCTGGTCCGCGCCGAGGCCGAGCGGGTGCTGGCCGGCATCCCCGGCGCCCCGCCGATCCCCGTCGGCACGATGATCGAGGTGCCGCGGGCGGCCCTGACCGCCGGCGACATCGCCGCCGAGGCGGAGTTCTTCTCCTTCGGCACCAACGACCTGACCCAGATGGCCTGGGGCCTGTCGCGTGACGACGCCGAGAGCTCCTTCCTGCCGCAGTACCTGCGCCTGGGCGTCTTCGCCACCTCCCCCTTCGAGTCCATCGACGAGCGCGGCGTCGGCCGCCTGGTCGAGCTGGCCGTCCAAGAGGGCCGCGCGGCCCGCCCCGGCCTGCGCGTCGGAGTGTGCGGCGAGCACGGTGGCGACCCCGCGTCCATCCACTTCTTCCACCGGGCGGGGCTGGACTACGTGTCCTGCTCGCCGTACCGGCTCCCGGTGGCCCGGCTGGAGGCGGGCCGCGCGGCCCTTCCCCCGGCCGGATGAGCACGCGGTCCCCGGTCCCGGCAGGCGGTGAACCCGTCTGCCGGGACCGCGTTCACCGCCGGTCTCGCCCCCGCGTCGCATGCGCGACCGGGTCCGGTCCCGGCTCCGCACCCGCCCACGCGAGGACGGACGCCGGGCACCCGCCCACGCGAGGAAAGGCCGCCGGCGTCCCCGGCCGGCTGCCCGGCCCCGGTCAGTTCGCCTCCACCTGGGGCTGGGTCAAACGCTTGCGGAAGACCCAGTAGGTCCAGGCCTGGTAGGCCAGCACCACCGGGGTGAAGATCGCGGCGACCCAGGTCATCACGGTCAGGGTGTAGGGGGTGGACGCGGCGTTGTGCACCGTCAGGCTGTGGGCCGGGTCGACGGCCGGCATGACGTTCGGCCACAGGCAGGTGAACAGGGTCGCGGTGACGGCGACGATGGCCGCGGCGTTGGCGGCGAAGGCCCATCCCTCGCGCCCGCGCAGCGTGGCCGCCAGGGCGGCGGCGAGCGCGCCCGCGGCCAGCGCCACCGTGAGCCAGGTGATCGGCTTGCCCGCGATGAGCTGGGTCACCAGCAGGAACGCCCCGCCCACGACCAGGGCCGCCGGTGCGAGCAGCCGTACGGCTCGCCCGGCGCGCTCGCGCACCTGGCCGGTGGTCTTCAGCGCCAGGAAGACCGCGCCGTGCAGGGTGAACAGCACCAGGGTGGCCGCGCCGCCGAGCAGCGCGTAGGGATTGAGCAGGGTCAGCAGGGTGCCCGCGTATTCGTGGTCGGCGTCCAGCGGTACGCCGCGCACGATGTTGGCGAAGGCCACGCCCCACAGGAAGGCCGGTCCGAGCGAGCCCCAGAAGAAGGCGCGGTCCCAGCCGCGGGTGCCGTCGCTCTTGCCGCGGTACTCCAGGGCGACGCCCCGCATGATCAGGGCCAGCAGGATGACGAACAACGGCAGGTAGAAGCCGCTGAACAAGGTGGCGTACCACTCGGGGAAGGCGGCGAAGGTGGCGCCGCCGGCGACCAGCAGCCACACCTCGTTGCCGTCCCACACCGGGCCGATGCCGGCGACGATCATCTTGCGCTCCGGCGCGGTACGGCCCAGCACCGGCAGCAGGATCCCCACGCCGAAGTCGAAGCCCTCCAGCACGAAATAGCCGGTCCACAGCACGGCGATGAGCACGAACCAGACGGTGGTGAGCTCCATGACGGGATTCCCCTCGCGATCTCAGTAGGTCAGGGCCGGGACGGCGCCGGCGGGCTCGGGCTCCTCGTGCGGGCCGATCCGGATGAACTTCAGCAGCAGCCGCACCTCGATGACCGCGAGCACGGCGTAGACCAGGGTGAACCCGGTCAGCGTGATGGCCACCTCGGTGACGTCGACGCCCGGGGAGACGGCCGCGGCGGTGCGCATGACGCCGAAGACCGTCCAGGGCTGGCGGCCCATCTCGGTGAAGATCCAGCCGAGCGAGTTGGCCAGGAACGGCAGGCCGATGCCGGCCACGGCCAGCCGGTGGAACCAGCGCCCGGACGGCGACCGCCCGCGCCGGGTCAGCCACAGCCCGGCCAGGGCCAGCAGCCCGGCCAGCACGCCGAAGCCGATCATCAGGCGGAAGGTCCAGTAGGCCAGGCCGACGACCGGCCGGTAGTCCCCCGGGCCGTACAGGGCCTGGTAGCGGGCCTGGATGTCGTTGACGCCCTCGACCCGGCCGTCGGTGGTGTTGGTGGCCAGCAGGCTCAGGCCGTAGGGGATCTGCACGTTGACGTGGTTGCGGCCGTTCTCGACGTCGCCGACGGCGAACAGGGAGAAGCCCGCTGAGGTCTCGTCTTCCCACAGCGCCTCGGCGGCGGCCATCTTCATCGGCTGCTGCTCGGTCATGATCTGCGCCTGCCAGTGCCCCGACAACGCGACCCCGGCGGCGGCGACCAGGGTGACGGACATCGCCATCCGCGCCGAGCCCCGGAACATCGCGGCCTCCCGCCCGCGGCTCAGCTGCCAGGCACTCACTCCCGCCACGAAGGCGCCGGCGGTGACGAACGCGCCGAACAACACGTGCGGGAAGGTGACCAGGGTGGTGGAGTTGCCCAGCACCGCCCAGATGTCGGTCAGCTCGGCGCGCCCGCTGACCGGGTTGAGGCGGTAGCCCACCGGGTGCTGCATCCAGGAGTTGGCCGCCAGGATGAAGTAGGCCGAGATGTTGGTGCCGAGAGCGGCCAGCCAGATGGTGGCCAGGTGCAGGCGGGGCGGCAGCTTGTCCCAGCCGAAGATCCACAGCCCGAGAAAGGTCGATTCCAGGAAGAAGGCGATCAGCCCTTCCATGGCCAGCGGAGCGCCGAAGACGTCGCCGACGAAGCGGGAGTAGGCGCTCCAGTTCATCCCGAACTGGAACTCCTGCACGATGCCGGTGACCACGCCCATCGCGAAGTTGATCAGGAACAGCCTGCCGAAGAACCGGGTGAGCCTGAGGTGGTCCGGATTCCGCGTGCGGTACCAGGCGGTCTGCAGGCCGGCCACGATGACCGACAGCCCGATCGTCAGCGGGACGAACAGGAAGTGGTAGACGGTCGTGATACCGAACTGCCAGCGGGACAGGTCCAAGACGTCCATCGACGCTCCAAGTCTTCAGGGGCTCCCCGTAGCTTCGAGTGGCGACGGCGTCCTCCCGTAGGGGCGGCGGACCTCACCGGAGGGGACCTTGGTCCCATGGCGGGAGCTTCACCGGTTCCTCCTCGGGTCCGCCTCCGGGTCGCCTCCGTGGCCCCGGGCGCGGCAGCGGCGAAGGTCCCCGGCGTGCACGCTCCCCGCCACCGGTGCCCGACCGGCCCGTGAGCCGGGGGCCGCCCGCGGGACGCGCTCACCTCAGGTTGGATCACCCGCGGATGGTGACATATACGGTGCCGCTCGGTTGGAATGGGCTTGTTCTCCAAAAACCACATCGATCCCGGACGGCGGAACACGCGGTATCCGCCCGCCGGTTCACCCGGGCGCGGGAACCGGCCGGATCGCGGCGGAAGACGTCGAGGAAGGGCTGACCTCCCATGAACATCACCGAGTACGCCGACACCGTGTGGCGGGGCGAGGCCCCCGACAGCATCGTGCACACCGGCCTCGCCGGGCAGGGCTTCGTGGAGATCGTCGACGGCGTGGGCTTCCGCAGCGGCTTCGGCAACGTGATCGCGCTGCGGCACGGCGGGGAGGTGACCCTGTTCGACACGGGCAACCCCTTCGACGCGGACCGGCTCCACACCGAGCTGCGGGCCTGGACCGGCGACCCGGTGACCGCCGCGGTCTACTCCCACGGCCACATCGACCACGTCTCGGGCGTCGGCCCGTTCGACGCCGAGGCCGACACGGCGCGACGGCCCCGGCCGACGGTGGTGGGGCACGAGGCGGTCGCCGTCCGCTTCGAGCGCTACGTGCTGACCAACGGCTACAACGCCATCGTGAACCGGCGGCAGTTCCAGGCTCCCGGCCTGACCTGGCCCACCGAGTACCGCTACCCCGACGTGGCCTACCGCGACGTGATGTCGCTCGGCCACGTCGACCTCTTCCACGCCAAGGGCGAGACCGACGACGCCAGCGTCGGCTGGGTGCCCTCGCACCGCATCCTGCTGCCGGGCGACCTGTTCATCTGGGTGACCCCCAACTGCGGCAACCCGCAGAAGGCGCAGCGCTACCCGCGCGAGTGGGCGATCGCGCTGCGCAGGATGGCCGAGCTGCGGCCGGAGATCATGCTGCCCAGCCACGGCGCCCCGATCTTCGGCGCCGACCGGGTCGAGCAGGCTCTGACCGAGACGGCCGAGTGGCTGGAGTTCATGGTCGAGCGCACCCTGGGGATGCTCAACGAGGGCGCCAGGCTGGACGACATCGTGCGCGCCGTGCGGCCTCCCGCGCGGCTGGCGGAGCGACCCTACCTGCGCCCGCACTACGACGAGCCGGAGTTCGTGGTGCGCAACATCTGGCGGCTGTACGGCGGCTGGTACGACGGCAACCCGGCCCACCTCAAGCCCGCGCCCGAGGCCACGCTGGCCGCGGCGGTGGCGAAGCTGGCCGGAGGCGCCGCGAGGCTGGGCGACGCCGCGCTGGAGGCGCTGGCCGCGGGAGACCAGCGGCTGGCGGGACACCTGGCCGAGATGGCCGTGCAGGCCGCACCGGACGACACGGCACTGCACGGGGTGCGGGCCGAGGTGTTCGCCGCCAGGGCGGAGTCGGAGGCGTCGCTGATGGCCAGGGGCGTGTTCACCTGGGCGGCCGAGGAGTCGCGCAGGGCCGCGGGAGGCACCCCGGCCTGACCACCGGCCTCCGGCTCGGGCTCCGCTCCGTAGGGGCGGGTTCTCCCCGGGCGCGGGCGTGCCTCTCGCGGCGCCGCGTTCCCGGACGTCAGGGCGGCCGGATAGCGAAGGGATAGGGGGCGGATGCCAGGCGATCCTACGGTCCGGACATGAGCACTCCGATCTTTGCGCTTTGCGATGAGTACGTCACCCGCTGGGCGGCCCTCGACCCGATCGCGGCAGGTGCCGAAGGCATCGTGTCCGACTTCGTGGCCGCCACCGACCACAGCCCGGCCGGGAGCGCCGCCCGTGCCGAACTGATCCGTTCGACTCTGAAGCGTCTCGACGAGCTGGTCCCGACCGGCGAGCCGGACGTCAGGGCGGCCACCCACCTGCGGGAGCGGCTGGAGGCCGAGCTCGCCTGGCACGACACGGGCGAACCGCTCCGCTGGGTGGCGGCGCCGTACGGGTTGCCCTACCGGGTGCGCTCCAGCGTCGTCCTCCTCCCCCACGGCACCGACGACGAGTGGCGCGACGTCGCCGCCCGCCTGGCGGCGATCCCGGAGATGCTCGCCGGGTGGCGGGAGAGCCTGGAGGTCGGCCTGGAGATGGGCCTGCGGGGCGCCCGCAGGCAGGCGCTGGCCATGGCGGACCAGGCCGACCAGTTCGCCGGCGCCGGCGGGACTCCCCCGGCGCACGACGCCTTCGTCGCCACCTACGGCGAGGGCCCGGTCAGGGAGGAACTGCTCAAGGCGGCCGCGGCGGCCCACGACGCCTACGCCTTCGCGGGGCGCTACCTGCGCGAGGAGTACGCGCCCCGGGCGAGCGAGGCCGACGCGGTGGGCCCCGAGCGCTACGCGGTCGTCGCCAGGATCAGCCTGGGCGCCGACATCGACCTGCGCGAGGCGTACGAGTGGGGCTGGGCGGAGCTGGAGCGCATCGGGGCCGAGACGGCCGCCGAGGTCGAGCGGATCAAGCCGGGCGCGACCATCGAGGAGGCGACCGCGATCCTCAACGAGACCCAGGCGGTCGACTCCCTGGAGGAGTACCAGGCGTGGCTGCAGGAGCGTCACGACCGGGCGGTCGAGCAGCTGAACGGCACGCACTTCGACATCCCCGAGCCGCTGCGGCGCATCGTGGCCGAGGTCGACGTGAGCTCCACGTCCGGCGCGGCCTCCTACAACGCGCCCAGCGAGGACCTGTCGCGGCCGGGCCGCACCCTGTGGCCGGTCGGCGGGCGGACCCGCTTCGCCACCTGGAGCGAGCTGACGACGATCTTCCACGAGGGGGTGCCCGGCCACCACCTGCAGTTCGGCGCGATGCGCATGGCCGGGGACACCCTGTCCAGGTTCGCCAAGGTGTCCTGGGTGGACGGCCACGGCGAGGGGTGGGGCCTGTACGCCGAGCGGCTCGCCGACGAGCTGGGCTGGTTCACCGAGCCGGGCACCCGGCTGGGCATGCTCAACTGGTCGGCCCTGCGCGCCGCCCGGGTGGTCATCGACCTGGGCGTCCACCTCGACCTGCCGTTGCCCGACGGCTCAAGGTGGACCTTCGAGAAGGCCTGCGAGGTGCTGCGCGAGCAGGGCCGCTGCGAGCCGCACCGGGTCGAGGCCGAGGTGGTGCGCTACTTCGGCTGGCCCTCCCAGGCCATCTCCTACAAGCTGGGCGAGCGGGCGTGGGTGCAGGCCCGCGAGGAGGCCAGGCTGCGCCTGGGTGACGCCTTCGACCTGCGTGCCTGGCACACCGCCGCGCTGGAGCTGGGGCCGGTCGGCCTGTCCAGCCTCGCGGAGGCCCTGCGCCGCATCTGCTGAGCACCGGCAGCCCCGCGACCGGTGACCCCGCGACCGGCGGCACGACCGGCGGCGACCGCCCGGGGAGGTCCGGCTCCCGGACCTCCCCGGACCTCTGCGGACCGTCCGGTCCTCAGGACGCCGGGACCTTCCCCGCCCGCCCTCGTGGTTGTTCCAGGGCGGGCGACGGAGGAGGCTCCAGCTGGGCGCGTACCCGGGCGGCGATCGCGGGGGGCATCGTGCCGGCCAGCTCGAGGGCCTCCTCCGAGACGCTCAGCGCCGCCTCGGCCTCGCCGACGGTGGTGTACGCCGCGCTGAGCATGACCAGGACGCGCATCTGGTGGAGCGGCGCGTCGATCTTGTGGAACAGGCCGAGGGCCTGGTGGAAGCGGCCGATGGCCTGTTCGGTCTGGTCGACGGCGAGCGCCAGCTCGCCGAGCGCGAGCACGACCCTGGCCTCGGCGAGCCTCTCCCCCGCGGTGGTCGCCACCTCCAGGGCGTTCTGGAGGGTGAGCTCGGCCTCCTGGAGGTTCCCCTGGCGCAGCCGCGTGACGCCCAGGCCGTGCAGGGCGTACGCCTCGCCGGTCGGGTCGCCGATGTTGCGCACGGTCGTGAGCGTCCGCTCGAAGACCTCGGCCGCCGACGCGTACTCCTCCGACCTGAGGTAGGTCTCGCCCAGCCGGTGCAGGACCTGTGCCTCCACCCGGCGGCTGCCCCCGACCCTGCTGAGTTCCAGCGCCTCGCCCAGCAGGCGCTTGGCCTCGTCGAGCTCGTCGCAGTCGAGCCTGATCTGGGCCATGCTGTGGAGCACGTAGGCGGAGGCGACCTGGTCGCCGGTGCCGCGGAAGATGCCCAGCGCGCGATCATAACGTTCCACCGCGTCGTCGAGCCGGCCGCTCATCCGGTCCAGGAAGGCGATGTTGCGGATGACGAGGGCCACCCCCAGGTCGTCCCCGGCCTCCTCGAACAGCTCGGCCGCCGACTCGAAGTCGCGCCGCGCGTCCCCGAAGCGCTGCTCGGCGATGTACAGCGAGCCGATCGAGTAGAGCATCGCCGCCTGCCCCCGGCGGTCGCCGGCCTGCCGGGCGGCGGCCAGGGCGACCTGGTGGGTCTCCCGCCAGTCGTCGAAGTAGATCCTCGACTCGAACAGGGTGACCGCGCTGATCGCGAGGTCCCAGCACAGCTCGACGAACCCGGCCTGCGCCGCCTGGCGGATGCCCGAGACCAGCGTGAGCCGCTCGCGCTCGTACCAGGGAAGGGGGGCCATCACCAGTTGCTCGACCAGCCGCCCGGGCAGCGGCCAGCGCGGCGCGTCACTGTGGACCTGCACGTAGTCTCCGCCGTACTCGCGGCGGTGCGCCTCGCCGGTCAGGAAGAGCAGGCCGCCGAGCACCCTCTCCAGCGCGGCGTTGCGGTCGGCGACCGCCTCCTCGCCGGCGAGGCGCTCGCGGGCGAACACGTGGATCAGGTCGTGGAAGCGGTACTGGCTGTGCACGCCGTACCCGGCGTCGGCCGTCTCGACCAGCTGGGCGTCGGCCAGGTCGTCGAGCAGGTCCTGCGCGTCGGAGGGATGGCAGTCGAGCAGCGCTGCGGCGACCCAGCCGGAGAAGTGCCGGGACTCCAGGATGGCCAGGCGCCGGAACAGGCGGCGCGCGTCCTCGCTGACGCTCTCGTACGTCAGCGAGATGCTCGCCCTGATGCCCAGGTCGCCGTGTTTGAGCTCGTCGAGCCTGCGGGTCTCGTCCTCCAGCCGTCCCACGAGCTGGTCGATCGTCCAGTGCGGGCGGGCGGCGAGCCTGGCGCCCGCGATGCGCAGCGCCAGCGGCAGATGGCCGCAGAGGTCCGCCAGCTCGGCCGCCGACTCCCGCTCGGCCTGCACCCGCTCGACACCGGCGATGCGGGCGAGCAGGTCCACCGACTGCCTGGAGTCGAAGAGGCCGACGTCGAGATGGGCCGCGCCCGGCAGGCCCGCGAGCCGGCTGCGGCTGGTGATTATCACCGCGGCCTCGGGATTGCCGGGCAACAGCGGCAGCACCTGGCTCTCGCTCCTGGCGTCGTCCAGGACGACCAGCACCTTGCGTCCGGAGAGCAGCCCGCGGTACATCTCCGCCCGCTCGTCCACCCCGTCGGGTATCGCGTTGCCCGGCACGCCCAGCGCGCGCAGGAACCGTTCGAGCACCTGTCCGGAGCCGACCGGGTGGGACTCCCCTCCGTGCAGGTCGGCGAAGAGCTGGCCGTCCTCGTAGCGTCCGGCGACGCTGTGCGAGACGTGCACCGCGATCGTGGACTTGCCGATGCCCGGCTTGCCGACGACGGCGATGACGGGGACGGCGAGCCGCTGGCGGTCCTCCGCGGCGAACGTGAGCTGGCGGCGGATCGCCTCGACCAGCTTGATCCGGCCGGTGAAGTCGGCGATGTCGGTGGGCAGCAGCCGGGGGACCGTCCGGCGGGCGGCCGGCGCCTCCTGCGCCTCCGCGTGGCGCTGGGGCTGTTGCTGATGCTGTTGCTGCCGCCCCGGCGCGTCGAGGCTCTCGTCGGAGGTGAGGATGGCGTACTCGAGCTGCTGGAGGCTCTCGTTGGGTTCGATGCCCAGCTCGTCGATCATCGTCTGGCGGGCACGGCGATAGACCGTCAGCGCCTCGGCCTGGCGTCCCGAGCGGTAGAGCGCGATCATCAGCTGGCCGCGCAGCCGTTCCCTGAGCGGGTGTTCCTCGACGAGCTCGCTGAGCTCGCCCACCAACTCGTGGTGTCTGCCCAGCTCCAGCTCCAGCTCGACGCAGTCCTCGTTCGCGGTGATCCGGCGCTCGCTCAGCCTGCCGACCGCCCCCTGCACGAGCCGGCTCTCCTGGCCGTCGAGGGCGGGACCCCGCCAGAGGGCGAGTGCCTCCCGGTAGTGCCTGACGGCGTCCTCCGGGCGGTGGCCCTCACGAGCCTGGCGGGCCTGGTTCAGCAGGCCCTCGAAAGTCTGGGAGTCGAGCTCCCCCTCGGCGACCCGCAGCGTGTATCCCTGGGAGTGGGTCGCGATGACGTCGGGCCCGCCGTTGGCGGCGAACAGCCGCCGCAGCGAGGAGATGCAGATCTGCACCTGCGCGCGCGAGGTGCTGGGAAGGTCCTCACCGTAGATCGCGTCTGTCAGCCGCCCGATGGTGACCATCCGGTTGGCCTCCAGCAGGAGGCAGGAGAGGACGACCTGCTGCCGAGGCGCGCCCAGATCCAGGCGCCGGCCGTCGGCGATGACCTCCAGGGGGCCGAGGATCCGATACTCCACCGACTCTCCTTACAGAATCGCGGCCTGTTCCGGAAATTCACCGCACTGTCGGTGTAAGAGAGACATCAGGGATCTAACCACTGCCTTAAATCCAGGCAACAATCGACTCAACCCCACCCTCCATGATCTCCGGACATATAACCCAGAGATCATGACGGGCAATTTTATATGCATGAAACGCGGTCTGCCCGGGATCATACAACGTCGCTGGTGGGAGAACCAGGGGGGTTTGTAAAGGTCTGGCCCGATTTGCGACTAACGGGCGGGTTTGAGACATGAAGAAGCGGCCGGACCTTGGACGGATCCGACCGCTTCGGCGAACCCCCGCCGCCGGCGACCTCGCCGGGCGGGGGGTGCAGTTCAGCCCCAGGGGGTGTTGCTGGCGAGCACGGTGGTCGTCGGGGCCCCGCCGGCGATCGAGGGGACGACGGCGGCGAGACCGAGGCACCCGAGGACCGCGACGGCGGAGACGATGATCCGGAGGGTGGTGAAGCTCGCGAATTCCCGCATTTCCTGTACCTCTTCTTCGTGTCTCGCAGGCCGTTCACTGCTGTCCGCCTGTCTGCTTCAAAACGTAAATAGCGCCCCTATCCGCCCCTTATCCGATCCCTTCTGATCCGGCATCCGAGCCGTCCGGCACGAAAGAATAGGCTCCGGTAGCCGATGGATAGCGGACGGATAGCCCTCCCGTGGAACCTGATGGGACCGAGGCCGCGCGATAAGGGTCACGCGGCCCCGACCAGCAGATGGGTAACCTCACATGAGCATCGCCACGCAGGCACTTGACGGCGTTTACGGCCGGTCCGCGGCCGGTGTCCGAGCTCGCCTGGAGCGCGCCTCGGGCACCGGCTGGGAGCCGGTCTCCGAGGGCGAGACCGACATCGATGGAAATGTTAAAGAATGGACGGACGAATTCATGGAGCGCGGGCTCTATCGTCTCGTCCTCGCCACCGACCACTATTTCGCCGGCCTCGGCATGACCACCTCCTACCCGGAGATCACGGTCATGTTCCGGATGCACGACGAGCGCATGCCGTATCACGTCCAGGTCGTGCTGGCGCCACACTCGTACTCGACGTGCTTCGGCGTCCGCGGGTGAGTCCGCGAGCGGCGGAGTCCGTCCATCCAAGGGAAGCGAACATGCCCGTTCAACAATTGGTGAAAGCCGGTCCCCACAACGCCGGGCGGGACGAGGGCACGCCCTCGGTCATCGCCCGATGCCTGAGCAACTTCCGCCTGGAGGTCGACGGGCAGGCCGTCTCACACTGGCGTGCCGGCAAGTCGAGGGCCCTGTTCCAGTACCTGCTGGTCAACCGTGAGCGGTTCGTCCACGGGGACCGGTTGCGCGAGGTGCTGTGGCCGGAGAGGGAGGATCACCGCTCCAGCTCGCTCAAGGTCGCCGTGCACGGCGTGCGGCGGGTGCTCAACGAGTTCGAGGACAGGGACGGTTTCACCCTGCTCCACCAGGACCACGGGTACGTGCTGCGGACGAACAGCGCGTGGGTGGACATCGAGGAGTTCCAGCGCGCCTTCGACCGAGGCCGGAGCGCGTGGGTCGCCAAGGACCACGACACCGCGATCGCCTGGTTCCAGCGGACCGCCGACCTGTACGTCGGGGACTTCCTCTCCGGCGAGAGCGGCGACTGGATCAACGAGCAGCGGCAGTGGATGCGCGGGACCGCGCTGCGCGCCCTGTCCGCGCTGCGCACCGAGGCGCTGGAGCGCGAGGACTGGCCGGCCGCGATGCACTGGTGCCGCAGGGCCCTCGACGTCGATCCCCACCACGAGACCACCTACCAGACCCTGATGATGATGCACGGCGAGCTCGGCGAGCTCGGCCGCGTCCTGAGCTGGTACGAGGTGTGCCGCCACCGGTTGCGCACCGACCTCGACGTGGAGCCGAGCGAGCGCACCGAGCGGCTGCTGGCCACGCTCATGCGGGGCCGGAGCCGGCCGCCCCTGACCGGCCCGCGCCCGTGACGCCCCCCGGCCGGGGGCCCGATCTGGAACGCCTGGGCGCGGCGGTCGGCGAGTTCGCCCGCTACGGCGCGGCCGACAGGTCGTGGGAGCGGCTGCTGCTGGCGACCGGTCCGGGGGTCGACCCCGCGCTCGCCGCCCATCGCCGGGCCCTGCTGACCTGGTTGAACGCGTGGGGGTGCCGGCTGCGCTATCCGCGCGACGGCGAGCCCGACGTCTTCGGCACGGAGACCGCGGCCTGGTGGGACCGCTGGCGGGAGCGCCTCCCCGGCCGGGACGCCACGCTCGCGGCGCTGGACGACGCGGAGATCGACGTGCTGGGCGAGTGCTACGCGGACCTGTCGGCGATGCGCGCGGCCCCCGGGGCCAGGCCCCGCTCCCTGGGACCGACCGCCGCGACCAAGATGCTGCACGCCCTGCGCCCGGCGGCGCTGATGCCCTGGGACGCGGCCATCGCCGACGCCCTGCACGGGTCCCGTACGCCGGACGCCTACCGCGCGCACCTGCGGCTGGGCCGGGAGTGGGCGCGGCGCCTGCTGGAGGAGGCGGGTGCCGGCGAGCGGGAGCTGGCGGTGCGGCTGGGCCGCCCCGGGCGCCCGCTGGCGAAGATGCTGGACGACTACTGCTACCTGGCGTTCACCGCGGCGACCTGACCGGGTTCCGGGCTCCGCCCTCACGGCTGCGGGGACGGGCGACCCGGCCGGCCTCCCTCCTCACGGCGGTGTTCGCGACCGGCGACGGTCACCGGGACGCGACCCTGACGGGTCGCGTCCCCGCGCTCATCGCAGCGACCTGACCAGGCTTCGCGCGGCCGTGCGGCTCGCGGCGAGCACGGTCTTGCCCGCGCCGCCGCTCCCCCCGGTGAACGTGTAGACACCCTTGGCCAGGGGACGCAGCGACAGCCCTCCCGTGGGGTGGTAGCACTCGACCGCGGTGACGGCCTTGACCTTCCTTCCCGGCGGCCGGTATCCGATCCTGGCCTCGGCGACGTCGAGGATCCTGCTGGTGAGAACGGGGTCGGTCGGCGTGGGTCCAGGGGTGATGTCCCATCTGTCGGTGGGCAGCCCGAGCAGGACCCGTCCTTCGGCGTAGGACCTGCCGTACAGCCCCGACGTCTCGTCGACGAACGCGTCGGGATTCTTCCCCGCCGAGGGGCCGAGCACGTACTGGATCACCTTGGTGCGCAGCCCCGCGTCCGTCAGGCCCGTACGGGCGAGAAGTCCCTGAGTCCACGCCCCTGCGGCCACCACGACGGCGTCGAACCTGGCCGGGCTGCCCTCGGCCGGCCGGACCTCGGCCTCGGCGGTGATGCCGTCCACCTGCCCGTCGGTGACGAAGGCGCCCGATCGGGCGAGCTCGACGAGGAGCCGGTCACGGAAGGCGTTCGGGGAGAGGTACCCGGCGCGCTTCTCGACGACGGCCACGCTCCCCTCCGGCAGCTCGCGGAACGTGCCGCGGGTGCTGAGCTCCGCGCCGCTCACCAGGGAGATCGAGCCGGGCAGGCGGCTGCGCACCAGCTCGACCAGGCCCTCGGTGCCCGGTCCGAGGCCGGGCAGCAGGTACACCGAGCCGGTCTCCCGGTAGGAGGCCCACTCGCGCAGCTCCCGGTTCGAGTGGAGCTCGGCCAGGCTGTCGGCGGCCTCCAGGCACAGTGCGGCGTCGGGCTCGAAGGCCCTGGTCAGCCCCCCGGAGGCGGCGCTGGCGTCGGCCCTCCTGTGCGGCTCTCCGGTGTACAGGTGGACGGCGCTCCCCCTGACGACCTCGCACAGCCGCCAGGCCAGCATGGCCCCGGCGATCCCGCCGCCCACGACAGCGATTCTGATCATGGCACTCCTCCGTTCATGTCGCCGAGGCGGTCGCGGTCGTCCGCGACTCGTCGGTCTTGTTCGGGTCCCGCATGCCGATCAGGCCCGCCACGGTCGCGATCGCGGAGACCAGGGCCGCCCACAGCCACACCGAGCGCCCCACCTGGAACCACACCAGGGTTCCGATGACCGGCCCGATCGCGGTGCCGAGCCCGAAGACGCTCTGCATGGCGCCGATGTAGCGCCCGCGGAGCCGCTCGGGGCCGGCCAGGGCGGGGTAGGCGAACGTGGTGGGCCCGCCGATGATCTCCGAGAGCGTCCAGACCAGGGTGCCGAGCATGAACCAGATCGGCAGCGGGGAGATCGCGTAGATGGCGTAGCCGACCGAGACGAGGCCGAGGCCGAGCAGCGCGGTCAGCCGGATCGGCCACTTCTGCACGACCTTCGTCATCGCCAGCTCGCAGGTGATGACGATCAGGCCGTTCAGCGACACGGCCGCGCCGTACCACCACAGGCTGATGCCGGCGGCGGAGATGTCCAGCGGGAGGGTGGCCGTGTACTGGCAGTAGACGATGGAGGTGAGCAGCATCGCGAGCAGGTAGACGCTGTAGCGCCAGTCGGCGAACACCGCGAGGTAGCCGGAGCGGCCCTCCGATGACGACGCCTCTGACGCCTCCGACGCCGCCCGCCTGGCCGCGGCGCGCTCGGCGCGCGGGGCGCGCCGGGGCAGCGCGAACATCACGATGCCACCGAAGATCAGTGCCGCGGCGGCCTCGCCCCAGAAGAGCGCGTTGTAGGAGACGGCGAGCAGCGCGGCGCCGATCAGCGGGGCGGCGGTCATGCCGAGGTTCAGGCCGAGCCGGTACATCGCCGTGATCATCACGACCCGGTGCCTCGGTGTCAGCTCGGTGAGCATCGTCTGGGCGGCGGGCCGGTAGAACTGGCCGACCGTGCTGACCATGAAGACGGCGGCCAGGATCATGGCGTAGGACGGGGCGTAGAGGATGGACACGATCAGGAGGGCCGAGCCGCCCATGCTGATCAGGGTGACCGTCCTGGCGCCGAGCCGGTCGGAGAGCGACCCTCCGGCCAGCGAGCCCACCACCGCGCCGGCCCCGTACACGCCCAGCGCGAGCCCCGCCTGGGTGGCGGAGAAGCCCCGGTCGGTCAGGAACAGCACCAGGTAGATCTGGATGAACGCGGCCAGCCTGCTGATGAAGCCTCCGAAGAGCAGCGCCTTGACGGCGCGCGGAGACTCCCGCAGGGTGGCGAACACCCCGTCGTCCGGCTTGGCCGGGGGGGTCGGGGAGACGTTGTTCTCGTTCTCGATAACGGCGGTCATGCGGCTGCCTTCACCTTCAGGTGCGCCTCGGCGGCGTCCAGCGCGGCCCGGCACTCGTCGACGGTCGGGGATAGCGCGGTGGCGTAGGCGATACGCCCCCACAGGGTGCCCTTGGGCGGTGGTGAGACGGTCGCGCCCGCGGCGACCACCGGGACCGCCCGGTCGATCTCCGGGGGCAGGCCGGTCTCGTCGAACGCGATCGACTCGATCGTGGTGTCGTCCTCGGCGACGTAGAAGAAGCGCACGCCGCCGACGAGCTTGCGCTCGGGGGCGATGTCGGGGGTACGGCCGCAGGCCACCGCGGCGGCGGCCAGGCCCGGGTCGATCCCGGTGGTGAGCATCCCGAGATAGGGGATCATGTCCCCGCCCAGGCGCGCGTTCACCTCGATGACGCGCAGTCCCCTGGAGGAGAGCTTGATCTCGGTGTGGGTGAAGCCGTCGGTGAACCCGAGCGCGGTGTGCGTGTCCTGCAGGACGCGGCAGAACCCGGGGTCCTGCAGGAGCTCGTCCTGGGCGTCGACGAAGTGGCCTATCTCCTCGCAGTAGGGCTCGTAGCCGAGGACCTTCCTGCCGAGGAAGAGCGGGGTCACCACGCCGCCCTGGACGACGGCGTCGACGCTGACCTCGGGGCCGTCGGCGAACTCCTCGACCAGGACGGGCACCTCGAACGTCGCCCCGCCGGGGACCTTCAGGTCGTGGACGAAGGCGAACCGCTCCGCCAGCTCCGCGGGGTCCTCGACCCTGATGACGCCCAGGCTGCCGCCGAGGCCGCGCGGCTTGAGGATGGCCGGATAGCCGACCGTCTCGGCGGCGCGCAGGGCCTCGTCGAGCGTGGAGACGGCCAGCGATCTGGGTTGCGGGACGCCGAGCGCGTCGAGCGCGACGCGGGTGAGGTGCTTGTCGCGGCAGCGGCGCACCATCTCGGGGTCGCCGCCCGGCAGGCCGAGGGCCGCCGAGACGTGCGAGGCGGCCAGGATCGTGGCCTCGTCCCAGCACAGCACCCCGTGCACGGGCTCGCGGGCGGCGAGCTCCAGGGCGGCGGCCGCCAGCGCGGGTCCGTCGGCCAGGTCGGCGACGACGGTCCAGCCGGTGACGTACTCCTGTTCCCAGCCGGGCTCGGCGGTCACCATGAGGTGGACGCGGTACTCGGTGGCGATGGAGCGCAACAGGTACTCGCGGTAGTGCCGCATCCCCGTCGCGACCACCAGGATCAGCGGTCTGGTGTCAGTGGTCATGTCACGCCTCCTTGGCGGTGGTCACGAGCTGCCTGTCGGTGCCGTCGGGGCCTTGCAGGGTGTCGAAGAACTCCTCGCGGACGGCCTCGTCCTCGGTGGGGGCGATCCTGGCGGCCGCGTAGCGCAGCAGCGGCGGCGCCATCATCGAGGTCACGACCGCGACCAGGACGATGACCGTGTAGGACGCCGTGGTGAGCACGCCCAGGCGCAGCCCCACCATCGCGATGATCACTTCGATCACGCCGCGGGAGTTGAGGCCGGCGCCGAGCGCGAGGGCCTCCCAGCGGGTACGGCGGGCGATACGGGCCCCGAGGTAGGCCCCGGCGAACTTGGCGGCGATGGCGACGGTCAGCACCACGATCCCGGCGATGAGCACGGGCGGCCTGGCCAGCTCGGTCAGGTCCATGCGCAGGCCCGCCGTCGCGAAGAAGATCGGTGCGAACACCGCGGCGACAAGTGTCTGCAGGGGTGCCAGCCTGGCGACCTTCAGGTCCGGTGAGGAGCCGACGAGCGCCCCGCAGACGAAGGCGCCGAGGATGGCCTCGAAGCCCATCGACTGGGTGGCGGCGGCCGAGAGCAGGATCATCATCGTCACCGCGGCGATCGTGGTGGCGCTCCCGCCCCTGTCGGCGGCGCGCAGCACCCTGGCGACCACCCTGCGGCCGAGCAGGACCGACACGGCCACGAGGCCGCCGAGCAGCGCGATCGCGGTGAGCGCGGCCTGCCCGGTGCGCGCCCCGGCGGTGGCGAGCGCGGAGACCACCGAGAGCAGGAACCAGCCGACCACGTCGTCGATGACGGCGCTGCTCAGGATGAGCTGGCCGATGTCGCGGTGGAGCAGGCGCATCTCCGTCAGCACCTTGGCGATGACGGGGATGGCGCTGACGCAGAGCGCGACGCCGAGGAAGAGGGCGAAGACGGTGTGGTCGACGCCTTCGGCGATCATCTCGGAGGGGGCGAGGAATCCGAGCCCGACGCCGAGGACCAGCGGGACGACCAGCCCGGCGCCGCTGATCCAGGCGGCGCTCCTGCCCTGGCGGCGGATGAAGCCCAGGTCGAGGTGCATGCCGGTCAGGCCCACCAGCAGCAGGACGCCGACCTGGCCGACCGCGTCGATCATGTGGAATCTGGCCGGGTCGGTGGGCAGCAGCCAGGCGGAGAACTCGGGGGCGACGTTGGCGAGCAGCGAGGGCCCGATCAGGATCCCCGCGCTGAGCTCACCGAGCAGGGCGGGCAGGCCCAACCTGACGGAGAGACGGCCCAGGACGGTGGCCAGACCCAGGAGCAGCCCGAGCTGCAGCAGGAGGATCATCAGGTCGTGGGCGGGGATGACGGCGACGGGAGCCGCGGCGATCGGCATGGGGATCAGTCACCGCTCTCGACGTAGTACCAGTTCTCCGGACTGATCATCCCGAAGGGGTTGATCGGCTCGAAGCCGCGGAGTTTGTTGGAGACCTCGAACAGCCGCAGGGAGAAGTTGGGGATGAAGATGACGGGGACCTGCTCGGCGATGTAGTCCTGGTACTCGTAGAGGGCGGCGGGGTCGTCGCTGGTCAGGGTGCGGTCGATGAGCTCGTCGGCCTTCGGGTCGGTGTAGTGGCCGAAGTTGCCGCCGGCGTCGGTCCGGAAGAGGATCTCGCCGCTCGGGTAGTGGTAGACCCAGCCGCCGCCCCAGGTGCTCAGCTCCCACAGGCAGGGGCTGTCGGGCCCGACGACGCAGGGGGCGTCCTCGGCCACCAGGACCGAGCCGTAGACCTCCTGCAGCCGCAGCTCGATGCCGGCCTTGGCCGCGTCGTCGCGGAACTGCTCCATCAGCCGGGTGAGCGCGGGGCGGCCCTCGGCGTACCTGAGGGAGAAGCTGAGCTGGGTGCCGCCGGGGATGCCGGCGCCGGCCCGGCCGGGGCCCTCGCCGGGGTTGACGCAGACGGCGGGCGTCGTGCTGGTGTCCCAGCCGTTGGCCTCCAGCAGCTCGCGGGCCCGCCCGGCGTCGAAGGGCAGGATCGGCGCGCCCTGCAGGGTGGGCGAGACGAGGTCGCTCACCGGGTAGCGGGGAACCGGCCCGTCCTGCCGGTAGGCGTAGCCGTGGTAGATGTCGCGGGCCGCCCGGTCCTGGTCGAGCGCGTGCTGCATCGCCTGCCTGATGTAGGTCTGGGCGAGCATCTTGCCGGCGACGGTCGGGTTGTTGTAGTTGAGCGGGATGTAGCGGATGCAGAAGGCCGCCTGCGGGACCAGCGTGTAGTTCTCGCCCAGCGGGTTGGGGCCGCCCTTGGTGGGGTCGTCGGTCGGCTCGGTGCTGAAGCTCAGCGGGAGATAGCCGACCTGGATGCCGTCGGGCCCGTCCGGCCCCTCCAGCAGCTT
The DNA here is from genome assembly GCF_051918885.1 of Streptosporangium sp. OZ121. Lineage (NCBI taxonomy): Bacteria > Bacillati > Actinomycetota > Actinomycetes > Streptosporangiales > Streptosporangiaceae > Streptosporangium > Streptosporangium sp. OZ121. Next base: position 35,795 of record NZ_JBPXMC010000001.1, read on the forward strand.
CTGGTACTCCTCCCCGTCGGACATGAAGGGGACCTGCCGGAACTCGTCCAGGTGCGGCTTGTTCGGCCCGGAGTAGTGCTCGTTGGGGACGAAGGTGACGACGCCCTCCATGGTGTAGCTCTTCAGCCGCCACGGGCCGCTGACCACGCTCCACACCGGGCTCGTCGCCCAGTGCACCCGGTCGGAGTTGTCCTCCTCGATGACGCCGCCGTTCTCGCCCATCAGGAAGTCGTAGACCGCCGCGACGTTCTCCAGGCCGTACGAGGCGTCGGAGGGCCCGTCGGCGGTGCGGTCCCAGGCCTTGGGCATCGGGGTGATGGTGCTGAGCTGGTTCATCAGCACCCAGCGCTTGGAGTAGACCTTGTCGAAGGTGAAGTAGACCTTGTCCTCGGCGAGCTTGCCGTAGGAGACCAGGTTGTCGGGGAAGCAGCCCGGGACGTACTCGCCGTAGCGCTCGCCCTTGACCGCCATCATGTTCACCCAGAACAGCACGTTGTCCGCGCAGATCGTCTCGCCGTTGGACCACTTCCAGGGCTTGACGGTGACGGTGACGGTGAGGCCGTCCTCGCTCCACTGCGGGGGCTCGCCGATGCTGAGGTCGTAGTCGACCTCGGGCGTGCCGTGCGTGCCGAAGAAGTAGAGGGGCCGGTACATCAGGATCTGGAACTCGAGCAGGTTGCGGGTGCCGAAGCGCTCGGGCGGGGTGAAGGGGAAGATGATGGACGGGGGGAATCCGGGGGCGCAGGCCCAGGTCACCGTGCCGCCCTTGACGGGCTTCTCCACCTTCGGGCGGGCGATGGTGTTCAGGGTCATGGTCAGCTCTCAGTCCTCTGGTGCGGAAGCGTGAAGGTGTCGGGGTCGATCTCCTCGAGGAGGGAGACGCCGCTGCTCGCGTGGGCGCCGTAGCGCTCCCACGTCTCGTGGAGCAGGACGCGTCCGTCGGGGAGCAGTTCGGGGGTGCTGCGGCAGTGGCCCGACACGACGGCGCCGTTGTCGAGGACCATCGTGTAGGCGAAGTCGAGGGTGCCGTCGGGGGCGCAGAGCCCGGTGAGGGTCCCCCGGCGGGCGTGGCCGCCGGAGAACTCGCCCCACAGCAGGTCGCCCTCCTGGCGGTACAGGGCGATCGGGTGCCTCTCCCCGGAGGGGACGCCGCCGGTGGTGAAGCGGCGTCCGTTGTAGTCGATCATGAGCGGGCCGCCCGGAGTTCGAGGGTGCAGCACTTGGCGCTGCCGCCGGACTTCAGCAGCTCGGAGAGCTCGACGCCGATGGGCTCGTAGCCGCGCTCGCGCAGCTCGCCCATCAGGTGGGTGGCCGCGGGCGGCAGCAGGACGTGGCGGCCGTCGGAGACGGCGTTCAGCCCGAACACCTCGGCGTCGGCCTCGTTGGCGATGATCGCGTCGGGGTACAGGACGCGCAGCACGCCCTGGCTCTCCCTGGAGAAGGCCCCCGGGTAGTACATGATCTGGTCGCGGTCGAGCACGGCCAGCGCGGTGTCGAGGTGGTAGAAGCGCGGGTCGACCAGCCTCAGCCCGGCCACGGGCATCCCGAAGAACCTCTCCGCCTCCCGGTGGGAGCGGATGTCGGTACGGAAGCCGGTGCCGGCGAGCAGGTACCTTCCCGCGTGCAGGTAGTCGCCCTCGCCCTCGTTGACGAAGACCGCCTCACGGGTCTGGTAGCCGCGGGCGCGGAACCACTCCAGGTAGGCGGGGCCCTCGGCGGCCCGCTCCTCGTGGCGGAACCTCGCCGACAGCACCCTGCCGTTGATGACCGTCGCGCCGTTGGCGGCGAAGACCATGTCGGGGTAGCCGGGCAGCGGCTCGATGAACTCCACCTGGTGGCCCAGGGCGCGGAAGGCGCGCAGCAGGCCGTCCCACTGGAGCCTGGCCAGCGCGCCGTCGACCGGCTTGCCGGGGTCCATCCAGGGGTTGATGGAGTAGACGACGTCGAAGTGGGTGGGCGGGCACATCAGGTAGCGGCGGGTGCGGGCGACCCGCAGGGTGCGCTGCGGCGCCTCCTCGGCCAGCTGTGTCATGACAGTTCTCCGTCCTGGACGAGGGTGACCTTGATCTTGGAGGCGTAGTCGAGCATCGTCGCCCTGGCGTCCTCCAGGGAGGTGCCGGTGGTGCCCAGGAAGCCGAGGATGCTGTTGCCCTCCGGCGGGCGCCGGACGACGTCCCCGGGGCTGGCGGTGATCTTGAGGAAGAACACCTTGTCGGACTCGGAGACCTCGGCCGGCACGTCGATCGCGGTGATCCGGCCCGCGTCGCACATCAGGCACATCGCGGTGACGTGGACGCCGGTCGGCCGGTAGTGGCGCACCCGCGGCGCCGCGCCGCGGGCCACGTCCATCACGGCGCGGATCGGGTTGTGCGCGGCGGTGATCCCGGCGATGAGGTCCAGCCCGCCGCCGCCGGGCCTGATCGCGATCTCCAGCAGGTACGGCTCGCCCCGGTCGAAGCGCACCTCGGCGTGCAGCACGCTGCGCCGCAGCCCCTGGGCGTGCGCGCCGGCCCTGACCACGCGGTGCACCGCGGCCACCTGCTCGGGGGTGAGCGAGGTCGGCCCGTGGTGCACGTCGTCGTCGAAGGTTCCCCCCTCGACGGTGATGCGGTCCACGATGGAGCCGAGATAGACCTCGCCGTCCCAGGCCACGGCCTCGATGAGGAACTCGTCCCCGTCGAGGAAGGCCTCGACCAGCAGGCCGTGCGGGCCGAGGTCGAGGCCGTGCGCCTCCATCTCGAACCACGACATCCCCTCGATGCCGGCCAGCGCCTGGGGGAAAAGCTCCGCCATCTCCTCGGCGTCGTCGACCTTGAACACGAAGTTGCTCGCGGCGCCCAGGGTGGGCTTGAGGATGACCGGGTAGCCGAAGTCGGCGGCGGCGCCGAGCGCCGCGTCCAGCTCGGTGACGAAGCGGAAGTCCGGGTGCGGCGCGTCGTACCTGCGGTGCGCCTCGCGCATCAGCAGCTTGTTGCGGCTGGTCCTGGCCGCCTCGACGCCCACGCCCGGCAGCCCGAGCGCCTCGGCGACGGCCGCGACCGTGGTCACGGCCGACTCCGAGAAGGTGATGATCCCGTCGAAGCGCTCCTGCTCGTGCCACTCCTTGGCCTCGGTGATGAGGTCGTCGATGTTCTGCGAGCCCACGACGCGGTAGCGGTCGCCGGGCCAGAAGTCCGGGGTGCCGATGCCGTTGAGCACGTAGAGCTCGGCGCCGTAGTCCTGGACCTGCTGGTAGCGGGAGCGGTAGTAGGTGGCGTTCTGTCGGGCTTCCATGGCGAGGAGTTTCATCGGGGGCTCCCGGGCAGTCGCGGTAGCGGGAAGGCGTCGATCGTCTCGGCGGAGGTGTCGAGGGTGAGCTCGACACCGGCCGCCTCGGCCTCGGCCGCGACGTCGATGAGGATGGGAGCGGCGCAGGAGAGGAAGGCGCGCACCTCCATCAGGAGGTCGCCGGGCTCGTCGCGCTCGGCGGTCAGCAGCCTCGCGAGCTGGGTGACGATGCCGTCCGCCGCCCTGGTCAGGCTGAACGAGGTGAGGTCGTAGCAGAGCCGGAACCTCTCGACGACGACCGCGGCCCGGCGGCGCCCGGCGTCGGTGACCTTGAGCTCCTCCCCCGGGTCGGTGACGAGGGCGTCGAGGCGGTCGGCGAGCGCGTTCCACGGCTCGCGCAGCCTGCGGGCGGTGACCTTGTCGAGTCCCTCCCTGGTGAAGTTGGCCCGCTGGTCCTCCGGGCAGGTCAGGGCGAGGTAGAAGCGGACGAGGTCGCGCGGCACCTCGGCGACCAGGTCGGCGCCGCGGATGAGGTGGCCCCTGCTGGTGGAGAACTTCTCGTTCTCCAGCTCGTAGAACTCGTTGCAGATGTTGGTGTCGGGGGTGAGGTAGCGGTCGCCGTGGGCGAGCAGCATGACCAGGTCGACCATGCCCCAGAAGTAGACGTTGTCGAACCCGTGGAAGTAGACGAGGCTGTTGCCGCTCTCCGCGCGCCAGGCCCGGTCGACGGGGCCCTCGGGCTCGCCGGCCGCCTTCCAGGTGCTGTAGATCGAGGCGGGCATCGCCTCGACCCACGGGTAGAGGATCTGGCCGGGCGTCTCGGCGAACGGGGCGTCGATCCCCCAGCCCGGCGACGGCACCGTGATCGGGATCTCCGGGAGCGGCCGGGCCAGGATCTCGCGGATGAGCTGCCTGCTGTGTCCCCTCCAGGTGTGCTCGCGGGCGGCGTAGTAGGCGGTGAGCTCCTCCCGGTAGTTCTCGATGGGCAGGACCAGGACGGTGACCTCGCGCGAGGTCACCGGGTCGGCGGGGTCGAGGACCGAGCGCGGGTCGCCCAGGTCGTCGAAGTGGTTGGGGTGGCCGCAGCCCTCGCACGACCCGCCGCAGCTCTCGGTCAGGCAGGCCGGGCACTCGCCCTTGACCAGCCCGTCGAACAGGTAGGTGCCGGCGTTCTCCGCGTACGGCATGCGCACGGTCCGCGACTCGAACCGGCCCTGCTCGTGCAGGGCGGTGACGAAGTCGAGCACGGTCTTTCTGTAGGTGTCGTCGATGGGCGGCATCGGGGCCAGGGAGATGCCCATCGCCTCCACCGACCGCTGGATGGCGGCGGTGGAGGCCGAGCACAGCTCGGCGGGCGTGGTGCCGTGCTTGCGGGCGGTCGAGATCATGTACGACTGGCTGTCGTCGGTGCAGGTGTTGTAGTTGACACCGCGGCCGTCGGCCCGCAGGTAGCGGGCGTAGACGTCGCCGGCGACGTAGGGGCCGGCCATGTGGCCGACGTGCAGGTCCCCGTTGGGCGTCGGCGTCGCGGCGATGACGATCGTCTCCGTCATGTCTCCTCCCGGTGGCGGGCCGAGAAGGTGCCGGCCATGTCGTGGTCCCACCAGATGCCGTACATCTCGAAGGAGGCGGTGCCGTCGTTGACGACCCGGTGGTCGGTGCCGGGCGGGAAGTAGGCGACGTCCCCGGCGGAGAAGGGGGCGCGCTCGCCCTCGCTCTCCAGGACCGCCTCGCCGGAGACCGCGATGAAGATCTCGTACTCGTGGTGGGCGTGCCGGGTCGAGGCGGTGCCGGGCTCGATGACGCACCAGGCGCCCTCGAAGGGGGCGTTCAGCGTCTGCCAGGGCATCAGCCGCTTGGCGAGCAGGCCGTTGTCCTGGCGCAGGTGGGCGGGGTCATAGGTACGGAGGTCCACGGGGGTTCTCCTCGAAGGGTTCGGAGAGGATCAGGAGAGATCAGAAGGTGATCAGGAGGCGATCGGGAGGGCGAACGGCGCCAGGAGCTCGGCGGCGGCGGCGCTGTCCCGGATGTCGTGGACGATCTCCTCCGCCCGGTTGGCCAGCGTGCTGAGCAGGGAGTCGGCGATGCCGTGCGTGTCCTCGTTGACGCCCTGCAGGTAGCAGGAGGCGCCCGAGCCGGCGGGCAGGGACAGCTTGTAGAAGCGGTCGACGCCGATCTCGCCGAGACCGGCCCTGGCGGCGAGGTCGCGGATCAGCGCGGGCATCCGGCGGTCGAAGCCGGTGCCGAGCAGCAGGACGTCGCAGGGCAGCTCGTCGTAGCCGCCGCTCTTCCTGTCCTGGAGGGTGAGGACGATCTCGTCGCCCTCCAGCCTGGCCCCGGCGATCTCGGCCATCGTGATCATCTGGATCCTCTCCCGTCCGGTGAGGCGCTCCAGGTAGATCTGCCGGTAGAGGTTCTCCAGCAGGCCCGGGGACAGGCCCGCGTAGTTGGTGCGGTGCATCTCGCCGAGGAGCTGGCGCCGCGCCTCGGGACGCGAGCGGTGGAACTCGTCGACGAAGGAGGCGTAGAAGAGCTCGTTGGTGAACTTGCTGCTCTCGTAGCCGTTGAGGCCGATGGAGCGCATGATCATCGTGCACTGGGCGTTGGGCATGCTCTGGTGGGTGGCCCACAGCATCTCGGCCGCGCTCTGCGCGCCGCCGATGACCGCGACCCGGTGCGGGGCGTCGTGGTCGAGCCCGGCGATTCCCCGGCTGTACTCGGTGCTGTGGATGATCCGCTCGCGGGGGAGGGTGTCGAACACCTCGGGGATGTGCGCGTCACGGCCCGCGCCGACCACCAGGGTGCGGCAGCCGATGGTCGAGCCGTCGGCGAGCCGGACGACCCACCGCTCGACGCCACCGTCCCCGGCAATGACCGGCTCGACCGCCACGCAGCGCCGGCCGTACTCGATGCGCACCTGGGCGAGCGACTCCGCCACCCAGAGCAGGTAATTGGAGATCTCCATTCTGTACGGGGTGAAACTGCCCAGATTGACGAATTCGCTGAGCCTTCCCACGGAGTGCAGGTGGTTCACGAAGGAGAATCTGCTCTGCGGATTTCTCAGCGTGACCAGGTCCTTGAGAAAGGAGACCTGGCTCTGGGTCCAGGGCAGCAGCATTCCGCGCTGCCAGACCACGTCCTCGTGCTGTTCTATGATCAGCGTTCTGGTGGCCAGTTCCGGAGCGAGCTCTTCGAGGGCAACGGCGAGGGCGAGGTTGGACGGCCCTGCGCCGAGGGCGAGTAACTCGACTTCCTGGTGCTTCACGGTGGTCGCCTCCCGGACGACTTCTCGGGCGCGATGCCCGTGACGAATGGTTTGCTGGGTTTCTCCTGGTCGGCTCACTGCCAGCCGGCTCCGCCGGCCGGGGCGAGGGCCGCGGTGAGGGACGCGGTGGCCGCGAGGCCGGCCCTCTCTCCGGGCACGGCCGCGGTGACGGGGACGGCGGTGAGCGAGCGGGCGCCGAGGGCGGGGGCGATGGATCGGACCGTGGTGCTCATTGTTCTTCTTTCCTTTCGACCGGCGATTCTCGGCGCCCTTTTCCTGTTTCGCAGGCGTGCCCCGGATTAACTTTTCCGGACATTTCCTGCTTCGTTCTGACACTTCGATTCTTGGCCGACCCAGCCGGATTCCGGAAGCCCCGGAGCCTGTCAGCGCGCTGCAATGGCAGGACGCTGACAGGCCTCCTCGTCGAACGTCTCGAGGCGCCCGAGCGCGAGGTCGAGATCGGTTCCGCAGGCCACCAGCGACCAGCCGGAGAGCTCGGGCACGCCGTCGAGGGCGCGCAGGCACAGCCGGGCCGCCGCGCTCTCGGCCTCGTCGAGGGTGGGCCTGCGGACGAAGAGCCCGAGACGGATTCCGGCGGGATGCTCCTCGCCGTAGACGTGCTCTATCCCGTCGGCGGGCTCCGCCAGCGCCAGGAGCAGGCGCCGGAGCTCACGCGCGGGTATCCGCCCGCCGGCCGGGGCCGGGCGGCCTTCGATCTCGGGGGCGCGTAGGCGCGCGTTGATGAGATACATGAATCGACCGTGGTTCGCGCGCGGCGAATCCACCAGGTGTTTCCCCTGGCAGGTCCATGGCGTGGCAGGATCATGCCATCGCGCCGCGCTCCCGCGTCCCGGTTCCGGAGGCCCCGGACGACGCCTCGCGAGCCCTCGGGATCCTCCCCTTCGGCGGATCCTCGGCGGGTCCTCGGCGGGTCCTCGGCGGGCGGCGCGCGCGCCTTCGCCCACGGCGCGGATCAGGCCCTGGAGGGTCCTCGGGGGCCGTCGCGTTCCGGGAGAGACCAGGGCGATCGCGTAACCCGGTCATCACTGCCCCCGGCTAGTTTCAGACTGCGATCGTCGTGGGCCCCGCCCATCGGATCGCGTCTCGGTCATGCTCGAACCGTGGAGGGGTCGTGCTCATGCTGCTTGGCATCGGGTCCGCCGAGGAAACCGTCTACCGCACCATCCTGGAGAACCCCTCGTACGGGGTGACCGAGCTGAGCCTGGAGCTGGGATGGCCGGTCCACCGGATCCGCGCCACCCTGGACGAGCTGGCCAGGTTGTCGCTCCTGCGCCCCTCGTGGGAGGAGCCGGACGTGCTGCGCCTGGTCCGCCCGGAGGTGGGGCTGGCCGCGCTGCTGGCCAGGGAGGAGGCCGCGCTGCTGGCCAAGCAGCAGGAGATCGAGCGGAGCCGGACGGCCGTCGCCCAGATGATCGCGGCCTACGGCGACCAGCACCCGGCGCGCCCGGACGACGGCTCCGAGTCGCTCGTCGGCATCGACACGATCCGCAACCGGATCGAGGAGCTGGTCTCGGAGTGCCGTCAGGAGCTGCTCGGGTTCGAGCCCAAGAGCGCCCAGACCCCGGACAACATCGCGGCGAGCCGCCCGCTGGACGAGTCCCTGCTCGACCGCGGCGTGGCGATCCGCATCATCTACCCCGACAGTGTCCGCAACGACCAGGCGACCACCGGATACGCGACCTGGCTCACCGGGAACGGCGGCCAGGTCCGCACCACCCCAGGCCTGCCGCTTCGGATGCTCATCTTCGACCGGCGGGCGGCCCTGCTGCCGACGGACCCCGCCGACAGCAGCGCTGGAGCGGTCCTGCTGCGCGGGGCGGGCGTCGTCGCCGCCCTGATCGCCCTGTTCGAGCAGAGCTGGGGTGCCGCCAGCCCTCTCGGCGAGGAGCGCAGGCGCGACGAGAAGGGCCTCAGCGGCCAGGAGCGCGAGGTGCTCCGCCTGCTCTCGACGGGGCTGACCGACGAGGCGGTGGCCCGCAGGCTCGACGTCTCGGTGCGCACCCTGCGGCGTGTCACCGCCGAGCTGATGGAACGCCTCGACGCCCGCAGCCGGTTCCAGGCCGGATACCTCGCGGCCGCCAGAGGATGGCTGCCGTCCTGCCTGTGACCACGCCGCGAGAACCCTGGGCACGCCCCCCCTCGTCCGGGGGCGACGCGGCACGAGGGACCGGCTCCGGCGTGAACGGGGTTCAGCTCGCCGCGGGAAGCGCCGAGCCGTCCATCGGGCCGTCGGGACTGTAGACCACGCACATGACGTCGCGGTCGCCGCCGGCCCAGGTCTCCCGGGTCGGCAGGATCGGGTAGAAGTTCAGCCCCGAGGCCGACTCGCCGCTCCAGTGGCTGTCGAATCCCCGCCGGCAGCTCCGCCACGCGAACGCGCTCAGCGCGGCCGGATCCCACTCGCCGTCGGGAGCGTGCACGAAGCCGTACGACTGGTTGGCCGCCCGCTCGTGGCAGGGCGTGTACAGCACGACGACCTCCGCCGCCTCCCCGGAGTACGCCGGATCGGTGAAGCACTCCCCCGCCTCGATGTGCAGGATCCCGCTCGTCCGCGCGGTGACGAAGGTCTCGTCCTTGATCGTCGGCCCCGCCGTCGGGGTCGGCGGCGGGAACAGCGTCCCGAGCGCCACGAGGCCGAGAAGCAGGGTCCCGCGGCGGGCGGGCCGCCGGGGGCCGGCCTGGCGGGTGACGGTCAACGGGGCATCCTGTTCCTCGGGAAGCGGCTCTTCACCCGGGGAGCGATTCCGCTGTTCGACGGCTGGTCGGCCACACCATAGGCGTGGTCCGCGGAACGCGCGGGCAACGGAGGGTGGCGAGCGCGCGGACTTCCGGCGACATCGGCGGTACGGCCGGGTTCCCAGGTTTCCGAGGGAGCATGTTCATCCGGGCGCAATGCTCCATACAGGCAGTTGATGATCTTTTCTGGATCAATACGGACGTCCACCGCACTCCCTCGGTGGAATGTGATTCCTCCCCTGGAAAAGAGCTCATGATGGGCGAAGTCAACATGCCCCGGCCCGCCGGAGCCCGGCGAACGAAGCTGACGGCGGCGGGCGCGGGCGTGCTGCTCCTCGGCGGCCTGGCGTTCGGCCCGGTGGCGTTCGGCGCGGCCGCGCCGCCGAAGTATCCCGCCGCCGACATCCACAAGCCCTCCCCCATGCCCGACCGGGTCATCCTGACCCCGACCACCACCCCGTCGACCAGCCAGAAGGTCACCTGGCGGGCCGTGGCCGACGCCGAGTCGGCGCAGGCGGAGATCCTGGAGGCCCCGCGGGCGCTCGGCGAGGTCGCGCCCGCCGCGGGCGCGGTGGTCAACGTCAAGGCGGCCGTCAGCACCCCGGTGAACACCACCCTGGGGTACGCCTCCACCTACCACACGGTGGAGTTCACCGGCCTGAAGCCGAACACCCGGTACACCTACCGGGTCGGCGACGGCACCAACTGGGCCGAGTGGAGCGACTTCACCACCGCGGCGGCCGACCTGCAGCCGTTCTCGTTCATCTACTACGGCGACGCGCAGAACTACATCGACTCGGCGGTGCCGCGCGTCTTCCGCCAGGCGTTCGCCGACCGCCCGCAGGCCAAGATGATCGTCAACGCCGGCGACCTCATCGACTCCGCGAACAGCGAGGAGCAGTGGGGCCAGTGGTACAAGGCCGCCGGCTTCATCGACAGCCAGGTCAACAACATCTCGATCCCCGGCAACCACGAGTACAGCGGCGGGCTGTCCACCTTCTGGCGGCCGCAGTTCCCCTATCCGGACAACGGGCCGGGTAACCCGGAACTGAAGCAGACCGCCTACACCGTCGACTACCAGGGCGTGCGCTTCATCGGCCTGGACTCCAACGTGCAGGGCAACGCGGCCCTGATGACCGCGCAGGCCACCTGGCTGGAGGGCCTGCTCAAGGACAACCCGAACAAGTGGACGGTGGTGACCTTCCACCACCCCGTCTACTCCACCACCGGCACCCGCAACAACCCCGTCGTACGCGCCCAGTGGGGCCCGCTGCTCGAGAAGTACGGCGTGGACCTGGTCCTGCAGGGCCACGACCACTCCTACGGCCGGGGCAACGTGGCGACCGCCCGCAAGTCGGTCACGGTCAACAACGGCGTCGCCTACGTCGTGTCCGTCTCCGGCGGCAAGATGTACGACCTCAACAACGGCGAGAACTGGACCGGCAACGGCGCCGAGGCCGTCAGCCGGAGCCAGAACACCCAGCTCTACCAGCTGATCGACGTCGAGGCCGACCGCATCACGTTCGAGGCCCGCTACGCCAACGGCGAGCACCACGACGGCTTCGTCATCCGCAAGAACAAGGCGGGCGAGCGTACGGTCAACGAGATCCGCACCCCGGAGAACACCGTCGGCGAGCAGGTCACCGTCGACAGGACCACCGTCGAAACGCGTGGCGAGCTCAAGATCTCCGCGTACGGCTACGACCCGGGCGAGCGCGTGTCCGTCTCCCTGAGGGAGGCCGGCGACCGCGACAGGGGGAACGGGCACGACAGGGACGACTCGATCGGCGTCCGGACCGCCGACGAGCTGGGCCGCCTGACCTACACCTTCAGGCTGCCGAGCAGGGCGAAGAGGGGTGACACCTACGTGGTGTACCTGGACAGCGCCCACCAGAAGATCACCAGCCCGGTCATCACGGTCACCAGGTAGTGGCCTCTCCGGGCGCGGGGCGGCCGTGACGGCGGCCCCGCGCCCGGAGGTACCGGCGCCACGCCAAGCCACGCCGGCGCCAGGTCGGAGCCGTGCCGGAGCCAGGTCGGAGCCGTGCCGGAGCCAGGTCGGAGCCGTGCCGAAGTCGTGCGAACAGGAGATCCGTTGAGAATCCACACCCGCGTGCTGGCGGGCGCGCTGCTCGTCTGCGCCCTGGGCGGCTGGGCCACGCCGGCCGCCGCCCACCCCTTCGGGCCGCCGTCCACCGCGCGGATCGGGGCCGACGGCTCGCGCGTGACCATCTCGTGGTTCGCGGCCGAGGACGACTGGGTCGCCCTCGGCCAGTCGATCGGGGCGTTCGAGGACCCGGCCACCGGGGCCGTGTCGACGGAGCTGACCGGTGAGCAGAAACTCGAGCGGTCGCCGGCCCTGCGTGACTACCTGCTGGACCGGGTCACGGTCGCCCAGGGCGGCCGGCGGTGTGAGGGCCGGCTGGAGGAGCTCCGGGCACTGGTCACCGACGGCGCCCGCTTCGTCTTCGACTGCCGGAGCCCGGTCACGCAGGTGGACGTCACCGTCGCCACCCTGACCGACCTCAACAAGGCGTACCGGACGATGCTCGTCGCCGAGACCCCCGCGACCCCCGGGCGGACGCTTCTCACCGAGGCCGAGAGCACCCGGCGCCTGACCTTCTCCGGCGCGGGCGGCAGTAGCCCGCTCCCGGGGACGGCCGTCGTCGTCTGGGCCGCCGTGCTGCTGGCCGGGGCGGGGGTGTTCGCCACGTTGTGGAGGCGGCGCGGGACGGGCGGGCGGTCGTGACGGAGTTCGGCGGCTTCGAGAGCCGGTTCGTCTCGCTCTTCGACGACAGGGGCGTCTTCTGGGCGATCCTCGCCGTCGCGCTCGTCGCCGGAGCCCTGCACGCCGTCGCCCCCGGCCACGGGAAGAGCGTCACGGCGGCCTATCTGGTCGGCACCCGGGGCGGTTACCGCGACGCGCTGCGCCTGGGGGTCATCGTGGCGCTGATGCACACCTTCTCGGTGCTGGCGCTGGCGTTCGCCTGGGTGGGACTGAGCGGCGCCGCGAGTTTCGGCACGAAGAACGTCACCGCCTGGATGCAGGTCGCGGCCGGACTGGTCACGATCGGCGTCGGAGCCCATCTCACCTACCGCCACCTGCGGGAACGGAACCGGGACCGGCTGCTGACCCCCCACGGCCACGGCCACGGACACGGCCACGGACACGGGCACGGACACGGACACGGACACGGACACGGGCATGAGGTCGAGCCCGGAGCCGATCCCTGGTCGCGCCGGGGCCTGCTCGCGCTCGCCCTCTCCGGCGGGTTGCTGCCCTCGCCGTCCGCCTTCGTCGTCCTGATGAGCGGGCTGCTCACCGGCCGGGCCCTCGACGCCGTCGTGGTCGTCGCCGCCTTCGGCGTGGGGATGGCCCTCACCCTGACCGGCGTGGGCGTCGCGACCATCCGGGGGTACGCGCTGCTGACCCGGAGGACTCTCGGCTGGTCCCGGGCCTCCGCGGCACTGGCCTGGGCTCCCGCCGCCGCCGGAGTCGTGGTCTCCTCCGCCGGCGGTCTCTACCTGGTCGCGGCGATAGGCGTCGTGACCGGTTGACCGTGCGGACGGCGACCCCGGCCGCGGGGAGGAGGCGTCCGGGCGGTCGTGGAGATCCCCGCGCGGACGGCCGCCGGCGGCGTGTGGTGGTCGATCAGGGTTCGTAGGCGCGCGGGCGAGGCCACCAGCCGGGCACCGCCGCGCGGTATCTCTCGTAGTCGGCGCCGAACGTGCGGCGCAGGGTCGGCTCCTCGTACCAGCGGACGAACGCGACGACCGGCACGGCCACGGCGACGGCGTACAGCAGGAGGACCGGGCGGCCCAGCAGGAGCGCCTGCCCGACGATGACCGCGAGGACCGCCACGTACATCGGGTTGCGGACGTGCCCGTACAGCCCGCCGACGACCAGGTTCTCGGTGGGGGCGATCGGGGCGGGGGTGCCGAGGCCCTCCACGACGAACCGGGCGAACGCCCTGACCAGCACCGCGGCCCCGGCGAGGACGAGTGCCGCGCCGACGAGGCGCAGTGACCCCGCGATCCAGGAGGGTGCCGCGGGCAGGAGGTCCCCCGTCTCCCAGCGGGTGATCCACCAGGGCAGGAGCCCGGCGACGGTGCCCGGCACCAGTGCGAAGAAGATCGTGGTCCCGACGGCGGCGGGCGTCCTGCGCATCGCGTCACACTCCCTGTCATGGCCGCCGGAGGCGTACGGCCGTCGCCGGAGGCCATTAATTCATTGTGCGTTGAGTTTAGGTTCGAGCCGGAGGGGCGTCAACGGCGGGACGCCCCTGCGTGGCCATCCGGGTGAAAGGTGCCCGAAAGGGAAGGTTCATGGGGGGTATGGCGGCACGGGCGAATCGCGTTAACCCTGTGCACGTAGGCTGTCCCGGGCTCACAGGAGCGCCGTACACATGGGGGAGACAGTGGTTCCGTTACCAGCCGACACCGGCACGCCGTCGCGAGCACTCCTGCCGGGAGGTCCCGCGCCGCAGGCCAGGACGTTGCTGGACATTCTCGATCAGACCACGCGACGTCATCCTCACGCACTCGCCCTGGACGACGGGCGGACCCGCCTCGACTACACCGCGCTGCGGGCCGAGGCGGGCCGGATGGCCCTGGAGCTGCGAGCGGCCGGGGTCGGACGCGGCGACCGGGTCGGGGTGCGGATCCCCTCGGGCACCGTCGGCCTGTACGTCGCGATCGTCGCCGTGCTCACCGCCGGGGCAGCCTACGTCCCGGTGGACGCCGACGACCCCGACGAGCGGGCCGAGCTGGTCTTCGGCGAGGCACGGGTCCGCGCCGTCATCGGCGACGGCGGGAAGATCGCCCCCTACGGCGACCCGTACGAGCACCTGGGCGCCCACGCGCCCGGCGACGACGCGGCACGCGGGACCGGCCACGGAGAGCATCCCGGCGATCACACCGCCGGATGTGAGATTCACCACCCCGGCACCCCGGACTCCGGCCCCGGACGCCCCGTTGCGGAGCCCCCGTCCACCGGCGGGTCGGAACTCGACTACGCGGCGGAGCTGCACGGCGCGGGCCCGCGCGACGGGCGCGGCGGCGGCGCCCCGGGGAGCACCTTCGCGGCGGTCTCCCCCGCGGCCCGCGGCGGGGAGGTCCGGGACAGGGAGCGGGAGCGGAACCGGGGCAGCGGCCGGCCGGGTCCCGAGGACGACGCGTGGATCATCTTCACCTCCGGGTCCACCGGCAGGCCCAAGGGCGTCGCGGTGACCCACCGCAACGCGGCGGCGTTCGTGGACGCCGAGGCGCGGCTGTTCCTCACCGGGGAGCCCATCGGGCCCGGTGATCGGGTGCTGGCGGGGCTGTCGGTGGCGTTCGACGCCTCCTGCGAGGAGATGTGGCTGGCCTGGCGGCACGGCGGCTGCCTGGTGGCGGCGCCGCGCGCGCTGGTGCGCACCGGCATGGACCTGGGGCCGTGGCTGCTGGACATGGGCATCACGGTCGTGTCGACCGTGCCGACCCTGGCGGCGCTCTGGCCGGTCGAGACGCTCGACGACGTACGGCTGCTGATCTTCGGCGGCGAGGCGTGCCCGCCGGAGCTGGCCGAGCGGCTGGCCGTGCCGGGGCGCGAGGTGTGGAACACCTACGGCCCGACCGAGGCGACGGTGGTGGCGTGCGCGGCGCCGCTGACCGGGGAGGGCCCGGTGCGGATCGGGCTGCCGCTGGCGGGCTGGGACCTGGCCGTCGTCGGCAAGGACGGCGAGCCGGTGGCCATGGGCGAGACCGGCGAGCTGGTCATCGGCGGGGTCGGGCTCGCCAGGTACCTGGACCCGGCCAAGGACGCCGAGAAGTACGCGCCACTCGGCTCGCTCGGCTGGGAGCACGCCTACCGCAGCGGCGACCTGGTGCGGGCGGAACCCGAGGGGCTGATCTTCGTCGGGCGGGCCGACGAGCAGATCAAGCTCGGCGGGCGCAGGATCGAGCTGGGCGAGGTGGACGCGGCGCTGCAGGCGCTGCCCGGGGTCGCCGGGGCGGCGTCGGCGGTCCGCACGACCGGCGGCGGGCACCAGCTGCTCGTCGGCTACGTCGTGCCCGGTGAGGGGTTCGACCAGGATGACGCCAGGGACCGCCTCCGCCACTCCCTGCCCGCCGCACTGGTCCCCAGGATCGCCCTGGTGGACGAGCTTCCGACGCGCACCTCCGGGAAGATCGACAGGGACGCCCTGCCCTGGCCGCTGCCCAAGAAGGCCGGGACGCCCGACGCCGGGGTGCCGGACGTCGACCCGTGGGTGGCCGAGTGCTGGCTGGACATCCTGGGCGGCACCGAGGGTGACTTCTTCGCCGAGGGCGGCACCAGCCTCGCGGCGGCCAGGCTGGTCTCGGCGCTGCGGACCCGCTACCCGGCGGTCACCGTCGGCGACGTCTACGACAACCCGACGCTGCCCCGGCTCGGCAGGCACCTGTCGGCGCTCGACGCGCCGGAGGTCGTGACCACCGACCGGATCGTCACGCCGATGCCGCGCCGCGCCGCGATCGCGCAGGCGGCGCTCACCGTGCCGCTGCTCAGCGTCGGCGCGCTGCGCTGGGTGGTGGCGCTGGCCGCGCTGAACAACCTGGTGGGCCTGCCCTGGGCCCCGGTCGTCTCGTGGTGGTGGGTGCTCGCGGGCGCGCTGCTGTTCGTCAGTCCGGCGGGGCGGATCGCGCTGGCCGCGGGCGGCGCCCGGCTGCTGCTACGCGGCCTGAGACCGGGCACGTACCCCAGGGGCGGCGGCACGCACCTGCGGCTGTGGTTCGCCGAGCAGCTCTCCGAGCGGCTCGGGGTGGGCGAGGTGTCCACCGCGCCGTGGCTCACCCACTACGCGCGGGCGCTCGGCGCCCAGGTCGGCGACGACGCGGACCTGCACTCGATGCCGCCGATCACCGGGATGCTCAAGCTGGGCCGGTACGCGGCCGTCGAGCCCGAGGTCGACCTGAACGGCTACTGGATCGACGGCGACCAGGTGCGCGTCGGCGAGATCAAGATCGGCGCCTCCGCCACGGTCGGCGCCAGGACGACCCTCTTCCCCGGCGCGAAGATCGGCAAGAACGCCCAGGTCGCGCCAGGTTCGGCGGTGGCGGGCTCGGTGCCGTCCGGGGAGCGCTGGGCGGGCGTGCCCGCGAGCCGGATGGGCAAGGCCCGTCCGCCGGCGGCCGGCCGCCCGCCGCGCTCGTGGCACTGGGCGACGGCCTACGGGCTGTCCGCGCTGGTCCTGAGCGCCTTCCCGGTGATCGCCGCGCTGCCCGGCCTCGCCGTCCTGCTGCGCGACGGCGCGCCCTCCCTGGCCTCCGTCCTGTACGGGGTGCCGGCGGCCACCGTCGCCTCGACGGCCACCCTCGCCCTGCTGACCGTGATCTCGGTGCGGCTGCTGTCCGCCGGCCTGCACGCCGGGCAGCACCCGGTGCACAGCCGCCAGGCCTGGCAGGCGTGGGCGACGGGCCTGCTGATGTCGATGGCGCGGGTCTGGCTGTTCCCGCTGTACGCGAGCATGGTCACCCCCGCCTGGCTGCGCGCCCTGGGCATGAAGGTCGGCCGGGACGTGGAGCTGTCGACGGTGCTGGCGCTGCCGTCGATGACCTCGGTCGGTGACGGCGCCTTCCTCGCCGACGACACGATGGTCGCGCCGTACGAGCTGGAGGGCGGGCGGCTGCGGGTCGACCACGTGCGGATCGGCAAGCGCGCGTTCCTCGGCAACTCGGGAATGACCGCGCCGGGGCGCAAGGTGCCCAAGGACGGGCTGGTCGCGGTGCTGTCGGCGGCGCCGAAGAAGGCCAAGGCGGGCTCTTCGTACCTGGGGATGCCTCCGGTGGAGCTGCGCAGGGCCGCCGAGGAGGGCGACCGGAGCCGCACCTACGACCCGCCGCCGAGGCTGAGGTTCGCCCGCGCCGCGGTCGAGGTGTGCCGCGTGGTGCCGGTGATGTGCACGGTCGCGGTGGCCGTGCTCGTCGTGGCGGCCCTGGAGTGGCTGGCGGGGGCGTACGGCTTCGCGGTGGCGGCGGCCCTGTCGGGCGTGGCGGTGCTGGGCGGCGGGGTGCTCGCCGCGGCGACGGCGACCGTGGCCAAGTGGGTCCTGGTGGGCCGGATCGCGGTGGGCGACCGGCCGCTGTGGAGTTCGTTCGTGTGGCGCAACGAGCTGGCCGACACCTTCGTGGAGGTGCTGGCCGCGCCCTGGTTCGCCCAGCGCTGGCTGGGGACGGCGCCGCTGAACCTGTGGCTGCGCTCCCTGGGGGCCCGCGTGGGCCGGGGGGTGTGGTGCGAGACCTACTGGCTGCCGGAGGTCGACCTGGTCAGCCTGGGCGACGGGGTGACGGTGAACCGGGGATGCGTGTTGCAGACCCACCTGTTCCACGACCGTGTGATGAGCATCGATACTGTCGTCATGCGGGACGGTTCCACCCTCGGACCCCACGGGGTGGTCCTGCCCGCGGCGACGATCGGGGAGAACACCACGGTCGGACCGGCGTCCCTGGTGATGCGCGGCGAGTCCGTGCCCGCAGGGACCCGCTGGTTCGGCAACCCGATCGCGGCGTGGGCCCGGCGAGGATAGCGCGCGAAGAACAGAGGAAGCCGGTGTGACCCTGAGCACGACCTCCATCCCTCAGCTGTACTTCCCCATGCACGGCGACGACGGCTACCGGGTGGAGCACTACGACCTGACCCTCGACTACCGGGTGACCCCCAACCGCCTGGGCGGGGTGGCCCGGATCTCCGCGGTCGCGCTACGGCGGCTCGCCCGGGTCGCCTTCGACCTCGGCGCCCTCCGGGTGAGCGGCGTGCTGATCGACGGCGCCCCGGTGCGCTTCACCCACCGCGGCGGCAAGCTGCACCTGTCGCCGCCGGGGCTGCGGCCCGGCCGGTTCACCGTCGAGATCCGCTACTCGGGCACCCCCCGGCCGGTGACCAGCCACTGGGGCGGGCTCGGCTGGGAGCAGCTCACCGACGGCGTGATCGTGGCCAGCCAGCCGATCGGGGCGCCCTCGTGGTTCCCGTGCAACGACCGGCCCGACGACAAGGCCACCTACCGGATCTCGGTCACCACCGCCTCCGCCTACCACGTGGTCGCCAACGGGGAGCTGGTCTCCAGGCGGCGGGCGGCCTCGACGACCACGTGGGTGTACGAGCAGGCCGAGCCGATGGCCTCCTACCTGGCGAGCGTGCAGATCGGCCGCTACCAGCAGGCCGAGCCGAGCCCGGGGATGCGGCTGGTCTTCCCCGCCAGGTTCGCCTCGCGGGTGCGCCACGACTTCGAGCGCCAGGGCCGGATGATGGAGGTCTTCCGCGAGCGGTTCGGCCCCTACCCGTTCGGCTCCTACACGGCGGTGGTCGTGGACGACGAGCTGGAGATCCCGGTCGAGGCGCAGGGCATGTCGATCTTCGGGGTGAACCACGTGGACGGCAGGCGGGGCGAGGAGCGCCTGGTCGCCCACGAGCTGGCCCACCAGTGGTTCGGCAACAGCCTGACGGTGGCCGACTGGAGCGGCATCTGGCTGCACGAGGGGTTCGCCTCGTACGCGGAGTGGATCTGGTCGGAGAGTTCCGGCGGCCTGTCATCCGATGACCACGCGCAGCGCTGGCACCGCCGCCTCTCCGCGCTCCCCCAGGACTTCGTGCTGGCCGACCCGGGCCCGCGGCGGCTGTTCGACGACCGGATCTACAAGCGCGGCGCGCTCACCCTGCACGCGCTCCGCCGTACCGTCGGCGACGAGTCCTTCTTCGCGCTGCTCAGGGAGTGGACGGCCGGGCACCGCCACGGGACCGTCACCACCGGCGCCTTCACCGCGCTGGCCGCGGGCCGCACCACGCGGCCGCTGGACGAGCTGTTCGCCGGCTGGCTGCAGGATCGCCGCCTGCCCGCCCTTCCCTGAGCCTCACACATCGGATGACTGCTATAACGGTCTACAACTTCGTGGAGGTAAGGCATGCGCGTCGCGTTGCACACCCGGGTCAGGGCCGGCAGGGAGTCCGAGTACGACCAGGCGCACCGGGAGGTGCCCGCCGAGCTGACCGCGGCCATCAGGAGGGGCGGCGCGCGCGAGTGGACGATCTGGCGCAGCGGCCAGGACCTGTTCCACGTGATCGACTGCGACGACTACGAGGCGCTGCTGGCGTCGCTGGCGGACCTGCCGGTGAACATCGCCTGGCAGGCCAGGATGGCCGAGCTGCTCGAGGTCGTGCACGACTACTCCGGGGAGGGCGCGAGCAAGGGCCTCCCGGCGGTGTGGCGGCTGCCCTGACGCCTTTCCGGAAACCACCCCGGAAGACCTGAGGTACCTCGGAAAGGCCCGGCGCCCTCCGGAGAAGAGGGTGGTCTCCGGATCCCGGGCCAGGTGGGCGGCCAGGAGTGGGCGGGCCGCCGGTGGCAGGCGGATCGGCTCTGGTGAAGGTGCCCAGCAGGCGGCCAGGTGCTCGCGGGCGATCGGCGGCAGCGGGACGGTGCGGTTGGAAACCGGTCGCCGACCAAGGCTCCGACCCGTCCCTCACCCTGCTACCGGATCACCCGGTACACCAGGTGGGCGACGAGGCCGGTGCCCGCGGGTTCACCGATGGGTTCGAGGGTGATGTTCCCGAGATTGTCGAGCAGCCGCTCGCCTCTGCCGAGGATCACGGGCGCGACGTGCAGGCGCAGTTCGTCGATGAGCCCTGCCGCCAGATACTGGTTCACCGTCTCGGCACCGCCGGCGACGGCGACGTCGCGGTCGCCGGCGGCGTCGCGCGCCTGGGCCATCGCCGCCTCGATCCCGTCGGTGACGAAGAAGAACGTCGTGCCGCCCTTCATCGGCAACGGCTCGCGCGGGTGATGGGTGAGGACGAAGACCGGCCCGTGGTACGGCGGCTCCTCACCCCACCAGCCGCTCCAGTCCAGATCCCAGGCGCCGCGGCCGGGACCGAACATGTTGCGGCCCATGATGAAGGCCCCGGCCGCGGTAATACCCTCGAGCACCGCGGTGTGCCGCTCGGGCTCCTCGAACATCCACCGGTGCAGGCACTTCTCCGCGCCCTCACCGAGCGGGTTCTCCAGGCTCTGGTTCGGTCCTGCCACGAAGCCGTCGAGGGACATCCCCATGTCGCACGTGACCTTGCTCATCCCGCTGCCTCCCGCGTTCCGGCGCCCGTCTGGCACCTTCACCAAGGAGTCGGAGTCAGCCGCCGTTCCTCTACATGCCGGCCGGAATCTTTTCAAGATGGTGGTGCGCGGCGGCCAAAGCGTGCTGCGCGGCCGCCGCGACGTCGACGGCGGGATGGAGCGTCGACGTCATTACTCGGTGGCACGCCGACGACGAAGGAGTTGGCGTGGCGTCGATCGCCGCCGGCCACGGCGAGCACCGAAGTGGCGATCACGGACGGTTCCAAAAACGCACCGGCGCCGTGATCTTGGCCGACGGCACCGATAGCCCCCTGTGTGAGAGGTAACCGGGTGGTGATCTGCCCGTGGGGGCTCATATTCCCTGGAGCAATCCGCCCGGTAAGCTCATGTGCCGGCCGGAAGGCTCCCGGGCGTACGACATCGGCAGGGCACCGTCCTCGGCGAGCTCGTCGCCGGTGCGCTGCCCGTACCGGCCTCCTGCGAATCCTCAGTCGCCGGGTGACGTCCGTCCCTCGCCGACGGATGATGAGCGATCGACGAAGACGAGTTCGCCACCAAGCTGACTGTACAGCTCCAGCTGGTCGTAGTAGATCCGATAAGCGATGATCTTGTCGTTGCCGACGGAGCAGGTGCTGGTGCCGCGAACGGCGACAGGACGGCCCGTTCCGTCCAGCACACCTCCGCCGGGCAGCATGAAAGGCCCGTTATGCGTGCCGGTGAGCAACCATTCGATCACCGCGGGATCGGCGCAGAACACCGTGTGCCAGACCGTCATGCGCAGGTCCGGAAACCCTTTGAAGATCTCCTCGTAGAACGAGGCGATCTGATCGTGTCCTTCCGCGACGCCCTCCGGGGTCACCAGGACCCCGTCCCGGCTGTGGCACTGAAGAACACGATCCAGATCGTGGGCGTTGAAGGCCTCCAGCAGCTTGTCCTTGAGCGCGCGGGCGTCGCCCATGGTCATCACCCCTTCGGTAGGGACCCTTCCGGCGACGGACATGCCGTCACGGTGACCGGCCCCGAGCGAAGGCCGGCCGCCGTGATGGTGTGCGCACTCGCGACGGTGGTCCGGGCGGGCGCTGCGTGTCAGTTGAGCTCGCCGGGATGGATGACGACCTTGGTCCAGCCGAGATCCCTGCGGTCGAAGTGCTCGTAGCCGTCCGGTGCGTCGTCCAGGTTCAGTTCGTGCGAGACGACCCAGGACGGCCGGGCCTTTCCTTCGTGGATGAGCGTGAGAAGCTGCCGGTTGTAGCGCTTCACGTTGCACTGGCCGTTGCCGATCATCTGGCCCTTGAACCAGAACATCCCGTAGTCGAAGGCGATCTCGCCCTGCTTGAAGAGATCGTCCGGGCTGCCGGGGTCCGACGGGATGAAGACGCCGACGACGCCGATGGTCCCGGTGAACTTGACCGATTTGACGAGGTCGTTGAGCGTCATGTTGGGGTGCTCGTGTCCCTGTGGGTCGTGGGCCTGGTAGCCCACGCACTCGCAGCCCCGGTCGGCGCCCAGGCCCTTGGTGAGCTCCATGACCTGATCGACCGGTGGCGCCTGGGAGTCGTCGATCGCGATCGCGCCGATCTCCTCGGCTTTGGCGAGCCGGTCGGGGTGGCGGTCGACGACCATCACCTTGCTCGCGCTCTTGAGCGTGGCGGAGTAGGCGGCCATCAGCCCGACGGGCCCCGCTCCGTAGATCACGACCGTGTCGCCCGCCTCCACCTGGGCGAGTTGGGTCGCGTGCCAGCCGGTCGGCCAGATGTCGGAGAGCATCACGTAGTCGTTCTGCTTCTCCTTCGCGTCGTCGGGGAGGATGAGGCAGTTGAAGTCGCCGTAGGGCACGCGCAACAACTCGGCCTGGCCGCCGTTGTAGGGCCCCATGTCCGCGAAGCCGTAGGCCGCTCCGGCCATGCCCGGCTCGGGGTTGGTGGTGAGGCAGTAGGCCGTCAGGCCCTTTTCGCAGTTCGCGCAGAAGCCGCACGAGATGTTGAACGGGATGCAGACCACGTCGCCGACGCGGACGCGGTCGACGGCCGATCCGACCTCGACCACTTGGCCGAGGTTTTCGTGACCGAGGACGCGGCCCGTCTCGAAGTCGGTCCGGCCTTCGTACATGTGCAGGTCCGACCCGCAGATGTTGGTGGTGGTGATGCGAACCAGGACATCGGTGGGCCGCTCTATGCGCGCGTCCGGGACTTCCTCGACGTTGACCTGTCGAGGTCCGTTGTACACGATCGCTTTCATGGTTTCCTCGCATGCGGTTGATTGCGAAGGATCGCCTTACCCGTCGACGACGGGGCGAGAGGTTCTACGCCGTACAGCAGGTCAACGGTTCGTTCCTCCTTCCTCGCTCACCGCGTCCGCGCCCCTGGGAGGGCTCGGCGCCGGATTCACCGGGCGTCCGGGGCGAACCCGTTCAGAGCTGATCGCCCAGGCCGTCCCGGCCGTCTCAGAGCAGCAGGTCGAAGACACGTGTCGTGCGTTCCCACTGCTCGGTCGCGGGGTTCTTCACCTCCGGATCCACGATCTTGAAAGCCTGGGCCAGTGCCACTGACAGGCCACCGACGATCTCGGGCAGGCGGCCGGCGGTCTCCTCGCCGACCGACAGGTCGAGCGGAGGCAGCGCGGCGAGCTGCTCCAGGATGGGTTTCAGCTCGATGTCCTCATCGAGGAGGCGGAACCGGTGGATGCTCTCCTGGAGGCCCTTGGTGACGGGTAGATCCCAGGGTTCGATGATGTCGCGACGGTTCGCCTTGGCGTGGGCCTGGCCGATCACCAGAAGGTCGTGGAGCTTGTCGTTCACGAAGTCGCCGTAGCGCCGCAGGTCGTCCTTGTCGACGTCGACACCTGCGGCGCTGCGGAAGAGGCGTTCGAATCTCGGCACCGCCATGACAGCCATGGAGGTCTCCTTCCTTCCGGCCCGGAGTCACTCTCCGGCCTGGAGGTAGTCGTGGATCAGCCGTACGGCCATGGCGCCTTCACCGACCGCCGCGGCCACCCTCTTGATCGACCCGCTGCGCACGTCCCCGGCCGCGAACACGCCCGCCCTGCTCGTCTCCAGCGCAAACGGCCGGCCGGCGGAGTCGGGCACGCCTTCCTTGCCGCACCGGGTGGCGTCCGCGCCCGTCAGGATGTAGCCCCGCGGGTCGAGCGCGATCTCGTCGGCCAGCCAGGCGGTGTAGGGCTTCGCGCCGATGAAGATGAACATCGCGCGGGCCTCGATCGTGGAACGCTCGCCGGTGACGGTGTTCTCGGCGATGACCGCGGCGAGTTTCTCCTCCCCCATCAGCTCCCGGACCTCGGTGTTCAGCATGATCTGGATCTGGGGGTGCCGTTCGATCTCGACGGCCAGGTAGCGGGACATGTTCGCAGACAGCGCGTCCTCGCGCACGAGCAGCCGGACGCGGGCGGCGTGCCGGGCCAGGAAGAGGGCGGCCTGGCCGGCCGAGTTGCCTCCGCCCACGACGACGATCGGATCCCCCTCGCACATCTGGGCTTCGAACATGGTCGCCGCGTAGTAGACACTCGTGGGCTCGAACCGCTCCAGGTTCTGGACATCGAGCCTCCGGTAGCGGACGCCGGTCGCGACGATCAGGGTGCGCGCGTGGATCGTGCCGCCCTCCCCTACGGTGACGATGTGATCGCCCGCGTCCAGGCGCAGCCCGCACGCCTGTTCGGGGACGCAGAAACCCGCGCCGAACTTGCCGGCCTGGATCGCCGCCCGCTCCGCCAGTTCGCCGCCGGAGATCCCGGACGGGAAGCCGAGGTAGTTCTCGATCCGCGAGGAGGTGCCCGCCTGGCCGCCCGTCGCGACATCGTCCAGGACCATCGTCGCGAGGCCCTCCGACGCCCCGTAGACCGCCGCCGCCAGCCCCGCCGGCCCGGCCCCGATGACGAGCAGGTCACATCGGGTCTCCTGCGCCTTTGGTGCGAGGAGTCCGACCGCCCGGGCCAGCTCCGCGTTGCTCGGGTTGCGAAGCACCCTCTCGCCACGCCAGATCACGACCGGGGTCTCCTGCGGGGTGAGGCCCATGCTCCGCAGGAACCGCTCCGCCTCCTCGTCCTGCTCCAGGTCGATCCACCGGTGCGGCAGCCGGTTGCGTGCCGCGAACTCCCGCAGCCGCCGGGAGTCGGCCGAGAAGCGGGAGCCGATGATGCGGAAGCCCGCCCCCAGCCCGATGAGCATCGTGCGGCGGATGAGGTAGGCCCGCAGGATGAGGTCGCCGAGTGCCGGATCCCCGGCGACCAGGCGGCGGAGCGCGTCCGCCGGCACGGCGAGAACCTCGCCGTCCTCGGCCACCACGCCGGTGACGAAGCCCACCTGGCCGGTGAGCACGTTGAGCTCTCCCAGGAACCGGCCTGCCCCGTGGACGCCGATCACCTCATCGTCGGTTCCGAATCCCTCGACCGTCGCCACCTTGCCGGCCAGGATCGCGAAGAACTCGGTGCACGGAAGGCCCTCCGCGTACAGGACCTCGTCCTGGCGGACGCGGCGCCGCTCGCCGTGCGGGGTCAGCGTCTGGAGCTGCGCGTCGCTCAGCCGCGGGTAGGCCCCCTGCGGGTCCGGCGTCTCACGAAGCTCAGGCGGCCAGCGCATTGTCCACCCATTCGCGGAGGGCGGGAGCCGGTGCCGCGCCCGACCGCCGGGTGAGGACCCGGCCCTGATCGATCACGACAAGGGTCGGGATGGCCTGTACGGTGAAGCGCTCCGAGAGCCGGGGCGCTTCGTCCACGTTCACCTTCACCAGCTTCAGGCGACCGGCAAGATCGGCCGCGACCTGCTCCAGCGCCGGGCTGACCATGCGGCACGGGCCGCACCAGGGGGCCCAGAAGTCGACGACCACCGGGATCCGGGCCGCCTCGACGACCTCGCTGAAGTCGTCGTCCCCGGCCTCGGTGACCCAGGGAAGCGGTTGGTGGCATTCGCCGCACCGCGGGATCCCCGAGGCAGTGCGGGGCAGCCGGTTCTTCCGTCCGCATTTCGAGCATGGGACGACGCTCGCGTCCTTGGCCTGTGACCGCATGGTCAGACCTCCGGATTCTCGTACGTCACCGAGAGCGTGCCGCCGGTGATTCCGACATGGATGACGGCGCCGTCGCCCGTAGCTGCCGGTCACGGCCACGGGCAGCGACGTGAACCCCCTGCGCCGCATGGCGTAGCCGATCGCACCCCAGATCAGGCCGAGCAGGATCGCGGAGCCCGGGATCCGCCCCGACCAGGGGCTGACGACCAGGAACGCCAGGCCGATCGGCAGACCGATCCAGACACCGGTGCTCGCGCCGGTGAGCAACGCCCGGCCGAGCGTCCAGCGGCCCAGTACCTTCTCCTCCCACCGCAGGGCCGTCCTCACGATGGAGACATGTTCGACGCGAAGTCGTGCCGGGTGAGTGTGTCCACCGCATGCTGGACCGCTTCGTAGGCGCGTAGGTCACCAGCACCGTCTTGTGGCTCTCGTGGATATCTCGGGTTCTCATGGATCGAGTCCTGTGGTTGGTTGTTCCGGCTAACCGAGAAGCCTCGGTCACGCGCCATCAGCCATAGCCTGAAAATCAGCCCTCCGCTCTCCGACCCCTACCGATCCAGTTAAAGGGCTCGGATGCCCCCCAAAAACCCCCAAATATCCATTTTTGAATCAAACAGCAGAAGCCGCAGTGATTGAACCGCGCCGGGATTGCTGGAGGCCAGAAAGACCGGCTTGGCGCGCTCGGCTTCATGACCAACGTCTGCATCCTGTAGAACACCGTCTACACCGCCCGCACCCTGGACGAGATCCGCACCGAGGGCCGGCAGATCGCCTCAGCCGACATCGCCCGCCTCAGCCCGCCCGGCTTCGACCACCTGAACTTCCTGGGCCGCGGCGGCGTAGAACTTGAACAGACGTTTCCTCCCGCCTCTTTTCCGCAACCGGCATTGAGGGCAGCCTGAAAAGAGGGAGGGTCTTTCCCCATATGCCGGGGCACCTTAGCGGCGGACCGCAAGCAGGAGAAGCCCACGGCAAGCAGGAGAGGTCCACGGCGGCTGGAACGGCTTCACGGGGTTCCCGCGGATCGCGAGATCTCCTGGCTGCGCAGGACGGCGACGTGCCCCGGAGCGCGTGACCGGCACCACGCACTCCGGCCGCGGCTTCCGGTGCCCGCCGCCTGCGGGCGGGCACCGCCGGTGCCCGCTCACCGTCACAGAGCAACCAGCCATACGGAGGCGACATGAGCGCAGAATACGATCGCACGACCGACCGGCTTGCCCGCGCGCTGGGCTGGGCCAGTCTGGGGCTGGGCGTGGCACCGCTCGTCGCGCCGGGCGCCGTCAGTCGGTTCTGCGGCGTCGACGACTCGGCCCAGGCCCGTGGCGCGGTGGTACTGGTGGGCGTGCGGGAGATGTTCCACGCGGCGACCCTGCTGGGCAGCCGTAAACCCGTCCCCTGGGTGTGGACACGCATTGCGGGCGACATCATGGACTTGACGACACTGAACCGGGCACTCTCCAACCGCACCGGCTGGAGGCGCAGCCGCGTCGCGACCGTCACGGCGGCGGTCGTCGGGATCACGGCCGTCGATCTGTACACCGCGATACGGGCGTGGCACTCGGAGCGAGGGCGCGAGGGCCCGATGAGCCTGCACGCGGCCATCACGATCAACCGTCCTCGCCCGGAGGTGTACCGGTACTGGCACGACTTCGAGAACCTTCCTCGCTTCATGACGCACCTGGACTCGGTGGAGACGACCGGTGACGGGCACTCGCACTGGAAGGCGAGGGGCCCTCTGAAGCCCGTCGAGTGGGACGCGGAGATCGTCGAGGACAGGTCCGACGAGCTGATCTCCTGGCGGTCCATGCCGGGTGCCCTGGTCGGCAACAGCGGTTCCGTGCGCTTCTCCGACGCCCCCGGCGGTCGCGGCACGGAGGTGCGGGTGAACCTCGCGTACGACCCGCCGGGCGGCAGGGCCGGCCTGGCCTTCGCCAGGCTGCTCGGCGAGCACCCCGAGCAGCAGGTGCGCGACGACCTGCGCCGGTTCAAGCAGGTCCTGGAGACCGGTGAGGTGGTCCGCTCGGAAGGCAGCCCGGAGGGCACCCGCGCGCTGCGGCAGGCCATGCAGCGTCCCGCCCAGCCCGTGCCGCTCTGAAGCCGTGACGTGAGGAGAATTCCATGAAGGCCACCTGCTGGATGGGCCGCAACACCGTCGAGGTCCGGGAGGTTCCGGATCCCAGGATCCTGAACTCCCGCGACGCCGTCGTCCGTATCACCTCGTCCGCGATCTGCGGCTCCGACCTGCACCTCTACGACGGCTACATCCCGACCATGAAGAAGGGCGACATCCTCGGCCACGAGTTCATGGGCGAGGTGGTGGAGGTGGGACCGAAGGTGTCGACCCTGAAGGTCGGCGACCGGGTGGTCGTGCCCTTCCCGATCGCCTGCGGCAACTGCACCTCCTGCGAGCACGGCATGTTCTCGGTGTGCGAGAACTCCAACCCCAACGCGGGCATGGCCGAGAAGCTCATGGGCCACGCCCCCTCGGGCATCTTCGGCTACTCCCACATGCTCGGCGGCTACCCGGGTGGCCAGGCCCAGTACGCGCGCGTGCCCTTCGCCGACGTGGGACCGATCAAGATCGAGGACGACCTGCCGGACGAGAAGGTGCTGTTCCTGTCCGACATCCTGCCCACCGGCTGGATGGGCGCGGAGATGTGCGACATCAAGCCCGGCGACACGATCGCCGTGTGGGGAGCCGGCCCCGTCGGCCAGTTCGCGGTCGCCAGCGCCTACCTGATGGGCGCCGAACGGGTCATCTGCATCGACCGCTTTCCCTACCGGCTGAGGATCGCCGAGCGCGCGGGCGCGGAAACGCTCAACTACGAGGAGGTCGACGTCCTCGACGCGCTGCGGGACATGACCGCCGGCCGCGGCCCGGACGCGTGCATCGACGCCGTGGGGATGGAGGCCCACCACCCCACCCCCGCCATGTACGCCTACGACCGGGTCAAGCAGGCGACCCGGCTGGAGACCGAACGGCCGTACGCCCTGCGCGAGGCGATCATGGCCTGCCGCAACGGCGGGATCGTGTCCGTGATCGGCGTCTACGGCGGCGTGCTCGACAAGTTCCCGATGGGCTCCCTGATGAACCGGTCGCTGACGCTCAGAAGCGGTCAGTGCCACGTCCAGCGATACCTGAAGCCCCTGCTGAACAAGATCCGCAAGGGCGACATCGATCCCAGCTTCGTCATCAGCCACCGCATGCGGCTCGAGGACGCCCCGCGCGGCTACGAGATGTTCAAGAACAAGCAGGACGACTGCAACAAGATCGTCCTGACCCCGTAGCCGGCGCTCCGTCACCCCGGCCGACGGCCGGGGTGACGGAGCGGAACCGCCGGTGACGGGGGCGGCGGGAGCGGGTACGGGCGGCAGGGAGCACGGCTCGCGGAGCGGCGCGGTCGCTATCGTGGGCGGGTGCCTCCCGTCCCCCGTGCCCGCCCGCCCCTCTCTCACCGCGTCTCCCACCGCACCCGCCTGCTCGCCGCGCTCGCGGCGCTCGTGACCGTCGCCGCCGGGCTGACCGTCCGCGCGGTCACCGGCGGCTGGTTCGGCAAGTACGCGGGCGACGCCCTCTACACCGTGCTCGTCCACGCGCTGGTGGTGCTGGTGTGGCCCCGGGTCACCCCGGTGCGGGCCGCGATCGGCGCGCTGGCGTTCAGCTGGGCGGTCGAGCTGGCCCAGCTGACGCCCGTTCCCGCCGCGCTCTCCGAGGCGAGCGTCGTGGCCAGGCTGGTGCTCGGCAGCACGTTCGGCGCGGCCGACCTCGTGGCGTACGCGGCAGGGGCCGTCCTCGCCGCGTCGGCCCACACCCTGGTCGGGCACCGTTCCCGGCAGCGGCGGGAACGGGCGTCCGCGGCGCCCTGAGCATCGCCGGGCGGATCATATGATTTTCAGACCATGCCTGAAGGACACACCATCCATCGCCTGGCCAAAGAGCACCGGCGGGCGTTCGGCGGGCGAGCCGTGCACGCGGAGAGCCCTCAGGGGCGGTTCGCCGCCGGGGCCCTGCGGATCGACGGCCGGGTGCTCACCGAGGCCGACGCCCACGGCAAGCACCTGCTGCTGGGCTTCGACGACGAGCGCTGGCTGCACGTCCACCTCGGCATCTACGGCAAGTACACCTTCGGCCAGGCCCCCGCGCCCGCGCCGACGGGGCTGGTGCGCCTGCGGCTGAGCAACGCGGGCGAGTACGCCGACCTGCGCGGCCCCAACACCTGCGAACTGCTCGACCCGGCGGGCAAGGCGGCGCTGCACGCCAGGCTCGGGCCCGACCCGCTACGGGCGGACGCCGATCCCGAGGTCGCCTGGCGGCGGATCAGCCGCAGCCGCGTCTCGGTCGGGGTCCTGCTGATGGACCAGTCGGTCGTCGCGGGCGTGGGCAACATCTACCGGGCCGAGGCGCTGTTCCGCCAGGGGATCGACCCGTCACGGCCCGGCCGCGGCCTCACCCACGGTCAGTGGGAGGCGATCTGGGCGGATCTGGTGCTCCTGATGGCCGAGGGCGTCCGGGTGGGCCACATCGACACGGTCAGGCCAGAGCACACGCCGGAGGCGATGGGCCGCCCGCCCCGCGTCGACGGCCACGGCGGCGAGGTCTACGTCTACCGGCGCTCCAGCATGCCCTGCTTCCTGTGCGGCACCGAGGTCCGTACGGAGGTGCTCGCCGGGCGCAACCTCTTCTGGTGCCCGGTCTGCCAGGTCGGCTGACCTCCGCGCAGGCCCGGGACATCGGAGCGAGGCGAGATCCCCGAAACCGGCACCGGCACCGGCACCGGGGAGTGCCTCACATCAGCGTCCTGGCCGTCCAGAGCTCGGGGAAGATCTCCCGCCGCATGCTCCGCTCGAGCCAGCTCAGGCCGCTAGACCCGCCGGAGCCCGGCTTGGCGCCCATCGAGCGCCGTACCGCCATCAGGTGCCGGTAGCGCCAGTCGGAGAACTGCTCGGCCAGGTCGGTCAGTGCCTCGGCCAGCGGCGCGAACGGGCCGCCGTAGACCTCGACCCAGACCGCCTCGACCTCGGGGTCCGGCCCGTACTCGGCGGCCGGGTCGCGATCGAGCACCGAGCGGGGAACCGCGTGGCCCGCGCGGGCGAGAAAGGCCAGGACCGAGTCGTAGAGGCTCGGCCGGTGCAGCGCCTCCACGAGTTCCTCGTACGCCTCGGGGTTGCGGCGGTGCGGCCGGATGAGCGCCTCGGACTTGTTGCCGAGCAGGAACTCCACGTGCCGGTAGAAGGCCGACTGGAAACCGGACCCCTCGCCGAGGGCGTCGCGGAAGGAGTTGAACTGCGCGGGGGTCAGCCAGCTCAGCGCGGCCCAGGCGGCGTTGAGCGCCTCGAAGTGCCTGACGGTACGCCTGATCGTCAGGGTCGCGGCGGTGACGTCGTCCGCGTCGAGCTGCCGCTGGGCGAGGCGCCACTCTGTGCGGAGCAGTCCGAAATAGAGCTCCATCACCTGGGTGGTGACCAGGAACGGCAGTTCTTCCGGGACGTCGGTGACGGTGCGCTGGAGCCCGTGCAGGGTGGCGGTGCCCACGTAGTCGTCGTAGGGCGTACCGGTTTCGAAGCCCAGCGTCGGCAGCCCTTCGTTGGCCTCGGCGCGCGCCTTACGGTCCTGCTCCGTGAGCTGCTTGATGCCGGTCATCACTCCTCCTTCGTCGGTCTACCTCCATGGTGGTCTGTATCGGTCTGTACGGAAATAATAGAAGAAAGGCAATTATTGGACTGGGCCTTCGGAACGGAAGGCATCGAGCGGATCAAGTTACGACGTGACGGAGCGTGACCGTGGACGCGATGGACTGGGCGTTGCTGGCCGAGCTGCAGGGCGATGCGCGACTGTCGTACAGCGAGCTCTCGCGCCGGGTGCACCTGTCGGCTCCGGCGGTGGCGGAGCGGGTGCGGCGGCTGGAGGAGACCGGGGTGATCACCGGCTACCACGCCCGGATCGACGCGGCGCGGGCCGGGCGCGGGGTCGCCGCCCTGATCAGGATGTCGTGCTACGGGCCCCGCTGCGTGCTCCGCGACGAGCAGGCGCTGGCCTGGCCGGAGATCCTGGAGGTGCACCGGGTGACCGGCGACGCGTGCTGCCTGCTGCGGGTGGCCGCCTCCTCGATGACGGCCTTCGAGGAGATGATCGACCGGCTCGCTCCGTACGGTCACCCGTCGAGCATGATGGTGCTGTCCAGCCCCGTCCCCTGGCGCCCGCTGTCCCCCACCTGAGAAACCTCCCGAGAGGCCTCCCGGAGGGCCTTCGCCCGGCGAACCCGCCACCACCGGCGGAGGACCCGCCGGTGGAGGCGGGTCAGCAGGGTCAGGAGGGTCCGCGGTGCTCGGCGACCACCCCGGCGGTGGCCCGCCAGATCGGTGACGCGGGATCGATGACGTCGAAATGATCGCCCGACATCTCGAGATACGTCACCTGGTCGCCTGACTCCTGGGCGGCTCGCGCGTAGCGGCGCCCGAAGTCGACCAGGTCCAGGTCGTCCCCGCCGCCCTGCACGATGAGCTGGGGCACCCCGAGGGGGAGCCGTTCCAGCGGCCCGGAACGCCGGTAGGCCGCGGGCGCCTCGGCGGCGGATCCGCCCAGCGCGACGGCGACCGCGCCGGAGCTCATGTGCCTGCGGTCCCCCTCGGCCAGGTCGAGCACTCCCGCCAGCGAGACGGCCAGGGTGATCCGGTGGTCGTCGGCGGCGGCGCGGAGGGCGAGCTGCCCGCCCGCCGAGTGGCCGATCACCACGAGCGGCCCCCGGGCGCTCTCCGCCGCGAGGGCGACGCCCCGGGCGACGTCCGAGGTGGTCGCGTCCCAGCCGTGCAGGTCGGGGCGGCGGTATTCGAGGTTCCAGGCGGCGAACCCGCGCTCGGCGAGGTCGATGGCGAGCGCGTCCATCAGGTCCGCCCCCCAGATGGACCGCCAGAAACCACCGTGCAGCAGCACCACGGTGGGCGTCCGTTCCCCGATCCCGCGCGCCGCCGTCACCGTGGGCGCCTGCCCTCCGGTCTCGTACGGCGGCGCCCCGGCGGGCATCCCACGCGGCGGAACCGGGGCGGGCGCCTGACCGGCGACCCCGTACGGGAGGCGCACCTCCGCCCACTGGTCGGGGTGGTCGCCATAGGCGACCCGGTGCGCGGGCCGGCGCAGGCGGTGCACGGCGTGCCTGATCGCCCAGGTCAGCCCCCAGACCCCCCGCCCGTGTATGTGGGTTCCCGCCGTGCCCGTCGTGCTCCTCGCACCGCCCGTGTCCACCGCAGCGCCCGGGGACCCCGCACCGCCCGTGTCCACCGCACCACTCGGGGACCCCGCACCGCCCGCGAACGTCGCACCGCCCGCGGAGCCTGTGCCGCCCGCGCCGTCCACGGAGGCGGGAAGCGGGGCGTCGGCCTTCGTCAGGTCGAGCCAGACCGCGTCTGGACGCTCGGCGAACAGGGCGCGGGCCTCCGGATCCGGGCCGGGCAGGACGACCAGGACGTCCGGTGACCCCAGCCCCGCCCGGAAGCCGGACAGATCCGAGGCCGCCGACACCGTCCCGCTGACACCGAGAGCCGCGAACTCGCGATCGGCCACCTCGGTGAGCAGGCGAAGGTCCGCGACCAGCCCGGGACCGGTGAGCACCAGCACCTGCGAATTCGGAGGAAACATCCGATTATTCTGCCCCATTACGTCGTGTTTACGGCTCGGGGATATATGCCTGCATCAGCAGTTTCTCGGCGTCGTCCAGATAGCTCTCCAGGGCCCGCTCGGCCTCGGCCGCGCGTCCGGCCTCCATGAGCTCGACCAGCTCCAGGTTGCGGGCCACGAACGGCTCGTGGAAGGCGCGGGGGTTCTTCATGACGTGGAAGACCAGGCGGAGCTCGGCCAGCAGCTGGCGCATCGCCTCGTCCAGGCGGGGACTGCCGTTCAGGGCGGCGAGGCTCTGGTGGAAGCGGATGTTGGCCGTGCCGACGTCCTGCCAGCGTCCCTCGACGGCGGCGCGGGACGCCTCTGCGACGGCCTCCTTGATGGCGGCCAGGGCCTCCCGGGGGGCGTGCGCGCCGTTCCGCACCGCGGCACCCTCGATCACCCGGCGCACCCGGTAGAGGTCGGCCACGTCCTCGGCCGACAGCACGCGTACGAACACCCCCCGGTTGAGCCGATGCTCCAGCAGACGTTCGTGACCGAGCAGCCGGAACGCCTCGCGCAGGGTGTTGCGCGAGACCTCCAGCGCCGCGCCGATGCTCTCCTCCGACAGGCGCTGACCTGGGACGAAGAGCCCTTCGGCGATCCGGTCCCTGAGGATGTCGGCGACCACCTCGGCCGCGCTGCTGCGTCCGAGGCGGCCGCGGTCGCGCTGTAGCGCCGCGGTGACGTTTTCCACGGCTCCAAGAAATCATCAAACAAACCTATTGTCGAATTGTTCAACGATTCTTATGTTGATAGGAACTCACCACGAAGCTGGCTCGCGGGACATCCCCCCACAAGAAGCTCACAAGAAGCTAAGGAGCGCACGCGATGGCAAGCTCCCAGACCAGGCGGGTCATTGTGGCCGGACTGGTCGGCACCTCCCTGGAGTGGTACGACTTCTTCCTCTACGGATCGGCCGCCGCGCTGGTCTTCAACAAGCTCTTCTTCCCCACCTTCGAGCCGCTGACCGGGACTCTGCTGGCGTTCCTCACCTACGCGATCGGGTTCGTCGCGCGACCGCTCGGCGGGATCGTGTTCGGCCACTTCGGCGACCGGGCCGGCCGCAAGAACGTGCTGGTGGTGACGCTGCTGCTGATGGGCGTCGCCACCTTCCTGATCGGCCTGCTGCCCGGCTACGCCACCATCGGCGTGGCCGCCCCGCTGCTGCTCGTCACCCTGCGCTTCGTGCAGGGGCTCGGCCTGGGCGGCGAGTGGGGCGGGGCCGTGCTGATGTCCATCGAGCACGGCGATCCCCGGCGGCGCGGGTTCAACGCGAGCTGGCCGCAGGTCGGGGTGCCCGCGGGAAACCTGCTGGCGGCGGGCGTGCTCGGGATCATGTCCGCGGCGCTTCCCGAGGAGGCGTTCCTGTCCTGGGGATGGCGGGTGCCGTTCCTGCTGTCGGGCGCGCTGGTGGTCGTGGGCCTGTGGATCCGCCTGCGGATCGTGGAGTCACCGCTGTTCGCCCAGGTCGAACGGGCCGGCGCGAAGGCCCGGATGCCGCTGGTGGAGGTGCTGCGCACGCACCCGCGCGCGCTGATCTCCGCGGGCTTCGCGCGCATCGGCGTGGACGTCGCCTTCTACATCTTCGTGACCTACATCCTGGCCTACGTCACCGGTCCCCTCGGGCTCGAACGCGGGGTCGCGCTGAACGCGGTGCTGATCGGCTCCGCCTTCCAGCTCTTCCTGATCCCGCTGTTCGGCGCGCTGTCGGACAGGGTCGGCCGCCGGCCGGTCTACCTGGCGGGCGTGATCGGGGCCGCGGTCTGGGTGTTCGCCTTCTTCCCCCTGCTCGACACCGGATCCTTCCCGGTGATCGCGCTGGCCTCGATCGTGGCCCTGGCCTGCCACGCCGCGATGTACGGGCCCCAGGCGGCCTTCATCGCCGAGCTGTTCAGCACCCGCCTGCGCTACAGCGGCGCCTCGATGGGCTACCAGGTCGCCGGGATCTTCGGGGGCGCCCTCGCCCCGATCATCGCGCTGTGGCTGTTCGACCGGTTCGACAGCACCCTCGCCGTCTCGCTCTACGTGGTCGCCGCGCTGGCCGTCACCGCGGTGGGCCTGGCCATGGCCCCCGGGGCGCACGACGACCTGCCCGCCCCTCTCGACGGCACGCCTGGCGACGTCCCCGCCGGAAACCACGCCGGAAACCCCGGCGGCCTCCCCGACGGCGACCCGGGAACGCGCACGGGGACCGCTTCCCGGGACGCCTGACCTCCCGGCCGCGGTCACCGGCCCTCCCCGGTGGCCGCGGTTCTCCCCGAAGCCGAAAACCACCCGATTTTTCGGACATTTCACCGAACTCACCGGCCCGCCGGCTCGTCCAACCCGGTTGGAGCACGTGAGGAACCCTCAGAGCCCGCCACGAAGGGAAGCCGGGGTGCCGGAGTCGGGCACGCCGAAGCGCACGTCATCAGAGCCCGCCACGAAGGGAAGCCGGTCGGGCCGGCGGCCGGGGACGGCCATCCCCGGCCGCCGCCCTCCGGTGCCCGCCCAAAGGAGGATCGGCATGCCCATCGGAAAAAGCGTCGCCGCCGCGGTGTTCGCGGTCATCGCGGTGATCGTCCTGATCAGCGTCGGAGGTGGCTTCGCACGCACCGAACCGGGCCAGGTGGCCGTCGTCAGGGACGGCGGCCCGCTGGACGACTCCGGGATCCGGCAGGTCATCCCGCCCGACTCGGGGCTCACCTGGGTCGGCCTGTGGTCGTCGGTGCACTCCTATCCCGCCCAGCAGCGGATCTACACCATCACCACCGACGCCAAGCGGGCCAGTTCCAGCGGCGTGGACGAGGTGACCGTGCCGAGCTCCGACGGGGTGAACCTCGGCATCGAGGGCACGCTCTACTTCACGCTCAACCTCGACCAGGAGATGCTCAAGCGCTTCGACGACAGGTACGGTACCCGTACCTACCTGGGCCAGGACGGCGAGTCGCACTCCGCCTGGGACGGGGACGAGGGATGGAACGCGTTCTTCATCCAGTCCGTGCGACCGGTGATCTACAACGCCCTGCGCAGCCAGATCGGCGCCGCCGAGTGCGCCGAGCTGCTCTCCTCCTGCTCGCTGGTGCAGACGACCTCGAACAAGAAGGCCCTGCCGGCCGTCATCGACAGCAACGCCTCCATCATCCGCGCCCAGAACGGCATCAACCAGATCCTGGAGCGCGACCTGGAGCAGCTGCTCGGCGGTCGTTTCTTCACCGGCCTGCGGTTCACGCTGGTCCGGGTGACGCTGCCGTCCGAGATCCAGGCGGCGGTGAACAAGACCCAGGTCGCCCAGGCGGGGATCGCCGAGGCGAAGGCGAAGGCGTCGCAGGCCGACGTCGAGGCCGAGGCGAAGATCAGGCAGGCCGAGGCGGACGCGAAGGCGTCGGTCGCGCTGGCCAAGGGTGAGGCCGAGGCGAACGAGCAGCTCCAGGAGAGCTACCGCAAGTGCCGTGCCTGCGTCGAGATCGACAAGCTGAACGCCCTCCCCGAGGGCATCACCGTCTACGCTCCGGGCAACTCCGACATCGTCGTCCCCGCGAAGTGAGCCCGGCCCCTCGACGCGGCTTCTCCCCGGATCGCAGGCCCCCAGGACGACCGGCTCGTCCCGGCGAGGCGAACCCGGCCCCCGCACGCGAGGCCGGGTTCGCCTGAGTCCGGGCACAGGCCTCTCCAGGCCTGGGCACGCACGAAGCCGTGCATATAAGATCACTAAAATGATGGTATGTCCGCTTACTGGGAAGATCTCTAGCCGTGGAACCTCCGAGACGTTAACGTCTGCGCATGCGCCACGTTGAGATCTCGGGCAAGCGACTCCGGCTCAGGGAGATCACCCTCGGCGACGTGGACGCCCTGCATGCCGTGTACGGCGACCCGACGGCCACCGAGCACCTGCCGTTCGACCCCCGCACCCGCGAGGAGGTCGAAGAGACGATCATCGAGGCGATCAAGGGCTCGGAGGTCGAGCCCCGGCGTCTCTACGTGCTGGCGGTGACCGACCTCGACGACAGCGAGGCCTTCGGCGTCGCCCGGCTGCACATCGAGGCCGACCACCCGCACAGCGCCGAGATCGGCCTCGGACTCCGTCCCGACCACTGGGGCCGGGGCATCGGCACCGACCTGATCCGGCTGATCCTGACGTTCGGCTTCCGCGACCTGCGCCTGCACCGCATCTGGGGCGCCCGCTCCCCCGCCAACACCGCCGCCCAGCTGGCGATGCTGGTCGCCGGGATGGTCGAGGAGGGCAGGATCAGGCACCACGTACGGGCCCGCGGGGTCTGGCGCGACTCCATCGTGC
Organism: Streptosporangium sp. OZ121; assembly: GCF_051918885.1. NCBI lineage: Bacteria > Bacillati > Actinomycetota > Actinomycetes > Streptosporangiales > Streptosporangiaceae > Streptosporangium > Streptosporangium sp. OZ121. The sequence goes on from NZ_JBPXMC010000001.1 coordinate 73,113, forward strand.
ACTCGGCGCTGGAGGACGAGTGGGAGGGCCACCGTGACGTCTGACCCGAGGCGTCCCCCAGCCGCGAACCAGCCGCGCACCGGCCATGAACCAGACGCGCACCGGCCGCGAGCCAGACGTGAACCGGCCACGAGCCAGGCACGAGCCAGACCCGAACCGCCCGCGCACCGGCCGTGAACCGGCCGCGGGCGCGGGAGAACCCACCCCTGAGCCTCCCCTTTTCAGAATGTTGTGACGGGAATGCTGCCGTTTCCGGTCACAGGAGGTGTCAAATGGCCCTAGAGTCCGCGCATGTGAGCGAAAGTCCCATCCTCCCCGTACGAGGGCGCCCGGTGCGCCCCTCCGGAAGGCACCGCAGGCCGGTACCCTCCCAGCTCCCGCCCGAGGCACCAGCGCTGGTGCTGGCCGCGCTCGGCGACGCCTCCGGCACCGCCGCGGAGCTCGCGGCCCTCATACGGGGGGACAACCCACAGATCCAGGTCCGCCTGGCCGCGCTCGGTGAGGACGGCAAGGAGCTGACGTCCGAACTGGAGGCGGCGGCCAGGGAACGGCCGCAGGACGCCACGGCCGCCGTCGTGGTGCCGCTGCTGACCGGCCCGCACCCGGTCGCGGACCGGCTGATCGCCGATGCCGTGGCCTCCAGCAAGGTCTCGGTGACGGTCACCGATCCCCTGGGGCCGCATCCGCTGCTCGCCGAGGCCCTGCACATCCGCCTGTCGGAGAGAAGCCTGGCGCGGGCCGACCGGATGCGGCTGCTCAACGTCTCCAGCCCGGTCGACGCGGTCATCCTCGCCACCGTCGGCGGCGAGAACGCGGCGGTGGAGGCTCAGCCGACGGCGGTTTTGCTGGCCTCGCGGCTGACCCTGCCCGTCCTGGTCGCCTCCCTCGACAGCGCGCCCGCCGTGGCCGACGCGGCCGGTCGGCTGCGCGGCATCGGCGCCCAGCGCATCGCCCTGTCGCCCTGCGTCCTGGGCCCGGAGGCGGCCCCAGGGCTCGCGGACGCGGCGGCCGAGGAGATCGGGGCCGAGTGCGCCGGCCTCCTCGGGGCGCACGATCTGATCGCGGACCTGGCCGCCCGCGCCTACGGAAGCGTCCTGTCGGCGGACTGAGCGACCCCATGTGATCTGTCCCCTCTGACGGGTAATGACCCGGGTAGTTGTCAGAGGGGATAGATCATGCTGTTCGGAAAAGAGCACGTCGACCGATACCGCGCGACCGACGGAGCCGAGGGACACGAGTGGCAGGGCACCACCGCCCTGCTCCTCACCACCACCGGCCGCAAGTCCGGCGAGCCGCGGACCACTCCGCTCATCTACCAGCGCCACGGCGACGACCTCCTTCTCGTGGCCTCCAAGGGAGGCGCCGACGAGCCGCCGCTGTGGTATCTCAACCTCCAGGAGAATCCCGAGGTCGAGGTGCAGGTGCTGGGTGACCGGTTCAGGGCCAGGGCCCGCACCGCCACGCCCGAGGAGAAGCCGGAGATGTGGTCGATCATGACCGCGGCCTGGCCGGCCTACGACGAGTACACCAAGAAGACCGAGCGGGAGATCCCCGTGGTCGTGCTGGAGCGGATCACGTCATGATCGGCGCCATGCCGGCCGGAGGGATCCCGCCATGACCCGGAACCGGCACGGCCGGGTCCGGCGAGCGGTGCGGGCCGGTCAGGGCTCCAGCCAGACGTAGCCCGCGAACCGGCCGGTCGTGCCCTCCCTGCGGTGGGAGAACAGGTCGGCGCTCTCGATGGTGCAGCGGGTGTCGTGGATGATCTCCCCGACGCCCGCCTTGCCCAGCTGTGAGGTGATCGCGGCCCGCAGGTCGAGGGCCGGGGTGTCCTGGCGGGTGATCGACCAGGCCTCGGGAAGCATCACCGCGACCTCGTCACGCATCTCGGCGGGGACCTCGTAGCAGGTGCCGCAGGCCATCGGCCCGATCAGGGCGGTCATCCTCGCCGGGTCCGCGCCGCGCCCGGCCATCTCCTCGACCAGGGCCGTGACCACGCCGGACATGGTGCCGACCCGCCCCGAGTGCGCGGCACCGACCAGTCCGGCCTCCGGCTCGGCCAGCAGGACCGGCGCGCAGTCGGCGCAGAGCGCCGCCAGGCCGAGACCGGGCACGTCGGTGCAGACACCGTCCAGCGGCGGCGGGTCGTCGCCGAACGGCTCCCTGACGTATCGGACGTCGGCGCTGTGGACCTGCCGCATGAACACGACCCGCTCCAGGCCGAACTCCGCGGCCGTCCTGGCCCTGTTCGCCGCGACCGCGTCCGGCTCGTCGCCGCACATGCCCCCGAGGTTGCGGCTGCCGTACGGATCGGCGCTGACACCACCATGACGATCGGTGATCCTCATCTGAAAGTTCACGGGCCGACCTTACCCGCCCAGGAACCCGGTCCCCCGGACGTTCGTTTCACAAGGACACAGACCCCCTGGAGATTGCGAGCGTCATGGCACAGGTTGTGTACGACCGCAAGGAGCAGTACCAGCAGATCGAGAGCGGCCTGATGCCCGGCGAGCAGATCATCGCCGTCTACGACGCCATCGGCACGGGCACCGGCTTCCTGGGACTCACCGACAGGCGCGTGATCGTGCAGGACAAGTCGTTCGTCGGCAAGAGGATCGCCATCACGAGCATCCCCTACAACAAGGTCTCGGCGGTGAGCGTGGTGAGCAACAAGTCGATCGCGGGCTCGTTCTTCTCCTCGGGCGCCATCGCCATCCACGTGGGCACCCACACCTACGAGGTGGAGTTCCGGGGCGACAACAAGGCGCACCACGTGCACAACGTGATCCTGCACTTCATCACCGCCTAGGAACTCCCTCTCGGACAGATCCGCGGAAGCGGGAACCGTCAGGCGACCGGCGCCTCCCCGGCGGCGACCCGCCGGTAGAGCTCCATCGTCCGCTCGGCGATGCGTTCCCAGGAGAAGTGCTCCACCGCGCGGACCCGTCCGGCCTCGCCCATCCGGGTCGCGAGGGCGGGGTCGGCCAGCAGCCGGTTGACCCGCTCGGCGAGGTCGGCGGCGAAGGCGTCGGGGTCGTGCGGGGTACCGTCGGCGGCCTGGTCGATCGGGACCAGCAGGCCGGTCGAGCCGTCGGCCACGACCTCGGGGATGCCGCCGGTGGCGGTGGCCACGACGGCGGTCTCGCAGGCCATGGCCTCCAGGTTGACGATGCCCATCGGCTCGTAGACGGAGGGGCAGACGAACACGGTCGCGTGGGTGAGGATCTGGATCACCTCGGGACGGGGAAGCATCTCCGAGATCCAGACGACGCCCTCGCGGTCGAGCCCGCGCACCAGCGCGGTCACCTCGGCGGCGATCTCGGGCGTGTCGGGCGCGCCCGCGCAGAGCACCAGCTGGGCGTCGGGGTGGAAGTCGCGCGCCGCGTGGAGCAGGTGGACGAGGCCCTTCTGCCGGGTGATGCGGCCCACGAAGACGACGTAGGGCCTGCTCGGGTCGATGCCGTGCCGCTCCAGGACGTCGGTGTCCCGGTCGGGGGCGTACTCGCCGGTGTCGATCCCGTTGTGGATCACCGTGACCCTCTCCGGCGGGATCTCCGGATAGCTCGCCAGCACGTCGCGGCGCATCCCCTCGGAGACCGCGATGATCGCGTCGGCGGTGGCCAGCGCGCCGCGCTCGGCCCACGATGACAGCGTGTAACCGCCGCCCAGCTGCTCCGCCTTCCACGGCCGCAGCGGCTCCAGGCTGTGGGTGGTCACCACGTGGGGCGTCCCGTACAGCATCTTGGCGACGTGGCCGGCGAAGTTGGCGTACCAGGTGTGGCTGTGGACCAGATCGGCGCCCTCGCATCCGGCGGCCATCTCCAGATCGACGCCGAGCACCTGGAGCGCGGCGTTGGCCGTCTCCAGGCCGCCGGGCACCCGGTAGGCCGCGACGCCCTCCTCCGGTCGTGACGCTCCGAAGCAGCGGACCCGGGTGTCGGCGAGCCTGCGCAGCTCCCGGGCGAGGTATTCGACGTGAACTCCCGCCCCTCCGTACACGTCGGGGGGATATTCACGGGTCAGCAGATCCACTCGCATGCGATCAGCCTAGTGTTTCATCCCTGTTCATCAGGTTAAGGTCCACCTATGAGAGTCCTCGCGATCGTGCTCGCCGGTGGAGAAGGTAAGAGGCTCATGCCTCTGACAGCTGATCGAGCGAAGCCCGCGGTGCCTTTCGGGGGGATATACCGTCTCGTCGACTTCGTACTGTCCAATCTCGCCAACGGTCACTACCTCCAGATCGTCGTGCTGACGCAGTACAAGAACCACAGTCTCGACCGGCACATCTCCCGGACATGGCGCCTGTCGGCGATGCTCGGCAACTACGTCACGCCGGTTCCCGCCCAGCAGCGCCTCGGGCCGCACTGGTTCTCCGGTTCCGCCGACGCGCTGTTCCAGAACCTGAACCTCATCTACGACGAGATGCCCGACCACGTCATCGTGTTCGGCGCCGACCACATCTACCGGATGGATCCCCGGCAGATGGTCGAGCAGCACATAGAGTCCGGGGCCGAGGTGACGGTGGCCGCGATCCGGCAGCCGCTGTCGCTCGCCGACCAGTTCGGGGTCATCGAGGCCGACCCGGCCGGGCGGCGGATCGTCGCCTTCCGCGAGAAGCCGAAGGACGCGGTGGGCCTGCCGGACGCTCCCGACCAGGTGTACGCGTCGATGGGCAACTACGTCTTCAAGACCCAGTCCATGATCGACGCGCTCAGGGAGGACGCGCTCGACCCGACGAGCAAGCACGACCTGGGCGGCAACATCATCCCGATGATGGTGAAGTCGGGCAGCGCTGAGGTCTACGACTTCGCCGACAACATCGTGCCCGGCTCCACCGAGCGCGACCGGGGCTACTGGAGGGACGTCGGGACGCTCGACGCCTACTACGAGGCCCACATGGACCTCATCTCGGCGCACCCGGTCTTCAACCTCTACAACAGCCGATGGCCCATCTACACCGGTCACGACCCGCTTCCCCCGGCCAAGTTCGTGCACAACGACGGCGACCGGGTGGGCAGGGCGATCGACTCCCTGGTCTCCGCGGGCGCGATCGTCTCCGGCGGGCTGGCGGAGCGCTCGATCCTCTCCCCCGGCGTGGTGCTGCACTCCCACTCCCAGGTCGAGGACTCGGTCCTGATGGGCAACGTGAAGGTGGGCCGCGGCGCCATCGTCCGCAGGGCCATCATCGACAAGAACGTGATCATCCCGGACGGCGCCAGGATCGGCTTCGACCTGGAGTACGACCGCAGCCGCTTCGCGGTGACCAGCGGCGGCATCGTCGTCATCGGCAAGAACGAGATCGTCGAACGCTGACCGGGGGACCTGTCCCCGCTTCTCCGGCCCCGCCGTGACGGCGGGGCCGGAGACCACCGCCCGGAGCGGGCCGGGCGCCGGCCGGCCGTGGACCTGCCCCTCTCCACGCGACTTCTTGATCTGTACGGGATAGATTCTCCCGATACGTTGCACGACTTCCTGGAGAGCCCCAAGGGTTTCCCGGACAGACCCCCCGAGTACGAGAGATCACATGTTCGGCATCATTCGTCCCTGCGGCGAGCACTCCTGCCCGACGCTGCACCGGGCCTGGATGGCACACCTGTGCGGGCTGTGCCTGACCCTCAGGGACGGGCAGGGGCACGCGGCCCGGCTGGCCACCAACTACGACGGACTGATCATCTCGGTGCTGGCCGAGGCGCAGGGCCCGGCGGGCTCCCCGCACCGGACCGCCGGCCCCTGCGCGCTGCGCGGGTTCCGGCCGGCGGACGTGGTGGACGCGCGGGCCGCGGGCGTACGGCTGGCCGCCACGGTGTCGCTGGTCCTCGCGGCGGGCAAGCTGCGCGACCACGTGGCCGACGGCGACTCCGCGCCGGGCACCGGCACGGCGCGCAGGGTGCTGGCGGCCCGCTGGGAGGCGGCGGGGGCCCGGATGGGGGCCGGGATCGGGTTCGACACCGCCTCACTGGCCTCGACGGCCGAACGCCAGATCGAGCTGGAGAGCGGCTCGGGAGTGACGCTGCTGGAGCTGACCGCTCCCACCGAGGAGGCCGTCGCCGCCGCGTTCGCCTACACCGCGACGCTCGCGGGCACCCCGGGCAACGCGGCGGCGCTGGCCGAGGCGGGCCGGTTCTTCGGCCGGATCGCCCACCTGCTGGACGCCGTGGAGGACCGGGCGGAGGACGCCGCCCGGGGGGCGTTCAACCCGCTGACCGCCACCGGCACCTCCGTACGGGAGGCACGGCGGCTGTGCGACGACGCCGCGCACGGCCTGGAGCTGGCGCTGCTGGAGCTGGAGCTGGCCGACCGGCACCTGGTGGACGTGCTGCTGGGCACCGAGGTGCGGCGGGCGGTGGACCGGACGTTCCGCCACGCCTCCGGTCCGGATCACGGTCCCGCCGGCGAGGCGTGCGCGCAGCCGCACGGGGAGCACGGCCGCCCCTCCGCGGGGCACGACCACGCCCCCGGGGAGCACGACCGCGAGACGCCGTCCCGCCCCGGGGAGTCGGGGCACTCCTACGAGCGGCCCGGATTCGTCCGCAAGTCCGCCGCCGGGGTGGGGACCTTGCTGACCTGCGGACTCTGGCGGCCCCGGTGGAGCTCCCGCAGGCGGAACGCCTGGGACGACCGCTGCTACCTGACACGGTGCGACGGATGCGGCTGCGACGGGTGTGACGGCTGCTGCGACTGCTGCAAGTGCTGCACCAAGTGCGACGGGTGCTGCTGCGACTGCAACGCCTGAGGCTCCGGGGAGCGGCCCGCCGAGCGTCGCGGACCGCTCCCGGGCACGCCTCACGAACCGGACAGGTCTCATGCGCCGGACAGATCCCACGAACCGGGCGCGCCCGGCGGACCGAACGGACCTCGCGAACCGGACGGGCGGGCCCGTCGCCTCAGACCGGATCCCGCCGGTCGCCGTCCCGATCGCGAGAACCGTCCTCACGGGAGTCGCCCCCCAGGCCCCGTGACATCAGGTCCGCGCCCATCAGCCCGGTGAGCGTCCCGGGAACGGTCGCGGACGGGGGCGGAGTCTCGACCCGGAAGCGGGGCAGCGCCTCGGGGTACCTCTCGCGGACGAAGGTCACCATGTGCTCGCGCATGTCGCACTTGAGATCCCAGGCGCTGGCGGAGTCGGCGGCGCTCATCAGGGCGCGCAGCTCCAGCAGCCCGTTGGGAAGGGTATCGGTGACCTGGAGGGTCCAGTCCTTCTGGTCCCAGAGCGGGTGCTCGCGCAGGGCCCGGTAGAGCTCGGTGCGCAGCTCCTCCACCGGCACCGACCAGTCGACCCGGAACATCACGTGGCCGATCACCCGGCTGCTGTGCCGGGTCCAGTTCTCGAACGGGTTGGCCGTGAAGTAGGAGACCGGCAGGACGAGCCGCCGCTCGTCCCACAGCCGCAGCACCACGTAGGTCAGGCTGAGCTCCTCGATCCGGCCCCACTCCCCCTTCACCACGACGACGTCGTCCAGCCGGAGCGCGTCGCTGAAGGCCAGCTGGAGCCCGGCGAGCATGTTGCCCAGGGTCGACTGGGCGGCGATACCGACGACGACACCGGCGATCCCGGCCGAGGCCAGCAGCCCGGCCCCGAGCGCCCGCACCTGCGGGAAGGTGAAGAGCATCGCGCCCAGCGCGACCACGATGATCACCGCCGAGGCGACCCGGCGGACCAGGGTGATCTGGGTGCGGATGCGGCGGGCCCGGCGGTTGGCCTCGCCCTCGACGGTGATCAGGCGTTCCAGCACCACGTCGGTGACCGCGTAGGCGGCCTGGATGACCAGCCAGGTGGCGCACCCGATCATCGCCAGGCTGAGACCGCGATCGATCACCTGGCCGACCGAGGCCGTCGCCATATCCGGTTCGTAGATGGTGCGGGCCGTCGCCACGGCGGCCGTGGCGAACCCCGGCCAGGTGCAGCGGCGCACGAGCGGACCGGCGAGAGTCCATTTCTCACCGATCAGCCGCGAGCGCAGCACCCGCCGCACCACCTCCACCGCCACGACGGCGGCCGCCACGGAGACAATCATCATGATCCAGCCGGACACTTGAGGCGTCCTCCTCGACGTCTTTCATCCTCGTCGTGCTCTTCCCTGGATCACCAGCTAATCAGAAGGATTCGTCGAATGTGACATTCCCTTCGACGGCTATCTGGTAGGCCGAAACCCGCCGTTCGAAGAAGTTGGCCAGCTCCTGCACGTCCTGCAACTCCATGAACGCGAACGGGTTGGCCGTGCCGTACCTGGCGGGCATCCTCAGCCTGACCAGACGCTGGTCGGCCACGTACTCCAGGTACCGGCGCATCTGGTCCACGCTCATCCCGAGCAGGCCGTCGCCGCACAGGTCGGCCGCGAAGGCCAGCTCGGCGGCCACCGCCTCCTCGATCATCCGGGTGACCTGCTCGGCGAGCTTGTCGTCGAACAGGTCCGGTTCCTCGGCCCGTACGGTCTCCACGACGCCGAACGCGAACTCCATGTGCATGGACTCGTCGCGGAACACCCAGTTCGTCCCGGTGGCCAGGCCGCTGAGCAGGCCCCTGGAGCGGAACCAGTAGACGTAGGCGAAGGCCCCGTAGAAGAACAGCCCCTCGATGCACGCCGCGAAGCAGATCAGGTTGAGCAGGAACGCCCGCCGGTCCTCCCGCGTCTCCAGCCGGGTCAGCCCGCCGAGCGAGTCGATCCAGCGGAAGCAGAACTCCGCCTTGTCCCGGATCGAGGGGATGTGCTCGACAGCGGCGAAGGCCTTGACCCGCTCGTCCGGATCGGGCAGGTAGGTGTCCAGCAGGGTCAAGTAGAACTGGACGTGCACCGCCTCCTCGAACAGCTGCCTGCTGAGATACAGGCGCGCCTCGGGGGCGTTGAGGTGCTGGTAGAGGTTGAGGACGAGGTTGTTGGCCACGATCGAGTCACCGGTGGCGAAGAACGCCACGAGGCGGTTGATCAGGTGGCGCTCCTCGGGCGTCATCCTCGCCAGGTCGGCCAGGTCGGAGGTGAGGTCCACCTCCTCGACGGTCCAGGTGTTGCGGATCGCGGCCCGGTAGCGCTCGTAGAACTCGGGGTAGCGCATCGGCCGCAGGGTGAGATCCATGCCGGGGTCGAGCAACATCGGGTGAATGCCTTTCTGGGAGCTTTCGGGAGACCCTTTTCGAGGAACCGGGGCGGCTACTGGCAGGCGTCGCAGTACTCGGGGTTCTCCAGGGAGCAGGCGATCGCCTCGGGGTCGGGGACGGCCCGCGCGACCGGCGCCGCCACGGTGGCCTGCGCGATCCGGGTGGCCGGGCGCGAGCGCAGGTAGTAGGTGGTCTTGAGGCCCGACTTCCACGCGTAGGCGTACATCGAGGAGAGCTTGCCGATGGTCGGCGTGGCCATGAAGAGGTTCAGCGACTGCGACTGGTCGATGTACGGGGTGCGCGCGGCGGCCAGGTCGATCAGCGCCTTCTGCGGCAGCTCCCAGGCGGTCCGGTAGAGCGCCTTCAGGTCGGCGGGGATCTCCGGGATGTCCTGGACGGAGCCGTCGGCGCGCTTGATCGCGTCGCGGATCAGCGGGGTCCACAGGCCGCGGGCCTGGAGATCGCGGACGAGATAGCGGTTGACCTGGAGGAACTCCCCCGAGAGGGTCTCGCGCTTGAAGACGTTGGAGACCTGCGGCTCGATGCACTCGTAGCAGCCCGCGATGGAGGCGATCGTGGCCGTCGGCGCGATCGCGATCATCAGCGAGTTGCGCAGGCCGGTCCCGGCGATCCGCTCCCTGAGCTCGGCCCACTCCGCCGACCCCGCCGCCCCGTAGTGGTCGGGATGGAGCACCCCCGCGGCGGCCCTGGTCTCCTCGTACGACGGGTGGCGGCCCCGCTCCACGGCCAGGTCGGAGGAGGTCCGGTAGGCGGCGAGCGCGATCTCCTCGGAGATCCTGGTGGACAGCTCCAGGGCGCGCGGCGAGTCGAACGGCAGCCGCAGCGTGAACAGCACGTCGGCCAGGCCCATCACGCCGAGCCCGATCGGGCGCCACTTCCGGTTGGCCGCCTCCGCCTCGGGGGTCGGGTAGAAGCCCAGGTCGATGGTGCGGTCGAGGAACCGCACGGCGGTACGGACGGTCGCGCGCAGCCGCGCCCAGTCGACGGCCTCCCCGGCGTCCGCCGACAGGTGGGCGGCGAGGTTGATCGAGCCGAGGTTGCAGACGGCGGTCTCCGCGTCGCCGGTGACCTCGAGGATCTCGGTGCAGAGGTTCGACAGGTGGATGACGTTCTGGGGCCTGGCCGTCTGGTTGGAGGTCCGGTTGGCCGCGTCCTTGAAGGTCATCCAGCCGTTGCCGGTCTGGGCGAGCGTGCGCATCATCCGCCCGTACAGGGTGCGGGCGGGGATCTGCCGGGTGAAGCGGCCCTCGGCCTCGGCGGCCCGGTAGGCGTCGTCGAACGCGGCGCCGTACAGGTCGGTGAGGTGCGGGACCTCCTTGGGGTCGAACAGCGACCAGACGCCGTCGGCCTCGACCCGGCGCATGAACTCGTCGGGGATCCAGTTGGCCAGGTTCAGGTTGTGCGTGCGGCGGGCCTCCTCGCCGGTGTTGTCGCGCAGTTCCAGGAACTCCTCGACGTCGGCGTGCCAGGGCTCCAGGTAGACGCAGGCCGCGCCCTTGCGCCGTCCGCCCTGGTTGACCGCGGCCACGCTGGAGTCGAGCGTGCGCAGCCAGGGCACGATGCCGTTGGAGTGGCCGTTGGTGCCGCGGATCAGCGAGCCCCGCGAGCGGACCCTGGTCCAGGCGATCCCGATGCCCCCCGCGTACTTCGACAGCCGCGCGACCTGCCCGTAGCGCTCGTAGATGGACTCCAGCTCGTCGCGGGGCGAGTCGAGCAGGAAGCACGAGGAGAGCTGGGGCCTGCGGGAGCCGGAGTTGAACAGCGTGGGCGAGCTGGGCAGGTAGGACAGGGTGGCCATGAGCGCGTACAGCTCGGCGGCCTCCTCGACGGTCTCGGACAGGCCGCAGGCCACCCGGAGGAAGAAGTGCTGCGGGCGCTCCAGGACCTTGCGGGTCCTCGGGTGGCGCAGCAGGTAGCGGTCGTAGACGGTGCGCAGCCCGAAGTACTCGAACCTGGCGTCGGCCTCCGGATCGGCCAGCGCGTCCAGGACCCCGGCGTGGGCGGCCACGAACTCCGCGAGCCCGTCCTGGATCAACCCCGCCTCGTGGGTCGCGGCGATGGACTCGGAGAAGTCGCGGACGCCGTGCTCGGCGGCCTCGTCGGCGATCAGCTCGGCCAGCATCGCGGCGGCGACCCTGGAGTTCTCGGGGTCGGTGATCACCCGGGCGGCCGCCTCGTCGATGGCCAGCCTGCGGTCGTCCGCCGCGGTCCCCGCCGTGGTCCCCGCCGCGGTCTCCGCCAATGCCTGTGTCACGTAGTGCCCCTCGCTCGATCGGACTTCCCCGTACGGCTCCGCCGGATGGGCACGCGTCCGCGAGCGATCCCGGGCACGCCGGATCGCCTCGTTCCGCGGGCCCTCCCACGAGGCCCTGGACATTCACGTCACCGGCAGGTCTTCGGACTCACGGGCGCATCGCACACACCTACCGGCCGTCGCTTCCCAGGCATGGCTCACCCAGTGCTCGATAACGGCTTTCGTTCCCGTTCACCGCTGCGGGGCAGTCCCGGAATCTCACCGGGTTCCCTCTTGCCTCGCCCCTCGCGGGGCGAACCAGCAACGAGCAGGATCCTACATCTAGGGGCGTCGGACGCAACTACCCCAACAGGTTGTGTCGGAGGACTTCAGCAGTCCGAGCTCGTGGAGCACGCCGCGAGTACGGCCCGTCTCGGTGGAGAGCCACTGGCGGAACTCGTCACCGCTGAGGTAGACCCGGCTCCAGCCGTGGGACGCGCACAGGGCACGCCAGCGCGGCGCGGCGTCGATCCTGTCACACAAGGCGATCGCGGCGTCCCGGTCCCCCTCGCTCATGCCCTTGGGGCCCAGCAGGCCGCACCAGTCGCTGTACTCCAGGCGGACGTCGACCTCCATGAGCGTCGGCGCGTCGATCCCGTCGATCCGGCCGCCGGAGGAGACCACCAGGGGCCGCAGGCGGCCCGCGGCGATCTCGGGCCGCAGGGCGCGCGCCGATCCCAGCAGGGCCGCCACCCGGCCGACGTGGAGCGCCTCGGCGGCGTCCTCGGGGGCGAGGTATCCGGCGTACTCCAGCAGCCGGGTGTCCACCCCCAGACACTTGCCGATCATGCCGTAGAGCACGTGGTCGGAGCCGCCCTCCGACCGGCCGCCGACCGTCAGCCCCGCCGGATCGTGCCGCAGCCGCGCGACGAAGTCCTCGAAGGTGCGCAGGCGGGAGCCGGAGGAGACCACCAGGACCGCCCAGTCGCCGACCAGGCGGGCGATGGGGGTGGCGGCGTTCACCACGGCCGTGGTGTTGGCGATCTCCGCGGCGGCCACCATCGGCATCGCGGTGACGAGCAGCCTGCCCTCGCGCGCGAAGGGTCCGCGGAAGGCGCCGAACGCGTCGCGCGGGGCGGAGCCCAGTGCCCCCGCCCGCTCGACGGCCATGGCGGTGCGCGCCAGTCCCGACTGGACCAGGACGGTCGCCAGCCTGCCCGCGATCCTGTCCCAGCCGTGGCCGTCGGCGGTCGGCTCGAGAAGGAACAGGCGCTTCACCTCCGGATCGGCGCCGCCGTCCACGCCGCACCCCGCGGCGACCACGGCCCCCGCCGCCAGTGCGAAAAACCCCCTACGGCGCATAAGCGCCCCTTCCCCCAAGAACCCCCTATACCATAGGTTACTTTCCACTCACTTTCTGTGATGAAGTGGGGTATGCCGGAACTTCCGGTGATCCACCTTCGGGCACGGATCACCGGAAAAGACACCATAAATCCGGATATCGGAGACGACCGTCTCGCGGGGGTTCGGCAAAGCGCGTCCCCGTCCCCGGCAGGCCGGGGACGGGGACGCGAAGGCAGAGGGCCAGAGAGAGCGGGGACCGAAGGGGCCGGGGTCTCACTCCACCGTGACGCTCTTGGCCAGGTTCCTGGGCTTGTCGACGTCCCTGCCCAGCGCCACGGCGGCGTGGTAGGCGAAGAGCTGGAGCGGGATCGACAGCAGGATCGGGTCCAGCTCGGTCTCGTTCTTGGGCACCACGACGCAGTCGTCGGCCAGCTTGGGGTCGGCCGTGCGGTGGCCCACCATGAGCACCCGGCCGCCCCGGGCGCGGATCTCGCCCAGCGTGGTGAGGTTCTTGTCCAGCAGCTCGTCGTCGGGGACGATCGCCACCGTCGGCATGTCCGGGCCGATCAGCGCCAGCGGCCCGTGCTTGAGCTCGCTCGCCGGGTACGCCTCGGCGTGCACGTACGAGATCTCCTTGAGCTTCTGCGCGCCCTCGCGGGCCACCGGGTAACCCCTGACCCGGCCCACGAACATCATGCTCGGCGACTCGGCGTACTTGCCCGCCAGCTCCTTGATCTGCGGCTCCAGCGCCAGGATCTCCTTGATCTGGTCCGGCAGCCTCCGCAGGCCGTCGCAGACCCTGCGGCCGTCGGCGGGAGACAGGTCACGCACCCGGCCCAGGTGCAGCGCGAGCAGCGCGAAGGCCACGGCGGTCGAGGTGAACGCCTTGGTGCTCGCCACCGAGACCTCCGGACCCGCGTGCAGGTAGACGCCGCCGTCGCACTCGCGGGCGATCGCGCTGCCCACGGTGTTGACGATGCCGAGCACCCTGCCGCCCTTGCGCTTGAGCTCCTGCACGGCGGCGAGGGTGTCGTAGGTCTCCCCCGACTGGCTGATCGCCACGTAGAGGGTGTCGGCCTCCACCACCGGGCTGCGGTAGCGGAACTCGCTGGCCGGCTCCGCGTCGGCCGGGATGCGCGCCAGCTCCTCGATGAGCTGCGCGCCGATCTGGCCCGAGTAGTACGCGGACCCGCAGCCGATGATCTTCACCCGGCGGAACGAGCGGGTCTCCCGCGCGTCCATGTTGAGACCGCCCAGGTGGGCGATGTGGAAGCGGTCGTCCAGCCGCCCGCGCAGCGTCCTGGCCACCGTGTCGGGCTGCTCGGAGATCTCCTTGAGCAGGTAGTGCTCGTAGCCGCCGGTGTCGTAGTGCCCGGCCTCCCAGTCGACGGTCAGCGTCTCCTTGGCCGTCTCCCGCGCGTCACTGGCGAAGGTGTTGAACCCGTCGGCCCTCAGCACGGCGATCTCGCCGTCCTCCAGGTGCACCACCTGGCGGGTGTAGCGGACCAGCGCGGCGACGTCGGACGCGGCGAACATCTCCTTCTCCCCGATGCCCAGCACGATGGGGCTGCCGTTGCGCGCCACGACCACCTCGCCGGGACGCTCGGAGTCGATCACCGCGATCCCGTACGTGCCGACGACCCGCTTGAGCGCGGTCCGCACGGCCTCCTCCAGCGAGTCGGCCTCCTTGACCGTGCGGGCGATCAGGTGCGACAGCACCTCGGTGTCGGTCTCCGACAGGAAGATCGCCCCGTCGGCCTCCAGCTTGGCGCGCAGCTCGTCGGCGTTCTCGATGATGCCGTTGTGCACGACGCCGATGCGCTCGTCGGTGGACAGGTGCGGGTGGGCGTTGACGTCGCTGGGCGCGCCGTGGGTGGCCCAGCGGGTGTGGCCGATGCCCAGGCCGCCCTTGAACCGCGCGGGCACGACCGCGGCCAGGTCGGCCACCCGGCCCTTGACCTTGCGCATCTTGAGGCCCTTGTTGGATATCACCACCCCGGCCGAGTCGTAGCCCCGGTACTCAAGACGCTGCAGGCCCTCCAGCAGGATGGGTGCCGCGTCCTTGGGCCCTACGTAGGCCACGATTCCGCACATGTATCCGCTCCTTGTCCATGAACGATCGGGGTGCCGCCGTCCGCTACCCGTAGACGATGCGGCGAAGCTGTCGCAGGGAGAGTTCGGGTGCCGCGACACGGCGTACCGCCAGCTCGGCGGCGACCTTGGGGAAGATCTTGTCGTTGACCAGCCCCCTGGCCCTGAGCTCCGCGTGGCGCCGCCGGACGAACTCGTCGACGGGCTCGGAGAAGTAGGCCAGCACGTCCGCGACGACCCGCGCCGCCTCGCCCGGACCGAGCGCGCTCGTCCGGGTCAGGTGGGTGATCAGATCCTCGTGCGGATTCCGTGCCGTGGACACAGAGCAGGACCATACGCATCCGGGAGAGAACACACCAAGTTTCCTGCCCGATTTCGGGCAGAGAATCTCTTCAGCATCTCAACCCCGCCGCAATGCGCGACAGTCGGTAATCTCTGATAACTCTAGGTAGTTACCAGAGGGGGAGGAACCGCTATGCGCCGCCTGCCGGGGACCACCGTCGTCGCCGCTCTCACCGTCCTGGCCTCGGTCGCCCTGGCCTCGGTCGTCCCGGCGGAGGCGGCACGCCCCGGCAACCGGCCCACCCGGCTCCAGACCCACCCGGCCCCCGCCGGGACCACGACACCGCCCGCCACGGCGACGGGAGCGGTGGCACGGTCCGGTAGGCAGGCCGCCTTCGCCGAGGCGGCACGTAGATACGGGGTGCCGGAGAGCGTGCTGCTCGCGGTCTCCTACCTGGAGTCCCGCTGGGAGGGCCACGACGGGCTGCCCAGCGTCTCCGCCGGGTACGGCCCGATGCACCTGATCGACGGCCGGGCCGAACCCGGGCACCCCCACGGCGCCGGGGAGGACCCGCGCGGCGACGAGACCCGGCCGCGCGTGATCGCCCTTCCCCCCATGGCGGCGGACCCGCCGGAGGACACCCTGCGGCGGGCCTCGGAGCTGACCGGCCTGTCCCCCGACCGGCTGCGCGAGGACGCCTCCGCCAACATCATGGGCGGTGCCGCGCTGCTCGCCGACTACCGGCGCCGCACCGGCGGCGAGGGCTCCGGCGACGATCCGGCGAGCTGGTACGACGCCGTGGCCCGCTATCCCGGCGCCCCGCAGAGGGGCGCGGCGGCCGAGGAGGCGGCGCCGTCCTTCGCCGACGAGGTCTACGCGACGATCCGGGCCGGTGCCGCGCGAGTGACCGGCGACGGCGAGCGGGTGACCCTCCCCGCCACGCCGGGCCTGTCCGCACCCCCCGCACCCCCCGCCCCCGCTGCGCGGCGCCGCGCCCCCGCGCCCACCCCGGCACCCGCCACCGTGCGCGCCGTACGCGCCACGAGGCCCGCCGCGAAACCCGCCACCAAGCCCACCGCGGTGCCCGCGGTGCCCGCCACAGTGCCCGCCGCAGTGCCCGCCGCAGGGTCCGCCCCCACCCCCACCCCGGCCCCCACCCCCACCCCGGCGCCCACCCCCACTCCCGCCACGAAGATCGCCATGATGCTCGCCCAGCGGCCCGCCCCCGCTCCCGTGCCGGGACCCGACTGCCCGAAGAGCGTCTCCTGCGAGTGGCTCCCGGCCGCCTACAAGCGGCTCCCCGGCGGCGGGTACGGCAACCACGACCGCTCCGCCGGCCCCCGGAGGATCGACTACATCGTGATCCACGACGGGGAGACGAGCTACGACGCGATGACCCGCCTGGTCAAGAATCCCGCCTACCTGAGCTGGCACTTCACCATCCGCTCCGCCGACGGCCACATCGCCCAGCACCTGCGGGCCAGGGACATCGGCTGGCACGCGGGAAACTGGTACGTCAACTCCCGCTCCATCGGCCTGGAGCACGAGGGCTACCTGGCCAGGGGCGGCGCCTGGTTCACCGAGGCGATGTACCGGGCGTCGGCCAGGCTGGTCCGCCACCTCGCCGCCAAGTACGACGTCCCCCTCGACCGGGCGCACATCCTGGGGCACGACAACGTGCCGGGCACCACCCCGGAGACCGTGGGCGGCATGCACGACGACCCCGGCCCCTACTGGGACTGGGCCCACTACTTCGAGCTGCTCGGCAGGCCGCTGCGCGCCTCGGGCGGCGACGACGCGCGCTCGGTGCTGATCAGGCCCGACTACGACACCAACAGCCCGGGATTCACCGGCTGTGCCGGGGGGTGCCGCGGCCTGGGCGCCGCCTCGGTCTGGCTGCGCACGCGCCCCTCCGCCACCGCGCCACTGGTCAGGGACATCGGCAAGCACCCCACCGGCGGCTCCACGTACAGCGTCTACGACCACGCCGCCCGCGCCTCCACCGGCCAGCGGTACGCGCTCGCCGAGCGCAGGGGCGACTGGACCGCGATCTGGTACCTCGGCCAGAAGGCCTGGTTCCACGATCCGGCCGGAGCTCCCACCTCCGTACGCGCGTCCGGCCCCCTGGTGACGCCCCGGCCGGGCCGCTCCCCGGTCAGGGTGTACGGCAGGGCCTACCCGAAGGCGCCCGCCTACCCGGGGGGCGTTCCCGTACAGACCCTGACCCCGCTGCAGTACTCGATTCCCGCCGGGCAGGCGTACAGCTCCGACGCGACGGCGCGGGCCTCCTACCTCAGGGCGGCCGCCTTCGACCCGTCAGAGCACCATGTCGTCACAGGCAGGATCCGCTACCGGCAGATCCAGTTCGGGCATCGGATCATGTTCGTCCGGGCCTCCGACGTCCAGCCGGTCACCAGGTGAGGATCTCGGCAGCCCGCCTGGTTGCGCACATCCGCCCTGCGGAGGCGCTAGAGTTTTCACGTGCCCCGGAACGTTTCCGGGGGTCACGCGGAAGTGGCTCAGTGGTAGAGCATCACCTTGCCAAGGTGAGGGTCGCGGGTTCGAATCCCGTCTTCCGCTCCGGCGGGTCCTCAGGGGCCCGGCCGGTGGAGTGGCCGAGAGGCGAGGCAACGGCCTGCAAAGCCGTCTACACGGGTTCAAATCCCGTCTCCACCTCAACGCACGACCATCGGACCCCCAGGGATCCGGTAAAGTAGTGCGAGCGCGGAGGGGAAACCCGAAGCGGATACGCGGAAGTGGCTCAGTGGTAGAGCATCACCTTGCCAAGGTGAGGGTCGCGGGTTCGAATCCCGTCTTCCGCTCTGGTTCGCCCGAGGACGATTAGCTCAGCGGGAGAGCGCTTCCCTGACACGGAAGAGGTCACAGGTTCAATCCCTGTATCGTCCACCATATCTTCGCAGTTCAGATGGGGCTTCGAAGCTCCCATCATCCCGCTTTCGCGGCCTGGTCGCGCGCGGCGTCGGCGATCGCCCCGAGGTCGTCCATGGCGCTGGGACCGTTGACGACGACCAGGTGGTCGTCCGTGAAGTTGGCGATCTCCGTCGTGTCGCCACGCCGCACCACGTTGGTCGGGCCGGGACGCCCCTCGACCTTTCCCACGGAGCCGCATTCGGCGTAGAAGCGCTTGAAGGCCTGGACGGTCTCGATCCCGGAGACGACGAGCTCCGAGACCGACACCCCGTCCGCCGAGGCGAACACCCGGAACCGTACCCGGGCCTCCCCCGGGACGATGACCCGCTTCCCGCACGGCACCAGCGCCCTGTCGAGGTCGGCCCAGCGCACCTCGCCGGTCCTCTCGGCCGTCCACGGGCCACCGGGCAGTTGCGAGGCGTCGAGCAGCACCTGCGCCGTCGGCTTGGCGATGACGGGCTCCCCTTCCGCGGCGCAGGCGGACAACCCGGTCACGGCGACGGCGACGATCAGCGTCCACCGGGTCATCTGATCCTCCTTCGAGGGGACACGGACGATACCGACGCCGCGACGACCGCCAGCAGGGTCACGAACCCGGCGACGGCCAGGTGCGTGAGGCGGACGACCACGTCTTCCGGAAGGGAGACCGTGCCCGCCGCCATCATGGCACTCGCGGCGGCCCACAGACCACCGATGACGATCTTCAACGGGGACACGGGGCTCACCCCGTCCAGGCAGCCGCACGGCACCCGGCCCCGCGCCCGCAACAGGACCGCGAGATACCCGGCCAAGGCGGTGTGCCACACCGCCGCGGCCCCCCAGACGTGGCTGCCGGGATCACCCACGACCCAGGCGGCGATCACCGGCCCGGCCGTACCTAGTCGGCCACGGATGTGCAGTCGGTGGTGCCGACCTCGCGCAGCCGGGCGCCGGTGGACGCCGGCAGCTCGGGCAGCCGGAAATCGTCGCGGATCTCGACCAGTTCCCACCCGCGGTACGGACGGCCTCCAGGGCGGCCGCCGAGAGCGGAGCCCGGCCGAGGTTGGTGTGCAGGAGCACCCCGGTGGCGTTGATCACCTCACGGGGCCCGCCGGCCGGCAACGACCGCGACACCTCCTCCGGGACGTCCGAGGGGCTGATCTCTCCGTCCCTCGGCCGAATCGATTCCTCGAATCGATTCGGCCGAGGATGACCGACCCTGCGGCCCGCGTCACCTGGGCCGGTGAAGTCGCATGGCGAGCAGGTGTTCACCGAACCCTCGCCGGTCATCCTCACGGCTCCTCACGGTGAACCGGTTCGATCTAATATGTGGAAGCGTCGTGGTCGATCCATCTGAGGAGTGCCGGTGAACATCGGGGAGATCGCCAAGCGGTCCGGCGTGTCACGCAGCACGGTGTCGTACGCGCTGAGCGGCAAGCGGCCGGTGGCGGAAGGGACCCGGCAGCGCATCCAGGCGGTCATCGACGAGCTCGGCTACCGCCCCAACGCCGCGGCCAGGGCACTCAAGGAGGGCAGGACACGCACGATCGGCCTGGTCATCCCCCCGGCCAGCCGGCGTCTCACCGACGTCCAGCTGGGCTTCGTGGCCAGCGTGGTCGACGCGGCCGCACGCGCCGACCTCGACATCCTGCTCTCACCGTCCGGCGGCGAGCACGACCGCTCGTTCGAGCGCGTCGTCACCGGCAGCCGGGTCGACGGGGTCATCCTCATGGAGATCCGGCTGGAGGACGACCGGGTCACCCGCCTGCGGCAGACCGGACTGCCGTTCGTCGGCATCGGCCACACCAGCCGGCCCGACGAGATGACCTGGGTGGACATCGACTACGAGACGCTGATAGGCCGCTGTGTCCGCCATCTCGCCGACCTGGGTCATCGTCACATCGCTCTGGTCAACCGCTCGGCCGAGCTCGTCGCCGCCGGGTACGGCCCCGGCCACCGGGCACAGCTCGGCTTCACCCGCGCCATCGCCGAGCGCGGCCTGGAGGGCGTGCAGGTCTGCTGCGCCGACGACGCCCAGGCGGGGAGATCATGCGTCGAGCGGCTCCTGGCCGCGCACCCCGAGCTGACCGCCATCGCCACCGTCAACGAGGCCGCCATCCCCGGGATGTACCGCGCGCTGACCCGCGCGCGCCTGACCGTACCCGGCGACTTCTCGATCACCGGGGTCGCGGCCCGGCACTGGGCGGAGAACCTGCACCCGCCGCTCACCGCCGCCGACATCCTGGCCGACGAGCTCGGGGCGCACGCCGTCGACCTGCTGATCCAGCGCATCGCCGATCCCGGCCTCCCGCATCGCCACCTGCTCGTCGCGCCGCCGATCTCGCTGCGGGAGACGACCGGGCCGGCGCGCCCCCGAACCGGCGGCGCCTGAGCCGCGGGCACGGCCGCGACGTGCCGTCGCGGGCCGCGTGGAGGATCGATCGGTTCGGCGTCACGGCCGGTGACGTGGCGGGCGAAGGTGGTTGCACGGTGGTTCCTTCGGGGGGTGGGGGGTGGATCAGGCCACGCCCTCCTCAGGTGGGTGCCGCCCTCCCGAGGTGGAGACCGTCGTCGAACGGGGAGATGCACGACGGCGGCCGGCTGCGCGGATCCGGCCACGAACGCGAAGCGCCTCCACCTCCCGCTCATGTGATCCAGCCGCGGAGGCACCGGAAGGAGCACTCCCGGGACCTCGCTACCAAATTACGTTCCGGCCGCTCGTGCTCGTCAAGGCCTTAAGCCTGCTTATTTCACAATGAGCACATCGAGATTCCGGCCGCGGTGAGCCGCTTTTCGCTTTCACCTGCGATGATGTCCGTAACGCTGCCGTCCGCACCGAAACCTCCCGCATGAAACGTTCATATGTGTCGTACTGATCAGGCATAGCCCGATCCGCTGTGAAGGCGACCTCGACGACCACCGCGGCGAGATCCGGCAGCGCCTCTCCTCCGGCCCCGGCCGGTCATCGGCCGCAACGGAATCCGAACCGGTTCGCTCCCAAGGCGTTCGGACGGGTTGTGAGCAGGCGAGCGAGACGGACGAACGTTTCTTCCGGGCCCGGCTCCCGGCGAAAACGCGAGCATCGCCGACGAGAGCCCCCGGAAGGGAATCCGGCAGGCAGCCGGGCAGAACTGAGTCTTGACAAGCGGTCCGACCGTCGTATGTGCTTCGCTGTACACCGCCGCCTCCTCCTCACCCGGTGGATTCAGAACCCTATCGAATCGATTCGCATTCGTAGTGGCGACCGGCTTCCCGACGGGCCCCGTGGTCTTCCGAGCGCGTCTGTCTCCGCCAGGCCCCTACTTCCAAGGAGCACGACAATGCAGGTTTCCCCCATTCCCTTACCTGGCCGCATGACGCGTGGACGGCGCTCTCGAACGGCCGTCATCGCCTCTGTCGTAGCGGTGCTGACGGCCCTCCTGGCCACCGGCCTGACCTGGTGGGCGCCGGCCTCGGCGGCGACCACGCCACTGATAGGCACGGCGTCGGGCCGGTGCCTGGACGTCAACGGCGCCTCGCAGGCCAACGGCGCCGCGGTGAACATCTGGGACTGCAACGGGCAGCCCAACCAGCAGTGGACCACGACCGACGCCGGTGAGCTGCGGGTGTACGGCGGCAAGTGCCTGGACGTCTACGGCGCGGGCACCGCCGACGGCACCGCGGTGATCATCTGGGACTGCAACGGGCAGAACAACCAGAAGTGGCGCCTGAACGCCGACAACAGCATCACCGCGGTCGGCAGCGGCAAGTGCCTGGACGTGTCCGGCTACGGCACCGCCAACGGCACCAAGGTGCACATCTGGAGCTGCCACGGCGGCACCAACCAGAAATGGAGCACCGGGACCCAGCCCAGCCCGACGCCGACGATCACCCCGACGCCGCCCCCGCCCGGCGCGCGCCCGTGTGACATCTACGCCTCGGGCGGCACGCCGTGCGTGGCCGCGCACAGCACGACACGGGCGCTCTACGGCGCCTACGCCGGCAACCTTTACCAGGTCAGGCGCTCCTCCGACAGCACGACCCGGAACATCGCCGTCCTGACCGCGGGCGGCGTCGCCAACGCCGCGGCGCAGGACTCGTTCTGCACCGGCACCACCTGCGTCATCACGGTCCTGTACGACCAGTCCGGGCGGGGCAACGACCTGTGGTACCAGGGATCCACCGTGGTCCCCGGCTCCCCCCAGAGCAGGCCCGCGATCGCGACCACCGAGTCGCTCACCGTCGGCGGCAACAAGGCCTACTCCCTCTACATCAACCCCGGCAACAGCTACTGGCGGGACGGCCACCTGACCGGCGTCCCCACGGGCAGCGCGCCCGAGGGCATGTACATGGTGACCAGCGGCACCCACGTCAACAGCGGCTGCTGCTTCGACTACGGCAACAGCGAGACCACCAGGAAGGCCGACGCCGCCGGCGCCATGGACGCCATCAACTTCAGCACCCAGTGCTGGTTCGGCGGCTGCTCCGGGACCGGCCCCTGGGTCCAGGCCGACCTGGAATGGGGTCTGTTCCCCGGCGGCAGCCAGGCGTGGAACCCCAACCAGCGGGCCTTCCCCCACAAGTTCGTCACCGCCACGCTGAAGAACAACGGCACGACCCGGTTCGCGATCAAGGGCAGCAACGCCCAGTCCGGAAGCCTGTACACCCTGTACGACGGCCAGCTCCCCAACGGCTACAGCCCGATGAAGAAGCAGGGGGCGATCATCTTGGGCAGCGGCGGCGACTGCTGCAAGCCCGACGGCGGCGCCAACCTCAGCGCGGGCACCTTCTACGAAGGAGCCATGGTCGCCGGCTACCCCACCGACGCCACCGAGAACGCCGTCCAGGCCAACGTGATCACCGCCGGCTACCGCTGACCCGTCCCTGGAAAAGACCCTCACCCGGCCCGCACGCCGGCCCCCCCCTACCCAGTGGTGGCGGGGTGGCCGGCGTACGGCCACACGGTCACCTTCGCGGTGCGGTACTTTCTCCTTTACCGTCCGAGGAGAGCTCTTTCGACCATGGGTGCCAACCACTCACACGGCCCGGCCGCCCCCAGTTCCCGTGGCACGGTGTGGGCGACACTGGCCGTCATCGTTCCCCTGTCGCTGGCCACGCTGACCGCCCTGATCTGGTTGTGGCCCCCTGAACTCACCTCCACCGGCCAGCCGCCGGCCGGCCTGCAGCGGGTGACCGGGACGATCACCGCCGTCACCCTCACCCCGTGCCCGCAGGAGCCGCCCGCGGACGGGCAACCCCCCGGCCGGCAGCCGCCGGCCGACCCCGCCACCTGTGGCGACGCCAAGGTCGAGCTGACCAGCGGGCCACGGACCGGCCATTTCATCACCAGTGGCCTGCCCAGCGGGCCCGGCTCGCAGAAGTTCGCCGCGGGCGACGACGTGATCCTGATCCACACCCCCGGCGGTGAGCTGGAGGTGTCGCCGTACCAGATCTCCGACCACGACCGGTCCTCCCCGCTGTGGCTGGCCGGTGTCGCGTTCGCGGCGGCGGTGATCGCCTTCGGCCGCTGGCGCGGGGTGATGGCGCTGGTCGGGCTGGCCATCACGTTCGTGCTGCTTCTCCTGTTCGTCATCCCGGCGATCCTGACCGGTCAGCAGCCGCTGCTGGTCGCCATCGTCGGCGCCGCGGCGATCATGCTCGCGGTGCTCTACCTCACCCACGGCTTCACCATCCCCACCTCGATGGCCGTGGTCGGCACCCTGATCAGCCTCAGCCTGACCGGCGTGCTCTCGTACGCGGCCATCGGCATCGCCCAGCTCAACGGGATCACCGACGAGAGCTCGTTCTACCTGGACGTCAGCTACCGGATCAACACCGAGGGCCTGCTGCTGGCCAGCATCATCATCGGCTCGCTCGGCGTGCTGGACGACGTCACCGTCACCCAGGCCGTCACCGTCACCGAACTCGCGCACGCCAACCCCGGCTACACCTTCGCCCAGCTGTACCGGGCCGCCGCCCGGGTCGGCCGCGCCCACATCGCCTCGGTGATCAACACGATCATCCTCGCCTACGCGGGCGCGTCCCTGCCGCTGCTCCTGCTGGTCAGCGTCGGCGACCAGCCCATCGGCGAGGTGGTGACCAATCCGGTCATCGCCACCGAGATCGTCCGCAGCGTCGTGGGCACGCTGGGGCTCATCGCGGCCGTCCCGATCACCACCGCCCTGGCCGCGCTGGCCAGCGCCCGGCGGGCCACCCCCGACCACCGGTCACTCGCCACGGCGCGCCACCGGCGGCGGACGGACCCCCTGACCGACTCCGTCACCCGTTCCTAGCGGCCGGTCTCCGGAGCCCGCCCCCCTCCCACCTGGGACGATCTCCGGGCAATCATCAGGATCATCTTTTCGGCACGCGATACTCGACGATGGAGAGGCACCATGTAAGGACGCATGACCTGAAACATGGTTAATCGCTATGCTCGTGAAACACGGCAAAGGGGGCGAGCCTGTGCAGCGCGTGGTGGTCGATCCTGAGGTGCCCAGGGATGTCGCCGAGCTCTTCCGCCGGAACGGTCCGCTGCTCTACCGCCTCCGCACCGGACGCCCGCCCAGGGACCAGGACGACCCCAGGATCCCCGGAATGCTCGTAGGGATCTTCAGCGGGACGGTGGCTCTCGCGGCGGGCGGCCTCTTCGCCCTCGGCGCCCCGCTCTCGGCGGCCGTCCTGCTGCTCACCCCGCTGATCGGCCTGTACCTCTTCATCCTCGGGGTGATCTACCTCTTGAGGAAGCCCTCGCCCGCCGACTCCGTCGAACGGATCCTGTACGCGCACGCGCGGCACTGGCAGGGGCGCTTCCTGATCCTGGAGGACTTCGACCACAACGCCAGGCACCTGCTCGGCCGGGTCCAGCGGGCGATCGACTTCGTCGTGCACTCGCGGGTCAACGCGATGGGCATGCTCGACAGCGTGCGCAACTCGGTGATGCTCCCCGCCGAGGAGTGGGAGATCGCCCGGCTGCTGACCAAGCTCTCCGCGCTGCGGGCCAAGCACCACAACCTCGCCAGGGGAGGCAGGAGCCCCGAGGTGGTCGCGGCCATGGCGCCGCTGGAGCGCGCGCTGGCCGCCAGCGAGGCCGCCGTCCTCGCCCGGGTGGAGGCCCTGGAACGCTACGCGGGCCACGTGGCCGACGCCGAGCGGGCACTGCGCGCCCAGGGACAGATCGAGGTCCTGCGAGCGCACCTGCCCGAGTACGAGCAGCTCGTCGCCGAGACGGGCGCGGCCAGATTCTCCGTACCGGAGATCGGGCATCTCAGCGACGACGCCGACATGCTTCGGCGAGCGCTCCGCGAGAGCGTACGCTCGGCGCACGAGGCGTTCCGCCATCTCGACGGCTGACGTGAATGTGATCGAACGGAGGGCCGAGCCTGTGCGGCGAGTGGTGGTCGATCCTGAAGTCCCTCCCAAGACCGCCGACCTGTTCCGCCGGCACGCGTCGATGCTGTCGCGCATCCGCGCCGGTTGGAGCCCCGAGCCTCCGCCGCCCAACTCGCGCCTGCCGGGACGGTTCCTGAACGTCGGCGGCGGGGTGGCGGCGATCTTCCTGGTGTGCCTGATGTTCCTCGCCGATGTCGGGCAGCTGCTGTTCTTCATGCTCGCGCTGCTGGTCTTCGTGGTCTTCGTCGGCCTGCTGGCCGCCCGCGAGCCGGCGGAGCCGGAGACGATCGAGCACGAGCTCTACCGCGAGGCCCGCTGGTACGAGGGCCGCTACCTGCTGCCCGCCGAGGACTTCGACTACAACGCCGGGCAGCTGCTCGACCGGACCCAGCAGGCGATCGACTACATCCTGCGCTCGCGGGTCAACGCGATGGGCATGCTCGACAGCGTGCGCAACTCGGTGATGCTCCCCGCCCAGGAGTGGGAGATCGCCCGGCTGCTGACCAAGCTCTCCGCGCTGCGCAACGAGCACCACGAGTTCGTGTACGGCGGCAGCACGCCCGAGGTGGCCGCGGCCATGGCGCCGCTGGAGCGGGCGCTGGCCGCCAGCGAGGCCGCCGTCCTCGCCCGGGTGGAGGCCCTGGAACGCTACGCGGGCCACGTGGCCGACGCCGAGCGGGCACTGCGCGCCCACGAGCAGATCGAGGCGCTTCGCGCGCGGCTTCCCCGCTACGAGGAACTGCTGGCGGAGTCCGGGGCGGACACCTTCGCCGTACCGGAGATAGGGAGGCTGGCCGAGGACGCCGGTCATCTCGAGCAGGCGCTGCGCGACAGCGTCCGCTCGGCGCACGAGGCGTTCCGCCACCTCGACGGCCATCCCGCCACTCCCCCCGGCGGTCCCGCGCCCTTCGCGAGCGGGTTCCCCACCCCTTCCGACCGGTCTCAGGGCCGGGGGGACGGATCTCCCGCCCCCTTCCCCCGCGAGCCCGCCGATCCTTCCGGCGAGCCTCCGTCCCCCGGAGGCGCGTCTTCTCCCGGAGACGCGGCGGAGGAACCCCCGGGCCGCTGAGACACCGCGGTGGGGCCTTTCCTGGCCCGGTGCCGGTCCGGGCGGGTCTCACCCTTGTCATGGATCGCGAAGAAGGCGAGGATAGCTCGCGTTCTTTGGAGGTAGCATGCGGATCCGCCTGGATGTGACCCTCGGCGTGGTCGTGCTCGTCGACGTGCTCCGGGTCTTCCTGCCGTCGCTGATCACACTCTTCGGCCGGGCGGGAAGCACCCCCGCGGAGATGATGGGCCTGTACGCCGTCTCCTGGTTCGTGCTGGCCTTCCTCGCCGTCCCGCTGGCCAGGTCCGTCCGGCCGCCGCTGATCGCCCTCGGCGCCGCGGGCCTGCTGCTCCTGTTCAGGCTCGCGCTCCAGCTGACCGGCGGCGGGGACGTTCAGCTGTACGTGGCCAGCCTGGGCCTGCTGGCCGGGCTGGTCTGGCTGGTGGCGATCGCGATGAGCGGCATCGACGCCCGGCCCGTGATGGGCGGGTTGATCGTCGGCCTGGCCGCCTCCACGGTGATCCACGCGGCGCTGGACGGCATCGACCTGATGTGGCGGCCTGGAGCGGTCCCGTGGATGCTGCTGCTGGTGGAGCTCCTGCTCTTCTGCGCGTTCACGGTCCGGGCCGAACCCCCCGACGAGGAGTACTCCGGGGCTCCCCGCGCCTGGCTGGCGGTCGGCCCCGCCCTGCTGCTCTGGGGTCTCTACACCGGCAACACCGCGCACGCCCAGGCGGCGACCGACTCCGCCCAGCAGGCCGCCGCCGTGATCGTGGCGGCGTTCGCGGTGGTGTCGGCGGCGCCCGCCGCGCTGCCGGTGCTGCGCCGCCCGCTCCTGCCCGCGGTCGCCCTGGTGGCCTCGGCGGTGGCGTTCACGCTGGGCAGGGCCACCGTGGACGGCGTCCACGGCGTGGCGCCCGGCTGGACGATCGTCGCGCAGATCGTCGGCCAGGTCGCGCTGGGAGCCTGCCTGGCGCACGCCGCGGCGACCTTCGGCCGGGACCGGCCGGCCCGGCGGGGGCTGGCGGCGGCCGGGGGGATGCTGCTGTTCGTCGTGTTCGTCTTCGGCTACTACGCCGCCTACGACCTCTACCTGCCCAACGGGTGGGTGCCGGTCTGCGCGGCGCTCGTCGTCGCGCTCCTGGGCGTGGCGGGCAGCGCGGGCCTGCCGCGCCGTTCCTACGGCCGGCGGTTCGCGGCGGTCGCCGTGGCCGCGGTCGCGCTGGTGGCGGCCGTTCCCCTGTGGCAGGGCACCCCGCCCCGCTGGGAGGCGCCGGGCGACGGGCTGCGGATCGCGGCGTACAACATCAGGATGGGCTACGGCGAGTCCGGCAGGCTCTCCCTGGAGCAGCAGGCCGACGCGATCAGGGGGCTGCGGCCGCACGTGGTGGTGCTGAGCGAGGCCGACAGGGGCTGGCTGCTCAACGGCGGCCACGACGGGGTACGGCTGATCGCCGAGCGGCTGGACATGCACTACATCTGGGCCCCGGCGACCGACGAGGTCTGGGGCGACGCCCTGCTCACCACGCTGCCGATCACCACGGTGAGAAACCACGTGCTGGTCCAGGGCGGCCCGACCGGCGCCCAGGCGCTGGAGGTCGGGCTGCGGTGGCAGGGCAGGGACATCACCGTGATCGGCACCCACCTGCAGCCTCCGCCGGGCCGGCGTGAGCTCGACCAGGTCGAGCAGCTCGGGGGGATCGTCAGGAACGCCGCGAAAGGCGGCACCCCGGTGGTCGTGGCCGGTGACCTCAACCTCCAGCCCGGCGACCCCGCCTGGCGGGCGCTGACCGGCGCGGGCCTGACCGACCCCTTCGCCCCGGTGAGGCCGTTCAACACCATCCCGTCCCTGAGCGGCCCGGCCGAGCAGATCGACCACGTGCTCGTCACCCCGGGTTTCACCGGAAAGGACCAGGCCAACCCGGATGTCCCGTACTCCGACCACCGCCCGGTCGCGGTCACCCTGGTCGCCGGGCCTTGATCGAGTTCCGCTGGGTAATGTCAGTCGCATGACGGGACAACCTGTACTGGTCTTCGACGGCGACTGCGGTTTCTGCACGACGAGCGTCCGGTTCGCCGAGCGCCGCGTCGGGGTGCGCGCCCGGGTCGTCCCCTGGCAGCTCGCGGACCTCCGGGCGCTGGGCGTGACCCGCGAGCGGGCCGAGCGCGAGGTGCTCTGGGTCGAGAACGGCCGGGTGCACGGCGGCGCGCAGGCGGTGGCCAGGCTGCTGATCTCCGCGGGTCTCCCGTGGAGCCCTCTGGGGCACGTGCTGCGAATCCCGCCGTTCCGGTGGGTGGCGTGGGGGATCTACCGGCTCGTCGCCGCCAACCGTCACCGCCTGCCGGGCGGCACCCCCGCCTGCGCCCTGTCCTCGCGGCCCTCGCAGTCCTCGCAGTCCTCGCGACCCTCGCGCTCCGGGCCCGCCGGCTCCCCGGCGATCCCGGCCCCCGCGCCTTCGGAGCGCCGGTGAAGGGCGTCCTGCTCACCGGGTTCGAGCCGCTCGACGGCGTCGGCAACCCGTCGTGGGAGGCGATCAGGCTCGTGCCCGGGGTGCGTACCGCGCTGCTTCCCTGCGCGTTCGGCGGGGCGCTGGAGCACCTGCGCGCGGCGGTGGCGGAGCACGATCCGGCGGTGGTCGTGTGCGTCGGACAGGCCGGAGGGCGGCCGGACGTGACGGTGGAGCGGGTGGCCGTCAACCTCGACGACGCCTGCATCCCCGACTGCGCGGGACGCCGGCCGATCGACGAGCCGGTGGTGCGCGGCGGCCCCGCCGCCTACTTCTCCACCCTGCCGGTGAAGGCGTGCGTGGCGGCCGCGCGGGCCGTCGGGGTTCCGGCGAGCGTCTCGCAGAGCGCCGGGACGTTCCTGTGCAACCACCTCTTCTACGGCCTCATGCACATGATCGCCACCGAGAGGCCGGCGATCCGCGGGGGGTTCGTGCACGTGCCGTTCAGCCCCGAACAGGTCCTGGACGACGCCAGGCCCTCCATGCCCGTCACGGTGGTCGCCCAGGCGCTCACCGCGATCGTGACCACCGCAGTCTCGGTCTCCCTGGGCGGCGACCTCCGCCTGGTCGGCGGCTCCCTGCACTGAAGGCCCGTCGTGGTGGCCGGCCCCGGGGTCCGCGCCGAGGGCGGCCTCCGCCCGATCGCCGGCTCCCTCCGCCGGGAGTCGCCGACGGGGTGCCCGGTACCGGCTTTACGGCCCGGTCCGGTCGCACGGCCCGGTCCGGTCGCACGGCCCGGTCCGGTCGCACGACCCCTCAGAGCGGCACGCCGTA
The DNA here is from genome assembly GCF_051918885.1 of Streptosporangium sp. OZ121. Classification (NCBI taxonomy): domain Bacteria; kingdom Bacillati; phylum Actinomycetota; class Actinomycetes; order Streptosporangiales; family Streptosporangiaceae; genus Streptosporangium; species Streptosporangium sp. OZ121. The sequence continues at coordinate 102,789 of NZ_JBPXMC010000001.1, forward strand.
CACCGTACGACGGCCCGCGAACTCGCTCACGCTCCACAGCGTCCTCCTGTCGCGAACGCAGGTCAGGTCCTCCGGGCCCACCGGGTAGGGCCGCCTGCGCACTGTGTCGCCGACCACGATCAGGGTGCCGTTCCCGGTGGAGCCCGCGGTCTGGCTGAGATACCAGGTGCCCTCGTGGGAGAGCGCGCCCTGGATCTTGTCCGCCGGCAGCGCGTGGGCGTCCACGGCCTTCACGACGCCGCCGGCGGGGGCGTTCAGGATGCCCGCCTCGGTCAGCGGCCAGCGGGCCACCCGTCCGACCGTGCCCGCGGTGTCGACGTACTCGCCGGAGACCAGGGTGTCGGGGGCGGTGCTGCGGTCGACGGCGGCGAAGGAGAAGCGGACGGTGCCGCTGGTGGTGGTCCAGGCGTCGGTCTGCGGCATCACGTACCGGTAGCCGAACGCCTCGTACACGTCTCCCTTCCTGCCGATGGTCTCCGTGCCGTCCCCGTCGATCTCGAAGATCTGCTGGGTGTCGAAGACCCGCAGGCCCCGGGTGGTGTCGGCGACGTACAGCAGGTTGCCGTACCAGGCGACGCCGCCGGCGTGGATGTTGATCGGCGCGATGTTCCCGTCGGCGCCGGCCCGGACGAGCAGGACGTGCCGGTAGCGGAGCGTCGCGGTGTTCAGGAAGCTCAGGCGCACGCCCCGCTCGGCCCCCGACCCCGGCGTGTGGTACCAGCTCACCACGAACGCGCTCCCGCCGATCCCGGCGTCGGAGGCGCAGGTCAGGCCCTGCGGGTACCACTCCCTGGTGGCGTTGTCCCCGGCGTCGAAGCTGTACCAGTCGACCGGTTTCGGCCTCATCGTGGCGAACGCCCCGGCGCCGGCCGACCCCTTCCTGACCATGACACGGTTGGCCTTGGCCAGGACGGTGTCGAGGGATACCCGCTTGAGCTCCTTCTCCAGGATCTTGATCCCGGCCGCGAGGCCGCCACCGTCCCGTTTCAGCCCGAACGGCTCCGCCGACACGGCCTTCATCTGACTCATGAGGGGTCTCTCCCTGTCCGGTTCCGCCAGGATCGGCGGATCAAGATACGGAGTTCATGAGTATGCCGGTACTCAAATCCCTTTTGTAGTTAGAAAGGCCAGGTGTGGACGGGCTCCCCGGCCAGCGACAGCTCCCGGTACCGGCTCACCATGCGCGCCGCCGCGGCCTGGTCGCCGCCCTCGCGGGCCAGCGCCTCCCGCTGCCAGATCGCGCCGGTACGGCGGCGGGAGACGCGTTCGCGCACGATGTCCAGCGCCCACCGGGTCTCGTCCGGGTCCACGCCCATCCTGTCGAGCCCGGCCTCGGCGACCGGGAGCAGATCCAGGGCGAGCCGCTCGGCCGGTATCTCCTCGCTGCGGCCCGGCCAGCTCATCGGCGCGTCCAGGCCGTGGATCGCGGCGCGGTAGAAGTTGCGGTAGGCCCCGGCGAAGGGGAACTCCTCCACCGGCCGGACGGCCAGGGCGGCGGTCAGCCCGAGCAGGAACGCGCTGTTGGCCGCCATGTCCGGCGCGCTCGGCCCCGCGGGCAGGGCGCGCATCTCCACCCGCAGGTGGCCTCCGTCACCGGGGTCGTAGACCGGCCGGTTCCACTGCCACACGGTGCCCTGGTGCAGCCGGAGCTCGGCCAGCGCGGGGACGCCGCCCGGCGCCTCCTGCACCGCCGAGGTCATCGGCAGCACCGGCTCGTAGTCGCGGACGCACGTCTCGAACATCTCCTCGATGCTCCGCACCCAGCCGGAACCGAACCCCACCCGGCGATCCCTGCGGTCGAGCCGCTCCACGTCCCGGTCGTCGGCGGCCTCCTCGAACAGCGCGATCCTCGTCTCCTCCCACAGCCGCCTGCCCAGGAAGCCCGGAGAGTTCCCGCTGACCGCGAGGACCGGGCCGATGGCCAGCTGGGCGGCGTTGTAGACGCGGGCGAAGTCGGCGGGGGTGGTGCGGAGATGGACCTGCCAGGAGGTGTTGGCGCTCTCCAGGATCACCCCCTCGACCTCCAGCTCCAGCAGCTCGACGCCCTCGACGCGCACCCGGAACGGCTCCGTGCGCAGCCGCCGCATGCCCCTGGCCAGCGCCCGGTAGCGGTCCTCGCCGCTCAGCGCCTCGTGGGTGAAGTCGAACTCGCTCAGCGACGGCAGGATCCCGATCGCCACGGCCTGCCCGCCCTGCGTGGCGGCCGCCGCGTCCACCACGGCCATGATCTCCCGCATCTCGCGCACCAGGGCGCTGAACGGCCGCCCGGCGATCGGCAGCGGGGTCAGGTTGGCCTCCAGGTTGAACCTGCCCAGCTCCAGCGTGAGCCGGTCGTCGGCCGCGGCGGCCTGCACCTCGTGGTTACGGAGAAGCGGCCGCCCGTCGGGGGTTATGAGGAACATCTCAAGCTCGGCTCCGATGGTCGCGGGACCGGCGCCGAAGCCCGGCCTCGCGAGCACCTCGCGGAGGGTGTCGAGCTGCTCCGCCAGTTTCGCCCTGAAACGGAGGAACTCCGCCTCGGAGTAGCGGTCCTTGTCGACTTTCTGCCCCATCACACCGTCCGATCCGTTGACCCTTGTGCCCTCCCTCTCTCCCAGAGTGCCCGTTCTAATCAGAACGCACCGCCACCGGCGGCGCGCACGGGGGTGCCGGAGGTCGTACGGCCTCCGAGGCGGCCCGGGGCCGCCCGCCCGGACCGCGCGTCGGCACAATAGGCTCACCGGCCAGACGGGCCTGCCGGCGGAAGGGGCCGGTGGCCGGAGCGAGGGAGTGTGCGCGGATGCGAGCGGTGGTCTTCGACGCCTTCGGGGCCGAGCCGGAGGTCCGGGAGGTGCCCGCCCCCGAGCCTCCGCCCGGCGGAGCGGTGATCCGCGTGGAGGCCACCGGGCTGTGCCGGAGCGACTGGCACGGCTGGCAGGGCCACGACCCCGACATCCGGGTCCTCCCCCACGTGCCGGGGCACGAGTTCGCCGGGGTCGTCGAGGCGGTGGGCTCCGGCGTCGCCTCGTGGCGGCCCGGCGACCGCGTGACCGTCCCGTTCGTCTGCGCCTGCGGGTCCTGCGCGGCCTGCCTGTCCGGCGATCAGCAGGTCTGCGAGCGCCAGACCCAGCCGGGGTTCACCCACTGGGGTTCCTTCGCCGAGTACGTGGCCGTCCACCACGCGGACGTGAACCTGGTGCGCCTCCCCGGGGAGATGACCTTCACCACCGCCGCCGGCCTGGGCTGCCGCTTCGCCACCTCGTACCGCGCCGTGACCGCCGTGGGCCGGGTGCGGCCGGGCGAATGGGTGGCCGTGCACGGCTGCGGCGGCGTGGGACTGTCCGCCGTCATGATCGCCGCCGCGGCCGGGGCCCGGGTGATCGCCGTGGACGTCTCGGCGGGCGCCCTGGAGCTGGCCAGGCGGTTCGGCGCCGTCGCCTGCGTGGGCGCCGAACCGCCCGAGGCCGATGTCGCCGCGCGCGTCAGGGAGCTGACCTCGGGCGGCGCCCACGTCTCCGTCGACGCCCTCGGCGCTCCCGGGACGTGCGTGGCGTCGATCGAGAGCCTGCGCCGCCGGGGACGCCACGTCCAGATCGGCCTGCTGCCCGGGCTCACCCCGCTCCCGATGGGCCGGGTGATCGGCTACGAGCTCGAGCTCCTCGGCAGCCACGGCATGGCCGCCCACGCCTACCCGGCTATGCTGGAGGCCGTCGCCGACGGCACCCTGAGCCCGGACGCCCTGGTCACCCGCTCCATCGGCCTGGACGAGGCGGGAGCCGCGCTCGCCTCGATCGGCTCCGTCCCCGGGGTCACGATGATCCTGCCGTCCCTGCGCTGAAGAGGTTCACCGAGCGCGTGAAAGAAGCCGATAGCGTGGTTGACCATGCGCCCGGAAGACCTCGCCCTGCTCAACGTCCCCGGTAGTGTCACGCTCCACGGCGACCTCCTTCTCGTCGACGTGGCCCGGCCCGACCCGGAGTCCGACGCCTACCGGGAAAGCCTGTGGCGGGTGCCGCCGGACGGCCCGCCCGTCCGGTTCACCTTCGGCGAGCGCGACAGCGCGCCGCGCATCTCCCCCGACGGCGTATGGGTGGCCTTCCTGCGCGCCGACGCCGACGCAGACGGCGACGGCGCCCCGCAGCTGTACGTGATGCCCACCGGCGGCGGAGAGGCGAGGCCGGTCACCGATCTGCCGCTGGGCGCGGGCGTCCCGGCCTGGGCGCCGGACTCGCGCCGGATCGCGTTCGTCGCCCGGGTCGCCGAGCCCGGCCGGTACGGCACCGAGGAGAGGGTGAGCGCCGCGGCCGAGGCGCCCCGCCGGATCACCGGGCTGCGTCACCGGACCGAGGGGGTCGGCTTCACCTTCGACCGGCCACAGAGCCTGTTCGTGGTCAACGCCCTCGCCGACGTCCCGCGGCCGGTACGGCTGACCGAGGGGCCCTACGACGTGGAGTCTCCCTCCTGGACGCGGGACGGCGAGCACGTGCTGGTCTCGGCCCCCCGCGACCTCGACGGCGAGAGCCTGCACACGGACGTGTACGCGGTCCCCTGCGGCGGGGGTGCCCCGATCCTCGCGGTGCGCAGCGACGGCTCCGCCGAGCATCCCGTCGCCCTGCCGGGAGGGGAGGTGCTCTACCTCGGCACGGAGTTCTCCGGCATCGACGCGGTCGCCCGCAACGCGGGTCTCTACCGCGCGCCGCTGCGGATCGGCGGTTCCGGCGAGGGCGGCGAGGCGGCGGCCGGGACCCGGCTGACCGAGGAGGAGTCGGTGGACTGCGAGCCGCTGCCCCCCGTACCCCGGGAGGACGGCGTCCTAATCGCGGTGCGGGTGCGCGGCGCGGTCGAGCTGCGCCTGGTCCCCTCCGGTGCCGCCGGCGCTCCGCTGGAGAAGCTCGTCCTCGTCCTGGGTGAGCGGGCGCGCGTCAAGGCGTTCACCACCTGCGGAGAGCGGATCGTCGCGGTGCTGTCCACGCCCGCGAGCCCCGGCGAGGTGGTCACCCCCGACGGGGCGCTGACCGACTTCTCCGGCCCTCTTCCCGGGATGAGGCCGCTGCGCGAGATCACCGCCGTCTCCGCCGACGGCTACCCGGTCCACGGCTGGCTGGCCCTACCCGAGGGCGACGGGCCGCACCCGGTTCTGCTGAACGTGCACGGCGGCCCGTTCCACCACCACGGGTGGGCGTTCCTGGACGAGACCCAGGTCTACGCGGGCGCCGGGTACGCGGTGGTCCTGCCCAACCCGCGCGGCTCCTGCGGGTACGGCCAGGCGCACGGCCGGTCGGTGGTCGGCGCGCTGGGCGGCGTGGACGCCGACGACGTGCTCGCCCTGCTGGACGCGGCGCTGGCCGATCCAGCGTGCGACGCCGAGCGGGTGGGCGTGATGGGCGGCTCCTACGGCGGCTTCATGACGAGCTGGCTGGCCGCCCGCCACGGGGACCGGTTCAGGGCCGCCTGGAGCGAGCGCGCCGTCAACGCCTGGGACTCCTTCACCGGCTCCTCCGACATCGGCTGGTACTTCGCCGAGGCCTACTGCGGCCCCGACCCGGAGGCCCAGCGGGCGATGAGCCCGCTCTACCAGGCCGGCCGGATCACCCTGCCGTTCGCGGTGGTCCACTCCGAGGACGACCTCCGCTGCCCGGTCGAGCAGGCGCAGCGGATGTTCGTCGCGCTGCGCCGCAACGGCGTCCCCGCCGAGCTCTTGCTCTTCCCCTCAGGGGGACACGAGCTCACGCGCGGCGGCCGTCCGAGGCACCGCCTGCAGCGTTTCGAGGCCGTCCTGGAGTGGTGGTCGCGCCACCTGTCCTGACGCCGGCGTTCGAGAGCCGGTGAGTCCGGGCCGCAGGGACCCGCGGAGCCGGGTCCCGGCGCCGGTCGGGACGAACAGGGTCAGGCCAGGCAGGTCAGGGGCTTGCCACCGTTGTAGTCGATCATCTCCAGCATCGCGGTGAACAGGTCGATCGGCTCGCCCGGGGCCAGCCCGTCCAGCTCGGCGTAGGCCCGGTGCAGGTTGCCGACGATGCGCTCGGGGTCGAGCAGTCCCGCGTACTCCCCGAGGTCGGTCTCGCGCGCGGTCTCCAGCGGGGACAGCCCGGCCTGCCTGCCGCGTTCGGCGGTGGCGAGCACGAACCGCAGATAGCCCTGCACGTGGTCGATGATCTCCGGGCCGCACACCCCGCCGTGTCCCGGGACGATCGTCTCCGCGCCCAGCGCCCGCAGCTCGTCGAGCGCCGCGATGGACCCGGTCACCGAACCCATCATCACGAACGGCGTGCCGCCGTTGAACACCAGGTCACCGGAGAACAGCAGCGACCTCTCGGGGATCCACACGATCGAGTCGTTGGTCGTGTGGGCCGGGACGCCGATGTGCCGTACCTCGCAGCGCAGCTCGTCGGAGTAGACGGTCACCCCGTCGGTGTAGGTGAGGAACGGCGGACGGGCCTCCAGGTTGCCCCAGTCGACCTCGGTCCAGGCCAGCTTCAGGTAGTCGGGGATCCCCTCGGCGAGGATCATCTCCCTGGTCCGCTCGTGCCCGACGATCGTCGCCTCGGGGAAGGCGGAGTTGCCGAAGGTGTGGTCACCGTGGTGGTGGGTGTTGACCAGCGTCGTGACCGGCCGGTCGGTGACCGACCTGATGGCCTCGCGGTAGGCGAGCGTGCGGCGTTCGGTGGAGCAGGAGTCCACACTGATCACTCCGCGGCGGCCGACGAGGAAGCCCGTGTTGTTGATCCACCAGCTTCCGTCGGGCTGCAGGTAGGTGTAGATCCCGTCGGAGACCTCCTGGACGCGCGCCGGAGGCAGGGGATGGTCGTGTCGCGATGAACTCATACCTGGGATTGTCGGGCCTGTACCCACCACTAGTCATACCGAATGGGGTCTTTTGAGGCCTAAAGCCCGATTTCATAGGTAAAAATGCACGCCCGCCGCCCGCGGCCCGACTCAGCCGGACCCGGCGTCCCCGCCCCCCGCCGCAGGGCCGGAGAACGGCAGGGGGCAGCACGGGCTGGTCGCGCAGGCCACCAGGTCATCACACCCGGCCTCCATCGCCCGGACCAGCGACTCGCGGATCGACAGGAGATCGGCGATCTTCCGCTCCACCTCGGCCAGCTTGTCCCCCGCCCGCGCCCGCAGGCCGGTGTCCACCGCGCCGCGACGGCGCCCGGCCGCCTCCACGAGCTCCGACACCTCCTCCAGCGTGAACCCCAGGCGCTGCGCCACCTTGATCACCCGAAGCGCGGTCACCGTCTCCGGTGGATAGAGCCGGTGCCCGCCGTTGCTGCGCGGGGGCTCCTCCAGCAGCCCGCGCCGGTGGTAGTAGCGCAGCGTCTGCGCGCCGACCCCCGCCGCCTCCGCCACCTCCCCGGTGCGGAGCCATCCCCCGCTCACGAGGACACCCCCGGCGCCGCCGCGAGCGCCCGGGCCGACAGGCCGTCGAGCACTCCGCTGTGAACCGCGGGAACCTCCACGTCCAGCACCAGGCCGTCCCGGTCGCGGGTGAACGTGAAGGTGAAGAAGGAACAGCACGCCGTCTCCCGCGCCGCGAGGTCCCGGACGCCCTCCTCCAGCCGGTCCATCCGGCCCGTACGGTCTCCCCGGCCCGTACGGTCGTGCGCCCGGGGGCCGCCGCGCAGAGTGAGCCGCAGGCGGGTCGGGCTCACCCGCTCCAGCCCGTCCAGCGCCGAGGCGAACAACGCGTCGAACTCCGCCACCCGCAGGGGCCGCTCCCCGGTGGGAAGCACACATTCAGCCGGTATCCACTCCATGAACCCTCCCAGGGCGAGGCGCCCGGCTCCGACGCGGGCGGCCCCACACCCCGACGGTAAGCCTGTACCGGGGTACCGGATGCAACCACGGATCACCGGCCCTCTCCGTGACAGAGGGTCCGGAGGCGCAGTCACCCAGGTCCGGGAGGACACGGTCATGTACACCCGTCCAGTACGTGACACCCACAGGCGTATCGATCATGAGAATCCACGGGGCCCAACTCGCCGGCAGCCCCTCCCCGAAAGGATCTCGAAAGGTCCACAGGAACCACATATCTGATCTTGATGGGCGGCGGCTGACGAGAGCATGGTGCACATGCGTTTAACAAAAGGGCATCTCGGCGCCAAGCGGGAATCGTTCAGTCTCCCAAAAACAACAAAGGCAAACCAGGAAAGCCCGGCTTATTTCATCTCGATTATCCATAAAGTGGACAATAGGTGCAAATGGTACTTATTCATGACAATTCATACGATACCGTCGTTGTGTCGGCCCGAGTTGCCAAGTGATCAGCAGTGGCGACTCCCGACCTGAGAGGAGAGTGCCTATGCACGGCAAGCGACGCGTGGTGCTGCTTGGCCCCGCGCTTATCGCCGGCCTGATTCTCGGGGTGTCGGAAACCTCTCCGGCGTCGGCCATTTCAAGCTCTGGGAAAACAGCGGCGATCACGATATCAAACGAAGTCACCGTCATCGACAGTGCCGCCAAATGCAAGAGGTACAGAGGCCGGATCTGCTGCAAGAGGTACGGTCGCTGGACTTGCAAGAGGACGAACAGAGGATGGCCGAGCGTAAAGACTCCTAAGTCAGGAGGCCGAGGTTCCTGGGAGCACTCAAGGGGACACGGAAGCTCGGATAGGGGCCATGGCCGTTCGCAGTAAAGGAGTCCGGGGGAAAGAGCGCACATAGAAAGCCGTTCGGGAGCGGCTCTGTTCGCTCTTTCCATTGGCGAACGGAGCCGCCGTCCCGACCCCCTCAGGTCAGACCTCCACGAGGACCGAAGGTCGTTCTCGGCGGCGGAGGTCTCCTGGGTGTCAGCTTGGCCGGCGCCAGTAGGCGAGCGACCCGCTTGTGGCCTTGACCACGCGCGGGACAGACTCGCTCTCAGGCCAGATCTGCAGCAGGTAGTGGTCGATGACCTCGCTTGAAGTGTCCGCCTCCGCGGCCTCGTCCATGTTCCGGGCGTGGTAGCGCAACCGGTACCACCCCGGTCCCGCGGGCAGTTCGGGAAGCTCATGGAGCTTTCCCCCCCACTCGTGCAAGGAGACCTGCCCGGCCTCGGACTCGAAGCCGATCTCCACGATGTCCTCGTAGCCGTCGGCGTCCGCTCCCGGGTCGTGGTCGGCCACCGTCACCGAGAAGCCGACCGTGCCCGTGTGCAGGCCGGTGAGCAGGAAGGCGCAGCCGTCCGCCACCCGTATGATCCCGACAGGATGCGTGGGATGGTCATCGAGCAGGTCCTCCGGGCCCATGGCGTCATCGGTGTCGTCGACGAGGTACGCCTGCCGGTAGGAGACACGCAGATCGAACGACACGCTGCGAGAATCGGTCATGAGCGGCAAGCCTACGATCATGGACTGACATTTCCCGGCCGGTGCCGGGAAGTCCACGTGAGCCTTCTGTGGACCGCAGACTCGAGGCCGCCTTACACGGCCGGTCGGCGGTGGCACGTGAGCGCTGCGGCCAGACCGACAAAAGAACCGGAGGGCGAAGACCTTCCCACGTCCCCGTACGGACCCGGCACCGGACTCCCACCGGACTCGCGGATGTCCCGCGATCGCCGCCGGTGTAAGAATCAAAAACATGGCGGAACTCAACGGGACACCGGTGACCTCGGAAGCCTTGCAGTCTCTGGCCCTCCTCAACTACGGCCACTTCACGTCCATGCGTGTTCAGGACCAGCGGACAAAGGGGCTTTCCCATCATCTGGATCGTCTCGCGAACGACTGCCGGGTCCTGTTCGACGTGAGCCTGGACAGGGAGCGGGTTCGCGAATTCGTCCGGCACGCCGTCAGGGGAGAACGAGGGGCGTTCGTCGTCCGGGTGACCGTTTTCGACCCCGCTCTTGATCTTGGACACCCCGTGTCCTCCGCGGAACCGGGCGTGCTGGTCACCACCCGGCCGGCCATGCCGCTGCCCCCCTCTCCGATTCGCGTGCGAACGGTCGGTCATCGGCGTGACCTGCCGGAGGTGAAGCACGTCGGATTGATGGGATCGCTGTGGCACCGGCGGCAGGTCCAGATGCGGGGATACGACGACGCGCTTTTCGTCGACGGCGCCTCCTTCATATCCGAAGGCGCGACGTGGAACATCGGCTTCTTCGACGGGGAGCGGGTCGTCTGGCCGAACGCGGAAATGCTCCCGGGAATAACGATGAGGCTGCTGGACCAGGTCCACGACAACACGACGACCGCACCGGTGAACATCCGCGACGTCCCCGCCATGCAGGCCGCGTTCGCCACGAACACGACGACGGGCGTGCGGGCGATCAGCGCCGTCGACGGCACGAACCTGGCCGACGACCACCCCGTTTTCGAGACGCTCAGGAAAGAGTACGAGGAGATCCCGCCGGAACGGCTGTAGGGGGCGAGAACGATCCCGGCGGTTCAGGCCGGTGGACTTTCGCCTACAGCCGTACCGATCCCGCCGGGACCGGCGGAGACCGGGACGAACCGGTTGAAGACAGCGGTCGTAGGGTGGACCCCAAGGTCTTGAAGATCCGGAGGTTTGTCATGGAGTACGTGCGCCTGGGGTCCACCGGGATGAAGGTGTCGAGGGTCTGCCTTGGCATGATGAGTTACGGCGATCCCGCCAAATGGGGCGAGTGGGTGCTGGACGAGGCCGCCGCCGAGCCGATCGTGCGCCGGGCCGCCGACGCGGGGGTGACGTTCTTCGACACCGCCGACGTCTACTCCTTCGGCACCAGCGAGGAGGTCACCGGCCGCCTGCTCGCCAGGATCTTCCCCAGCAGGGACGACTACGTGCTGGCCACCAAGGTGTTCATGCCTATGGGCAAGGGCGTCAACGACGGCGGCCTGTCGCGCAAGCACATCCATTCGGCGATCGACGCCTCGCTGCGCCGCCTGGGCACCGACCACGTGGACCTCTACCAGATCCACCGCTGGGATCCCGACACGCCGATCGAGGAGACCATGGAGGCCCTGCACGACGTGGTCCGCGCGGGCAAGGCCCGCTACATCGGCGCCTCCAGCATGTACGCCTGGCAGTTCGCCAAGGCCCAGCACACCGCGGAGAGGCACGGCTGGACAAAGTTCGTGTCGATGCAGAATCATTACAATCTTCTTTACCGAGAAGAAGAGCGGGAGATGAACCCGCTCTGCCTCGACCAGGGCGTCGGGCTGATCCCGTGGAGCCCCCTGGCCCGAGGCCTGCTGGCCCGCGCCGGATCCGAGGAGAAGACCACCCGGGCGGGCAGCGACCCCCGCATCGAGTCCCTCTACGACGACGCCGACAACGACCGCCTGATCCTCGACCGGGTCGCCCAGGTGGCCAGGGAGCGCGAGGTCGCTCCCGCGCGGGTGGCGCTGTCCTGGCTGCTCCACCAGCCCGGCCTGTCGGCCCCGATCGTGGGCGCGACCAAGGACGTGCACGTGGACGACGCGGTCGCCGCGGTGAACCTGTCCCTCACCGAGAAGGAGCTCGCCTTCCTCGCCGAGCCGTACCGCCCCCGGGTCGTCAAGCACTGACCTCTCGGGCCCGGCCGGGAAGGCTCCGTATCCCTGCGTACCCCGGCACCGGAGAACCCCGGTGCCGGGGAGCGCCGGTGCCGGGCACCGCCGTCCGGGGATCGCGGCAGGACCGCGGTCCCGGGACGGCCCGGGGAACGGGAGGCGGGCGGGGCCGTCAGGAGTCGGCGGGCAGTTCGAACTGGACGCAGGTCATGCCGCGCATGTCCAGCCACGCCCGTCCCTGCGCCCGTACGAGCCGGAAGACGACCTCCTCGCACCCGGGGCAGCGGGCCACCAGGCCCGGGGCGTGGGTGTAGAGGAGCGCCTCGGCCAGCGCGAGGCTCCGCGCGCAGCCGGAGCACCGGCCGGTGGCGGCGGTCAGGTCGACGGCGAACACGTCGCGCAGGGCTCCGCCCGCCGCGTTCCCGTCGAGGTGGTCCTGGCTCATCGTTGTCCTCCACTGGGGCCGAAGCGTTCCGTGCGGATCAGACGGGGGTCGTGCCCGGCGGAGACGAGCAGGCCCGCGGCGGTCTCGACGAAGCCGGTGGGCCCGCACACGAAGACGGCCGGTTCCCGGTCGGCGGGCCAGACGGCCTCGGCGAGCAGGGCGGCGTCGACCCGCGCGGGCGGGCGCCCCCAGCCGTCGGGCACCTCGCGCGTGTAGGCGTAGGTGACGTCCAGGCCGGAGCCGTCGGCGCTCTGGCGGTCCAGCTCGGCGCGGTAGAGGGCGGAGCGCGGCCCGCGCGCCGAGTACAGGAGCCGGAACGGCGTGCGGATCCCGGCCGAGGCGCGGGCGCGGATCATCGCCATGAGCGGGACCACCCCCGAGCCGCCCGCGACCAGCTGCACCGGCTCGGGCGTCTCGGGCCGCCAGACGAACCAGCCGCCGATCGGGCCGCGTACCTCCAGCGGGTCTCCCGGCGAGAGGACCCGCGCGAGGTACGGGGAGACCTCGCCGTCGGGCAGCAGCTCGACGGTGAGCTCCACGCGGTCCCCGTCGGCCGCCGAGGCGATGGAGTACGAGCGCTGCGTGGAGTAGCCGTCGGGGGCGGTGAGCCGTACGTCGACGTGCTGGCCGGCGAGGTGGCCGGGCCAGCCGGGGACGTCCAGGGTGATCGTGCGTGCTCCGGGGGTCTCGTCGCGCACGGCGGTGACCGTGGCGACCCTCCAGGTCAGTCGCCCCAGTACCGTTGCTCGCGCCATGGGTCTCCGTAGTTGTGGTAACCGACGCCCTCCCAGAATCCCGGCTGGTCCTCGTCGAGGAGCCGGAGGCCGCGCACCCACTTGGCGCTCTTCCAGAGGTAGAGGTGCGGCACGAGCAGCCGGGCGGGCCCGCCGTGCTCGGGGGTGATGGGCTCGCCCTCGTAGCGGACGGCGATCCAGGCCCGGCCGTCGAGGAGGTCCTCCAGCGGGAGGTTGGTGGTGTAACCGCCGTAGGAGGTCGCCAGGGCGTACTCGGCGGACGTCTCCACGCCGTCGAGGAGGGTGTCCAGCGACACGCCCTCCCAGGTGGTGCCGAGCTTGGACCACTTGGTGACGCAGTGCAGGTCGACGGTGAACCGCTCCACGGGCAGGGCGTTGAGCTCCGCCCAGTTCCAGCGGACGACCTCGCCGGTCTCGGTGGTGACGCCGAGGCTCCAGTCGTCGGTGGAGATCAGGGGCGTGGGCCCGGCCGAGAGGACGGGGAAGTCCTCGGTGAGGTACTGCCCCGGCGGCAGGTCCGGGTTGCCGGTGCGACGGCGGCCGAAGAATCCGGGCGAGACGATGCCGATGACGCCCACCTCCACTGTCCGGCAGATAACGACAACCGCGACACGTCCCTCGAATCAATCACGAGCCGACGAGTCACGAGAACTAGGTAAATCTCATCACATCCGGTCGCGTCTCACGTCATCAGGGCGGACTCCGGCGGGTTTCCGCGCGCCGGTCCGGACCTTCTCCGGGCCCGTGAAAGCCTGCGAAGGCCCGTGAGCTCTCGAAGGCACGCGCGGGGCCCCTGACGGCCCGCGGCTCTCCCTGGACGCCCGTTCGCGTGCGCGGCGGACGTGGCCCCTGCGCACGTACGCGGCGGACACGGCGACCGGCTCTCCGGGGTTCAGGTGCCCGAGGCGGCGATCACCTCGGAGACCAGGCGCGGGGAGGTGATCAGGCGGCTGTACTCGGGCCGGCGCAGTTCTCCACCCATGAACGGGTGGGGATTGCGGTGCACGGCGGGGCTGGGCGCGTCAACCAGGGCGGCGAAGTGGATCTCGGAGGCCCCGGTCGCCTCGACCACGCGGTGCACGTTGCGGGGTGTGATGCCGCCGCCGGGCATGACGATCAGGTCGTCGCCCGCCCGCTCGACCAGGGAGGCGATCAGCGGCGCGCCCTCCAGGGCGGTGACGTCCTGGCCGGAGGTGAGAACCCGGTCGACGCCCAGGGAGGCGAGGGTGTCCAGGGCGGCGAACGGGTCGGCGGTCATGTCGAAGGCCCGGTGGAAGGTGACCGACAGGTCTCCGGCCGCGCCGATGAGGCGCTTGGCCACCTCGGCGTCCACCTCGCCCGAGGGCGTCAGCACCCCGATCACCACGCCCTGCGCGCCCGCGTCCCTGATCGTGGCCACGTCGCGCTCCATGGCCGCGACCTCGTACTCGTCGTAGATGAAGTCGCCGCCCCGGGGGCGGACGATCACGTGGACCCGGATCGTCGAGACCGCCGCGAGGGTCGCCTCGACGGTGCCGAGGGTCGGGGTCAGGCCCCCCTCGAAGAGGGCCGAGCACAGCTCGACGCGGTGCGCCCCGGCCTGCTCGGCCGCGAGCGCGCCCGCGGTGCTGTCAATGCAGATCTCATAGCTAAGACTCATTTTTCCTCCAAAGCGTGGATTTCACCGACTGGTCGGCCCCCGCCCAGCACCGGAACGCTCGCGAAGTCCGCCGCTCCCGCGACGTCCCCGCCGGCCGCCCTGAGCGCGGCCAGCGCGATCGCGCTCGTGGCCCGCGGGCTCCCGTCGATGACCTTGACGGCCGCCGCGTGCCCGGTGGCGAGCGCGACGACGAGGACCCCCTCGGCCCCGCCCTTGGCCACCGCCCCCGGCAGCGCCCGCATCAGCGAGGTGTTCACGTGCCCGGTCCCGCCGACGTACTCGGGGTGCTCGCGCATCGCGTCGGCGACCGCGCGCGGCGGGGTGCCCGGCTCGGCGACGACCAGGGCCCTCACGGCCCGCGCCAGCCCGGTCAGCGACAGCCCGAACAGCGGGGCGCCGCACCCGTCGACGGCGACGTGGGCCGCCCTCTCCCCCGACAGTTCCTCGGTCACGGCACGCACCCGCCGCTGCAGGGGGTGGTCGGCGTCCAGGTAGGAGGCGGTCTCCCAGCCCGAGGCGGCGGACGCGGCGAGCATCGCGGCGTGCTTGCCCGAGCAGTTCATCCGCTCGCGCGAGGCCTTCAGGCCCGCCCGGATCAGCGTGTGCCGGGTGGCCTCGTCCTCCGGCCAGTCCTCGGGGCAGCCGAGGGCCTCGAAGCCGAGCCCGGCCCCGGCGAGGATGTCGGCGACCAGCCGCACGTGGAAGTCCTCGCCGGTGTGGCTGCCGGCGGCGATCGCCAGGCCGGGACCGCGCAGGTCCGCGCCGGACGACAGGCAGGCCAGCGCCTGGAACGGCTTGGCCGAGGAGCGCGGCAGCACCGGCGCGCCGACCGCTCCCCTGGCGACGGCCACGGCGCCGTCGGGCGCCAGGGCGACGGCGCTGCCGAAGTGCACGCTCTCCACGAATCCGGAGCGCACGACCTCCGCGAGCGGGACGAGTTCAGGCACGGACGGGTCTCCTTCTGAGCCGGCGGGCCCCCGGGGTGTCGCGGGCGTCGAGGGTACGGGCGAGTTTGGACAGCGACGCGTTGACCACCAGGTAGATCAGCGCGACGACGAGGTAGGTCTGGATGAGCAGGCCGTTGAAGGTCGCCAGGACCTTGCCGCTGTAGAGCAGTTCGGCGTAGCTGACCACGAAGCCCAGCGAGGTGTCCTTCAGCAGGCCGACCGACTGGCTCACGATCGAGGGCAGCACCCGCCTGGCCGCCTGCGGCAGCACGATCAGGCGCATGGTCTGGCCCTGGGTGAGCCCGACCGCGAGACCGGCCTCGCCCTGGCCGCGCTCCACGGACAGGATCCCGGCGCGGAAGATCTCCGCGAACGCCGCGGCGTTCGAGATCGCCAGCGGCACCACGAGCTTCCAGAACAGCGGCAGGTCGAGCCCGTAGCGGGGCAGCGCGAACAGCACGACGTAGACCAGCAGCAGCGCCGGGACGGTCCGCACGACCTCCACGTACGCGGCGGCGGGCACGCGGACCCACCTGCGCCGCGACAGCCGCCCGAGGGCGAGGGCGACCCCGGCCGCCATCGCGAGCGCGGCCGAGACGACGGCGGCGAGCGCGGTGGCCCACAGCCCGTTCAGCAGGTAGCGCCACATCGGCCAGGTCGCGTACGGCGACCAGCGGTCGGCGTCGAGCTGGCCGTTGGCGGCGAACTGGCGGAGCGCCAGCGCCAGCAGGAGCAGGACCGCGACCGCCCCCACCGCGGTCGCGATCCTTATCCTGCGGCGGGCACGCGGCCCCGGCTGGTCGAAGAGGAGATTGCTCACCGGACCACCACCAGCCGTCGTTCGAGCCGCCCGGTGACGAACCCGGCGCAGGCGGCGATCAGCGCGTAGGCCAGGCCAGCCCCGACGAAGATCGGAATGGGCTGCGCCTCCGCGAGGTTCACCCGGTTGGCCGCGGCGGTCAGGTCGACGACGCCGACCGCGGCGGCGAGCGAGGTGTTCATCGTCAGCGCGATGAAGATGTTGCCGACCGGCTGGATCACCGTGCGCAGCGCCTGCGGCAGGACCACGTGGCGCAGCGACTGGCCGAAGGTCAGCCCGAGCGCGCGGGCCGCCTCGCCCTGCCCGGCGGAGACCGCGTTGACGCCGGAGCGCAGGGCCTCGGCGATGTAGGCGGCCTCGTAGAGCGCGATGACGATCATGGCCGTCACCAGCAGGTCGGCCTTGAGCCCGATCTCGGGCAGGCCGAAGACGGCGAGCACCAGCAGCACCAGCAGCGGCAGGTTCTGGAAGGTCTCCACGTAGGCCGTGCCGATCCCGCGCAGGACGCCGACCGGGCTGACCCGCATGGCGGTGATCACCAGCCCCACGACCGCGGCGCCGGCGAAGGACGCCGCGGTCAGCTGGAGGGTCACGACCAGTCCCTGCCAGAACTCGGGCAGGTGGTCCAGGAGGGCGGACATCAGGACCCCGGCACCGATCCGATCTGCGGCGGGGCGGGAGCCTCACCCTGCACGACCGTGCCGAGGGAGTTCTTCCAGGTCCTCTGCCAGAGGCCGTCGGCCTGGATCTTCTTCAGCCAGTCGTTGACGAACTTCTTGAACTGGTCGTCACCGTGCTTGAGGCCGATGCCGTACGGGTCCTCGGTGAACGGGCTGCCGACGACCTGGACCGAGGGGTCCTTCTGCGCGTTGGCCACCAGGAGCGTCTCGTCCTGGACGTAGGCGTCGCCGCGTTCCTGCTTGAGGGCCTGCATGCACTCGGGGTCGCTGCCGAACGTCACGATCTTGGCCTGCGGGGCGAGCTTCTTGATCGCCGATACGGCCGGGGTGTTGGCGCCGGCGATGACGGTCTTGCCGTTCAGGTCCTCGGGCTTGGCGATGCCCGTGGTGCCCTTCCTGACCGCGAGGCTCAGCCCTGAGGAGTAGTACGGCCCGGCGAAGGCGACCTGCTCGGCCCGCTCCGGGGTGATCGTGTAGGTCTGGAAGACGACGTCCACGGTGCCGTTGGACAGCAGCGCCTCGCGGGTCTCCGAGGCCGAGTTGACGATCTTCACCTTGGGCTCGCCGATGATGTACTTGGCGAGCGCCTTGCCCATGTCCGCGTCGAACCCCTCGACCTCGCCGGTCGTCGGGTTCTGCTGCGACAGCAGCGGCGCGTCGAGCGACCCGCCGACGATCAGCTCGCCGCGCTGCTTGATCTTCTCCATCGTGGAGCCGGGCAGGATGTCCGCGGCGGCGGCGACCGGCGCCGAGGCGATCAGGTCGTTCCCCTTGGCCTCACCCGGTACGGCCGGGCTTCCCGAGTCGGTACCGGCGCAGGCCGAGAGGCCGAGCATGGACACAGCGGCGACAGCGGCCAGCCGCTTCATGGACACCATCGGGCCCACCATCCTTTTCGATCGATCTGATCAATGAGTGAGAACTTTGGCCAGGAAGTCCCTGGCCCTGTCTGTCTTGGGAGCCTCGAAGAAGGCGCCGGGCTCGCCCGTCTCGACGATCTGGCCCGCGTCCATGAAGACCACGCGGTCGGCGGCCCTGCGGGCGAAGCCCATCTCGTGGGTGACGACGACCATGGTCATGCCGTCGGCGGCGAGCCGGACCATCACGTCCAGCACCTCGCCGACCATCTCCGGGTCGAGCGCCGAGGTGGGCTCGTCGAAGAGCATCACCTTGGGCCGCATGGCCAGCGCGCGGGCGATGGCGGCCCGCTGCTGCTGCCCGCCGGACAGCTGAGCGGGCAGTTTGCCCGCCTGCTCGGCGATGCCGACGCGCTCCAGCAGTGCCCGCGCCGCCGCCTCGGCCTCGGCGCGGCCGTCGCCGCGGACCTTCATCGGCGCGAGCACGATGTTCTCCAGCACGGTCTTGTGCTGGAAAAGGTTGAACGACTGGAACACCATGCCGACGTCGGCCCGGAGCCGGGCCAGCTCGCGGCCCTCCACCGGGGCGGGCACGCCGTCGACGAGGATGTCGCCGGACCCGGCGGTCTCCAGCCGGTTGAGGCAGCGGCACAGCGTGGACTTGCCCGACCCCGAGGGGCCGACCACCACGACGACCTCGCCCCGCGCCACATCAAGGTCGATGTCGCGCAACACGTGGTGGTCGCCGAACCACTTGTTCAACCCTTTGACCTGAATCATTGCCATCTTCCTTCGAAATCGAAGATAAAGCGGAAGGTAACGGATGATTCTCACGCAAGTCAACACGTTGCCGTAGTAAGTACAGACGTGGTATTCCTCTAGTTCATGTCAGGCAAAGAGCGGCTGCTGGTGCGGGGAGCACAGGGTGACCTTCTGCGTCTCGTCGCCACCGGTCACGCCGAGTCGCGCGCCCAGCTGGCCCGCGTCTCCGGCCTGGCGGCGTCGAGCGTCTCCCTCCGCGTCGAGGAGCTGATCGACACCGGGCTCCTCGTCGAGGAGGGCTCGGGGACCTCCAGCGGCGGGCGGCGGCCCCGGCGGCTGCGGGTCAGCCCGACCGCCGGCCTGCTCGCGGTGGCCGACCTCGGGGCGCACCACGCCCGCCTCGGCCTGCTCGACCTCAGCGGCGTCCCCCTCGTCGTCGAGGAGCGCGCCTGCGACATAGCGCTCGGCCCCGAGGCGACCCTCGACTGGATGGCCGCCGCGTTCGACGAGCTGCTGCTCTCCCACGGCCCGGCCGGCGTCCCGCTGCGCGGCGTCGCCACCGGCGTTCCCGGCCCCGTCGACCCTGGCAGCGGCCGGGTGGTGTCCCCCTCGCGCATGCCCGGCTGGAACAACTTCCCCGTCGCCGAGCACCTCGGCGCCCACTACGACCTGCCCGTGCTCGTCGAGAACGACGCCAACCTCCTGGCCGTCGGCGAGGCCCGCTCGTGGCCGGGCTTCGACAACCTCATGGTGCTCAAGGCCGGCAGCGGCATAGGGTGCGGCGTGATCGTCGACGGCCGCCTGCACCGGGGCAGGGGCGCGGCCGGCGACATCAGCCACGTCCGGGTCAGGACCGACTCCTCCACCATGTGCTCGTGCGGCCACCCCGACTGCCTGGAGGCCTACGCGAGCGGCGCCGCGCTCATGGACGCCCTGTCCGGGCTCGGCATCGCGACGCGGCGCCCCGCCGACGTCGTCGCCCTGGTCGAGGACGGCGTGCCCGAGGCCACCGCCCTGGTCAGGAACGCGGGCCGCCTCATCGGCGAGGTGCTCACCGTCCTGGTCAACTTCCTCAACCCCGACGCCATCGTCGTCGGCGGCAGCCTCTCCACCGCCGAGCCGCTGATCTCCTCCATCCGCGCCGCCGTCTACGAGCGCTGCCTGCCCCTGGCCACCCGCGACCTGGAGATCGCCGTCACCCGGGGCGGCCCCGACGCCGCCCTCCTCGGCGCGGGCTCCCTCCTGCTGGACGCCGTCCTCAGCTGAGGGACCACCGGCGGTACGCCCCGCTCAGGCGAGGGACCACGGGCGGTACGCCCTCTCGCGAGGGACCACCGGCGGTACGGAGGAGGCGCGGCGGACCCCTTTACCCAACGGGGCTAAATATGTCTTTTTAGCAGGCTTTACCACTAATAGCGCCATATAGACCTATATGTGCGTAGATGAAAGGGAGGAAGGTACCAGCTCTGCCCGTGGGCTGATCGACGGAGGATCCGATGGTTCGAATGATGATCGTCCTGCTCGCCATCATCATGGCCGCGATGGCCGGCACGGCCGGTGCCGCCGGTGCCGCCGCCTCCCCCACCCCCCGGCCTGTCAGCCAGCAGGACTGGGAGTTCCTCATCAAGGCGCACCAGGGCAGCCTGGCCGAGATCGAGGCGGGCCTGGCCGTCCGGCGGAAGGCCGACGACCAGGACGGGAAGGTCGGCCAGGCCGTCCGCGAGCTGGGAGAGCAGCTCATCGTCGACCACATGAGACTCGACAGGCTCATCCAGCAGGTGGCCGGGGAGGTGGGCGTCAAGCTCCCCGACGAGCCCAGTGCGGCGCAGCGCAGGCAGCTCGAAGAGGTGATGGCGCTGGAGGGAGCGGAGTTCGACAGGGCCTGGATCGACATGGAGATCGCCAGCCACCGCCACGGGGTCACCCTCGTGAGACAGCAGGTGGAGAACAGCTCCGACCCCAGGATAAGGAAACTCGCCTTCGCCGTCGAGCAGGTCGTGCGGGCCCACCTGGACATGTTCCTCCATCTCCAGGAGCCCCCCGTCCCCAGCCCTTCGGAGAGCTGAGGCGAGCCGAGACCCGTCCGCGGCCCGCCCGGTTCCGAGGGCGGGCAGAACCAGGCGCCTGTTCGAAGCGGGGCCTGTGCTAGACAGGGAGCCAATCAAAGGGAGCCCCATGGATCAGCTCAGTCTCGGAATCGTGTCACGATCACGCAAGGAGAACGAGCACCGGCTGGCGATCCACCCGCTGCACCTGGAGCGGATCGCCCCCGACCTCCGGGGGCGCGTCTACCTCGAACGCGGCTACGGCGAGCACTTCGGCGTCTCCGACGGGCAGCTGGCACCGTACGTCGCCGGCCTGCTCCCCCGGGAGCGGCTCCTCGCGGAGTGCGACGTCGTCCTGCTCCCCAAGCCGCTGGCCGAGGACCTCGAGGGGATGCGCGAGGGGCAGATCGTCTGGGGCTGGCCGCACTGCGTCCAGGACGAGAGGATGACGCAGCTCGCGATCGACCGGCGGCTGACGCTGATCGCCTTCGAGGCGATGAACCACTGGACCGGCGAGGGCGCGTTCAACCTGCACGTCTTCCACAAGAACAACGAGCTGGCGGGCTACTCCTCGGTCCTGCACGCCCTGGAGCTCATTGGGACGACGGGCGTCTACGGCCGGAGGCTGCGGGCGGTCGTCATCGGCTTCGGGGCGACGGGGCGCGGCGCGGTGACGGCGCTCAACGCGCACGGCGTGAACGACATCGACCTCCTCACCTTCCGGGACGTCACCGCGGTCGCCTCGCCGATCCACTCGGCGCGCATCGTGCGCTTCGAGCACGAGGCCGGCGACCCCAACCGCAGCTACGCGCTCACCGAGAGCGGGCGGGTACCGCTGGCGGCCTTCATCGCCGACCACGACGTCGTCGTCAACTGCGTGCTGCAGGACACCGGTGCCCCGCTGATGTTCGCCGACGAGGAGGACCTGGCCGCCTTCGCGCCCGGCACCCTCGTCGTCGACGTGTCCTGTGACGAGGGGATGGGGTTCAGCTGGGCGCGGCCCACGACGTTCACGGACCCCATGTTCGAGGTGGGCGACAACGTCCACTACTACGGCGTCGACCACAGCCCGTCGTATCTGTGGGACTCGGCCACCTGGGAGATCAGCGAGGCCCTGCTGCCCCACCTGAGGACGGTGCTCGACGGCCGGGCCGCGTGGGACGCGGACGACACCATCCGGCGGGCCGTCGAGATCCGCGACGGCGTCGTGCAGAACCCCGCCGTCCTGTCCTTCCAGCACCGCTCGCCGGTTTACCCGTACCCGCGCGAGCAGAGCGCGTCCCCGGCACTCGCGGCCGGCGCTCAGCCGTGACCGGCTGAACCTCCGGGCGGGGCGGTGGAGCCGCGTACCACCAGCTCGGTGGCGAGCTCGACGTGATGGGAGTCGACCCGTTCGCCCGCCGCCAGGCGCAGGGCCGTGCGTACCGCGACGCCGCCCATCTCCCGCAGCGGCTGGCGTACGGTCGTCAGCGGGGGCGAGGCCATCCGGGCGACCTGGGTGTCGTCGAAGCCGACGATGCTGAGGTCCTCGGGCACGCGCAGCCCCCGCGCCCTGGCCGCCTCCAGCACGCCGAGCGCGATGTCGTCGCAGCCGGTGAAGATGGCCGTGGGGGGCTCGGGCAGGTCGAACAGGGCCGCGCCGCCCGCGACCCCCTCCTGGTAGTGGAAGGGTCCCTCCCGCACGTGACTCGGGGGGACCGCGGCGCCCGCGGCCTCCATGGCGGCGCGGTAGCCGTGCAGCCGGGCCTGCTCGCAGGCGGCGGTGGCCGGTCCGCCGAGGTAGGCGATGCGCCGGTGCCCGAGCGCGAGCAGGTGCTGTGTGGCGGCCAGGCCCCCGGCGAAGTTCGTCGAGCCGACGCTGGTGACCCCCCTGGTCTGCGGCAGGTTCAGCGGGTCGATCACGACCAGGGGCAGGCCCGCTCGGGACAGGGCGGCGAGCTGCCCGGCGGTCAGATCGCTGGTGATGGCGATCACGGCCCGCCGTCCGGCCGTGGCCAGGCCGCGGGCCCAGGCTCCGGCGCGGTCGGCGGTCGTCCGGATGCTCACCACGATCGCCGCGCCGGCCTCGGCCCCGGCCCGCACCGCGCCCTGGACGATCTCGGTCGAGTACGGGTTGAGGTCGGCGTCGAGCTCCACCTCGATCGTGGCCGGCACGGCTGTGTCGCCCCGGTCGCTCCGGCGGCGCTGCGGCGGCGCGACGTAGTCGTGCTGCTCCAGCAACGACTCCACGAGGGAGCGGGTCCCCGGGGAGACGTCGTCCCGGCCGTTGAGCACCTTCGACACGGTCGCGATCGACACGCCCGCCGAGGCCGCGACCGTGGCCAGCGTGGCCCGTCTAGGACTGGCCGGCATCTGTTCCTCCCTGCTGTGCGGCGGAAGAGCCCGGCGCCGGTTCCACGTCCATGCGGGTGACCAGCCGTCGGCCCACGCCGACGTGACGCAGCGGGCCGGTCAATCGTATGTGGCCCCGGCAGGGCAGGTCGGACGCCGACGCGCCGACGAACACCTCAAGATCCCCAGGCTCGACGACGCGCCGCAGGTCACGCCCGGTAAAGGCGGTCCGGTCGGCGGGCACGGTGAAGGTCGCCACGGCGCTCGCGCCGGGCTCCAGCCTGACCCGGGCGAACCCGGTGAGCTGCCGCACCGGCCGGGTCACCTGGGCGAGCACGTCGTGCAGGTAGAGCTGGACGACCTCCTCACCCGCCCGGCCGCCGGTGTTGCGCACGCGCACCGACACGGTGAACTCGCCGTCGGTGGGTACCTCGGCGTCGCTGATTCGCAGGTCGTCGATCGCGAAGGTGGTGTACGAGGTGCCGTGCCCGAACGGGAACAGCGGGGTCGGGTCGAGGTTGCTGATGCCGTGGCTGTCGGCACCCAGCGGCGGCTGCAGGTAGGTGCCCGGCTGCCCGCCGGGGCCGCGCGGGATCTGCACCGGCAGCTTCCCGCTGGGCTGCACCCGGCCGGACAGGACCCCGGCGACGGCCGCCCCGCCCTCCTGGCCCGGCATGAACGACTGGACGAGCGCGGCGGCCGTCCCGGCCACGCCGCCCAGCGCGTACGGGCGGCCCGAGACGACGACCACCACGACCGGCGTGCCGGTGGCGGCCAGCTCGGCGAGCAGGTCCTCCTGCGCGCCGGGCAGCCGCAGGTCCTCGGCGTCGCAGCCCTCGCCCGAGGTGCCCAGCCCGAACATCCCCGCCAGGTCGCCGACGACGGCCACGCACACGTCGGCCTCGCGGGCCGCCCGGAGCGCGGCGGCGAAGCCGGAGCGGTCCTCGCCCCGCACGTCGCAGCCCCGCTCGTGGACCAGCTCGGCGTCGGGCAGCTCGGCCCGCAGCGCGTCGAGCAGGCTGGGCGCGGCCACGCCGAGCCCGAGCCCCGGGTGGCGGGGCAGCACGTGGTTGGGGAAGGCGTAGCAGCCCATGAACGTGCGCGGGTCGTCGGCGCAGGGGCCGACCACGGCCACCCTGCGCGGCTCGGGACGTCCCTCGCCGAGCAGCGGCAGCGCGGTGCCCGCGTCGAGCAGCACGATCGACCGCTCGGCCAGTTCCCTGGCCAGTGCCCGGTTGGCCGGCGAGTCCAGGTCCACGGCCCGCGCCCCGGCCACCGAGCTCTCCGGCGTCCAGTCCGGGTCCAGCAGGCCGAGCTCCACCTTCTGCGTGAGCAGGCGCCGGGCGGCCCGGTCGATCAGGGACTCCGGCAGCTCGCCCCGCCGTACCCGCTCGGCGAGGTGCAGGCCGAAGCCGAGCGTGTCGGGCAGCTCGACGTCGATGCCCGCGGTCAGCGCCTGCACCCCGGCCTCGTCGGTGTCCGCGGCGACCTGGTGCATCGTCGCCAGGAACGGGATCGCCCAGTAGTCCGACACCACCGTCCCGGTGAACCCCCACTCGTCGCGCAGCAGGTCGGTCAGCAGCCACGGGTCGGCCGCGGCAGGGACGCCGTCCAGGTCGGAGTAGGAGTTCATCACCGAACGCGCGCCGCCCTCGACGACGGCGGTCTCGAACGGCGGCAGGATCATGTCCATCAGCTCGCGCCGGCCCATCGGCACCGGCCCGTGGTTGCGGGCCGCCCGGGAGGCGGAGTAACCGGCGAAGTGCTTGAGCGTGGCGATGACCCCGGCGCCCTCCAGGCCGCGCACGTAGGCGGCGCCGAGCATCGCGACGAGGTACGGATCCTCGCCCATGGTCTCCTCGACCCGGCCCCAGCGGTAGTCGCGCACCACGTCCAGCACCGGCGACAGGCCCTGGTGGACGCCCACGGCGCGCATGTCCCGCCCGATGGCGGCGGCCATCCGCTCCACCAGGTCCGGGTCGAACGTCGCGCCCCAGGCGATGGCCGCCGGGTAGACGGTCGCGCCGTAGGTGGTGAAACCGGTCAGGCACTCCTCATGGACCAGCGCCGGGATGCCGAGCCGGGAGTGCCTGACCACCTCGGACTGCAGCCGCACCACCTCCGCGGCGCCCTCCGCCGCGGTCACCGGAGCGCTGCCGAACACCCGCGTCAGGTGGCCGAGCCCGTGGCGGATCGTCTCCTCGAAGGGCACCCGCCCCGAGGCCGCGAAGACGTCCTGCAGCGGGGCGACGTTCGCCGTGCCCTCGGACTTCTCCTCGGGCTCCCCGTCCCGGTCGGCCTGCATGGCGTTGCCGGGCCACCGGCTGCCGAGCTGGCCGATCTTCTCCTCCAGGGTCATCTCCGCGAGGAGGGCGTCGACCCGCTCGGCCACGGGAAGTGCCGGGTCCTGCCACGACCGGAGGGTCCGGCCGGTCGCGGGGGTCCCATCTAGCGCCGTCATCTGCTCTCCTCAAGAAAAACCCGCCCCGGCAACTGCCCGAAACATTTCGGTGAGTTGCGGTAGCTCTGCTCACATCCTGGCGCACCCGAGGTGACCAGGAAAGTCCCAGATGAGAGTACCCCAGGTCCCTCACATACCAAGCTCATGCCGACATGGGATCACCTCTTGACAGGCAGGTAGCTGAAATCTAAATTGACGTGCCACGCGGCCTGTTTCGGAAATGTTTCGACATGCTGGGCTCGGGGGGGACGGACGCCTGGTAGCAGAGGTGCCGATCCACGACCAGACGGCCACCGCCACTCATGTTTCACCTGAAGCCCCGCCCCGCCTCGGCATTCGACATACGGAGATCAGCGTGGAGTCAACGACACCATCCCGCCGCACCTTCCTCACCCTCTCCATGGGCATCCCCCTCAGCGCCGCGCTGGCGGCCTGCGGCACGTCCGGCCCCGCCCCGGCGGGCGGAGCCTCGACCGGCGCGAGCGGCGGGAACGCCGCCAGCAAGGCCAGCTACTGGTTCCTGTCGACCCAGCCGCAGGAGGGCGTGCGCACCAGGGCCGTGGAGCGCTTCAACAAGGCCAACCCCAACGGGCAGATCGAGTTCACGGCCATGCAGAACGACGCCTACAAGACGAAGATCAAGACGGCGATCGGGGCGGGACAGGCGCCCACCATCATCTGGGGCTGGGGTGGCGGGACGCTGCGCACGTACGTGCAGGCCGGCCAGGTGGAGGACCTCACCCCGTGGTTCGAGCAGAACCCGGCGGTGAAGGACCGGCTGTTCGCCTCCTCCTTCGGGGCGGCCACGATCGACGGCAAGATCTACGCGATGCCGGCCGAGACCATGCAGCCCATCGTCCTGTACTACAACAAGAAGGTCTTCGACCAGGTCGGCGTGAAGCCGCCGGAGTCGTGGGGCGACATCATGGCCCTGGTCCCCAAGTTCAACGCCGCCGGCATCGCCCCGTTCTCGCTCGGCGGCCAGTCCCGCTGGACGAACATGATGTGGCTGGAGTTCCTCTTCGACCGCATCGGCGGCCCCGAGGTGTTCCAGGCCGTGTTCGACGCCAAGAAGGACGCCTGGTCCCACCCCGCCGCCCTCG
Organism: Streptosporangium sp. OZ121; assembly: GCF_051918885.1. Classification (NCBI taxonomy): domain Bacteria; kingdom Bacillati; phylum Actinomycetota; class Actinomycetes; order Streptosporangiales; family Streptosporangiaceae; genus Streptosporangium; species Streptosporangium sp. OZ121. The sequence goes on from NZ_JBPXMC010000001.1 coordinate 129,062, forward strand.
ACGCCCTGACCAAGATCCAGGAACTCGTCAAGGCGGACGGGTTCATCAAGGGCTTCTCCTCGATCACGGCCGACTCCAACGCCGACCAGGCACTGCTCTACACCGGCAAGGCCGCGATGATGCTGCACGGCGGCTGGACGTACGGCGCCATGTCGACCGACGGCGGCGACTTCGTCTCCGGCGGCCACCTCGGCTACATGAACTTCCCGCCGGTCGAGGGCGGCAAGGGCGACCCCAGCAACACCGTCGGCAACCCCGGCCAGTACCTGTCGATCTCCTCCAAGGCGACCCCCGAGCAGAAGGAGATCGCGAAGAAGTTCTTCGCGACCGCCGTGCTCAACGACGAGGACGTCAAGGAGTGGGCGGGCACCGGCGCGGTGCCGATCGTCAACGGCGCCGACAGCGCGTTCGCCGGCGCCAAGGACGCGGACTTCCTGAACTTCGTCTACGGCATCGCCAGCAACGCCAAGTCCTTCGCCCAGTCCTGGGACCAGGCGCTCAGCCCCACCGCGGCCGAGGTGCTGCTGGACAACATCGCCAAGCTGTTCCAGCTGTCGATCACACCGGAGCAGTTCGTGTCCAACATGAACGCGGTCATCGGCAGTTGAGCGCGCTCGCCACCCCCGCCCGGACAGGGAGGCCGCCGGCCGCCAGGCAGAGGGCGTACAGCCGCCTTCTGCCCTGGCTGGCCGTGCCGGCCCTGGTGATCTTCGTCGCCTTCGGGGTCATTCCGCTGGTCGGGGTCCTGTTCCTCAGCTTCACGTCCTGGGACGGACTCGGCGAGATCCAGATGTCCGGGTTCACCAGCTGGCGGGCCGTGCTCGCCGACCCCGGTCTCCTGCACGCGCTGTGGATAACGCTGCTGGTGATGGCCGTCTCCTGGGCGGTCCAGACCCCGATCAGCATCCTGATCGGGGTGTTCCTGGCCGGGCGGCAGCGCTACCGCTCGCTGCTGGCGGTGATCTACTTCATCCCGCTGCTGCTCAGTCAGGCCGCCATCGCGATCGCCTACAAGGCGCTGCTCGACCCCAACTTCGGGCTCGGCGCCGGGCTGGGCATCGACCTGCTCGTGCAGGACTGGCTCGGCGAGCCCGTTCTCGCCTTCGGCACCGTGATCTTCGTGGTGTCGTGGCAGTTCGTCCCCTTCCACTCGCTGATCTACCAGGGCGGCGTGCGGCAGATCCCGCACTCCATGTACGAGGCCGCCGAGATAGACGGCGCGGGCCGCGTCCGCAAGTTCTTCAGCATCACGCTGCCGCAGCTCAAGTACACGATCATCACGTCCTCCACCCTCATGGTCGTCGGGTCGCTGACCTTCTTCGACCTGATCTTCGTGCTGACCGCGGGCGGTCCCGGCGACGCCACCCGGGTGCTCGCCCTGGACATGTACAAGCGCGGGTTCCAGGCCAACCTCATGGGACCGGCCAGCGCCATCGCCGTCATCCTCGTCCTGGTGGGTCTCGCCCTCGCCTTGCTCCTGCGCCGGCTCGGCGGCCGCGACGCCAACGCCAGCCAGATGGAAGGGGTCTGACATGAGCGTGACCCACACGACGGGGGTCAAGCGGACCGAGACGCTCGGACCGCATCCGCGCCGGCACCGGCGGCGCCGCCCGCCAGCCCACGGCGAGCGGCGCTCGCTCGGCGAGCGCCCCAACTGGCTGGGCGGGGCCGTGAGCTGGCTGTGGCTGGTGATCGTGATCGTGCCGATCTACTGGATCGTCATCACCAGCTTCAAGGCGCAGAGCAGCTACTACGCCACCAACCCGCTCGCGCCGCCCACCGAGCCGACCCTCGACAACTACCGGCTGGTCGTCGAGTCCGACTTCCCGCTGTACTTCCTCAACAGCCTCATCGTGACCGTCGGCGCGGTCGTCCCGGCGGTCGCGGTCGCGTTCATGGCGGCGTACGCGATCGTCCGGGGCAGCACCGCCTTCCGCTTCCTGCGCGGGGTGAACGCGCTCTTCCTCATGGGCCTGGCCATCCCGCTGCAGGCGACCATCATCCCCGTCTACCTGATCATCATCCGGCTGCGTCTGTACGACTCTCTGACGGGGCTGATCCTCCCGTCGATCGCCTTCGCGATCCCGCTGTCGGTGCTGGTCCTGACCAACTTCATCCGTGACGTGCCCAAGGAGCTGTTCGAGTCGATGCGGCTGGACGGCGCGGGCGAGCTGGCGACACTCTGGCGCCTGGCGTTGCCGCTCACCATGCCGGCCGTGGTGACGGTGACGATCTACAACGCGCTGACGATCTGGAACGGGTTCCTGCTGCCGCTGATCCTCACCCAGAGCCCCGACAAGCGCACGCTGCCGCTCGCGCTGTGGACCTTCCAGGGGCAGTACAGCGTGAACGTGCCGGCGGTGCTCGCCTCCGTGGTGCTGACCACGCTCCCCATCCTGATCCTGTACGTGGTCGGCCGCCGCCAGCTGCTCAGCGGCCTGACGGCCGGCTTCAGCAAGTGACCGGTCACTGCCCGGCCAGGCCGGTGTGGGCGACGCCGCGAATGATCTGGCGCTGGAAGAGCACGAAGACGACGAGCAGCGGCAGGCCGGCCAGGACCACGGAGGCCATGATCTGCGCGTAGCGCACGCCGAAGGTGCCCTGCACCACGTTGGCCAGTCCCACCGGCAGGGTCATCGTGTTCGGGTCGGTGGAGACCAGGAACGGCCAGAGGAAGTTGTTCCAGGTCGTGATGAACGTGAAGATCGCCACCGCGGCGAGCACCGGGCGCGAGAGCGGGAGCACGATGGTGAAGAACACCCGCCAGCGGCCGGCCCCGTCGACGAACGCGGCCTGTTCCAGCTCCGGCGGCACGGCCTGGAAGAACTTGTAGAGGATGTACACGATGACGGGCGCGGCGACCTGCGGAAGGATGACGCCCCACCAGGTGTCGACCAGTCCCAGCGCGACCATCTCGGCGAACAGCGGGGCGATCAGCACCTGCGGGGGAACCATGATCCCCGCGAGGATCACGGCGAGCAGCACGCGCTGCCCGCGGAACCGGGTGCGCGCGAAGCCGTACGCCGCCATCGCCGAGAACAGCACGGTCATGAACGTCACGATGACCGCGGTGACGGTGGAGTTGATCGCCCACTTGACGATGCCGCCGGTGCCCAGGACCAGGCGGTAGGCGTCGAGGGTGACCTCGCTGCCGACCCACTGCAGGGGGACCTTGTTGGTGTCGGCCTCGGGCTTGAGCGAGGTGGCGACCGCCCAGGCGAGGGGCGCGAGCCAGACCACGGCGAGCGCCCCGGTGACGGCGAGCAGGACCAGCTGGCCGGGGCCGAACCTCTTGGTCATCGGAGAGACTCCTCACGCTTGCGGAACAGCCGCAACTGCACCAGGGACACGGCGACGATCAGGATGAAAAGGATGTAGGAGACGGCCGAGGCGTAGCCGACGCGGTACCCCGTGAAGCCGATGTCGTAGGCGTACTCGATGATCGGGCGGGTGGAGTTCTCCGGGCCTCCGCCGGTCATCAGGTAGATCTGGTCGAAGACCTTCAGCGAGGCCAGCAGCTGCAGCACCACGACGAGGCCGGTGGTGCGGCGGAGCAGCGGCAGCGTGATCGAGCGCAGCTTGTGCCAGGCCGAGGCGCCGTCGATCGAGGCGGCCTCGTAGAGCTGCTCGGGGATGCTCTGCAGGGCGGCCAGGTAGAGCAGGAAGTTGAAGCCGACCGTCCACCAGACGGTGGTCATCACGACCGACCACATCGCCAGGTCCGGATCGCCCAGCCAGAGGATGTCGGTCCCGAACGTCCCGTTCAGCAGGCCGAAGCCGGGCTGGTAGATCATCTGCAGCCAGAGCAGCGAGACCACGGCGGAGGGCAGCAGGAACGGCGCGAAGAACGACAGCCGCCACAGCCAGCGCATGAAGCGCAGGTTGTGCACCAGCAGGGCGAACACCAGCCCCAGGACGACCAGGGGCACGGTGCTCAGCACGGTGAACAGCACGGTGTTCCAGAGAGAGCGCCACATCCTGGGGTCGGCGAACGCCTCGGCGTAGTTGGCGAAGCCGACGAACCCGGCGTTGGCCCCGGCGATGTTGACGCTGGTCAGGCTCATCCTCAGGCCCAGCAGCAGCGGCCAGACCAGGAAGGCCACGTAGATCACGAGGAAGGGCGCGACGAACAGCAGCCCGTGCTGGGTCCAGCGGTGTCCCGCACCGGTCTTCGCGGCCGGCGCGGCGCCGGCGGGGGCGGCGACGGTGGTCGTCATCGGGGCTCCTCGGGGAAGGGGTTGGGGGCCTCCATGAGCCCGCGCAGGGCGGCCTTGGCCAGGGCCAGGCCCTGCTCGGGCGTGCGGGTTCCGGCGATCACCGGGGAGAACGCCTCACCGAACTCGATCCACAGCCTCGACGCCGATCCGGTGAACCACACCTGCGGGTCGAGTGCCACGTCGGTGATGACCGAGCGGTACTCCGACTGCGGGCTCAGCGCCAGGTACTCCGGCTCCTCCAGTGCGGGGAGGTAGGCGGGCACGTGACCGGCCACCGCCCAGTCGGCGCTGTTCTTGACCAGGTAGGCGATGAACCGGTAGGTCTCCCGCTCGATCCGCGGATCGCGGTCGCGCTGGTGGGGCACGACGAAGACGTGGCAGTCGGCCTGGGCCGAGGCGCCGCCGAAGACCGAGGGAAAGCGCGTCATGTCGAACGGCGTCTTCGCCTGCTTGAAGGTCGTGATCTCCCAGTCGCCGTTCCACAGGAAGGCCGCGTCGCCGTTCTGGAAGGCGGCGACCGACGCCGCGTAGTCGGTGGTGGGGTCGCACAGTCCCTCCGCGCCCAGCGTGCGCATGAAGGACAGCGCCTCCAGCGCCTTGGCGTCGTCGATCGTGATCTGGGTGCCGTCCTCCGACAGGAGGGTGCCGCCGCTCTGGGGGTACAGCGACCACCACACCCGCCACGGCCCCACCGTCCCGAGGCCGAGCGCGTCGAAGGTCAGCGGAGGCTTGCCGCCGAGGACGTCCTTGGCCTTGCGCAGTGCCTCCAGCAGCTGGTCGGCGCCCTTGGTCGGCAGCAGCTTGCCGTCGCCGCCGAGCAGCCCGGCACGGCCGCAGACGTCGGTGTTGTGGTACTGCACCATGGGGTGGGCGTCGAAGGGCACCGCGTACAGGACCCCGTCGACGTGGGCGCGTTCCCAGATCGGGGGGCTGAAGTCCTCGGCCCGCAGGCCGTTCTCGGCGAGCAGGTCGAGGTTGATCGGGTCCAGGATCAGGCCGGGGCCGATACCGGGCAGCCGGGCGAGGTGGAAGGTCGCGAGATCGGGGGAACGGCCCCCGGCGCCCGCCATCGCGACCTTGGTGTAGAAGGGCTCGCCCCACTGCAGGACGTTCTCCTCGACGAACAGGCCGGGGTTCTCCTTGGCGAACGCGCCGACCATCCCGTTCATGACGACCCCGTCGCTCGCGCCGAGGAAGTGCCAGTACCTGATGCGGGTCCGGGAGGAGCCCAGGTCCACGGGGAGGGAGCATCCGGAGCCGAGGAGCCCGAGGGCGAGGGCGCCGCCCAGCAGGTTCCTGCGGGTGATCCGGGACGGGGTCGACGGAGTCCGGGGTGGGGTCGATGGGATGTCGTCCACTGCTGTCTCCAGGGGGCGAGGCCGCGCCTCCCCGACGAGCCACGGCCGGATGGATCTACGGGCGGATGAGACGGATCACGTTCCACGAGACGGCGGGCAGCGTCGTCTCCAGGGTCCCGGCGTCGAGGCGGACCTCGGTGTTCGTACGGGGAGTCACCGTGTCCGGGGCGTCGGCGGTGTTGCGGGCGTAGGGGTCGGGACCGGACAGCACCGTGGCGCCGGCGAGCGCCACCGGGCCGAGGGCGCGCAGGTCGGCGGTGAGGGTGAGCGGCCGGTCGGTCGAGCGGTTGACGGCGAACAGCGTGGTGGCGCCGGTCTCCTCGTCGTGGGTGGCGACGGCGTCGAGGGCGGCGACCTGACCGAACCTCGCGGTCTCGTGGGTGGGAGAGGCGGGCTCGACCCGCAGCACCTGGCCCGCCGCGTACCGGGAGGCCTGGGCGAACGGGTGGAAGGTGGTCTGCCTCCAGGCCCTGCCGCCCGGTTCGGTCATGATGGGGGCGATGACGTTGACCAGCTGGGCCAGGCAGGCGGCCGTCACCCTGTCGCTGTGCCGCAGCAGTGAGATCAGCAGCCCGCCGAAGGCCACCGCGTCGGCCAGGTGGTAGTGGTCCTCGAGCAGCGGCGGGGCGACCGGCCAGTCGCGCGGCGGTTCGGCGCCCTGGAAGCGGGACAGGTACCAGACGTTCCACTCGTCGAACGAGATGTTGATCTTCTTCTTGCTCCTGAGCCGGGCGCCCACGCTGTCGGCCGTCGCCACCACCGCGTCGACGAAGTGGTCCATGTCCGCCGCCGAGGCGAGGAAGCTCGCCAGGTCGCCGTCGTGCTCCTCGTAGTAGGCGTGGCAGGAGATGAAGTCCACCAGGTCGTAGGTCTCCTCCAGCACGGTTGCCTCCCACGCGCCGAAGGTCGGCATGGCGGAACCGGAGCTCCCGCAGGCCACGAGTTCCAGGCTCGGGTCGATCATGCGCATGGCACGGGCGGTGCCGGCGGCGAGCCGCCCGTACTCGCGGGCGCTCATGTGGCCGATCTGCCACGGGCCGTCCATCTCGTTGCCCAGGCACCACATCCGGACGTCGTGCGGCCTCTTGGCGCCGTGGGCGACCCGCAGGTCCGACAGGTGGGTCCCGGACTCGATGTTGCAGTACTCCAGCAGGTCCAGCGCCTCGGCGATGCCCCGGGTGCCGAGGTTGACGGCCATCATCGGCTCCACCCCGGCCTTGCGCGTCCAGGCGACGAACTCGTCCAGGCCGAACTCGTTGGTCTCCGTACTGTGCCAGGCCAGGTCGAGCCGCCGGGGCCGCCCGGCCCGGGGGCCGACGCCGTCCTCCCAGCGGTATCCGGACACGAAGTTCCCGCCGGGGTAGCGGGCCGTGGTGACGCCCAGCTCGCGGGTGAGCTCCAGCACGTCGCGCCGGAGGCCCTCCTCGTCGGCGGTGGGGTGGCCGGGTTCGTAGAGGCCGGTGTAGACGCACCGGCCGAGGTGCTCGACGAACGTCCCGAAGGTGCGCCGGTGGACGGGGGCCACCCTGAACGCGGGGTCAAGGGTGAGGTGCGCGGACAGCACGAAGGTCTCCTCATACGCGGCCCGCGCCGGCCTCCGGCGCGAGATCGCCAGGCTCGTGGACGAACGGGAAGTTGGGCGACTCCATTTGTGAGCGTTAACATGAAAAAAGGCCAACCGTTACCTGGAGTGAGTGTTAACGCCCCTGACATCGCCGGTCAAATCACGATCCGGTAACTACGAAAGATTCCCAGCTCATCGCATGTGCCGTCCGACCTGCTGATTTCACCTCCGCGCGCCGTGAACGATCCGCTCCGCCCCGGACACGCGACGTGACCGGAACCCGCCCCACGCCTCTCGTGCCCGAATAAAAGCGGGCGCTTACCGGCAAATTAAGGAAATCCTCAGGGGGCTGTTGACAGCGTTATCGACCGGGAGTCCACTTGGCTGCCAAGCACCGGACGATGGGGTGTCGCACGCAGGTTCCGGCCTCGCCCCCCGCACCGCGTGATCACCGAGATCTCACGCGTCGGCGCGCCGGCGGGCCCGTTCCCTGCCTTCCTCCGGCAGCGCGTCGGCGGCCGGCAGTCGCGGCAACAGCTGCGGTCCCAGCGTCATCGCCCGGAAGACGAGCGCGACGGTCACCTCGTGGCCGGGCCGGTGCACGACCACGACCGGACCGGCCGGCGTTGACGCCCGGCACCGCGCGACGGCCTCCGGGGATTCACCGTGATCGCAGCACCATGGACATGTAGGCCAGCAGGTCGGCACGGCGGCGGAACGGATCGCGATACAGCGGCGGGCCGCCGGCCCTCAGACGCAGCCCCTCCCGGATGATCCGGTGCCAGCGTTCGTCGAACACCTTCAGCGCGTACTCGCCCGCGGCCGTCTTGGAGGTGACCTCGCCCGCCGCGAGAGTGTGGTGGAGCCGGGTGACACCGAGCACCCCCCACGTGGTCTGGTGGCCGCTGAGCGCGGCCACTCCCCACAGTGACGCCGATCGGGAGCCGCGCTCGACCCAGCGCGTCCAGTAGCCGTCCAGGTTCTCCCGCGTCCGCCGGGCCAGGGCGTCCCAGTCGGTGTGGATCCCCAGCTCCGCGACCGCGGGCCCCCGCACCGCCACCCCGCCCTGGGCCAGCACGTGCCAGGTCACCAGGTGCCGCTCGGACCTGCTCTCCTCCTCGAGGCGCCATTCGTGCACGGCCGGCCTCGCCGGGGTCAGCTCGGGGTCGCGGCGCAGGTCGTCCCACGTGACGTAGAGACCGTCGAAGTACGGCTTCGCGTACCGGCTCTTCAACTCGGCATGCACCCCGCGCAGGATCCGCGCGTCAGGGGGAGCGCCGACCACGGCGACGAAGTCGATGTCGCTCTTGCCCGGCCGGTAGTCACCGAGGGCGATCGAGCCCTGCAGGTAGAGACCTTCGACCAGGCCCGGCGCGTACCGGTCGGCCAGCTCCAGGTAGGTCGCGCACATACGGGAGGGCATCTCGCCGAGGCTGTTCACCACTTTCGCACCTTAACCGCCGGGCAACGGAGCGGACCTCGAAACGGATGCCACGACGATCATCCGCCATCTCGCCAGGCGCTACCTCACCGCGGCCTCCAACGAGGAGGTCACCGCCGACCAGGTACGCGGCCTCCCCGGGCCGGTGGCGCGGATGGTGAGCGGCGCGGTCGGCGAGTACGAGGACCCGGACGCCTGACGCCGGACACGCCGGAGCACCGCAGGACGGCCCGCCGTGCGCCTCCCGTGACGGGAGAGAGGCGCAGGCCGTACATTCGGCGGATGGATCCTCGTGACGGCGTGGTCGAGCTGTTTCATCGGGTGGCGGCCTCGGTGCCCGCCTACCGCGCGTTTCTCGCCGAGCACGGCGTGGTCGCCGAGCGGGTCGAGACCTATGAGGACTTCACCCGGCTGCCGCTGACCACCAAGGACAACTACACCCGCCGCCACCCGCTGCCCGACCTGTGCAGGGACGGCACCGTCGGGGACATGATCGCGGTGTCGTCCGGCTCCACCGGCACCCCGTCGTTCTGGCCGCGCTCGGCCGCCGACGAGGAGGTGATCGCCGAGCGGTTCGAGCAGGTCTTCCGCGACGCCTTCGACGCCGCCGGGCGCAGGACGCTCGCCGTGGTCTGCTTCGCGCTCGGCACCTGGGTGGGCGGGCTGTTCACCCTCGCCTGCTGCCGCCACCTCGCCGCGAAGGGCTACCCGATCACCGCGGTCGCCCCCGGCAGCGACCGGCGCGAGATCCTCCGGGTGATCCCGGAGCTGGCCCCGCACTTCGACCAGGTCGTGCTGCTCGGCTACCCGCCGTTCCTCAAGGACGTGATCGACACCGGGGTCGCGCAGGGCCTGCCCTGGGCCGACCACTCGGTCAAACTGGTCACCGCCGGAGAGGTGTTCAGCGAGGAGTGGCGCACTCTCGTCGCCGAACGGACCGGCATGACCGATCCCGCGCGCGACACCGCCTCTCTCTACGGCACCGCCGACGCCGGAGTCCTCGGCAACGAGACCCCGCTGTCCATCCGCGTCCGCCGCTTCCTCGCCGCCCACCCGGAAACGGCCAAGAAGCTGTTCGGCGCCTCCCGGCTGCCGACCCTGGTCCAGTACGACCCGCGGGTGCGCTTCTTCGAGGAGCACGAGGGCACCCTGCTGTTCTCCGGCGACAACGGCATCCCGCTGATCCGCTACCACATCGCCGACGAGGGCGGCCTGATCCCCCACGACCGCATGCTCGCCTTCCTCGCCGAGCACGGCTTCCACCCCGGCGACGACGGGCCGGACCTGCCGTTCGCGTACGTCTTCGGCCGCGGCCACTTCACGGTCTCCTACTACGGGGCCAACGTGTATCCGGAGAACATCGCGATCGGCCTGGAGCAGCCCGAGGTCAACACCCTGGTGACCGGCAAGTTCGTGCTGGAGGTGACCGAGGACGCCGAGCGCGACCGGCATCTGACGGTGACCGTCGAGCTGGCCCCGGGCCTGCGCGGCTCCGACGAGAGCGCACAGCTGGTCGGCCGCTCGATCCTGACCCAGCTGCGCCGCCTCAACAGCGAGTTCGCCAACTACGTGCCCCCGGCGAAGCAGCCCCCGGTCGTCCACCTCCGCGAGACGGGCGACCCCGACCACTTCCCGCCCGGCGCCAAACACCGCTACACCCGAGGCTGATCCTCCACCGGCCCATACGTCCTTCTCGCTCGCCGAGAGCCGACAAAATGCAAGGCCGATCTTCTGCGACCAGAACGCCGACGGCTACCTCAACGACATCCTTTCAAGATCAACTGATGGCAGAAAGCGGCCGACCAGCCGACAAGTCCGTGAGCCTGGATCGCATGGGCGAAGGCGATAGCATCGAACCAAGTGCGAGCGGAAGGGGAAGAGGATGACTTACCGCCCGATGGCGCTTTCCGACCTCGCCCCGCGCCTGGCGGCGAATACCAGCGACAAGATCCGATGGAAGCTCGTGTGGGAGTTCCTGGAGGAATACCGCTGGGAGTCGCCGAGCCTTCAGCCGTCGTTGCTGCAGGCCGAACCCGAACCCGTGGGCGACGAGCGATGGGATGCGCTTCTAGCCGCTCTCGCGGAACACCTCGCCGCCAAACATGATCTTGCCCCACCTTCGTGGACCGCTTTACGAGTGTTGCGGCGCCCCTGGTTCCCGGCGGAACTGGCCAGCCAGCGAACTGACGCTCTCGTCTGGGCACCGGCGGCATTCCGCAAGCACGGCGTCTACCTTTCGAGCAAGGATCTAGAGGCCGCGTGAGCGACGACGGACTGCTCGGCCGGGCTGAGCTTGAGCATGCGTTCACGGCGCTGGGAGAGCGTTTGGTGCGCCGTGGTGTCGTAGCGGATCTCTTTGTCGTGGTGGAGCCGCGATGGCACTCGCCTACGACGCTGTCAGAGTCACCCGCGATGTCGATGCGCTCTTCGTGCCGCACGGAGTGGTGCTGGAGGAGGCCCGTCGGGTGGCCGAGGACCTCGACCTGCCCCCCTGGTGGTTGAACGAGCAGGCCAGTGTCTACATCTCCGGCAAGGACGACCCGGGAAAGCGGAGGGTCTTCGACCACCCGGGGCTACGTGTGATGGCGGCTTCGCCGGAACACATCTTCGCGATGAAGGCGATGGCTGCCCGTACACGTGATGTAGACGATCTTCGACACCTGGCCGGTCTCGCCGGCATCGCGTCATCGGAGGACGCGCTCCATCTGTGTGGACAGTTCTTTCCTGGCGAAGAGGTCTCCCCGCGAGCGCGAGCGGTACTGACCGACCTGTTCGACTGAGCCGGAACGTCGATCTCACCCACAGATGATCGTCCGGCGAATATCCCGCAAACCGACGCCCGGAAATCACAGCCTCAACTCATGTCGTACCCGGAGAACATCGCGATCGGCCTGGAGCAGCCCGAGGTCAACACCCTGGTGACCGGCAAGTTCGTGCTGGAGGTGACCGAGGACGCCGAGCGCGACCGGCATCTGACGGTGACCGTCGAGCTGGCCCCGGGCCTGCGCGGCTCCGACGAGAGCGCACAGCTGGTCGGCCGCTCGATCCTGACCCAGCTGCGCCGCCTCAACAGCGAGTTCGCCAACTACGTGCCCCCGGCGAAGCAGCCCCCGGTCGTCCACCTCCGCGAGACGGGCGACCCCGACCACTTCCCGCCCGGCGCCAAACACCGCCACACCCGAGCGTGATCACTCCTCAGAGCACGCGTCCTTTGGTCGATGCGGCGGCTCGAAGGGTTCACCGCGACCGAACCCGCCCTTTCAGCGTGCTCACCAGAAGTCGAACCGGGCCGGAGACCATCGGTTCGGACAACGTCACCTACGCGACATCAGGCCGTGTCATCAGCGGCGACCGCAGATGCGACGCCAGACTGGGACCGGTCAGGGGCACGGTGCTCCACGTCGCCGTCGCTGTCCCCGCGGCGGTGTCGACCACCAGCCGGACCCGGTGCGGGGTGGTGATGACGTAGGGCTCGGCGACGAACGTGTCGCCCCGCCAGGCGCCGGCCGCGACGACAGGGCGGCCGAGCGGCGAGCTTTCCCGCCAGTCGCCGTGGCCGACCTCGACGTCGAGAAACGACCCGAATCGCAGCAGCCATCCACCGTCCACGGGATCGACGATCACCGTGGTTCCGTCGGGCAGAGCCGAATCCTCGCCGGAGGCGTCGAGTCTCGCCTTGACGGAACGCTCCGGGGCGGCCGAACCCGGCACCGGCGCGAACGACAGCCGCCGCAGCCGATCGGCGAGGACCTCGTCGTCCCGGGTGCTTCCCGCGTGGTCCGTACCGGGCAGCAGGCACTCCCATATCGCGTCGAGCACCGCCTGTGCCTGCGTGTGGGCGCCGGTCACGGCGACCACGAGATCGTGCGACGGGACGACCACGCACAGCTGGCCGAAAGAGCCGTCACCGTGGTAAACGTGACGCGACACCCAGAACTGGTAGCCGTAACCGCAAAGGTAGTCGGCGTCCCCCGATCCGTCCTCCAACCGCAGCGTCTCGATGTGCCGTCTGGTCGCGAGCTCCACCCATTCGCGCGGGACGAGCCGCCGGTCGCCCCAAAGGCCTCCGCGCAGCAGCAGTTCGCCGAAGGCTGCGACGGCCTCGGTCGTGAGGTGCAGGCCGTGGAATCCGAAGGCGGCACCGCTCGCCACCCGGTCCCATTCGGCGTGGTCGACGCCCATCGGCGTGAAGAGGCGCTCGTCGAGCAGTTCCGGCAGGCCGCGGCCCGTGACCCGTTCCACCATCCGGGCCAGGACGAAGGTGGTCGGATTGTCGTAGGCGTGCCGTGTTCCCTCGGCCTCGGGAAACGGTACGCGCAGGAAGCCCTTCACCAGGTCGCCCGGTTCCAGGCGCCAGGCCTCGGCGAGGCTGTCCGTGCGGTGTCCGGCCGTCATGGACAGCAGGTGATGAACGGTGAGGCGGCGTCCCCGCTCCGAGATGCCGGCCGGAACGTGGTCGGGCAACACGTCCACCACCCGATCGTCCAGCGAGAGCAGCCCGTCGGCGATCGCGAGCCCCACGGCGATCGAGGTGAACGACTTGGTCATCGAGTAGAGAAGGTGCGGGCGATCAGCCGAGTACGGCGCCCACCAGCCTTCGGCGACGACGTGACCGTGGCGTACGACCATGACGGAGTGGCACTCGACGGATCGCGCTTCGAGCCGGTCCAGCAGCGTGGTGACCGCGCGGGACGACATCCCCGAGGCGGCCGGTGCCGAGCGCGGCAGCAGAGCGCGCTGAGAAGGCATCCGGGTACCCTAACAAAACCGCCCGATCGAGTTACGAGACATGGCTCGGAGCCGCCGGCCACGCGAAGCCCGTACCGGGCGAACGCCGGTTCCCAGGGTTCTCGTTGCGATCCAACCCCCGTTCAGCCCCGTTCCGGAGGGACCGGCTGCGCCCGCTGGTCCAGATGGAACCGATCTGAACGGGCAGGAGCAGAACCGCTGACGCGGTTTGTGTTTCCCGTGCGACATCTGGTCAGCCATGACAGGGAGCAACCCAGAAGGTTCCACTGGAGTGCGCCGGCTTAGGCTTGACGCATGCCAGGCTTTGAGATTGTCACGCATGTCATGGCGCCACCGGAACGAGTTTTCGACATCTCGTTGGACGTGGATGTTCACGCGGCCTCAATGGCGGGATCTTCCGAGAAAGCGGTCGGAGGTGTGACCACCGGTGGCTTGAAGCTGGGCGATACCGTTACATGGCGGGCGCGACACTTCGGCATACGCCGGCGAATGACGTCTACGATCAGCGCTTACGATCGCCCTGGTCATTTCGTCGACGAGCAGGTGTCAGGACCCTTCAAGCACTGGTACCACGCTCACCATTTTCAACCTTACGACCAGGGCGGCACGGCAATGCGCGACGTCATCGAATTCGCCGCGCCTCTCGGCCCTCTCGGAAGGATCGCCGAGATGCTGGCTCTCCGTCACTACATGCCGAAGTTGATCCGGGTTCGCAATCAGCACATCAAGCAGGTCGCCGAAGCCACTCTCGCGGCTGATTGAAGGTATCCCCGTTACCTGTGCCGCGTGTAACGGGACCACCGGCCCACACTTGCCAAGCTCGCCTCATGCGCAACAGCAGGGACACGCAGAAGCGTCACCCGGCAGGCAGGTGATGGCTCATCAGCTTTCCGGGGGCTACTTGGGGAGCCACTCGAACAGGCGATCATGAACTGAACCAGACGGATCGGAACGCCTTGACGGTCACCGCCGCAGATCGAGAACCTTGCCTGCATGGCAACAAAGGCATGGTTCGATGCCGAATCTCAGATGGAGCCCGGTACAGAGCTTTTTCAAAGTGAGCGCAGGTTCCAACTCTGGGGCCATACCGCCAGCCACGGCCAGCCACCGCTTCGCAGCACGGCCGGACCGGGCAGGCAGGGCAGGAAGCACGAGACCACGATCGAAGTGCTGTTCAAACCGATCGGCGCAGGATGACCGACCATACCGAACGCCCGCTGCTCTTCCTTGACGTCGACGGGCCGCTTCTCCCGTTCGGCGAGGATCCGCACCGCGCACCGCGAGCTACTACACCGGACTCGCGCCCGGCGCGGTTCACCTGCGAGGTGGGGCGTCGGCTGGCGGCGCTGCCCTGCGAACTTGTTTGGGCGACGACCTGGGAAGAGGAGGCGAATGCCGAGATAGCACCCCGGATCGGGCTGCCGCGGCTGCCCGTCGTGAGCTGGCCGGAGCCAACCGACCAGCATGAACGTGAGGACCAATGGTTCGGGCTCTGCTGGAAGACCCGGACCCTGGTGAACTGGGCGGGAGGACGCCCGTTCGCCTGGGTCGACGACGAGATCACCGACGCCGACAGGGAGTGGGTCTCCGCGCACCATAGCGGCCGGGCTCTCCTCCACCACGTGGAGTCATATCGGGGACTCACCGACGAAGACTTCACAGTCCTCGATCAATGGCTTCGAGCCCTGTGAATCACCCGCGATCCACGGGGTTTGACAATCGCTCTCCACGTGGTCGCTCACCCGCCGAAGCGCCTCAGCCTCATCGAGCCCACGCACAAAGGTGAGGCACCGCAGGTCGCCCAACCCATGGTCATTGGCGAGCCAGGCGACGTCGGCGTGACTGATCTTCACGTGTGCGCTCCCTACGGATGCTCCGGATGTGCCGCCACGGTAACGATCAGATCCGACAACCACGCCACCCTTCAGTGCCTCACGACCTCGCGCGGCGTCTGTCTCCGTCGGGGGCCCTCGGGATCCGGGATGGACAGGCGGGCGAGGGGCCGGTTCGGGTCGCGGTCCGGCGCCGTCCCGTGCCGTTCCGGACGGACCGGGCGCGCCCGCTGGTTCAGGCCGAAGCGATCGGGACGGGCAGGACCAGAGCTGCTGACGCGGTTTGGCTAGCATCCATGCTTGCCGGACAGACACGAGGGATGACGGCGTGGTGATCGTGCAGCGGATCGTGATCCGGTGGACCAAGCAAGCGCGCGGCGCCGAGGAGGCCACGCGCCGGCGCGAGATTCCCTCGGCGTTCGAGCTGCCGCCGACGCCCGACGCGCCGCTGGTCGTCCACGACCTTCTCGCCGACGAACGGACCGGATACGCGCCCACCGCGACGGTAGACGGTCATTCGTTCCCGGCGCGGCTCAACGGACTGCGGTTCCAGCTGTCCGGAGCAGCGGTCGCGGTGGAGCGAACCCCGGTGTGGGCCGCGTACCCGACCAACCGTCACCCCAGCCGGGTGTTCCTGCTCCACCCGGGAGAACGTGCGCGTTACCGGGCCAACTTCCGCTTCAGCGGCTACGGCACCCAGTGGTACTACGAGCAATGGACCGTCAACATCGCTCACGAGCCATGGCGGCGCGACCTTTTCCTGACGGAGAAGATAGACCATGACAAGGACGAGCGGGTTTCCCTGTACGGCGGGTACCGCTGACCCACGAGCGACCCGCCTCGGGACGCGTGAGCCGGCCAGGTGAGCGGGACACCCGCCGCTCACCGGCACCACGTCCGTCCGAGCTGGCCTGAGTGCCAACGGTCATCCCGGGAGCGGCAGGTATTCGAACCAGTCGAAGGCGGCCGTGTTGGTGCTCGGGTGGCCGTTGGAGGAGGCGTAGAGGCCGATCATGGCGCCGGTGAAGCCTCCGGCGACGGTGGAGCCGAGGACGCGGCCGTCCACCGGGGCCGCGAGGTCGGTCCACTCGCCGGGACGCAGCGCGTAGCGGGCCTGGTAGTCCTGGCCGTGGGCCTCCACGCCCAGCCACAGCGGGCCGGACGGGACGACGTCGGCGCGGGCCAGGAGGGTGTCCGTGCCGCCGGAGCGGCGGGTGAGTTCCAGGCCGTGCGCGGTGAGGACGAGCGTGATGTGGAAGTCGTCGTTCTGGAACAGGACGAGCCCGGCGCACTCCTCCCCCCGCGGGCGGAACTCCATCACCGTGTGGGCCGCGAAGGCGATGTGCTGCTGCCGCCGGGCGACCAGGCTGGGCGCGGCCCGCTCGCGCAGGCTCTGCGGTCGCAGCCGCAGGGTGAGACGGCTGTCGGCCAGGTTCCAGTACGGTTCGCGGGGCGTGCGCAGGTGGTTCCACACCGGTGCGAGGCGTGGGGCGTCGAAGTGGTCGCAGGCGGGGGTGGCGGGCCAGCGGCGCGCGGGGGTCGAGGGGGCCTGCGCGTACGGTTCCACCTGGTCGAAGACCGGCCAGTCGTCCTCCCAGCGGACGCGGGTGAGGAAGGTCTCGCGGCCCAGGTTGTAGCCCTTGGAGGCGCGGACGGCGGCCGTCGTGGGCTGGTCGCCGGCGGGTTCACCACGGGAGCCGCCGTCCGGGGAGCCGGCGGATCCGGTGTGAGGACGATCCTCGGCGGGAGCGGCGGGAGCGAGAGGAGCCGGGAGAGCGCCGTAGGGACGGGTGGCGAGGAGGACCGACCACCACTCGCCCTCCGCGTTCCGGACCAGGTCGGGGTGGCCGACGCTGGTGATGGGGTGGCGCAGCCCGAGGTGGCGGTGGGTGAGCACGGGGTTGCGCGGGTTGCCCAGGTAGGGTCCGGTGATCCGCTCGGCTCTCGCGACCATCACGGCGTGGTCCTCGGCGGTGCCGCCCTCCGAGGTGAGCAGGTAGTAGAAGGCGCCGATCCGGTAGATGTGCGGGCCCTCGCACCAGACGCCGCCGCGCTGCGCCGCCTCCCAGATCACGTGCTCCTCACCGAGCAGCTTGAGCGTGGCCGGGTCGAACTCGCGCAGCCAGATCTCGCTGTCGCCGTCGTAGCGCCCGGCGTCTCTCGGCCGGGTGCCGGTCATCCAGGCGCGGCCGTCGTCGTCGAAGAACAGCGAGGGGTCGAAGCCCCTGGTCTCGGGGAACCACACCGGCTCGCTCCACGGCCCGGCCGGGTCGGTCGCGGTGACCAGGAAGTTGCCCGGCTCGTCCATCAGCGTGGTGATCATGTAGAAGACACCCTCGTGGTGCCGGAGGGTGGGGGCGTAGATGCCGCCGGACGGCCGTACGCCGTCCAGGTCGAGCTGGGACGGCCGGTCCAGGACGTGGCCGAGCTGCCGCCAGTGCACGAGGTCGCGGCTGTGGAAGATCGGCACTCCGGGGAACCACTCGAAGGACGAGGTGACGAGGTAGTGGTCCTCGCCCACCCGGCACACCGAGGGGTCGGGGTGGAAGCCGGGGATGACGGGGTTGGTGTACATGGGACTCCCTCGGTGTCCAGATCTTCCTTCGAGGGCCCCGGTGACCCGGGGCGGGCTCGGCGTGGTCGGACGTGTCAGGGACCTGCCCCGGTGAGGTTCCGGAGCGGGTTGGGGATGGCCCGCGCGAGGCCGGCGTGGGCGGACGTGTCAGGGACCTGTCCCGGGCCTTCGATCGTCACGGAGATTCCCTGCAGACGGGTGGCCCTCCGAACACGGATCCGAAAGGGGTGCCGGACCCCCACCCCCCTGAAGGCCGGGCCCGGCACCCCCCGGAGCCAGGCCCTGTCCTCTGGAGGAGGACGGACCCGGCAGCTTGGCGGTCGTGTCTACCTGGCGAGCTGAAACACCCCCACCTCGACGTGTCGACGTGGCTCCGCCCGGTCGGGTCGTCCCAGTTCGCGGCGGCCGTGCGGGCGGTGCCCGTGGCGTCGTCGACCTGGACGTCGAAGCCGAGCGGGGCGTGCGTCAGGCGCCACCACGCGGTTCCTCGGCGTGTACGTCCTCGCCGCGCGCGTCCTCGCCGCGCAGGTTCTCGGCGAGCAGATCGAGCAGCGGCTGCCGCCGGACGCAGCGGGCGAGGGCGAAGGAGTCGGCCAGGGCGGTCAGTTCCTCGTCGGAGCAGCCGCGCAGCAGCTCCGCGTACTCGGGAAGCAGCGCCTGCGCGATGAGGATGTGCCGGATCAGGTCGTCGGTCTGGTAGCGGGCGCCCCACGGGTAGGGGTCCCAGGACGGGAACTCGGTCTCCATCAGCCGGTGCAGCGGGGCCAGCTCGCTCGCCGACTCCTCCATCGTCGAACCCCACCGGTCGGCGCCCAGCCGCCCCTTCTTGGCGATGAAGTCGCCGAACCGGCTCATGTACGGCTCGCCGGCGCTGACCAGGCCCTGCAGCCCGACGTCCTTGTAGGTCCACAGCGACCAGCCGGCCTCGTAGGAGTCGAAGATCTCCAGCTGGTCGCGGAGGATCTGGTAGCGCTGCCGGTCGATCTCCGGGTCGCCGGTGTAGACGGGTCCGAACTCGCCGACCCAGATGGGGGTGCCGGTCTCGCGCTGGAAGGTGGTCCGCCGCTCGAAGGAGAGCTCCAGCTGGGCCCGGTCCACCCACTCGCCGCGGGTGTGACCGGGGTAGGGGCCGCCGTGCGCGAACCCGGCCAGGGCGTAGTCGTGGCAGACGAAGACCGTGTTCTCGTACACCTCACGGAAGATCGAGAAGTCGGTGGAGTAGGTGTTGCCGTCCAGGAACAGCACGTGCTTCGGGTCGACGGCGCGCACGGCCTTGACCAGGCGGTCGTAGAAGGGGCCGACGACCCGCCCGCTCCGGTCACCCGGTTCGTTGATCGGGTTGTATCCGGCCACCCAGGGGTTGTCCCGGTAGCGGTCGGCCACGGCCTCCCACAGGTGGACGGCGCGGTCCTGGAAGTGCCGGTGCTGCCAGAACGCGGCGACGTGGGTGGGATTGTCGGAGTGCCAGTGCTGGTTCTGCGCGCCGGGCAGGGCGTGCAGGTCGATGACGCTGTGGATGCCGTGCTCGGCGAGCAGTCCGATCACCCGGTCCAGGTGGCGGAAGCCGTGCTCGACGATCTCGAAGGGGCGGTCGTCGGACTCCAGGTGGCGGTAGTTGATCGGGATGCGGACGCAGTTGGTGCCGAGCCCGGCGAGCAGCGCGGCGTCGTCCGCGCCGAAGAAGGAGGTGAGCAGCCGGTCGAAGAACAGCTCGGCCCGGTCCTCCCCCAGGACCTCCCGGACGGCCTCGCGCATCGCGGACTCGTTGGCCGGGTAGCCGGTGATGAAGTTCTCCATGTTCAGCCAGCCCCCGAGGCCCACTCCACGCAGCCGTACCGGGGTGCCGGCCGAATCGACGAGACGCGATCCGGCGACACTCAGGGTCATGGTGTCTCACTCTCTACTCAGGCGATGAGATTCGGGTCAGCCCTTGGTGGCACCGGCGGTGAGGCCGCTGATCAACTGACGCTCGGCGACGGCGTAGAAGGCCAGGGCGGGCACCATCGCGACGATGACGTAGGCCAGGACCCTGGCGATGTCCGTCATGTACTCCCCCTGGAACTGCTGGACGCCGAGCGGCAGGGTCCACAGGCCGGGGTCGTTGAAGACCACCAGCGGGAGGAAGAAGTTGTTCCAGCTCGCCACGAGCGCCAGCACCGAGACGGTGGCCAGGGCGGGCTTGGCTATCGGCAGCAGCACCCGCCAGAAGAAGCCGAAGGGGGTGCAGCCGTCGATGATGGCGGCCTCCTCGATCTCCCTGGGGATGGACCGGAAGAACGTCCGAAGGATGATCACGGTGAGCGGAAGGCCGAACGCGGCCTGCGGCAGGATCACCCCGAGCGGGTTGTCCAGCAGGCCGAACGTGCGCAGCAGGACGAACAGCGGCAGGATCGCCACCGCGAACGGGAACATCAGCCCGATGGCGAACAGCGTGAACAGGAACTCCCGCCCCCGGAAGGCGAACCGGGCGAAGGCGAAGGCGGCCATCGCCGACAGCCCCACGACCAGCACGGTGGTCGCGACCGCGATGAACAGGCTGTTGAGGAGCTGGCGCCAGAACGCGCCGGAGACGATCACGTCGGTGTAGTTCTCGGTGACCCACGGGGAGGGCAGGCCCAGCGGGTTGCTCGACAGCTGGCTGGAGGTCTTGAAGCCGCCGAGCAGGCCGTACAGGAAGGGGACGACGATGAAGACGGCCGCCACCCAGATGACCGCGTGGATCGGGTACGTGCGGAGCCGGGCGATCATCGGCGGTCCCCCATGGTGGTGCTGGCCCCCTCCAGGTCCCGGCGCAGGACGAACCGCTGGTAACCGAGGGCGAAGACGAGACTGATCAGGAACATGACGACGCTGATCGCGCTGGAGTAGCCGATCTGGGACCGCTTGAAGCCGTACTCGAACATGCTGACGGCCATGGTCTCCGAGGCGTGCGACGGGCCGCCGCCGGTGAGGATCCAGACCAGGTCGAAGAGCTGGATCGTGCCGATGACGGACAGGAACGCGCTGACCCGGATGGTGGGGCCGAGCAGCGGCAGGGTGACGTGGCGGAACACGTCCCAGCCGCCGGCGCCGTCGATCCTGGCCGCCTCGCTCAGCTCCTTGGGGATGCCCTGCAGGCCGGCCAAATAGATGATCATGTGGAACCCGAAGTACTTCCAGGTGATCACCAAGAACAGCGAGAACATCACGGTGTCCGGTTCGGACAGCCAGGTCCAGGGCTCCAGGCCCCAGGAGACCAGCAGCTGGTTGGCCATGCCCGTCTCGGGCGACAGGATCATCGAGAACAGCACGCCGATGATCGCCTCGGAGAGCATGTACGGCGCGAAGAACAGCAGCCGGTAGAAGGCCCGCCCGCGGATCCGCTGGTTCAGCATCACCGCCAGGCCCAGCGAGAGCGGCAACTGCACCGCCAGGCCCAGCACGATGAGGATGGCGCCGTTGCGCAGGTCGCCGGCGAAGATGTCGCTGGCGAACAGCCGGGTGAAGTTGTCCAGGCCGATGAAGTTGCTCGGCGGGCCGATGCCGTTCCACTTGAAGAGGCTGGTGTAGCCGGCCACCAGGATCGGCAGCAGCACCAGGAGGGCGAACAGGATCAGCGCGGGGAGGACGAACAGGATCGCGGTGACCCAGCCGCGACCTCGGCGAGAGCCGCCCCGCCCCCGCCTCGCGGCGGGTCTCTCGGAGGGAGGGGCCGGACGTGCGTCCGGCCCTGTCGTCGTCGTCACCGTTTTCATACCGGGCGGCTACTCCGACTCCGACTTGGCCGTCTCGGTGATGGCCTGGACGACCTCCTCCGGCGTCTTGGTGCCCCCGATCAGCTCGGCCACGACGTCGTTGACCTCCTGGCCGACGGCCGGCGGGTACTCCTGGTCGAGGTAGAGCTGGAAGCCGCTGGCGGCCGCGAGGGTCTCGGAGACCGTCTTGATGTGGGGGTCGGTGACGGCATCCTCCTCACCCGTCTTGAGCACGGGCAGGACTCCTCCGGCCTTGACGGCCTTGCTGTGGTTCTCCGGCTTGAGCGCGAACTTCAGGAAGTCCAGCGCGGCGGGCGGGGCGTTGACGCTCACGGCGAGGCCGCCCCCGCCGCCGAACGCGTCGCCCGCGGCGCCCTTGCCCCCCTCCACCGCCGGGAAGGGGAAGAAGCCGAGGTCGTCGCCGAGGCCCTTGCCGGAGTCCTTCTGCACGGACGGGGCCCACTGGCCCATCAGCTCCATGGCGGCCTTGCCGTTCGACACGTTCGCGGACTGGCCGTCGGGGGTGGAGTAGTCGGCGCCCAGGAAGCCCTTCTGGAACGGCTGGAGGTCGACGAGCTCCTTGAGTTTCTGACCGGCGGCGACGAAGTCGGGACCGGTGAAGTCGTTGGTGGTGCCGGCCTGCTTGAGCGCGTCCAGCCCGGCCACCCGCATGGCCAGGTAGGCCCAGTAGTAGTGGCCTGGCCACTTGGCCTTGCCCGCGAGGGCGATCGGGGTGGTCCCGCTCGCCTTCAGCTTCTTGACCGCGTCCAGGTACTCGGTCCAGGTGGCGGGCGGGGTGGTGATGCCGGCCTTCTTGAACAGCGCCTTGTTGTACCAGAAGCCGACCATGCCGATGTCGATGGGCAGCCCGTAGGTCTTGCCGTCGAACTGGTAGGCGGACAGGGCCGCCGGCGTGATGGTGTCGATGACGTCGCCGGCCTCGGACGACAGGTCCTTCACCAGGCCCGCCTCGATGTGCTGCTTCAGGACGCCGCCGCCCCAGGTGGAGTACAGATCGGGTGCCTTGCCCGACTGGGTGAGCGTGGCGAGCTTCGGCTTGTATGAGTCGTTCTCGATGGAGATGTTCTTGATCGTGACGTTCGGATGGGCTGTTTGGTATTCCTTGATGGCATTGGCCCAGAACGTCTTCATGGGGTCCGCCGTCGCCAGGTTCCAGAACTCGAAGGTGACCTTCTCCGAGCCGGTGGTCGCGCCGGCCTGGGCCCCGTCGCCGTCTCCGCTCGTACTGCAGGCTCCGAGAAGCAGAGCGGATGCCGCCAGAGCTACCACGCCTCGCCGACTCAGCATGGGATCCCCTTTCGGGAGTTTGCTTGAAATTTTCACATATTCCCCGAATATTTCGTGTTCCGGAGAATAGGTAAACTCGCGGTTACGCGTCAATAGCCCCGCGGTAGTGATCCCGGACCACGAGAACCACCTCCCGGGGAAAGCCTCCGAAAGGTTTCAGTTAGTATTCGCCGCATGCCAACCAAGCCGCGCGTGACGATCGCCCTGATCGCCGAGGAGGCCGGGGTCTCCGCGCCCACGGTCTCGAAAGTCATCAACGGGCGGCCCGAGGTCGCGTCCGAGACCAGGCAGCGGATCGAGCACCTGCTGCACAAGCACGGCTACCGGCGCAGGACCGGCCAGGGCGACGCCCCCGTCGGCCTGGTCGACCTGGTCTTCACCGAGATCGAGAGCCCGTGGGCGATGGAGCTGGTGCGCGGCGTGGAGACCGCGGCCCGCGAGGTCGACGCCGGGGTGGTCGTCTCGGTCCTGCACAGCCACGCGGGGCCCGGCAGGGACTGGGTGGAGCGGATCGCCGCCCGGCGCACCGACGGGGCCATCCTGGTCGGCTCCCGGATCAGCGCCGACCAGCACGGCCAGCTGGCCGCCAGGTCCATCCCGTTCGTGGTGGTGGACCCCGAGGGCGAGCCGCCGCCCGGGGTCGCCTCGGTCGGCGCCACCAACTGGAACGGCGGCCTGGCCGCCACCCGCCACCTGCTGGAGCTGGGCCACCGCAGGATCGGGATGATCGGCGGCCCCGCCGACATGCTGTGCAGCCGGGCCCGCGTCGACGGCTACCGGGCGGCGCTGGAGACCGCGGGGATCGCGGTGGACGCGGCGCTCATCAGGTACGGCGACTTCCTGGTCGGCTCGGGCCGCGACCACGGCCACGACCTGCTGTCCCTGGACGAGCCGCCCACCGCGATCTTCGCCGGCAGCGACATGCAGGCGTTCGGCGTCTTCGAGGCGGCCAGGCAGCGCGGCCTGCGGGTCCCGGACGACCTGTCCGTGGTGGGCTTCGACGACCTGCCGCTGGCACGTTCCGCGTGGCCTCCGCTCACCACCGTGCGCCAGCCGCTCCAGGAGATGGCGGCGCTGGCCACCCGGATGGTGCTCGGCCTCGACCGCGGCGGGCACGAGCCCCGGCGGGTGGAGCTGGCCACCGACCTCCTCGTCCGCGAGAGCACCGCCCGCCCGACCGGCTGACCGCCCCCACCCGGTCCCGCTCTGCCCCACCCGGCCGCCGCCCGACCGGCCCTGCCCGACCGATTTCGCCCGGCGGGCCCGCGCCCGGCGACCCCCCACCCGCGGCGCGAGGGGCTGTTGACGGCTGCTCTCGAAACATTTACGGTACTTGTCACGAAATGTCTCGGTAATCTTGTGAAACTTTCGGAAAGCGGGTTTCCGCATGTCTCGACGTCACAGGGCGCTGCTGACACCGGTCCTCATCCTTCCCCTCCTCGGGTTCAGTCACGCCCCGGCGGAAAGCGCTTCCCCTATCCGGGTGGACCACCACGGCGTTCTCCAGCGGATCGACGGCTTCGGTTTCTCGCAGGCGTTCCGGCGTAACGAGCTGGTCCGCGCGCTGCCCGCCGCCAAGCAGCGGGAGATCCTCGACCTGTGGCTGAGCCCGGAGAAGGGCGCCGGGCTCAGCATCCTGCGCCTGGGCATCGGCTCCTCCCCCACCGGCAGCCCGTACGACCTGATGACCTCCATCCAGCCCGAGGACCCCGGCGGGCCGGGCGCGCCCCCGAAGTACGTCTGGGACGGCGACGACGGCGGCCAGGTCTGGCTGGCCAAGGAGGCCAGGCGCTACGGCGTGACCCGCTTCTACGCCGACGCCTGGAGCGCCCCCGGCTACATGAAGGACAACGGCTCCGACAGCAACGGCGGGACGCTGCTTCCCGAGTGGCGGCAGGCGTACGCGAACTACCTGGTCCAGTACGCGAAGTTCTACGCCACCGAGGGCATCAGGATCACCGACATCGGGTTCACCAACGAACCCGACCTCACCGTCTCGTACGCCTCGATGCGGTTCACCCCCCAGGAGGCCGCCGAGTTCGTCAAGGTGCTCGGCCCCACCGCGGCCCGTACCGGGCTCAAGGTGGTCTGCTGCGACGCCGCCGGCTGGTCCCAGCAGCGCGAGTACACCGCCGCCATCGAGGCCGACCCCGTCGCGCGGCGGTGGGTCGCCACGCACGCCGGGCACCCCTACGTCAGCCCGGTCGACGGCCCGCTGCCCACCGACCGGCCCGTGTGGATGTCGGAGTGGTCGCCCAACGGGACCACCTGGAACGAGGCGTGGGACGACGGCAGCGGCTACGACGGCTTCGCGGTCGCCCAGCAGATCCACGACTCGCTCACCCTGGGCAGGGCGAACGGCTACATCTTCTGGTTCGGCGCCTCGCGCGGCACCACCCGGGGACTGATCCAGATCGACGAGGCCACCTCGACCTACCGCGTCTCCAAACGCCTGTGGGCGCTGGCCGCCTACAGCCGCTTCGTCCGCCCCGGCGCGGTCCGGCTCTCCGTCGCCTCGGCCGACCCCGCGCTGAAGGTCACCGCCTTCCGCAACACCGGGGGCTCGGAGGTCGTCGAGATCCTCAACACCTCCACCGCCCCCGTCACCACCAAGATCACCACCCGCCCCGGCCGGGCCACCGCCTACCTGACCGACGCCGACCACTCGCTCGCCGCCACCCCGCTCTCCGGGCTGAGATCCGGCAGGACCCTCACCCTCGCCCCGCGTTCCCTGACGACGGTGGTCGTACGGTGACGCACCCGCCCGCGGGCGGTCTCCGGGTCTCCGGTCGCGCATCGTGCTCCCCGCGACCGGAGGCCGGGAGCTCGCCCGAGCCACCCGGACGGCCCGGACGGCCCGGATCCGGGCCGTCCGTCTCCGGACCCTCCGGACCCTCTGGACCCTCTGGACCCTCTGAGACGGAAGGACCGAGATGATCCGGGTGGCGATCGTGGGCACCGGCGGCATCGCGGGGATCTGCCACCTGCCCGCGCTGCGCGCCCAGGCGCACCGGGCGCGGGTGGTGGCCGCCGTGGACGTGGACGAGGCGCGGGTCAGGGCGTTCTGCGCCGAGCACGCGATCCCGGGGGCGTACACCTCCCTGGAGGCGATGCTCGACGCGGAGCGGCCCGACCTCGTCCACCTGTGCACCCCGCCGCACCTGCACGCCGCCCAGGCGGTGACCTGCCTGAAGGCGGGCGCCTGGGTGTGGACCGAGAAACCCGCCTGCCTGTCGCTGGCCGAGTACGACCTGATCGCGGCGGCCGAGGGGCCCGGCCACGCCTCGGTCGTCTCCCAGCACCGGTTCGGCTCCGGCGCGCGGCACCTGCGCGCCCTCGCCCCCGAGCTGGGCCGCCCGCTCGTCGCGCTCTGCGTGACCGCCTGGTACCGCGACCACGCCTACTTCGACGTGCCCTGGCGCGGCCGGTGGGAGACCGAGGGCGGCGGCCCCACGATGGGGCACGGCATCCACCAGATGGACCTGATGCTGTCGGTCCTCGGCGACTGGTCGGAGATCCGCGCGATGACCGGCACGCTGGACCGCCGGATCGAGACCGAGGACGTCTCGATGGCCGCCGTCCGCTTCGACTCCGGTGCGATGGCCTCGGTGGTCAACAGCGTGCTGTCTCCGCGCGAGGAGAGCTACCTGCGCTTCGACTACACCGAGGCGACCGTGGAGCTGCGCCACCTGTACGGCTACCGCAACGCCGACTGGACCTCCACCTCGGCGCGCTGGAACCCTCCCGAGGACCTGCCGAGCTCGCACGAGGCGCAGCTGGCGGAGCTGCTGGACGCCTACGAGCGCGGCGAGCGACCGCCCATGAGCGGCCCCGAGGGGCGCCAGGCGCTGGAGCTGATCACCGGCCTGTACGCGTCGGCGTTCACCGGCCGTCCCGTGCTCCGCTCCGACCTCACCCCCGACCATCCCTTCTACCACCGGCTGGACGGAACCGCATGGAGCTGACCTTCACCGAGCGCGGCGTCGAGATCCTGCGCTACGTCTACCTTCCGAAGACCCCGGTCTTCGAGTCGCCCAAGCCGTACTTCCACCCGATCAGGACCCTGGCCGGAGACGTGGTCAGCACCTTCCGCCCGCACGACCACCGCTGGCACAAGGGCCTGCAGATGACCGTCTCGGACCTGTCGGGGGAGAACTTCTGGGGCGGCGGCAGCTACGTCCGCGAGGCCGCCGGGTACGTGGACCTGCCGAACAACGGGACCATGCGGCACGAGGAGTTCCTCTCTCCCGGCGTGGAGCGCCTGACCTGGCACACCCAGGGCGGCGAGCACTGGGTGGACGAGGTGAGGACCTTCGAGGTGCGCGACGTGCTGGACGACTCCTGGGCGCTGGAGCTGTCCACCTCGATCACCAACGTGCGCGGCAGGGACCTGGTCTTCGGCAGCCCCACCACCAACGGCCGCCCGATGGCCGGGTACTGCGGCCTGTTCTGGCGCGGGCCCCGCTCCTTCGAGCACGGGGAGGTGATCGCCGAGAGCGGCGAGGGGCCGCGGATGATGGGCGAGGAGTCGGCGTGGCTGGCCTACACCGGCCGCCACGACGAGGTGGACCGCTCGTCCACCCTGCTGTTCCAAAGTGCCCTGCCCACCGTCTGGTTCGTCCGCACGACGCCGTTCGCGGCCGTCAACCCGTCCATCGCGTTCCACCGCGAGATGGTCCTGCCGCCCGGCGCGACGCTGCGCCTGAGCTACCGGACGGTCGTGGCCACCGGCGCGTGGGACCGTCCCCGGCTGGAGGCGTACGTCAAGGAGCACCCGTACCCGGAACCGGCGTGACCGGCCCGGCGCCGCGTCCGGCGAAGATGTCCGGCAGAGACGTCCGGCCGGGATGTCCGACCGAAACGGCCGGCGGAGATGTTCGACCGAAGCTCGGCTGAAGTGTCCGGCGGAGATGTCCGGCAGGAGTGAGGAGCACCCGTGTTCGGCACAGGCGTGAGCGATCTGACCGTCTACGACTGGCCCACCGAGGACGGCCTGCGCGGAGGTTCGCCCCACCTGCACACGCTGTGCGCGGAGGCCTACGCCGTGGTGGCCGGTTCCGGAAGCGTGCAGACCCTGACCTGGAACGGGTACGAGGAGACGGCGCTGGCTCCCGGCTCCGTCGTCCGGTTCACCCCCGGCACGGTCCACCGCCTGGTCAACGGCGGCGGCCTGCGCATCGTGGTCCTCATGCAGAACAGCGGCCTGCCCGAGGCCGGTGACGCCGTCCTGACCTTCCCCCCCGACGTCCTCGCCGACCCCGCCCGGTACGCCGCCGCCGCGGGCTCGGCCCCGCGCGAGCGCCGCGACCTGGCCGTCGAGGGGTTCCTGCGGCTGCGCGCCGAGGGCCGCACGGGCTTCGCCGCCTTCCTGGAGGCCGCCGCCGCGATCGTCGCCCCCCGCCTGGACGCCTTCGAGTCCCGCTGGCGCGAGGGCCCGCTGCGCGCCGCCGAGACGACGGGCGCCCAGCTGGCCGCGCTGCGCGGCGGCGACCTCGCCCACCTGCGCGAGGCCGCGGTCACCCAGGTGCCCGCCGTACCCCGCGACGGCATGTGCGGCCACCTGATGACCTACCCGGCGGACTTTCAGGACCTGCCGGACCGGGGCGGGGCCTGAGGGAGCCGGGGGGCGTGACACCGGGCGGCGCGGCGGCGCGCGCCGCCCGGTGTCACGTGACGGCCGGAACCGGGAAATGTCGGTGCGATCTTCTAGGCTGGGGACATGGCACGAGCTAACGATGACGTCGCCGCCGCCCTGGAGGAGTACGCCGAGCTGTTCGCGATGAACGGCGGCGACGCGTTCCGGGTCCGCAGCTACCAGAAGGCCGCCAGGGCGATCGCGGGGTTCCCCGACGACATCACGACCGTGCCCGTGCGGAGCGTGTCCGGGGTGGGCGAGGCGATCGCCAAGAAGGTCGAGGAATACCTGGAGCGGGGCAGCTTCCGCCAGCTCGACGACCTGCGGGAGAAGGTCCCCCAGGGGGTGCGCCGGCTGACCCGGGTGGCCTCGCTCGGGCCGAAGAAGGCCGTCTTCCTCTTCCAGGAGCTGGGCATCGATTCTCCCGAGGCCCTGGTGAAGGCCATCGGCGAGGGGCGCCTCGACGGCGTCAAGGGCTTCGGCGCCAAGACCGTGGAGAACCTCCTCAAAGGTGTCGAGCACCTGGCCGAGCACAGCGCCAGGATGCACACCGGGACGGCGATGGACCTCGCGGAGCGGGTCATCGCCTCGCTGCCGGGCGCCGAGCGGATCGCCTACGCCGGGTCGCTGCGCCGGATGAAGGACACCGTCGGCGACATCGACGTCCTCGTGGTCGGCCCCGAGTCGCTGATGGACGACTTCAAGGCCCAGCCCTACGTCGCGGAGGTCGTCGCCTCGGGGGAGAAGAAGACCTCGATCCGCACCGCCCAGGGCGTCCAGGTCGACCTGCGCCTGGTCCCCGCCGAGTCGTGGGGCGCCGCGATGATGTACTTCACCGGTTCCAAGGAGCACACCGTGCACCTGCGAGAGATCATCGTGAAGAAGGGCTGGAAGCTGTCGGAGTACGGCCTGTTCGACGGCGACCGGGTGATCGCGGCCGCGACCGAGGAGGAGGTCTTCGAGGCGCTCGGCATGGAGTGGATCCCGCCGGCCCTGCGCGAGGACGGCGGCGAGATCGCCGCCGCGCTCAAGCACGAGCTGCCCGAGCTGGTCACCGTCGAGGATCTCAGGGGCGACCTGCACACCCACACCGACCTCACCGACGGCATCGCCTCCCTCGAGGACATGGTCGCCGCCGCCGCGGCCCGCGGTTACTCCTACTACGCGGTGACCGACCACGCGCCCGACCTGGCGATGCACCGGATGAAGCTGGAAAAGGCCCTGGAGCAGCGCGAGCGCATCCACGCGCTGCAGAAGAAGTACCCGAAGATGCGGCTGCTGCACGGCAGCGAGCTGAACATCGCCCCCGACGGCTCGGTCGACTGGCCGGCCGAGGTGCTGGAGGGTTTCGACGTGTGCGTGGCCAGCGTCCACTCGCACTTCAACCAGTCACGCGCGGAGATGACCCGGCGGTTCGTCGCCGCCTGCGAGAACCCCCACGTGCACATCATCGGCCACCCGACGACTCGCAGGATCGGCATCCGCCCGCCGGTGGACGCCGACTGGGACGAGGTGTTCCGCGCCGCGGCCCGCACCGGCACCGCGATGGAGATCGACTCCTTCCCCGACCGTTCCGACCTCCCCGCCGACCTGGTGCGGCTCGCGCACCACCACGGCGTGAAGTTCTCCGTCGACAGTGACGCCCACGCGGTCCCGCACCTCGACAACCAGCGGTTCGGCATCGGCGTCGCGCAGCGCGGGTGGCTCACCACCGACGATGTGATCAACACCTGGCCGCTGAAGCGGCTGCTGGCCTTCCTCGGCCGCTGAGGCGACGGCCGGAGGCGGGGGCGTGTCATCCTCACTTATTGCCTAGTTATTTGGTAGGAAATATATGTAATATAGGCGGCGCCGGACGCCCACGGACGGGTATCGCCTTCGGAAAAGATCGCCGGGATCACCCCGCCCGGAAGGCATGCCTACCGTGTGAAATGGGAAGGTTACGGAAAGTGATGATCGGCGGGCCTCCGCACCTCGCCAGAGAAGACGCCCGAAAGACGCCGGAGGTCCTACGGAGGAAACGAGAGGGAAACGTGCCGACGTGATGATGGCAACACGTGTTCTCCGATTTCTCGCATTTTCCGCCAGGAGGCCCGACCGATGCGCCAGCTGACCGCGCTCGACGCGCAGTTCCTTCACGCCGAGTCGGCGACCACGGCGGCCCATGTCGCGGGGCTGGCCATCCTCGACCCCGCCTGCTCCAGCCTCGGGACCGTCACCCGCGAGTGCCTGGTCCGGCTGCTGCGCGAGCGGCTGCACCTGGCCCCGGCGCTGAGGCTGCGCCTGGCCACCGTGCCGTTCGGCCTCGACCGGCCGTACTGGACGGAAGACCCCGATCTCGACGTCGCCGGCCACGTCCACGAGGTGACCCTCGCCGGCCCCGGCGACGACGCCCAGCTCGCCGAGAAGGTGGCCAGGATCCACGAGCGGCATCTCGACCGGGACCGCCCGCTGTGGGAGATGCACCTCATCCAGGGCCTGACCGGAGGCCGCGTCGCCCTGTACGCCAAGGTCCACCACTGCGCCATCGACGGGGTGTCGGGGGCGGAGCTGCTCGCGGCGCTGCTGGACCTCACGCCCGAACCCCGTGCCGTCGAGCGGCCCGCGCCCGGACCCCGGACCACCGCCCCCGGCCTGGCCGGCATGCTCGCCGGCGCCGTGGCCAGGACGGTGCTCCAGCCCGCCAGGACGCTGTACTCGCTGGGCCGCATGGCGGCCGAGCTCGACACGATGCCACTGACCTCGGCGCTGCCCGGCGCCCGGCAGGTGGCCGCCGCCACCCGGCTGATCGCGGGAAGGGAGACCGAGCCGCCCGAGCCGCCCATGCTGACCGCGCCGCGCACCCCGTTCAACGGCCCGATCGGCGCCGAGCGGCGCTTCTCCTACGGGTCGATCCCGCTCGCGGACGTCAAGCGGGTGGCCAGGAGCGCGGGGGCCAGCGTCAACGACGTGGTCATGACGCTGTGCGCCTCGGCGCTGCGCGCGTGGCTGCGCGAGCGCGACGCGCTGCCCGACCGGCCGCTGATCGCCGCGGTCCCGGTCGCGGTCCGCACCGCGAGCGCGCGGGAGGTGGTCGGCAACCAGATCTCCGTCATGGTCACCCCGATCCCGACCGACCTGGCCTGTCCCCGCGAGCGCCTGCGCGTCATGGCGGGCACGATGCTCAGCGCCAAGCGGC
The DNA here is from genome assembly GCF_051918885.1 of Streptosporangium sp. OZ121. Classification (NCBI taxonomy): domain Bacteria; kingdom Bacillati; phylum Actinomycetota; class Actinomycetes; order Streptosporangiales; family Streptosporangiaceae; genus Streptosporangium; species Streptosporangium sp. OZ121. The sequence continues at coordinate 160,653 of NZ_JBPXMC010000001.1, forward strand.
GCTTCGCCGGCGCCCCCACGGCCTGGCTGGGCGAGCTGTCGTCGATGCTGCCCTCGGCCGTCACCGCGCTGGCGACCTCCGCGGTGTTCCGGCTGGCCTCGATCGTGCTGCCGCCGATCAACCTGATCGTCTCGAACGTGCCGGGGCCGCAGCTCCCGCTGTACCTGTGCGGGGCCAGGGTGCTCGCCTACCACCCCATGTCGGTGCTCACCGACGTGAGCGGCGGGGTCAACATCACCTGCTTCTCCTACGACGGCTCGCTCGACTTCGGCATCCTGTCCTGCCCGGACCGGGTGGCCGACGTGTGGCGGCTCATGGGCCACCTGCGGGAGGCCATGGACGAGCTGATGGAGCAGGTCGAGCCGCCCCCGGCCGGGCGGATCGACCCGGTGGGGCCGCCCGTGCCGGCCAGGGAGATGGCACCCGTCTGAGAGCGGGGGCGCCTCCCGGAGAAGAGCCGGACTGGGGGGCGGGGACGCCTCTTGGAGAATCACCGCCGATGTCCCGCAACCGCGCGATTGGTCAAGAAATAGAGTTGGCCCATGAGCTTTTCTGAGCTGAACCTGTTCCCTCTCTGCCTCGGTGGCAACGTATTCGGCTGGACCGCCGACCGGGACGACTCGTTCGCCGTCCTGGACGCCTACGCCGAGGCGGGCGGAAACCTCGTCGACACCGCGGACGTCTACTCCGCGTGGGCTCCCGGGCACGCCGGCGGGGAGTCGGAGACCGTGATCGGCGAGTGGATGGCCTCTCGCCGCAACCGCGACCGGATCGTGGTGGCGACCAAAGTGGGCTCGCTGAGCGGTCGCACCGGGCTGTCGGCGGCCAACATCCGCGCGGCGGCCGAGGACTCGCTCCGGCGGCTCCGCACGGACTACATCGACCTGTACTGGGCCCACGTCGACGACGCGGCCACCCCCCTGGAGGAGACCCTCGGCGCGTTCGACGAGCTGGTCACCGAGGGCAAGGTCCGCAACATCGGCGCCTCCAACTACAGCGCCGAGCGGCTCGCGGAGGCGCTGTCGATCTCCGAGGAGGCCGGCCTGGCGCGGTACGGGGTGCTGCAGCAGCACTACAACCTGCTCGAGCGCGACTACGAGGGGGCGCTGCGCGACGTGGTGACCGAGGCGGGGCTGACCAGCACCCCGTACTTCGGCCTGGCCCGCGGCTTCCTGACCGGCAAGTACCGGCCCGGGACCACGGTGGACAGCCCGCGCGCGGGCCAGGCGGCCAGCTACCTGGAGACGGAGCGCGGCCCGCGGGTGCTCGACGCCCTGGACAAGGTGGCCGCCTCCCACGGCGCCGTGCCGGCCACCGTCGCGCTCGCCTGGCTGGCCGCCCAGCCCACGGTGGCCGCGCCGATCGCCAGCGCCCGCAACGTCGAGCAGCTGCGGCCGCTGCTCGCGGTCGCCGACATGACGCTGTCGCGGGACGAGCTGGCCCTGCTGGACGAGGCCTCCCGCCAGGAGCCCGCCGGGCGCGCATGACGACGGGGCCCGGCCGCGTCGCGGCCGGGCCCCGGGTCCCCGCACTTCCGCACACGGTTCGTACGGGGGGTCACAGTACGGGGGGCACGGTAGGGGTTTAGTGCGGGGTGGCCTTCTCGGCACCGATGCCGGTGAGCGAGCGGACCTCGATCTCCGCGTACTTCTCCGCGCTGTACTCCTTGCTGAGGCGGGCACCGATGAACCCGGCCAGGAAGCCGATCGGGATCGAGACGATGCCGGGGTTGCTCAGCGGGAACCAGGCGAAGTTCGCGTCGGGGAACAGCGCGGTGGCGCTGCCCGAGACGACCGGCGAGAAGATCACCAGGAGCAGCGCGGAGACCAGGCCGCCGTAGATGGCCGAGACCGCGCCCGCCGTGTTGAACTTCTTCCAGAACAGGCTGTAGAGGATCGCGGGCAGGTTGCCCGAGGCCGCCACGGCGAAGGCGAGCGCGACCAGGAAGGCCACGTTCTGCCCCTGGGCGAGGATGCCGAGCCCGATGGCGACCGCGCCGATGACGAAGGCCGAGATCCTGGCGACCAGGACCTCCTCCTTGTCGGTGACGTTGCCGCGCTTGAACACGTGCGCGTACAGGTCGTGGGCGAAGGAGGAACTCGACGCCAGCGTCAGGCCGGCGACGACCGCCAGGATCGTGGCGAAGGCGACCGCCGCGATGATGGCCAGCAGGACGGTGCCGCCCACGTCGCCGAAGATGGCCTTGCCGACCGCCTCGGCGAGCATCGGCGCCGCCGTGTTGCCCGCCTTGTCCTGCGCCACGATCGCCTTGCCGCCGACCAGCGCCGCCGCGCCGAAGCCGAGCACGAGGGTGAGCAGGTAGAAGGTGCCGATGATGCCGATGCCCCACAGGACCGACTTGCGGGCCTCCCTCGCGGTGGGGACCGTGTAGAAGCGGATCAGGATGTGCGGCAGGCCGGCGGTGCCGAGGACCAGCGCCAGGCCCAGGCTGATCAGGTCGATCTTGCCCGCGAGGCCCTGCGCCTCGGTGCCGTACTTCAGGCCCGGCTCCAGGAAGGCCGCGCCCTTGCCGCTCTGGGCGGCGGCCTCGCCGAGCAGGCCCGACAGGTTGAAGCCGTAGTGGCCGAGCACCAGCAGGGTGACCAGGGTCGCGCCGCCCATGAGCAGCACGGCCTTGACGATCTGCACCCAGGTGGTGCCCTTCATGCCGCCGACGACCACGTAGACGATCATCAGGATGCCGACGCCGACGATCGTGAGCGCCTTGCCCGTCGGCGAGGTGACGCCGAGCAGCAGGCCGACCAGCGCGCCCGCGCCGACCATCTGGGCCAGCAGGTAGAAGATCGACACCGTGATGGTGGAGACGCCCGCCGCCGTACGGACCGGGCGGGGGCTCATCCGGAAGGCCAGCACGTCGGCCATGGTGAACTTGCCGGAGTTACGCATCAGCTCGGCGACCAGCAGCAGCGCCACCAGCCAGGCGACCAGGAAGCCGATCGAGTACAGGAAGCCGTCGTAGCCCGACAGGGCGATGATTCCGGCGATGCCCAGGAAGCTCGCGGCCGACATGTAGTCGCCGCCGATGGCGAGGCCGTTCTGCACGCCGCTGAAGGACCGGCCACCGGCGTAGTAGTCGGTGGCGTCCTTGGTGTTGCGGCTGGCCCAGAAGGTGATGCCCAGCGTTCCCGCGACGAAGAGCAGGAACAGGATCGTGGAGAGGGTCTGGTGGCTCATTCGGTCTTCCCCTCGACTCCGTGGCGGATCTCGTCGGCCAGCGGGTCAAGCTTCTTCTCGGCGAAACGGGAGTAGGCCCAGGCGATGCCGAACGTCGACACGAACTGGAGCAGACCGAAGATCAGCGCCACGTTGATGTTGCCGAAAAGCTTCGTGCCCATGAAGTCGCGCCCCCAGGCGGACAGGACGACGTACAGCAGGTACCAGGCGAGGAACGCCGCGGTCATCGGGAACGCCCAGGCCCGGAAACGCCTCTTCAACTCCTGGAATCGTGCGTCGGTCTGAATTTCTTCGTAGACCGACGAATCATGTTGCCTGGCGGTCACAGGACCTCCCAAAATGTGATCTGGATCACGGACAACGTAGGGGTGGACGCTACCTCTGGAGGAGACCCGCACGCGCTCTCTTCGCCGAGGCGCCGCCGCGTCGCGTTCAGTTGGACCGGGCTTGCGGTGAAAGGTCCGTCTCGTACGACGAACGGTTCCCGCAGGAGCCCGATCTCACCACGGCCCGCCCCGCAGGGCGTAAACGCCGGCACAGCAGACCGTCAGGCCCACCACCGCCAGCAGCAGGCGGTAGTCGACGAGCGACACCAGCACGGCGCCGCCGAGCAGGGACAGCAGCTGGGTGAACCCGGTGAGCGACTCCAGGGCGGTGGAGACCCGGCCGACGAGGTGAGCCGGGCTGCGGCGCTGCACCAGGGTCGTCCTGGCCACCCCCTCCAGGGTCAGCCCGGCGCCCGCCACCATCATCGCCCCCAGCACGACCGCCTCCGCGGGGATCACCCAGCACAGGACCGCCACGCCGTACAGGCCGATGCCCGTGCCGATCGCGAACAGCTCGCCCCTGCGCGCGATCACCGTGGAACTGCGCAGCCCCCCGGCGATCGCGCCGAGGCCCATCACGGTCGAGGTGAACGCGGTGAACTCCGGCGACCTGGCGAGACCGTGCTCGATGACCGCGAAGATCAGCGATTCGGCGGCCCCGGCCACCGAGAACATCAGGCAGAGCGCCACGGTCGCGCGGCGCAGCGTCGGTTCGGCGGAGAGGTAGCGGGCCCCGGCCCAGAACTCCTCGCGCCAGCGCCCCGAGGGGGCCGGCGAGACGCGCGCAAGGGGCTCCGGCGCGGGGAGCAGCGCGAAGACCCCCGCGGCGACCAGGAAAGTGATCATGTCGAACAGCACGAGCGCGCCGAGCCCGAAGGCGGAGTAGACGGCCACGCCCAGCAGCGGCCCGAACAGGCGCAGTCCCTGCCGGGTGGTCTGCAGGGCCCCGTTGGCCTCGGCCAGCAGGTGCTCGGGCAGGATGACCTTGAGCAGCCCGCCGAGCGCGGAGAAGATCACCGCGTACGAGCAGCCCATGGCCGCGGACACCGGGTAGATCAGCCAGACCGTGTCCGGCCCGGTGACCGCGACCAGCGGGGCGAGCGAGGCGCCCGACAGCACGCAGGTGACGATCAGGAGCCTCCTGCGGTCCACCCGGTCGATCAGGTATCCGAAGAGGGGCGAGAAGCACAGGGGCAGGATGAAGAAGAACAGGGTCAGCCCGGCCGCGGCGTCGGAGCCGGTGAGACTCTTGGCCAGGATCCCGGGTACCAGCAGCAGCGAGGCGTCGCCCAGCAGGCTGACGGCCATCCCGAAGTAGACGAGCCGGAACCGGGGCCGGCGCAGGACCTCCGGCATCACCGCTGACCGGCGCACCGGTGTGCCGGCCGGCTCCCATGTGACACGGCGGCGCACCGAGGTTCCGACCGGCTCCCGCGCGGCACGGCGAGCCAAGGTTCCGACCGGCTCCCGCGCGGCACGGCGGGCCGATGTGCCACCCGGCTCCCGGGTAGCACGGCAGGGGCGTCGCCGACCTCGGCGAGCGCCTCATCACCGGAACCGGCGAGTAACAAACCTAGTCAGAACAACCGAAATATCGGCCCATAAGCGTCATTCCGTCATAGCTCGCCGGAGCCGTCAAGAGGACCGGGGCCGCCAGTCACCCCGGTCCAGATTGAGGATCTCGGGGGTGTGCAGGCGCACCATCGTGCGCGCCACGTTCGGCGGGATGCGCCCCGGCGTCAGCAACGAGACCACCACCATGACGAGGAAGGCGATCGGCACCGTCCACGCGGCGGGCTGGGCCAGCAGAGCACCGACCAGGCCGGTGTGCGGCCCCCCGCCGATCGTCATCAGCACCGCGCCGCAGGCCAGGCCGCCACCGGCGAGCAGCCCTGCCATCGCGCCGGCGGGGGTGAGCCGCCGCCACCAGATGCCCAGCACCAGCAACGGGCAGAAGGAGGAGGCCGCCACCGCGAACGCCAGGCCGACGACGTCGGCGACCGGCAGCGAGCGGGCGAAGGCCGCCAGCCCCAGCGGAACGATCACCGCCAGCACCGCCGCCGCCCGGAACGACCGCACCCCGCCCTTGAGGATGTCCTGCCCGATGACCCCGGCGACCGAGACCGTCAGCCCCGAGGAGGTCGACAGGAACGCCGCGAACGCCCCGGCCGTCACCAGCGCCGTCAGCAGATCCCCTGCCACGCCGCCGATCAGCCGCCCGGGCAGCGACAGGACCACCGTGTCACTGCCCTCCAGCTCAGGGACGTAGATCCGGCCCAGCGCGCCGTACACCGCCGGCAGCAGGTAGAAGGCGCCCAGCAGCGACAGGACCACCAGCGTCGTACGGCGCGCCGCCCGGCCGTCGGGGTTGGTGTAGAAGCGGACCAGCACGTGCGGCAGCCCCATGGTGCCCAGGAACGTGGCCAGGATCAGCGAGTAGGTCGAGTAGAGGCCGTACTCCCTGCCGGTCGACAGCGGCAGCGCCCACGTGGCCGCGTCCCGCGCGCTCAGCCCCGGCGAGCCGCCGTCGCGCCACGCCAGCAGCAGGAACACCAGCGGCACGGCCAGGGCGGTGAGCTTCAGCCAGTACTGGAAGGCCTGCACGAACGTGATCGACCGCATGCCGCCGGACATGACGTTCACCGCGACCACGGCCGCCACCAGCAGGCCCCCCGCCCATTCGGGAGCCCCGGTGATGGCCCGCAGGACCAGGCCCGCGCTCTGGAACTGCGGCATCAGGTACAGCCAGCCGATCAGCACGACCAGCACCCCGGCCATCCGCCGCACCGCCATCGACTCCAGCCGCGCCTCGGCGAAGTCGGGCAGCGTGTACGCGCCCGAGCGGCGCAGCGGCGCGGAGACCAGCACCAGCAGCACCAGATAGCCGCCCGTCCAGCCGACCGGCAGCCACAGCATGTCGGCGCCGTAGGTGAGGATCAGCCCGGCGATGCCCAGGAAACTCGCGGCCGACAGATACTCCCCGCCGATGGCGGAGGCGTTCCACAACGGGGAGACCGTGCGGGAGGCGACGTAGAAGTCGGAGGTGGTCCGCGACAGCCTGATCCCGAACGCGCCGATCAGCACCGCCGCCAGCACCACCAGCACGACCGCCGTCACACCGTACGCCGTGCTCATCCGACGCCTCCCCCGACGTCCTCCATGCCGTCTCCCCCGACGTCCTCTTCGACGCCTCCCGTGACGTCTCCCGCCGCGGAGACCTCAGGTTCCGGCCGGAAGATCTCGGGCTCCGGCCCCGGGACGGCCCGTCGCCTGGTCAACGGGCCCTGTCCACCAGTTCGGCGAAGTGCCGCTCGTTGCGTTCCGCCTGCCGGACGTAGAGCCAGGCGCCGACCACGAACGCCGGGTAGATCAGACCGCCCAGCACCGCCCAGGGCAGCGGGATCCCCAGTACGTGGACCGCGTGCAGCTCCGGCACCAGCAGGAACATCAGGGGCAACCCCGCCACCACGCACCCCAGCACCGTGCAGACGAACAGGGCCAGGCGGAACTGGGTACGGACCAGCGAGCGCATGTACACCTCGCCCAGACGGGTCTGCTCGTCGATCTCGCGGGTGACCGGGTATCGGGGGTGGCGAGGCGCCATCGTGCGGGGGCTGGTCACCACCTCGCGCCGCGGACGCTCATCCCTGCGCGACCGCTCGGCGTCCCTGCGCGACCGCTCGGCGTCCTTACGCGATCGGTCGGCGTCCCTGCGCGTCCGGTCGGCGATCCACCGGCGCGGCTCGGCCCCCTCACCGGGCTCGGGGTCACGGCTCATTCGGACCTGCCCCTGCGCGCCCTGCGAACCAGGAGGTCGCGCAGCTCGCGGGTGTGGCGGCGGCTGACCGGGATCTCGGTCTCGCCGATGCGGACCACGCACCGGCCCGAGTCGATGTGCAGCTCGTCGATGTGCTTGACCGCGACCAGATGGCTGCGATGCACCCGCACGAACCCCGCGGAGGCCCAGCGCTCCTCCAGCGTGGCCAGCGAGATGCGCACGAGATGGCTGCCCCCCGCGGTGTGCAGGCGGGCGTAGTCGCCCTGCGCCTCCACGTACCGGACCTCGGTACTGGCCACGAACCGGGTGACACCGCCGAGCTCCACCGGAATGGTGTCGGGGTCGGCGCGGCCCGCCCCCTCGCTCTCCGGCAGCTCCGCGGAGACGAACACCCTGCGGATCGCCTCGGCCAGCCGCTCCGGCCGTACCGGCTTGAGCAGATAGTCCTCGGCCTTGATCTCGAAGGCGTCGACCGCGTGCTCCTCGTAGGCCGTCACGAAGACCACCCGGGGCGGGTTGGCGAACTGGGAGAGCAGCCGGCCGAGCACCACCCCGTCCAGCCCGCGCATCCGGATGTCGAGGAAGACCGCGTCGATCGGCCGCCCGTCGGCGATCGCCCGATCCAGGACGCGCAGCGCGGCGGCCCCGTCCCTGGCCAGGGAGACCTCTTCGATACGGGGGTCGTCCCGGAGCAGGTAGGCCAGGTCCTCCAGCGCGGGAAGCTCGTCGTCCACCGCAAGGACGCGCAGGCCGGTCACGGTCACTCCTCCAGATCGTTCACGAGGGAATTTCTAGAGGGTGATGAATCAGACATCGCCTGTCAACTTCTCGGTAGGGGGAAAGGTCCGGACCAGGCGCGGGCTCAACGGGCGGAGACACCCGGATGGTACTTGGGCAGGCGGACGCTGACCTTCGTTCCCGCCCCCTTGGCCGTCTCCGCCACCAGGCCGTACTCGTCACCGTAGACCTGGCGCAACCGCTCGTCCACGTTGACCAGCCCCACTCCCCCCGCCCCCGAGCGCTCGTCGGCGTCACCGGCCAGGATGCGGCGCAGACGGTCGGGCTCCATGCCGACACCGTCGTCCTCCACGCTGATCCGGCACTCGGCCCCGGCGTCCTCGGCGACGATCGAGATCCGCCCGACCCCGGGCTTGCTCTCCAGCCCGTGCTGGACCGCGTTCTCCACCAGGGGCTGCAGGCACAGGAACGGCACCGCGACCGCGAGCACCTCGGGAGCGATGCGCAGCGTCACCTGGAGCTGATCGCCGAAACGAGCCCGCTCCAAGGTGAGGTAGCGGTCGATGGAACGCAGCTCCTCGGCCAGCGTGGTGAACTCCCCGTGCCGCCGGAAGGAGTACCGGGTGAAGTCGGCGAACTCCAGCAGCAACTCGCGGGACCGGTCGGGGTCGGAACGGACGAAGCTGGCGATGGTCGTCAACGAGTTGTAGATGAAGTGCGGGGAGATCTGCGCGCGCAGCGCCCGGACCTCGGCCTCCATCAGACGCGTCCTCGACCGGTCCAGCTCGGCCAGCTCCAGCTGCGAGTCGACCCAGTTCGCGACCTCGTGGGCGGCCCTGACCAGACCCGCCGAGGCGTGCCCGCCGTACGAGGCGAGAGAGCCCACCACCCTGCCGTCGGTGGTGAGCGGCACCACCACGGCGAACCTGATCGGGCACTCGGGAAGCTCGCACGAGACCACCTCGGGGCCCAGGACCCGGGTCCGGCCCCCGGCGAGCGTCTTGGCGGCGTGGGCGAACGCCTCGCGGGCGTGATGGTCGCCCTCGCCGTCGTAGACCAGCAGCCGCTCCTCGTCCGTGATCGCCAGCGCCGGGGAGCCCAGCAGCTCCCGAAGATAGCGGGACGCCTTCTGCGCCCCCGCCTCGGTCAGCCCCGCCCGCAGCGGCGGCGCGGCCAGGGAGGCGGTGTGCAGGGTCTCGAACGTGGCCCGCTCCGCGGGACTGCTGCCCAGCTCCCTGCGCCCGCGCAGCACCCGCCACAGCACCAGGGCGGGTACGCCGACCAGGGCGGCGACCAGCAACACGGCAACGAGGGGTTCCACGCTCCGGACCTTATACGCCCGGCCACGCCCGCGCCTCACCCATCGGGATCACACCCTCCTTCCACATCGGAACAGGGTTGAACAGGATCTTCCCTGCGGTACGAGGTGAGCACCCGGCCCGACCCCTTTACCTTGTAGATCAAGATGATGCGTCACCCTTCCGGCCGCGCGGGTCCGCCCGCCGCCTTCCCCGCGGCCGGAGACGGCCGGACGCTCATCGCCGAGCCCCATGTCCGGCCGGGCCGTGAAACCGGTGCGGGAACGCGGTCAGGGCCGCGCTCAGGGCCGCTCGGTCCCCAACGGCAGGGCCTCGCGGATGCGGCGGGCGTAGGACTCGGCCTCGGCGGGGTCCTCGTATTTCGTACGGGGCCAGAAGAAGCCGCGCAGGCCGTCCTTGCGGTTGCGGGGAACGATGTGGGTGTGCAGGTGCGGGACGCTCTGGCTGATCCGGTTGTTCATCGCGACGAACGTACCGGCCGCCTCCAGGCCCCGCTCGACGGCGGCGGAGAGGGCGCGGACGCGCTCGAAGAACGGGCCGACCATCGCGACCGGCAGGTCGGCCAGCGTCTCGGCGTGGGTTCGCGGGACCACGAGGACGTGGCCCTTGAAGACCGGCCGCGTGTCCAGGAAGGCGGCGGCCACGCCGTCGGAGAGGACGACGTGGGCCGGTCGCTCCCCGGCCGCGATGGCACAGAACAGACAGCCCTCACCTGGCACCACTTCGGAAACCGGCATCACGTCAGGATAGGAGACGCCGGGCGGCCCGCACGATCCCCCGGCGGCGCCGGAGCGGGACCGTCTCGTCAAGGCGTCACCGGGCGTCACCAGCCGAGCTTGGCCGCACCCGAGATGAGGGACCTCGCGATGACCATCCGCTGGATGTCGTTGGTGCCCTCGCCGATGGCCATCAGGGGCGCGTCCCGGTAGAGGCGTTCGAGGACGAACTCCTGCGAGTAGCCGTAGCCGCCGTGGATCCGCATCGCCTCCGTGGTGGCGCGCAGCGCGACCTCGGAGGCGAAGTACTTGGCCATCGCGGCCTCGGAGTTCACCGCGCCGCTCTCGGAGCGGACCGCCGCCCAGTAGGTCAGCAGCCGGGCCGCCTGGATGTCGGTGGCCATGTCGGCGAGCTTGAGCTGGATGGCCTGGAAGTCCGCGATGGGCTGCCCGAAGGCGTGGCGCTCGCGCGAGTAGCTCAGCGCGGCGTCGTAGGCGCACTGGGACAGGCCGACCGCGCGGGCGGCGATGTTGATCCTGCCGAGCTCCAGGGCCGACAGGGCCTGCTGCATGCCCCGCCCCTCGGTCCCGCCGAGCAGCGCCGACACCGGGACGCGCACGTCCCGCAGCACGATCTCACAGGTCTCGGTGCCCTTGTAGCCGAGCTTGGGCAGGTCGCGGCTGACGGTGTACCCGGGGGTTCCGGCCTCGACGAGGAGCAGGGACATGCCGCGGTGCGCGGGGTCGGTGACGGAGGTCTTGACCAGGACGGGCATCGGGTCGGCGTGCCTGGCGTTGGTGATCCACGTCTTGGTGCCGTTGATCACGTAGTGGTCGCCGTCGCGGACGGCCCGCGTCTGGATGCCCTGCAGGTCGGTGCCCGCCGCGGGCTCGGTCAGCGCGATGCCGGTACGGCGGGCGCCGGTGGCCAGCTCCGGCAGGTAGACGTCCTTCTGCTCCTCGGTGCCGTACCTGGCGATCATCCAGGCGGCCAGGGAGTGCGAGCCGAGCACCCCGGCCACGCCCATCCATCCGCGGGCGATCTCCTCGAAGACCAGGGCGAACGACACCCGGTCCAGGGCGAGCCCGCCGTACTCCTCGGGGATCGTGATCCCGAACAGCCCCATCTCCTTGAAGCCCTCGACGATCTCCGTGGGGTAGCGGCCGGCCCGTTCCCACTCGGAGGCGACCGGCACGATCTCCTTGTCGACGAACTCCCGCAGGGTCCGGCGGAACAGCCGCTGCTCCTCGTCGAGCTCGAAGTCCATCACAGGGTCCTTTCCGCGAAGCGGTCCTCAGGGGGTGGACGGGCCGGTCCGGGCCCGCCGGAGGGACACGGCCGTCAGGGGGTGAGCGGACCGGTCCTGGCCCGCGGGAAGTAGTTCTTGTCCTGCGGCGCGTCGCGGCGGTAGACCATCACCGCGCGGCGCCAGGACATGACCTCGTCGCCGTCCTGGTTGAGGCCGCGGGTCTTGCAGGTGACGATCCCGGCGTAGGGCCGCGACCGCGACTCCCGCTTGTCCAGCACGATCGACTCCGCGTACAGGGTGTCACCCAGGAAGACCGGGTGGGTCAGCCTGATCTCGTCCCAGCCGAGGTTCATCAGGGCGGTCTGGCTGACGTCGATCACCGAGATGCCGAGCACGATCGCCACGGACAGGCCGGAGTTGACGATGATCTTCCCGACCGGGGCGCGCTCGGCGAAGTGGGCGTTGAAGTGGTTCTGGTTGGTGTTCATCGTCAGCAGGGTGAACCAGGTGTTGTCGGCCTCGCTGATCGTGCGGCCGAGCGGGTGCTGGTAGACGTCGCCGACGACGAAGTCCTCGTAGTACCGGCCGAGGCCGGGTTCGTGCACGGTCACGGTCTCTCCCCTGGACGCCGGGACCTCGACGCTAATCGTCCGGTGTTTCGGCGGTCAATGACCTGCTCCGTACCGGTTTCCGGGTAGGCCGAAACGGCCGGGTCGGCGAGGCCGCCCCGGTCACCCGGCGATCGAGGGGGAACGCCGCCGTCAGGGCAGGCGCCCGCGGAGGAACGCCGAGGCGACCTCCACCACCCGCCGGGCCTGGAAGTCCATCGCCTCCAGCTGCACGTCGCCGGGCGGGATCGTGCCGTTGTCGGAGGTGTGGCTGGTGCCGTAGGGGTTGCCGGCCCGGAACTGGACGGGGTCCGCGTAGCCGGGCGGCACGATGATCGCCCCCCAGTGGTAGAAGGTGTTGTTCATCGCGAGGATCGTGCTCTCCTGCCCGCCGTGGGCCGTCGAGCTCGCGGTGAACGACGAAACGATCTTGTTGACCAGCAGGCCCTGGGCCCACAGCCGGCCGGTGGTGTCGATGAACTGCCTCATCTGGGCGGTGGGGTTGCCGTAGCGGGTGGGCGTGCCGAACAGGAGCGCGTCGGCCCACTCCAGGTCCTCCAGCGAGGCCTCCACGACGTACTGGGTGGCCGCGGCGTGGGCGGCCCAGCCCTCGCTGGACGCGATGGCCTCGGCCGGCGCGAGCTCCCTGACCTTGCGCAGGCGGACCTCGGCACCGGCCTTCTCCGCCGCGGCGGCGGCCGCCTTGGCCAGCGCGAAGACCGTGCCCGTGGCCGAGTAGTAGATGACGGCGGCGTTGACGACCGGTTCGGTCAAAGCCTCTTCGGTCGCCGCGTCCCCGGTCACGGCCTCTTCGGTCACGGCCTCACATCCCTCCGGGTGCCCTTTCGGGATCGTCCTGCCGGAACGTGCCCGACGATCCCCAGAAGAACCCGTCCTGACCTGCAAAGACTCCTTGACCTGGGTGATCGCGGAATGCGCGGGACCGCCGCGCGCCGGGCCCGGCGGGGCTAGCATTCACGCTGATCGAGATGCCGAGATGCCGAGATCGCGAGAAGAGGCCCCGTGGAGCAGATCCCCTACGACGAGTGGCGCGTGAGTGCCGTCGATCCCGCCTTCAGCGAGTGGATGCGCTCGCTGAGCGAGCCGGAGTGGACGGCGGTGGTGAGCCACCCGTTCGCCGCCTCGATCACCCGGGGTGACGTCCCCGACGACGAGATGCGCCGCTACCTGGTCCAGGACTTCCAGTTCGTCGACTCCTTCACCGCCCTGCTCGGGGCGGCCGTGGCCTGCGCGGACAGCTTCGAGTCGCGGGTGCCGTTCGGCCAGTTCCTGGGCGAGATCGCCACCACCGAGGAGCTGACGTACTTCCACCGGGCCCTCGCCGCCCTCGGCGCCACCCCCGCCGAGATGACCTCCCCGGAGCTGGAGCCGGTCACGGTGGACTTCCGCGCCCTGATGGACGAGGCCAGGACCAGCCTGGAATACCCGCTCGTCCTGGCCGTGCTGTGCGTGGCCGAATGGTCCTATCTCGGCTGGGCCTCCCGCGCCGAGGAGCCGCTTCCTGACAACTTCGTGCACCGCGAGTGGATCGAGCTGCACGAGGGCCCGGCCTTCCGCGCCTGGGTGCACTTCCTGCGCGACGAGTTGGACCGGCTGGGTCCCGGGCTGGACGAGGAGGGGCGGCTGCGCGTGCTCGACTTCTTCCGCCGCGCCGTACGGCTGGAGCTGCGCTTCTTCGACATGGCCGCCGGTTCCTGACCTCTCGCCCCCGAACCGGGCACGCCGGACGGTCGCCCGCCTCCACCTCCGGGGTGGGACCCTTCAGTCCTGGTCCCGCTCGGGGGCGGGGGCCGGGGCGGGTGCCTGGCCCTGGTAGACGCCTCCGGCGCCCACCTGGGCGGCGTGGACCTCCTCGTCCGGGGCGTACAGGCGGATCTGGACGCCGTCGGGGTCGGCGAAGCCCATCGCGTGGCCCGCCGAGCCCCGGAAGACCGGGCTGTGCGGGACGCCGAGACCGTCGAGACGGGCGACCCAGTCGTCGAGCCCCTCACGGGTGACCTGGAGCGCGAAGGGGTCGGCGTCGAAGAGCGCCCTGGCCAGGTCGGGGTTCTCACGCAGCGCGATCTGGAAGGCCGCGCCGGGGACCGTGAAGCTCATGCCCCTGATCACGCCGTCCTCGTCCTGGAAGCTGGTGTGGTGCTCCAGCCCCAGGACCCGTTCGTACCAGGAACGGCTCCGCTCCAGGTCGCTCACCCAGATCTTGAGGTGGTGCACACCGGTCAGTACGGCGTTCAACTCGTCTCCTCAGGGCGCCTGCGTCGTCGTGACGTTCGTGGTGAAACGGTGCTCGCAGAATCTCTCCCGCGCCTGCGTCCGGCTGAGACCGCGCTCGGACTCCTCCCGGTCGAGCCCCTCGAAGCTGTCGAAGCCGAGCCTGGCCACGGCCCTGGCCTCGGTGCCGGGCGCGAGGCGGGCCGTGAAGACGATCCGCCCCCGGTGCGGGAGGTGGCTTCCGGCGGCACACCAGACGCCGTCGGAGCGCTCGCGGCAGCGCAGGACGGAGATCCGCGCGCCGGAACCGTCGAGCAGCACCGCGCGGGTGGGGCCCCGCGCGCCCTCGGGGAAGCGGCCCCCCACCCAGAAGGCGCCCCAGTAGGGGGCGAAGGAGGGGGTCCAGGTCATGGAGTAGTCGAGGGTGTAGGAGACCCGGCCCTGCGAATCGGGGCGCGGTGCCGCCCCGGCCGCCAGCTCGATGCCGATCAGCGGCTCGCCCTGGCACTTCCTGGCGGCGGTGACACAGCTGGCCTGGGCCTGCGGCAGCGGGGACAGGGCGGCCGCGATGAGGGCGAGGCCCGCGGCGACCCCGAGAGCACGGCGCATGAGACCTCCTGTGTCCTGCCCCGAGAATCGTGTCCTGCCCGAGAACATCGTGTCCTGCCCGAGAACGCTACATGCGCGCGGCTCCGCGCGCGTCCGAGATCAGCATAGTTCGCCCTTCCGGGCCGCAAACGGATACCTGGCGGGGACATCGGTCGCGGGAAGGCCCGGGTGGGCGGAGAGGAGGGGGTCCGCCGCCCACCCGGAAACGGTCAGATTACCCCGACAGACATGAGTTTGGCTCGCTTGCGCGCACAGGCATCGGCCGGATCTCCGGCGACCTCCCCGTTCCACCGGCGCCCGGTCAGCGTTCGCCGGGACCGGGAAGGGCGCCGTTCTCCTCCTTCGCCTCGTCCCTGGGCTCGGCGTACGGCTCGCTCTCGGGCGGATGGCCTCCGGCGATCCGGCGTTCCCGCATGAGCTCGGCGTCGAACTCGGCGCCCAGCAGGATCGCCATGTTGGACAGCCACAGCCAGATCAGGAACACCGCGACGGCGCCGAGCGTGCCGTAGGTCTTGTCGTAGGAGCCGAAGTTGGCGACGTAGGCCGCGAACCCGGCGGAGACGACGACCCAGAGCAGCACCGCCAGCAGCCCGCCGGGGCTGATCCAGCGGAATCCCGGCTGGCGGACGTTGGGCGCGGCCCAGTAGAGCAGCATCACCAGGCCCGCGGCGATCAGCACCAGGACCGGCCACTTGGCGTACCCCCAGACGGTGACCGCGGTCTGGCCGACTCCCAGGGCCTCGCCCGCCAACTCGGCGAGCCTTCCCGTGAAGGTGACGGCCACCGCCGCGGCGGCCATCAGGACGACGACCACCAGCGTCAGCCCGACCCTGAGCGGGGTCAGCTTCCACAGGGGGCGTCCCTCCCGGATGTCGTAGATCGCGTTTCCGGCCCTGACGAAGGCGGCGATGTAGCCGGAGGCCGACCAGAGCGCCACCAGCAGGCCGACGATCGCCAGGAGACCCCTCGTGCCGCCGCTGCCGCGCACCTGGTCGACCTGGTCCTTCACCAGTTGCGTGACGTCGCCGGGGGCGAGCGCCGCGACCTGGGCCAGGATGGTGGAGATCACGTCCTGGCCGACCAGTCCGAGCACGGACACCAGCACGATCAGACCGGGGAAGATCGACAGCACCGCGTAGTAGGTGAGGGCCGCGGCCCAGTCGGGCAGGCCGTCTCGCTGGAACTCCAGGACGGTCCGTTTGAGGACTCCCCACCATGCCCTCCTGGGCAGTTCCGAGGGAGTCTCGGGGACAAGGGCGAGCCGCCCCCGCGAATCGCCGGGGGCGGCCCTGCCGGTCCTGCCGGTCATCTACTTCTTCTTGCCTCGCCGCAGCACGCGGAGGACGACCAGGACGAGCGCGGCGATCGCCGCGATCGTCACCACCGGGCGCTTGCCCGCCTCGGTCGTGACCCTGTTCGCCGCGTCCTTGATCTCGACGGGAGTCACTTCCTTGACCCGGCCGACGACCTCGGGGGCCGCCTCCCTCACCCGCCCGACCATCTCGGGAGCGGCCACCTTGACCCGCTCCACCATCTCGGTGGCCGTGGTGGCGGTCGCCGCCCCCGCCTTGCGCAGGTCGTCGCCCACCTGAGCGGCGGTCTCCTGCAAACGGCCCTTGACGTCGGTCTTGTGCACCAGTGCCTCCACTGTGTCGCCCAGTTCGCGGCGGGCGTCCTCGATGTCCCGCCGCACGCTCTCCGTGTCGTTCCCGTCGTCTCCGACGGTCTTGCCGCCCCCCGTCGCGCCGCCGCCGGTGGCACCGGTGTTGGCGTACGGGGTGGTCGTCGCCGCGGTGTCCGGGACGGCGGCGAGCGCCGCGCCCTCCGGAAGCCGGGGCGTGCCGTCACGCTCGGACCCGGTGACGCCGAGGTCCTCGCGGGGCGTGCCGTCCGGCTGGTTCGGCGGGATGTTCAGCGATCCGCTCTCGTCCGGCGTCACCGGCTCGTCGACGCCCTTCCTGCGGGATCCGGTGGTTCCGGCCACGGCCTGGGGCCGCTCGGGTCCGCCCGGGTCTGTCTCAGTCATCGGTGCGCCCTCTCTTTCACCGCGTCGATGTCGTCCTTGACGCTCTCGATGGTCCGTTCGGGGGTCGGCGGGGCGGCCTCGGCGACCTGGCGCTTGCCGAAGAACCCGAGCGCGCCGGCCACGACCAGCAGCACCCCGCCCACGAGCGCGGCCGCCGCCCACGGGGGCATGACCCGCGCGAGAAGCAGGATCACCGCGGCGACCAGGGCACCGGTCCCGAACAGGGCCACCACTCCCGCCCCGCCGAACAACCCCACGCCGATTCCCGCGTGCTTGCCCTTCTCCGTCAGCTCGGCCTTGGCCAGGCGCAGCTCGTCCTTGACGAGACGCGAGACCTGCTCCGACATCTGCCGGATCAGCTCGGACGTCGGCAGTGATTCCTTGGTGTTGGTCATGGGCTGCCTCCTCCCCTACAGGAAAGGACGTCTACCCTCTCCTCCCCCGGCAAACATGGGCCTGGCTGCGATGATCACAGGGGGACGCGGGTGCTCACCGGCGGCACCCGGGGCATCGGCCGCGGCGGGACCGGGCGTTCCTGGAGCGCGGGACACGTCGATCACGCCTCGCGGCCGGGACTACGCCATGATCGTAGGGAGGCCCGCGTGTCCCAGTGGTGGAAAAGTAGAGGTACGGGCGAAGATGAGCCTCTTGGGATGGTGCGTGGCACGATGAGCGCGATCAGAAAGGCGGCACGCTAGAGATGGCACAGATCGTCGGCGGCGGAAGCCCGGTCAACGACGCCGAGCGACGGGTCATCGCGCATCTGCGAGACAACGCCCCGGACGACTGGCTGCTGCTGCACAACATCGAGGTGCCCCGCGGGGACGACACCTTCGAGGTGGACGTGATCGTCCTGACCGGTCACTCGCTCTGCGTCATCGACGTCAAGGGCACCCGCGGCCGGATCGAGGTCGCGGGAACCCGCTGGTTCCCGCAGCGGCGGGAGGCGTTCGGCTCCCCCGTCGCCAAGCTGCGCGGCAACGGGCGCGCGCTCAAGGGCCTGCTCACCCAGGAGCGCCGCGAGCTGGACCGGGTCTACGTCGACAGCCTCGTGGTGCTCACCGGGACCGACGCGGAGCTGGTCGACCCGGCCGGCCGCGACTCGCGGCACGTCACCGACCTCGCCGGGCTGATCGGCACGCTGGGCGACGCCTCCCGCGTCAGGCGCGGCCACACCACGGACACCGCGCCGTACGGCACCGCGATCATCGAGGCGCTCAACGGGAGCGTGCGGCGCTCCACGGCGCCGCCGCGCTTCGGCAGCTGGGTGGTGGAGGAGCAGCTGGGCGGCGACAACCGGGTCACCGAGTACCGCGCGATCAACGCGACGGTCCCGGGCAGCGAGACGGTCCTGCTGCGCGTCTACCGGGCCGACCCGCTGGCCGAGGAGGAACCGAGGGCGGCCGAGCGACGGCTGATCACCAACGCCTACCAGGCCCTCACCAGGATTCCCCCGCACCCGTGCGTGGTGCGGGCCCGCGACTTCTTCGCCATCGACGACGAGAGCCGGTTCGTGCTGGTCCTCGACGACGTGCACGGCCAGGCGCTGCACCTGCACCTCACCGCCCCCGCCTCCACGCTCTCCACCGCCGCCCGGCTGGACGTGGTGGAGGACATGCTGCTGGGCCTGGCCCACGTGCACGCCAACAACGTGATCCACCGGGCGCTCAGCCCCGCGTGCGTGCTGGTGACCGAGGAGGGCCGGGCCATGCTCACCGGGTTCGACTACGCCAAGCCGGGCCCCCGCGCGCACACCGTGGCCAACGAGCTGCCCAACGTCCTCGACACCCATTACGCGGCTCCCGAGTGCCAGGCCATGCCGGAGCGGATGACGGCCGCCTCCGACGTGTACGCGGCCGGGGTGATCGCCTTCCGGCTGCTGACCGGGAGGCTTCCCCCGGTCACCCCCGACGCCGAGCCCGCCTCCGGCGAGGCGCCGGTGGAGGTCCCCGTGGAGGTCATGGACCTGCTGCGGCGGATGCGCGACCACGCGACGAACAAGCGTCCCGGCGCGGCCGAGGCTCTGGCCGACCTGCGGCGGATACGGCGGCCCCGCCCGCCGGAGCCCGCCGTGGCGGACCTTCGGACCCAGGACCTTCGGCCGCAGGACCTTCGGCCGCGGCACCTCGGCCACCCCCAGGTTCCGGCCCTTCGGGAGGTCGTCCCCGAGTTCCCCGGCGTCCCTGAGATCCCTGAGATTCCCGAGAGTCCCGCCACGGCGGGCGCCGGCGTGGCGGACACCGGGCGGCCGGAGGATCGCGGGCCGGACCACCCGCGGGACGCCGGCCCGCAGGCACCCGCGCGGTACGAGGACGAGCACCGGAAGGGCCTACCGGCACCGGAGCCGCTGCTCGACAGGCTCAGGACGAGATTCCGGCGTATCACTGGAAAACAGCCGTAAAGATTCACCAGAGAGGAGAGGCGAACCGGCTGCCCGCCCGGCCGACGGCCGTGCGGGGGCCGGGGCCCTGACCCTCGGCCGGGGCCCTGGCGCGCCGCCGGACGGCGGCGTCAGTGGCGGGTGTGGCCGCCCCGGAAGCGGGCGAGGAGCCCGCGCAGCTTCTGCTGGTTACGCGGGTCGCGGGCCATCGTCTTGGCCTTCTCCATGTGCCGCTGTCCCTGCGGGGTGCGCAGATAGTTTCGAACCCGATCCATCAGCGATGCCATGGTGTCCTCCATCTGTCGGAAACCTCCGACTACCCGCTGAGACCGGTTCCAATCACCACGGCACCCGGCTCCCGGGTCTGCACCGGGCTCCCCGGGGCTCCTCCGGGCCGCATCGGGCCGCATCGGGCCGCATCGGGCTCAGGAGTCGACGAAATCGTCGGGGACCATCACCCGC
Source organism: Streptosporangium sp. OZ121 (assembly GCF_051918885.1). Lineage (NCBI taxonomy): Bacteria > Bacillati > Actinomycetota > Actinomycetes > Streptosporangiales > Streptosporangiaceae > Streptosporangium > Streptosporangium sp. OZ121. Next base: position 180,292 of record NZ_JBPXMC010000001.1, read on the forward strand.
AGGCCGTTGGGGACGGTGCGGATCATGATGGGGGTCATCAGGCGGACCTCGCCGTCGACGTCGGCGGCCATCGGCGGGTCGGTCTCCAGGTACATCTCACGCCCCACCACGAAGGGGCCTCCCGCCAGGCTGCGCCAGCGGCCGCTGCCGGCGCGGACCATGGTCTCCAGCAGCAGACGCAGGCGCTTGCCCGAGCCGAGCTGGTACGCGACCAGGCGGCCGTTGTCGATGCTGATGTCCCTGGCGACCTGCCAGCCGCCGTGGAAGCGGCCGTTGGCGATGTTGAGCTGGTGGGTGAGCAGCTCGTGGCGGCGTCCGTCCACGGTGAGGAAGGCCCGGAACGGCTGGTGGCCCGGGAGGATCGTCAGGGCCGTGAGCGGGTAGGCCGCGCGGCCGAGGAGACGCTTCACCCCGTGCCGCACCTTGCCCGCCACCTCCACGGAGACCCCGAAACTGGCCAGGTTGGCGAACTCGCGGTCTCCGGCGACGCCCAGGTCGATGTCGGCGACCTTCCCGGTGCGCAGGACCCGGATGGCTCCGGCGAGGTCGAGGGGGACGCCGAGGCTGCGGACGAAGTTGTTGGTGGTGCCCAGGGGCAGCACGCCCAGGGCGACGTCGCGGTGGGCGACGTGCTTGACGGCGGCGCTGAGCGTGCCGTCGCCGCCGCCCACGACGAGCAGGTCGGGCTCGTCGGCCAGGGCCTCCTCCAGGGTGGCGCGCAGGCGTTTGGTGTCGACCACCGGGAAGAAGCGGATCGAGTCGAACCCCTGGGCCCGCAGCGCGCGGACCACGGCGGGGTAGTGGCGCCGGCCCCGGCGCGAGCGCGTGTTGACGACCACGCAGACCCTGCCCTTGGTCCGGATGGCCTCGGTGTGCTCGGCCTTGCTTCGAAGCTCTCCCACGCTGCCCCTATCCGATCGGGTGGTTGCCCGTTCAAATGGTAGGGCCCCGCCGTCGGTGACGGCGGGGCCCCGGGGCCCGTGGGCCCTCATGTGCCCGCTGGGCGGGGTGATCTACTTCTTGGGCGGGGTGACCTGCACGATCGCGCCGAGGTTGCCCGGGAACGGGGTGACCAGCTTGAGCTTCACGCCCAGCGCCTTGCCCTCGTCACCGGGGTTGCCGGAGCCGAGGACGTGGCCGTTGCCCATGTCGGTCCCGTACAGCTCGGTGGCCGGGGTGCCGTCGGCGTTGACGACCCGGGTGCTGTAGGACTGGTCGTCCTTGGAGGGGACGACCGTGGAGGCGTCGAAGTCGCGGTAGAACAGGCTGGTGCCGCGCGCCTCGAACCCGGGGTACCAGGTCTTGGCGTCGGTGAACTCGGAGACGCCCTTCTGCGCGGCCACCTTGGTGCAGTACTCGCTGAAGGGCTCGCCCGGCCCCTCGAAGCACTCGGTGAAGGGGTAGGTCTTGGAGAAGGAGAAGGCGGCGTTCGAGGTCTGCACGCGGCCGTTCATGTTCTTGAGCGTGGTGGGGTCCTTCTCGGCCGCCGCGCCGGTCCGCCGCAGCGGGTCGAAGTGGGAGTCGACGAGGAGCAGGCTGCCCTTGGAACCGATGCTCGGCGCCAGTTCGAGGTTGTTGGCCAGCGAGTTGTTGGTGTAGTTCGAGTCGCGGAACCACACGAGCAGGCCGGGGGCGTTGTACTTGACCTTCTCCACCTTCCACGCGCCCTCACGCGAGTAGTTGGTGGTGTAGGTGTACTGCAGGCCCTTGTCGAACCCGTCGAAGTTGCGCCACTCGGCCAGGTAGAACCGGGAGACCTCGCGCTTGCCGTCGTTGACGACCCAGCCCGCGCCGGTGGTGCCGTTGAAGGTGCCGCGGCCGGTCGTCCAGCCGGCGGCGCCGCTCTCCAGGTCGTCGCTCCAGACGGTCTCGGCGCCGTTGGTGAGCGCGAAGTCGTCGACGTGCCAGCCGCGCGGGGTGAAGGCGGCGTCGGTGTTGTACGTCAGGCGCAGCTTGACGGTCGTGCCGGCGAACGGGGCGAGGTCGACGTAGTCGTGCCGCCAGCCGTCGGTGTTGCCGGTGAGGCCGTACTTCTTGTCGCCGAACGTGGCGAGGTTCTTGTTGGGGTCGGCGTAGTCGTCGTCGGTGGAGACCAGGGCGCCGCCCTCGGTGTAGACCTTCTGCTGGGCCCAGGTGGTGCCGCCGTCAGTGGAGATCTCGACGAAACCGTAGTCCCAGTCCTCCTCGATCTCGTAGTTGTTCCACATCCAGAACTTCAGGTCGGTCCCTGCGGGCACCTGGACGTCACGGCCGATCTTGACGTCGGCCCACTCCTGGTCGAAGTTGGACCAGAAGGTCTTGGTGCCGCTGTGCGGCTCGACCATCGTGACCGGCGGGCTGGTCAGGTTGACCCGGACGCCGTCCTGGGTGAGCTTGGGCGTGCGCGAGGCCTGGCCGATCGTCACCAGGCCGCCGCGGTCGCCGGGGTTGAAGACCTTGGGGTTGGCCCAGCCGAGGATCCACTTGCTCCAGATGCTCATGTGGGAGGGCATCGACTGGAAGATCGGGCCGCTGTGCGAGCCGCTGGACATGAGGTCCCAGAAGTCGACGGCCGAGGAGGCCTGGCCGGTGGTGTCGTAGAGGTCCGGCAGGCCCAGGTCGTGGCCGTACTCGTGCGCGAAGACGCCGACGCCGGAGTCCTCGGGCTGCACGATGTAGTTGGAGATCTTCACGTTCTCACCGGGCACCTGGTAGCCGCCGGCCACCGCGCTGGAGTGCGCCCAGATCGCGTAGGTGCCCTCGGCGCCGCCGTCGGAGGACTTGTCCTTGCCCGCGTGGACCAGGACCAGGTGGTCGACCACGCCGTCGGGCTCGGCGAAGTTGCCGTCGCCGTCGGCGTCACCGACGTCCTCGATGTCGTAGTCGGCCCAGGGGAAGTCCGGGTCGGTGGCGACCAGGGTGTTGACCGCGTCGATGGCGAGCTGGCCGGCCCCGAGCGGGTTGTCCGGGTGGCCGCTCATGTCCTGCACCGGCTGGCCGCAGGCGCGCGCGCCGTAGTAGGCCTCGGAGTGCGGGACCTTGATCCACGGGCTGGCCTGCCCGGTGACCGTGTAGGCGCCCTTGGACATCTCCTCGTACATGTTCTTCATGGTGTGGCCGGAGATGTCGATGCCCTTGCGGCCGTCCCGGGGGTCGGTCAGGTCGGTGCGGACGCGCTGGGTGATGCCCTGCTTGGTGTAGAGCATCTTGTTGAAGTGGTCGGGGCTGAAGTCGGGCACCCAGAAGCTGTTGTTGTCCTTGTGGGACAGCGTGGCCGGGTTGGGGATCTTGTTGTGCAGCGGGCCGTTGAGCAGCGTGCCCGCCGGCTCGGTGACGCACTCGGCCGGGTCCTCGCTGTTCACGTCGAGCGGGCGGGAGAAACCGGAGAAGTCGTCGTTGGCCTTGTCGTTGAACTCCACCAGCAGCGTGAGGAGCTTGGCCGTCTTGACGGTCTTCGACTTCTTGAAGAGGAAGTCCGCCGGGTTGGTCCCCGTCCTGATCGCCTGGGCCTCACGGGCCGCCAGCACCCGCGCGGCGACGGGGTTGCCCGCGGAGTACTTCTCGGCGATCTTCTTGGACGGGCTGACCTTGCGCGCCTTCGCCGACGGCACGGCCGGGTCGTCGACCTCCGGCTCGTCCCTGGGGGGCGCGTAGTTGATGTAGTAGTCGGCCGCGGTCGGCTGGTACCGCGCGACCGAGGTGTCGCTCTCGGCCGACGCACCGCCCACGGCCAGTCCCGTGACGGCCAGGCCGAGCACGGGGACTATCGCGAGGAAACGCCTGCCGGCGCCTCCTCTGCTGACTCTGCCGGACAACGTGTCCCCTTCCCTGCGCCCGGGTTGGCCGGACGCGTCCCACTCACCGGCACGCCGTATGAGCGCGCCGAACCGGGAGATTAGACGAGAAGGTAAAGTCAGAGTCAAGAGTCCAAATGATGTTGCGAAACTGCAATAAAGTGCGTTTTGTCCGGAGAAGGCATGTTGGCAGAGGCCGTACAGTCCAACGTGTGACCGCTATCTCCGAACTCGTCGCAGCGCTCGCACCGGAGAAGGTGCTGACCGACCCCGACGTCACCGACTCCTACGCGCGGGACCGCACCTTCCTGGAGCCGGGGAGACCGCTCGCCGTGGTGCTGGCGCACACCAGGGACGACGTGGTCGCCGTGATGAGGTGGGCCACCGAGCACCGGGTGCCGGTGGTGCCCAGGGGTGCCGGGACCGGCCTGGCGGGCGGGGCGACCGCCGTCGAGGGGTGCGTCGTGCTGGCGCTGCACAAGATGGCGGCCATCAGGGAGCTGTCCCCCGCCGACGAGACGGCCGTGGTCGAGCCGGGCGTCATCACCGCCGACCTGGACCGGGCCGCCCGCGAGCACGGGCTGATGTACGCCCCCGACCCCTCCTCGTACGAGATCTCCACCATCGGCGGCAACCTGGCCACCAACGCGGGCGGGCTGCGGTGCGTGAAGTACGGCGTGACCCGCGACTCGGCGATGGGCCTGGAGGTCGTGCTCGCGGACGGGCGGGTGATCAACACCGGCCGGCGCACCGTGAAGGGCGTGACGGGGTACGACCTGACCGGGCTGTTCGTCGGCTCCGAGGGGACGCTCGGGGTCATCACCGCGGCGACGGTGCGGCTGCGCAGGGCCCCGTCGGTCCACCCGGCGACGATCGCGGCCGAGTTCACCTCCCTCAGGGACGCCGCCGCCGCCGTCTCGGCGATCATCGCGGCCGGCTGCCAGCCGTCGCTGATGGAGATGCTCGACCGCAACACGCTCAAGGCCATCGACGACTGGCGCAACATCGGGCTGGAGGAGTCGACCCGGGCGATGCTGATCGCGCAGTCGGACGCGGTGGACGGCCCCGCGGTCTCCGAGCGCATGGCCGAGCTCTGCACCGCCAACGGCGCGGCCTTCGTGGCGGTGTCGTCGTCGGCACAGGAGGCCGAGGAGCTGATCGGGGTCCGGCGGATGGCCTACCAGGCCAAGGAGCGGCTGGGCAAGTGCCTGGTGGAGGACGTGTGCGTGCCGCGTTCCCTGCTGCCGGACATGATCGAGAAGATCGAGGCGATCGCGGTCAAGTACGACGTGCTGATCAGCACGGTCGCCCACGCGGGCGACGGCAACCTGCACCCGGTCTTCATCTTCGACCACGCCCTGACCGAGCCGCCGCCGCAGGTGTGGGCGGCGGCCGACGAGCTCTTCAGGGAGACCCTGGAGATGGGCGGCACGCTCACCGGTGAGCACGGCGTCGGGCTGCTGAAACGGCGCTGGCTGGCGCTGGAGACCGGGCCGGTCACCGAGGAGATCCACCACGGGATCAAGAAGGTCTTCGACCCGCTCGGCATCCTCAACCCCGGCAAGGCCATCTGAGCGGGTTTCCCCACCGGAACGAATCTTCATCACCGCTCACGCTGGTAGCGTTCTGTCGCATATAAAGCATTTTTCCGGGGTTTGTTCGGGGGACCATCGTGACAAGGCCGCTCACCGAGGAGGATCCACCGCGTCTGGGCTCGTTCGAGCTGATCGGACGGCTCGGCGAGGGGGGTCAGGGAATCGTCTACCTCGGGCGGGGGCCCGGGGGCGAGCAGGTCGCCGTCAAGCTCCTGCACCACGGGCTGACCGGCGATCCCGAGGCCAGGGCCCGCTTCCTGCGCGAGGTGTCGGTCGCGCAGCGGGTGGCCCGGTTCTGCACCGCGGCCGTGCTGCACGCCGACCTCGCCGGCAGCCGTCCGTACATCGTGAGCGAGTACGTCCCGGGCCCGTCCCTGCGCCTGCTGGTCGACCGGGAGGGGCCCCGGCGCGGCGCCTCCCTGGATCGCCTCGCCGTCAGTACGGCCACCGCGCTGTCGGCGATCCACCGCGCGGGCATCCTGCACCGCGACTTCAAGCCCGCCAACGTGCTGATGGGCCCCGAGGGCCCGGTGGTGATCGACTTCGGCATCGCCAGGGCGCTGGACTCGCCGGGGATGACGGCGACCGGGGTGGCGATGGGGACCCCGTCCTACCTCGCGCCCGAGCAGCTCGGTCCCGGCGAGGTGACGCCCGCGGCCGACGTGTTCGCCTGGGGCGTCACGATGGTGTTCGCCGCGACCGGCACGCCCGCGTTCGGCCAGGACTCCATCGCCGTCGTGATCAACCGGATCCTGAACGCGCAGCCGGAACTGGGCACGCTGGAGGGGCCGCTGCGCGACCTGATCGCGGCCTGCCTGTCCAAGGACCCGGCCCGGCGCCCCACCGCCGAACAGCTCGTCAGCCACCTGATGGGCTCGGGCCCCACCACCCCGGTCCCGCGCCCGGCCGCCTTCCCCCTCCCCGGTACCGGCGTCGACCCCGCACCCGGCGTCGGTCCCGCACCCGGCGTCGATCCCGCGACCGTGCCCGGGACGACCGCGCGACAGGGCGGGCGGGGTCAGACGAGACCATCGGCGGGCGGTCCCGGACAGGCCGGATCACGGCAGAACAGCCAGAAGCCCGGCGAGAGGAAGGCGCCCCTGCCGGTGGGGCTCCTGCTCGCCGGGGTGGCGGTGGTGGCCGCGCTCGGCGTGGCCGCCGGGGCCGTGGTGCTCCTCCAGGACGACGGTGAGGCCTCGGCGGCGCGGCCTGCGGCGACTCCCGCCGTGTCGGAGGCCGCGGACCAGGAGCCGACGCTCATCCCCGGCGACCCGCCCGACGCCCTGGAGGAGTCCGCCCGGCCCTCGGAGACGGCCTCGCGGAAGGAGACCGAGACGGTCGTCGCGCTCACGCCGCACCCGTCCCGGCGCACCTCGCAGCCGTCCTCCAGGGCGGCCGGGAATCCGGACCCCGCCGCGGAGGGTCCGACGCCGGGACCCGGCGGATCCCCCTCGCGGACCCCCAGGCCGACGACCGTCATCGTCATGCCGACGTCCCCGCCGCCGAGCGGCACTCCCAAGCCCTCGTGGTCCCCGAAGCCGACGCCCACGCCCACCGTCAAGCCGCGCCCGAAGCTTAACCCCTACAAGGCCACCAGCCTCTGCGGCAGCGGCTACAAGGTGGTCAGCTCCAAGGCCCTGGGCCGCGCGGCGACCGTCCATCTCCTCTACAACACCGCCCAGGGCAGGAACTGCGTCGTCACCAAGTCCAGGTACGTGGTCCCCTCCAAGATCGCGATGAACGCGATCCTCAAGGTGAAAGGCGGCTCCACCAGGAGCGACCCCGGCAGGTTCACCGCCTACGCGGGCCCCGTACGGCTCCCCGCCGCCAAGAAGTGCGTCATCTGGGGCGGCTCGTACGGGTCGATCACCTGGAAGAGCGGCTGGAGCCACTGCGGCTGAGCACGTGGTATCAGCCGAGGGCGGGCATTCCGCCCATGGCGCTGAGGGTGGTGCCGTTGACGTAGCCGGCGGCCGAGGAGGCGAGGAAGGTGACGGCTCCGGCGATCTCCTCGGCGTCCGCGGGGCGCTGCAGTGCGACGGCCTTTCCGGCGGCTTCCAAGGCGTCACCGAAGGCGGCGGTGCCTTCGGTGCGGGTGGGGCCGGCCGCGACGGCGTTGACGCGGACGCCTGCCGGGCCGAATTCCGCGGCCCAGACACGGGTGAGGGATTCCAGGGCGGCCTTGGTGGCGCCGTAGATGCCGGTGCCCAGGCCCGGTGCGGTGGCGGCACCGCTGCTGATGTTGACGATCGCGCCGTGCCCGCGCCGGACCATCGCGGGTGCCAGGCCTTGGACGAGAAGGTAGGGGGCGCGCAGGTTGATGTTGATGTGTGCGTCGAAGGTCGCCTGGTCGGTGTCGGCGGTGCGGGCGAAGTGGAAGACGCCTGCGTTGTTGACGAGGATGTCGATGTCCCCGGCGCGTTCGGCCAGGGCCGTCGCCTCGGCGGGGTCGGAGAGGTCGGCGGGTTCGAAGCGGGCGGAGCCGCCCAGCGCTTCGACGCGCTGGAGGGTGTCGGCGGCCCGCTCGCGGTCGCGGCCGTGGACGACGACGTGGGCGCCGCGTTCGGCCAGAGCCAGGGCGGTGGCGCGGCCGATTCCGGCGGTGGCTCCGGTGACCAGTGCCGTCTGGTCGGCGAGGTCCTTGTTCACGGTGTTCCTTCTTCGTGCTCTCGATGATGTTCAGTGGGTGCGCCGGGCATGCTGCTTCTGGTCATCCGGCGCTCCCTTCTCCTGCGGGAAGGTCACCTCCGGCGGGGTGCCTGCGACCAGGGTCGGGGCAGCACGGCGATGCGGCAAACATCCTTGCTGTGGTGGCAAACTGGAGGCATGGACGAGGGCACAGCGGCGACGATGGCGGCGGTCGGTCCCCGATTGAGGGCCCTGCGAACCCACCGCAACATCACGTTGACCCAGCTCTCCGAGACGACCGGCATCTCCATCAGCACGCTCTCGCGCCTGGAATCAGGGCAGCGCCGCCCCACCCTCGAGTTGCTGCTGCCGCTCGCGCGGGAGCTGCGTGTGGCCATCGATGAGCTGATCGGCGCACCCCACACGGGAGACCCGCGGCTGCACTTCAAGGCGGTCACCCGCAACGGCATGACGCTCCTGCAGCTGACCAGGCGCGCCGGAAACCTGCAGGCCTACAAATTGATCATCTCCCCCCGGACACGGTCTCTCCAGCCCGAACAATCCAGCCACGAGGGCTACGAATGGCTCTACGTGCTCGACGGGCGCCTGCGCCTGGTCCTGGGCGACAACGACCTGACCCTGGGACCGGGCGAGGCCGCCGAGTTCGACACCCGCACACCGCACTGGTTCGGCAACGCCGACGAACACCCCGTCGAAGTTCTGGCCCTCTTCGGCCGCCAAGGAGAGCGCGCCCACCTGCGCGCCCGCCCCACACCGGTCCAGCCTCACCAGGAAGCCCCCGCGGACGACCGCCCCTGAACACCCTGCGGCGCGTACGTCCCAGCCCGGGTATCCGGTGACGAGCTGCAAGATCACCCCGGGTGTGAACCTACGAGCGGGACCGTCGCGGCAGGACCGGTCCCCGACTCCCTCGCCCCGCTCCTCGCCTGGATAACCGCCGACCTCGACCGGCCGCTCACCCTGGAGGACATGGCGGCCCGGTCGGGGATGTCGGCGCGCACCCTCAGCCGCCACTTCACCGAGCAGCTCGGCATCTCCCCCGGCCGCTGGCTGCTCGACCGGCGCATCGCCGGCACCCGCGCCCTGCTGGAGGAGACCGACCTCCCGGTGGAGACGATCGCCCAGCGCGTCGGCCTGTCCTCGGCGGTCAACCTGCGCCGCCGCTTCCACAAGGCGCTGAGCACCACCCCGGCCGCCCACCGGCGTTCCTTCCGCTGACCGGCACCCGGCGGGGCCCGTTGACCGGCGTCCGACGGGAGCCCATGACGGACGGCGGCGGCCAGCGTGACGATGCAGGTGCCACAGCGTACGCAGACGCGCACGTCGTCCGGCGTGTCAAGGACGGACAGCGGACCGCTCATCGGGATCCCGGCTCCACGGAGACGAACCAGACGGTCTTGCCACCCGGCACGGACTCCACTCCCCACCGGTCGGCGTAGGCCGCGACGATCGCCAGCCCGCGACCGTGTTCCGAGTCCGGGCCTGCCGGAAGCGGGCTCGGCCACACCCTGCCCCGCCTCAATCTCGATGGACAGCGCGCCGCGCGCGTATGGCCGACGTGCTCTCTATGCGCCGCTCGCGATCGTCCGAAATCGCCCCCTCCCACGCACGGTTACGGGCATCCTCCCGATAGCGACTGATCACATAGATACTTTCAAGGCGATAGTTTCAATGCGACAATATGTCCCATTTTCGAAATAAGGGAGGAAATCATGGCGAGTCCTACAGTCCGCCGACGCCGTCCCTCCGCCGAACTCATCCGTCTTCGCGAGCAGACGGGGCTCAGCGTTGAAGAGGCGGGACGTCGGCTGGAGTGGTCACGTGGCCGCCTCAACAAGATGGAGGAAAACAAGCGGACCAGGCCCGATCTAGGAAACATCCGGGCTCTTCCGGACCTGTACTCGGTGACGGAGCCGGCACAACGTGAGGCCGTCCTGACGCTGGCTCGCCAGTCACGCGAGAAGGGGTGGTAGGCCAACTACCAGGACATTTGGCGGGTTCCCTAGCTGGATTCGAAGCAGAGACATCCTTGATCAACACCTACGAGGATCTCCGCGTGCCCGGGTCACTCCAGACCGAGGAGTACGCCACGGCTACGTTCAAAGGCGGCCGGGTGATGGAAGGCGCACAAATTCGTCGCCGCGTAGAAGCGCGGCTGGCGAGGCAGGCCGTCCTGCACAGCGAGGCCCCGCCCACGTTGTGGGCAGTGATCGATGAAGCCGCACCGACCAAAACGGTAGGCAGTCCGTCGGTGATGCGTCGGCAGCTGCGGCATATCATCGAAATGAGCGCCAAGCCGAACATCTACCCGCAAGTCCTACCGGATTCAGTCGGAGCCCATGCCGCCATGGACGACGCTTTCACCATATTGAATTTCCCGGATCAAAACGATCCGAGCATTGTTTACATCGAGACCGCGACGAGTGACCTGTACCTGGAGACCTCCGAAGAGCTTGAGCACCACAGGCTCATCTTCGACCTCATACGCTCGTCCGCACTCGGCCCAGACTCGTCCGTGGCGCGCCTGTCCAACCTGATAGATCAACTCGGTTAAGAGGTAATCGTGGATCTCCCCCAGCCCCTCACCTGGCAAAAGAGTTCCTGTTCCGGCTCGGGCGACCACTGTGTCGAGGTCGCGGCACTCCCCGGCGGCGGTCAGGCCGTAAGGGACTCCAAGAACCCCACCGGCCCCGTCCTGAGATTCACCCCGGGTCAATGGAACACCTTCGTCAGCGGCGTCAAGGACGGCGAGTTCGACTAGCGAGACCGCTACGCGGGTGCGACCACGAGGAGTCGCCGAGCCAGAACTTCCACCTCGGCGAGCAGCCCGGCCAGTGACTGGTCGAGTTCGAGTGCGTGCTGGTGGATGGTGATGCGGGCACGCCGAACGCGGTGAGACGCGTGCGGGACGTTCCCCTTGGCGTAGATGGACTGTCCTGGAAGAGCGGCTTGAGCCACCGCGGCTGAGCGCGGGGCACTGCCGCCCCCTTTGTCAGGTGCCGGAGGTCTGGAAGGTGGCGCTCTCCTCCCCGGCGGCCCAGAGCCGCGCGGACATCCACGCGATGCCCACGGCCGCGATCACCAGGCCCGCCAGGTAGACCGGTACGGGCACCAGGTTCCTGAGCGAGCCCGGGATCATGCCGGCGGCGTAGAGCGCGATCGCGACGGCCGGGAGGGCGCCCGAGCGCAGGGCCGCGACGCTGAAGGTCAGGACTCCCGCGATCAGGACGACCGAGGTGACGAGGAACGCCCGCCCGGTGCCCCCGGACAACAGCTCGTCGATCGTGCTCCTGCCCAGCAGCGGAAAGACGTAGTGCAGGGTGTACTCGATCGCGAACGCCCCGGCCAGGCCGGCCGAGTTGAGCAGGTAGCCGATGAGGCCGAGCCTGCCGGCCGTACCGCGTATCAGCAAGTAGAGGCCGGTGATCGCGAAGAGGCCGGCGAGCGCGCCGAACGGTGCGACGGCATGGGTGAGCGCGGTCTCCGGCAGCGCGCCCGCGCGGCGCAGGATGTTGACCACCAGCAGCACGGCGCAGACGAGGCCGGCCGCCCCGGTGGCCCGGTAGAGAGCCGATTGACGCATGGGGAAACTCCATTCCTGTCGGTCATGACGCTCGTCATCGTGCGCGTTGCCGGCCACGAAGTTGAGTGGATGCGCAAAGCCGTAAGCACCCCGAAAGAGAGACGTAAGCACCCCGAAAGAACCGGGCCGACCACGCCGCGAACCGCTCCAGGCGGGCCTGCGCGTACCACCGATCTCCTGAACCCTTCGAGACGCCGCACGTCAGCCGGAAGGGACGTCGCCCCTCCGGCGAACGCTCGCCTCCCGGGCGTGGTTTCCGACCACGTGGTACGGCCGATCCCGGGGCCTCGTCCCGTGCCCGCTCGATCGGCACGTACCGCCGTGGCCGCTAGCATCGGGCGGAAGATCCTTTCCGTACGAGCCCGATGGACGTGGTGAATGAGCGCGCACACTCACGGTTCCGGAGGCCGCGGCGAAGACGACACGCGGGCTTCGATCTGGGACGTCCTGGCGCGGCCCTACTCCGGTGAGGCCGGGTCGGCTCCCCCGTGGATCGTCAGGTACCCGGACGGCTCCAACGCGCCAGGTGACCGCGTACGCCTGGGCGATCCGGCGACCGGGACGTACGTCATATCGAGCAAGTTCATGGACCGGTACGTCTGCGCGGAGATATTCGAGGCGCGCGGGCTCTCCGACGTCCAGCGGGAGCGGCTCCACGCGCTGGGCTGGAGGCTGGAGGCCACCGGGACCTCGCAGATCCGTCCCACCTGGAGCATCAGCTGGAGATGGTACGAGAGAGGCCTGGAATTCCTCACGGGCCGCGCCGAGGCCGTCATCGGCGCGTTGCGTGACGTCCTGGCCGTGCCGCCGGAGCGGCTGCGCTGCTGGTCGTGGGGCGACGACGGTCCCCTCGACGCCCTGTACCTCTTGAAAGATCGTGATGAGCGGCCCACCGCCACCGGCGCTCCCGCCCGCTGTACCGACTGGGAAGACCTGCGGCGGCGCCTGGACTGGGTGCTGCAGACCCTCCCCACCGAGAGCGCCGTGATCCTGATCGACAAGGAACGCGGCGGGGTGCAGTTCATGACGGATCACTATGGCTTCATGGACACCGGCGCGCTCGACTACCGGCCGGTGTCGACGGAGGACCCCGACCCGGACAACCCGAGGACCGACCGCGAGCGGCGAATGTTCGAGATCGGCTGGACTCCGGACATGGTCACCGGGAAGTGCGTCAGCTGGACGATCGGCAGACCGGTCGTCTGGGCGGACATCGGGCCGCTGGCCACGCAGGCGGTCGAGGCACTGCGGGCGCTCGGTTTCCACGACCCCTCGGAACTCGCCGTCAGAACCTTCCGCAACGGCATGGGCGACGAGCACGTCAAGCACGTCGCCGAGGAACTGGGCATCCGCCCCGAGGGCTCCTGATCCGCCAAGCCCTACCCGGTGACGCCGGACCCGGCGCGCACGCGCCGTACGAGGTCGCCGGCGGCCTCCGGCCAGCGGGCGTGTTCGAAGGCGAAACCCGCTTCGAGCAGGCGGCCGGGGACGACCCTGCGGCTCTTCAGCAGGAGTTCGGTGTCCGAGCGCAGCGCGAACGCGCCGAGCTCGGCCATCCACCTCGTCGCGGGCAGGCCGGCCCGGACACCCCACGCGGCGCGCAGCACGCGCATGAACGTACGCTGCGGCAGAGGGTCGGGGGCGGCGAGGTTCACCGGCCCGGCGAGGTCGTCCCGGCCGGCCAGGAACTCGACGGCGCGGACGAAGTCGCGGTCGTGGATCCAGGACACGTACTGCGCGCCGCCCGCGATCGGGCCGCCGAGGCCGAGCCGCGCCATCCGCAGCAGGACGTCGAAGACGCCGCCGCGATCGGGACTCATCACCATGGCGGTGCGCAGGGCGACCTTGCGCGTGTGCGGGGTCTCGGCTCGCTCCTGCGCTTCCTCCCACGCCTTCGCGATCTCGACGCTGCGGGCCCAGTAGCCGGGGACGCCGGGTTCGGTGCCGCCGAGCACGCCGGTCGCCTCGTCGTTGGGCGCGTCGAAGCGGTGGGCGTAGACGGTGGCGGTGCTCATCTGCAGCCAGACCCGGGGAGGCCGCGCGGCGGCCGCGATCGCCTCGCCCACGACCCGGGTGGAGCGCACGCGCGAGTCCATCATGGCCCTCAGGTTGGCGGCGGTGTAGCGGCAGTTGACGCTGCGCCCGGCCAGGTTGACCACGATGTCGCTGCCGTCGATCTCCTGTGCCCAGGGTCCCGGGGTCTCCCCGTCCCAGCGGACCTCACGCTCACGCGCCGGCCGCCTGGTCAGCACCACGACGTCATGCCCCGCGGCCGTCAGCGCACGACCCAGGATCGTGCCCACCTGACCGCTTCCTCCGGGTATCACTATCTTCATCGGACTCCCCAGAACGTGTGGGACCACCGTAGTACAGCGCGCTGAACGCGTTCAAAAGAGGGTCACCATCCATGTGAAGTAATGATCGGCCGCGTTCTAGACTCGGCGGGTGGGGGGTTCACCGAGGCACGGAAAAGGGGACGTCCGTTGTCCGAGAGCGCACAGGGCCGCACGTATCTGTTCTCCTACGGGACGTTGCGCCAGCGCGAGGTACAGCTGTCCGCCTTCGGCCGCGAGCTGGACGGCACCCCGGACCTGCTGCCGGGCTACACGGTGACGACGGTGGAGATCACCGACCCCGGCGTCGTCGCGGTCGGCGGCACCGCCCGCCATCCGATCGTGCGCGCGACCGGCGACCTCTCCCACGCCGTCGAGGGGACGGTGTTCGAGGTCACCGACGCCGAACTGGCCGCCGCCGACGACCACGAGGTGGCCAACTACCGCCGAGTGCTCGTCAGGCTCGCCTCCGGCCTGCACGCCTGGGTTTACATCGATTCCTGAGCTCCGGCCTCCGGGGTCCGGGAGAGCGCGTTCGCCAGGCCGGCAACTTGGCATATTCGGCCACCCTGAGAGCCTCAGCGGGTGAAGGGGGACGGCGTCGCGTCCGGCTCATGGACCAACGGATGCCACGGGAGTGCGACGGTCGGCCAGGACCCGGCTGAGGTGAAGGAGACTCAGGCCGAACAACAGCACGCCCAGCGGGATGTGCAGGGTCTTCAGCCGCGCGATGCCCAGTGCTACCTGCGCCAGTGTGAGCCCCAGAAACACGGCCGCGTACAGGATGGGCCCGGGCGAGCCACCGCCCGGCCGCCACAGCAGGATCGCGGTGGCCAGGTGCACCACCGACACGGTGAACACCCCGTACGCCGAAGCGCTGTGCAGTGCCTGTCCGCTGGGCGAGGACAACAACAGGCCCGCGGTGATCGGCGCGGTGAAGACGACCAGGGTTTGCAGAGCGATAACGGCACGCAAGAACACAGATGACTCCTTGACGGCTACGCGGCAGGCTGAGACGGGGGGTGATGACGTCCGGGGCGGCGCTTTCCCACCCGCTGAACGGTCGCTGGACGGTGTCTCAGGAGTCCGACGACACAGCCGCCGAGAATGTGAGGCGACGCGCCGACCTCATGGTTCGGCGCGTCGCCTCGCCCCCGTGCTTTCGCGGTTCGTCCCGGTGCTGTCGCGGTTCACCGGTTCTTGGTGTCCGTCGGGAAGGATCCGGTGAACCGCCGTGTCGCCGTGGCGGCGTTCTTTCCACGTCGCCGTCCAGGGGCGGAGCTTCTCGGGGTTGCGCACGGCCCAGATCCGCGTGACCCGATCACCCGCGACCTCGAACGCCATCACCGCCTCGGTGACGCCGTCCCGCTGAGCGACCAGACCGGGCTGACCGTTCACCGTTCGCTCCAGAATCGTCATCTCGGGCGCCATGTCGGCGATCGCCAGGGCGTAGCGCGCGATCTGCTCGCTGCCCTCGATCGGATGGAGCAGGGCGCTGGCGAGGCCGCCGCCGTCGGCGATCATCGTGACCTCGGGGTCGAGGAGGCCGACGAGGGTGTCGATGTCCTTGGCCTCCCACGCCCGTTTGAAGTCCCTGACGATGTCGGCGCGCCGGGCCGCCGGGGTCGGGGGAGCCTGTGAGGCGCGGATGCGGCGGCGGGCCGAGGAGGCCAGCTGGCGGCAGGCCGCCGGCGTACGGCCGACGATCTCGGCCACCTCCGCGAAGGAGTAGCGGAAGACGTCGTGCAGGATGAACGCGACGCGCTCTGCCGGGGTCATCGATTCGAGCACGACGAGGAAGGCCATGTTGATCGACTCGTCGAGAGTGACCCGGTCGGCCGGATCGGCCGGATCCGTCGTGGTGCCGCCCGGCCGCCCGCCGAGCCACTCCGTACGATCCGGCAGCGGCTCGGGGATCCATTCACCCACATAGCGCTCCCGCCGGGCACGCGCCGAACCGAGCAGGTCCAGGCAGATGCGGCCGGCGACCGTCGTCAGCCAGGCGCCGGGCGACTCGATGGCCTCCCGCCGTTGCCGCGACATGGCGTACCAGCGGGCGTAGGTCTCCTGCACGACATCCTCGGTGTCGGCCAGGGAACCGAGGAGCCGGTAGGCGAGATTGATCAGCTGACGCCGCTCGCTCATGATCGCGCTCAGGCTCGGATCCGGCTGGTCGTCTCCTGTCTCGGACGGGGCGGTCATGGTGTCGTCGGCTCCTTGGGTGCGGTTGCGTTCACCGGATCGACGAGACAGCGCGCCGAACTGTGAGGCCGGCGCGTCGCCTCACATTCTCGGCGGTTGTGTCGTCGGAGTCCCCGGACACCATCCAGCACGCGGGAGAACGCGGCGACCCCGCCCGGGACGCGAATCGCCGTCGGCGATCCCGCGCCGGAACGTGTGATCGTCCCCTGCGTGGCGCAGGGCGAACCCCACCGCGGCGCGAGCTTCGGAAACACCGCTGAGATCGAGAGGAAGACATCGTGACGTCTACAACCAGGACAGCCGAGCAGGGCGACCTTCGGTCGCGTCTGCCCGACCCCTCCCAGTTCTTTCCCGAGGTGACGTCAATCGCCGGAGCCATGATCAAGGCCGTCCAGAACGGTTCGATTCCCCAGATCACCATCGGCCTGGTGCAGCTCCGCGCCGGGCAGATCGTCGGCAGCACCTACCACACGGTCCGGCAAACCGACGGTCTCCGCAAGGCCGGTGAAGCGGAGGAGCGCATCACCGCCGTGGCGTCGTGGCGGGACGCCCCCTACTTCACCGACGCCGAACGGGTGGCACTGGAACTCGTGGAGGCCGTCCTCTCCCCGAACCCGTTCGGGGAACGCGTCCCCGACGAGCTGTACGCCAGGGCATCCGCCCACTACGACGAGAAGGCCCTCTGGACGCTCATCCTCGCGATCGGCCAGATCTGCTTCTTCATCCCCGTCGCCCTCATCGCCAAGCCGATCCCCGGTAGGCCCCTGGGGAGGAACTACAACGCGTAACGCCCCCGGGCGTTAGCGCCGCCCCTGGCGGGGGCACCGGTTGTGGGCTACCGTACTTGACGTGATCGTCAAGTCGGAGACCCTCGGCAGCCGGGGGCGGCGCACCAGGGCGGCGCTCGTCCAGGCGGGGCGGGAGGCGTTCGAGGAGCGGGGCTACGACGCCGTGCGCGTCGACGACGTCTGCGCCCGTGCCGGGGTCTCGCACGGCACCTTCTACACCTACTTCGGCTCGCGCGAGGAGCTGTTCCGCGAGGTGGCGGCGACCGTGGTGGGCGAGATGTTCACCGCCAGCGTGGTCGGACCGGCCGCCCCCGCCGACCCGTACGCCCGCATCGAGGCCGCCAACCTGCTCTACCTGCGCGCGTGGGCCGCCAACTCCCGGCTGGTACGGATGCTGGAGCAGGTCGCGGTCACCGACGAGAGCTTCCGCGGCCTCCTGCTCGAACTGCGCGAGGTCTTCGTGCGGCGGGGCGCGGAGGGGCTGCGGCGCCTGCAGGAGCAGGGGCTGGCCGACCCGTCGCTGGATCCCCGGCTGACCGCCGTGATGCTGGGCGGGATGGTCGAGCACTTCGCCCACGTCTGGCTGGACCTCGGCGAGCACGCCGACGAGCGGACCGCCGTCGCGACGCTCTCCACGCTCTGGGCCCGGGCCATCGGCCTGACACCGGCTCCGGCGTGGGGCCCGGCGCCGGCACGAACACCGTCGCCACCGTCACAAGCACAAGCACAAGCACAAGCACAAGCACCGACGCCGACGCCGACGCCGACGCCGACGCCGACGCCGACGAGCCGGATCGTCGATGTGACGTCCGTGTCAACCAAGGGAGCGGGTTCATGAGCCGCCTGGACACCTCCGGTGAGGACTACCTGGCGCGGCGCGAGGCGATGCTCGCCAAGCTGGCCGCGCTCGACGCCGAGCACGCCAAGGCCGTGGCGGGCGGCGGCGGGAAGTACGTCGACCGGCACCGCGCGCGGGGCAAGCTCCTGGCCAGGGAGCGGATCGAGCTGCTCGTCGACCCCGACTCCGCCTTCCTGGAGCTCTCGCCGCTGGCGGCCTGGGGCGGCGACTTCCCCGTCGGGGCGAGCGTGGTCACCGGGATCGGGGTGGTCGAGGGCGTCGAGTGCGTGCTCGTCGCCAACGACCCGACCGTGCGGGGCGGCTCGTCCAACCCGTGGACGATGCGCAAGACGCTCAGGGCGGCCGACATCGCCCTCGAGAACCGGCTGCCGCTGATCAACCTGGTGGAGTCGGGCGGGGCCGATCTGCCGACCCAGAAGGAGATCTTCATCCCCGGAGGCCGGATCTTCCGCGACCTGACCCGCCTGTCGGCGGCCGGGATCCCCACGATCGCCCTGGTCTTCGGCAACTCCACGGCCGGTGGGGCGTACGTGCCGGGGATGAGCGACCACGTGGTCATGGTCAAGGAGCGCGCGAAGGTCTTCCTCGGCGGGCCGCCGCTGGTCAAGATGGCCACCGGGGAGGAGGCCGACGACGAGTCGCTGGGCGGTGCCGAGATGCACGCGCGGGTCAGCGGCCTGGCCGACTACCTCGCCGCCGACGAGCACGACGCGCTGCGGATCGGGCGGCGGATCGTCAGGGGCCTGAACCGGCGCGGGTCCCGCGTCTCCCCCGGCGCCGTGCGCGAGCCGCTGTACGACGAGGACGAGCTGCTGGGCATCGTGCCGGAGGACCTGAGGATCCCGTTCGACCCGCGCGAGGTGATCGCGCGGGTGGTGGACGGCAGCGAGTTCGACGAGTTCAAGCCCCTGTACGGCGGGAGCCTGGTGACCGGGTGGGCCCGCCTGCACGGCCGTCCGATCGGGATCCTGGCCAACGCCCGGGGCGTGCTGTTCAGCGAGGAGGCGCAGAAGGCGGCGCAGTTCATCCAGCTCGCCAACCAGGTCCGCGTCCCGCTGGTCTTCCTGCAGAACACCACCGGCTACATGGTCGGCAAGGACTACGAGCAGGGCGGCATCATCAAGCACGGCGCCATGATGATCAACGCGGTGTCCAACTCGTCCGTCCCGCACATCACGATCGTCATGGGCGCCTCGTACGGGGCGGGCAACTACGGGATGTGCGGCAGGGCCTACGACCCCCGGTTCCTGTTCACCTGGCCCAGCGCCAAGTCTGCCGTGATGGGGCCCGCCCAGCTCGCCGGGGTGCTGTCCATCGTCGGCCGGGCCGCCGCCCAGGCGCGCGGCCAGGTCTACGACGAGGAGGGCGACGCGGCGATGCGGCAGCTGGTCGAGGCCCAGATCGAGGCCGAGTCGCTGCCGTTCTTCCTGTCGGGCCGCCTCTACGACGACGGTGTGATCGACCCCCGCGACACCCGGACGGTCCTGGGCCTGTGCCTGTCAGCCGTCGGCGACACCGTCGGCAACGCCGCCTTCGACAACGCCGCCTTCGACAACGCCACCGTCCCGCGGCCCTCGGGCTTCGGCGTCTTCCGGATGTGACCGTGACCATGCCCATGAACGTGACCGTCCCGCCGATCCGCCGCCTGCTCGTCGCCAACCGGGGTGAGATCGCCCGCCGCGTCTTCCGTACCTGCCGCGACCTCGGCATCGAGACCGTCGCGGTCTTCTCGGACGCCGACGCGGACGCGCCGCACGTGGCCGAGGCCGGCCACGCCGTACGGCTGGGCGGGGTCAGGCCCGCCGACACCTACCTGTCGGTAGAGAAGATCGTCGAAGCGGCCCGCGTGTCGGGCGCCGACGCGGTCCATCCCGGGTACGGCTTCCTGTCGGAGAACGCCGCCTTCGCGCGGGCCGTACCGGAGGCCGGGCTGACCTGGGTCGGCCCTCCGGCCGGGGCCGTCGCCGCGATGGGCTCCAAGATCGAGGCCAAGGCGCTGATGGCCGAGGCCGGGGTCCCGGTGCTGCCGGGTTTCGTCGCGGGACCCGGCTACTCGACGGACGACCTGGAAGGCGACCTGGACGCCGTGTTCACCCGGATGAGCGGGAGCGCCTCCGGATGGGCCGTACCCCTGCTGGTGAAGGCGTCGGCCGGTGGCGGCGGGCGCGGGATGCGCGTCGTGCGGCTCACCGACGACCTGCCCGGGGCGGTCGAGTCGGCGCGCCGGGAGGCGGCGTCGGCGTTCGGGGACGGCACGGTGTTCGTCGAGCCCCTGCTGGAGGGCGCCCGGCACATCGAGGTGCAGATCCTGGCCGACGGGCACGGGACGGTGTGGGCGCTGGGCGAGCGGGAGTGCTCGATCCAGCGGCGGCACCAGAAGGTGGTCGAGGAGACCCCGTCCCCGGCGATCTCCCCCGCGACGCGGGCGCGGCTCCTCGACGCGGCGGTCACCGCCGCGCGGGCCATCGGCTACGTCGGCGCCGGGACCGTCGAGTTCCTCGTCAGGGACGAGACGGTCGCCTTCCTGGAGATGAACACCCGCCTGCAGGTGGAGCACCCGGTGACCGAGTGCGTGTACGGCGTCGATCTCGTCGAGTGGCAGTTGCGGATCGCCGAGGGCGCCCGGCTCCCCGCGTCGCCGCCCGAACCGTCCGGGCACGCCGTCGAGGTGCGCCTGTACGCCGAGGACCCGGCCCGCGACTGGCTTCCGCAGAGCGGCGTGCTGCACCGCTTCGAGGTTCCCGGGGTGGACGCCCGCTTCGCGCCCGTACCCGGCGGGCGCCACGGCCTGCGGCTGGACTCCGGCGTCGAGGACGGCTCGGAGATCGGCGTCCACTACGACCCGATGCTCGCCAAGGTCGTCTCGTACGGCGCGAGCCGCCCCGACGCCGTGCGCAGGCTGGCCGCCGCGCTGGCGGGCGCGAGGATCCACGGCCTCGTCACCAACCGGGACCTGCTGGTCGAGGTCCTGCGCCACCCGGCGTTCCTGGCCGGGGACACCCACACCGGTTTCCTGGAGGAGCACGGGCTCACCGGGTCCCCCGCGCCCGGCCGGGAACGGCCGGAGCTCGCGCGCCTGTCCGCCCTCGCCGCCGCGCTCGCGGGGGCGGCGGCCAACCGGGCGGCGGCGACCGTGCAGGCGGGACTGCCGAGCGGGTGGCGCAACGTGGTGTCGCAGCCGCAGCGCGCCGCCTTCGCGGAGGCCGAGATCTCCTACCGGATCACCAGGGACGGCCTGCGGGCGGAGGGGTTTCCCGATACGGTCCTGGTCGACGCGACGCCCTCGCTCGTGGTGCTGGAGACCTCGGGCGTGCGGCACCGGTTCGCCGTCGCCCGCTACGACGGCGTGACGCACGTGGACTCCCCCCTCGGTTCCGTACGGCTCACCCCGCTGCCCCGCCTGCCGGAACCGGTGGAACACGTGCTGCCCGGCTCCCTGGTGGCGCCCATGCCCGGTACGGTGCTGCGGGTCGACGTCAAGGCCGGCGAGACCGTCGGGGCGGGGCAGGTGGTCGTGGTGCTCGAAGCCATGAAGATGGAGCATCGGATCGCCGCGCCCGCGCCGGGCACGGTGGCGGCGGTGAACGTGACGCCGGGCCGCCAGGTCGAGGCGGGGGCCGTGCTGGCCGTGATCGAGGAGCAGACGTGACCTCCTCCCCCGGTTCCCGGGAGCCGGGAGGGGGTCTCGACGACGGAAGGACCGAGATGAAGAGCGACGGGGGCTGGCCGGTGGAACGCCTGGTGCGCAGGGAGCTGTCCGGCGGGGTGGCGACGATCACCCTCGACTCCCCCCGCAACCGCAACGCGCTGTCGGTGCGGCTGCTGGGCGACCTGGAGGACCGGCTCAACTGGGCGCTGGCCGAGGAGAGCGTCCGGGTGATCGTGCTCACCGGGACCGGGCCGGTGTTCTGCGCGGGCGCCGACCTGAAGGAGCAGCGGGTCGCGCCGGGCGGCGCGCACGAGGCGCCGGTGACCGCGTCTTTCCCGGAGATCATGAGCCTGATCTGGGAGAGCCCGAAGCCTGTCGTCTGCAGGCTGAACGGCACGGCGCGGGCCGGGGGGCTCGGCCTGGTGGCGGCGTGCGACTTCGCGATCGCCCCCGACTCCGCGTCGTTCGCGTTCAGCGAGGTGCGGCTCGGCGTGGTACCCGCGATGATCTCGGTGACCGTGCTGCGGCGGCTCGGCCCGCGCGCCGCCGCCGAGTACCTGCTCACCGGCGAGACGTTCGACGCCGCCCGCGCCACGGAGATCGGGCTGCTCACCCGCGCCGTGCCCGAGGAGGAGCTGGACGCGACCGTCGCGCACTACACCGGCATGCTGCTGCGCGGCGGCCCCGAGGCGCTCGCCCTCACCAAGCAGCTGGTGCGGACCGTACCCGGGCTGAGCGTCGAGGAGGGCATGCGCCAGATGGCCGAGCTGTCCGCGCGGCGGTTCACCTCCGCCGAGGGGCAGGAGGGGATCGCCGCCTTCATGGAGAAGCGGTCCGCGTC
This sequence comes from Streptosporangium sp. OZ121, assembly GCF_051918885.1. Lineage (NCBI taxonomy): Bacteria > Bacillati > Actinomycetota > Actinomycetes > Streptosporangiales > Streptosporangiaceae > Streptosporangium > Streptosporangium sp. OZ121. The sequence continues at coordinate 202,564 of NZ_JBPXMC010000001.1, forward strand.
GTGGATCCCCGCGCCGGAGACGATCTGATGCCGTACGGCGAGCCGGGGGCGCGCGGTGACGCGTCCGTGACGTCCCGGTCCGAGGAGGGCTGATGCTGCGCGTCGCCAACTGCTCCGGCTTCTACGGCGACCGGCTGTCGGCCGCCAGGGAGATGGTGGAGGGCGGTCCCATCGACGTGCTCACCGGCGACTGGCTCGCCGAGCTGACCATGCTGATCCTGGCCGGGAACCGGCTGAAGGGCCGCCCCGGCTACGCGCCGACCTTCCTCAAGCAGCTGGAGGAGGTCCTCGGGACGTGCCTGGAGCGGGGCGTCAGGATCGTCTCCAACGCGGGCGGGCTGGACCCGGCCGGGTGCGCCGAGGCCGTGCGCGAGCTGGCCGGGCGCCTCGGGCTGCCGGTGAGGGTCGCCCACGTCACCGGCGACGACCTGACCGGCCACGACCTGGGCGGCGCCCCCAACGCGGACACCGGTGAGCCGCTGCCCGCCCCCGCCCTGACCGCCAACGCCTACCTGGGAGGCCGCCCGATCGCCGCCGCCCTGTCGGCCGGGGCGGACGTGGTGGTGACCGGCCGCGTCACGGACGCCGCCCTGGTCACCGGGCCGGGAATCTGGCGGTACGGGTGGGGCCCTGACGACCTCGACGCGCTGGCCGGTTCGGTGGTCGCCGGGCACGTCATCGAGTGCGGCTGCCAGGCGACCGGCGGCAACTACGCGTTCTTCGGCGAGGTGCCCGACCTGGCGCGCTGCGGGTTCCCGCTGGTGGAGCTGGAGGCCGACGGCTCCAGCGTGGTCACCAAGCACCCGGGGACCGGGGGGCTGGTCTCGGTGGGCACGGTCACCGCGCAGCTGCTGTACGAGATCGGGTCGCCCCGCTACCTCGGGCCCGACGTGGTCGCGCGCTTCGACACGATCCGGCTGGAGCAGGAGGGCCCCGACCGGGTCCGCGTCTCGGGGGTGCGCGGCGAGGCCCCTCCCGGCACGCTCAAGGTCGCCGTCAACTACCTGGCGGGCTACCGCAACACGATGACGCTCGTCCTGACCGGCCTGGACATCGAGGCCAAGGCCCGGCTGGCCGAGGAGGCCATCTGGTCGCGGGTGCCGAAGGAGTCGTTCGACGAGGTCCACGTGGAGCTCACCCCGCTCGCCGGGACCACCCCGCTCGCCGGAACCGCCTCGATCCCCGGGACCGCTCCGCTCACCGGGACCGCCCTGTTGCGTGTCACCGTGATGGACGCCGACCGGCGGAGGGCGGGGCGTGCCTTCTCCGCGGCCGTGGTCGAGACCGGCCTGGCGAGCTATCCCGGCTTCTACGGCCTCACCCCGCCCGGAGACGCCTCGCCGTACGGGGTCTACTGGCCCACGCTCGTCCCGGCGGAGACGGTGCGGGCCCGCGTCTGGCTCGACGGCCGCGAGCTCGCCGCCGTACCCGGCGCACCCGGCGCGTCCGGTGCACGTGACCTGTCCGAGGTGCCCGGCACACCGGAGGTGACGACCGCACGGGTGGCGAGCGGCGGCGAGGCCGCGGACCGCGGGAGCGACGCCGAGACCGACACCGACACCGACACCGCCCCGCACGACGGGCGCGGCGACGGCGAGACCGCGCGGGTCGCGCTGGGCGCGATCGTGGGCGCCCGCTCGGGGGACAAGGGCGGCAACGCCAACCTGGGGGTCTGGGTCCGTACGGCGGAGCGGTTCGGGTGGCTGGAGGGCTACCTGACGGTCGAACGCCTGGCGGAACTCCTGCCGTTCACCGCCTGCCTGAAGGTCGAGCGCTTCGAGCTGCCCAACCTGCTCGCCCTCAACTTCGTCGTGCACGGCCTCCTCGGCCGGGGCGTGGCCGCGAGTCCCCGTCTCGACGCCCAGGCCAAGGCCCTCGGGGAGGAACTCCGCGCCGGGCTCGCCGACATCCCGCGACGCCTTCTCTGAGCCGGCATCCCGCGACGCCTCCTCTGGCTCGCCGGCACGACTCCGATCCGCCGCCACGACGGCGCTCGCATCGACACCTCCGTCTCGCCGGGGAGGCGCCCCCTTCCTGCCCGGGTGCGGGGGGCGGCCCCTTCCGCCTCCGCCGACGCGGACGCCGCTTCCGCCGGAGCGGGAGACTATTGACCGTCGCGGACGGGAATCATAGATTCACCCCACCTAGAACATCATTCGGTCAAGGAGGGCGCATGACGTCCACGCACATCGACGTCACCGCGATCGACTTCGACGTGCTCGGTGCGTGGATGGACGCGCGGGGGCTGCCGGAAGGGCCGTTCGAGCGGGTCGCGCCGGTGACGGGCGGGACGCAGAACGTCATGGTGCGCTTCGAGCGGGGCGGGGCGTCGTACGTGCTGCGCAGGCCGCCGTTGCACCCGCGCGCCAGGAGCAACGAGGCGCTCCGCCGGGAGGCGAGGGTGCTCGCGGTCCTGCGCGACACGCCGGTGGCGGCGCCGCGCCTGGTCGCGGCCTGCACCGACGAGAGCGTCATGGGCGCGGTCTTCTACCTGATGGAGCCGGTCCGGGGGTTCAACGCCACCGTCGAGCTGCCCGAGCCGCACGCCGGCGACCCCGCGATCCGGCACCGGATGGGACTGGAGGCGGCCTCGGCGCTGGCCGACCTCGGGCGGGTGGACCACGGCGCGCTCGACGGGTTCGGCCATCCCGAGGGGTTCCTGGAGCGGCAGGTGCCCCGCTGGATGGGCGAGCTGGACGGCTACGGAGCCCTGGAGGGATATCCGGGGCCCGACATCCCGGGGCTGGCGGAGACCGCGGGCTGGCTGGAGCGCAACCGGCCGAAGGAGTTCACCCCGGGGATCATGCACGGCGACTACCACCTGGCCAACCTCATGTTCGCCTGCGACGGGCCCCGGGTGGCCGCGATCGTCGACTGGGAGATGTGCACGGTGGGCGACCCGCTGCTGGACCTGGGGTGGCTGCTGGCCACCTGGCCGGCCCCCGACGGCGTGGGGGTGATCTCCGGCGGGGTCACCGGGCTGGCCACGGCCGCCGAGCTCGTCAACTGCTACGCGGCCCTGTCCGACCGGGATCTGTCGGCCGTCGACTGGTACGCGGTGATGGCCTGCTTCAAGCTCGGCATCGTCCTGGAGGGCACGCACGCCCGCGCCTGCGCGGGCAAGGCTCCCAAGGAGATCGGGGACCTGCTCCACGCCACCACGCTGAACCTGTTCGCCCGCGCCCGTACGTTCATGTGACCTGCGATGGAATCGGCGCCGGCGCTCTCGTCCGGCGCCCGGCCGAGGCGTGGGCGCGGCGGGGCCGGGCGGGGCGATGCCGCGGTCGACGGCCGAGGCGCGGGCGGTGCCCGCATGAGCGGGAGGAAATTTGACTGCTCGTTCCAGATAAGGCTAGCTTGGGCGACATGGCGCGGGTCAGGGAGTTCGACACGGAGGCCGCGCTGGAAGCGGCGATGTCCGTCTTCCGGCACAAGGGCTACGAGGGCACCTCGGTGCAGGACCTGGTCGACGCCACCGGGGTGGGCCGCGGCTCCCTCTACGCGGCGTTCGGCAGCAAGGAGGGCGTGTATCAGGCGGTGCTGGACCGCTACCGGGAGCGGTACGCGCTCCCCCTGGTCGACCTGCTGCGCAGCGGCACCCCGGCACGGGAGCTGATCCGCGACATCCTGGTCGATCTGGTGGAGACCATCCTGCGGGACGGGCGCGAGCAGACCTGTCTGATCGTCAGCGCCGCGACCGAGCGGCTGTGCCACGACCCCGAGGTGGCCACGCGGGTGGGGGCGACGACCTCGCTGCTGGAGGACGAGCTGACCGAGGCGATCACGGCGGCCCAGAACCGCGGCGAGCCGGTCGGCGTCCGCGACCCCCGGGACTCGGCGAGGTTCCTCATGACCCTCATTCACGGGTTGCGTGTCACGGGGGCGATCAACCCCGACCGCCGGTACCTGATGAGCGTCGTGGAGGCGGCCCTGGGCTGCCTCGACTGATGTTTCACGGCCCGAATCTGTAACAATCATTCAAGATATTCGCCGTCGGCGGACAGGAAGAGACGGCATCGGCACACCCCGTTCGCCACAGGCGGCCGGACATCACCCTAGGAGCATCATGGACATCGGCGTCGGCATCATCGGGGCGAGCGTCGGCGGCTGGGCCGCCATCAGCCACGTTCCCGCGCTCAGGGCCCTCCCCGGCTACGAGTTGCGCGCCATCAGCACGTCACGCCGCGCGTCCGCCGACCTGGCCGCCAAGGAGTTCGGCGTCCCGGCGGCCTTCGACGACCCCGCCGGCCTGATCGCCCACCCCGGAGTGGATCTGGTGGTGGTGTCGGTCAAGGTGCCCCACCACCACGCGCTGATCTCCGCGGCGCTCGCGGCGGGGAAGATGGTCTACAGCGAGTGGCCCCTCGGCGTCGGCACCGAGGAGGCGGCCGACCTGGCCGCCCGGGCCGAGGCCGCGGGGGTCCGCACGGTGATCGGGCTGCAGGGCGGCTTCCTTCCGGCGATCCGCCACACCCGTGACCTGGTCGCGGACGGCTACGTCGGGAAGGTGCTCGGCACGACGCTGGTCGGATCGGGCCTGGCCTGGAGCCCCGTGACCGACCGCGCGCACGCCTACCTCTACGACGCCGCCGCCGGCGCGACACCCCTGACCGCGTCGGCGCTGCACGCCCTGGAGGCGGTGAACGTCGTGCTCGGCGAGCTCACGACCGTCTCGGCCAACCTGGTCGCCGGCCTCACGCGGGCACAGGTGATCGACGACGGCTCCACCATCCCGGTGACGGTGGCCGACCAGGTGTCCGTCACGGGCACCTTCCGCGGCGGCGCGGCCCTCTCGCTGTTCTACCGGGGCGGCGTCTCCCGCGGCGACAACTTCCACTGGGAGATCAACGGCACCGACGGCGACCTCGTCCTGACCGCGCCCGGCGTCAACGGCAACCTCCAGGCGCTGGACCTGCGACTGCGGGGAGGCCGGGGCGACACCCAGGCGCTCGCCGACATCCCCCTGCCCGACAGCCTCTTCCACCCGGTCCCGCGCGACCTGCCCGCGACGGCGCAGGGCGTGGCCCAGGTGTACGCGCGCTTCGCCCGGGATCTGCGCGAGGGCACGCGCACCGTGCCCGGCTTCGACCACGCGCTGCGGCGGCACCGGCTCGTCGACACGATCGAGCGGGCCTCCCGCACGGGAACCGCCCAGACTCCGGCCCCGGCGTAGGGGCGCCGCCCTGGCGTTCTCCGTCGCGGGGAACACCTCACCCATCAGGTCCGCCGGGCTGTTCCCGGCCCGCGCCCCAGCACCCCCTGCCCCTTTCTCCGGCACCGGTCCGCCCTTTTGAAACCTTCATGCAACCTTTCGCGTCCCAGGATTGCTCGCAATTGCTTCAAGAATGCGGTTCGGGGAAGGATTCAGTCATGCGTCTCCGGTTTCTTGGCTCCACCTCCGAGGCGGGGGCCTGTCCCTCCCTCTACGAGACCGACCGCGGGACCATCGTGGTGCAGGGTCTCCGGGTGACCGACGCGGCGGCGCTGGCCGATCTGCGCCACGTCCTGGACGGCGAAACCGCCGTCGAGGTACCGCGTGAGCTTCTCGCGGACATCGCGCGCCGAGTACTTTCCGTAAATATTGGTCACGATTAGGAGTGCTCTCTGGCTTGATCCACACGCTCGGGGCTAGCGTCGTGCGCACCATGCGGGAGGTGACGTGGGCACGCTGGGAGCACAGGCGGACGGCGGCCGCGCCATCCGGCTCGCGCGAACGGCCGAGGAGATCGTGTGACCGGGTTCCAGCAGGCCAGAACCGAACTCGGGGTGCGGCTACGGCACCTGCGTGAGGCCGCCCACCTGTCGGGCAAGGAGCTGGCCGAGCGGCTGAGATGGCAGGCGTCCAAGGTCTCCCGGATCGAGAACGCCCGCCAGACCGCGACCGAGGACGACGTCACCCGGTGGGCGCAGGCCGTGGGCGCCACCCCCGAGATCGCCGGGGAGCTGGTGGAGCAGGCCGCGAGCCTCCTGGACCGCCAGGACTCCTGGCGGCAGCGGCATCGCAGCGGGCTGGCGGCGCTCCAGGAGGACATCCGCGACGTGGAGGCGCGGACCACCCGGCTGCGGGTGTTCGAGCCCGGCGTGGTCATCGGGCTGCTGCAGACCACCGAGTACGCCCGGAGCATCTTCACCCGGATCAAGCGCCTCTACCAGGCACCCGACGAGATCGACGCGGCCATCCGGGTGCGCATGCAGCGCCAGGACATCCTCTACGACCAGAGCAAGCGGTTCAGGTTCGTCATGCCGGAGGCGGCGCTGCGCCACCGGCTCGCCCCGCTGGACGTGATGCGCGGGCAGCTCGACCGGTTGCTGGCGGTGACGGCGCTGCCGAACGTGGAGTTCGGCGTGATCCCCTTCGAGGCGTCCCTGCCCTCGGCGCTGCTCAACGGCTTCTGGATTTACGACGACGACCACGTGGCGGTGCCGACCAGGACGAGGGACCTGCTGCTGCGCGACCCGGAGGACGTCGCCTTCTACGCGCGGACCTTCGAGGAACTCTGCGAGGTCGCGGCCTTCAGGGAAGATGCCAGATCGGTGATCGTCCGAGTACTCAACGATTTCTCCGGACAATCAGCCGACCAAACACCGCAATTGCTTGATTAGCATCCCAAGATCGTGCAATTCTCTGTCGAGACGGAGGTGACGCACGATGCTGGACACGCTGTCTTGTCTCGAGAGACTCGTTGCCGCGATACGACTGCACGCCGACCTTTCCGTACAACGGATCTCGTTCGGCGATCCCGCCTACGTCTACGTCCGCAACCGCTTCAGCAGCACCCTGGCCGAGACCGTGACCTGCTCCCCTGACGGCGGCTTCATCACGTCGTGGGGTTACCGGCTCGGCAGCAGCGAGAACATCGACGCCGCCGCGGCCCGGCTGGCCTTCCTGCTCGCCGCCCTGCCCACCCCCCGGACCTGACCGCCCGGACCTGACCGCCCGGACACGCCGCGACGGACGGAGGCCGGACGAGACTCCCTCCCCTCAGGTCCGCGTGGCGTAACGGGCGGGTGTGGTGCCGACGTGCCGGGCGAAGTGCCGGGTCAGATGCGCCTGGTCGTGGAAGCCCACGCTCGTGGCCACCTCGGCCGGCCGCCGGCCGCTCAGCAGGGCCCGGCGCGCGTGTTCGACACGTCTGCCCGTGAGGTAGGCGTGCGGCGGCAGGCCGTAGGTCTGCTTGAAGCACCGGATCAGGTGGGTCGGGTGAGCGTGCAGGACGGCGGCGGCCTCCTGCAGTGACAGGCCCTCCCGGACGCGCGCGTCCAGCAGTTCGCGCAGGCCGGCGGCGAGGCGGTGCGCCTCACGGCCGGGTGTACGAGGTCGCGACGCCTCGAGATGGAACCGCAGCCGCTCCGCGACGAACGACAGGCGTGATCCTGCCTCGAACTCCTCCCCCGGCCGGCCGAGAGCGGCGTGCAGCCGGTGGATCCGGTGACGCAGGAGCGGATCGGCGACGATCGGGGCGTCCACCGCCCTGCCGGTCAGGTGTTCCGGAAGCACGGTGGTGTCCAGGTAGAGGACTTTCTTGCGGAAGCCGGCGGGGGTGACGGTCCTGCCGTCGTGCGGGACACCCGGCGGCAGGAGCACGACGGCGGCGGCGGGGTCGGCGGCGCCGTGCCGGTGACGATCCAGCCCGAAGTCGACCGCCCCGGCATCGAGGATCATGAGATCCCACGTGTCGTGCGTATGGGCCGGGTAGGCGTGGTCGGTGAAGTGCGCGTGGAAGACCTCGGCGATGCCGGCGACAGGCGGCCGCCACGCCCTGATCGTCGGCGGCGGTCGGCGGGCGGTCATGCCAGAAACGTACAAGACGGACGGCCTGCGCGTGGGCCACGCTCGTCACATCGGCCACCGCCCCGACCGGGGCGGCCCTGTTCGAAAGGTGGCAGCGAATTGTCCGTTTCCCTGGATCCCGTCAACATCGTCCGCGCGCTGGACCGGTTCAGCGAGCTGTGGACGCAGAAGAAGATCGCCGACCTCAACGACTACGAGATCAAGCTCGCCAAGCTCAAGGGGGAGTTCGTCTGGCACACCCACCCGGAGACCGACGAGCTGTTCCTGGTCATCAGCGGCCGGCTCACCATCCAGCTCAGGGAGGGGGACGTGGTCCTCGGGCCCGGCGAGCTGTACGTGGTGCCCCGCGGTGTCGAGCACTGCCCGGTGGCCGAGGAGGAGACGGCCATCCTGCTCGTGGAGCCCGCCGGCACGCTCAACACCGGTGACGCGGGAGGCCCGATGTCCAAGGCCGCCGAATCCCTCGGCTAGGTGTACTGACCACAGGGGTTGAGTACGGGGGGCGACACGAGCTCTAGGAGGACTCGGCCGGCGCGTCGGGGAAGTCGGAGAGGGCGAGGCCGACCTCTCGGGCGGCGGCGACCCTGGCGTGGTGGAGCATCCTGCTCCGCGACATGTTGCCGGTGTGCAGGGTGTACCGGACCACGAGGCCGTCGAGCATGCCGTCGATCCGCTCGGCCGAGCCCAGGGGGTCGTCGCAGGTGAACTCGCCCGAGGCCACGCCGTCGGAGATCACCTGGCTGAGGATCTCGATCCAGGCGCCCTCGAGCTCCAGCAGGATGGCGCGGACGTGCTCCTCGCGCACCCCGACGGCCCAGGCGTCGACCCAGAGGATCCAGCTCTGGTCGGAGCGGGAGGCCGGGATGTAGAAGCGCAGGACCCGGTCGAGGAGCTGGACGGCGGTGCCGGGGCCCGCGACGATCTCCTTCAGCCGCTGGATCTCGGAGTCGCTGGTGCTGCGGAGCATCTCGGTGATGAGATCGTCCTTGGTGGCGAAATGGTAGTGGATCAGCCCGCCGCTCACGTTCGTCGCCCTGGCGATGTCGGCGACGCGGGTGCTGGCCAGCCCGCGCTCCAGCACGACCCGCCTGGCGGCCTCAAGGAGCTCCGCTCGGCGATGGTCGGCCTGGTCGGCGCGGCTGCTGCGCGCTCCTCCTCCGCTGTGCACGGCGCAAGACTACAGCAGCGCGGGGCCACCGCCCCACTACTCCTGATTGGCCAATCAGTCAATAGTTTCACCCCGGTCTCACCGGCCGTATCCGGTCACCGTACGAGCGGCTCACGCGCCCGCGGCGGCGGGGGACCGGGTGGGAGAGCCGGGCAGGCGGAGGCGGGCGAGGGTGCCGCCCCCCGCTGCGTTCTCCAGGTTCACCTCTCCCCCGGCGTCGCGCACGGCCTTGGCCACGATGGCCAGCCCCAGTCCCGAGCCGGGCATGCTGCGGGCCGAGGACGACCGCCAGAACCGGTCGAACACGTACGGCAGCTCCTCCTCCGGGATGCCGGGGCCGTGGTCCCTGACGGTCAGCTCGCCGTCACGGAGCCGCACCCTCACCGGATCGGCCCGGTCCGCGGAGAACTTCACCGCGTTGTCCAGCAGGTTCACCACGGCCCGCTCCAGGGCGGCCTGGTCACCCCACAGGTACCAGGGGCTCAGTTCCACCTCGATCGCGGTGTCGGGGGCGCGCAGCCGGGCCCTGCGCACGGCCGCCTCGACGGCGTCGTGGAAGGCGACCTCGACGTGCGGCTCGTGCTCGTCCTCCGAGCGCGAGAGCTGGAGCAGGTCCCCGACGAGCGTGGACATCTCCTCGAACTGGGCCTTGAGGTTGGCCAGCAGCCTGCGCTTGGGAGCGGCGTCGAGGGGGCGTCCGGCGTTCTCGCTGCGCAGCAGCAGGTCGATGTTGGTGCGCAGGCTGGTGAGCGGGGTGCGCAGCTCGTGGCCCGCGTCGGCGATCAGCCGTCGCTGGCGCTCGCGGGACCCGGCCAGCGCGGTGGTCATCGCGTTGAAGGAGACGCCGAGCCTGGCGATCTCGTCGGTGCCCTCGACCGGGATCCTGGTGTCGAGGTCCTCGGTCCTGGCGACGTGCTCGACGGCCTCGGTCAGGCGGCCGACGGGGCGCAGCGCCGTACGGGAGACGAGCAGCCCGGCGGAGGCGGCGCCGAGCACGCCGAGCGCGGTGACCCCCGCGAGGAGCCAGGCGAGCGCGGCGAGGGTGGAGCGGACCTCCCCGAGGGACCGGGACTCCATGACCGCGAGACCCGGGCGGACGTTCCTCGTCATCACCCGGACCTCCTCGCCGCCGTCGGTCACGCCGTTCCTCAACGCCCGCCCGCCCAGGGGGCCGTGGGTCAGGGCCAGGTCCGCCGGGGTGACCTTGACGGGCGTGGAACCCGCCACGCACCTCCCGCCGTCGGCGTAGACCAGTTGGATGGGCGGCAGGCGGAACGGCAGCCTGTGGCCGGCCATCTCTCCCCGGTCTCCCGGGACTCCCGGGACTCCCTGCCCTCGCGGCCCTCCCGGCCCTCCCGGACAGTACGGTCCGATCCACTCCATGCCCTGCGGCCGTCCCTCCAGCGAGCCGTCCACCTGCCGCAGCAGCTCGGCCCGCACGACGAACCAGCACAGCGCCGCGCACACCGCGATCGCCAGCGCCACGGCCGCCGCCACCAGCAGGGTCAGCCGGGAGCGCAGGGAGCGGCGACCGTTCACGCGGAGGCCCGCAGCACGTAGCCGACGCCCCGGACGGTGTGGATCAGCCGGGGACGCCCGCCGATCTCGGTCTTGCGGCGCAGGTACATGACGTAGACGTCGAGGGAGTTGGAGGACGGCTCGAAGTCGAAGCCCCACACCTCGCTGAGGATCTGCTCGCGGGTGAGCACCTGGCGGGGGTGGACCATGAGCAGCTCCAGCAGCAGGTACTCGGTGCGGGTCAGCTCCAGCGGCTCGCCGGCCCGGGTGACCTCGCGGCCGGCGACGTCCATCCGCAGGTCGCCGAAGGTCAGGACCGCGTCGTCATCGGCCGCGGGCGCGCTCAGGGCGCCGCGCCGCAGCAGCGCCCTGACGCGCGCCAGCAACTCGTCCAGCTCGAACGGCTTGACCAGGTAGTCGTCGGCCCCCGCGTCCAGGCCCGACACCCGGTCGCCCACGGCGTCGCGGGCGGTGAGCATGAGCACCGGCAGATGGTTGCCCGCCGCCCTGAGCCTGCGGCAGGCGGTCAGCCCGTCCAGCCGGGGCATCATGACGTCGAGCAGGACCAGCTCGTACGGCTCCCGGTCGATCGCCTCCAGCGCCGCCTGGCCGTCAGAGGCCAGGCCGACCCGGTAGCCCTCGAACTCCAGGCTGCTCTGCAACGCCTCCCTGAGCGCGGGCTCGTCGTCCACGACCAGCACCCGCGCCGCCTCACCATCGGCCATGGCCTCCACGGTAGACGTCTTTCATGAGAGCCGGATGAACGCCTCCACCGGCGGCCGCCCCACTCCGGCCGACCTCACCCCGGCCGGGTTCGGCTCAGGTGAGCAGCGCCATGGCGGCGTTGTGGCCGGGGATGCCGCTGACGCCGCCGCCGCGCCGGGCGCCCGCGCCGCAGAGCAGGACGCGCTCGAAGGCGGTCTCCACCCCCCACCGCCCCGGCTCCCCGTACGGCCAGGACAGGTCGCGGTGGAAGATGTGCCCGCCGGGCAGGCCCGCCTCGGTCTCCAGGTCGACCGGGGTCTTCGCCTCCAGGCAGGGCCGGCCGTCGGGGGCGCGCAGCAGGCAGTCCTCGACGGGCTCGGCGAGCACCGCGTTCATCGAGGCGAGCGTGGCGCGCAGCGCGGCCTCGCGCGCCCCCGCCGGGTCCTCCCGGAACAGCCTGGCGGGCATGTGCAGGCCGAACAGCGTCATCGTGTGGGCTCCGGCCTCGCGCAGTTCCTGGCCGAGGATGGAGGGGTCGGTCAGCGAGTGGCAGTAGACCTCGGCCGGGGGCAGCGAGGGGATCCGCCCGGCCGACGCCTCCGCGTACGCGCGGGCGAGCTGGTCGCGGCCCTCGTTGATGTGGAACGTGCCGCTGAACGCCGCCGCGGGGTCCACGCCGGGGTCGCGCAGGCGCGGCAGCCTCGAGAGCACCATGTTGACCTTGAGCTGGGCCCCCTCCGGGACGGGCTCGGCCCCTCCGAGCAGCCGGGCGAGCACGGCGGGCGGCACGTTGGCCAGGATCCGCTCGCCCGTCACCGTGTGCTCCCCGCCCGCGTCGCGGAAGGCGACCTCGCCCGAGGGGTCGACCGCGAGGACCTCGGCGCCGGTCAGGATCTCCGCCCCGGCGGCGCGGGCGGCGTCGGCGAGCGCGCCCGACACCGCGCCCATGCCGCCGACGGGGACGTTCCAGTCGCCGGTCCCGTCGCCGATCACGTGGTAGAGCAGGCAGCGGTTGGCCAGCAGGCCGGGGTCCGAGGGGTCGGCGAAGGTGCCGATGAGGGCGTCGGTGAGGACCACGCCGCGCACGGTGTCGTCGGCGAACCGCTCGTCCACCACCTCGCCGACCGGCCGCTCGAACAGGTCGCGCCAGGCCTCCTCGCCGACGAGCTCCCGCATCGCCGCCCGGTCGGCGAGGGGTTCCAGCAGCGTCGGCGCGACCCGCTCGGCCACGTCGGCGGTCATCCCGTAGAAGCGCCGCCACGCCTCCAGCTCGCCGTCGCCTCCGGTGACCCGGGCGAAGGACGCCGCGGTCCGCGCGGCGTCGCCGTTGTCGACCAGCAGCCCGGTCTCCCCCACCGGCGTGTACGAGGCGTACCGGCGGCGGCGCAGTGCGATCTTGAGCCCCAGGTCGGCGACGACCTTCGAGGGCAGCAGGCTGACCAGGTACGAGTAGCGCGAGAGCCGGGCGTCGACCCCGGGGAACGCCCGCGCCGACACGGCGAGGCCGCCGACGTGACCGAGGCGTTCCAGGACGAGGACGCGCCGCCCGGCGCGGGCGAGGTAGGCGGCGGCGACCAGGCCGTTGTGGCCGCCTCCGACGATCACGGCTTCGTAGCGAGAGCGGAGCACGAGACTTCCCGATGAGGTGAGGTCTTCCCGATGAAGGGAGGTGAGGGGACGCGGGGCCGGGGACGCGGCCGTCAGAGACCCGTCTGCCAGTGCGGCTCGGGGCAGAGCACGCTCGGCGTCTCGACCATCACCATGCGCCTCACCATATCCCGAATCCAGAAATGCCTAAATATCGCCGTACCGGCAGCCACAAGCGCAACCGCACGCGCTCCACCGTCCCCGCCCGCCGGCAGCCGCCACGCCCCGCCGCCGCCCCGCCCGCAGGCAACCGCACGCCCCCCGCACTCACCTCGCGACCATCCGGATCACCGCCCCTCGCGGGCGGCGGAGAGGGTGATCGTGAGGAGGGTGGCGGCGGGGCCGGTGGGGGCACGGCCGTCGCGCCAGACCGCCCGCAGCCGGCGCGTGAGGTCGATGTCCCTCGTGGGCACCTCGACCAGGCGGCCGGTGGCCAGCTCGGCCTCCACCGCGTAGCCGCTGAGCACGGCGGGGGCGGCGCCCTCGCGGGCGGCGCCCTTGACCGCGGCGTTGGAACCGAGCTCCAGCTTCGGGGCGGCGACGTCGTGGCCGGTGAGCGCGAGGTCCAGCGTCTCGCGGGTGCCCGACCCCCGCTCGCGGACGACCAGCGGGGTGGCGGCCAGTTCGGCGGCGAGCAGCGGGGTGCGACGGCGCGCCCACGGGTGCCCCGGCGCGACCACCACCACGAGCCTGTCGGTGGCCACCACCCGCGACACCAGCCCGGCCGGGACCGAGGGCCCCTCCACGAACCCGAGCTCGATCTTCCCGCCGATCAGCCTCGCCACCTCGGCCGAGTTCTGCACGTCCAGACCGACCTGGACCTGGGGCTCGCGGTCCTGGAGTTCCCCCAGCCAGCGCGGCAGCAGGTACTCGGCCACCGTCATGCTGGCGGCGATGTGCAGGTGCGCGGCCCGGCCGCGCCGTACCGCCTCCGCCCCCCGCACGAGCTCCTCCGCCGCCGCCAGCACCTGCGCGGCCCAGGCCGAGACCATCACGCCCTGCGGGGTGAGGGTGGACCCGCGCGGGGTGCGTTCCAGCAGCGGCAGCCCGAGGCGGCGTTCCAGCAGCGAGATGCGCTTGCTCACCGACGGCTGCGCGACGCCCGCGGCCCGGGCCGCCTGGCCGAGGCTGCCCAGGCGTTCCACGTCGACGAGCAGGCGCAGGGATTCGAGATCGGGCAGCTCGCTCATAGCGCCAGGCTATGACCTTCCAGGAAGGTGATGGCTACCGGCCTCCCCGCGCCGCGCCGACACTCGGGGGATGCCCGTCTCCCCCTCCCCGCTCACGCGTTCTCCCGACCCCGCCGCGCACACCACTCAGGCACCCGTACGACCGGCGCCGAGACCCGGGGTGCTCGCAACACTCGGAGCGCTCGCGCCGGGGCTCGGGGCCGCGGCCGTCGCGGTGGTCCTGGCGACGGCCGCGACCAGGATCGTTCCCGGGGTGAGCGCCGCCGTGATCGCGGTGGTCCTCGGGGTCGCGCTCACCAACCTCGGCGGCCTGCACCGGTCGCTGGCCCCCGGGCTCGGGTTCGCCGCCCGCCGGGTGCTGCGCCTGGCGATCGTGCTGCTCGGCCTGCAGATCGCGCTGCCGGAACTGCTGGCGCTCGGCTGGCGGGCGCTGGCGGTGGTCGCCGTGGGGACCGGCGTCACGTTCGCCGCGACGCGGTGGATCGGAGGCCGTGTCGGGGTGAGCCCGCGCAGGTCCCTGCTGATCGCGACCGGCGTGTCCGTCTGCGGGGCGGCGGCCGTGGCCGCCATGCACGAGGTCGCGGAGAGCGACGACGACGACGTGGCGGCCGCGGTGAGCGTGGTCGTCCTGTACGGCAGCGTCTCGATCGTCACGCTGCCCCTGCTCGCGGGGGCGCTGGGGCTGACCCCGCACCAGCTGGGCCTGTGGGCCGGAGCCTCGGTCCACGAGGTCGCGCAGGTGGCGGCGATCGGCGCGGCGGCCGGGGCGGGGGTGCTGGTGAGCGCGGTGGCCGTCAAGCTGGCCCGGGTCGTCCTGCTCGCCCCGATCGTCGGGCTCACCTCCGTCTCCCTGCGCCGTGCCGCGACCTCCCCGCGCCGTGCCGCGGCGGAACACCCCGAGGCCGGGCGGGCGACGCGACGCCCGCCGGTGGTGCCGCTGTTCGTCGCCGGGTTCGTCGCGGCCGTGGCGGCGCGGAGCCTGGGCGTGGTGCCGGCCGGGATCACCCGGGTGGTCCCCGATCTGACGGCGGTGCTGCTCGCGGCGGCGCTCTTCGCCCTGGGCACCGGTGTCGACCTGCGGAGGCTCGTGCGGGGTGGGCGGTCGCTGCTCCTGGGCGGGATCGCCACGGTCATCATCGGCGGGATCTCACTGCTCGGAGTGCTGTTCATTGGCTGATCTTTGGGTGGACGTCTCCCCGCAACCGCCGTAACGTGCTCTTTTTGGGGAAGACGGTGTCGTTTACACCGTTCCAAAAGCAAGCAATGATTACGACCTCGGACAAGGAGACAGAACCAGCTCATGCGTACCACCCGACAGTCCCTCTCCGGCATGCTCCGCCCCTCCAGCGAGGTGGCCGAGGCGCTGGAGCAGGGCGCCCCGATCGTGGCGCTGGAGTCCACGATCATCTCCCACGGCCTGCCCCAGCCCCGCAACCTCGAGGTCGCGGTGGAGCTGGAGCAGATCGTCCGGGAGGCCGGGGCGGTGCCCGCGACGATCGCGGTGCTGGACGGCGTGGCGCGCATCGGTCTCGACAAGAGCGAGCTGGAGCGCGTCGCCGGTGAGCGGGGGCTGCGCAAGCTGGGCTTCCGCGACCTGCCCGCCGCCGCCGCGCTCGGGGCGAGCGGGGCGACCACGGTCTCCGCCACCTCGTTCCTGGCCGCCAGGGCGGGCATCCGGATCTTCGCCACCGGCGGTCTCGGCGGCGTGCACCGCGGGTGGACCGAGAGCCAGGACGAGTCGGCCGACCTCGACATGCTGAGCCGGACCCGCATCACCGTGGTCTGCGCGGGCGTGAAGTCGATCCTGGACGTTCCGGCCACCCTGCAGCGGCTGGAGACGCGCGGCGTCACGATCGCGGGGTTCCGCACCGACGAGTTCCCCGGCTTCTACCTGCACTCCTCGGGCGAGCCTGTCGACTGGCGGATCGAGACCCCGGACGAGGCCGCGGGCATCATGCGGGCCCAGGACGCGCTCGGCGGCCCGGAGACCGCGCTGATCGTCGCCAACCCGGTGCCGCTGCCCGAGCAGCTCGACCCCGAGCTGCACGACCGGGTCCTCGCCGGGGCCCTCGCCGAGGCGGAGCGGCGGCAGATCACCGGTCAGGCCATCACCCCGTTCCTGCTGGGCTACCTGGTGCGCGGCACCGACGGCGCCTCGCTCGAGGCGAACCTGGCCGCGGTGCGGGGCAACGCCCGCGTCGCCGGGCAGATCGCGGCCTCCTGGAGCCGGGGAGACTGAGGACACCGTGGCCGGAACGGGTCTGCTGGTCATCGGCGACGTGGTGACCGACGTCGTCGCACTTCACGGTGGGTCCGCCAGGAGCGGCCTGGCCGTCGGGACGGACACCGCCGCCGACATCGTGCTGCGCCCCGGGGGGTCGGGGGCCAACACGGCCTCCTGGGCCGCCCGGCTGGGCGCCGACGTGCGGATCCTGACCAGGGCGGGCTTCGACACCGCCGACTGGCACGCCGCCGAGCTGCGGCGATTCGGGGTACGGCCGCACCTGCGGGTCGACCCCGACCGGCCCACCGCGGTGGTGATCGCCATGGTCGACGTGACCGGGGAGCGTTCCATGCTCACCAACAGGGGCGCGGGCGGGCACATCGGCACGGGCGACTGGGACGAGAGCCTGCTCGACGGGGTGGGTCATCTCCACCTGTCCGGGTACACCCTGTTCGCCGAGCCGGGGCTCCAGCTTTCCCGACTCGCCATGGCCGAGGCGTCCCGGCGCGGCGTCTCGATCAGCGTGGACCCGGCCTCGACCGGTTTCCTGCGCTCGTTCGGCGTCGAGCGGTTCGTCCAGGAGACCCTGACCGCCCAGCTGATCATTCCCAACCTGGACGAGGCACTGCTGCTCACCGGCGAGGCCACCGCCGAGGGGGCGGCCGAGAGCCTGAGCCTCCGCTACGGCGCGGCGGCGGTGAAGCTCGGATCCCGCGGCGCGTTGATGGCCAGGGACGGAAAGTTGGCCGCTCGGGTTCCCGCGCTCACCACCGAGGTGGTTGACTCCATTGGAGCGGGGGACGCGTTCGCCGCCGGGCTGCTCACGGCCCTGCTGAGCGGGGCCGCGGACGAGGCCGCGCTGGACGCCGGACGCCGCGCCGGGGCGGAGGCCGTGACGGTCCTGGGCGGACGTCCGCGTGTCCTTCCGTCTGATTTGGGTACTAAGGAGCTTTACCCTCTTAACACCAATTGATAGCTTGCGGCGTAAGCTGCACCATTAGCCACACGCGTCACTTTGGGGAGGTTACGGTCCGCCGATGGATGCCGAGTCATCGATCTGCCTGAGTGATCTGGTCCCGGCCCTGCGCTGGAGCCGCCCCCAGCAGGTCGCCGAAGCCCTGGCCGACCCCCGGCTGCCCGCCGGCTGGTGGTCGTCGGTCACCTTGCCCAAGGCCCTCGGCGCCGCGGGGCTCGACTGGGTCTGCGACCGGCTGGCCCGGCTCTCGCTGTCACGCTGGGACCATCTGCCGTTGAGCGACGTGCTGCCCGCGCTGCACGTCCACACGGTCGACCCCACCCTGCCCGGCTGGCCGGAGCCCGCGCGCTCGGCCATCGCCGGCCTGGGCGGCTGGAACCGCCTGCGCCGCCTGACCGCGGGAGACCTGAGCGTGCCCGCGACCGGGCCCGCGACGTCCTCCCCCGAGATCGTGGTCACCGCCGTGTTCCGCGAGGTGCTCAGCCGCGTCCCGGGGATCGCCGAGCACGCCGTGCCGGCCGCCGTCCACGCGCAGGTCCCGCTCCAGGAGCGGGTCCAGGACCCGGCGCAGACACCCGCGCCACAGGTCCCCGCCCAGCCGCCGGCGCCGTCGTCGGCGCAGGATCAGCGGCAGGCGCCGGTCCCCGAACCGGCCGCACCGGAGCCGGTCGCGCCCAGCCCGCAGGCCCTTCTCAGCGACTACCCGCTGGTCCGCCTGGTCGACAACATGTTCAGGGACTGGAGCCCGCTGGAGCGCGCGGTCGCCGTCGAACGGCTCTTCGCGGTCGACCCGATCAGCCTGCGCGCGCTCGCGCACAAGCTGAACGCCGACCGCGACGCGCTCTCGGCGGCCCAGCGCGCCGCCGAGGAACGCATCCTGCTCTGGCTGCGCTCCTCGGAGTCCGCGCCGCTCACCGGGCACATGTTCGGGCTGACCGAGTGGCTGGGCTCCGCCGCCACCAAGGACCAGCTCATCGGTGCCGACCCCGCGCACCCGATCGAGGTCCCCACCCTGCGGACCCCGCTGTGGAGGGTGCTGGTCACGCTCATGCCCGACCGGCGGCTCCAGGACGACTGGCTCGTCGTGGGCGACCTGGGCGGCCTGCGCGAACGGACCCGCCAGCTCCTGGCGGGCAAACCGATCGACAGCGACGCGCTCAGGCTCATGGAGCACCAGCTCGGCATCCGGTCCCACTCGGTCCAGGCCTGGCTGGACGCCCTCGCCGCGAGCGCCACGCAGGAGGCGGCCCCCCAGGAGAGCGCCACCGAGGCGGTCAGGCAGCTGCCGCGCCGCACCCCGGGGGCGAACGGCCACCACCACCACCGCGGCGGGCAGCCGATCCCGCAGGTGAACACCGGCGCCATCGACCCCCGCGCCGCCCTGGCCACGCTGTCGGCCCTGGCGAGCGGGAACTCCAGGCCACATCTGATCACCAGCCGGCGGGTCCCGCTGCACCCGCCCGCGAGCCCGTCGTCCGACCCGACCCGCTGGCAGCGCATCGAGGTGACCAGCGACCACCTGCGGGGTGGCCCGGTGGCCGTGCCCGAGGGGTACGCCACCCAGCTGGGCATGCGTCCCGGCACGCTGCTGTCGGTCACCGGCCCCGGCGACAACGCGGTGGTCCTGGTCTGGCGGGACCACCCCGTCTTCGACTCCCTGCAGCCCGTCCTGATGCGCCTGAACGCCCGCCCGGGCGACCAGGTCTACGTCACCGTGGACGGCTACCGCCTGGACGCCCAGCTGCCCGCGTGATTCCGGCCCCTTTCCCTCAGGGCCGTTTCCACGGTCCGGGGGAAAGGGACAGGTCCGCACCGGAGGGCGAGCCGCGAGGATGCGGCCGGGAACGCCACGAGTGGTCCGGGCGCCGGGCGACCTGCCTGAATCGCCCCGACGCCGGGCGGCGGCGACCACCGGGGCGGGGTTTCCGCCGGCGGCTCCCGAATGCCGCTTTCCGGACGCGGAAATGGCCGACCATTCCCGGCTGCTCTTTTTCGGCGCTATGCTCTTGGGACTCAAGTGACTTGGTGACACCAGTGTGACCTGTTTTGCCGAACAGGCTCACACTGCTGCCGATTCCTGCGGCTTCTTGTCAAGAAATTGTCATCGTTCGCCTAACAACGGGAGTCTGTATAGCTCTCTCCCTGAATTGCCTTGTGAGGTGTTCCCTAGAACGCGGACGGGGACGGTGGGCGACCAGGTCGCACCAGGGCCCGGGATCAGAGAGCGACGTCGAGCTAGCCGATGATAAGAATCGCCCGCGTCTGGCTGGGGATGACGTTCTCGACCGTGGGGTCACGAGCCGTGAGCGTCGCCTATCCCCTCCTGGCATTGGCACTGACCGGTTCTCCGGTGCAGGCGGGCTGGACCAGTTTCGCCCTGACCTTCCCGATCCTGGTCTTCTACATTCCGGCGGGCGTCCTGGCGGACCGGGTGGATCCGCGTTCGCTCATGCTCCTCACCGAGACCCTGCGAGGGCTGACCGTCCTCAGCGTCTTCCTCGCCCTCGTCCTCGGCCATCCGTCGCTGCCCCACCTCCTGGTGGCGGCCTTCCTCGAGGGCACGCTGTGGGTGGTCTACTCGCTGGCGGAGACCGCGCTGATCTCGTCCCTCGTCCCGAGGAACCAGGCCTCCATCGTGATGGCCAGGAGCGAGACGATCTCACACATCGCGGTGCTGGCCGGCAGGCCGCTCGGAGGATGGCTCTTCGGGCTCATGCACGCGATGTCCTTCGCGGTGAACGCGGCGCTGTTCTTCCTCGCCCTCCTCTCCCCCCTCAGCGTGGCGGCCGGGAAGGGGAAGGGCCGGCCGCTGTCGCACGCGCTCCGCGAGCTGGTGGCCGGAGTGCGGAGCCTGGCGGGAAGGCACCTGCTGCGGGAGATAGCCGACGGCTTCAAGGAACTCTCCCGGCACCCGTTCCTGCGCAAGGCCATGGCCCTGACCATGGTCACCAACCTGATGATCAACGCACTCATCATGATCTTCATCGCCGGGTCGGCGAACCTGCCCTCGTACCAGGTCGGCCTGGTCCTGGCCGCCGGGGGCATGGGCGGTGTGGCGGGATCGGGCCTGGCCCCCTACCTCAGGCTCGAACCGAGGAACTTCACGCTCTTCGCCCAGCTGTGGATATGGGTGCTGGCGCTCCTCATCGCGGCGTACGGGGAGGGTCCGCTCTTCTTCGGGCTCGCGATACTGCTGACCGGGTGCACCGGGGCGCTCAGCAACGTGGCCATCAGGACCTTCGAGGTCGACACCGTCGACCAGGGCAAGCTCGGACGGGTGATGAGCGTGCACCGGCTCGTCGCGCACGGCGCCGTGTGCGTCGCCGCCCCGCTCGGCGGGATCCTGGTCGCCGTGTTCGGTATCCGGGTGGCGGCCGTCATCCTGACCGTCGTGATGTTCGTCATCGCCGCAGGGGTGACGTTCGCGTCGCTGCTGCGTCTCCACGCGCGGCTGGGTCTCGCCGGGACTGCCAGGAGGGTCAGGGCGACCGGTGCCCAGGTGGGCGCGCGGATGCTCACGACCGGGCGAGCAGCCGATCCGCTTCCGCCGCGAGATGGGCAGGCAGGCCGGGCGCTCGCGCCGCCCTCGCCCTCCGGGCCAGATCTGCCGCCGACGCGGCGTCACCGGCCAGGGCGTGAACCCGGGCGGCGTACAGCAACGCCGGACCGTGATCTCCCGCCTCGGCCGGCACGGCCCTGATCTCCCGTTCCGCCTCGGGGAGACGCCCCAGGAGGGCGAGCGCGAGAGCGTGGGCGGCCCGGGTGGACGGCCACTGCAGCGGCCGGACCCGGTCGAGGTCACGCAGCGCCGCCTCCGCCCGGCCGAGGCCGGCGAGGATCTCGCCCCGCGCTCGCAACGCCTCGGTGATGTTCCCCTCCCTGCCCAGGACGTCGTTGAGAACGTCGCGCGCCGCGTCGGGATGGCCGTCGTACCAGAGCGCCCAGGCGAGCTCGGTCTCGATGTTCAGGTCGTTGGGCACCCGGCGTATCGCCGAGTACAGTTCCCGGACCGCGGCCGAGGGGCGTCCCTGGGCCAGCCGCAGCCGGCCGATCCCGGCGAGGAGGCCGCCGACGGCCGAGGTCGCCCCCAGCGTCTCGAAGTGGACCGCGGCGGTGCGGTAGTGGGAGACGGCCTTCTCGAAGTCCTCCCGCCGGTGCGCGACGTTGCCGAGGAAGGACTCGATCTCCGCCCGCATCCTGGTGTTGTCCCCGCACCGCGCCAGCGCCTCCTCCGCCTGCTTCGCGGCCAGGGCGAACTCCCCGTCGCGGAAGGAGAGCTCGGCGGCCCGCAGGTAGTCGTCGGGAAGGGAGCGGCTCTCGGCCCGCGCGACGACGACGTGGTCGTTCTGCAGGATCGGCTGGATGAGGCGCTCGTGCGACAGCTCGCACCATCGCGTGCCGGCCTTGATGTCCTCGCGCAGGATGTGGCGGTCGACCAGCGCCCTGACCACCGCGTTCGGCATGCCCGCGGTGACGGTCTCCCCCTGGTAGACGACCTCGCGGGTGCCGAGCTCGGTGATCAGGCAGCGGCGCAGCCAGCTCCTGAGCTCGGCGACGTCGTCGCCGAAGTGGTCGCGGGCCACCTCGGCGATCATCCGTTCGAAGAAGTCGGTGAGCGACCGGTCCGCGTTGGCGAACCTGCGGACGTGGTCGGAGGAGATGACCCGCACGTCCTCGGGCAGCGAGCGCCACATGGCCGAGCACACGACCTGCAGCTGGACGGGCTCGACCGCCTTGGCGTCGGCGACGACCTCCTCGCCGAGCGCCCTGCCGACCCTGATCATGCGCAGGTCGTCCACCAGGCCCCGCGCCGCGCCGGGGGCGAAAGAGCGTCCCGTCCCCTCCAGCGGCCCCTCGGTCGCCCGGACCGCGGCGGCCGTGTCGAGGGCGGTCAGCGAGAACCGGTTCCTGGCCATGCCCGCCAGTTTCGGCTCGTGGGGGAGGATCGAGGCGAGGTGGTCCTCCCTGATCGAGACGAGGAGGCGCAGGTTCGGATCGTCGTCCAGCGCCTCGACGAGCTGGCTGATGAACCACTCCCGGTACGGCTGGCGGTGGGCGAAGTCACCGAAGAGCTCCTCCGCCTGGTCGATCGCGGCCAGGGTGAGGACCGGGTCGCCGTACGGGTCCTGGCGGGGCGGGCGCCGGCTCAGGAACTCGCGGATCGTCAGCCCGGCCAGCCGGGTGGGCGTCTCCGAGGGGGACCACGACGACAGCAGCGCGAACACGTGAGGGTTGTGCCGCGAGAGCGCGGCGGACGGGAAGGGCGAGCCGTGCGACACCCGGCCTATCGGCAGGATGTCGGTCCTGCCCGCGTCCAGCAGCGGGAGCACCCCGGCCTGGATCAGCGAGGTCTTGCCCACCCCGGACGGCCCGTACAGCACGGTCAGGCGCCCGGCCTGCCACAGGTCGGAGACCTCGCAGGCCTCCCTGTCGCGGCCGAAGAACTTGGAACCGTCCTCGCGGCGAAAGGCCCGCAGCCCGACGTACGGCTGGTCGTCCACGTCGGGCCGGTCTCGGCCGGGGCTCGCGTCAGGGGTCACGGTACCGGTCCCATCCGCCGGCGCAGCTCACGGCAGAACTCCTCCGCCGTCCCCCAGAAGATGGAGATCCGCCAGTCTTCGTAGTATCTGGCCAGCTGGCGCTGGACCTCCAGCACGTCCGCCTTCGTGCTGGCGAGCGAGGGCGCGAGCTGGACGCTCACGTGCCTGCGGCGGTTGATCCCGGGAACGGCCTTCAACAGCCCGTGGAAGAGCACCCGGAACGTCCAGTCCTGCAGGCTGTATCCGATGAACAGCAGGGGCCTCCTGGTCAGCGCCGCGAGGATGGAGGTGGGCAGCATCCGCTGGCCGCCCGCGACGCCGTCCACCGCGAGGTTGGTGAGGAACTCCAGGTAGTCGTCCTCGGCCAGCACGATCGACGCCGGATCCTGCAGATTGCCGTGCAGGTGGTAGATGAGCGGGGCATCGGGCCTGGGGTTCCAGCCCGCCTCGCTGCTGAACAGATCCTCCGCGTAGGCCAGCCCTTTGTTCCACGGGCAGATGGCCACGTTCGGCCTTTTCCCCACCGCTTCGAGCGAGCGCAGGATGAAGTCGTCGTAGTTCGTCGTCAGGTACACCGGGAGCGGGAAGCTCGCGAGCAGGCCGTGCGGCTCCAGGGGGTCCAGGAAGTCGGGCGCGCCCCCGGCGTCGAGCTCGTCGCAGACGCGCCTCTTCACATATACGGAATCCCCGTATCTCATCACCGCGAACTGCGTCACCCGGGGGAGATCGTGATCGTCCTCGAAGGGATAGTCCCATCGGCGTGCCATGTCGCGGCTCAGCGCCGTCCCCGTCGGCAGAGTCCCCACGCACGCCCCGGATCCCAGGAAGGGCGTGCAGTCTCCGCTGTTCAACTGGTCGAGCAGGCGCTCCCACTCGGCCTCCCCCATGTCGTGCACGCAGGGCACCGCCTCACGGACAAGAGGTCCAATCAGGTCATGGACTCGATGCCGTACGACTCTATTGGCATGGTCAATCCCCCCCGCGCGGGAAGGCACCCCTCGTATCGCCGACGCGACCGGAGTGGACGAATGATTCACGATCACCTTTCTGCCGCAACCCGGGTGAAACGGCAAGGTGATTCCTCAGATCGAACTCGTGAATCCCGCCGTCGGCTCCGCCGTCTCCAGCAGCAGCGGCTCCAGCATCCTCCGCAGCCAGGCCTCGTCGACCTCCGTGAGCCTCTCCAGGGAGAGGCCCTCAAGGTCGACGAGACCGTCCGACCTTGAATTGTCATCGCGCATGCGTGCTCCCATTCGTGTCGCGTCGCATCCGGTCTGGCCCGGATCGAGATTGCGGATGTCCCAAAAGTGTGATGCGACACCGCTTTCGAAAATCCCCGGGCCGTGTTTTTCCTCAATGTGATTCTGTAATACCCCACTCTTCGAATCAACCTTTAGGATGACCGTACGATCCCTTTGGCTAGAAAAAGGCGGAGGCCCGAGGTGGTGGAGCTTTCACACGCGGCGAACACGGTGCCGGAACGACAGCCCGAGGTCTGGGAGAAGGTGCCCCCCCGCAACAGGAACTTCACCGGGCGAGACGACATGCTCGTCAAACTCCGCCAGGGCATCAGCACCGTCACCGCCGTCGTGCCCCAGCCCCAGGCGCTGCAGGGGTGGGGCGGTGTCGGCAAGACCCACCTGGCCATCGAGTACGCCCACCGCTACCGGTCGCACTACGACCTCGTCTGGTGGATCCCCTCCGACCAGCGCGTGCTGGTGCCGTCCGCGCTGGCGGCGATGGCGCCCCACCTGGGCCTGCCGCCGGCCTCCGCCACCGGCGTCGAGGAGGCCGCCGAGGCGGTGCGCAGGACGCTGCAGAGCGGCGTCCCCTACCGGCGCTGGCTGCTGATCTTCGACAACGCCGAGGAGCCGGGGCAGGTCCAGGAGTTCATCCCGCGCGGGCCGGGCCACGTCCTGATCACCTCGCGCAACCCCAAGTGGGAGGACCACTTCGAGACCCTCCAGGTCGACGTCTTCACCCGCGAGGAGAGCGTGGCGTTCCTGAAGAAGCGCCTGCGCCGGGAGGTCCCCGACGACGACGCCTCGCGGCTGGCCGAGCAGCTCGGCGACCTTCCCCTGGCCCTGGAGCAGGCCGGCGCGCTGCAGTACGAGACCGGCATGTCGGTCGACGAGTACCTGGAGCAGCTCGACGAGCAGGCGAGCAGGCTGCTGGGGGCGAACCGGGCGCCGGGATACCCGTTGTCGATGACGGCGGCCTGGAAGGTGTCGGTGTCGCTCCTGGAGGATCGCCTCCCCGAGGCCATCACCCTCCTGCGGTGCTGCGCCTTCTTCGGCCCCGAGCCCATTCCCCGCGACGTCTTCCGCAGGGGCAACAAGGCCGTCGTCCCCCGGCTCGGCAAGATCCTGTCCGATCCGATCCTGCTCGCCACGGCGCTGAGCGAGCTGAGGCGCTTCGCGCTGGCCAGGATCGAGCCCGCCACCCGCACCATCCAGGTCCACCGCCTGATCCAGGCCCTCCTGCGCGACGACCTGCCGGAGGAGGACCAGGCGGAGATCCGGCACGAGGTGCACGTGCTGCTGGCCGGCAGCGCCCCGAACGATCCCGACGAGAGCGCCAGGTGGCGCCGTTTCGAGGAGCTGGTCGCCCACGTCACCCCCTCCGGCCTGGAGGAGTGCACGGATCCCACCGTCAGGCAGTTCGCCCTCAACGTCACCCGTTATCTCTACATATCGGGCAACTACCAGTCGGCCCGCGCCTTCCTCGAGAGCTTCGCCAAGAGATGGACCGAGGTCAGCGGGGCGAGACACCCGGACGTGCTCGTCGCGCACAAGCACCTGGGCAACGTGCTGCGAGGGCTCGGCCAGTACTCCGCGGCGTACGAGATCGACCACCGGACCCTCGACGCCATGCGCGAGGTCTTCGGTCCCGGCCACGACGAGACGCTCCTGACGACCAACGGCTACGGGGCGTCCCTGCGGGCGCGCGGCGACTTCATCGCCGCCAGGAGACTGGACGAGGAGTCCCGGGCGGCCCACGCCGCCAGCCGGGGCGCCGACCACCCGTCCACCCTGCGCGTGCTCAACAACCTGGCCCTCGACTACGCCCTCACCAGCGACTACACGCAGGCGCGACGCCTGCACCAGGAGACGTACCTGGAGATGAGCGACGCGGGGGGCGGCATCGGCAGGACCATCCTGCTGCTGTCGTGGAACGGCCTGGCCAGGGCCGTGCGGCTCTGCGGCGACTACACCGAGGCGTGCGACCTGGGCGAGGAGGCCTACGCCTACGGCGTCCAGGAGCTGACACTCGACCATCACGCCACGCTGCTGACGGCGAAGGACCTGTCCATCGCCAAGCGGCGCTCGGGAGAGGTGGCCGAGGCGCTGGACCTCGCGCGCGACACGCACACCCGCCTGCAGCGGCTCTTCGGGGACGAGCACCCCGACACGATGGCGGCCGCGATCAACCTCTCCAACGCCCTGCGAACCGTCGGCGACCTCGACGAGGCGTTCGCGACGGCCGACAGGACGGTCGCCCTCTACCCCCGGGTGTTCGGCGAGGAGCACCCCTACAGCCTCGCCTGCGGCGGCAACCTGGCGATCCTGCATCGCCTGCGAGGCGATGTCGCGACGGCCAGACGCCTGAACGAGCGGGCGGTGAAGGGCCTGGTCGCCAAGGTCGGCCAGGAGCACCACTACCCGCTGACGTGCGCCGTCAGCCTCCAGGCGGATCTCGCGGCGATGGGGGAGGCCGCCCGGGCGTGCGCGCTCGGCAGGGAGACGCTCGCCCGGCTGAGGGCCCTCTTCGGCGAGAACCACTTCCTGAGCCTGGCCTGCGCCGGCAACCTCGTCCTCGACCTGAGGGCCGCCGGCGAGAAGCGGGAGGCCGAGATCCTGCACGAAGACACGATGCGGCGGTACGAACGCCCGCTGGAGGCCGGCCACCCCGACGCGCTCCTCGCGAGCGAGGGCCGCCGCATCGACTGCGACTTCGACCCCCCGCCGATCTGACCGCCGCTCCGCCCCGCCTAATCCGCCCGGAACCGGGGGTTGCGCCTCTTCCACGCGTCGAGGTGGTGCTCGGCCTCGCGGAGGGCCTGGCTCTCCGCGGCGGCGTCCACCGGTTCCGCGGCACACTCCTCCAGCGTCTTCCTCATCCGGGCCACGAACTCCTCCCCGCGCTCGTTCAGGCCCCCACTGGCCAGCAGCGTGCCGGTGACCGCGTAGGCGGCCCGCCTCCAGCGGGCGAGCTCAACCCGCGCCCGGAAGGCCTCCTCGTCCCGCTCGAACCGGTGCTGCCTCCGCCAGAACTCCGCCACCCCGAGATAGGCGTACGACCCCTGCAGCAGGCCGTAGACGGGGCGCGGGTCGTCCCGCCAGGGCGCGTAGTAGCGCCTGCCGTCGTCCGGCAGGGTCAGCGGGATCACCTCGGTCAGCGCGGTGAGCTTGGCGTGCTGGATCTCGTGCGCGAACGTGGCGGCGAGTCCCACGCCGTGCCACGGGTCCGACATGGCGATGGTCCCGAACGTCTCGCGCGAGGAGGCGCTGTTCTGTCCCCTCTCCGGCGCCTTGACGGGGGTGAGCACCGACACCGCGGAGCTCACCTCCTCCGCCACGGTCCCGTGGTGGGCGGCCAGGACGCGCCACGCCTCCCGCGTGTGCGTCTCCCACGCGCGAAGCCGCTCGCGCTCCAGCCGCGGCTCCACGACGTCCTCCGCCGACCACCGGTACGGGTCGAGGTCGTCGACGACCAGGTCGAATCCCATGGTCACCCGGAGCCTGTGCAGCGCCTGCCAGCCGGGCCGGTCGCCGGAGGGGTGGACGCGGACCGTCAGGCCGCAGGCGTCGAGTTCGGCGCCGTCCCCGTCCGGCCTCACCGTGACGTCGGCCGCGTCTCCCGCGCCGCCGGGCAGGACGAGGCGCCCCAGGGACGGCAGCATGATCGCGCCGTCGCGGACGGGCAGCCGGACGCGGCAGGCGGTCCGCGCCCGCACCGCGGCCACCGCGGCCAGCGCGCCCAGTTGCGCGGGGTCGTCGTGCGTGCCGTTCCCGCTCCTCAGGGACCGGTAGGTCCGCCACGCCCACGCCCCCACCGCCGGGTAGCGCAGCACGCGCTCGACCTCCTCGCCCGCCTCCCCCTCCAGGTCCGCCAGGAGGTCGTAGGCACGAGCCGCCAGGGCGGCGCCGGGATGCCCCGCCGATCGCGCCTCGGTCGCGACACCGCGTACCAACAGCCTGTTCTTGACGCGCTGGACCGCGCTCAGCTCGGCCACGGCCTCGGCTCCCCCCTCGCCGGCCGCCAGCGTGAGAACCGTCGTGCCGGACACTCCCTGCGAACCGAGCCTCATCGACTTCCCTTCAGCCGGGCGACATCTCTCGCGAAGCTTGTACGAATGTGGGTGATCAGCCGGTAGAGGTCCGGACAGTAGACCGAGGGCCCCTTGAAACCGGCGGCCTCGCTGTACCTGTGCGCGTACAACCCGCCACCGCAGACCGAACGGATGTCGCAGGCCAGGCAGACGGGAGCCAGCGCGAGCTCGCCGATCTGCCGGGCGGCCATGGCGGGGTGCCTGAGCGCGACGTCGAACGAGTCGCGGAGCAGATGCAGGCGCGTCGCGGCCGCCCCGTGGTAGCTGGACTTCAGGATGTCCGACTGCTCGATGCTGCCGTCGGTCTCCACGACGGCCATCCGGGCGGGAGAGAGTCCCACCGTCTCGCTGCGCGAGGCGCCTCCCGCCAGCAGGCGCATGATCTCGCGGAACAGCCGGATCTCCGTCTGGTCGGCGGCCGAGCCGTACCACCGGTCGAAGATCGGCATCAGCCAGTCGGCGTACGGCGTCGCCTCCGCCTCCGGGAGGCGGTACGGCGGCGGGGTCGACCAGTTGCCGTGCGGGAGCAGGAAGTCGACGGCCGGCGGGTCGAAGTCGAGGAGCGCCTCGTAGGTCGCCAGCGGATCGTTGCGGACGTCGATGGTGCACAGCAGGCCGCTGAACAGGTGGTGGAAGGGGCCGGTGGTCAGCCTGCGGAGCGAGTCCGCGACGATCGCGTGGCTCCCCCTGCCGTCCGCGTAGCGCCTGTGCCGGTCGTGGCCCTCGGCGTAGCCGTCCATGCTCACCCCGACGCGGATCTCCAGGCTGTCGAAGAGCCGCAGATAGGTCTCGTCCAGGCGCAGCCCGTTGGTCTGCACACCGACGCGGACGCGGGTCCCGACGTCGGCGGCGGCCCCCCTGATGGCGCGCACGGCGTGGGAGATGAGTTCGGGCCCGGCCAGCAGGGGCTCTCCCCCGTGCAGGATGACCTCGACCTCGGCCAGCTCGTGGGCGAGCGCGTGCTCGGCGATGCGCCTGGCCGTGCAGTCGACGATCGCCTTCGACATGCGCCGCGGCTGGGCCTTCCAGGACTGGTCGGCCATCTCGTAGATGTAGCAGTGGCGGCAGGCCAGATCACACCTGCTGTGGATCTTCAGGATGAACTGCCGGAAAGCCGCCGGCCGCCATCCCGAGTCCAGTAATCCCCCGACATCGAGCGTCGCCGGGAACACGCTTCGGGGTGAGGGGATTACGGGTTCAAGTTTCTCCGGCAAACGCGGCACACCTCTCTTGCGCCATTCCCTATCTGGCATGAGTTTGCCCCAATAGTCAAGTTTCAGCCTCGATAATACGTACCCTTCCCCGACATGATCACTGGTTTTCCCCTCAGCCTGGAACGGCGACCGGCCATCATCTATCGTGTAAACATCTTTCGGGCGTCACATAACGTGGTCTCAGCAGGGGGCTGATCAGCGATGCACGAGTGGCCGTCGACTCTCGATGTCGGAGAGCTGATGGCAGGCGGCTGGCGGCCGACTCCGTTCAGGCAGTTCATCCTGAAGATCCATAGCAGGTGCGATCTTGCCTGCAAATATTGCTACATGTACGAAATGGCCGACTCCTCGTGGCAGAGCCGACCGAAACAAATGTCACGGGAGATCTTCGCCGCCACAGCCGCGAGAATCGCTCAGCACGCCCACCGCCACAACCTGGCCGACGTGGAGCTCATCCTGCACGGGGGAGAGCCCCTGCTCGCCGGTCACGACGCGATCCGCGAGCTCGTCACGCTGGTCCGCTCGGCGGTCGGCCCCGGCACCAGGACCGCGGTCGGCCTGCAGACGAACGGCACCCTGCTCGACCTCCCCTACCTGCGGCTCTTCGACGAGCTGGGCGTCCGGGTCGGGGTGAGCCTCGACGGCGACGAGACCATGCACGACCGCGGCCGCCGCCGCGCCAACGGCCAGGGAAGCCACGCCGACGTCCTGCGCGCCCTCGGCCTGCTGGGCTCGCCCGCCTTCAGGCACCTCTTCAGCGGCCTGCTGTGCACCGTCGACCTCAGAAACGACCCGATCGGGGCCTACGAGGCGCTCCTCGCCTTCGACCCGCCGGCCGTCGACTTCCTGCTCCCGCACGGCAACTGGTCGGCGCCGCCTCCGGGCCGGGCTCCGGACACCGAGGCGACGCCGTACGCCGACTGGCTGATCCCGGTCTTCGACCGGTGGTACGCCGCGCCGCGGCGGCCAACCTGGGTCCGGACGTTCAACGAGATCATCCACGCGCTGCTCGGCGGCTCGTCGTCGAGCGAGCAGATAGGCCTGTCCCCGGCGGGGATGGTCGTCGTGGAGACCGACGGCGGCATCGAGCAGTCGGACTCCCTGAAGTCGGCCTACCAGGGAGCGCCGGAAACCGGGCTGCACGTGACCCGCGACTCCTTCGACGACGCCCTGCTCCTGCCCTCGATCGCCGCCCGCCAGATCGGCGAGTCGGCCCTGTCCACGACCTGCCGGGCCTGCCCGGTCTCCCGGGTCTGCGGTGGGGGCCTCTACGCCCACCGTTACCGTTCCGGCCACGGTTTCGCCAACCCCTCCGTCTACTCCCCCGACCTCCTCCGGCTCATCGGGCACATCAAGAAAACGGTCGAAGCCGACCTTTCGGCCCGATCGAAACGGCAGGGAAAGGGCACGATGCACCTACGTGAGCACCGGATCGCGGCCGGGACGTTCTCGGAACTCGCCGGCGGCGGTGGAGGCACCACCGCGGTCGCCGAACTCTCCGCGGCACAGCACAGCAAGCACGTCCTCCTCGTACGCGGGGTGCTGGAGACCGCACGGGCCAATGGCCATCCCGACAGCGCCGCCACCCGCCGCGCCTACGACCTGCTCGCCACCGTCCAGCGCCGCCACCCCGAGATCGTCAACGCCGTCCTCCGTCACCCGTCGGTGGGCGCCTGGGCGCGCCGGACGGTCAAGATGCTCGACGCCGGCGACGGCGCCGCGGCTCCGGGACAGCTCGCGGCACTCGCCGCCGCCGCGGCGATCCGTTCGGGCACCACCTGCGAGATCGACGTGCCCGCGGTGGAGGGGGTGGTCACACTGCCGTCACTGGGGCAGGCGATCCTGCCACCGACCGTCTCGGCGGCCACGGTCGAGTGCGCCGCCGACGACACCGAGATCACGGCGGCCGGGACCATCGTCCGGATTCCCCACGACCCGCGCCAGGACGCCCCGGGGTGGAGGGGGCTGCGCTCGCTGTCCAGCGAGGCGGACGGCATGTCGCTCTACCTGGTCATCGACGATCTCGACCCCTACCGGATGCCGGAGACGACCAACATCGGCGGGCGTCTCAGCGAGGCCGAGACCGAGCGATGGCAGTCGACACTGCACCAGGCCTGGGATCTGCTGGTCCGCCACCACCGGATCGTGGCCGAGGAGGTGTCCACGGCGATCACGGTTCTCACGCCGCTGACCGCGCCCACCAGGGGCCAGTCGAGCTCGTCCTCGCGGGAGACCTTCGGCTGCGTGGCCCTGTCGACGCCGCCGGACGCGTCCTCGCTCGCGGTCACGTTGACGCACGAGACACAGCACGCGAAGCTCTCGGCCCTGCTCGACCTCGTCCCCCTGACCCTGCCCGACGACGGCTCCCGCTACTACGCCCCCTGGCGGGAGGATCCCCGCCCCGTGCCGGGGCTGCTCCAGGGCGCGTACGCCTTCCTGGGCGTGGCCGGCTTCTGGATGCGCCAGCGCGGCCTGGAGTCGGGGGAGGCGGCCCTGCGCGCGAACGCGGAGTTCTTCCAGTGGCGCGAGGCCTCGCGTCTCGTCACCGGCACCCTCCTCGACAGCGGGCGGCTGACCCCCGCCGGGGAGAACTTCACCGCCGGGATGGCGCGGCGTCTCGACGGCTGGGCGCGGGAGAGCGTGCCGGCCCGCGCGCGGGCCATGAGCCGGGAACGCTCGGACGACCACTACGCGCGCTGGCTCCGGCGCAACGGTTAGAGGGCGGGCGGGTCGAAGTCGAAGTCGAGCCGCTCCCCCCTCAGCGCCACCGTCGTGTCGGGATGGTCCTCGCCCAGCACCCGCCGGTAGCGCTCGAAGGTGTCGGCCTCCAGTGTCTCCGCCTGTGCCACCTCACCCAGTACCCGCAGGTCGACGACGAGGTTGTTCGCGCAGGCGAGGGTGAGCGGGTGGTCGACGCCCAGAAGCTCCCGCAACTGGGTCAGGGTCTCCTGGCCCAGCCGCCCGGCCTGGGAGACGTCTCCGCCGGCGGCGAGGTCACTGGCGAGGTTGATCGCGCAGGTGAGCGAGTAGTGGTGCTCGCGCCCCAGCGTGCGGTCGAAGCCCTCCAGAGATCTCAGGTCGAGCTCGGTCGCCTCCTCGACGTCTCCGTTGACCCGCAGCAGCAGTGCCAGGTTCATGTTGCAGCCGAAGATGAAGGGGTGCTCGTCCCCGTATCTCCGGGGGTAGCGGGCCGCCGTGTCGCGCAGCAGCTCCAGCGCCTCGTCGATCTCCCCTCTGGTGCGCTGCGCGTTGGCCAGGCACAGGGCGGCCGCGAGCGTGTCGGGATGGTCGCGGCCGAAGATGCGCTCCTCCAGCTCGAACGTCCGCTGGGCGATCTCGAACGCCTCGTCGATCAGCCCCGCCCTGCGCTTGGCGATGGACAGGTCCTTGGCCGCGCGCAGGGTCCTGGGGTGGTCGGCCCCCAGCTCCTGGACGCTGGAGTCGTAGGCGTCCTCGCCGATGTCGCAGGCCTCCGAGTATTCGCCCCGCAGCCGCACGATGCGGGCCAGGCCGTTCCACGAGGTGAGGATGGACTGCTGGCTCGACTTGGAATCGCTGGAGCGCTGCAGCGTGTACGCGCTCTGCTGCAGCTCGCTCGCCTTCCGGTAGTCGCCGAGCAACATGTAGTCGAGCGCCAGGTTGTTCATGGTCCGCAGCGTTCGGCGGTGCTTCGGGCCGAACAGCACCCGGTGCTGGCGCAAGGACTCCTCGTCGTGCTCCAGGGCGGCCGCGAAGTCGCCGCGCATCCTCAGGTCGCCGCCGTGGCTGTTGGTGAGCAGCAGGGTCTCCTCGTGGTCGGGCCCGAGGACCTCCCGCATGCGCGACAGGGTCCTGCGGTTGAGCTCGAAGGAGGCCCGGTAGTCGCCGAGCTCGCGCAGCACGATCCCGGAGTGCCGTTGCGCGGAGAGCACGTTCTGGTCCTCGTCGCCGCTGTCGGCCCGCCATCTCTCGATCAGGCGCCCCACGAGATTCCTCGCCGACTGGTAGCCCCCCGACGAGTAGAGGTAGCGCACGACGTCCAGGGCGAAGCGGCGGATGCGGGGATCGCGGCTGACCTCGACCTGCGCGGGAGTCACGTGGCTGAGCAGCTCCGCGTAGCGCGGCCACAGGACGTTGTCGTCGGGAAGGCCCGGTGACGCCGCCGCCAGCAGCAGGTGCACCTCGTGGCGGAAGGACGCGTGCTCCTCCTCGCTCAGCTCGTCACGCAGGAGCGCCTGGACCAGCCGGTGCACCTGGATGGTCCGGTTGTCGGAGTCGATCCTGGCCAGGGCGTAGCGTCCCAGCTCCTTGATGCCCTTGCTCAGCAGGATCGGGTTGTCGAGGAGCGGGCCGAGGCGCGACCCGGGCGCGAAGTCGTCGGGAAGCACCCCGAACACGTCACGGGGAATGGGATCCGGCCCGAAGAAGGCGCAGCAGCGCAGGAGCTCCACGGCCTCGGGCAGTTTCGCCTTGAGCTGGGACACCGACAGCGACCACGCCGCGGTCATGGACAGCGGGTAGTCCGACGCCTTGTTGGCCCCGAGCAACTGGGCCGTCTCTTCCTGCAGCAGCCGGAGATACTGCCCGACGGACATCCCGGTCTCGGTCTGCAGAGCACCCGCCTGCTCCAGGGCCAGCGGCAGGTCGCCGAGCTGCTCGGCCAGCCGGTTCCTGTCGTCGAGGCTGGTCGAGCTGGGCACCCGCTTGCTGAGGAACTCGATGCTCTCCGCCCGGCTGAAGACGTCGACGGGCAGGGTGTCGACCACGCTCTGCCAGGCGTGGTTGCGGGAGGTGATCAGGACGTGCCCGGGACCTCGCGGGACGATCTCGTTGATGTCCTCGGGCTGCTCGGCGTTGTCGAAGACGAGCAGCCAGCGGGAGTAGGGGTCGCCGCGGCGCAGCGCGTCCAGCACGGCCGCGGACGCGTCCTCCACTCCCATCGCGGAGGAGGAGGGCACCCCCAGGTGCGGGGCGAGCGCGGCCAGCGAGGAGCGCACCAGCATCGGCTGGTCCGCGGGAATCCACCAGACCAGGTCGTACTCGTGCCGGAAGCGGTAGGCGTACTCGATCGCGACGTGGGTCTTGCCGACGCCGCCGAACCCGTGGAGGGCGTGCGGCACCACCGCGGTGACCTCGGAGGTGACCCCGGTGTGCAGCTTGTCGAGGAGGTCTTCCCTGCCGGTGAAGTTCTTGTTCTGCTGGGGGATCTTGCCCCAGACCTGGGGCTGGCGTCCCGGTGACCGGGAAGATCCCGACGACTGTGAAATGGGCACGCGACCGCCTCCACTCGCCTGATTTGGGATCAGCCTAGACTCCCGGCCCCCGCAAGCGCATAAACGAGGGGGTCAGAGTCTTATGGCTACGCCCCAAAAGACATCACCGTCACATCCTAAAAAGGAGTATTATCCGTAAACCATACCGCCCCGTCTTTCAAATTATCTCCCGAAGCGCTCGCCTGACCATCGGAAGAGTGTAACGATGGGGCGGGGCGGGGACACACGGAGAGCCGGGAACGCGGGGGTGCGAGGGAGTCCGCATGAGCGATGAAGCCGTCATAGCCGACGCTGATTTCAGCAAAGGCCTGATCGACCTCACGGAGATGAACCTGGCCGATCTTGACGGGATCGGCGATTCCGTTCTCGGCCTCGCGCTGCGGGAAATAGTCGACGAAGATGACACCGGCCCGGTGGCCGGATTCGATTCGTTCATATCAAAACCTTTGTGACCACCCACCGATGTGCGACATTGGAGTGCGAGACTTACGCTCTTTGTCGACAAACATGGTGGAGCCGTGGACGACACCGACTGGGAACGTTTGATCGACCAGCTCGGCAGGGGTGACTGCGCCCCTTTTCTCGGAGCGGGAGCCTGCGCCGGCACCCTTCCCACCGGCACCGTCCTCAGCAACCGGTACGCCCTCCACTACGGCTATCCGTTCGCCGACGCGGGCGACCTGGCCCGCGTGATGCAGTACGGCGAGGCCGTGGTACGCGATCCGGTCGACCTCAAGGAGACGGTCTGCGGCCACCTGCGCTCGCACGGGCGGCCTCCCACGGGTGATCCCGGGGAACCGCACCGGCTGCTGGCCGGTTTCCCGGTGACGACGTTCCTCACGACGAACTACGACGACTTCCTGGCCGAGGCGTTGCGGGCGGAGGGCAAGGAGCCCCACGTGGCCGTCTCCCCCTGGTGGGACACCGACCCGGCCGCGGCCCCCTTCCTGCCGGAGCCGACGGTGGAGCGGCCCGTCGTCTACCACCTGCACGGAAGCTGGGCGGAGCCCGCGTCGCTGGTGCTGACCGAGGCCGACTACCTGACGTACCTTGTCAACATGGTGGACGCCGTCGCCACCGACGGGCGGCACCCGCTGCCGACCCCGATCCTGCGGGCGATGACCACCAGGCCGCTGTTGTTCGTGGGCTACAGCCTGCAGGACTGGACGTTCCGGGTGCTGTTCCACGGCCTGGTGCGCAACACGCCCCGCAGCAACAAGCGGCGGCATGTGAGCGTGCAGCTCATGCCCGAGGTCAACGGGTCGGCGGGCGACGCCGGGGCCGCCGAGTCCGCCGAGGACAAGGCCAGGCGCTACATCACCCACTATCTCGACCGCTGGAACATCTCGATCTTCCTGGGGACCGCCTCGGAGTTCTGCGCGGAGCTCCAGCGGAGAATGGGACGGAAGCCATGACGACCCCGACCCGCGGCGACGGGACCATCCGGCCGTACGTGGGGCTGCGCCCCTACGAGCGGAGCGAGCACGCGCTGTTCTTCGGGCGGGAGCGCGAGGCCCGCGACATCGCCACCATCTGGCAGGCCACGGGCCTCACCGTGCTGTTCGGGGCGTCGGGGGTCGGCAAGACGTCCCTTCTCCACGCGGGTGTCCTGCCGCGCGTGGAGCCCGAGCGCGCCGACGTCCTGCCCGTCGCCCGCGTGTCGCCCCGCGGCATCACCGCACTGCGCCCGAAGGTGACCGGCAACCCCTACGTGCTGGCGCTGCTGTCGGCCTGGGCTCCGGACCGCCCGCTGCCCGCGCTGGCCGGGCTGACGGTCTCGGACTTCCTGGCGGAACGCCCGGAACGCGTCGACAGGTACGGCGACCCCGTCCCCGTCCTGGTCGCCGTCGACCAGGCGGAGGAGCTGTTCGGCGGCCCGCTCGACCGGGAGGAGGAACGCCACGGACTCCTGCGCCAGCTGGCGAGTGCGGTGGAGGACCACGACGGCCTCCACCTGCTGCTGTCGCTGCGCGAGGAGTATCTGGCCTCCGTCCTGCCGCACGAGCGCCCGCTGGGCCGGGGCTCGCGGGCGCGGTTCCAGCTGCTGCCGCTCACCCGCGCCGCGGCGCTCGACGCCACCACGAGGCCGCTCGAGGGCACCGGCCGGCTCTTCGCCCCCGGCGCCGCGGAACGGCTCGTCGACGACCTGCGCACCGTCCCGATCTCCAACGACGAGGGACAGACCACCACTCTGACCCTGAACACCGTCGAACCGGTCCAGCTGCAGGTCGTCTGCTCCGCGCTGTGGGAGTCGCTGCCCTCCGGCCTCCGGGAGATCAGCGTGGAGCACGTGAACCTGCACGTGAACGTCGACCGGTTCCTGACCGGCTTCTGCGATCGGATGCTCGCGCGCGTCTCGGCCGAGTCCGGCGTCACCTCGAGCGAGATCCGCTCCTGGTTGCGCAGGACCTTCGTCACCGAGCACGGGACGCGCAACACCGTCTACGAGGGCCTGCACGAGACGGCCGGCATGCCGAACGCCGTCGCCAAGGCGCTGGAGGACTCCCACATCCTGCGGGGCGAGCACCGGCTGGGAATCCGCTGGTACGAGCTGCAGCACGACCGCCTCATCGGCTCGGTGCGCCAGTCGCGGCACCCGGCGGCCTATCTCGGCGACGCGAGGCTGGCCCTGGCCAGACAGGGCTGGGAGACGGCCCGCGGCCTCGCGGAGGAGGCCGTCCGCGCCGCGGGGAGCGGCGAGACCTGGGTGCGCGCCGAAGCCCTGCTGATCCTGGGAGAGGTGGCGTCGGCGGAAGGTGAGGCGGAGAGCGCGCTGAGCCGGTTCGAGGAGGCGGCCGGCATGTTCGCGACGCTCCAGCGGTTCAACGGGGTCGCCTCCGCGCTGACCGGGGAGGGACGGCTCTGGCTGTCACAGGGACACCACGACAGGGCGGTCGAGCGGCTGCGCGCCGCCCTGTCCTGGGTTCCCAACGACCTGCCCGCGCATCTGGCGCTCGGGCAGGCCCTGTGGCACCTGGGCCAGCCGCGCGCCGCCCTCGCCCTGCTCAACGGGGCCGTGGCGCTCGCGGACGAGCCCCCCGCCGAGGCGCTCGCGCTGCGCGGCGAGATCCTGGCCGACCTCGGAAAGGCCTCGGAGGCCCTGCGCGACCTGGACCTCGTCCGCAGGCACCAGCGGCCGGCCACGATCGCCGCCAGGGCGCTGGCCCTCGCCCTGGAGCGGCGGTTCGACGCCGCCCAGCAGGAGATCCTCGACGCGCTCGCCGACGGGTCCGACAGCGGTCCTGTCCTGGTGCGGGCCGCGCGCGTCCACGCCCTGCTGGGAGGGGCCGCGACGGCGGAGAGGCTCGCCTCGCGGGCGCTCGGCGCGGTCACTCCTGGACTTCCGCCGCATCTGCGCAAGCAGGCCGAGGAGCTCCTGCGGAGAACGGCGTGACATCGTCGCGCCTCGCCGCCTCCCACATGTGGTCGAACTGGTTCAGCCAGTAGGCGAACCAGCGCTCGTCGCGACCGCGGGTCAGCTCCAGGTGCATGCGCGAGGAGGTCGACGCGTTGTGATAGCCGTGGATCTCCACGATGACACGGCCCCTGGGGGTTTCCGGGTCGACGAGCACGAGGCTGAATCCCGGGCTGTAGGAAAGCAGCCGGTATTCGAACTCGCCCGCCGTTTTCCAGCCGCTCATCAGCCGGAGGCGTTCCATCGTGCTGTCCAGCGCGGCGGGGAGCCGTTGCACGGGAAACTCGATCGAATCGTCCAGCTGCTTCGCGGCCTGCCGCACGGCCGCCTTCTCCTGGGGGTCGAGAATGACGATCCTGACATTTCCTCGCTCCCGGGCGAGCACCGTGTTGCGCATGAGCTCGCAGGTCTGCGCCGACAGCAGGTTGACCGCGGACGGCGCGAAAACGCGCACGTCGCGCGCCTGGGCGAGCAGCGACGACAGCGGCACCACGTCGTACACGGAACGGTCGTGCAGAAGGCCGGCCGGCGACTCGGCCGGCTCCGCGGGCAGGGTGATCCGGTAGAGGAGCAATCCGACTCCGGAGAACAGGACCGCCCATCTGAGGTCGACGTCCAGCTTTTCAGCGAAGATCGAGAGAAATGCGAAAGCGAAGAGGACGACCGTGAGAGCGTACGCGTCGATGTGCTGCCGAGCCTTGAGATCCCTGCCGATTCTCTGGAGCAAACGCACGCCGACCCCCAGCTCTTCGGGCGCTGTCGAAATAGCCATGCATAGCTATGCCCATTGTCCGGGGTGGGATCTCGCGATTCTCGATCTCGTGAATTCCGGTCGGCCGGGCCCTCCGGTTGCGGAAAGGCCCGGCATCCGTAATCCCGGTCTCCGGCCGCACCTGCTCGGCCCGCGCCCGTCCTGACCGGCTTGACCGCCCTGACGGCCCTGCCCGTGAGCGGCTAAACGGTGGCCGGCTGGCGGCGGCGCTGCCAGAGGGCGTCGACGGCGAGGGCCCCGCCGCCGCTGAAGGCGACGGCCAGGGTGCCGGCGGCGAGGGCGAGCACGAACTCGTAACCGCCGTCTCTCACCGAGAAGCCGTTGGCGAGATGGACGAAGAAGATGGCGCCGAGCATGATGAGCGTGAGCAGGAGGCCGAACACGGGCAGGGCCGCGCCCAGGATGAGGGCGACGCCCCCGACGACCTCGGTGAAGGCGACCGCCGGTGCGGCGACGGCCGCGAGCGGGATCCCCGAGGCCTCGAAGGACGCGGTGGTCTGGGCCAATCCCGTCGTCAGGAACTTCTGCGCACCGTGAAACACGAAGATCACGCCGAGGGCGATCCTCGCAAGCAACAGGACGTACGGCCGTACTTGGTCAAGCATGTTGACTCCTCCTGTCATTCGAATTTGTACAAACCATAGCGGTTAGTTCAAATTTGAACAAGCCGTACAATGTTTCGGTGAGCGACACGAGATGGCTCAATGAGAGCGAGATGGCCGCGTGGATGGCCTATGTGGCCGCTACACACCTCCTGGAGCGCCGCGTCGAGGACCAGTTGAAAGCCGACTCGGACCTGACTCACGCCCAGTACGAGATCCTGGCGAAACTCTCCCAGCAGTCCGGCGGGCAGATGCGGATGACCGAGCTGGCCAACCGGCTGATCGTTTCGAAAAGCGGCCTCACCTACCAGATCGGGCAGCTGGAGCGGAGGGGGCTCGTCACGCGGGCGGCATGCCCGTCGGACGAGCGGGGCGTGCTGGCCGTGCTCACCGAGGAGGGCGTGCGCTGCCTGGAGCGGACCGCGCCGGGGCACGTGGCCGTCGTGCGCGCCTTCCTGATCGACCGGCTCACCCCCGAGGAGGTCGAGACCATGCGGCAGATCATGACGAAGGCCACCGCGGCCATGAAGGCGGCACCGGCGGGCCCGCTGCGCACCCACCGCCCGGGCAAAAGCCCAGGGTAACGCGCGGAACGAACCCGAGGGAGCGGTTCTCCCTTTCGGCCACGGAACCGCGGCGAAGACGGGAGAATCCGGTACGGCTCGCGCGGGGGGCATACCGCGCGAGCCGTACCGGATCACGGCCGCACCACCGGGTCAGGCGGCGGTGCAGCTGACCGAGGAGGGCGCACCGTTGCTCCCCGACCAGTTACCGGTGAACCCGAAGGACGCCGAGGCGCCCGGGGAGAGGTTGCCGTTGTGCGACACGTTCCGCACCGAGACGCTCGCGCCGCTCTGGGTGTGCTGCCCGTTCCAGAGCTGGGTGATGCTCTGGCCGTTGGGGAAGGACCAGCTCACCGTCCAGCCCGCGACGGCCGCGGTGCCGGAGCTCCGCACGGTCACCTCGGCCTGGAAACCGCCCTGCCAGGAGCCGACCAGCTTGTAGGCGGCCGTGCAGGCCCTGCCCACGCCCGGCGTCGGGGTCGGGGTCGGGGTCGGGGTCACGGTGGGCGTGGGCGTCGGGGTGGGCGTGGGATTCGGGGTGACGGGCGGGGCCGCCATGGCCAGGTCGTAGGCGCGCTGCGGGACGAACTGCCCGGCCCCGGCGATGCAGCCGTCGGCCTCGCCCGGCAGCTTGATCCACAGGAAGGCGTCGATCATCGAGTCCCCGGTGGCGTTGGTGCTCGGCGTGCCGATCGCGCGACCTGGCGGGTCGCACCACTCGCTGCCCTGCGGGCCGTTGCCGTTGCGGCTGGTGTCGATCACCGCGCGGAGCCGGGAGACCCCGGTGGCGGAGATGATGTTCTTGGCATACGCGATCTCGGTGGAGCTCCACCGGTAGTTGGAGACGTTCACGGAGATGCCGTCAGCGCTGTTCGCCACGTCCGCGGCCCTCAGGCGGTTGGCAGCCTCAGACGGCGACAGCCATCCCGAGTGCCCGATGTCGAAGTAGACCTTCGCCGAGGACGAGGCGGACTTCAACTTCTTGCCCGCGTACGCCATGGAGGCGTTGGTCTCCTGCTGCTGGGAGGAGTTCATGCAGTTGGTCATGATCGGGAGCACGTCGGGCTCCAGGATGATCGACGCCGGGCGTCCCTGGAGACCGGCGGCCACCTCGTCGACCCACTGCCGGTAGGCCGTGTGGTTGGGCGCGCCACCCGTGCTCGCGCCGCTGCAGTCGCGGTTGGGGATGTTGTAGACGACGAGGATGGGGATCTTGCCCGCTCCCTGCGCCGCTCCGACGAACGCCGACACCTGCCCGCGCACGGTGGAGGTGTTGGTGGTGGTGAACCAGCGGGCCTGCGGCACGGCGGCGATCCGGTCGCGGATGACCGGCGCCCTGGAGTCTCCGGGGTTGGCCGCGACCCACTTGGCGGCACCGGTCTCAGGATCGACGTAGAACGGGGAGTCGGCGGCGGACGCGCCGGAGGCGACGGCGACCGCGGCACCTGACGCGATCACCAGAGCCGCGCAGAGCGTGGCCAGGATCGACCTTCTTGGCATGGGACGGCTCCTTCGAGGGAGGCATGGGAGCGCTCCCACCATATGTGCCGCACCCCTCTCCGACGTAGTGGGCACAGGCGCCGCCTCACACCGTTACACGCTGACCTGTGCGAACGCCCCTGGCGTGCGTTGAAAGTTTCACTACCCCAGGCCCGTCCCGGAGGCCATGGCCTGGAGGCCCGTGGTCTGGAACCCTGGTTCCCTATGGCCCGGGCATCTGAGACCTTCCCCCACCCTCGCGACGCCCCCGATCGGTCGGGCGCCGGATTCATCCCTCCTTCCGCGGGCCACCCGGCCCGGTTCCGGACGTGGCCGCGCCGCGGACGACCGCGACGGTGAGGATTCCCGAGGCGACACGAACCGTGTCCGGCATGGCGCGGGACACGCTCAAGGCAGTGGGGGCGAGGACGGGAGCGTGGTTCGCGGGCAGGCTCTCGGCGCTCAGGGGGAGATGGCCCGCGGCGAGCCGTTCACGCGTCGCCGACGTGCTTCTCGCGCTGGGCGTGTGGGCGGTGTACGTCACCCTGGCCGTCCTGCAGGACAGGTTCTCCCCCCAGGGGATGTCCGTCCTGGCGTTCGCGTTCTTCACCGTCTCGTCGGCGGCCCTGGTGTGGTGGCGGCGCCGGCCGATCACCGTCGTGGCCGTCACCGTGGTCTGCGACTGCGTGATCGTCGTGTCGACGGGCTGGCAGGGGTACGGCCTGCAGGCGATGCTCGCCCTGTACGCGGCGGGCAGCCACGGCGCGGCCCGCCGTGCCTGGGTCGCGGCCGTGGCGGTGGGCCTGTTCTACCCGGCGGTGTCGACGGCCGTCCAGCTCGCCACCGGGACCGAACGCCAGGACTCCGGCTCCCTCGGGGTGTTCGTCCCGCTGCTGCTCGTCGGGCTGGGCAGGCTGGTGCGGCTGCGCCGGGAGACCGCCCGCAGGAGGCAGGCCGAACTCGCCGAGGAGATCGTACGGGCCGAGCGCCGCCACATCTCCCGCGAGCTGCACGACGTGGTCGCCCACAACATCAGCACGATGCAGGTCCTGATGGGGGCGGCGCGCACGACCATGGCCCGCGATCCTGGCGGGGCCGAGGCCGCCCTGCTCAGCGCCGAGCGCGCCGGGCGGGAGGCGATGGCGGAGATGCGGCAGTTGCTTCACGTGCTGCGCGCCGACCGGGTGGACGACCCGGCCGGCCCGGGGGCCGCCCCCGTGGACGGCGGCTCCCCCACCGGCGCGGGAATTGGCCTCCCCGGGAAGGCGGGTCCTCCCGGTGGACCGGGCTCTCCCGATGGAACCGGTTCTCCCGGCGGGACGGGCTCTCCCGATGGACCCGGTTCTCCCGGCGGGACGGGCTCTCCCGCCCGCAGGGCCGCGGCCCTGCCCTCGCTGGTCGGCCGGGCCCGCGAGGCGGATCAGCCCGCCTCCCTGGAGGTGACCGGCACCTCCGGCAGGCTGCCCGCCGCGGTCGACCACGCCATCTACCGCATCGTCCAGGAGGCGCTGACCAACGCGCGCAAGCACGCCGGGAACGTCCCGGTGAGGGTGCGGGTCGGGTACGAGCCCGCCGCGGTCGAGGTGGAGGTGATCGACGACGGACCCGGGACGGCCGCTGCCGGGAAGAGGTACGAAGGCCACTCCGGTGGAGGTTTCGGGCTGGGCGGCATGGCCGAACGTGTGGCACTCTGCGGTGGGCGGCTGGAGACGGGCCCCCTGCCGGGCGGGGGCTTCCGGGTCCACGCGCGGTTGCCTCTCCCCGTGCTGGGGACGGACGGACGGCGAGACGCCGGCGAAGGCCCGGCCGGCCGGGAAGCGGCCGGCCGCCCCCCGGCCGCGAGCAGGCCGATCGAGCGGGAGGCGGCGGAACGGGAAGCGACCGTACAGGAAGAACCCGGACGGGAACCCGCCGAACGGGAGGGGGAGACATGATCAGGGTGCTGGTCGTCGACGACCACGCGCTGGTGCGCTCCGGCTTCCGGATGATCCTGAACGCCCAGGACGACCTCTCCGTGGTGGGAGAGGCGGGCGACGGCGAGGAGGCGCTCGCCCTCGCCCGCGACCTGCTGCCCGACGTGGTGCTGATGGACCTGCACATGCCGGAGGCCGACGGCGTCACCGCCACCGGGCGGATCACCGCCGAGCTGCCCGGCGTGCGCGTGCTCGCGCTGAGCACCTTCGACCTGGACGAGTACGTCGTCGACGCCCTGCGCGCCGGGGCCTCGGGCTTCCTGCCCAAGGACGTCTCCCCCGAGGAACTGCTGGAGGGGGTGCGGGTGGTGCACCGCGGCGACTCGGTCGTCGCGCCGCGGCTGCTGACCCGGCTGATCGGCACCTTCGTCCGCGCCGTACGGCCCCGGCCCGCGACGATGCCGCCCGAACTCGCCGGTCTGACCGACCGCGAGCGGGAGGTGCTGGTCCTCATCGCGCGCGGGCGGTCGAACCCGGAGATCGCCGAAACGCTCGACGTGGCGGCCTCCACCGTGAAGAACCACGTGACCAGCCTGTTCGCCAAACTCGGCGTCCGCGACCGCGCCCAGGCCGTGGTCGTCGCCTACGAGGCGGGCTTCGTCACCCCGGGCACCACCGGCTGACCTCTGCGGCGCCTCCCCCGGGCACTGCCACGCCGCAGGCGACGCCGGCCACCCCCTCCCAGGCACACCGGCCGCTCCCTCCGGCATCCCTGCCGCGTTCGGGCTGCTCGCCACGACCGGGGTGCCGCCTCTCGAACACACCGGCTGCCCCTCCCGGGCACCGCCCGGCTCCTCGTCCCCGTCTGGGACCGTACTCCCAGACGGGGGCGCGACCGGTGCCCGGTTCCCAGGCGGGAAACCGTTCCCGGTGGTGAGGGACGGGGCCCGGTCGTGGACGAGCCTGGAAACATGAACGCAGACCAGCGATCCATCACACGCCGGGCCGCGACGGCGCTCGTCACGGCGGGAACCTGCGGGACGGTTCTCCTCTCGCTCCTCACCGCCCCGAACGCCGCCGCCCGCGGCCACGACACGCCCTCCGCCGCAGCGCGAACCGCGACCGGGGAGCCGACCGGAGAGGCGGGGAGGGCCGCGGGCGGGTTCCGGCATCCGTGCGCCGCCGCGAAGACCCGCTGCGACGGGGAGATA
Source organism: Streptosporangium sp. OZ121 (assembly GCF_051918885.1). Lineage (NCBI taxonomy): Bacteria > Bacillati > Actinomycetota > Actinomycetes > Streptosporangiales > Streptosporangiaceae > Streptosporangium > Streptosporangium sp. OZ121. The sequence goes on from NZ_JBPXMC010000001.1 coordinate 247,077, forward strand.
CGGGTTCCGCTCGACTGGGGCGACCCGGCCTCGGAGCGGATCACGGTGGCGTTCGCCTGGCTGCCCAGGAAGGACACCTCCCGCCCGGCCTCCGGGACCGTGCTGGCCAATCCGGGCGGCCCGCTGTCGGCACTCCCCGCGGTGCCGGCCCTGGCCGAGGCCCTGGGACCGGTGCTCGACCGGCAGAACCTCCTGGTGGTCGAGCCGCGCGGGCTGGGGAAGCCCGCCCCGCTGCTCTGCCCGGGGCTCGACCTGGCGGTCCGGGAGACCGTCAAGGCCTGCGCCGCCCACCTCGGTCCTCGTAGCCGGTTCTTCACCGCCGACCAGGCCGTCACCGACATGAACGCCGTCCGCGACGCCCTGGGCGTGCCGAAGGTGACGTTCTACGGCATCTCATACGGAACCTTGTTCGCCGAGGCGTACGCCACCCGCCACCCGGGCACCCTCTCCGGCGTGCTGCTCGACAGCGTGGTGCCCACGGGCGAGGACGGCTACGTGGCCGCGCGGATCCGGTCCCGCGCCGACCTGCTCGACGTGGCCTGCGCCCCCTCACGCGCCTGCCGCCGCCTGCCGGGTGATCCCTCCGACCTTCTTTCCGGCCTGGTACGGCACCTGCGCGCCCATCCCGATCCTGAACTGCGGCTCTCGTCCCTCGCGAAGCTGCCGGACAGTCTCTACCTACCCATGATCGGCCGCGAGGCGAGCGCGGCGGTCGCCGCCTACCTGGACGGCGACCCGCACCCGCTGCGCCGTCTCACGCGGGTGGTCGACGAAGCGCCGGGCCAGCCGCTGCGCGCGCCGGAGCTGGCGGGCCTGCTCTCCTACGTGTGCGCCGACACCGCCTTCCCGTTCGAGCGCACCGCCCCGGCCGACGAGCGGTGGCGGCGGCTGACCCGCTACTACGACAGGGAACGCCCGTTTCGGCCGTTCGACGTGACCGACCTGGCCGGACCGACTCCGGGAAGGCCGATACTCGGCATGCAGGACATCTGCGTCGACTGGCCGGCTCCCCGCGTCAGCCCGCCCGTGCCGCCGGGCGCGGAACACCCTCAGGTGCCTGTCCTGGCCCTGGGAGGGGACTTCGACTCGACCACCCCGGCGGAGGCGGCCGCGGTGACCCGGCGCTTCCCGGACTCCACCTTCTCCCGGGTACGCTTCGCCGGCCACAACCTCACCACCGGCGTCGGGGTGAACGAGTGCGTCCGCGGCGCGATGCGTGCCTTCCTCACCGATCCGGCCGCCTACGACGACCGGCCCCGCTGCGACGACGCGAACTACCGCGCCCTCGGCTCCTTCCCCCGGACCGTGGCGCAGGTGCCCCCGGCACGGGGCACCGGCCTGGCCGCGAAGGAGCGGCGTGTCCTCGCCGCCGCCTTCGCCACCGTCGCCGACGCGACCGCCAGGCGCAACCCCCACGGGACCCCGCCCTGGTCGCCGGCCACGCAGGAGGGCCTGCGCGGTGGCCGGCTGACGTACGACGACAAGGCCGGCACCGTCCGGCTGCGGGACGTCCGCTTCGTCGGCGACCTCACGGTGAACGGCGAGGTCCGGCTGGGCAGCGGTGCCACGGCCCGGCTGACCGTCACCGGCGGCGACGACGGTGGCGGCTCGCACGCGCTGGAGCTGTCGTGGAAGGCGTTCCTGGCCCAGGACGACACCGCCGTCTCCGGCACCTTCGCGGGCCGCGGCTTCACCGCGACGATCCCCTCGCACTGACACCCCGGCCCGGCCGGGCGGCCCGGCCCCTCACGGGGGCCGGGCCGCTCTTCCGCACGACCGCCTCAGCCGGTATCGGCGGGACGGGAGGCGGGGGGAAGGCAGGGCGACGACCCGATGCCGGGCCGGTTTCCCCGCGTACGGCACACCGGGCGCGCCGGGCGCGGAGGATCGGTGGCGACACCCGCGAGGAGTCGTGCCCCGGTCGCAAGGCCGGGGCCGGAGAGCCCCGGCTCCCGCGCGACCGGCGTCCCGGTGCCCGTTGCCGGAAAGCAGGGATATGAGCCAAGATCAATAGGTTGATCCGCCGCGGCACGCGCCGCGGCCCACCGTCGAAGGGTAGACAAGTGATCAGGTCGGTTCCGAAGATGGTCGCCGTGACGGCCCTGGCCGCCGGTGTTCTCGCGGCGAACCCGGCATACACCGCGTACGCGGCCTCCGCCCCCTACACTCCCGAGCGCGTCTGCGGGGCGGGGTTCACCCGGGTGAAGGACGGCGTCCGTCCCCTCAAGTCCGGACGCGACACCTTCGGCCACGTCTACCTCATGTACAACCGCAGCACCGGTTACAACTGCGTGGTCAGCATCAAGACCGCCTTCTACCGGACCGCCACCTACACCACCGCCACCCTGACGGTGCGGGGCGGCAAGCCGAAGACCGACGCGGGCAAGTTCAAGTACTACGCCGGGCCGGTCAAGGTGAAGGCCCGAGGCAAGTGCGTCTCGTACTGGGGCAGCACCCGGGACACCCGCCTGGACTATGCCGAGGCGACCGGCGGCCGCAAAGCCTTCGGCAACTGCGGGTAGGGGACCCCAGGCACCGGGCCGCCCCCGCCGCCCCGCCCGTACCGGGGAAAGACCCTCGCCGGCGCGAGCGGTTCGCCACCGCGCGAAAGGAGGGCCTTCATCCGGACCGGCCCTCCCCCGTCCCAGGTGTCCGCGGGTCAGAGGCCGCTCAGGCCGAGCTCTCTGGCGATGAGCATCCGCTGGACCTCGCTGGTGCCCTCGCCGATCTCCAGGATCTTGGCGACGAAGTTCGCTACCCTGCGGCTTCGTCGCCATTGTCCCTCTGAGCTGGGAAATCTCTTGTTGTTACTTGTGATCATTTGCCATTGGTAGCCGCCCTCTAGCAGAACTGGGGCAGAACTAGAAGCAAGATCAAACGCCGACCGGCCGCGCCAGGCCCGCGAAGTCGCCGGTCACACACAGTGAAATCCCCTTGGAAGCGACCCGCCCAACATCACCAAGTCACCCAGTCGCCTGATCCACGTACTGGGACTCTTCCCACGCAGTGACATCCGCCATCTTGTAACGGACGTACTTGCCAATTTTCATGAAGCGCGGGCCACCACCGCGCGAATTCCACTGGTAGACCGTGCCGAGGGGCACGCCCACCCGTAGCGCAAGATCACCCGGCGTCAGGTGTTTTTCCGCCACCGATCCCTCCTCAGGGTCTTCAGTCCGGGAAACAGCCGTCACCATGAATTCGGGCAAAGCCCCTATTCATCTCATAGGTGATCAGACCTACCCGCTCTGACGCATCAGACGCATATGACGCATTAGGTGAATAATAGTGCGTCAGGTGCGTAACGGCAATCGTCGGCAAGTATCGCCAAGCCTCGGCAACCCCCCGAAGATCTCTCCAATGTGCGCGTTGCCTGAGGCGCTTCGGCGATCACTTCGTGAGCGTTGCGCTCCACGTCAGCGTCGCGAGCAGGCCGAGGCTCAGCGCGATCAGTACCGTCGCCCCGAGCTGACCCCAGCTCACGGACGCCAGGAGCCACGCCACGCCTCCGGTCATCGCCACACCCACCGCGCTGCCTCCGAGCCGCTCCAGCCACCACAGGGCCGCGCAGACCACCATGACGACCACAGGGATCACCAGGCGCCCCTGACGCCCCGCCACGTCGAGCACGAGCGCAGCGACCTGCACGGCCGACAGCCACGCAGGGATGACCAGCGCGCACGACACCCGCGCCCAGAAGCGGACAGCTGTCTGGGACGGGGCGGAGTTCTCAGCGAAAACGGCCATTGAACTGTCCTTTCTTCAAACAGGGCGTTGTCCCGCCCGGGGCCGCCGGGCGGGACAACAGCGGATTACCTCAGGTGCTTCTCGAACAGAAGGGCCGCTCTGAGCACGGCCTCCACGGTGGCCGCGGGCCCGCACTGCTCCATGGCCCAGCGCAGCGCGATGATCCGCTGCAGAGCGCGAGCCTCGAACTTCTCGCCGTCGATGACGATGACCAGCGGCGGGCCGCTGACCTCGACGTCTCGGTCACCGTTGATGATCACAGTTCTCCTTCGTCAACAGGGGGCGTCGCCGGGGATGTACGAGTCGGCCGGAACCGGATCAGGACCGGGCGATGGTGAGGTCACCCCTGCGGAGCAGGCGGGCGGTTCGGGCGCCTTCTCACCGAACGACTCGGCGAAGGGGTCGCCGCACGCGGTGAGCGGCAAGATGAGGGTCAGGACGAGGACGAGGACGGCGGAGCGGACGCGGGTCATGATCGGGCTTCTTTCGCGAGCGAGGGTCATGTCGTAGGCGTCGCGGACGCTCTGCGGCTCTCGCCACTGGGCAGGGCGCTCCTCGCCGGGCCACGGCCCGATCTCTTTCGTGATCTTGGGCTTTGGTGCCATGGTGGTATCTCCTCTTTGAGGAGCCCTGGGCCGTCCTTCTCTTGGTCGGGTTCGGCGGCCCAGGGCGATGAACATCGGTCACGAGTGCGGTCGGCGCATCACCTCCCTTGGTCGACGTAGGCGTAGGTGGTCCCGGTGCGCCACGCCAGCTCGGCGGACTCCAGCGCCGCGAGCCCGGCCTTGATCTCACCGAGCGAACAACCCTGGATCCGCTGGCCGCAGGCCGCGACGATCGACCCGAGATCCAGCGGCCCGTCTGCGGCGGCGAGCACTTCCTCCAAGGCGGCCTGCACGTCGCCCGACGTGGCCCGCGCGGGGGCGGCCTTCGGCGCGGACGCCTTCCGGCCGCCCTTGAGCGTGGCGGCGTACTCGTCGTAGAAGCCCAGGGTCACCTCGTCGAAGCGGCCGGCCGCCGGACGGGACGCGATCTCGAACTGATCGCGCGGGATCAGCGGGCGCATGGTCGCCTGGCGGCGGTCCAGGCCGCGCAGGTAGCCCAGGCCGTGAGTCTTGTCGCCGTTCGGGAAGTACTCGGGCAGCTTCGACGGGTCGTTGGCCAGGCCCACCATCTTGTGATCGGTCGAGGCGCCCGTACGGAACGCGGCGATGCTGCCGCCCCCAGCGATGTTCGCGCGGAACGACCGGCTCCGGCCCAGCTCGCCCAAGTCGAGGTTCTGCGTGAAGATGTCCAGGCCGATGCCCGGCTTGCGGTAGGTCTTCGCCCCCGGCCCCAGCAGCTTGATCGCCCGGGGGCCGAACACCTCGTCCTGGAACAGCAGCGGCGCCTCCTCGACGAGGGTGTAGATCAGGACCATCCCGCCGAGGTCAGGGTCACCGGGCACCAGGTACGACTTACCGACGCGCTCGCGTCCCCGGCTGTCTGACCACTGGGCGTGCGAGATGTAGTGGGCGCGCCGCTTGGCCACGTAGTCCAAGGCCTGCACTTCGCCGAACACGTTCTCGACGCCCTCGGCGTAGCGGTGCGTCTTGCCGTTCCAGTCCGGTTGTGAGCTGCCGTCCTGCGCGTCGAGCAGCACGGTCACGATGACCGGGCAGTCGTGGGCGAGGCAGATCTTCAAGTTGCCGAACCCGGACTTCCCGCTGCCGGTGGTGCCGCAGTTGCATCCCATCTGCGCGCCGCCGGACGTCGTCCACCATGACCAGTGAGCAGGCCGGAGGTCGTTGAAGTACCCGATGCGGGCGATGCCCGTCGCCACGTCGATCGCGGCGCCATCCTCTTCGAGGTACCGGGCCCGCTGCAGGTTGTCGCCGCGGGTGATGACCGTCAGCAGAGCTTGCGAGTTGTCGCCGTCCGAGGTCTCCTCGATCGTCACCTGATCCGGGCGGCCCCGCCACGCCGAGGCGATCGTCCCCGTGCCGGTCTGGAGCTTCGACAGCTCCGTCTTGCCGGGCTCGCCGATGATCCGCGCGGTGAACCCGCCCGCGACCGGCTCCGGCTTGTCCAGGCGGGTACCGGCGAACACCAGGTTGTTGGGAATGACGCGCTCTTCGTACCTGACCTGCTCCGGTGCAGGCCCGGCCTCCAGCTCAGGCTTCGGCTCCTCGGCGACGACCGCGGCCTGTACCGGCTCGGGCCGGTGCCGGAACCGGGTCTGGTGGTCACGCAGGAACGGCGCGGAGACGAGCGGCCCAACGAGCCACAGCGTCAGCGCCGTCCAGCCGAACGGCCCCCACAGGTACGCGGGGATCAGCCACAGCACCCCGGCGACGATCGCGGCCGAGTACGGGCTGCCGCCGCGGCGCTCCAACCAGATCAGCACCGAAGCGATGACGGCGAGCACCGCGCCGAGCTTCGCCCCGGGCACCACGGCGGCCACCGAGATCACCACGGCGATGCTCTGCAGGCCGACGATCCACGCGAGCGGGAGCAGGTTGGCGACGGCGCGGCGCTGCCGCCACGCGATCTTGCGGACCGCGACCTTGCGGGCCTGGTTGTCGTCGGCCGGCGTGGGCGGCGCGGTGGACTTGTCCTGCTTGGTGGGCACCGTGTGCTTCTTCCTCGTCGAGGGGAGGCGGGGAGGTTGGCGGATTGAGCCGCCGCCCGCCCGGCCCTGGTGCTGCGGGGCGGGCGGCGACTCGAACCGTCAGCCGTTGGTCAGCTCGTCGATCGCGTCGATCACGGCCCTGAGCTGCTGGGCGTACAGGCCGGCCGTCTCGGACACCTCGCCGATTTTGGTGAGGACGTCGCCGCTGTCGGCGAGCTTGCTGAGCTGGTCGGCCTGGATGCCGTCGATCGCGACGACGTCCTGCTCGGCGGTCTCGGCCGCGCCCTCGAAGAGGCTGCGCAGGCTGGCCAGGCCGCTCGCTTCGCCGTTGAATGCCATGTCGGGGTCCTCCTGTGATTGCGGTTCAGGTTCGGTCTGGGGGCTGGGATCCGGAGCCGGGTCGGGCTCCGGGGTGGGCTGAGGTTCAGGCGGGGGCTCGGCGGGCTCGTCGTCCCGGGCCGGCTCGGTGACCACCTCGACGTTCGGGTCTTCGACGACCTCGACCTCGAACGGCTGGGCGTTCTTGTAGGCCCGGTAGCTGTCGCGGCCACCTCGCCAGGTGGTGAGGCCGACCCGCTTGGCCGCGACGACCGTGCGGTATCCGCCGTACGCGGTGCCGCCTACCGCGACCGCGCCCCATCCGCAGGTCTTGAGCAGCGCGGCCATCCAGCGGCGGGGGTCTTTCCACCCTGGGCTGTCGCGCCGCAGGTACGTCTGCGCCTGCGTGTAGCGCCTGCGGGTCGCGCTGTAGCCCGCGCGGAACTCCTGGGCGGCCTGTCGGCTTCCGGACCGCCACGCGCCGCTGACGGCGACGCGGGCGTCCTTCCGGAAGATCATGGCGCCGATGAGCGCGACCAGCGCGGCCAGCAGCAGGAAGGAGATGATCATCAGTTCACCTGCGACATGATCGCGTCGGTGCCGCGCTCGGCCTGCTCAGCCAGGAAGGTGAACGTCACCGTCGCCGTCATGATCACAACGGTGAGCAGCGGGAGAAGTGCGACGCCGCGTAGCGGCTTGTCGACCTTGCCGTCCTTGGCGTCACGGATGTAGTGGATGCCCACCCACAGCAGCAGGCACAGCGCGACCACACCGATGGCGATGGTCGCCGTGTCGTTGGTCACCAGGTCGACCGCCCACACGATGAGGAACACCGGGCCGAGCCCGGCGGCGATGAGCAGCCCGGCGACGAGCTTGTCGACATCCCACCTGCGCAGCGGCAGGGCCAGGCAGATCAGGACGGCGGTGTAGGCGAGCCCTCCGAGGATGGCAACGAGCATGAGGGGACCTCTCTCAGATGAGGAACAGCAGAAGGGCGACGAGGGTGTGCGCGGTGGCCACGGACAGCCGCGCGGGGTAGCGGAGGATCCACAGCAGCGGCTGCACCACGGCGTTGACCGGGACGACGAGGCCGAACCCGTACGCGCGGTAGAGGCCGCGAAGCACCGCCGAGTCGAGGGGCGCCGAACCGTACTGGTCGACGAGCTCGACGAGCGACGGCAGCCGGGCCGGCGGCGACTCGACGAGGCGCGAGGGGTACCAGATCAGCCACAGCAGGGTGTGCGCGGCGGCTGTGAGCGGCACCGCGACCCCGCCATACGCCCGGTACGCCCAGAACAGCGCGCCGATTTCACGCGGCACGGACGGCACGGCCTTGTACTGCTCGACCAGCTCGGCCAGCGACGGCAGACGCTCACCCAGCACGTCCGCGTAACCCCGGCCGGCGGCGTCGACCACCCGGCGGAGCGCTGTGGTGCTCGCGTGAGCCGCCCGAGCGAGCAGCCCTGCAGGGCGAACCGGTGTGGCCGTGGCCACCGTGGGGTCGCTGCGCAGCTGCACGACCTCGGCGAGCTGCTCGGAGACGGTGGCCGTCTCCTGCTCGACGTCATCAGCGAGAGCGAACGGGGATGTCATGCGGCGCACGGTTTGCCTCCTTCACGGTGTCGCGGGCGATCTGTTCTAAATCAGCGGCGATGGACTGCCACCCCTGGTCAGCTTTGGCGGGGTCGTCCTTCGCGAGGGCGGCCATTTCGGCGCGCACCCAATCCCAGGACGCTTCGGCCTTCTCCCTGCCTGTTCGTGCCTTCGCGATGGCGGCGCTGTACCTGGTTTCGCGGTCTTCTCTCCGCTGCTGAGCACGGGACTTTCTGGACAAGCACGCCCCCGGCTTTGGCTACTGACTGTGACATCGGTTATGGTGGCCTCGCGCGCGCCCGCGCTACGCGCATGCGCGCTGCGCGTACAGCCGCGCGTTGAGGCCTCGAATCGGGCCTGGTCGGTCGTCTCGGGCAGGTGAATCGCCACCGGGATCTGGTCACGGACAGTGAATTTCACGGCGACTGAAGCAGGACCTTCAGGGCGTTGTCCCAGTCGTTCCGGTCGTTCTCCGCGCCGAGCGGAACCAGCTCGTACATGGCGGCCAGGTGCCGACCGAGCAGGTCGCGGGAGACGCGGAACGTCCTCCCCCGCAGGCCGCCGACCTGGACCGACCACAGCACCCATTCCTCGTCCATCGACGGGAAGGCCAGCAGATCCGCGCAGACCGCTTCCCGCTCCGTGCCCTGCTGCAGCACGGCGCGGGGAACGTCCAGCGCCGCCGCCGAGCCGGTCATCGGGATGCGGACGAAGTGCGGGTCAGCCGGCCGGTAGATGAGCCAGGCGTCGACGGCCTCGTTGGTGCCGTAGTCCCACATCTGGATGAAGAGGCTGCGCTCGTTGATGGCGTCGGCGGGGCTCATGTCGTCTCTCCGGGGGTGTCGGTGTGCGTCTCGTCCGCGCGGACGATCCGCTCGTGCGCCTCGATGCGAGCGGCGGACGGTCCGCCGTTGGCGGCGCGGACGGTCCGCGCGGACGGACGGCTTTCGTCCGCGCCCGTCCGGGCGGACGGGGCCTCGGCGCGGAGCCGCTTCAGCAGCGCTCCGGTGCGGTCGTTGGAGATGGGCTGTCCGGTCGCCTGGACTGCCGCGCGGAGGTTGTCGCGGGTCAGCCGGACGGAGTTCTTCGCGAGTTCGTCCGCGACGCGCAAGCCGAGCGGCATCAGGTCGTCCACGCTTTCCGGAGCTGCGGACGGCTTGCTCGTCCGCGTGGACGGTCCGCCCTTGCTGACGCGGACGGTCCGCGGGTTCGTCCGCCGTCCGCCCGTTCGCCGTCCGCGCGAAGCGGGCTTCTCGTCCGCCTTCGGCTTGGGCTTCTCGTCCGCGCCTTCGTCCGCCGCCGGGCGGGGCTTCTCGTCCGCGTCCTCCGTCTGCTCGTCCGCCTCCTTCTCGGCGCCCTGTTCGTCCGCCTGGTCCGCGTCCGTCCCCGGCAGGCGGAACATCCTCATCCACCACTTCGTGTGCGGATCGTCCGCGCCGTTCGTGGCGGACGGTCCGCCGCCGTCCCCGGCCTCCAGGGCGGGGACGAGCTGCGGGACGTAGCGCGGGACGAGACCGGCGCCGACCCGGTTGATGAACCGCTCAGCGTTCGCCTTCGCCTGGACGGCGTCCGGGTCCGCGCCGTACAGCTCCTCCGTCAGCGCGGCCATGTGCGTCAGGGTCAGCTGGACCGTGGCGCGCTGCGCTGCGATCACCGCCGCCTTGGTGTCCTCGACCGATTCCCACGTCATGCGGACGGCGCGGCGCTCTCGCACCACCGACACCGCGACCTGAGGCGACTGCACGCCCTCGCCCACGGCCCAGCGGAACGCCGCGAACGTCTCCTTGGTGTGCAGCGCCCACCGCAGCGGGGAGAACTTCGGCGCTCTCGGGTCGATCAGGCCGGCCTCGCGCAGGTCTTGGCGGTGCAGGTGCCGCGAGTGCATCGCCCACAGCCACGGGGAGATGAGCGAGCAGGCGGCGAACAGCTCCGGCGTCTCCGGCACGTGCGTGTAGCTCAGCCAGGCAGCTGCCGCACCGATCAGGTACGACCTCATGCGCAGGCCCCACGCCGCATCCCCCTCTCGCAGCGCGACGTGCGCGTGCCAGGAGACGTAGACGGCGACGGACTCGACGATCGCGGCGCCGGTGGCCGCGGCCCACGCCGGTACGCCGAGCGCGATGAACACCATGTACTGCCCGCCGACAGCGACGAGGTTGACGCCCAGGTTGGTGACGGACATGACCGCCAGGCGGCCGAGGACTTGCGCGCGCGCGGCCCACCGGGCACCGATGAGCTTCCACCGGTCCTCGCTGTCCTTGCGGTCCTGCTCGGTGCGGGACCGGCCCCGCCGCTTCTTCTGCTCGGCGCGCAGCTCGGCCGCGCGCTCACGCTCGGCCTTGGCGTCGTCGTGGCGCTGCTGCTTGTCGAGCCGCGCCTGGTCGCGCAGCTGCTCGCGGGCGATGCGCGCCTGCTCCGCCTGCAGGCGGCGGCGCTCGCGCTCCGGGCTCGTGATCGTGAACATCAGGCCGCCACCGCTTCGGCGTCTTCGACCAGCTCGACACCTTCGGCCGGCTCGGGCGCCGCCGAGCGGATCGCGATCCGCTCCTCCGGGGTGGTGCCCGCCGCGATGCCGTCGACCTGGTGGCGCGGCCGGCCGTGCTCCATGAGGAGCGTCCGCTCCAGGCACGGCCCGAGGTCGCCCCCGAGGTCGCCGCTGAAGGTGAAAGGGCAGCCTTCGCACTGGATGGCGGCAGCCGCCGCGTAGCGGTCCGCGAGCTTCGTGATGGGGTACCAGTCGTCCGGCGTGGACGAGCGGACGCACAGCGCCGCCGGGGTGAGCACGATCTTGTCGAGCTCCTGCAGGCGCTTGGCGATAAGGACAGGACTGGATGTGACAGCACGCAGGCGCGCTGCCACCATGTGGCTGTACATCGGGTCTGTTTGTCCTTTCGCGAGGGCAGACCTTGTGTGCAAGGGCCTCGTTCGGAGTTGGCGCTCCGGCGGGGCCCGCTGCGTTTGTAGTTGTAGGTGCGGTTCTTCGTTGGCGCGAAGACCGATCCCTTAAGGATCATCAGCTCCTGTTTTTATCATAACAGGGGGTGCGGTGATATGGTGCAGCAGCGGCACGCCACCTGTCAACACCCCAGGTAGAACCGCTGATCTTCACGTACTAGCATCAGGTCTTCCCGAGAGGAGCACGCCGCTGTGCCTGGCAAGCGCTACGAAGAGATCGCGGACGATCTCCGCGAGAAGATCCGCAGCGGCTTCTACCCTCCCGGCGAACCACTCCCCCACAGCGAACTCCTCCGCGCCCAATACGGCGGAGTGGGTCAGGGGACCTTCACCAAGGCAATGGAGATCCTGAAGGACGAACAGCTCGTCCGGCGCGTCGCCAACCGGGGCATGATCGTCCAAGAGGTGCCCGCCATCGTGGACCTCTCCCTGCGCATCTCCCCCGCCGACGACTTCGGCCTCTGGGAGGCGGCCTGCCGACGCGCAGGCGTCGACGGCCTCGTGGTGCTCACCGGGGTTCGACCAGAACCCGCCGAGCCGGACATCGCTCACGCCCTGAACATCGCCGCGAGCGACACCGTCGTCTACCGCACCCGGCGCGCCACGATCGCTGACCAGCCCGTGCTCCTGGAAGAGACGTACTGGCTCTACGAGACCTTCGACGAAACCCCCCCGGTCGCTGTCGTCTGGCAGCGCACCAGCGCGAAAATCGCCAGCACAGAGGAAGCCGCCCAGCTGAAACTGTCCCAAGGCTCGTGGGTGCTGGCCGTCGAGCGGGTCCTGCGCGACGAGGCCGGCCGCCGGACCGCGCTGCAGCGGTGCGTCGCGAATCCGCTGCGGGTCCAGCTTCTCGAAGAAGATCTGCCGCTGACGCCGCCCGCATAAGTAGGCCAAAGCCCTATTTACGGCCGTCCGTTTACCGAATCCGATTTGACCCGATTCGTTATCTCTCGGCTGAGCCGCCGCCGCATGCTGCTGTTTCCCTGCATAACTTGCGGCTAATCCTGGACAAAAATAGGCCCTGTACGTCTAGCCTGAGGATGTCTAGTCTTCAGGAGGTACAGGGCCATGGCCGACGCTATCATGTATGCCGATCTGGGCCATAAGATTCGCACTCTTCGGATGAGCCGCGGCTTCACACAGGAGGACCTGGCCCACGCCAGCAACCTCAGCCTCGCGGTGGTTCGGAAAATCGAACAGGGCGGCACTGCTCGCATGGAGACCTATCACGCCCTCGCGGTTGCCCTGGGCGTAGTTACCGTGACATTCGCGCAACCCGGCCCCCCTGAGCCAATGCTCGACGGGCCCAACGAAATGGTCCTGGCCCCCATCCGCGCAGCGATCGCCCCAGCAATGGATCTGGCCGGTCAACCGATGTACGGCACCGCCGACTCCGACGAAATCTCTCTATCCCGACTCGAAACCGCCGTGTCCGCCCTCGGGGCGATCTACCACAGCAACCGATACGACGAATTGGCCACACTCCTGCCGTCGCTCATTCTCTCCGCCCGGCACCACGTCACCAGCCTGGACGGCGACCCCACCCAGCCAGCCGCGCTGCGACTCCGCTCCGACGCCTCCAACCTCGCGGCGCGCTACCTCATCCAGGTACGCGCCCACGACCTGGCCCTGATCGCCATCCAGAGCGCTCAGCGCGATGCCCTGGCCATCGGCGACATGCAGCTCGCCGGGGCCGCCATCAGCGTCCAGGCATGGGCGATGATGCGGCAAGGGCGTTTCCGTGAGGTCATGGACCTGTGCCTGCACGCGGCCGACATGATCGAACCCGGCATGCGTCGAGCCACCCCGGAGGAGCTGGAAGCGTGGGGATGGCTGCTGGCGCGGGCCTCGGCTGCCGCCATACGCAACAACCAGCCGGTCGAGGCAGAGGAGTACGCCAATCTGGCCGGTATGGCCGGTGCCCGGATGGGGCGCGAACACAAGCGGAGCGCCGGCCGGTCCTTCGGCCCGCTGACAGCGGCTCTCATCAAGACGGAAAACGCGATGATCGAGGGTGAGCACAGGAAGGCAGTCGCCTTACACGAGGCTTTGCCGAAGGGAGTCGGCAAGACGGACTCCAGCACATGGAACCGGGCACTACTGGACGCGGCCCGCGCAAACGCCCGAATTGGTGATGTGTCTCGCGCAACAGAGATCATGACCAAGCTGAGAAAAGAGGCGCCGGAGTGGCTGCGCTATCAGCAGCTCGGGCGCGACGCGACGAGAGAACTCGTCAGCACGGCAAAAAGGAAGCTGAACACCGACCAGAGAGCCCTCGTTGACTTCTTTGGCATGACCGACTGAGGTACCACGCTACGTAGTACTTCATTGCGGGGCGCCGACGAACTACGGCGCTCCGTGGCTGTACCACGCTGGCCTCTCTCCGTACTTTGGGCTTCGTGGATGACGAGCGCACCACCCTAATATTCGGGCCCAGCGCAGCCGAGATACTGCAGGCTGAATTTCCCGAATACCTCATTTGGCGGGACTTCACGCCAGAAGGCGGTCACGGCGATTGGTGTGCCCGGCACAGCAATGCCGCAAATGAGGAAAATGTGCTCCGTCATTCCGACCCTGAAGGGTTACGGAAATTGCTGGAGGCTCATAGTGGCTAACAAAACTGCGTGCTCCCCTAAGTCCGCCGCGAATGCACCGGAAACGGCGCCCGAGGAGTGCAGCGACGCAACGGCGGAGAGACACGACAGGGCGTTGGCCGTCGTGCAGCGACTGCTGAAAGCGAAGGAAATTCACACCTTCGCCATCCACACGATCGCCCTGAAGATAGCTCACGACGGCGTGCCGTGGCCGCCGGCCCAGCGAACGCGACGCACCCCCGAGCTTGTCGCTCACAGCCGTGAGGGCTGGGAGGTGGCGACCGTGACCGTGGGGACCCGCTCCAACTGCTACGTGGTTTCCCTGCCTTCGGTGGGCGTCACGGCCCAGCTGGTGAACGCCGACCAGCCGCACGCGGTGGTGGATCTGATTCTCACGGCGCTGCCGAAAGAGGCGGCGTGATGCCGGAGATAGCAGAGTTCAACGTCACAGAGAACCCGGACGGCACTTTCGAGGCGCGACGCAAGGGCAGCCCCGAGGGCGCCCCTGCTGACGTGACCGAATCGACGTTCCGAGACCTTGAGCTGGGGTGCCTGGCCGCACGGGTCAGGTGGACGATCTGGCCGGAGAGGAAGCCGCAGTGACCGGCGCCGCACCGACGCAGCTTCGAGCCCCGGCCGTCGTCGCACACGAAGGCGAAGCCCTACCGCAGCACGTCATCTTCGTGAATCACCCCACCGGGCCGCGCCTGCGGCATGCACGCCCTCGCCCAGGCGACTGGGGCCATGGGGTCCTGCGGGCTCGCCAGAAGACGAACCGGCGGGGCCGACCCATCTTCCCCAAGGTCCACACCCGCCGTCAGTGGCAGTACATCGACCTCGGGCTCTGCCAAATATGCACTAGGCCGGCACGCGATCAGGAGTCCGGGCGGTGGTCGTGGCTGCTCTCCGACGACGGCAAGTCAGCAGACCAGGGATACACCAACGCTCCACCCACCTGCCGGGACTGCATCCCCGAAGCGATCGAGCAGTGCCCCCACCTTCGCAAGGCCGCGGTCACCTACACCGTGGGCAGTTACAAGCCCTACGGCGTCCTGGCGAACCTGTACGTGCCCGTTGGGGGGCTGGCTCTCCCCCTCGCGGAAGGGGTCGAGCTGACGCTGTCCGACGACCGCCTCGGGCGGGCTTTGGCCACCCAGCTTCTTGTGTGCCTCGACGACCTCCAGCCCGCGCCGCACCTGGCGGGCTGAACCCCTCCTGCTCGACCTCCCATTCACCTACGGAGACACCGTTGCGCCTTAAAACCATCGGAAACGTGCTCTTCATCGTCCTCACCTTGGCTCTCGCCGGATGGACGGTGGCCTCTCCGGACTCGGTATCCAAGCCCGTCCTCGCCGGGGGGATCGCGCTGTACGCGGTGGTCCTGGCCGTGCTGTTCACCACGACTCGACGCAAGCGGCCCCAGTAACAGGCTCCCGGTAGGGCCAGCCTTCCCCGAGGACGGTCTTCGCCCGACCGCCGCCCTACCGGGGCACAACACCCCCTGGCTGTAGGTGAACCCCACGTCACCATCCCTCTATGCCACACCCGGGCGAGGGGAGGGAGCAGCCAGGGGGCACCACGCCGAAGCGCCGCGTGAAGACGCGGCGGCCCGCCTACCCGCACGAAAAGTGAGGGTTAGAAATGATCGAGGTGAATGCTCATGCTCGACATCGCGACCTTCCCCACCTTCCACGACGCGTACATCGCTGTGCTGGACGCGACCACCAACCGCCCCGAGCACAGCATCGCCACCCGAGGCAACACCTCCGCTGAACTGCTGAACGTGTCATATCGGATCACCGACCCCAGAGACCGGCTGCCGTTCCTCACCCGCCGGCCGGTGAACATCGCCTACAACCTCGCCGAGGCCCTGTGGTACCTGTCCGGCCGATGTGACCTCGACATGATCGGCTACTACGCGCCGGGGATGGGCACCTACTCGGCGGACGGGCAAACGCTCACCGGCACTGCCTACGGCCGCGCCCTGTTCACCCCTGGCGGAGACGGACACACCCAGTGGGATCGGGTCCTGGACCTGCTACACAAAGATCCCGACAGCAAACGGGCCGTGCTGGGGTTCTTCCGCCCCGACGAGCTGGCCGACCCGGCCAACCCGGACGTGTCGTGCACGATCGCCGCCCAGTTCCTGCTGCGTGAGAACCGCCTGCACCTGACGTCCTACATGCGCGGCAACGACGCCTACATGGGGATGGTGTCCGACGTCTACGCCTTCACCTTCCTGCAGGAGTTCGCCGCCATCCTCCTGGGCGTGCAGGTCGGGCACTACACCCATCACGTCGGGTCGATGCACGTCAACGAACCCGACTACAAGGCGGTGCGGCGCCTGCTGGCCGAGGCTCACCAGGACGGCTACCAGCGGCCGGTCTTCGCCCCGCCGATGATGCCCTCCCCCTCCTCCTGGTGGGAGGTGCTTACAGTGCTGGAGCAGGAGGAGGCGCTGCGAACCAACACCGTCCACCACACCCCGGCCACCATCGAAGCCACCGGGCTGCCGCCCTACTGGCAGCAGGTCCTCCTGGTCTTCGAGGCTCACCGGCAGATCAAGCACACCGACCGGCCCGTCACCCCCGACATCCTCGACGCCCTGGACCCGGGATACCGGTGGCTGGTCACCCACCGGTGGCGCAACCGCACCACGGCCGACGCACCGTGACGCCGGCGGGCGGGTGGGGCCGATGGGCCGTGATCCTGTGCAAGCCCGACGCGACCCGCCGCAACCTGGTCGAGCCGATCCTGGCGTGGATCGGCCGTGAGGTGGAGATCACCGCCGTCCGCCAGGTCACGGTGACCGAGCAGCAGATCCTCACCCACTACGCCGACATGATCGAAATCGGCGGCCGGTTCCCGTTCGACGTCGTGGCCGAGCTGCGCCGCAACTACGTCGGCGCCACCGTGACGGTCGCCCTCGGCCGAGGTGACAGCGACGACACCCCGCAGCGGGTCCGGGCACTGCTGGGCCACTACGCCCCCGCCCAAGCCGCCCCCGACACGATCCGCGGCCACTACGGCATCGACTCCACCGCCGCCGCCGCCGCTGAAGGGAGGTTCATCGACAACCTGGTCCACACCAGCGACGACGCCCACGGCGCCGCCCGGGAGTTCGCGGTGTGGTTCGGGCCCCACCACCATCACCTTCTTCGCCCCCAGGAGCGACGATGACCGCAGAGCCCGTGTCCATCTCCCCGACCATCGGCCCGAAGACGCTTCGCGTCATGCCTGCGAAACAGCAGGCCGGCCTCGACCCGTACATGGCTCAGATCATCACCAACCGCAAGTCCGGACTGTCGCTGAACCACATCGTCGGATGCCCGCTGGACTGCGGGTACTGCGTCCGCCACTTCTGGGGGAACTTCGAGGTGAAGATCCCCCAGCTTCTCGTCACGACCCCCGCGGCGGTGGAGATGCTCGTCGGACACGAGGCGTTCCGGCCGCACACCACGCCGTTGCAGCTGTTCAACAAGGCGACCGACCCGATGCTGCCCGGTGTGAAGCCGCACACGTTCGCCGTGCTGGAGGAGCTGGACCGGCGCGGCTTCACCAATCTGGTGCTCATCATCACCCGCTTCCACGTCACCGCGGCCGACATGGACGTCCTGGAGTCACTCAGGAACGTGCGGGTGACGCTGCTGTTCACCTACTCCGGGATCCGAGACGCCCGGGTCGAGCCGATCGCGAAGACGACCACGACGGTGGACTCCATCATCACCGCGGCCCGCCTGCGTCGGCGGACGAAGGTCATCTTGTACTGGCGGCCGATCGTGCCCGGCTGGAACGACGACGCCGACACCATGGCCGGTGTGCTGGACGTCGGCCGGCACGTGGACGCGGTCGTGTTCACCGGCTACTACCACAAGGAGGAAAACGCCACCTACCTGCGTGAGCTGGGAGTGGAGGTGCCCTACGAAGACGACTTCCAGCGGCGCAAGGTCCTGCCCGGCGAGCTGGACGCGAAGGTCGTGCAGGCGTGGCGCACCTCGGGTATCACCACCCCGCTGTTCCGGAAGACGTCGTGTGGCGTCACCTACGGGTGGCAGGTCGCCGACTACAACGGGCACCTGGGCGTGCCGGAGATCTGCGACATCTGCCCTGAGGAGCAGGTCCGGCGGTGCCGGGCAGCGCTGGAAGCGCCGAGTGAGGAGGAGTTCCGGGCCGCGCTGGAGTCCTTCGGCTACGACATCGACGCGCCGTTCCTCGTCGAGGACGGCCACGTCCTCACCCACGCTCTGGGTGAGCAGCGCCGCTACGCCCTCCAGCACGAGCTGGGCTACCAGGTGTGGGAGGTCGCTCACCCGCATGTCCACGCCGCTCATGGCCGCGCTCTGCAAGGGTACGTACTGAGCCCTGACGAGCAGCGGCAGCTCGACGAGGCACGAGACCGGCTCATCGCCGCGGCCCGCTACGACGACGACTGACCCACCAGGAGAGACGCACCATGCACAACCAGCCATGGACTGCTGCGCGCCTGGTCGCCTTTGACCTGGAGGGCACCGGCAGCCAGGACCGCGAAGATGAGGCGATCTTGGAAGTCGGGGCAGTTCCGCTGCCTGGTGGGCGCCCGGACGTACAGGGCGCCTACGACTCGATCGTGAACCCGGGGCGGCACATCCCGCGCCGCCCCTGGTCCCCGCCCGGCCTCACCAACGATGTCCTCGCCTCCGCCCCTTCGCTGGAGCACATCACCCCGGAGCTGACGGCCCTCCTGGACGGGGCGTACATCGTCGGCCACAACGTGCACGTGGATTGGCGGCTGCTGTCGCTGCGCTGCCCCGGCATCCGCCCGGCCGCCCTGATCGACACACTGAAACTCGCCAGACGCGTCCATGAGGGCAAGCGAAGCCTCACCGCGCTTCTTGACCGCTACCAGCTGACCGACGAGGTGACCAAGCTCGTCGGCGGACAACCCCACCGTGCCCTGTGGGACGCCGCTGGCGCTGGCCTCCTGCTCGGCAAACTCCTCGGTGATCTGCCTGGCGGTGGCGCTCTCACCGTCGCCGGGCTTCGAGACGTCGCTGGCTCACCGCTCGGCGACGACGGCGAACACCCCGTGCCGCTGTTTTGATCTCGTACGGAAAGGCCCCAGGGAAATTCGGGCCAGTGGCGGCTAACGGTGGCCGGTCGTAGCCTGCCGAGATCACCGAGCAGGAAGGCGGCCCCCTCATGCCGCAGCAGGTAGCACCGGGTCTTCTGTCGTGGGCTTCCGACATCGAGTCCGGCACCATCGAGCAGGCCGCTCGCGCCGCCCGCATGCCGTTCGTTCCGAGTCACGTCGCGCTGATGGCCGACGCGCACGTGGGTATGGGCGCCACGGTCGGCTCCGTCATCCCGACCGAGGGCGCGATCATCCCGTCAGCGGTCGGCGTCGATATCGGCTGCGGGATGGTGGCCACCGAGACGACCCTCACCGCGGCGGACCTGCCCGACACGCTGGCCCCGCTGATGCCGCTGGTGGAGAAGCGGATCCCGGCCGGCGTCGGCCAGGGCCACGCTGACCCGCGCATCGACGCCGAGCTCCACGCGGTGGGCCTCCCCCACACCGCGCTCACCGGCAAGCAGGAGACCACGACACTCGCCCAGTTCGGCACCCTCGGGTCCGGTAACCACTTCGTCGAGGTGTGCCTGGACGAGCGCGACCGCGTGTGGACGGTGCTGCACTCCGGATCCCGCGGCATCGGCAACCAGCTGGCCACCAAGCACATCGGCGAGGCCAAGAAGCTGATGCGGCGCTACTTCATCACCCTCGAAGACCCGGACCTGGCCTACCTCGTGCAGGGCACCCCGGAGTTCGGCGCGTACCTCGAAGACATGCTGTGGGCCCAGCGGTACGCGCTGGCGTCCCGCGCCCGTATGGCCGAGGTCCTGGTGGCGTCGCTGTTCGAGGTCGTCGGCCAGGGCGAGGCCGTACGGACGATCAACGCTCACCACAACTTCACGCAGCGCGAGAACCACTACGGCAAGAGCCTGTGGATCACCCGGAAGGGCGCCATCAAGGCCGCGGCGGGCGACGAGGGGGTCATCCCCGGCTCGATGGGCACCCGCTCGTACATCGTGACGGGCCTGGGCAACGCCTCCTCCTACAACTCGTCATCGCATGGGGCCGGCCGCCGAATGTCGCGCAGCCAGGCCCGGCGGGAGCTGTCGGCCGAGTCACTGACCGAGGCGATGGGCGACCGGACGTGGAACGCTGACCGCGCGGGCGCCCTGGTCGACGAGCACCCGCTGGCGTACAAGTCGATCGACCAGGTGATGGCCGACCAGAAGGACCTCGTCACCGTGCAGCACACGCTACGGCAGATCTTCAACTACAAGGGCTGACAACGACGAAGAGCGGGCCTCTGTGAATCTTTAAAAGATGCACGGAGGCCGCTGCAGTTCGAGTTATTCTCGCGATACGAGGTGCTTGATGATTTGAAGGGTAACCCAGAGCACAGCCGCGAACGACAAGAGCACGAAGCCCACTGAGCTGATCAGCATCGTCGGCCCCATCGTGGTGATGATCTTTTCCGCGTCGACCTTGTCCGTAAGCAGAATGGCGATCACGAGCAAACCGCAGCCGTCGTAGATAGCGGGAGGACCGCCCCTATGGGGCGGGCCAGTAGCAGCTGCCCCTTCAGGCATGTTCTGAGCGGATCGTTCTGCCGGGTCACGACGGAAAGGGTCCCTGTTCAACATCCCAAGCTCCCTGAGGGGCTAAGAGAGTCCACCCAGGAGAGCCTGAACGAACCCCGAGAGGGTGGTTGGGCGGCTGTCGTGCTTGGCAAACTCGATGGGCCACCCGAATTTTTTGTTGGTTTCCAGAGCGTACCCTTTCATGCCAAATGTGATAGTTAAGGCAAGCCCCAGGCATAGTAAAATTTCTGCTAGTAGCGGCGTGGCGTATTTCTAAAAAAAGATCTACTCAGAACGGGACGGAATTTGACGGCAGAGATTGGACATGTCGCCACAATGTGGCATAGTTAAGTAGTTCAACCGGAAGAACTCCAGTTGAGGGCGGGGCCTATCGATTGTCGTGCTTGGCAAGGTAACTGGAATCGTGGGCCCTACAAGCAAATAACAAATGCCCTGCTCCTCCTTCATGAGGAGCAGGGCATTTTTGCGTGGCTAACAAGAAGAAGACCCCGCCCGTCTCCGAAGAGACGGGCGGGGGCTTCTTGAAGTCCAGCTACGGCCGGTTTATCCCGGGTCCGGCCGTATGGAGCGCCGCCTCACGACGAGCGCATTCTCGCGGGGCTCCTGGAGGGTCGCTCCGGGCGCGAGACGATCATGATCCTACCGCTGATCGAGCGGCAGGTCCGGCCGCGCGGTGTGCCGGGCCTTGAAGCCCGCCAGGTACGAGGCGAGACCGGGCAGCAGCGGGATGAGCAGGGTCTCCAGCGCGTCCGGCAGCCACGCGATCAGGTCAAGGTCGGCCTGGACGGCCTGCAGGACGGTCAGGCCCGCGAGCAGGCTCAGGTACGAGCCCGCGCTGGCGGCGGTGACCTTCCGCTCGATCGGCACGCTCTCGGTGACAGGTTCGCCGTGCATGTCCCCTCCTAAGGGGTCCAGAAATGCGAAAACCAGCCGCGAATGGGCTGGTCAGGGGGAACTACTTCCAGATTGGAAAGGGTTCGGGCTACCGCTTGAACATGGCGATCTTGGCCATGGTCACCTTCTCGACGGTGACCTCGTTCGGGCCCGGGTTGAGGATCCGCAGCCGCAGCTGGT
This sequence comes from Streptosporangium sp. OZ121, assembly GCF_051918885.1. Taxonomy (NCBI): domain Bacteria; kingdom Bacillati; phylum Actinomycetota; class Actinomycetes; order Streptosporangiales; family Streptosporangiaceae; genus Streptosporangium; species Streptosporangium sp. OZ121. The sequence continues at coordinate 268,617 of NZ_JBPXMC010000001.1, forward strand.
TGGAGGTGTCGAGAGCGAACTGACCGCCCACCGAAGCCTCGACGCGGCCCGCCGGGTCAGCGGTGTACGTCAGAGCCCACGCGTCGTCCTCGAACGTCTTGCCGTCCCGGTCGTACCGGGACCACGCGACGTCGACCTCGGCGCCGGGGGGAAGGCCACGGAGCTTCACCAGGGCGTCGCAGAGGGCCCAGCGGGAACCAGGGGCGAGCACGGCAGCGCCGTCCGCCCCGTGGCCCTTCACGTCGTCGACGAACTCGGTGTGCCAGCGCACCGCGAGCACGCCGCCGGCCGGAACGGTCTGGTCCCGGCCAGCGCCGAGGGAAACAATCTCGGGCACGTCGTCCTCCTTGATGATGGGGTTGGAAGCGGAACCGCTTCCGACAGGGCGAGGCGCGCCGCGCTTCACCCACGCGTACAACGGCCCGCCGGGGCAGCTGGTCGCATAGCCGTCGCGGTGCCCCTTGATCTCCGAGCCCGCGCCGCCCTCGTCCCTGAGGTACTCGATCGCGTCGCGGATGCCGTGCAGCATCGCGTCCGGCGGCTCCGTCACGCCCGAGGTGCCGACCAGGCCGAGCACGGCGTAGTGACCGCTGTTGAGCCCAGGGCCGTTCGCCGCGGGGATGCGGTGCAGGCCCCGGCCGACGAACACCTTCCGGTGGCTACACACCAGCAACGAGTAGCCGACGTCCATCCACCCGTTGCCGTTCATGTGGCCGCCCTGGATGCCGCGCACGGCCGCCACGCACTGGCCGTGGTCCGCCAGGGTCACCGGGTCCACGTGGCCCCCGGTGTAATGGATCTTGACGCCCTTGGTGGAGGTGAGCCGGTCGTAGGAGCCGCGCGGCTCGCGGGCGCCCCAGCTCCTGCGGCTGACGAGGTCCAGCGTCATCGTGCTACCTCCTTCAGGTCGGTGAGGGCCTGATCCCAGGACTCGAACCGGATGCCTCTGTCGTCGATGTAGGCGATGGCCGGGATCTTGCGACGGGTCACGAGCAGCACGCCGCGCTGCGTCCAGAAGTGGCTCTCACCGTGCGGGGTGGGCATGTCCTCGTTGTCGACCTGGACGGGAATGGTGCTGCGGGCCTGTATCCACACGGCGACCTGTATCGGGTCGCGGGCGGTGAAGATGAACACCGCGTGCCGCTGCATGAGGTAGCGCAGCGCGTCGAACGCGCCGGGCACCGGGTCGTCGTAGATCGTCCCGTCGTGCCAGCCCTGGCCGTACTGATGAATCACGCCGTCGAAGTCCACGCCGACAGCAGGCATGGGTCACCGCCTTCCGGGGTGAGAGGGAAAAGGGGAAAGGTCAGCCTCTGGTCAGGCTGATCAGCGCGATGATCACGCCCGCGAGGGTCACCATCAGGCCGACGATCGCGATGATCTGCCGGGTCCGGTCGGCGAGCTGCTGACGGGTGACGGCGTCGCGCTCGACGATGTCGAGCCGGGCCTCCATCGCCAGGTCGCGAGCCTCGGAGGCGGCGCGGTCCTCGTCGACGCGCCGCGCGAGGTCGGCCCGCAGCTGGTCAGCGTGGTCGGCCCGCTGCACGAGCAGCGCCAGCTGGCCCTTGATCTCGGCCAGGCCAACGGCTGTGATCTCCGACAGCTTGGCCAGGGCAAGGGCCAGGTCGCTGGAGGGCGACTCACTCATGCGGCGCGCTCCCTCTGCCTGCCGACGAACGTTGCCGCCGGCTTCGAGTCGAACGTCGGCCGAGCTGTCCGCAGGAGGCTTTCGCGGTACCGGGCAACCGCCAGGCTGCGGCTCTTGACCCGCAGGGGATCAAGCCGCGTCAGCGACTTGATCGGCTCCAGCGGATCAGCTGCGGCGCGGGCGGTCGCGCCGACGAAGGCCAGCGCCTCCTGGCGGGTCTGCTGCTTCTCCGGCTCCAGCCGCACCCGGTGCTCCTTGACGGCGTTGATCCGCGTGAGGTGCGCTTCCAGCCGCACGGCGTCGGGTACGCCCGGCGTCCAGCACGTCGGTAGACCATGCATGGCTTCCGCGACTTTCACCGCGTCCGGGTTTTCCCACAGGAAAGGGTCGTCCAGGCTCGGAATCCACGGCTCATGCAGGATTACATCGAGCAGCGTTTCCAGGTCATCGGGATCAATCCCGTATTCGGCAGCTCTCCATTCGAACGTCGAATGAGGAAATATGTGCATGTGCGTTTCATTGTTCGGCTTCACACGATAAACGCCCCACAGCGGCTCGGCGCCGTCCGGCGCAGCGCGCTGCTCGGGACGCTCACCGCCCGACTGTGTGAGACTGGTCTCGGTGTAGGAAAGCTCGGCATCCCATACCGTCCAGATTTCTGCCATGTGACTTCCCCCCAGGTCAGTGGCGGTGCGCCCACCAATAGATGGCTTTTCCGGAATACACGCCGCCGCCCTGTGACCATTCGAGCGAGAATCCGGTCTGGCTGGACGCATCAAGGCACCAGTTGAAATTCGCGTTAGATGCGCCGTCGCGAACCGTGCTGACGGGCCCCATGTTGGAGGCCATCGTCGTGCCGTAGGTGTATGTCGCTCCGCTGTTGCCGGACGGGATGGTCACCGATCCGGCATTGACGGCGTCGTACGATTCCACTTGAGCCATATCCCAGACGCGTCCGCGAATGTAGAAACGGCCGGTCGCGTTGGTGTGAATGTAGGTTTCGGTGGAAGTACTGCCGTCGTTATAGCCGTACTGGCCGTAACCTTCCGCGATATCGATTCCGCCGCCGTTGTCGCCGGAACCGGAGCTGTCGCGGATGCGCAACCTGATCAAACCGGCCGCGACCTGGAATTCAGCGCGGGCAGAGTTGAACTGGTTGGTGCCCGACGTGATGAAAGTGGTCGTTTCGCCCGGGTATAGGCCGTCGACCGCGTACAGGCGCGAGTAGTTGGTGCCGCTGGCTGGGTAGAACCGCAGGTCAAGCGTGGCGCTGTCGAGGATGAACCGCTGGCCGGTCGCGGCCGAGCGCACCACGGAGCCGGTGATCGTCTTACCGGTGATGGCGTCGGCGGCGATCTTGGCCGCCGTGATCGCGTTCGCCGCGATCGAGCCAGCCGTGACCGCGTTCGCCGCGAGGTGCCCGGCCACGATCGCACCCGCGGCGATCTTGTCGGCCTCGATGGCGTTGGCCTGGATGTGCCCGGCCTGGATCGCGAGCGCCTGGATCAACGCGCTCGTGATCGAGCCCGCCGTGATCTTCGCATCCGCCGGGATCGACCCCGAGATGATGTGCTCGGCACCGTTGATGACCTCGCCGATCAGGTCCGTGTCGACCAGGGCCGCCGTGGCGATGACCTCGTGCTCGGACTCCGCAGACTGGTTACCGGACCGGTCGATACTGGTCAGCCAGATTTCCCGGTCCGCCCCGTACGGCTGGCCGGGGATCACCAACGACCCAGCCGCGTCGAGGTGCCCAACGACGGTCGCCCCTGGCGCGAGCGGGTCTTGCATCCACACGCTCGTCCGGTCGAAGTCCGCAGGCATCGGCTCCGCGTCTTCGCCCAGGCCGTCCCATCCGACGTGGATCACGCCCAGGCGGGTGGACAGCTGCGGTGCGCTCGGCACCGGCGGCGGAGTCGCGTCGTCGGGGATCAGCGCCACCGTGACCGAAGAGAAGACGCCCTTCACGCCGTCGTTGGTGGCGCGGACCTTCAGGCCGTACTCCCAGCCCACGACCAGCGGCGAGACCGCCGCCGTGGTGTCGCCGGAGGCGGTCTGCGCGACCAGGAACCACAGCTCGCCCTCCAGGTTGCGGCGGGCGTAGACCTCGTAGCCGTCGACGCTGAGCGCGACGCCGTTGACGTCGCCGATGACCGGTAACCACGTCACCGTGGCGAGGCCCTGCGCGTAGCCCGCCGCGTCCAGGTACGCGACCGGATCGACGATGAGACCGGTCGGGGCCGCCGGAACCCGGCCGCTGGAGTCCGGGGCCGGCTCGGCGCCGGACCCGCCGGAGCCCACGCCGCCCGCGAGGATGCCCGCGGCCTGTCGAGCCAGCCTGATGTCTCGTTCGAGGAACCGGTCGTTGAGGACCAAGTTGCCCGCGACATCGCCGTCTTTGCCGACCGACAGAGTGATCTGCCGGATACGCAACGGGGCCATGACCGCGCCGTCGCCGGGGGCAAGCACGACGTCACCCGGCCCGTAGTCGGCGAACGGAAGCCACCGGGCCAGATGCGGGATGATGCCCCGCGTGAGCTGCACGCGCTCCCGCGCAGCGCGCTCCAGAGCGGACTGCCCGAGGACCGTCATCGTGACGGTGTCCGACACTCCGCCCTGAGTCTGGTGGGTCTCCCACCGGCCCCACGGGACCGTCGCGGCCGGGTTGGTGACCTCCACGTTCAGCCCAGCCTCACCCACGATGAGGATGGAGCTCGCCGCGTCCTCCAAGGTCGCGTCGTCCGGGGCCTGGTCGACGTCGCGGCCGAGCCTCAGATCCACCGGAGCCGCACCGGCCGCGAGGTCACGGCCCAGTTCCGTGCCCTCGGTGAACACCTGCAGGACGCGGCCGAGCATCCGCCAGTTGAGGATGCCCTGGTCCGCGAGGTTCAGCAGCATCGTCAGCAGCGGGACGCCCGGCTCCAGCGCGAGCGTCAGCACCTTGTCCCACGGCTGGCCGGCCGAGTCGGTTTCGTCGTCGAAGTCGACGCTCAGGCCCGGCACGGCTCCGCGCGCCTGGCCCTCGTCGATGAAGGTCCTCAGGATCGCGCCCGCGCTGACGCCGCTGAACTGGCGCTTGCCCTCGATCATCTCCGCGTGCGGGTAGAGCACGACCTTGCGGAGCTGCCAGGACCAGCCGGGGCAGTTGTAGGAGGAGACGCCCGTCCGGTCGGTGTGGTCGGTGTTGCGCCGGATGCGAAGGAACCGGCCGTCCGGGGGCTCCACCCACGCGCCGCCCGTCGAGTACTCCACGGCGACCTCGCACGGCTGCGCGAGCAGGCCCGCGCCCAGGGCGTGCGCCGAGTAGGACAGCTTCAGCGAGGAGACGTCATCGAGAGGGAACCCGACCTCGAACCCCAGCGGGTGCGGAAGCACACCAAGACGGGGACCATTCGGGGTGTAAACGGCCAGCCGCAACGCATACCGCTGCGGGCCACCTGGCGTAATTATCTGCACTGCTTCCCCTCGGTTCTGTGGTGTCATGAGGGGCATGAACAGCGACGAAAGCCAGCCCGCCCTGCTTGCGGAAGCGGGAGCTGTCGAGGTCGGCTACATCGAGCCGGGCACGGTCTGGGCGAAGGACAGCAGCACGGTCGGGGACCTCGTGCGACACCTCGTTTTCCCCGATTCAGCCCGCTGACCTGCCCTCCGCCTGGTTCAGGCGCTCCTGCTGCTGGTCGAAGGCCGCCGACAGGACCACGACCTCATACGTCAGCTCGTCGACGCGGCGCCGTAGCGCCGCGATGACCCGGTTCGGATCCACAGCCATGTCCTGCATCAAGACCCCCTCATCGCTTCGAGGCGCAGCGCCGCGCACCGCACCGGATCGATTCGCACGTGCTCGCGCAGCGGAGTCAGCGCGTCCGGCGCGCTGCGGCCCGCCGCGCGGCGGGCCGGCGCCGCCATCTCGACGGTCGCGTGCTCGCGCTGGCAGTGCTCGATCCGCTCGACCACCTGGGCGCGGGCCTGCTCGGCGCTGACCTGCCACGGATTCGCCTCGACCGCCTCCGACTCGTACAGCGGCAGCACCGTCTGGTGGAGAATCACGCTGATCGCCTCGTCGGTGGACTGCAGCCCGTACGTCACCGCGGCGTTCTCGATGGCGACCTGCGGCAGGAACATCACCAGAGACACGTCATCCGAAAGGCGGGTGAGCGTGACCTCCCACGCTGGGATGCGACCGCTGTTGTCGGCCGTCTCGATCACCCCTGTGACCTTCCACTGGTCCGGCACGAGCGGCTCCTTTCAGGTACGCCAGGCCCACACCGAGAACGTGACGGTGGAGGCGGGAGCGCTCGGGCTCCGGAACGTGATGGCGCTCTGCGAACGCGTGTAGACGTACATGTCGGTCGGCGCGGAACTGCCTGACGCGCCGCTGCCGCGCTGCGCTGACCACACGCAGCTCGGGGTGGTCAGCAGCGTGAAGCCGTAATTGACCACGTGGTAGGTGCCGTTTCCCGTGATCGTCACGTCGAGCATGATCAGTCCGGCGCTCACGCCGCCGATCTGCCACGTGCCGCGATGCAGCGTCCCCGACTGGGAGAACAGGAAGTTCTGCGTGCCGAGGGTCGGGTGAAGCCAGCCGACATGCGCCTGAGTCTCATCCGCGATCACGTAGCCGCCGCGCTGGTTCTGCGTCACCGGGTCGTGAATCGCGACCCGCCAGAAACCGGCCGCGTGGATCAGGCGGCACATCGCGGTGTTGGCCAGGTTCGTGCCCGACTCCATGATCAGTGTCGCTTCGCCCGTGTACAGCGACCCGTCGCTGTAGATCCGTGAGGCGTTCACGCCGGAGCCGGGGATGAACCGAATCTCAGGCGAGGTCGCCCCCGCGGGGTTGACCACCACCCGGGCGCCCGTCACCCCGGAGGCGAACTGACCGACGATCGACACCGCGCCGGTGACCGCCGAGATGCTGGCCGTCTGCACGCCGACCGCGTTGTACGCGGCCAGGCCCGAGCTGTTGAGCTCGACGCGCGCCGCGCTTGGGTCACCGGCCACCAGCCGCGTCGACAAGGTGAGCACGGCCGCGAGCTTGTCGGCGGTGACGGCGTTCGCCTTGATGTTCCCCGCGTCGACCGCGCCGGCCGCGAGCTTGTCCGTGGTGACGGCGTTGGCCACCAGGGCGCCCGTGGTGATCGACTCGTTGGCGGCGTCGCCCTGGACGAGCGGCACCGTCGCGATCGTCGCCGAGGTCGACGCTGCGGACTCGTTGCCCGAGCGGTCGACCGCGCTGAACCGGAACTGCCGGTCCGCGCCGTACGGCAGGCCCGGCACGAGGATCGAGCCGGCCGCGTCGAGGTATCCGATGTCGGCCCATCCGGGCGCGAGCGGGTTCTGCATCCAGACCCGCACCCGCAGGAAGTCCGGCGGCATCGGCGCCGCGCCGACGCCCAGCCCGTTCCACGTGACGTGGACGACGCCGAGCCTCGTCGTGAGCTGCGGAGTGGTCGGCACGGGCGGCGGGTCGGTGTCGTCGGGAATCGTCACCGCGACCTGCGACGAGAACGCGCCGACGACGCCGAGGTTGACCGCCCGGACCTTGAACGCGTACTCGGTGCCGACGAGCAGCGGTGAGTACGTGACCGAGTTGTCGTCGGCCTCCGTCGTCGCGACGAGGAACCACGGCTCGCCCGTCACGTTGACCCGCATGAACAGCTGGTAGCCGCCGACGTCCAGGGCGACGCCGCTCACGTCCACGATGACCGCGCCCCAGGTGGCGGTGATCTGCCCCTGAGCCACGCCGGCCGCGTCGAGGTAGGCGAGCGGGTCAACGATGAGGCCTGAGGGCGCGGCCGGAGTGCGAGGCCGCGGGCTGTCCGGGGCGGGACGCGCTCCGGAGCCTCCATCCGCTGTGGAGCCGCCGACGATGCCCGCGGTGCGGCGGGCGAGTCGGATATCGCGTTCGAGGAACCGGTCGTTGAGGATCAGAGAGCCGCCGACCACGCCGTCAGCGTTGCGAGACAGCGCGACCTGGCGGACGCGGAGGCTTTCCAGCGCGCCGCCTTCGCCGGGCGCGCGGACGCGGTCGCCCGGCCGGTAGTCGCGCCAGGGTAGCCACCGCGCTCCGTACACGGTGATGCCTCGGGTGCGCTGCACCCGCTCGGCGGCGGCCCGCTCCAGGGCGGCCTGTGCGAGGAGCGTCGCGGTGCCCATGTCGGAGACTCCGCCGTGTCCGGCGTACTGCTCCCACGGCCCCCACGGCTGCACAGCGGTCGGGTTTTCGAAAGTGTGCACGAATCCGTTGTCGCCGACGACGAGCACGGAGGAGGCGGCATCCTCCAGCGTGCCGTCATCCGGCGCTTCGACGACATCGCGCCCGAACCGGAGTTCCACCGGCCCCGGGCCGGTCGCGAGGTCGCGGTCCAACTCGGTGTCGGCGTTGTAGAGCTGCAGGACACGGCCGAGCATCCGCCAGTCACATATGCCCTGCTCAGAGAGGTTCAGCAGGAGCGTCAGCGCGTCGGTGCCCGGCTGGTAGTAAATCGTGAGGACCTTGTCCCAGGGCTCCCCCGCACTGTCGTGCGTCGAGGTGAAATCCCAGTCGAGGCCCGGCACCGCGCCGCGCGCCTGCGCCTCCGCGAGAGCCGTCTGCAGGATCGCGCCCGGCGTGGCCGACAGGAAGGGCCGCTTGCCGTCGACCAGCGCAGCCACACCGGGGTAAAGCACGATCTTGCGGAGCTGCCAGGAGTAGCCCGGCAACTCGAAGCGGACCAGGCCCGTCCGGTCGACTTCATCGCCGCGGCGCTTGATCCTGATGAACCGGCTGTCGGTGCCCTCGGCCCAGGTGGCGCCGTCTTGCGACCACTCCACCGCAACCTCGCACGGCTGGGCGAGCATTGCCGCGCCGACTGCGTGGGAGCTGTAGGAAATCTTCAGGCTCGGCACGTCGTCCAGTGGCCATCCGGCCTCGACGCTCAGCGGATGCGGGAGCGCGCCAAGCCGAGACCCGTTCGGGGAGTAGACGACAAGCCGTAGATCGAACACGAGGCGCACCTCCTATCAACCCGAGGCCGGTAAGGGCCAGGAGGCAGCAAAGCTCAGCATCCGCGAGAAGAGGCGAACCTCACTCCGGACGACGGCACTCGATCTGCGACAGGGGTTTTTCAAACAAGCGAAATTGATTCATAACCATTCGGCATGAGCGAGGATGTTTTGGCATGTACCCCTATGAACCATATGAGCACTGAAAATGCACACTTTTGGACACAGCGGGAGTCTTGATCATTCAAATGGGACAGACCGAAAACCCGAGTAACTGCTTTTTATAATCCCATAACCGTAAGCGCCAACCATCGAGCACTTTACGTATCAAATGGATTGAATCATTGGTAGCCTTTATCTCGTTGATCGCCAGCCCCTTTCGGCGCAGCAGTCCCCCGGGGGCGGCTGGGCGGACCGGGTCGCCTCCACAGGCAAACGGTCCCAAGAGAGAAAGCGGGGAAGCCCGTGGGCGACGATCAACGCCCTGGAGACCAGGAAGGCGCGGAGAAGCTGCTGCTTGTACAGCTGCTGTTGATCCTGCTGGACTGGCTGCTTCAAAGAAACGGGCTCAGCTAGCAGCCAGCTAGCCGAGCCCGCAGCGAGAGCGAGGCCCCGATCTTAGGTTGACGCCAGGTCGGGGCTTCGTCGTTTTCCGCTGGTATCAGCGTAGCAAATATCACAAGCCGGTGTGTCCGTCTTTAAAGTATTCGATAAGCCGAGCTTTTAGCTATGCCGAAGTTAATGGCGAGCTTTAAAGCGGATTACATCAACGTGCGGATGACCACGTGACATTATTTCATATCCCCGAGCTTTAGATAAGGCTAGTCAACGGTTACATCTGACTGTCCCTTAATGTTAACTTATAGTGAGGTATCCGGCTCGATAGCACAAAGATCCCTATTGGCTATGAGCTGAAGGAGACAGGAAGAAACGCCTTCTGACCTGGGGCTTTGATTCAGAGGTAAGACGAGCGGCCCCGGATCTCCAGCGTGGACACCCCAGTCGTTGAGGTCGCCGAGCTGGTGACGAGCAGGACACGCGAGTGCGGGTCACCGACCGCGACAGCCGAGGTCAGGTGCAACCAGCGGAACGCGGAGCCGGGGCCGGTCGCGTCGATCTCACCAGTCACGTCGGTACCGGCCGTCAGGTCCCATGTGTCCGTCGACACCACAGCGGCGCGCATGGCCGCGCAGTCGACCAGCAGCCGCTGGCCGGCCAGCAGACCACCCGGGCGGGTGATGCTGCCGCCGGTCGCGACGTCGGTAAGGCGCGGGTTGACCGCCGGCCCGGTCCACCGGATCACCGCGTCGGTGATCGGCCCCGTGGACTCGGCCACAGGCGTCACAACCTGAGACGCGGCGTTCGGCGACCCCTCCCACGTGCTCTCGATCTCGTCCCGCCAGTACACGCCCGGAACCCGCATGATGACGCTCAGGCGGGCGCGGGCCGCGCCCACGTTGACGTCGGGATCCGACGACGAATCGAACGCCACGTCGGCGACGCGGACAATGCCCCCGGCCTGGTACTTCAGCGACATCAGCCTGTGCCGCACACCGACCAAGGCAGACAGCGCTTCGAGGTTGCGTTCCAGCTGCTCGTGTCCACCATCGGCGCCGGCCGGAGTCGCGCCGGTCAGCCCGAACGTCAGGCCGAGCGTGGTGGCGTCGTGGTCCAGGCCGACGAGCGGAATTTCCCCCGCCCGGCCCGGCATCGTCACGTGGACGGACCGGATGCCGGGCAGAGGCCTGCGCTGGGTGCCCTTCTTCAGCTTCCAACAGCCCTTCGGGTGGTCGAGAGCTACCCCGTCGAGCGTGTAGGTCGGCACGTCAGATCACTCCCAGGGCGCCGGTGTACTGGAGCCCGCGGTTGACCGACACGGACGTCGGTTCAGCCTGCGGGTAGTAGTTCGTCATGTGGATGACCGTCCGCGCCGACGCCTGACCGCCCGCGCCGCCCGCGAGGCCGTCCGGGACGTTGACGCCGGGCACCACCATGTCGGGCATGGTCGTCTTGCTGACCATCGTGGTCAGCTTCTCCAGCGACGACATGACCAGGCCGGACGCCTGCTGAATGCCGACCGCCATACCAGCGGGCAGCATCCGGCCGATCGCCGCGAAGACCTTCGACGGCGACGCGATGCCCAGGGCTTCGCGCACCCAGTCGGGCATGATGTTGCGGAAGAAGCCCAGGAGTTGCTGCTTCAGCCACGCGCCGGCCGCCTGCACGCCCTGCCATAGACCTGTCAGCAGATCACGGCCCGCAGTGGTCAGCAGCGTGCCGAGGTTGCCAAGAGCCGCTTTGATCCGAGATGGGAGGGTTACGACCCAAACGACCATTTCGGTGAACTTGCGGACCGCCGCCTCCTTGGCGGCTCCAACCCACCGGTCGAAGCTGGCTCCCAGCTCTCCGAACCAGGCCAGGATGCTCTTGATCTTGGTGACGGCTTCGTTGATCTTGGTCTGAACCCATGTCCACGCGGCGGCGGTCGCAGCTTTGATCTTGTCCCAGTTCAGGACAATCGCCGCGACCACAGCGACCACCGCAGCGATGGCCCATCCCACCGGGCCCATCGCGATCAGCCAAGCCGCGGCCATCCGCGCGGCCTGCGCCATGGCCTGAGCGCCCATCAGCAGCCAGCCCCCGACGACCCGACCCGCCGACGCGACCATGGAGCCGGCGGCGGTGAGCGTGGAAGCCACCATGCCGCCGCTGGCCGCCGTCGTCGCGGTGGCGGCGGTCGTCGCCGCCGGGGCCAGCAGTCCGAACGCTCCGGCAGCGCTGATGATCGCGGTGACGATTCCGCTGATCTTCATGCCAGTCACGACGAGCGCGGCCAGCGGCAGCAGAACCGGCGCCATCTGAGCCAGCGCCGCGACGAGCTGCAGGACGACGGGCACCAGCGGTGTGATCGTGGTGAGCGTGTTGGTGAAGCCCAGGCCGAGCGCAAGCAGCCCTTCCTGAACGGCCGGATCGGCGAGCGCCAGGGACAGCGCCGCCGCGAAGGCAGTCAGGCTCGGTCCGGTCGTGGCCAGCGCCACCCCGAGCGCGGACACCGTCGAGGCGATGCCAGGGCCGAGCGCCGTCGCGATCTTCGCGGCGTGCGGTGCGACCAGGGCAAGCGAGGCCGCGAGCGCCGTAAAGATCGGGAACAGCGCGCCGCCGACCTGCTGAAGACTCGTGAAGATCGAGACGAGCATCTGCTGGCCTTCAGCGGTCTTCAGGAAGGCGTTGACCTCGCTGGCGAGCTGCCCGACAACGCCGAGCGCCCCGCCTCCGGAGGTCTCCATCGCGCCGAAGACCGACCTGGCAATCCCGCCGACGTCGACCAGAAGCGACCCCAGGGCCATGAAGACCGCAAGGGCGTTCTGGACCCAGACCAGCGGCTTCCCGGCTTCCGTCGCCGCGTTCAGCCAGGCGGTGAACCGCTGGGTCAGGCTGTTGACGCCGTCGCCCAGTCCGGAGAAGGCCGGAAGCGTCGAGGAGACGAAGCGCGCGACGGCCTGCATCAGCCGCTGCAGCGTCCCGGACTCCAGCCCGCCGACGGTGTCGGTCAGCGTCCGGAAGACGCCGGTGACCAGGTTGACGGCCGCCGAGCTCTGCCCGAACTTCAGGACCTCGCCGCCGAGGCGACCGAACTGTCCGGCCGCGCCCGACATGCCCGACTGCAGCGGGCCCATCAGGGCGGCTGCGGTCGCGGTGATCTGCCCCGTCAGCGGGGCAAAAAAGGCGTCCTGAACCGAGGACTTCAGCCCGTCGACGGCGGGCTTCAGCGCGTGGACGTCCCGCGCGGCGGCCTGCGCGGCCGGTGAAAGCCCTGCGATGGCCTCCTCGAACTTGGCCGGGTCGTCCCCGAGCGCCGCCTTGAAGGCCTCGCTCACCCCGCCCAGGGCGACCGTGAGCGTCAGGAACGCCGCCCTGGCCAGCAGGAACGCCGCAGGTAGCGCGGCTACGATGCCTGCGGCGGGCGCCAGCGCCGCCGTGAACGCGATCGCGCTCTGCGCGGAGGCCGCCATCCCTCCGGCCATCACGGACGCCTGCATGGCGCTCGTGACGAAGCCCGCGCCCATGGCGCTCGTGGACTGGGAGATGGAAGCGGCCTGGCCGGCGAACTTACCCGCGTGCTCCTTGAAGGCGCCGAAGATCCGCCGGAGGACGGACGTCGCGCGGTCTCTCACGTCGATCGTGGCGAAAATCTCGCCGACGTTCAGCGCCACGCTCTCCCACCCCGCTCCCGCTTGCCGTCGTCAGGGGTCAGAGCACGGGCGATGCGAGTGTCAGCGAGGAGCAGCCCGAACAAGCGGGTGCGCAGCCACCGCCACGACCTGCTCCGAAGCAGGCCGGGCTCGCCGAGGTCGACGCCGTACTCGGTGTGGAGATCGGCCTCGACCAGCGGCCAGCGCCTCAGGAGGTCGTGCCAGGCGACTTGGTGGCCGCCTTCGACCGCGAGGCCGTCGTCCGGGTCGTACCAGTCGCGGAGCCCCGTGATCGGGTCGATCGGGCCGCCGCTGCCCGCCTCGTCGCCCGATTCGGGGCGGGTGCTTCCCCCGAGGTCGACCAGAACTTGACCGCTGCGTCCGTGCCCGCCGCGACCCAGATGAGCGCGGTGGTGCCGATGTGCTGGATCTTCGGCCAGGTCAGGCCATCGGTGAACAGCTCGTCGTAGACGGGCCCGAGGATCCGCTTGTAGAGGTCCTGCTCCTGGTCGTCGTCCAGGACGACGGCGGCCAGCTTGGTCAGCTCCTCGCCGTCGACCGCCTCGCCGGCCTCAGCGGCGATGCCCGCGTTCATGAGCCGCTGGCACAGCAGGCCGACCTCGGCGTCCGGGGCGGGGATGACGTACGTCCGGCCGCCGACCGGCAGCCGGAGCGAGTCGTCGAAGAACTCGTCGAGATCCTTGAAGGTAGCCATCACGCGGCCACCGGGTTCTCGATCTCGACCGGCTGGCCCTGGCCGAGCAGGGTGAAGTTGAACGGCTCCAGGTCGGTGACCGCTCCGCCCTTGGTGAATTCCGACACCGTGGCGGTGCCCTCGTAGGCGTCCGGCGCGCCGTCCTTGCGGTACCAGCGGACCTTGATGTTCGCGTCGAAGCCGACCACGCGGCCGGCCTGGCGAATCCGCTCCTGGCCGGGGTCCGGGGTGAACACCGTGGCGTCGGAGCGCTTACGGCGGCCCTCGGCCTCGATGGACCACGTGCGCTGAGTGACGACGGTGGAGCCCCAGCCGTCCGACTCGAAATCGCCGTCGTCCTCGGTGTTGTCGTCCGTGGTTTCGCTGAAGCTGGTCAGGCCCTTCACCGGGGTCCACGTCGGGGTCTCGACGGGGCCGGTGGCCACTTCGAGGACCCAGTCCTTGGCCAGCAGGGAACGCAGCGCCATGATCGTCTCCTTGTTGAGCGCATACCGAAGCGTGGGAATCGGAACCGATTCCCACGCGGGAAGAAAGGGAGGTCAGAGGTCGCGGTTCGGCGAGGGCCGATGCACCATCAGGTCGTAGCTGTCGGCCCGCTCCCACCGGCCGGAGCTGTCACGCCCCAGCGGAGCGACGATCGTACGGCGCACCAGCAGCACCAGCACGCCGGTTGAAAGCCGCACGTTGGACAGGCCATGCAGGGCGTCGAACACCCCATCGGCCAGGTCATCCACCACGCGCGGGTCGGACTTGGCTCGCATGCGGACCTGCACCTGCACGCTGGAGTCGGCCTGCTCGACGTCGTCGCCCGCCTGGCCGACGCCGTACACCGAGAGGGTGACCGCCTCGTCGGGCTTCGCGGGCAGACCGCCGATCGTGATGGCCGTCTGCGTGTCGGCGTACATGCCGCTCGGGATCCAGTCGCCCACCGCGGCGGCGGCCAGCAGCTCGGCCAGGCCGGTGAGCAGGTCACGGGTCCAGCTCACCGGAACGCCCCTTCCAGGTACTTCGCGAGGATCTTCCGCACGTTGTCGGCTTCCTCGGCGAGCGCGTTTTCGAGGTACTTCGCTTCACCCTTCTTCGGGTGGTCGTAGTTCACTTCCTCGTGTTGGCGCACCGCGTACGGCGTGTTAAAAGACACCGCTGCGACCAGGTTGGTCGGGTCCACGCTGGGCGCGCCGGATCGCTCCAGGTCGCCCGATTCGTGCGGGGTGTTGTGCCGGGCCGTCGCCAGGACCACCTCGGCAGACTTCCGGAGCCCGAGCACCGCTGACCGCTTGATCTGCGCGGACAGCTGCTCAGCGCTGACCTTCTCGTTGAATTCGACTCGGCGAGAGACCATCAGCGGCACACCACCTCAACGTGGTCAGGGGTGGGCAGGCCGCCGGAGTCCCGGTTGAACGACGTGATGACGGTGGTGACCCGGTCGTTGACCGTGACCCGGCTCCCCTCCGGGCACCGGGTGCCCGGACGGAAGAAGATCGTCGTATCGGACACGGTCTCGGCGCCCTGCGCGTCACGCACGAGCCGCCGCTCGTCGTCGACCAGGCACCGCTCCGTCACCGCAGGTCCGAAGATCGGGCCGTAGGCGCCGTCACCCTCGAACGGTTCGATGATCGCGGTGTGCCGCAGCAGCCACTCAGGGAGCATCACCACGGGCTCCCGTCGATCACGTAGCCCGGTAGCAGGCCTGCGAGCTGCAGAATCGACGACGCATCGGGCGCGTACCGGGCGGGCGCGCTGTCGGCCGAACCGCCGCGCTCCAGGCGCACCGAACCGATCGAGACCGTCTTGAACGCGGACGCGACGCCGAACTCATCGCCCACCGCCAACGTCCACGCGGCCTGTGCGCAGGTGGCTCGCTGGAGGGCGTCGGCGTCGGCCGGCCGAGTCGGCATGCCCGCGTCGTCGACCGGGTAGACGGCGCTGGTCAGCAGCTCATCGATCCGCTCGGATGCCCGCGACAGCCGCCGGTCGATATCAGCAGGGGGCGAGTTCTGCCCCGTGAATTCCGTGTAGTCGGCAGCAGTCGCGTACGTCATCGGCTACGTCACCGGCAGCTCGTAGACGGCGACCGACAGGTCAGGGGTCGCGGAGTAGTCCACGTTCACTTTCCCGTTGCTCTGCCGGTAGATGGCCGGGAACGGCGGGATCAGCACGTCGCCGGTGAGCGCCGGGATGACGTACTCGCGGTCCTCGACGTCCTGGCCGTCCACGGTGGCCGGGAGCTGTACCGTCACCGTGCGGGCGGCGGCGTTGGTGTTTTTGACCCGCAACTGCCGCCGGTCGGAGTGAACGAACGCGTGACCATCCGCGATTGCGGGGGTCAGCGCGGCACTGAGGTTGAGCCCGCCGCGGGGCATCGGAACGGGAGTCAGGTCAGTCCGAGCCATTGTCGTCCTCCTCGTTGTCCTGGCCGAACTCCTCGATGAGCGTTGCCTTCGACAGCGCCTTCGCGTCCGACTCGTCCATGCCGAGGGCGACCGCGTACGCGACCCATGCGGCCTTGTTCTCGTGCTCGGCCGGGCGGGCCGGGCCCGCGGCGGAACCCGCGGCGGGCCCGTCCAGCGGGCCCGGCGCGGGCTGGGGTGCCTGGAGGCACAGCCAGACGTCGAGGTTGTCCAGGCGGACGGACCGCTCGGCCCGCTCGATCGTCTGGCCGGTGCGCGTGTTCCGGTAGACGAAGCCGTCACCGATCACTTCTGCAGCACTCATCAGGTGTTGGCGTCCTGCTCGACGTCAACCTGGATGACCAGGTCTGTCGGGGTGCCAGCGACCGACACCACTTCAGCGGTGAGCGTGTCTCCGGCGGCGAACTTCAGCACCGCCGGGGCGGCCAGGACCCCGGACATCCAGGTGGATGCCGTGGTGACCGACAGGTCGGCCGAGCACAGGTCGACGCCGTTCTTCGCGGCGTTGATGACGGCGCCGGTCCCGGCGATGCGGTAGGCCCGCACCGCCTTGACCCTGCACGCGACCGGGGCGCGCCACAGGACGTGGACGCCTGCGGCGGGTGCCTTGAGAGTGAGAATCTTCTCGGTGAGACGAGCCTTGACGGCCATCGCGCACCTTCCTTCCTGGAAATGCGAAAAGCCCGCCGTTTCGGCAGGCCACGGGAGGTTCGGCGTAGGTGCGCCAGGGTCAGGAGGTCTTGTCGACGCCCTTGATGAGGACGGCCCTGTTGGCGTCGATGGTCTTGGTTCCGTAGAGGCAATCGACACTGACCACGTCCTGCTTCTGGTCGATGTCGTAGTCCATGACGACGCGCAGACCGAAGCCCTTGTACGAGGCGACGGCGGCGTTGGCCGCGCCCTGCGGAAGAACGAGCGGCCTCGTCACCAAAGCAAAAGCAGTCCTGTGGAAGGACACGCCGACCTCGGTGGTGCTGTTCCCGATGACCTGCGCCGGGGTGTAGATGTTCTGCGTCTGGTACGCCTCGTGCCCGAACACCCTTCGACCGAGGTTGGCCTCACGCAGACCATCGGTGTCGCCGCGGGTCTCCGCCGAGTGGAACAGCGGGTCGCCCAGCCACTGGGCCTCGATCTCCGGGCCGACGACGAGGTAGCGGTCCGCGCTGGGCACGTTTCGCTGGTTGAGCACTCGCCTGGCGTCGATCGCGCTACGCGGGTTGGAGTGCGCGAACACGTTGACGCCGACCGGGTTACCGGCGAACTGGCCGGTCACGCCGACTTCCTGGGTGATGTCGTCACGCAGGGACAGGATGTCCCTGTCGATCTTCTGGGCGATGGCCTCCATCGCGGGGTTCAGCAGTTGCGTGCCGAAATCCTCGATCCGGAGGGTGAGGTCTTCGCTGGTCACGGCGAAGCTCACGTCGGCGAAGTGGTTCAGGGTGACCGGAATACCGGTTTCGGTCGCGTTCTGGATCTCGATGCCAACCTCGCGGTTGAACTCCTTCGCCTGGAAAACCGCCGGCTTCCTGACGTTGACCGTGTCCCCGATCTTCGCCGCGAAATCTTCGTCGTAGTCACGGTGGACCAGCTGGGCCATGACGCAGGTCTCGTAGAGGGTGGCCAGCGCCGCGCGGGCGATCACGCTGGGGGTGAGGAAGTTGTTAGCCATCGGGCCTTTTCTCCTTGCAGAAAGGGATCGGCAGCGGAACCGCTACCGGCGTGGATTAAGAGGTCGGCCGCTTCTTGCGCTGCGCGCGGAAGTCGTCGACGGTCTTGTGCTCCGGGTCGTTGGAGCGCCCACCAGGCCCGCCGGTGAACTCCCCCCCGGAACGCGCCGGCGGCCCCGCCTGGGTGGCCGCCTTGAACTTCGGGTTGTTCTCCACCGCAAGCTGAATAGCGTCGGTGAGCTGGGTGGAGAAGTCAGCGCCGTCCGGGTCGAGATCCCGGACGACCTTCAGGAAGGAACGGCTGTCGAGCAGCGCGTCAGGGTCAGCGCCGACCTTCGTACTGCCCCGGTGAACGGCGAGTTCGATCAGCGCGCGGCGGTGCCGCTCCTTCTCCTGGTCGCGCTCCTTGGCCGTCTGGTCCTTCTCCGAGGACAGCTTCTCGATGACCTGCTGCGGGTCGAGCGGCTGCTCCTCCTCGGTGATCAGCCCGAGCGCCTTGCCGATCTTCTGGGCGAACTCGGCCTGGGCCTGCGCGGTGACTTCCTCCGGCGTGGGACCGGCCTGGGCCGTAGCATCGCTGGCGGCCTTCTGCATGGCCTTGAGCTGAGTCCGGAAGTCGGCCGCTTCGGTCCGCGTGTCCTTGATGAGCTTCTGCGCCCACGAAGGAAGATCGTCGACCTTCTTCGGGTCGGGGCGGCCAGCGTCGGCCTCCGGAGTGACCTCGGGCGTGGCCTCGACCTGCGGAGGGGTCTCCTGCGGCTGGCCTTCGCCCGGCTCGTCGTCCGGAGCTCCACCGGCCTGCACGCGGATGGGCTGGCCGTTCTTC
Organism: Streptosporangium sp. OZ121; assembly: GCF_051918885.1. Lineage (NCBI taxonomy): Bacteria > Bacillati > Actinomycetota > Actinomycetes > Streptosporangiales > Streptosporangiaceae > Streptosporangium > Streptosporangium sp. OZ121. The sequence goes on from NZ_JBPXMC010000001.1 coordinate 287,061, forward strand.
TTGAGACCGAGGAGCGCACCGGGCGTCGTCGGCAGAGTGTTTTCGATCATGACGAGATGGCCCTCCTGGGGCTGTCGCCGGACATGGAAAAGGCCCGCGCCTGGCGGGCCCATGGAGAGGAAGACGAAGATCAGCTACCAGGCAGGTAGCGGTAGTAGACGCGCAGCCACAGCAGCCGCAGCGCCCGCTGCCGACCGTCGCCCCGCGCCTCATACGGGCAGGACGTGACCGGCATGCCGCGCTCACCGGCGAGGCGGCCGAACGTGACAGCTGCCCTGCGGTCGGTCTCGGTCATAGGCCGAACTCCCGTCCAGCGCCGCCCGCGCGGATCTGCGCTGCGGCCCTCTTGTCGGAATCTCGGTTCAGCCACAGCGCCCGGAACTCGGTGAGCGTCAGCCGCGGGTTGTCCTGCCACCAGCGCTTGAGTTCCTCGCTCGCGTACGCGCGGGCCCGAGCGGCCGGCCCGGAGAACAGCGACTTGTCGCTGACCTCGTTGGCCCGGCCCTTCTTGTTGAGGAAGACGCCGTTCGTTGCGGCCTCGGCCGCGTCGTACTGCTGATCCAGCCACTCGGCGTACATGCGGCGAATCGTCTGGTCGACGTCCTCGCCCGGCCAGCCTTCCGCCTGCACCAAGGCGCGGCGCTCCTCACGCTCCAGCTCGGCCGGATCCAAGCCGTACACCTCGGCGTACGCCTCCATGTAGGAGTAGCGGCCCGTCGCGATCAGGTCCGAGATCCGCCGGTCCTCCGGCGTCTCCTCGTCCTTCCAGTTCCACGACCACTGTTCGCGCTCCCTGGTGGCCGCCTCGATGCGGTCCAGCTCGGCGAGCACGCGCTCCATCCCGTCCGAATCGTCCTGGTAGCGCAGCATCAGCTCCGTCAGGTGCTCGTCGGTCAGGTCGCCCAGATCGTCGAGCTGGGACAGGGCCTCGATCGGGTCCTCGGCCGCCGCGGGGCCGGCCGCCTTGCGTTCGGCCTCGCGCTCGTCCGCCCGCCGCTGCGTTTCCTGCGTCAGGCGGGCGGTGATCTCGCCGTCTCCGGCGAACCGCTCCTTGAGCCGGTTGACCTCTGCGTCCGGCAGCTGCTCCAGGTTCCTCGGTGGCGCGTCGACCCGCTCCCGAGCCGGAGTCCTCCGCAGCCCCGCGGCCTTGGTGTGCTCGCGCAGCTGCTTCTGGTACTCGGCGACCTTCTCGTCCGCCTTGCGGCGGGCGTCGGCGTCCAAGGCGACGGCCGCGCGCCGCTTGTAGTCGCGGATCTGCCGTTCCAGGTAGCGCTGCTTCTGCGCATCGCCGTAGGTCGCGGCTCTGGGCTCGACCTCCCGAGGGCGGGTCACGCCAGGCAGGTACGCGCTCAGGGAATGACCACAGTTCGGATGCATGAGCCCCGCCTCGCGGGCCTCCTGCACCGTCCCGGCGACGTCGACCTCAACGAGGCTGTCGTCGATCTCTGACGGCTCCTGCCGGATCCCGGCCGGACCCGACTGGGACAGGATCTTGCCCTCCCACGGGTCACACAGCTTGCACGTGTACGGCAGGCGAGACACGATCACCAGGTCCATGCCCGCGTCCCGCAGCGTCGCCATGTGCCCATCGGTAGCGGCCCTCGCCATCGCGGTCCGCATCGCCATCTCGACGTACTGCGGCATGCTCCACGTACGAGCTGGGCGATCAGCGGTTTCCTGCGTGCGGAACCCGGTGATGCCCTGCTGGGCGAACCTGTTCAGCGCCCGCTGCGCCGCATCCCGCCGCGTCTCCGCGCCGACCAGCGCCCGGCCCGCTGTCTCCGCGACCACCCGCCGGTAATCGTCATCAACAGCGCGCAGCGCCCCGAGACGAACGGAGGTGATCAACCGCACCGTCTGCGCGGCCAGCTCAGCCACACCCTGACCAGGGTTGACCAGCGCTTTCGAACCGACCTTCCGCGCGTCCCTGAGCGTCCGCTCCAAGCGCTTGCGGATCTTCTCGTCGTGGACGTCCAGCACCGCACCGACCACCGCAGAATCCATCCCAGCGGACCAGGCTTCCACCACCGCGCGCTTCGCCGCCGCCTTCGCAGCCGCTTCCAGACGGTTGATGATCCGCTCTGCGTCCTTCCGGAGCTGACCGATCTCACCGAGTCGCTTCGCCTCCCACAGGGAGGTGTCGTCATCGTCGAGCCCTTCAGCGACACGGGCCGCGACCCGGGCGAGAAGCGCCTCCTCGGCGTCGGCGTACATCGCGGCGACGAGTCGCGCCTGCTCCAGCCCTTGCGCTACCGCTTCGGCCGGAGTCCCGGCCATCAGTCGTCGTCGCCGGAGGCGGACGGGATGAACATCTCGGAAAGCTCGGCCGGGTCAGGCACGTTCAGCCCGAGCTCGTCACGCAGCATCTCCTTCTCCGCCTTCACCTGGTCGGCATCCCAATCGGGGTGCAGCATCCGGATCCGGGTGTCCAGCGATGCCGACTGCGCGCGGACCAGCATGTCGAGCGTCCGGCCCAGCGACTCAGGGTCGGGCATGACGCCGTCCGGCCACGACACGGTGGCCTTCTCGGCGCTGACCTTCGTGCCGTAGATGTGGTGGTCGACGGACAGCAGGACCTCCGACAGCCAGGCCAGCGCGGGCGTCCAGTAGCCCACCTTCCGGCCGCGCGTGGAGTAGGACCGGTGGCGCTGCATGTGGATCTCGGTGGCGGTCTGGGCCTGGCCGTCGCCGCCCTCACCGAAGCTCTGCACGCTGTAGCCCGAGCCGCGAAGGATCTGCGCGATCAGGGTTTTCGCCGTGTCGCCGTGCTCCTGCACGCGGATCGCGAACTGCGACATCGTGATCATGTTGGAGCCGCCGCCCGGAGGCGGCAGCATCCCGAGCCCGGAGTAGATCTCCCGGTCCGGATCCCACATCGACCCGCGGCCCCGGCCCGTGTTCTGCAGGTAGACCTCGGGGACGACGATGCGCGCCTTCGCGAGCCGCAGATCCCGCATCCAGGACGTCCACGTCTCATCCAACGCGTCCATCAGCGGCTCAACGCCCGAGTAATCCGAGCGGCCAAGCGACGTCCCCCGCAGCAGGCGGTGAGGCCTCATGTTGGGCACGTAGTGGACCAGCAGGCCCCGCTCGTAACCGGAATCGAACCCGCCCTCGGCGTCTACCTGCGGCGCGAAGTGAGCCGTCGCCGGATGGTCCTCCAGCGGCACCTGCTGGCCGAGGTGATCCTCATCGCCCATGTACAGGCCGTGGTAGACGCGACCCTTTTCGTGGCGTTCCAGGTGGCGCCACACCTGACGGTCCTCGTCACGGACGACCCGCCAGAACGTCACCGCCGACAGCCGGCCGCTACTGAACTCCGGCACACCCGCGTCGGCGGGCAGCGCGTCGAACACCGGGTGGTCGACGCCGGTGTCCCAGCCGATCCGCAGATACACGCCGCCGTAGGCCGAACCGAGTTCGGCAGCCTCCAGCAGGCCGCCGTAGATCCCGGCCTCGTGCATGATCTTGTCGAGCCGCGCCTGCCCCTTCTTGCCCGGGACCTTCAGGGTCGGAGGCTCCGAGAACAGCAAGTCCGCGCTCGTGGCGGCGATGTCGCCCGCGATGGGGACGTGGAGCTTCGTGCTCCTGCTCTGTCCGGCCGGCGTCGGCGAACCCCAGAACCAGCGGGCGACCCGGCCCATGACACCGCCGCCGCGCATCGGCCGGTCCCAGCCCTTCAGGTCCAGGCCGATGCCCGGCGATACGCCTGCTCCGTACACCTCGGCGAGCCGGTCCGGGGAGCCGGAGTACCACGCTCCCCACTGGTTATAGAGCCGCATCTCTGGGCGGATGGCGGGCGGCGGCCACTCCTGATCAACGGTTGGAAGCGGCATCAGACCTCCCCGCCTTCGAGGAGGTCGGCGGCGGCGCGCAGCTCGACCTCGTCAATCTGGATGGACAGAGAGTGGGAATCGGTTCCGATTCCCACGCGGAAGGAAGGAGAAGTCAGCGGCATCAGGTCCGCTCCGGCCAGTGCCAGGTGCCCGGCTCGGTCCCCGGACGCACGTTGAACTCGTGGAACCCGCCCATCTGCCCGGGGGTGAACACCCACAGGTGGACGTGGAACTCGCTGTCGAGCTTGGGCACCGCGCCGACCGCGACGCCTTCGGGGTCCAGCGTGTGGACGTCGGCGGTGACGATCGCCGCCCTGATCGCGTGCAGCCCGTGCTTACCGCGATACCGGACGATCCGGCCCGTCGTCGGCAGTGGGGACATGAGGGTCTCTCCTGTCAGATGATGGGGACGGCGCCGGAGCGCAGCACGGGCCGCTCAACGGCGCCGTTCACGCGGACCCACGCCATGTAGGTGCCGTCCGGCAGGGCGACCACCCCGCCGGGGCCGATGAGGATGCGCGCGACCGCGCCCTTCGCGGTGATGCCGGACCACTCCGCGGGGAGCCAGTCGTCTTCGGCCGGCTCGGCGCCGACGTTGACGAACGCAATCTCGACCGCCTCGGAGCCGGATGCGCCGGTGACGGGGATGTAGAGGTACGGGCGGCTCAGTGACGAGATCGGGTCCAACGGGCCTCCTACGTTCGCGGGGGATCGGCGGACCATGTGGTGTAGGGCGGCGATGCCTGCCAGGCCACGTAGGGCGAGCCGGTTTGCCACAGCACGTAGGGGGCGCCAGCGTGCAGCGGCGGGGTGAGGCGCAGCATTCGTTTGGCCGTGCCGATCTCAACGACCTGGCCGAGGACACCGACGAGCGGCGGCTGCGGCTGTACGGGCTGCGCGGTACCGGTTTCGGTGATGGGCGCCAGCGTCCGGACCTTGATCCGGCCGAGCGGGAGGCCTGCGCCGACCTCGACGACCTGGGTCAGGCGCCCTCCGCGCGCGAAGCCGATCGGCTGGGCCGTGCTCGTCTCGATGACCTGGCCCAACGTGCGGGCCTTAGCCGGACTGATCGGCCGCGCCTGCCCGGTTCCGGTGACCAGGCGAATCGCCGCCCAGCCGCGCAGGGGCCGGGCGGTGCCGGTCTCGACGACCAGGCCGAGGCCGCGGGTCTTGACGCGCGTGATCGGCGCCGGCTGTCCGGTCTCGACGACCAGGCCGAGCGCGCGCACCCTGACCGGTCGCACCGGGGCGGCGCTGCCGGCCTCTGCGGCCAGCCCGAGCGTGCGGGCCTTGGCCCGGATGAGCGGGCTCGCCGTGCTGGTCTCGATGACCAGGCCCAGCGTGCGGGCCTTGACCCGGGTGAGCGGCTGCGCGACGCCGGTCTCGACGACCTGCGCAGCGGTCGGGCCCGCAGAGCGACGGCGGGCGAGGATGGGGCGACCGAGAAGGCTGCGGCCTAGACGCGGCATCGCTCAGGCCCCCTCACCACGAGGCAACCCGATGTGCCGCCTTCGAGCCGCCCACGGGACCGCGGGGTCGCAGGCTCGCCGTGGACGGGGCCGGGCCGAGCTTGGCCGGGCCGATCGCGACGTCGTCGAGATGCCAGTAGCTATCGGCATCTCGGTGCAGGTGGAATTCCGCAGCTTGCGGCTTACCGCCTGGCCAGGCGATGGACGCCGAGATGGAGTAGTCGTCGGGGGTGTCGGACTCCGGATCGAGGTAGGTCCACACCTCGACGGTGCCGGTGCCGCCCGCGTTGATGGTGTAGCGGTACTCGACGCGCCCCCACTGGCCAACGGGGATGCCCACGGGAGCGTTGATCACCTGCGCAGTCGTCGATCCTGTCCACACGCCGACTCGGCCAGCAGGGTGTATCCACGACTTCGACACGACCCCGGATGGTCCGAGGAGGGCGAACAGGCCCTTATACCCGGGGAACACTCCCAGGCGGTGGATGTACAGGCGGGCGCAGAAAACATCGCCGGACGGCGGTACGTTCACCCAATCCACGTGGGTGTCGGCGCCGACGACGGCGTTGACGGCGGACAGGCCGGACTCGCCACGCACCAGGGCGTTGCTGAACTGCGGCGATCCGACGATGTTGGTGAGCGCGTTGCCGCTGGCACCGCCCGAGTTGGCCGCAGTGATGGCGGTGGCGTTGGTGCCGCCGTTGAAGCTGTTCGTCATCGGTGTGGTCAGCGGCGCCAGCTCGAACGTCACGTCGTCGATGTACGCGCCATCGCTTCCGGCCGCATCCGAGCCGTCCTTGACGTAGCGGAAAGTGACCTGCGTGACGGCCGACACGTCGAACACCGCTGATTGTGTCCAGCCGATCTCACCGGAGACCGACAGCCGTTCGACGCCGCCGATGATGAGTTTGAAGAAGTCGAAGCCCGATTCCGAGGAGACGGAATACCAGAACTGGAGCGTCGTGGCCCTGAGCGGCACCTGCATGACCGCGTCGGCGGTCTGGCTGTTGCCGATGATGTTGTTCGCCAGGGAGAGGGTGCCCGAGCGGGCACGCTCGATCGTGCGGACCCAGTTGCCGGTGACGGGGACAACGACACCGCCGTCAAAGTTCTCGACTACGGGCATCTCGGCCGCCCTCCGTTCAGGCTCGCTCGACCTGCAGGCCCGCGCTGATGTTCACGCCCGCCGCGAACCGCGCTCGCAGCACGAACCCGGTACCGGGTGCGCAGTCCGGGGTGTCGCCGAGCGGGATGTCGTACAAGGCCACGCCGCCGTTGGGCGACAGCGGCCAGGAGTCGAGCACGGTCAGGACGGTCGGTTCCGTCGTCCACGACGCCGCCGCGAGGAACCCCGGGGTGATGACTCGGCCGTAGAGCTGCTGCGGAGTGACCACCGCGGCGTAAGCCATGGAGGCGGCCGGCGGGCTGGTCGCGAACGTCGCCGCGCACAGCTCGATGTCGCCGGGCACGCCGGACGCGGAGGTGCCGTACAGGCCGACCCGGATCTTCTTGAGGTCGAGGCCGAAGCTGCTCGGGGCGAGCACGCCGAGGATGCTCCGCGCCGTGTTGGCGACGAGCAGGGCCTGGGCGGGCATGAGCGCGGAATATCCAGACTTGGCCATCAGGCCGCCCGGAAGAAGCCGCTGGGGTCAACCTGGGCGACGACGTTCGAGCCGTCCGGCTTGATGGGGAAATCGTGCGAGGTCAGGGGCACGATCGCCGAGTCCGGGGAGCCGGTCGCGGGCCGGTAGCAGACCAGGACCTTCGACCAGTCCGTACCCGCCTGCACGTTGGCCCACGTCGCGTCAGGCAGGGCCAGGTCGACCCAGTCGTTCACGTCGTCGGGGACCACCACGGTCAGGTCAGCGGCCGACAGGACCTTGCGGGCGTAACCGACGTTGGTCGCCTCGTTGGTGCTGCCGGACAGGACATCGGCAAGCGTGTCCTTGTCTTCGAGAACCGCGTCGGTCTCGATACCCGTCTCGGCCAGAGCGACCAGGACCAGCGCGCTGGTCGCCGGATCACCGGTCTTGACCCGGGTGTACAGCTCGGTGGCCCTGCCCTTGCTGATGTTGAACTGGAAGTCGGGCATGTCTCTCCTCGGGTGAGGTCAGAAGAAGTGGGTGGTCTCGGCCTCACCCGCAGCCCCTCAACTGCGGGGAAGCCGAGACCACCGGTGCTCAACGCGCGGACGGAGGTCCGCGCGGAGCGACGCACCCCCAGCCCGGGGTGCGCGTCTTTAAGCAGCGAGATCCATCAGCGGCACCCAGGCGGCTTGCGTGGTGTGCAGCGCGTACCGGACGGCGTCCAGCGCGTGGTCATCGACCTTGACCGGGGCGTCGTCTCCCCGCTCGGCCTTCTTGTCGTCCCACGCGTACGAGCCGATCTCGCCCAGGAATCCCTCGCAGGAGCGGTGAACCCGCATCTGGTCGGCGGCGATGAGGTTGGAGACGGTGCGGATTCCGTCGATCACGCTGTTGTCGCCCATCGTCGGCGCGTGCCCGTCGCGGTGGAGCTGCGTGATGAAGCTCGCGGCGGACGGGTCGACAATCATCCACTCGGGGACAACTCCACGCGTACCCGGCCCGTAGGTGTCAGGCTGGTCCTCCAGCCACCGGGTGAGCCGCCTGGAGTATTCAGCGTCGGTGAGCTGTCGGCGCTCCACGCGGGAATCCCACCGGAACTCGCTCGCGAGGTAGATGCGGCGCTGCCCGAGCAGGTCGGGGACGCTGACGCCCACGAGAACCGCGTCGAAGGGGTTGACCGTCCCATAGTCGATGCCCAGACTCAGCCAGCGCTCCATGGGCGGCAGCGAGTCCACGACCATCTTGTCCGGATCCCACATGTCGTAGATCGCGCCCTCGGCGACGACCCACAAGCCCAGGATGAACCGCTTGTACCAGAGGCCCGTGTACTCCAGCTTGAGATTCGCCACGTAGAGCGGGTCCAACGCCGGGTTGTCATCCAAGGTGAAGTGCCAGTGAGCCAGGTCGAGCTCGGCGGCCCGGTCGAGGAAGTGCTTCTTCAACCAGTGCGTCGGCGAGTCCGGGTTCGTCGAGGCGAACAGCTTCGCGCCCTTGACGCTCAGGCGGGCGAGGAGTTGGTCCCAGAAAGACCGCTCGATCAGCGTCGCCTCGTCGACGTAGGCCCCGGCGCACGTCATGCCGCGCAGCCGGTTCTCCGCGCGGGCGTCGTTGGAGCTGATGATCTCCACGCGGCGGCCGAGGATGTTGGCTGTCGGCGCGCCCCTGGTGTAGAGGATGCGGCGCGACAGCGGGCCGGTGATCGCGGGATCCATCAGCGGATCGAAGATGTTTCGGGCGATCGTGTCGGCCGTCTTGCCGACGACCACCAGGGCGCCGCCCCGAGGAGCGTTCGCCACGTACATCAGCCACCTGAGCAGGGAGGCGATCGTCTTGCCCGACCGGATCGCGCCGCTCCAGATGTTCAGGCGCGCGGTCGACTCGGCGATCGAGCGTTCCTGCTTCGGCGACAGCGACACGACCTCGCCGAGGCTCATTCGTCGTCTCCGGACTCGATCTCAGAGATGATGTCGGCCTCAACGATGGTGTCGGTGTCGGGATCCGCCGGGATGTAGCGCTGCTGCAGCTGCGCCAGCATGCTGCCCAGCAGCGACGCCATGTCGGTGTCGGCGACGCCGTTGCGGTTGATCAGGTCCAGGCCCAGCAGGGCGGCCCGCCGGTTGATGGTCTTCAGCGCCGTTTCGGCTGCGCTGACGTCGCCCTTGATGACCTTCGGCCACAGCGCCGCCATGATGCGGTCGAGCCTGTCGATCTCCAGCTTGAGCAGCTGCTCGGAGGCGAGGTGTTCCTGCTTGGCCGCCTTCTGCAGCGCGCGGTCGATGTCCTTGCTGACGGCCGCCGCGCCCGAGTAGCCGAGACGTTCCGCGATGACCGTGGGAGACACACCGGCGGTTCGCATCTGTACGGCCTGGTGGCGGCGCTGGGAGATCTCGACCTGCCGCGACTTGCTGACAACCATGAGGGGAACGCCGCCCTTTCGTGTCAGGCGGCGTAGGCGCGGAGCGCCGCCATGATGATCTGGGTGGTCGTGGCCTCGCCGTCGCGGGCCCGGACCTTCCCGAGGAGGTCGGTCAGTTCGTCGTGCTCGGCAGCCGTCACCGTGAGGATCAGGTCCGCGGTGGTGCCCGCCTTCGGGCGGGGCGGCGGGGCGTCGTCCGCCCGGCCGGCGTCGTCGTGTTCCTCGTCCTCGAGGTCGTGCTCCTCGGCGGGGGGCGGCGGCGGGCCCGGCCGGCTGCTGCTCGCGGTCTCCGGTTCGGGCGCGGGCGGCGGCGCGGAGCGCCGAGGGTCTGCGGGCTCGTCGGTGACGATCTCGACGCCGCCGAGGTCGTCGAGCAGGTCGGTGAGGTCGTCGTCGGACCAGCCGGTGCCGCTCAGGTCAGGCAGGCCCTGGAGGAGGGTGGCGAGCACCTGATCGTCGTAGCCGCCGAACTCGGCCGAGCGGTTGTCGGCCAGCATGATGCGCTTGGCCTGCTCGTCGGTGACGTCGAGCAGCACGGCGGGTAGCCCGACCAGGCCTTCCTCGCGGGCGGAGCGCCAGCGGTGTTCGCCCGCGATGATCCGCATCCGGGACTGCTGGACCAGCACCACGCCGTAGAACCCGTTTTCTCGAACGGACTCTCGAATTACGTCGAGGTCGCCCTTGTGAGGGTTGTCGGGGTGCGGCTGCAGGTCGTCGACAGCGACGATGCGGTAGGTCTGGGGGACGAGCGCGGACACGGCACCTCCGGGCGAGGGCAAGATGATGTGATGGAGTCGCGTGGGCGGGCCGGGCCTTCGCCTGCACGACGGTCAGGTGCGGTCCCAAGCAGCAGGGCAAAGCCACCGTGCGAGGAGAGAAATGAGCGACGACTTCGCTGAGATCGAGGACGCCGTGGCGCGACTACGTCAGGACGGCCTGGATGATGTTCTTCGCGCGCATCGGGAGGCGGCGAAAGCGCCACCTGCGCCGCCGAGCATCATCCCGGCGCCGGAGTTCCCGTATTCGATCCCACACCCGCTCAGCGGCACCGCGCGCATCCGCTGTCCGCTCGACGGGTGTCCCTGGTATCACGACGAGAACCCGGATACGGAGCCTGTACGGCTCGTGCTGCCGCTGGATTACGCCGCAGAGGACGTGACGGCAGCGCTCACTGCGAGGGCCAACGCCCGCGGCGACGCCAGGCGTCTCCGGGTGGAGGAAGCCATCACCGCGCACTTCGCCGACGACCATCCCGACCGCTAAGGGCGGATTGCGTCGCCGTCCGCCTCCGAGCTGCCCGGCCGGTAGCCGTACCGGGCGCGCTGCTCCTCGATCCACTTCGTGATCAGCTCGCGCGCCGTCACGTCCCAGGCGCCGGCGGCCACCGACTCGTCAGGCACCGTGACCGCCGCGCTCGTCACGCCTTCGCCGTCGCGCTCTGTCGGCTTGGTGGGGATGCCGCGGTCCGCCATCCACTCCACCGACCACGACATCTTCGGGCGGCGGCCCTTCGGCCGGCCGAACCGGACCCGCTTGAGCCGGAGCCGCACCTGGTACGCCTCCCCCTCGGCGAGGTGAAGCGGGACGAGCACGGGCATGCCGACGTCCTCGTAGCTGTAGCGCTTCGGGCCGAGCAGCTGCTCCATCAGGTCGAGGCTCAGGGAGCCGTCCTGCCAGCGGGGCGTGTCCCGCGACCAGGAGTTGCTCACCGCCCAGATCTGCCAGCGGAGCCGCCAGTCGCCCAGGCCCAGGCTGATGCTCCGCGAGTCGTAGCCCTTCGGGATCAGGCGGCGCTGCAGCCAGGTGCCGAACCGCTCGGTGTGCAGGTAGATGGCGCCCAGCGGGTTGATTCGCAGGTGTGCGGACAGGGTGTGCTCTTCGCCAGCGGAGCCGACCTCCACCGCGATGGAGAACACGCCGAACGTCTTGCCGACGATCACCTCAGCGCCGACCGTGCCGCCCGGGTTGTCCGGCCACGGGCCGGGCCTCCCCTGGTCGTCGGTGTTCAGCGTGGGCTTCAAGCCCAGCGCCGAGGCGATCGAGCGCGCCACGAGGACCCTGATCAGCGGGATGTACGGGCCGGTGTACGGATCGCCGACCGCGTACTGCTCGGGGTCGGGGCTGCCCTGCGGTTCGGGCCGGACTCCGCACCGGTCGCAGCACACCCAGCGCGCGGCGTCGCCGCCCGGCCGGTGGGGGTCGTAGCCGTCGACGACGGGGCGGTGGCCACGGAGGCGACACCACAGCATGAGCCGAGGGGCGTCGCCGAGCCAGAAGGAGCGGTGCGCGAGCTGGCCCGGCTGTCGGCCGTCCTGCTTGGCGTAGTTGGTGGCGTGCCAGTACATGAGGGCTCTCCGAGGGGTGAGACGGAGGTCACTGGGAGCTGATCTCCCAGCGGGTGCGCGCGATGTTGTCGTTGCCGCTCGCCGCGCGGGGGCGGGAGGGGCAGTTCCATCCGGGCCGGGGCGGGCAGTGCGCGACGGGCCGCCAGCCGGCGGCGCGCAGGGACGCGCCGCTCTCCCCGTCCTGCGTGTAAGTGATCATGCGGACGTAGCCGAGGGCCTTCGCCGCCCGCCAGGCCGCGCCGTACAACATGCTGTTGGCGTTGCGGGTGCCGTCCGTCGCGGTCCGCGTGACCTCCAGGGTTCGGCCGTCCTGCAGCCCTCGGGCGACCGGCCGGCCAACGATGGCGACGCCTCGCAGCACCCCATCTTCGTCGGAGACCCCGAGGGAGAACTTGTGTCCCGGCGGCGGACGGTGGTGGCGGTGCTCCTGCTCAACGTGGGCGCTGGCCTGGGCGAAGGTGACGGGGACGAGGTGAAGTGCCACCGCTACCGGTTGATCCACAGGGACTCGACCGCGTGGGTCCGGGCGTCGGAGGCGGACTGCCGTACCCGGTAGTCGACGCGGCGCCAGCCAGCCAGGGCCTCGTCATACAGGGGCGAGCGGTAGCCGGACAGGACGATGCCGCCGCGGCACCGGGTGATGATGTCGAGGAGGCGGCGGTGCTCGGGCGCCTCGTCCATCTCCTTGACGTAGTGGCCGGAGCCGAAGGTGTTCCTCGTCGACCGGAGGTAAGGCGGGTCGAGGTAGAACGTCGTCTCGGGCGAGTCCATGCGGGTGATCAGCTCGAAGGCGTCGACCTGCTCGATGAACGCGTCCCGGAGGCGGGCGGCGTGCCAGCGCAGCGCCGCGCCGGCCCGCTTGGATCCGGCGGGGTTGTTGACCCTGGTCCGCGACGTCGGCCGCCGCCAGGACGCCCCGGCCTCCCCGGAACGCGACTGGCTGCACTGGATCCACCAGCGGCGCGCGCGTTCGAGGTCGGATACCGAGGTGTCGCCGAGCTTCGCCGCGGCGTGCTCGCTGCGGGCGTACGGGGTGAACTGGATGGCTCGCTGCAGCTCGCGCGGCCGGTCGCGGAGCATCCGCATGAAGGTGACGAGGTCGCCGTTGAGGTCGTTCAGGGTCTCGATCTTCGACCGGGTCTTCGCAAAAAAGACGGCGCCGGATCCGGCGAAGGGCTCGCAGTAGACCTCGTGGGCGGGGAGCAGGGAGACGATGAAGGGGGCGAGGCGGCCCTTGGCGCCGTAGTAGGAGAACGGCGGGCGTAGCACCACGGCGAGGGGCCTCCGTATTCAGTTCTGCGGAACGTCGGTAATCAGGCGCGACGCTCTGAGATCGTTTCTGAGCTGATCATCTTCTGACTGATCTAACTCATACGCGCGTGCGCGTGATCGTCCGTCAGAAACGACTACAGGGACGCGCATGCACACGCGTCCCTGTCCGGAAAACGACTCTTCGTGAAGAACGTCCGAATTCCGTGCCCGACCTACCAGACTCGGGACAGCTTGAACTGCTGGACGTCCTCGGCGTGCTCCACGGAAATCCGGCACCCGGCGCAGCCCGCGCCGCGCCTCCACGCCCCCACGGTGAGCACCCCGCAGAGGTGGAGCCAGGCGTGCGTAGCAGCAGCCACCGGGGCCTCCCTACTCGATGGCCGCCGCGACGAGCTGCGACGGGTCCCGCTCCAACATGTCCCGCGAGTGCAGGTAAATCTCGGTCGTATCGATGCTTTCGTGGCCGAGCGCTTCCTGGATCTCGCGCGGCGTCGCGCCCAGTTCCTCGGCCAGCGACGCCCAGGTGTGCCGCAGCGTGTGCGGCGTCACCTTGGCGTCGATCTTGGCCTGCCTGGCGATCCGCTGGACCAGCTCGTAGGCCTTCTCCCGGCGGAACGCCTTGCCCGAGGCGGTCGCGAACAGCGGACCGCGCAGGTCCCGCAGCTCCACGCCGGCCCGCGCCGCCCGGTCAGCCAGGTACTGGTCAACGGCGTAAGCGGTCTCCACCGGCAGCTTCCGGATCAGCGGCTTGTCGCCCTTGAGCGTGACGCTCAACGTCCGATAGCCGCGCGCGTAGCCCAGATCCGTGATCTCGGCGTCGACCGCCTCCGTGATCCGAATCCCCAGCTCGACCAGGACCCGGATCAGCGCCGCGGTGCGCAACCGGGATCCGCCGTGGTCGGCGTCGGCGGTCTCGACCATCGCGCGCGCTTCGGGCCTGGTGAGCGCCTGCGTTTCCGAGTGCTTGCGGGGGATGTTCGGCCGGTCGGCCTCGGCGAACGGGTTCGTCACCGGGATGCCGCTCTCGTTCACGTAGTCGTTCTTGATCAGGTACTTGTACCAGGCCGACGCCGTCGACATGGCCCGCGCGACCGTCTTCGGCTTCGGCGGATCTTCCTCGTCCTCTGTCGCCTGCTCGACCAGCCACCGTCCGAACAGCTCGGCGTGCCGGACCTTCATCTCCAGCGGATCCAGGCCGGTCCGCTCGCAGTAGCGGAACCACTTCCGGATGTCTCGCCGGTATGCCGCCCGGGTGTTCGGCGACTTGCGGCTCTCCAGCCACATCCCGGTGATCTCGATGACGAGGGGTGGGAGGTCGAGGGGGCGCGCGACGGTGCCGCCCGTGGGGGCGACGAGTTCGGCGGTCACTGGCTTGCCTCGTTGGCGCGAGGGTCGCTCATGTTGATCTTCTTTCGCGAGGGCAAATGATCACTCGCGAGGGTAACAGACAAAGGGGAACATAACCTGGATTATGTGCCTGTCTTAGCGATCATGAACGCATGATCAAACCGAACGCGATTCCAGCGCGCATGTGGTCAGGTAGCGATCTGATCACAAGCCGACACGCATCCATCTCGCCGCGATCGAATAGACGAGTGAACCCACGAAAACTCAATCGCATCACTTTTGGCTTGTTCGTTACCGCCACGCTCTTCTTCACTGGAAGTGCGTTGATCGCGCTCTTCGTCAAGGTCAACGGCAGGCCACCATGGGACTTAGTTGTTATTCCCCTCGTGTTCGCCGTGCCTATGACCGTCATAGCCATCTTGATGGAGAGACACAGCACGAACCAGCGCCTCACGCACGCAGAGGAAGATCCCGGCGAAGGGCTCCGTCTTCGTGTCGAGCGCGTCAACAAGGCGTTCGCCGAAGCCGCCACCCTCATGGCCGACCTGCAGCGCGACCTCACCGCTCAACAAGCCGCCCGCGAAGAACTCATCGCCCAAGCCGAAGAACAGCAGCGGCTCCTCGCCGTCGACCAGGAGCAGGCCGAGAACATCCGGCAGATTCTCGTCGGAGAGACCAAAGCCACCATCCGCGCCGAGCGACGCCGCGAGATGCTGTTTCTCGGCGCCGGCCTGCTCATGTCCGTCCCGATCGGTGTGCTCGTCAACTACATCAGCTAAGCCGCCGCGACCGCGAGCGACGCTCGCAGCTCGTCGCGGCCCTCCGGCGTGGCCGGCACCGGATCGCCCCGCCAGATACAGCCCTCGATCGTCGCGAGATCCGCGAAGTCGTACACCACCGCGGCGCCCGCCCGGGCGTCGAACCGGCGGACGTCATACCGTCGAGCCCACTGACGAATCGTCACCGCAGACCGGCCCAGCCGCGCCGCCGCCATAGTCGCCGTCACAGGGGACACAATCACCCCCGGACAACAGAAAAGCCCCCAAGCAATCAGCTTGAGGGCACACGTCTCTCCGTCGAACCGAAGTGTTACACAGCCCGTGACCAGCCGCAAGCCGAACCGCTACCCGGCCTCGTCGGCGACCAGGCCCCGCTCCTCAACCTGCGACACATGGCGTCCACACGCCGAACACACGAAGAACCCCGTCCGGGCGTCCCAGTTCAGCACCCGCTCACCGCACCGGCACCGCGCAGGCGACCACCCAGGTTCCTCGCTCAGCCGCCGCAGCCAGTTCAGCGACACGTCGACCAGGCCCACGAACTCCTCGCGCGCCAGCACCCCCGGCAGGTGATCCACCAGATACGACACCGACCGCGACCGCACATCAGCGCCCCGGCCCAACGACACCCGAGCAGGCCACCGCACCGCGCGGCGATACCCATCCTCGAACCGCAGGAGATCGCCCACCAGGTCATCCAGCATCTCCGCCACCGGCGACACCGCAGGCTTCGGCCTCGACCCCGACACCCGCGACCACTTCGTCGGCGGCCGGTGACCATCAACCTCCCTCGACGCCTTCGACGCCAGCGCGTCCACCTCCAGCAGAGCCGACCGCGTCGACCCCCGGCACAGCCCACACACCAGCGGATCACCAGGCAGCCACACCACCGAAGGCGCCACCGGCTCCGGCGGACACTCCCCCACCTCGCCGTCCACCACCCACGCGTCCACCGCATCCGCATGACGCTCCCGCGCAACCAGATGCTTCCCCCACACCTCGCGTGACCTGGCATTACACGGACCCACACACGCAACCGACACGCACACCTCCCGAGGGAACCGAAGGCCACAACACTACAAGATCATTTACTTTCGTCCAGGACCAAGACGCAGGCACCCCCTCCCCCCTGTCGGCAAGGGGGGTCGGGTCTCGCGCGAAAGCGTGGGAATCGGTGCTGATTCCCACGCTCGCGCGTTCGGTCCGCGCTACGCGCGCGGCGTGTTCCTCCGCGTCGTCGTGCGGGCCAAGATGGCGCGCGCTGTCGTGGTCACCTTCTTCACTTCCTCGCTTCTGTCCCGCTGCGCTGCGGTCCGCAGTGTGGTCAACAGGCGGAACGCGCCAGCGAGGTACTGTCGCGTCTCGGCGCTCTCCATCATCGCCGCGCGCTGCTGCAGCCGGAAGAAGTCCAGCGATGACCAGGCAATGAACACCTTGCCGTTGTCGGTCCTGTCCACGGTGACTTTCAAGACCAGGCCGCGCGACTCCAGGACCTGAAGGACGGCGGCGACGGCGGCGCGGGCGGCGTTCATCCTGTCGCGCTCGGCTGCTGCGGCTTCCGTCAGGTGAACCGAGTTGAGCGGCGCGGCGTGCAACACCTGGCCGTCATCGCGCGTCAGGTCGTACGCACCCCATGCGCAGTGACGCGCCGGACCGGTGACGGTGTACTCACCGTGGAACTCCTCGTGCATGCCCTGGTAAATGACCTGCGTTCCCTTCGGCGCGTAGGCGGTGAGGGCGTGTCGCGCTTCCGCACACAGCTTGTCGGCGTTGGCGCGGTAGTGCCCGATGACCTTGCACGGCTCGGGCTTGGTCTCGGGCTCGGGGCTGCAGCTGTCGCAGTCCTCCGTGTGCGTCTGAACGGCGCGGATCGCGTAGTAGGCGGCGTCCCTGGCAAGGGTGGCGTTGTCCCTGCTGATCATGTCGTGACCCTTCATGGCGTGGCTGTGGTGGTGGGGAGAGGGCGGGTGCCCGTGACCGTGGCCACGGGCACCCACGGGGTTACTCGGCGGGAACGGGCGGCGTCTCGCTGAGGCGGAATTCCAGCTTCGCGGCCTCCATGGCGGCGTTCACCAGGGCGAACGTGAGCAGTCCGGACGCGAGAGCATCCGCGACCACGGCCCTTACCGGGGTGTCGATCGCCAGGGCGGGAAGGTTCATCTTCTCCATGCTGCTCGCGACCGCAACGGCGTTCTTGGTGGTGGCCTTGACCTCCTCCTCACGCTGCTTCTTGGCCGCGCTGTCCTTCGCGGTCGCGCGCTTGATCGCTGCGGCGGTCTTGTCGTCCTCCGCCAACAGGCTGATCAGCTCGTTCTCGGTCGGCTCCCAGATGGCAAGGGTGGCCGTCTTCGACAGGCCCAACCACTCCAGTCCAGCGGCGTAGTTCTCAACGGCCTTCAAGCGGGGCGGCATGGCGTACTTCCCGCCGCGCTTCGTGTTGCCCTCCTTGTCGGTGGTGAGGATGGGCTCGTACGGCGTGAGGCCGTTCTCAATCGCTCCCGCCCACTCCGGGAGGGTCGGGCGGCAGTTCTCGACGGCGCTACGGATGCACAGCGCCAGGGGGCCGCTGTTGCCCGTGGTGTGTCCCTTGGCGGCCTCTCCGAGGGTGGTCAAGAGCGCTTCCATGCGCTCCGCGAAAACGGCGCTCTCGTCGATCTCGACTTCCACCGCGTCCGGGGTCTCGGTCGGCGCGTCGGTGGTCTCGGTCGGCGCGTCGGTGGTGGGGGTGGCCTCAACGGTCGGCGCGTCGGTGGTCGGCGCGTCGGTGGTCGGCGCGTCGGTCGCGTCGGTCGCCTTGGGGGTGGTGCTGGTCTTGCGGGTCGTGCTCGCCATGGTGGCGTGTCCTTTCGAGAGGTGCCCCGCCGCACGGTGCGGCGGGGCGTGGGGTCTAGCGGTCGGTGTGGGGCTTGATCACTTCGG
Source organism: Streptosporangium sp. OZ121 (assembly GCF_051918885.1). Lineage (NCBI taxonomy): Bacteria > Bacillati > Actinomycetota > Actinomycetes > Streptosporangiales > Streptosporangiaceae > Streptosporangium > Streptosporangium sp. OZ121. The sequence goes on from NZ_JBPXMC010000001.1 coordinate 305,030, forward strand.
TTGCGTCGGTCTGGTCGTCGGTAGTCGGGTCGGTGTTCTCGCTGGTCGGAGCGTGGGAATCGGAAGCGATTCCCACGGGCTTACGGCGTCGCCGGATCGCGACCACGACCGCAGCGACGGCCAACAGCAGCGCGAGGGGCACGGCCACGTACGGCGCGGCGTTCGCCACGAGATCCGTCCCCGTGAGATCGGTCGTGTCGTCGTCCGTCGCGTCGTTGCGCGGGTCCGGGCGCGTCGTGGAAGACGCGTCGGTTGCCTGCGGTCCGGCGGGTCCCTGCGGTCCGCGCGGTCCGGCGTCGCCCTGCGGTCCGGGCGGTCCGGTCGGGCCAACGGGTCCGGCGGGTCCGGCGGGTCCGCGCAGATACCGCCCCGTGGGGGTGGGTGCGGGCTTCCCTTCGGGTCCGCGCGGTCCGGTGAGTCCGCGCGGTCCGGTGGCTCCCTTGGGTCCGGTGGCACCGGTCTTTCCGGGGGTGCCGTCGGCTCCCTTGGGTCCGGCGGGTCCGGTCGGTCCGGCGGGTCCGGGGGTGCCGTTGACCCCGGCGGGTCCCTGCGGTCCGGGGGGGCCCTGCGGTCCGGCGGGTCCGGCAGGACCTTCGGGACCCTGGGGCAGGGTGGTCGGGGTAGGTCCGGCGGGTCCGGCGGGTCCCTGCGGTCCCTGGGGTCCTGCGGGTCCCTGGGGTCCGGCGGGTCCGGCGGGTCCGGGCTCGCCCTGCGGTCCCTGCGGTCCGGGTTCGATGGCGAGTGCGGCGCGGTCGGTCACGAAGGTCGCGACCCCTGGTGTCTGGAGCAGCGCGAACGCGAGCAGGGCGCCGGTAGCGCCTGCCGTGATCGTCGCTCTCGTGTCTGTGTGCATGCCGAGAAACCTATGGTCAGAGAGCCGGAAACTACATAACGGTTCTGAGCCAACTACATAACATTTCAGGAACAGCCCCGACCTGGCATTCCACGGTCCGGCGAATCGATATCGAACGCGCGTTCGATAAATCCGCACGTTCGCCACCTTGTGGATTGGCGCATCCTGGCCGACTTTCGCGCCTCCCGACCAGACAGCCAGTTCCAGCTCTCTCGAATTCACTCCAAAGCCCTGTAATCCTCTGTAAGCGTTTTCGATCATGAGGGGTAGACGAGATACCGGACACCCTCTGTTCGCGCCTCAGTGAAGCTCTCAGAGCGTTGTACGTGGTGCATGTGCCTGCGTCGTATGCGTCAGACGCATCAGAACGCGTCTGGAACGCCAAAAACCCGTCAGCGACGAGGGGATGTCTCGGGGGCTCGCTGACGGGTTTCCGTGGTGGGGTGGGGTGATCTTATGCCGCTTCTGTGTGCTTTCGTGCACGTCGGTCTCGGGTGGTGATGCGGTAGAGCCCCACCCATGGGGTGATGAAGGCGACAATGAGCAGGACGAATGGCCAGAGGGCGGCGACGAAGCCGGCCGCGTACAGCAGGATGCCCGCGATGATCGTGAGGGCTGTCATTCGGTGTCCTTTCGTGCCTTGAGGTCGGCGGCGCATCCTCTGCAGGGCATCGTCTGGTGGTGGGTGGTGCAGCGGCCGGTGGTGTTCGCCGCGGCGGTGTGCTGCTGGGGCAGGTAGGGGCGGGCGTCTTGTTGGAGTGCTCGGCGGATGTAGGCGCTGCGGTCGCGGATCTGTCCGCGTGCTTTGCCGAGGATGGTCTGCCGGACCCATGCGGCGTGGTGGCCGGTGATGGGGTCCGTCGTGAGCGAAGCGAGCAGGCGGGTGATCATTTCGTCTAGTTCATGAAAGTCATGATCATCAGTCTGGTGGCCGACCACCCCACTACCTGTAGATGACTGACTAGATGTATTTGCACTTTGGACCGGGACGGGACGGGACGGGACGGGGTTACGAACATCGTCCGAACGTTCCGCGAACGTTCGCAGGATGTTCGGGCGAACAACCGACGCGTCAGAGGCAGGCAGCAGCTCACGCGACTCCGACGTTTCCCCTGCTAGATCCTGCTGTCCACGTCGCCGAGCCCGCAGCTTCCGCATGCGTTCCCGCGCTGCTTCCCGGTCCTCGCGCACCTCCTCAGCGGTGGGGTTGTAATCATCCCAGTCATGAAAAGTAAAGCCCTTGTCAGTGCGTTCCCACAGGCCGCACTCGACCAAATCCTTCGCGAGACGCTTCGCGCCAGGCATCAGCCGAGGCAGCACAGCGTCCGGAATGAACCCCTCGGTCAGGTTCGCCGACGACCACGATCCAGCCACCACCCACAGCCCCAGGGCCGCCGCCTTGGTCTGCATGACCTTCAGGTGCGAGTGGAAAGCGTCGTCGACCTTGAACCACGGCATGTAGCCGCCTCTCCTTCGTGTCTATCAGCGGAGCCACTGAGGGAAGAGGCGTCCAGCCACCGTAAGCGGTTCCGATTCCGGCGTTCATCTCGGGCGGCGGCCCGTCAGATCGTAGATCCGCCGTTTCGCCTGGTCAGACAGCACCTCATACGCTTCCGCCACCTCCTTGAAGCGTTCCTGAGCGACCGGGTCCGGGTTCATGTCGGGGTGCAGCTCCCGGGCGAGGCGACGGTATACCCGCCTCAGGGTGACCTCGTCCACGTCCCGGTCGACGCCGAGCACCGTGTAGTAGGCGCCCGCCGGCGGCGTGGGCCTGGGTGGTCGCCGCGGCGGCGGCTTCGGCTTCGGGGGTGCTTTGCACGTCGCGACGTGCGGCATCATCAGCCGCTCGTACGGCAACAGCGGCCGGTCGTCGGTGACGCGACGCGAACGCAGCTTCCCCCGCACGTCGCGGAACACCGCCACGTTGCCGCCCGGGTCCGGGGCCAGGTTCACCGCGAACGGCACCCCGGCCTCCGTCTCCGTCCACCTGACCTTCTGCCCGCACGGCCGCTTCCCCTTCGAGCCCTTGCACCAGCCGACATCAACGACGGAAAACACTCAGCCCCTCCGCCCCCTGGGAATCGGAACCGATCACTACGCGCCGCCGAGGCCGAGCTTGCCCAGCATGGCGTTGATGAGGTCCAGCTCAGCCACCGCCTTATCGCGGTCGCGCACCGCCTGGTCCCGTTCGGCGCGCACCTCGTCCAGCTCGGTCAGCAGGTCCGACTTCTCCCCCCGTTCCTTGTTGAGCGCCTTCTCCGCGTCGGCGGCGCGCTGCTCGGCGGTGGTGATGCGCCGGTCCAGGGCGCGCAGCGCGGCCAACGCTCCGCCCGGGGCCGCAGCCGGCTCGGGCTCGGCGACGGGCTTCGGCTGCTGCGGCTCCGCTCTCTCGAGGTCGCACGCTTCGGGGATGCGGGTGACGGTGAGTCCCCCGTCGCTCCAACTGTCCGCGATCCACCAGATGGGCGGCTTGGCCTTGGGCCGCTGGCAGTGTGTGTGCTCGGTCCGGTTCAGGTACTGACGAACCTCCTGCACGTGGATGGCGTCCCAGCCCTCACCGATCTCCTGCACGATGCGGATGAGCGCACCCGCCCACAGCACCCCGGGAACGCCCGCGTTCGTTCCGGGCTTGTCGCCCTGCTTGCGGGCCTCCTCCCGCAGGAGGGACCACAGGGCTTCCGCGTCCCCCGCGATGTTCCGCGCGGGCCCGGTGCGGTCGATGCGGGCGGTGTCGGCGATCTTCGGCATGTGGTCACTTTCGCTCTGGCTGGGTTGGGCGTGGGCAGGGGCGAGGTAGGCGACGACCTCGGCTTCGCGGTCGCGCAGCATCTCGGCGATCGGCTGGGCGTCGAGGTCGCCGGGCACGCACAAGATGCCGCCGGACACGTAGGGGCGGAGCCCTTGCATGCGGGCTGCGGCGATGAGGTCTTCGACCTTCCACCAGGTGTCACGGGGCATGGAGTCGGTTCCCTCGGTGGCGGCGAGCATGGGACTGGGCGGGGGACGCAAGCTGTGGAGTTGCGTGCGGAAGTTCTTCAGGGACCGGCCGGCCCCGTTCTTCGGCAGGAACTTCACCAGCCCCGAATTGAGGTTGGTGACCTTCCACTTTTGGCCGTGGGACTCCACGAGGAGATCCTGCTCCTTGGCTTCTTCGTCGAGCAGGTCTTTCACGTCGGTGGCGCGGCTCATGCTGTCCTCCCCGCAGTGAGCTCGGGCGGCACGATGGCTTCGTCCCACGCGTAGCCGCATCGGAAGCATTCGCGGTGCAGCCGCTCGTTCGGCCTGAAGCCCTCGATGAGGTGTTCGCCGGGGTGGGTGTGGCGGCATTCGCCGTGGTGGAGGTACATGGTGCTGGCTTTCTCGTACCCGCACTTCAGGCATGTCGGCTCGTCGCCGGAGAACGGCGGGAGGCCGGCGGGGCTGCTCATGCGGGCCTCTTCCATATCGGGACGCCGAGGTGTTCAGCGAACGCGGCGGTTCCGGCGGCGCCGCGCGACTCCTTGTGCAGGTGGGCGAGGACTCCGTGCGGGCCGCCGCGTCCGATGGCCAGGCCAAGCATGAGGCCGTTGCGGTACGGGCCGGCCGCGCGCTTCAACTTCGGGATGTGCCACGGCGCCGGCCGGGTTTCCACGGTGATTCCGGGGGTGGTGGTCGCCCATTCGTAGGCGTACCGGTCGCCTCCGTCAGGTTCGTCCTCCTCGACGTTGTAGCCGACGATGAGGTGGAACGGGCCGACCCGCTTGAGGACGTCGTCAAGGTCCGCGCGGACCCGGTCGCGGCTGGCGCCGCGCCAGCCGGTGTAGACCAGGACGAACGGCCGCGCCCCGGACCAGTTGTCGACCTCGGCGGAGAAGTTCGCCAAGATGTGCGCGGCCAGGTCGGTGCTGACGGCGTAGTTGGCGAGGATCCCCTGGAGGATGTCGCTCAGCTGCTCCATCTGGTCGGTGGTGAGGATTGACCTGTCGCTCATCAGCTGCCGCCCCCGCCGCCTCGGCCGCCGAACCCGCCGCTGACGATCACTCGGCCAGCACGGGACGTGATCTTGACGTTGCTCGGCCGGATCGAGGTGGCGCCGTGGATCCGCCCGCCGGACGAGCTGCCGCCGTACACGTAGGTGTAGCCGTGGTGCGATCCCCCCTCGCAATAGCGGTCCTCGAACTGCTGGTAGGAACCGTCCTCGGCGAGGCTGTAGATGTCCACGCAGTCGGCGGTCACCTCCTCCTCGGCCGTGACGGCGCAGTCGTAGGCGTCCAAGCAGTCGGCGCTGACCACCTCGCCCTCGATGGCGCAGCCCGCGATGACCATCGCCGACAAGGCGGTGAGCGCGCCCAGGGTGACCGCGTTGGAGCGCTTACGCATCGGCCCGCCCAGCGCGCGGCGCGGGCACGGTGACGTTGTTGGTGATCATCAGGGTGACGGGCTTGATCTCGGGCGTCTCCCAGACGGGTCCGCCCTGCTCGTCCCGAACCATCTCCCCCGCCTCGTCACGCGCCAGGCGAGTGTGAGAACGGAAGAAGTCGCGGGAGCCGAGCCCGGTCGGCTGGACCACGACGCGGGTCACACGGTCTCCCTTGGAAGTGGCCTGGTGGCGCGGGTTGGCGGGGTCGAAGCGGACCCATCTGCACTTGTCGGGGTCGCGTACGACGTCGTAGATGTCGACGACGACCGCCTCGACCATTTCGCAGCTGCGGCCGGACATGCGCGGGTAGAAGATCAGCGTGCCGAGCGTGTAGGGGTTGCCTCGCCAGTCGGTGAGAGTGCGCGGTTCAGTCGAGGGGGACATCAGCGGTTCCTTCCAAGGGTGTTCCAGACGGCGGCTTTGGCGTCTTGTACGGCCTGCGCGTAGACCTCCCAGTCGGCCGAGCGCCGCCGGTAGGTCAGGGTGACGCGCCCCTTGATCTCCCGGGGGACCCGTCTCCAGTGGGGGCGGCACATGAGGTGGTCGATCGGGATCATCTCCTTGCAGTCAGGGGTGAGGGCGCAACGGTGGTAGATCGGGTGGGGCCGCATCAGCCCTCGGCTTTCGCGGCGGCGTGGCGCGCGATCCGGTCGACGACGGCCTGGGCGAGGTCGGGCACCCACTGCTCGTCCTTGAGTTCGTCCAAGCTGTCCAGGCCGTAGTCGCCGAAATCGAAGCCGCGAACGGCCTCGACGACCGCGGCCTTGACGTCTGCGTCACCCATGGGCATCTCCTTGTTGATGCAGGCCGCGCGCTTCGAAGCTGCGGCTTTGCGGATACGGACCGGGCCGCCGCCCTCGGCACAGCGGGCGTCCGCGCGGTGTCCGGCGACGCACACGGTGCCGTCGAGGTGCTCCCATTCGGAGCGCTCGGCGAGCGCCTGGGCGAGGCGAAACATCGCGGCCCTGCCGTACCGAGGCCGCGGGTTGATCTTCATCAGCAAGTCGAGCGCGACCCGCAGCGCCAGGCGGTCGACGAGCACGAGATCGGACGGGCTACTCACTGGCGTAGGCGTACGTCGCGCGACGCGCCTCGTAGTCGACGTACAGCCGCAGGCCGAAGTACAGGCCCTGCCGTACGGGCATCCACTCGGCGGTCACGACCCCCTTGGAAAGGTCCTGGGTCTTCAGGACCTCCATCAGGGCCGACAGGTACATCGGGTACAGGTGGCCTTCCTCGTCGAACCACGTGACGTACGTGGACGCGCCGGTCCGGATGGACTTGCCGAGGGTGAGCGTCGCCGTGAACCGTTCGGCCGGCCGCTCGTGGATCGGCACCTCCGGGTGGAGGAAGCGCTCCGCCCGGGGATCACGGATCAGGTTGCCGAAGTTGTCGTAGGGGATCAGCTGCTCAGTCATGCGGGTTGTTCTCCGATTCGTCGTCTGGGAGCTTCTGCAGGAGCTGGCGGGCGAGCGCCGCACCCCTGCTGTAGGTGTCCGGCCCTGACCGGGCCGTGGTCTGTGGGGCTTGTCCGGCGTTGGTGCAGCGCCAGCCCCGGCCGCGTAACGCCGTTACGAACTCCAAGGCGAAGTCGACGGGCGTGGCCCGCTCCGCCGGGTCCTGGTGGTCACGTTCGTAGACGCGATGCGCGAGCGCCCTGATGGCGTTCTCGGTGTCCTGGTTCAGTCCCCCGGTCACGACGCGTCCCGCGTGCCGCTCGGCTTCTTTTTCCGCAGCTCGCGGCGTTCCTCAGCGGTCTGCCCGCCGCCCACGCCGTACTGGTGAGGGCCGAACTCAAGGTTCCACTCCAGGCACTTCGCCATGACGGGGCAGGTCAAGCAGACCTTCTTCGCCCGCTTCTCTCGGGCCTCCCGCTGGCGGGTGCCCTCGGGAGGCTCGTCGTCGGACGGGCCGTAGAACAGGTGGAGGTCCATCCCCCTGCACGCGGCGTCCTTGTGCCAGCGGACCGGAGCCATGGCCCTCTGCCGCACCAGCGCCTTCCTCACACGAGCCGGTTTCGGCTGAGGCGGCTCCGGCTCCGGCTCCGGCGTGGGTTCCGGCGGCGTCACTCCCGCCTGCTTCCTGACGCAGGCGAGACAGATCCGGGTCTTGCAGCTCTTGCTGCACGAACGGCACCTCATCTGCGCCGCCGTCCCCGCTGCAGCAGCCCGAGAGCGCGGGCCGCCGCGGCGTGCCGCTCGACCGTACGCACGGACACGCCCAGCTCCATGGCGGCCGCCTCGTTCGACAGGCCGGAGGCCAGGACCTCCGCGCACCGCCGCACCTTGTCCATGCTGGAGGCGCCCACCGGCAGCCACTCAGGGCTTTTCCGCTTGGCCGGCGGCAAGAGTACGTATCCGGCGTCGTTGAGGGCCTGCAGGATGGCGAGAGCACTGGGCCGCCTCTCCGCGAGCACTTCGTCAATGACGTCCGTCGCGGCCTCGAACAGCGTGCCTTCGAGAATGGCGCTCATGGCTGGGTGCTCCCGTTTCGCATGGGCAGGTCAAGGGGGAAAATCGGGTCTTGGTGGCCGACGACCTGGCCTTCGACGATGACCGGGACGCCGAGGTCGCCCAGCTCGTCGACGTCGTCGGCCGCCGGTTCGTAGTGGGTGGCCTCGTCGACGATGACGAGGTTCGCGGTCACGCCGCGGCGCTTCGTCATCGGGCCATCTCCGGCCAGTCCTTCACCTTGGCCAGCACCGCGCGCTGCGCCTTGGGCAGGTCAACGACCGGGTGCCCGAGCCAGTCGCAGCCCATCGCGCGGATCCACCAGGCGTCGCATTCGTCTTCGGTGGGGAAGACCAGGCCGGCCCGGGACAGCGCCGCAGTGGCCATCTGGCTCTTGCTCGCGCCGCCCTTGCCGGTGGCGTACTCCTTGACGTGCTGCACGTTCACCAGGGCGACCGGCACGCCCGCGCGCCAGCAGTTCAACCGGACCTTGCCGCCGCACTCGGCGAGCCGGTGAACCGGGTTGCCCCGGATGCCCGCGGCGTAGTCCTCGATGACAGCGAGGGTCGGTTCGTAGGCGGCGATGAGCTCGGTCGAGCGCCGGTCAACGAGGTCGAGGCGCCTCATGTCGTCGTCGAAGGTCCGCGCCCTGCCGGTGACCTTCTTCGCCTTGATTACCGTGGTGGTGCCGTCTGGCAGGGCAACTCCGGACTGCTCAGCGGCCAGGTCCCAGCCCATCACGCGGGGCAGTGTCACTGCTTGTCCTCCTTGAGAGGGTCGAGTTTGTGCAGGTCGTGGTCGGTCCAGTAGTCGGACCACAGGGCGAGGTCGGCGGCGACCTCCTCGGCGGGCTGCTGGGCCCGCTGGTCGCGCCGGGCCTGCTGGCGGCGGAGCGCGTCCCGGTGGAACATCCCGCCGAGGAGGAACGCCCCGACGGTGATCAGCACGCTGAGCGCACCGATCACCGCCAGGACGTCGTGGATCACGTCGATCACGCAGCGTTGCCCGCCTGCTCGGCGAGCTGCGCGCGGAGCTTGGCGTTCTCGGCCACGCACCTCGTCAGGTCGGCTTCGACGCTTACGGCGCGACGGTTCAGCTCCGCGTTGTCGGCGTGGAGCCGGTCGACCAGGTCCGCAGCGGCGGTGTAGTGCCCCCACGCCGTGTCCAGTTCGAGGGCTTTCCTCCGGCGGCCGAGTTCAGCACCGCCCATGACGCCGAGCGAGATCCCCACGGACAGGGACAGCGCCGCGAGAACGAGCGCCCACATGTCGGCGAGCAGCGCGAACGCCATGAGGGAAGCGGTTCCGATTCCCAAGGCCCACGCCTTCTGCTGCTGCGTCAGCTCTGCGGGGAGCTTCGTGGGGAGGTTCACGGCTTGCCTGCCGTGACGTTCAGGTCGGTGCCCTGCGGGACGGGGACGACGGTGACCTGCCCCTTCTGGATGGCCTGCCAGAGCACGGCGCCCTGCGGGCCGAGGACCCTGGCCAGGTCCTTGATCGATTCGATCTCGGTGCGGACCTTGGCGTTGCGCTGGGTCTGGGCCGCGTTCTCCGTCTTGGCGATCTGCTCGGCGGCGAGCGCGTTCACCAGGGCGGCCGGCGGCTCGGGCTTCTGGATGGTGAGGACGATGTTGCCGCACCCGCTGGCCGGCGTGGCCGGGGCGGCGCTACCTGCGGCGGGCGCCGCGGCGGGGACGTAGGCGGGGCTGCAGAAGAACTGCCCCTGCGCGGTCTCCTTGATGAACTGAGCGGCCAGCTCCCCCGCCCGCTTCTCCCACGCCTGCTTCACCTTCGGGTCGTTGAACAGCCCCCGCCACTCGAATTCCTGTGAGGCGGCGTCCAGCGCCCTGTCCAGCGGCACCCGCATGTAGGTGTTCAGCATCTTGCCCCAGCCCACCAGGCTCTCCTCGGACTGGGTGCCGTAGAAGAAGGCTGAGAACTTGCTGCCGATCCGCTCGTGGAACTCCTGCAGCGTCTTGCATTCGGTGTTGAGCGTGAACGTCACCAGGCCGCTCACGGTCATCTCGACGTTGTCCCGCGACACGACCTTCAGCGGCTTGGACTCTCCGGCCTCGGCGCCGGAGAAGTCGTAGCTCCGCTGCCCGTACGGGTAGGTCCACGAGTTGTCGCTGACGCTGACGCTTTCCCGCTTCGCGGGGGCGATGCACTTCTCGAACTTCGTCGCGCCGCCCATCGCGCCGTAGTAGACGATCGCCGTCTCGTCGTACTCGGTGTTGACGGAGGCGCACGCCGTGGTGGCCAGGGCCAGCAGGGCGAGGGTAGAAACGGTCTTGAGCTTCATCGGACGGCCTTTCGGGAGGGGTGGGAGGTGCGGATCTTTTCCGCGATGAGCTGGGCGGAAGGGTCGAGGTCGGAGTTGGCGAGGGCCAGGGCGTGGACCTCGGCCACGAGCTCCTCGTAGCGGCGGAGCGTCCGGCGGTCGGCGCGGGCGCCCTTGGTGCGGGTGTCGATCCACTTCGTGAGCACGATGCAGAGCACCACCAGGGCGATGGCGGCGAGGAGGATCAGGGGCTTCGTCACTGCTCCCCCGCCGCGGCGTCCTGGGTGGTGCATTCGTGGGCCCACGTGACCTTGTTCATCTGCGGTAGGGAGGTCCCGGCGTCGACCTGCAGCAGCGGCTCCTCGCACCGGCCGCAGGTCAGCCAGTGGTAGCCGTCGTCACGGTTGACGTAGAAGGTGGGCAGCCGTTCGTCCAGGGCGTCGAGCAGGCCGGCCGCGTCGGCGTAGTTCGTGATGATGCTCATCCCGGCGTTCGGGCCGTGGTCGCGGTCGGCGCGGATCGCGTCCCGAATCCCTTCGCCCATCATCAGGTGCGCCTCGCCCGAGTTCCGGGCGGCCTGAGCGAGGGCGTCCAGCTCACCGAGGAGGGCCTGCCGGTCCTGCGCTGCCTGGCTGGGTGGAAGGCCGAGGTTGGTGTAGGCGGTCGCCGTCTCCCCCGCGTGCCAGCGGATGGCGTCCAGCTGGCTCTGCGGCATGGTCAGGGCGGTCACTATTCGCTCCTGTCGGTGGTGCGGGCGTGGAGGATGTCCCTGCCTCCATCGGTGTGTGCGGCCAGCTCGTAGGCGGCCACGTAGGCGGGGTACTGGGCGGCGAGTCTGCTGCGGTCCGTGTCGTCTGCTTCGGCGATGGCCTGCAGCAGGTGAAGGTGGAACCGGCTGGAGATCCGGCCGCCGTTCCAGAAGGCGAGCACGTCGGTGGCGATCTGAGGGGTGATGTGTCCGTACGTCATCAGGGGTCTCCTGCTGTCGTCGTGGCGTGGACGAGGGGTCAGGTGGTGGCGTTCTCGCGGGCCGCCTCTGCGGCGTCGAGGGCGCGAAGCGCGCCCACGATGTTCGCGCGCCAGGCGTCGTTCGCGGCGCGGAGGACGTCGGAGATGCTCAGGGCTTCGAGAAGGGAAGCCCGGTCGGTCAGCAGCGCGGGAAGTCGGCGATTGCCGATCGACAGGGTGGTCTCGGTGTCGGTCAGCGAACGGCCGATCCGCTCGGGGGTCACGTCGTCGTACTCAACCGTGATGCTCTTCACTGGGGACTCCTCTTAGTGGCGGTGGAGAGACCCCGCCGCGTGCCGCGGCGGGGCCGGTGAGCTCGATCAGAACGGCGGTTCGTTCCGGCGGCGCCATGCCTCGCGGTCGCGGGCGACATCGCCGATGGTTCGGAGGTGGAGGCGGCGGGCGATCACACAGCCGGTGCATTTGCACTGGGCCTGCTCGTCCCGGTGGCCCTGCTCGTCGTAGGCGTAGGTGGGGTGGCCTTGCAGAAGCTCGTTGAAGATCTGCTTGGCGTGCTCCCACCTGTCACGCTCTTCGCGGATGTTCTCCGAGAGCAGTGCTTCGCGGCAGTCGCACGCGGTGCGGTGCTCGACGCAGGACGAATAGCGGGGGTCGAGGGTGTCCACGGGCAGTGGATCGGCGAGCACGATCATGGCGGTCCGCTGGAAGCGGACGACGTACTGCTCACCGGACATCGAGTTGTGGATCACTGGGCACCGCCCGGGACGATCTCCCCGTCGTTGAGCTTCTTCAGGAACTTGTCCAGGTCAGCGTTGCCAGCCTGGTTCAGGCCCACATTCATCGCCGCTTCCAGCGTGGGCGTCAGATCCTGCTTGTTGCCGCCCAGGTCGGTCCAGACGATCACGATCCGCTGCTTCAGGTCCTCGCGGCGGGCGGCGGCCTGCTGCATGAGCAGCTGGACCGCCTTGTCGGCCTGGGTGGCGTTCAGCTCCTTGGTGGAGGTGACGGTCAGGCCCAGGTGCTCGGCGATCCACGCAAAGCGGGCCGCGTCGTTCTTCGCCTTCATGCCCGTACCCGTGTGATGGGTGATCCCAGCCTCACCGAACCAGATGCCCATGTCGGTGTGCTGAGCCTTCCGGCTGGGCTCCTCGTCCGCCGCCCCGGCCGGCGGCGCGGCCACCGGCTCCTCGGCGGGCGGCTCGGTGGGCTCCTCGGGCTGACCGGTCTCCGCAGCGGCAGGCAGGTGCTCACCCCGGTTGAGCGCGTTCTCCGCCGCCGAGACCTGCGCGGCCGTCAGGTCGGCGGCCGACTGGAACGTGTAGTCCGGGAACACGTCGTGCAGGTAGCCGAGCTTGTCCGTGACGCCCTTGGCGGTCATCAGCTCGGCGAGCTTGCGAAGCTGCGTGTTGGAGGCCATCACGGTGACGTTGGCGTCGTTGATGGTTTCAGCGGCTTCGCGGATCGACTGGCCCGGCTTGACCTCTACCTGGCGTGCGTCAGTGATGACGACTGAGCCGTCCTCGTTCACGGTGGCGCCCAGCTCCTCGGGCGTGTAGCCGAGCCCGCACAGGGCCTCCTTGCAGGCCATGCGCGCGACCTCGGTCTGCGTGCGGGCCACGAGCATGCCCTCCGGGTACTTCCCGTAGTTCTCGTTCTGCTTGATCAGTCCGGCGGTCTGGGCGCGGGCGATGTTCCACTCGGAGCGGAACTCAAATTCGGGGTCGTCGCTGCGGTGGATCGTCGAGACGGCCTTGGCGAGGACGCCGTTCTCGTCACGCTCGATCCAGGTCCGCATCTTGTGTCCGGCCTTGCGCACCAGAGCGCTGACCAGGCCCGCCGACGAGGACGGCTTGCCCTTGATGATGTGGACCTCGGTGATCGCCGTCATCGGGTCGATCCCGACCGACCGGCCGAACTCCACCGCCCACAGCACGTTCGCGGGCTGCTTGATGTACTGGGCGGGCAGGAGGCTTGAGAAGGCCAGCTGCTGGGAGTACTCGATCCGCTGGGCGAGCTCGGCGTTGCGGATCCCAGGCAGGTTGTCAGTGGTCATGCTGCGGCTCCTAGCAGTTCAGGGATGGCGGGCAGGTTCTTCTCGACGACGAGGTAAGGGGTGCCTTCGCCCTTGGCCTGGCGGCGCGCGACTGGCTCTTCGTCCCAATAGGCATGGGACGCGTTCCCCATCGCGGCCAGCAGCTTCGCGCGGGCCTTCTGTGCGGCTTCCTTGGCCGACTTCTCTTCGGCCAGGGCGGGCAGTACCTCGGCGGCGAGGTCGTCCGGAAGGGCGAACTTCTCGCCGGAATTGATCAGCGGGTGCAGCTTGCGCACCGTCCGGTAGGTGGCATCGTGCCCGTCGATCGTCGGCATCTCGTCCCACGCGATGGACCGGAGGAACTCCTCGGCCGCGTCACGCAGATACAGGGTGTCGTCGATGTCGGGGCGGATGATGTACTCGGAGAACTCCAGGTGGGAGCCGAGTACGGCGACCCACCACTCGTCCAGGCCGAGCACGTCCATGTACCACCTGACCTGCGTCAGGTAGTACAGCGGGATCTCGTCGGTGCCCGGCTTGCCCCAGTCGCGACCGTCGACATCGGTTTTGATCTCCAGCCCGGCGACCACCTGGCCGTCACGCACGAGCAGCCGGTCAGGGTTGGCGAGTTGCCAGTCCCGTTCGGGGTCGACGTGAGTCCAGGTGCCCGCCTCGACCACCTCGACGTCGGGGTGCTGATAAGCGAACCAGTTGGCGACCCCCGGCTCCAGGAAGTGGCCGCGCGACTGCTGGCTGTTCGGCGGGTCAGGCTCGACCAGCCCCGTCTTCTCGCACCACAGGGCGTATCGCGACTGCCACTTCGACAGGCGGACGATCGCGGCGACGTCGGACCCGCCGATGCGGTGCGCGCGGGCCGCGTACCACTCCGGCGTGTTGGACGGCCACTGACCGAGGAACCGGCCGGTCGGCGTGACCAGGGTGGTCACCAGGCGCCCCTGTCGTTCTGCTCGACCCAGCGGTATTCGTCGTTGTCGGCCCAGGTGAGCGCCTGCTCGGCGGCGTTGCCCTGCTCGCGGTAGCGCGGCCAGAGCGTCGCCGCGGGGGCGTAGGGGTGGTTGTGGTCGTCGGGCTTGATGGCCCTCAGGTAGTCGGTGAGCTCGTCGTCTCCGGGGATGGCGAAGGTGAATGATCTCACTGGGTGACCTCCTGTCTGGTCTGGAGCTGTCGGCGGGCCTCGACGACGAGGCGGTCGGCTTCGGCCGCGTCGCCGTCGAGAAGTTCGGTGAGGATGCCGTGCCAGACGGGCCCGGCGGGGCAGCGCTGGTGTTCGGCTACGCGCAGCGCAGCCACGCCGATCACGTACTCTTCGCTGCTCAGGACGTGGGAATCGGTTCCGCTACCCACGTGCGTCGAAACGGACGAAGACGCGGATGACCTTGCCACCCTCAGCGTCGGCGCCGACGCCGTCGATGCGCTCGGTGCGGGTGGTGACGTGGAAGTCGCCGTCAGCGTGCCAGAAGCCCCGCCGCTTGTACTTCACGGCGTTGGTGAGGGTGGCGACGATGCGCTTCCCCTCCTTGGTGTTGGGGTGCTCCGCGATCACTGCGGACTTGCCGGGCTGGGCGCGAATGGCGTCCGCGAGGTGGGCGAGGTCCTGAGAAGCCGAGCGGAGCGGCACAGGCTCTTCCCAGCGGAGAATCTGCGGGGCGGTGGCGGTGCTGGTGCTGGTGTCGTTCATATGGTTCCGTTCCTCGTCATAGGGCTGTGCACGGTCCTGTGAGCGATCAAGAGCCTTGATCATCCATAGGTGTACCGACAGGACCGACATTACCGTCTCTTGACGCATAGATCAACGTAGAAGTGCGTCAAATGCGTCCGATGCGTCTGACGCGTCAGAAGGAAATGTCACACAAAGTAGCGAAAGGTTACGGTTGCATGTGTACTCCGCGACACTCTTATTGGTACCGTTGCGCGACGCTCTGATAGCGCAATAACCGCCACGAGGGGACAGTACGAGCACCATGCCCACCACACGCCAACCGCCACCCATCGCACGCCTCATCGAGGAGCGACGAAATAGCCCGGGGACGCTCAAGCGGGCCATCTCCGTACGCGCCGCCGCCACGCGCGCCTCCCAGCTGTCCGGCGAAGTGTTCAGCGAAGCCAACTGGAGACGCATCGAAGCCGGTACCAAGAAGAAGATCAGCGACCGCGAAATCGTGTTCGCCGCCGCGGCGATCAACGACCTCTCGCGCACTGACGCCATCACCCCCGACGACATACGGGAGGCCGGCCACGACACCGCGGCCGAGCTGTTCAACGACTACATCAAGAACCAAGCCGAAGCGGACCCGGTGGCAGCGGCCATCGACCTGGACGTCACCCAAGAATCGGTGCTGCAGTACTTGGAGCGGATGCTGGAAGAGGTCCGCGCGTTCCCCGCGTCGGACAAGGATCGCGCCCGGATGGAGAAAGTCCTCCTGGCGCAGTTCGACAGCACGCTGAAGTCCTTCGAAGCGCAGCTGCACATCTTGCGGCCGAGATGACCGTTAGCGCAACCAGTGGCGGCCGGCGTGCGTCCCGAGCTGGAACAGGGTCTCTACTCCCGCCCTCTGCTTCAGCTCGCCGACCTTCCGCTCCACCGTCCGCTTATGGACCCCCAGAGCACTGGCGATCCGCTCGACGTGAGCGCCACCTGACAGCATCTCCACGATCAGCATCTCCTGCGTATCCAGATCCCGGCCGTTCTCTGTGAACTGGCCGGGATCTGTCTGCATCGGCAAAGCCTGGTCCCACTCGGTCTCGAACACCATGACCAGGAAGTCCATCAGCGTGCCGGGATGAACCAGCAACATCGGCCGACTGTCGTGGTGACCCCGCGGGTACCTCGGCGTCATCGCCAGAGCCCGGTCACCGATGAGGAGCTTGTGAGGCAGGCGATCCGCTAGGCGGATCTCGCAGCCCCGCTCCACCGAATGCGTGAGCCCGGCGACCGCCGCGGCGTTGTCGAAGACGCGCTGCTCGTAGATGACCCGACATTTGGCCGGATGGTCCTCGTCGGCGTCGGCGGACATGGCCGGCCCGCTCGGAGGACTCAGCGGCATGAAGGGATGCGTAACGATTTGCATGACCTCATGCCGCGCCGTGGCGTGGATGTGCTCGAAGTACTGCTGAATGCTGTCGAGCGTCGACAGCACCTCAACGGGATGGCCATCGACCGGGGAGTTGTTGGCGTCGAACAGCTCGTCCAGCTCGTCAACGTATGACATCAACTCCCGCAGCTGCGCCTCTCTCTCCAAGAGGTCGCCTTGCAGCGCCCGCGAAGGGCGCCGCGCCACCGGCGGATCACTGTGGACCAGGCCCCGCTCCCGTAGCACCCACAGGTCGTCATCGACTAAGTCCTCGTCGACCTCTGGCCCCAACCTCTTCACCAGGTCGTTGTGGCTGGTGAACCCTTCGGTGAGCAGGTAGCGATAGATACGTTCCTGCCCTGCGCTGAGGCCGGGGACCCGGTGCAAAGTATCACTTCCTGTTGTCCGTTACCCGATGATCAATTCAGCATGGCAGCCATGTGTGACATTTTCCTGTGCATGTTGTCGAGGTTCCGTGCATGCCGTTGCCCAAGTTCGTAGGCCTTTTGCAGGGCGATGCTGTGGAGATGCCACATGATGAGCACAACCGTGGTGGGTGCCGGGATGGTGACAACCCACATGAGCAGCAGGAGGACACCGTTCACGCTGACGTCTACGTCATGGATGACGGGAAGCAGCGCGGTGCCAACTGCGGTGGCCCAGCCGACCACGGCCATGCTGAACGTGCTGATCAGCCAATGGCGATCACGGCGGGTCAAGGTGCCTCCAGGTCGACGAAGTGGTCTCAGCTGTCGATCTTGTGCTCTACATGCCGCCGGTGTGGCCGTTCGTCTGGTCCACGGGTCCGCTCGTCGTCGGGGACGGAGTCAGGTCCGGCGTCCCGGCCGGCTCGGTGGTCACGGTCTGGGTGACGGTGCTCGTGGTGACGGTCACGGTCTTGGTGACGGTCACGGTGCCGTTCGGGTTCGTCCTCCTGCTCGTGGTCTCGGTGCGGGTGTCGGTGACCGTCTTCGGGGTGAAGGCGGTGGGGCTCGGCGTGGGGGTCGGAGACGTCTCGGACGTCTCCGTCGGCGTGGGGGCGGGGGTGGGCTCGGCGTACGACGCAGGGGCCACGGCCACGGCCAGCAGTCCCGCGGTGGACACGGTGGCGAGGAGTCTGCGCAGGCCAAACGGGGTCTTCATGGTCTCTCCCAGGAGGTGATGCGAGATGGGCGGACGCTACTGACCGCCCGCCCCGATTGTTAGAGCGGTGTGTCACGCGCTCGATGAGTGACCATAGAAGTAGTTTCAGCCGCCTCTGTCTACAATTTCAGGGCGCCGTATTCCCGACATGCCACCTATACGACATGGAACGATTGAAGAGGACAAGCCGATCCGGCATGCCTCATTCCGCCTGAGGTGGGCGAAACCGTAACGATGTAGGGTCATCCCAGGATGTAGACGTAGCGTGGCATCCGCCTCGCTGGCACTGTTGACGTGTAAGTACGGAAAGTTGACAACGCGAGAAAGGCACCATGAGAGCAACAGCAACTGTGGTGGCCGTGATCACCTTGGCCTTCCTCGCCGGAACAGGTACATACATCGTGATGGCCGAGAAAATCCTGACCAACCCGACCGATGACGCACCTGTCGCTACTGCCGTGTTTGCGGTACTGGCCTGCCTCGCAGCAGGAGCCGCAACCATGACGGTCCTCCGGCGCCGCCCCGTTCGGCCTACCAGAGCCGACGCCTACGAGCAGGGTCTCCAGGACGGTCGTACCGGAGACTGAGAATAGACACGGAGCCGCCGTGAACTGCAGCTTCTTGGCGGCTCCGCACGTCATTCTGCCTGGTCGCGCTTTGTAACGAACGTCCCTATGGCGGGAACTGTGTAGACCAGTCCTTGTTCCCGCAGCAGATCCATGGCAGCTCGGACGGTGTTCTTCGCCACGCCGTGCATTTCCATCATTTCGTTTTCGGACGGCAGCACCGTGTCGGGCTCGTACTCGCCGCTGTTTATCAGCTCAGTCACCTGCGCGGCCACCTGCTCAAACGGCCACGGGGGCCGGATTTGCGGGGCGTCTTTCGGGCCGACGAAGGACCCCTTGGCGTGCTCGGTGTAGATGACGTCCTCCTCGCGGAGCACGGCGAGAGCTCTGCGGACGGTCACCCGAGACACGTCGTGCTGCTCGGCGAGGTCGTCCTCTTTGGGCAGCAGCTGGCCCGGCTTGAGCACGCCGGCCGCGATGTCGGCCTTGATGCTGGCCACGATCTGCTGGTAGACCGGCACGGGGCCGCGGTGTCCTCGTCGGTTCATGCCGAGCACGGTATTACATTCCAGGTACGTAAGCATACTTTCCCTATACAGGCTCCATGGGGCTGACCGCTGGAAACACGAAAGCCCCGACGCTGGCAGCGCCGGGGCTTCGTCACGTCAGGGGCTTACGCCGCTGGCCGCTTGCTGCGTAGACGCGCGGCCACCGGGAGGTCGTCGCGGACGGTGAAGGCCGCGATGAAGCCGCCGTCGCCCGTTGCGTATCCGCTGTCCTCCTCCTGGATGAGCGCAACGTCGTACGCGCGGCGGCACGGCAGGCACACCACCAGGGGTGTCGTGTCGCGCTCCAAGCTGACCCGCCGGTCGCAGCAGGGCACCACCGCGACCAGCGTGCGGGCCCGGCCCGGCTCGGTGTACCGCCGGATGACGGGCCGGGGCTGCTCTGGCGGGGCCGGCTTCACCTTCTTGCGGAGAACGAACCCGCTGGCGTACAGCTGCCCCTCGACCTGCGCGAACAGCTCGTCGGCGCGCTCCCGCAGGGCGGCCTGCATGGAGTCGCGGACCAGGTCCGCCACGAGCCTCCACGGGTCGAGGCTCACGACTGCGGACCGAACTTCTCCGGGAGGCGCATCCAGTAGTCCGCGCCGAGGTCAACGATGGCGTCCGTGTCCGCGAAGAAGTCCAGCGCCCACGCCATCGCGTCGTTCTCGTGCTGGTAGCCGACGCACACCGCGGCGCCGAGGCGGATCAGCTCGGCGGCCTGGTCGCCGGTCAGGCCGAGGTCGGTCAGGCCGGGGGTCTCGATTCCGAACCTCTCGGTGAGCGCCCGGACGATCTCCTGGGCTATGCGGCGGTCCGCGTCCGGGTCGTGTTCCTCGATCGCCGTGACCACCCGCTTGGCGTTGTCGTGGTCGTCGAATTCGTAGTCGATATCGAACAGCTCGGGCGAGGTGCCGGGGTCGAAATCCTCGTCGTCACGCTCTTCGGCGACCTGACGGGCCGCACGGTGGATGCCGACAGGGTTTTCGTGCTGGCCGTTGATGGTGTTCGAGTCGATGTACACACACTCGTTGGAGTCTTCGGGAGTGACCCCAAGGAGGCCCACGACCTGCTGAATCTCCTTGCGGGTGATGTAGGCGCTGACGTCCGTACCCATCTTTTTGTTCCTCTCGGTGTCGCTGCTGGCCGAAACGAGCGGGGCGGCGGCCAGCCGGCCGCCGCCCCGAGGTGAGCTGTCCTTACTCGGCGGCCTTCCGGTCGTCGTCGGTGAAGGCGAAGGTGCCGGTCCTCGTCCCGCGGGCCACCGTCATCCCGGCGCGGGTCATGCTCTCCTCCGTGCGGTCGGAGCCGTAGGAGAGCGTGGACTCGCGGCCGATGCCCATCCCGCCAGCGGCGCGGAACGCGTCCTGGTCAGCGCCGAGGAACACGAACGTCCAGCCGTACACCTCCGTCTGGCGGGTGATCCTCCGCTTGACCCGCTCCCGCGAGTACTCGCGGGAGACGTTCTCCTCGCCGTCCGTGAGGATGACCACGATGACCTGGTCAGGCCGGTCACCTTCGGGCATCTGCGCGAAGTGCTCCCGCATCCTGCGGATGCTCTGGCCGACAGCGTCGAGCAGCGCGGTGTAGCCCTCCGGCTTCAGCTCGAACGCGGGGACGTCGGCCAGCGGCCGGTATTCGTACGCCACCCTCATGGTGTTGCTGAAGGGGTACAGCGACACCGTGGTCTCGCCCGGGACGTCGCGCTGCTCCTGGAGGAACGCGGCCAGGCCGCTCTCCGTCTCCTCCTTGACGATCCACATTGAGCTGGACTCGTCGAGGATGAACGCGATGTGGGTCTTCATGGGGGTGTTCCTTCCGTGTTGAGTGGGGTCGGCGCTGCCGTGGGAATCAGAACCGATTCCCACGATGGCCGATAGGTTTTCGGTGTCGGGGGCGGCTTCGTGCTCGCCCTTGAGCTGGTCGGCCCAGGCCCGGCTTTCGACGCAGCGCGGCCCCCAGCCGCAGGTGCAGCGCAGCCACCACCACCTTCGCGATCTGCCGCTCGAACGCGCCGTTGCTGGAGCGGTTCGTGTGGCGCGTGGTGGTGCGGGTGATCGTGACGTGGTGCAGCGGCTCCACGCCGGGCATTCGGTTCGGGATGTGATGCGGGAAGTCCCGCGACAGACGCGGATACGCCTCGACATACTCGCGGCGCAGCTGGGCAAGCCGCTTGTCGTTCAAACCGGCGACGAACTCGCGGCCGAGGCACTCGGTGTTCCACTTCCGCCACTCGTCGAGCAGTGGCCGCGGCGGGTCCGTGACGAGCGCGCCCTGGAACTCCGTGGGTTCGAGTCCGTTGACGGAGATCAGGTAACCGAAGAACGGTGGGTTGCTGCGGCGGATGACCTCGACGACCTTGCCGACAAGCCCGAACTTGATTCCCGTGCCGTCGTGAGTCTTGAAGGCGACCCGATCGCCAGGCGCGTAGGTGCGGGGTCTAGCCATCGTGGTTCTCCTCCTGGCCGTGAAGGACATCAAGCACCTCGGCCGATTCGGCTTCCGCGTGGGTGATGAACGCCCGAACCCTGGCGTCTACGCCGCTGCGCGTCACCTTCACGTGCAGGTAACCAGCGAGGTACCGGTTCGAGTGGCGGTCGTAGCCGATCGGAACGCCCAGGAGCGCGCTCCACACGCGGAGCATGTCCAGCCGCGTGCGAAGAGGCGCCGCAGGATCCATGTCGCACAGCAGGACGCGCGTGTCGAGATCGACACGCCATCCCGGGAGGCGCCCGCGGGGCAGCAACCTCAGACCGCTGAGTGCGGCCAGGATCGTGGAGTCAGGCATTCGTGGTCTTCTCCCGCTCGTCGTCCAGGTAGTCGGTGATGGCCTTGGCCCGGTCGGCCGCCAGCAGGGCCAGCGCCCGCTCGCGCACCTTCGCGGGGTCGAGGGGCGGCCGTCCGTGGTCGGGGTAGAGGAGCGTACCGAGCAGCCCGACCTCGTAGCGCAACTCGTCGCACTTCTCCGAGACCCACGCCCAGTCGCCGCGCTGGAGCCCGGCGACGACGCGGCCGGCGTAGTCGAGGACGTTGGCGACCCGCTGGGCCACTCGCTGATCATGAGGAGTCACCGGGTTTCGGTTCATCGGCTCCCCCGGGTGGACGCGCGGGCCGGGCGCCGGAGCGGGTGCCCCATGTCGCCGCCGTAGATGCGGGCTTGGCGCTCCTCGTCGGCGGTGAGGATGACCGCTTTCAGCTCGGGAACACCGTCGCGGAGGGCGCGAGTGATGCGGTGCCAGCCGTCGATCGGGAAGTGCCCGGCATCGTCGATAGGCACGACGATGATCGGCTCCCCGAGGTCCACCGTGGCGGCGGCGTCCTTGTCGACCTCGATCGTGGACAGGATCCCGGCCCACTCCTTCACGACGAGGTTGCCGGTGGGTTCGCGGCCGGCGGCGAAGGCCTTCGCCGTGGTGACGTCCCAGGCGTAGGCGAGGTAGTAGAACTCCTCGCGCGGCGGGGTCACTGCCCCTCCGTAGCGGGCGGGACTTCGCCGATCTGGATGACGCCGTGGAAGGTGATCGGGAGGCCGGTGGCGCTGTCGTCCACCTGCAGCGCGAAGCTCTCCGGGTTGTGCCAGGCGGTGACGGTGCGGGGGATGAGCCCGATGGCGCGCACCCGCCCCTGTCCGGCGGCGGCACGGACGATGAGCGGCGTCCTGAGCCGCCTGAACACGTAGTCCAGGGCGGCGCTGGCGTCGTCGACGTCGGCCAGGTTGAACTGTTCCATGGTGCTCCTCAGCTGTGGATGATGTTGATGGAGTCGGGGATCTCGACCTCGGCGCCGCACGCGTTGCACTCGAAGCGGTCGGTCTCGAAGGTGGCGGCTTCGTTGCTGGCGCTGAGCGTGTCGCCGTCCACGGTGAGCGTGTGGGCTTTGAACGCCTCGGCGAACTCGAGGATGCGGTCTTGGGCGGCGCAGGCCGGGCAGATCAGGTGCCCGTCGTGGATGAACGCGACAGGCTTCTCGGGGTTCGGGGAGAGAATCCGCGCTCGGATGGCGAGGAGGTGGACCATCTCCTCGGGCTCCACGTCGGTCGGGGGCCGCAGGTCGAGGACGTTCGCGGAGGTCTCTTCGTCGCGGTCGCGCTCGTAGCTGTGGTTGACGAGGTTGGCCATTCCGTAGTCGCCGTCCCAGACGACTTCGACGATGACGCCGAGACCGCGAGTGTCGGTGTTCGTGAAGTCGACGAACTCGCCGCGCCTGCTGGAATCGGGACCGATTCCCACGGGGCTTGATGTGGTGGACATGGTGTTTCTCCGCTGGTCAGGGGTTCGGTCGGTGGTGATCTTGCTTCGCTCTCTCGACCACCTTCGGTGATCATACCATGAATGAATGCATGTATACCTTCGCTGAACAAGTGGACATAGCGCACAAATCAGACAAAGCGCATAAACGGAAAGGCGACAAGAACTGTAAAACGCCGTACCGTAGAAACACGCCACGCATCACCACCACAGCCACACCGCCAGCCACGGAGCCACGCCACATGCCCCGCACGAAAGCATCCGCGCCTCAGACTTCAGCCGCGTCGGAATCGGAACCGCTACCACGGCAACGCCCTGCACAGATACGGCACCGCGAAGCCGTCTGGACCAAGCTAAAGCAGACCGGCGCGCACCTGCGCGAAGACACCGACGCCCGGCTCACCGCCTTCTGGGAGCAGACCCAGCGGAGCCTCCAAGACACGTTCGAGGACGCGATCAACGCCTACTGCGACAAGCTGCGCATCCCCAAGACCATGAAGCCCGACAGCGAGCTGGCGATCCCCCGCAACCCCGGCCTCGTACCTGCCGAACCCAACGGGTACACAACCCGCAAGATAGGCGTCCGGCTCCAGCCCAACACCAGAGCCAGGCTCGTGGCCGCCTGCAAGAAGGAACAGCTCGGCGGCACGGACCTCTTCAACGACGCGCTCAACGACTACTTCGACAAGCTCGGCATCCCTACCGTCGACCGGCTCGGGCCGGCCGCCGAAGAAGAGTGAGGCCCGCGGGATCGATCCCGCGGGCCGTTCGAGGAGCTGCACATCAGTCGGAAGGGGCGCTGGCTGGCCGGCGGACGCCCGCCTCCTGGGCGTGGGTTCTGACCACATAGTCCGGGACGCCGAGCCTCGCAGCGATCTCGGCCACAGGCTCATCGGTGCCGTACGCGGCCAACAGGTCACGTTTCTGATCTTCGGTGAGGAGCCACTTGGTGCGCGAAGGCTTCAAGCCGGTGGGCCTGCGCACACCCAATGTCCGGGCGGCGTTGACGACGGCTTCAACCTTCATGTTCAACCGCGCAGCGATCGCCTCGACCGGCTCTTCCGTTGGGTAAGACTCCCGAATCCCCTGCAGCTGCTCGTCGGTCCATCTGGCCCTCGGCATGGGTAGCTCCGTCCGGGTATCTGAGCAGTGCGCCGTCATCCATTACAAGGCGGCGAGGATGCCCTGAGGGTCGTTCGCCTCGACGCCCAGGGCTGTCAAGGTTCGTCCCTCTGGTCACTCAACAATACCGTCAACGGGCGCGGCCCCTGCGGCCCGCGCCCGTCATCCCGTCCGTGCTACAGCTCCAGGACTGCGTCCCTCAGGCGCCACCCTTCGGCGGCCGGTAGAAGACCGCCTTCGGGCTCGCATCCATGCGGGCACGCCAGGCCCTCGACCGCGCCGTACAGGCGGCAGATCATCGGCCGCTCGTCATGCACCTGGCACCGGTTCTCGGCCGACAGGGCAGGGCAGACGACGTTCTCGCCACGGAGCATCCGATCAGCCGCGTCCTGCCAATGCGGGAGGCGGAACCCGGCCGCCCGGGTCCGCTGCCCCTCGCGTGGCCCCTGCGGGATCACTGTGCAGGAGTGGTGACACAGGCCCTTACAGCCGACGTCGGGCACCTGCGCGTACAGCTCGGCCAGGCGCGCGTCTTTCTCGGATCGCCTCATGAGGGGTCGGTGCCGCTTCTACTGCTTGTTCTTCTGCGTCTGGCGGGCCAGGCCGATGAAGCCGGCGCCCGGGGTGAACCTCGGCGTCCACGTCTCCTCGAACGGCACGACTTCCCCGCTGCTGGGGATACGGCCCTCACGCGGGGGCTTGTGGTTCAGCTCGAACTTGCCGAAGTTCTTGACGTTCACCGGCCTGCCGGAGGCGGTGGTCTGCTCGATGATGTCCAGGACGGCCTCGACGACCCTGACGCCTTCGATCTTCTTCACGCCGAGCCGCTCCGCGACGGCCTCGGTGAGTTCCTTCTTGGTCATGCTCTTGATCGCGCTCTTGGTCACGTGCTCTCCCATAGCTCTTGTTGATATTGAAAAGTAGGGCCCAGACAGACATGCCGTAAAGCCCCATTAGGGCTTTTTTCGGACAGAACGGGCGCAGGTCGACGGCGGGAAGGAAACGCCGCAGGTCAGCGCCCGTCCAGCTCGCTACGGGGTTTCCTGCTCCGCGAGGCGCCAGTAGATGACCTTCTGCAGGGTGTCGTAGTACAGGTTGGAGCGGACACCGCTGGAAGAGGTGACGAGCCCTTCGCGTTCCATCCGCCCGAGGGTCGTGGCGGCGGTGGACGAGTGGCACCACCTGACCGTTACGCGGTTGATCACGCGGGCGATCTCCCCCGAGGTGAACAACGAACGCGGGTACTTCTGCAGGTGGGCCAGGATCAGCGGGTACAGCTCGTTGTACCGGCCCGTGCGCCGGTCGATGCCGCCCTCGATCTCGCGGGCGTACCGCTGAGCGGTGCGCTCGTCCACGTCGAGCAGCCGGGCCGCGGCCCCCACTGGGATGGGGCGTTTCTGCGTGAAGCAGAGTTCGCGGAGACGTTCGAGCCGTTCGGCTCTGGCTCTGCTCATCGTGTGGCCTTTTCTGCGTCGAACTGGCTGATGATCATTCCTCGGATCCCGTCACCGTCAAGCGGACCCGAAGGCGGGGGCCGCCGCGACGAACGCGGCGGCCTGCGCCTGGATGACCTCCATGGGCGTGCTGGGCCAGGCCTCGGCGAGCGCGTCGATCAGCCGGTTCCAGTCGTAGGCCGTGTCCTCCACCGCCTCGGCGATGGTGACCGGATCGAGGCCTCCGTCGACGGCGAACTGAATGAATCCGGCCTGGTCCGATGCCCGCTCGATCAGGTACGGCAGGAGCTGCGGCATCCGGTAGTGCGTCGGCCTGCAGCACAGGAGGCAGGTCTCGGGGTTGATGGCAGACACGGTGATTCCTTTCATGACAGGGCGTCGAAGAGGTCGAGCTGGGTGGCTTCACGCGGTGGAACGAGGACGTAGCCGCCGTCCCAGGGGTCGGAGGTGAGGAGTCGATGGCCGAAGAAGGCCGACGAGGTGAAGACCTTCTTTCGCCAGCTCAGGACTTTGGGCAGGTTCTTGTCGGGGGCCTTCGTCAGGTAGGTGCCGTCAACGGAGTCCGCATCCATGAGGTGCGCGGCGTGCCGGTAGCGGAACAAGGAGTTGACCCGGCCGACGTGGATGTGTTTCCAGAGCGATGACGCGACCCGGCAGATGTTCGCCGCGGCGGGCGACAACTTCCACGCCGTCGACCCGCCCACGAACAAGCAGTCCGCCTCATCCCACGGATCCCAGGCGCTCAGCTCCATGTGGTCCTGCGCGACCAGCCCGGCCGGGAATCCCAGCTTGCGGATCTCCTCCAACATCGGGCGGGCCAACAGCTCGGTCTCGTACGCGTTGCCGACGACGTCGGGGGCGGCCACGAACAGGCACCGCTTCTCAACGTCGAACTTGTCGCGTAGCTGGCGCAGCCACTCCAGGAACTTCTTGCGGCCCGGGTACTTGCCGGTGAACACTCCGTTGTCGATGCCGACCATGCCTTCAGCGGGGATGCGGTTGCCTTGCGCCGGGGTGATGATGGCGCCGAGCCGGCCCGCGCGCATCTCCGCGCGGATCGGCTCGGTGCTCGGTGGCGTCAGGTACAGCGGCGGTCTCAGCACGTCGGCCGGTCAGACGCTGGTGACGAATCGTTCGATGTCGGCGCCCCTGATCGCCTCGACCACCGCACACATCGCCATCTCGGACATGAGCGGCGGGACGGCGTTGCCGATCAGCCGCACCTGGGTTCGCTGGTCCTTCGGCGTGAGGATGTATCCAGCGGGCAGGGATTGGGCCCGCTTGAGCTCGGGCACCTTCAGCATCCGGAACCGGATCTTGTCGATGTCGAGGCGGCCATCTGGGGTCAGCAGCGCCCACCGGTCGCGGGTCGGGATCGTCCCGATCGTGTCGGACACCGGAAGGACGCTGCCTTTGCCGTAGTACGACATGAGCAGCGGCTCCGGCCTCGTCTCGAACTCGGGCGGGATGATCAGCCCGTGGTGATTGCCGCCCGCAGTGACCGCGTGTACCGGGCTGACGTCGGCGCGGCGGGCCTGGTGCTTGTCGCCGCCTCCACGCATCGGAGTGACTAGCGGCGGCAGGAACGCCACCCCCGTCTCTCGCCGCGTCGTCTGCGTGCGTATCGGCTCGTCGGTCGAGGCCGCCGGCTTGTCCCGGCCTTCCAGAGGAACGACAAGACCGGTGTTCTCCCGTGTGGTGACCGTCCTGATCGTCTCGTCCAGGCTGTACGGGTCGCTGTTCCAGGTGCCGCCGGTCGGGGTGAGGAAAGCTCCCCACTGCTTCATGGCCCCGATCTCGATCCGCTGCAGCGTGGCTTCTTCCATTCCGCGCGGCTTCTTCGCCGTCTTGGGCCGGTCGCCGATCGGAGTGCCAAGGTCGGTCCAGTCGATACATTCCGATGCCGACAGCACGGGCGGTTCCACGATCTGCCCACGGCAGGAGTGCAGCGGGCATCGGTAGACGTACTGGCCGGTTTTGATGCCGTAGACGCCCATGTCCTGGCCGAGCTTCTTCCACGACTGGACCGCCTGGATCCACCCCTCGTGCTGAGAGCAGTAGGCGCGCGGCCGTAGCCATTTGTCCCAGTCGGGCTCACGTCCGACGCTCTCGTGTACGGCCGCGAACAGCAGCCGGTTGCGGGACTGCATGCTCGGCAGGGTCAGCCGCGGCTGAATGTGCATCGAGTTGATCGCGATCAGCCGCCCGCGGGGGTAGCCGAGCTTCTTGAGCTCATCGATCCAGCGGTCCCAATACGCCCACAACCGGGCCTGCGGGACGTTCTCGATTCCGAAGCCGAGCACCGGCTTGCCGTGAACCTCCTGGCAGTGCCGCAGGTAGGTGACGGTTTCCTCCATGAGGGCGCGGGAGCGGACGGCTTTCTTCTGTTCGTCGGTCAGTTCGCCGCCCCACAGCGCGAGCTGATTCTCCTTGTCGAAGGTCCGCTTGACGCCCTTGGCGTTGCTGTAGTCCGGGCACGCCGGAGAGGACCAGAACAGCGGCGCGTACGGGAATTTATGGATGGCGTCTGCCTGCTGCACGTCGCCCAGCCAGTGCTCCCCCTCGGGGTGGTTAGCAGCGTGCGTGTCGACACAGTCCTTGTCGTGGTTGGCGGCGAAACGGAGGCTCACGCCGGGGACTTGGCGGCTACCTTCAAAGTCGCCTCCGCCACCGGCGTATTGGACCGTCATCTTCAGGTCGTCGACGCCGACAAATCGGTTCAGCATGTGGTGCTGTCCTTCGCATCATCAAGAGGGGAAGGCCCCGCCTACGCGGAAAGCGGGCGGGGCCGTACGATGTGCTGGCAGGGCGAGCCCGATAGGCACGGGCTCGCCCTCTACGCGTCGGCGAGCGCCGGGATGACCGCGATGACCGTCTTGACGTTGGTCCCGGACGGCGCGAAGGTGTCGTCGGGCAGCGTGATGAACTCGCCGCCGCGGGCCTCCACCAGGTCACGGAGCGCCGGGTAGCCCTTGTCCTTCCGGAACGTCACCCCGTTGGACATGACCGCGACGAGGTAGCCGCCCGGCTTGACGAAACTCAGGGCGTAGGCGACATGCGCGACGTCCTGGCCGTCGCTGAACGGCGGGTTCATCACGACCCGGTCGTAGGCGGGGTCCAGGAGGTCCCGGTCGACGGTGAGGAAGTCGCTGTGGAGGACCCTCCGGGCGTGCCCACTGTCTCGGAGGAACGCCACCAGCTGCGGGGCCAGCTCCACGCAGTCGACGGTCGCGCCGAGCCCCACCGCCGCCGCCCGGAGGAGAGCCCCGGCGCCGGCGGACGGCTCCAGCACCGTCATGCCGGGCTTGACGTGGGCGAGGTCAACGACCAGTTCCGCGATGTCCGGCGGGGAGACGAACGCCTCCAAGCGGAGCGGCACGGAGAGCAGCACGGTCGCTGCCTTCCTCTTCAGCTCCTCCAGGTCGACCGCCGGGGTGGGCGCCGTGACCTCGGGGTGCTTCTTGGCGGCGCGGGCGCGCGGCTTCGCAGCGAGCGTGACCGGCTCGTCGCCGTGAGGGCACTCGACCTGCTTGATGTCGGTGAACTTCACCTTGTCGGGCCAGGAGTAGCCCGAAGGCACCACCACCGTGACCTTGTTGACCTTCTGCACGACGCGGGCGCCACCCCACGAGCGGATCGTGTCGCCGACGTGGACGTTATGCGGGCCGTAGGAAACGTGGTCCCCGGCGTCGATCGCCGCCTGCAGCTGCGCGCGGTCGTATTCGAGCTGGTTGTTGAGCTGGGCCTGGCGGGCGAGCAGCTGCTCCCGGTAGTTGCCAGTGGCGGGCTTGTGGTCCTCGATGTAGTACGGCTCGCCAGCGTGGTCGAGGTGCCGCCGGGTGTAGCCGTCCAGGTTCTTCTGGATGACGCGCAGCTCGGACTCGGCGGTCTTGATGCGCCGCTCGGTCACGGCCGGCGTGGCCGAGTAGGCGGCGCTCCGGCCGACCGCGTTGGCGCGGCGCGCGACCTCTTTCGCTTCCTTGCTCTTGTCCAGGCCCGTCCGCATGGCCTGGTCGACCCTGTCGCGGTCGCGGCGGGCCCTCCCTTCCGAGTGGTGGCCGACGAGGATCGGCTGCCCTCCGGCGAAGCGCTCCGCGATCTGATCCGCCCGGTTGAACGCGGCGTCGGCCTCGCCCCCGCGCTTTTCAGCTTTGCGCGCCAGGGCGTGGCGGCGATCGTCGAGCCGGTCGCCCTGGTCGGCGAGGACGTCGGCGCGGTCGCGGAAGGTGTCGTCGATCTCGACGGTCACCTCGTGCCCGGCGGCGCGCAGGGCCTCGGCCGCCGCGTTGATCCGGTAGCGGTTGGCGACCCGGTCACGCGACTGGCGGATGCCGATGGCACGGATCGACGGGAAGAAGCTGAAGCCGTGCTTCTTCACGATCTCGTAGACGCCGTCCCCCTTCTGGGAGCCGTCGAGCAGGGTTCCTTCTTCGTGGCTGTGGCTGATGGTGATCACGGTTCTCCTCGTGGGAATCAGTTCCGATTTCCACGCGCTGACCCCGCCCGAGCGGGGCCAGCGCGCGGGGGTGGGTCAGAAGGGGACGTAAAGCAGGTCGTACCAGTGGCGCAGGTCGCTCAAGGTCAGGTGGCCGAGGAACATCTCGTGGTGGACGCCGCGCTCGATTTCGCCGTCCTCGTCGCGGCAGATCATGGGCTTCAGGCCGAGGTAGAGCATCGCCTTGGCCTGGACGGGGATGATCCGGTGGCCGGAGTGCTCGGTGATCGCGTGCTCGGGATCGCCGGGCGCGGCCACCATGTAGTCCAGCAGGGGCGCCCACCTGTACTTGGGGAGGTCGGTGGGCTGTCCGGCCATCAGCGGCCCGTCCGGGCTGTAGGTGATGAACCACTCACCTCCGCCCAGCTGGGCGGCCCATCCAGCGAGGCACAGCGTGGTGCCGTACCAGCCAGGCATGCAGAGTTCGTTACGCCAAACGCGCTGGTCCCACAGCGTGATCGGCGTGCGCGGGTCGGGGTCGACGGATCCGGCCTTGATCCGCTCCTTGAGGGCCTGGGCCTCCTCGATGGCGGCGATGCTGGCGGCCAGCAGCGGCTCTCCGCGCAGAGGCGCGGTCAGGGTGGTCATGAGGGTTTCCTTCCTGTTGGTGGCGTGGGAATCGGTTCCGCTTACATCGAGTGGTTGGCGGTGGACCGCTCGGTGATGTCGCCGGAGGCGACGCCGTGGACCACGCGGAGCCGCTCACGCAGAACCGACATCGCCGCCGTGTAGCGGTTGCCGCGGTACTCGTCGATGGGCTTCCCGTCCGGGGTGAGGATGGTCAGCTCCCACGCTCCGGCTTCGCGTTCGGGCGCGTTGCGGTAGACGGCCTTCTCCACGAGGCGGTCGTCGACGAGCAGCCGCACGTCGCCGTGGTTGCCTCGCATGGGGTCGTACTCGATGACGGCGTTCACGCGGCGGCTCCTTCGAGCTGGAGGTGGGTGGTGGACGGCTCGCCCACGGTGCGGTCGTCGTAGCGGACGAGGACTCGCACGTCCCCGTCCTGCGTGGGCCGGATGTGGCCGACCGTGCCGGGCCGGCCGCCGCAGACGACGCGGGTACCGGCCGGGAATTCGGACATCCGCTGACGGTTGCCTCGGAGGTACTGGTCGACCATGGTCACCGACAGGGCGCCGATGGAGTTGCTGCCGGGCTGCTTGATGGTGGCGTAGCGCGGGGCCTGGCTGTCGAAGCTCACGGTCATTTCCCAGTCGTCTCGGGTGAAGACCAGGTGCGTGAGCCCGTCGCCGTACGACGGTTCGGAGGTGACGGTCCAGCCGGTCAGTCCGGCTTTCGTCGTCATGATCATGCGGCCGGGGGCGCCCATCTCACGACTCCTGCGGGAGGTCGTTGAGCAGCTTGCGGATCTTGACCGCGCCCTCGGCGGTCTTGGTCCTGCCGTTGAGCTGGTTGGTCATGGACAGCCGCAGCGCCCGCCCCTTCGCCGCGCTGACGTCCATGGTGCCGAAGTGCACGCTCCGGTAGAAGGTCAGCGTGTAGCGGGCCCGGCTGGGCTCGCCGGGGACGCTGACGGTGAATCCCGCGCCCGTGAGCTGCTTGATGATCTGGGTGGCGGTGCGGTTCGGCTGGTACGGCATGGTGTGGTCCTTTTCTCTACAGGCCGGGGTCGGCGTCGGAGTAGCAGTTGCCGAAGCCGTCCATGTCGGGGCTGTCGTCGGTGTAGAAGCCGTCTTCGTCGTCGTAGTCGTCGGGGTAGCGGCTGGTGTCGAGCATCCGAAGTCCTTTCAGAGGTCAGGGCACGCCCAGGCCGGGCGGCCCATGGTGGTTAGCGGCCGAGGTTGGGGAAGTACGTCTTGCGGCAGACGGGCCCGATGCCGAGAGACACCGACGTCGGGTCGCTCAGCAGCCGGAAGCACATGCAGCAGATCCCGAACTGCTTGCCGAACGAGGCCGCGGCGTCCTGGCCGATCGCGTCGGCGGGGGTGAGCTCTCGGAGGGAGATGCCCGCGGGCCTGCGGCGGACCTTCTTGCCGACGACTTCGATGCGCTTCACCTGCAGGAGCCCGTACCGGCGGCTCTTCTTGACCTCGAAGACGCGGTCGTTCTTCGTGTAGACGCCGGGCTCAAGGGTGGTGGCGGTCATGTGGTGGTGCCTTTCCGGGGGTTAGTAGTACGAGGGGTAGGCGATCTCGCCTTCGTAGGCGCGGCGTCGCGCCTCGCGGCACTGGTCGTCGTCGCATACGGAGTACTCGTAAGGGCCGTCGCAGTCGTGCTCCCAGCCGCGCGGCCGGGCGCGGCACCAGGAGCAGGCGTTGGCGGCGCGGAGCCTGGTGACCGGGGTGACCTGGATGTGCAGGCCGGAGCCGCGCGCGGCCCGGATCAGCTTCGCCACGTGGTGCGTGTCGCTGATGTGGGTCGGCTCGTACCAGTCCTCTTCCGGCAACGCGATTCGGTACGTACGGTGGGCTTCGACGACCTGCTTCATGATCTTCCGTTCGGCTCGGCGTTTTACGGTGGTTTCGTACGTTAAGATCAGAAACGTCCAGCTTTGCCGGGCTGGTTGATTCGCTGTTGGTGGTTGGTGTTGAGATGGCCGGACCTGTGGCGGGTCCGGCCATCGCCGCGTTCAGGCGCGGAGGACGGCGACGCTGTAGTGGTTGATCGCCTCGATCCAGACGCCGCCCGGCAGCTTGATCGGCGGGAACTCGTAGCCGCTCTCCCAGTCGGTGCCGCCATAGGGGACGTACTGCGGCCAGTTGTACGGGTCGCCTTCCCACGCGATGACTCGGCCGTCGACGTCGTCCCATCCCTCTTCCATCAGGACCGGGTCGGCTCCGAAAAGGTTCGCGATGGCGACACGGACCTGCTCGGCCTGGGCTTCAGTGACGGTCGCGGTTGCGGTGGTCATGCCGGTCACCGGCCCGTCTGGCAGGCGAACAGGGCGGCGCTCATCGTGCAGCCCTCATTGATGGCGTGGAGAATCGCCTCGACGGCCATCTCTCGGGGCCAGCCGATGACGCGGAGGAGCCGGATCAGCGCCTCGTGGGTGTGTCCGTACACGCCGTCGGTTTCGCGGCGCCCCGTCTGATTGGGCAAGCCGGGGATGTCGGAGGCGTTGGCGAGGCGCATCACGGCCAGCAGGTGCTCAGCCATCTTGAAGCCGTTGGGGACCTCGGGTGGCGCCCCGGCCGGCGGGGTGGCTTCGTCGGCATCGTCGTTCGCGTCGAACCAGTTGAGGACGGACGTGATGAACGTCGGCAGGTCTTCCTCGGTGATGTCGTCGAACGTGTCGGACTCGTCCGGGTAGGGCGAGCTGCCGGTGTTCACTGTGTGCATCTGGCAGAGGTTGTAGTAGGTGTGGCTGCCGAGGTCGTAGACGTTCGCCCTGTTGGCGTCGAGGGTCTCGTCGTTCCACACGCCGCTGGCGTTGGCGAACCAGACGATGGTGTCGAGGGCCTTGGTGGGGACGCCGTTCTTCGCTGCCTCCCGACATGCCTGGGCGGCGACGCGCATGGTGGGCAGGGTGTTCGCGTACATCTGGTGTCCTTAATGTGAACGGCCCCGCGAAGTGTTCGCGGGGCCGGTGATCGGTGGGGTGGAGCGGTCAGCGGTTAGAGGTAGCCGCCCTGTTCGAAGACGGCCGCCACGATCGGCTGGCCGGTGTCGAGGGCGTAGTTGATCGAGTAGCCAGCTTCGACCGGCTCCACCGACTGCGTGCCGAGCAGGGTGACGAGCGCTCGCTTGAGGTCTGCGTGGATCTCGGCGTATTCAGGCTGGGTGTCGTCGTCGAGCTCGGCGACGATGCGCAGGCTGGTCAGGAGCTGGTCGGCGAGGGCGATCGGCTCGACGCTGACCGCTGCCCAGCTGTCGATCATGGCGCCGCAGTCGACGGCGCTGCATTCGTAGTGGCCCAGCCAGTTCTCGTCAGGGTCGGTCGAGACGCCTTCGGGGGTGACCTCGCGGAATCCGGCGTACGAGGGGGTGTTGCCGCAGTAGCAGGTCAGGTCACTGTTGTCGTCGAGGACGACGAACTTCCGGCGTGTGCCGTTCACTTCCGGAATCCGGAGCGGAACGACGAAGTTGGGCGCGGTGGTCACTGCCGGTGCTCCTTAATGTGGTCGGCCCCCCGAACGATGTGTTCGGGGGGCCGGTGCTGGACTGCGTGGGAATCGGAACCGCTACCCACGAGCGAGGATGCCATAGGCGGTGGAGATCGCCGCTGCAATGACCTGGCTGCCCTGGTAGTGGCTCAGGTCGTCGTAGGTGCCGCCGTCCTCGTCGACGTAGTCGGAGGCGATGAAGCGTGCGACGGCACGGATGCGGTTGCTCACGTCCTGGAGTGCGCGGTTCCATTCGTCGGCGGTGACGGTCTTGCCGTTCATGAGGTGCGCGGTGGCGGACCACTCGATGGCCTCGATGGTGTGGAAGGCGCTGGCCTGGGCGTCCTGTGCGTCTTCGGCCACGTCGGCGGGGAGGGGGACGTGGAACTCGGCGGTGTCGAGTGTGGCGGTCACGTTGTTCTCCGGGGGTGTTTGTGCTGGTAGGAGGCTTTTCGATCTTGCGTGGTGCTGTTCTGATCATATCAGCTCACGAGAGCAATGCGTACCTTTAAGGAATCAGCTTGATCATTGCAGGTGAAGCGCTGAAACGGTCTCTAAGGAACGCGCGACGCGCACACGCGTATCACACCAGACGCACACTGAAACACGCTCACCGTGAAGCTCAGACGCGCACACGTGACGCACATGGAGAACGAAAACACGATCTGACGCGTCGGACGCGTCGGACGCGTCGGGCATCGCCAACCTGAAACGCCCGCCCGCTACCTCTGCAATACGACTCGATTTCAATGAGTGACTTTCTGGCTGATTCGCTCCTCGTCGGACGGCACCGACAGGTGGAATGGCGGTATGTCGGACAAGTGGGTGAAGCGGGCGCTGGTAGGCGTGGCTCTGGGGGCCGCAGCGGTACAGCTGATGCGATCCTCCTCTCAAGCACCTGCCCTCCCCGAACCAGAGCCCTCGGGCGTTGAGGAATCTCCGATGCCCAGCGAGCCCGAGCCGACCACGCCTCGGCCGGGGAAACGGTGGCTCTGGATCCTCGTAGTGATCGCCATCCTGTGTGCGTCTGCTGCTGCGGGGATGGTGGCGCTGAACGTGGCGGTGCCGGACTGGGTGCGTTGGGTCTGCTTCGGCATCGCGCTAACGGGAGTCGTCTCGCTGGTGCTCGCGCTTCTGCTCGGCCCTGGAGCGCGTCGACTGGCCGGGGAGCGACGCCCGCTGACTGAGGAAGATCGGCGCGAGCTGTCGGCGCACGAACGTGTTGAGGCAATCAACGCCGCCCGCCACACTCTGGTGCAAGCCGCAACTGGCCTGGTGGTGATCGGTGGTGTCGTATTCACCGCCCAAGGGCTCTGGTACACCGCCCAGAGCCTCGAAACCTCCCGCCAAGCTCAGAGCATCGCCGAGCAAGGGCAGATTACCGACCGCTACACCAAAGCCGTTGAACAGCTCGGCTCTGACAAGGACGATGTCCGCTTAGGTGGCATCTACGCGCTGGAGCGCCTGGCGAAGGACTCACCCCGAGACCACCAAACGATCTACGACGTGCTTACTGCTTTCGTCCGACAGCATGACCCCAAACCCACAGCCAAACTTTCAGAAAAACCCTCAACAGAAATCCAGGCGGCACTAACAGTCTTCGGCCGTAGAAAAAAGATTTACCAACCGGATACTTACCCCGCCCCTTCGTCCTATTTCAATTTAAGTGAGGCACGTATCAAAGGCGCCAAATTGTTTGAAGCGAACCTAGGCGGCGTGGACCTGAGCGATGCAAACCTGAGTGAAGCGTTCCTGTACAACGCGGATCTGAGTCGCGCGGGCTTGTACGGTGCGGACCTGCGTGGCGCGGGCCTGCGTGACGCGAACCTGAGCTCTGCAGGCTTGACCGGTGCGGACCTGCGTGGCGCGAACCTGCGTGACGCG
Organism: Streptosporangium sp. OZ121; assembly: GCF_051918885.1. NCBI lineage: Bacteria > Bacillati > Actinomycetota > Actinomycetes > Streptosporangiales > Streptosporangiaceae > Streptosporangium > Streptosporangium sp. OZ121. The sequence goes on from NZ_JBPXMC010000001.1 coordinate 340,622, forward strand.
AACCTGAGCTCTGCAGGCTTGTACGGTGCTGACCTGCGTGGCGCGGACCTGAGCGGCGCGGACCTGAGCGAAACGGACCTCGCCGCCGCGGACCTGCGTGGCACGGACCTGCGCGGGGCCTCCGGCATCTCAGAGAAAGAAGCGCGCGCAATCGCCAAGACGGATGCGAACACCTTCTTTGGCCCGAGGTCGCTTGAGTAGCTGCAGGCAGTTACCGACGGCGCCCGACACTTCGGCAGCTTTTCGAGCGGCCCGGCCGTCCGTTACGTATCGCGTACGGCCGGGCTTTCTCACCGATTGCTAGGCTCCTGCGGATTCCAGTTTCTCGAGCCGCTGGAAGCGGGGATGGGCCTGGTCGACTAGTTCGGGCATGGCCTTCGGAACGTCCGGGATCGTCACGACACGGCCCGCCGTGCCCGGTTGACCTGCGTGCCGATCTCCGCGCACGCCCCGCACTCCTGCCCGGACGGCAGCACATGGTCTTCGCAGGCCAGGTGCGGACAGTCGTAGCCGCGCCGGACCACGATCAGGGCAGCAGCGACAGGACGACGCACCTCACGACCGCGCCAGTGAGGCAGGCGGCGACGGACGCGGGCTTGCATGTCCGCGACGGTGCGGCCGGTGCTCATCTCGTCCTCGATGGCAGTCACGACCCGTTCGATCTCCGCAGCGGTCATGCGGGCCTGCCAGTCGAGCGGGAGCAGGGCCATGACGCTCGGCGCGCCCTTGGGCCTGGGCCCGGCCCGCCGAGGGGCTGCACGCACTCCCCCTTCGTTGATCTTCCTCTCGGCGTCAGCCGTACGCGCGTGCACGCGTACGGCGAGGTAGTCGCCTACGGCGAGAGGAGAAAGATCATCCTCTGAAGGTGTGTCCTTTGAGGGTGAATCCTCTGAAGGTGTCTCATATGGAGTCGACAGATCTGCAAGGGGTTGACTCGTCAAATCTGCGAGGGGGTGGGTAGACAGATCTGCGAGGGGTGCCTCCCCGGATTCGCAAGGGGTCGTCTCCTCGCGCTCTCCCCGTTCCGTGCCCCCCACCAGGTCTTTGTAGTAGATGACGCGCACATGCATCCACCGGCCCGAGGTACGCCGGACCACCGCCCACCCAGCCGTTTCCAGCTCGTGCAGGCGGCGGCGCGCGGTGTCGGCCGAACCGCTCTGCCACTCCCCCAGGCGGGCAACGGTCAGGTCGTGTCCTTGCACGTCGAGGCGGTCGACCAGGACGGCGTAGGTGCGCCAGGTGTCCGGCGACACCGACCCTTCGGGGCGGCTCGTTCCGGCGTGGACGAGGTCCAGCGTCCAGGCGGGCACCGCGGCGTAGGGTGCGCCGGTTTCGCGGGGCCGGCCGAGCACGCGGTGAAGCGTCGAGCGTTTGCGGCCACGCACTTCGCGGACGAGCCACGGCCTGCTGACCGTTGCGGCGAGGAGCTGAGTGCGGGCGCGGTCGAGTGTGCGTTCGGTGGTGCCGAGGTGCTCGGCACTCCATGAGCGTCGTGCGCGCGCAGGCTTCCGGCCGCCGAGGAGGTCGGGGGCTTCGAGGGTTTCGTACAGGCACCAGACGGCCACGGCGAGGCCGCTGTGGTCGGGGCTGTACAGGAGGGCGCGGGGGATCTGGAAATGGCTGCTTACCGCAGCACTGTGGCCCAGGGGAACGTCTAGCCAGCGCGCTGATCCGTCGATTTTCGGGCGCGAAAGGCTAGACGCTTGGCGAGATGATATTGTCGGCTCCAAGTAAGTTGAGGCATTTCCTACCGCTCGATCAGCTCGCACGGCGGCCAAACCTAAGAGCCGGTCGGCGGGTAGGTGAGGTTGTCTCCGGCGCTCCCCTACACGGGGGGCGCATTTTTGTTTTCGGGTGGCGGCTCCCCAGGTACCTGAGATGCCAGGCGGGACTCAGGTGAACACCCCGAAGCCCCTTGACGCATCTGACGTACATGACGCATTATCCACACCATATCGCGTCAGCTTTGGACATTCGAGGCGCGCCTTCAAGATCACTAAAGACGTCGAAGAGTTACGTAAGTAACACGCTGTGCATTCAGCAATGGATGCAGCCGGGACGGATCACCGACGCTACCCAGCGGCGAAACGACGCTAGTGACACCCCCTCAAGGAGAGCCAAATGGCACGGGTTAGAGACCTGTGGTTCGCCACCGTAGAAAACGTCGACGGCGAGCTGGAAAAGAAGAAAACCGCCAAACATCCCGACAACGGCGGCAGTCGCGAAGCCTGCCGATGGCAGGGTGTTTGGATCGGACCGGACGGCAAGGAAAAGACCGCAACACGGCGCATCAAGGAGGATGCCAGGAAATACGCTCGCAAGATGGAGGAGGATTTAGCTCGGGGCGAATATATCGAGGCGGCGGCAGGCAAGATTCTCTTCGGCACCTACGGCAAGCGCTGGATAACCTCACGGGCCGGAATCGACCCGTCAAGCGTAATTCGTTACGAATCGCACTACCGGCTCCACATAGAGCCGAAGTACGGAAAACGCCAAGTGGGTTCAATCAAACCGTCAGAGATTCAAAAGTTCCTCACTGAACTCTCCGGCCGTTTTGAAACGTCCACGGTCAGAGGCGTTCTTCTGGTCCTGCAAGGAATCTTCGACCTCGCCCTTGCAGACGAAAAGATCAAGAAAAATCCAGCCAAGTCAGGGATCATCAAGGTCTCTAAGAACACCGAAGAAAAGATCATCGCCTGGCCGGACGACGTGATCTGGTCAATTATTGACGTCCACCCCGAGCATCTCCGTGCCATGCCTGTTCTAGGCGCCGGATGCGGAATGCGCTCAGGCGAGTGGTTCGGGCTCGCACTAGAAGATATCGACTTCGACGAGAAAGTCATTCATGTACGGCGACAGGTTAAGAAGCTCGGAAGTAAGTTCGTCTTCGCCTTGCCGAAAAACGACAAAGAGCGAGTCGTCCCGATGCCAGAATGGGTTTCCCTATACCTGCATTCCCATATTGAGCGTTACAAGCCACGGCCGTACACGCTTCCCTGGGAGAAGCTGAGCGGGAAGCCTCGAACATACAACGTGCTGTTTCGATGGCTAACCGATGATCTTCATATCCGCCAGCGGAACTACGACGAGACGATCTGGAAGCCCGCACTGGTCAAGGTAGGGATCATCACCGAACTGGCGAAGGACGCGCGAGGACGACGCCGATACGTCACCAACAGGAAGCAGGGGACGCACCAGCTCAGGCATTATTACGCGAGTGTCACCCTCCCCGCCGGGGTCGGGATCAACGAGCTTGCCGAGTATCTTGGGCATTCCGACCCGGCGTTCACTCTCCGTGTTTATGCCCATATGCAAACAACCTCATATGAGCGGGCCCGCGAGGCGATCGACAAGCGCATGAGCCATCTTCGCCTCGCGAGTGGACAGAACTGAGACAGAACTGAGCCCTCGCCGAAAGATCATCAGTTGGTAGTTAAACCACCAAATGACCTTCGGCGTGATCGAGGTTTCAGCAGGTCAGAGGCCGGAGAGCCCCAGCTCCCGCGCGATCAGCATCCGCTGCACCTCGCTGGTGCCCTCGCCGATCTCCAGGATCTTGGCGTCGCGGTAGAAGCGGCCCACCGGGTACTCGTTCATGAACCCGTACCCGCCGAAGATCTGGGTGGCGTCGCGGGCGTTGTCCATGGCGGCGTCGCCGGCGACGAGCTTGGCGATGGCGGCCTCCTTCTTGAACGGCTCGCCGGCGAGCATCTTCTCGGCCGCGTGGTGGTAGGCCAGGCGGGCGCTGTGGGTGCGGACCTCCATGTCGGCGATCTTGAACTGGATGGCCTGGTAGTGGCCGATGGGGTGGCCGAACGCCCGGCGCTCGCGGACGTAGCGCAGCGACTCGTCCACGCAGCCCTGGGCCAGGCCGGTGGACAGGGCGGCGATGGCGACGCGGCCCTCGTCGAGGGTCTGCAGGAACTGCGCGTAGCCGCGCCCGCGCTCGCCGAGCAGGTTCCCCGCCGGGACTCGGCAGTCGTCGAAGGAGAGCTCGCGGGTGTCGGAGCAGTTCCAGCCCACCTTGGAGTACTTCTTCGACACGGTGAGGCCGGGGGTGCCGGACGGCACCAGGATGGTGGAGATCTCCTTCTTCCCCCCGGCCAGTTCGCCGGTGATCGCGGCCACGCCGATGACGCCGGTGATGTCGGTGCCGGAGTTGGTGATGAACGCCTTCGTACCGTTGATCACCCACTCGTCGCCGTCCAGCACGGCGGTGGTCCGCATGCCGCCGGGCACGTCGGAGCCGCCGCCGGGCTCGGTGAGCCCGAAGGCGCCGAGCATCTCGCCCGACGTCAGCCTGGGCAGCCACTCGGCGCGCTGCTCGGGCGTGCCGAACCGGTAGATCGGCATCGCGCCCAGCGACACCGCGGCCTCGACGGTGATCGACACGCTGGAGTCGACCCTGGCCAGCTCCTCCAGGGCCAGGCAGAGCGCGAAGTAGTCGCCGCCCATGCCGCCGTGCTCCTCGGGGATCGGCAGCCCGAACAGGCCCATCGCCCCCATCTGCCGCACGATGTCGTAGGGGAACTGCTCGCGCTCGTAGAGGTCCCCGATCACCGGGGCCACCACGTCGCGGGCGAACGCCTCGACGGTCTTGCGAAGCTCCTCGTACTCCTCGGTCAGCTTGGGCATGATCACTCCTCGGCGTTCTCTGCGGTGGTGCGGGACGGGTTCTCGCCCAGGGCCTGGACGACCCGCGACGGGCTGGGGCGGCCGAGCCGCGCGGCCAGCCAGGTGCTGGTCTCCACCAGCGAGGAGAGGTCCAGCCCGGTCTCGACGCCGAGGCCGTGCAGCATCCAGACCAGGTCCTCGGTGGCGAGGTTGCCGGTGGCGCTCTCGGCGTACGGGCAGCCGCCGATGCCACCGGTGGAGGCGTCGACGACGGTCACCCCCTCGCGCAGGGCGGTGAGGGTGTTGGCCAGGGCCTGGCCGTAGGTGTCGTGGAAGTGCACCGCGAGCCGGGAGGGGCCGCCGAAGGCCTCGATCAGCGCGGCGACGTGGCCGGGGGTGCCGACACCGATGGTGTCGCCGAGCGACAGCTCGAAGCAGCCCAGGTCGAGGAGCCTGCGCCCGACGGAGACGACCTGGGCGACGGGCGTCGGGCCCTCCCACGGGTCGCCGAAGCACATCGAGACGTACGCCCTGACCTTCAGGCCGTGGGCCAGCGCCCGCGCGACGACCGGCTCGAACATCTCGAACTGTGACTCCAGCGTCCGGTTGAGGTTCCTGCCGGCGAAGGTCTCGGTGGCGCTGGCGAAGATCGCGATCTCGTCGACGCCGTGTTCGAGGGCGCGGTCGAGGCCACGCTCGTTGGGGACGAGGACCGGGTAGCGCACGCCGGGAACCCGTTCCATGCCAGCCAGCAGCTCCGCGGCGTCGGCGAGCTGGGGCACCCACTTGGGGTGCACGAAGCTGGTGGCCTCGATCACGCGGTGTCCCGCGGCGGCCAGCCGGGCGATGAACTCGGCCTTGACCTCGACGGGAACGACCGCGGCCTCGTTCTGCAGCCCGTCGCGCGGCCCGACCTCGTAGATCGTGACCCGCTCGGGCAGCCCCGCCGCCCGGACCCGCTGCGGCTCGCGCATCATGCCCTCCTCACCGGTTCGCGCCGCACGGCCGGACCCTCACCGGTTCGCGCCGCACGGCCGGACGGGCCGCCGGTGTCGCGACCTCGGCGACCCATCCGGCCGTGACCTCTCCGTCGCCGTGCCTCACGGCCCACCTGACCGCCCGCGTCGCGACCTCCCCGCGTTCCCGTACGGCCTCCGCGACCGGCGCGGAGGCCGTCACGGCTCCTCCTCGCGGACCACGGCCAGCACGGCGTCCATGGCGACCGCCTGGCCGGCCCGGACCCGCAGCTCGGCGACGATCCCGCCGATCGGCGCGGTCACGGTGTGCTCCATCTTCATCGCCTCCACGATGAGCAGCGGCTGCCCCTCGGCGACCCGCTCCCGGAGGCCCGCCTTCACCACGAGGACGGTGCCCGGCATCGGGCTGCGGACCTGCCCGTCCCCCGGGCCGCCCGCGCCGGTCCGGTCGCCGGGGTCGCCCAGGTGGCGGCGGGTGAGAGCCCAGGCGTCTCCGTCGCGGCCGAGCCAGATCGTGTCGCCGCCGTCGCCGTCCCTGGCGACGGCGTAGCGCCTCGCGGTCTCGCCGAGGGTGACGAGCAGGTCGTCGCCCTCGGCGCCCTCCTCGGCCAGCCGCGCCCGCACGACGCCGGCTTCGGGCAGGCGGATCTCGGCTCCCGAGGCGGGCAGGCCGCGGACCCTGAGCTCGCGGACGCCATCACGGGTCTCCAGCCGGTAGACGGTCCAGGCCGCCTCGCCCAGCCGCCAGCCGTCGGGGACGTCCCACGGGTCGGCGGGCCTGCCGGTGGACACGGCGGGCACGTGCTCGCGGTGCAGGACCAGGGCGGCGGCGGCCAGGACGTCGTCGGGGACGGAGGGAACGCCGTCGCGGGGGACCAGCTCGCCGAGGTGGCGCTCCACGAGGCCGGTGTCAAGGTCCCCGGCGACCACGGCGGGGTGGCCGATCAGTGCCCGCAGGAAGGCGATGTTGGTGGGCACCCCGAGCACGGCCGTGGCCGCGAGCGCGCCGTCGAGCCGCCGCAGGGCGGCCGCCCTGTCGGGCCCCCAGGCGATGACCTTCGACAGCATCGGGTCGTAGTCGCTGCCGACCAGGCCGCCGGCCATCAGACCGGAGTCGACCCGCACTCCCGGCGGCTCGCGCAGCGCGAGGACCCGGCCGCCGGTCGGCAGGAAGCCCCGGGAGGGGTCCTCGGCGTAGACGCGGGCCTCGACGGCGTGGCCGTCGAGGCGCACCTCGTCCTGGGTGAGCGGGAGGGGCTCGCCGGCGGCGACCCTGAGCTGGAGCTCGACCAGGTCCAGGCCGGTGACCAGCTCGGTGACGGGGTGCTCGACCTGCAGGCGGGTGTTCATCTCCATGAAGTAGTAGTCGCCGGTCGCGCCCTGGACGATGAACTCGACCGTCCCGGCGCCGGTGTAGCCGACGGACCTGGCGGCCTCGACCGCCGCAGCGCCCATGGCGGCCCTGGTCGCGGCGTCGAGGAGCGGGGACGGCGCCTCCTCGACGATCTTCTGGTGCCGCCGCTGCAGGCTGCACTCGCGCTCGCCCAGGTGGATGACGCCGCCGTACGCGTCGGCCATCACCTGGATCTCGATGTGCCGGGGGTTCTCCACGAACCGCTCGATCAGCAGGGTCGCGTCGCCGAACGCGGCGGCGGCCGTGCGCCGTGCGGAGGCGAGCGCCTCCGGCAGCTCCGCCGCGGAGCGCACGAGCACCATGCCCTTGCCCCCGCCGCCCGCCGAGGGCTTGATCAGCGCGGGGAAGCCGACCCGTACGGCCGCCTCGGTCAGGTCGTCGCCGGGTTCGGCGCCGCCGGGGACGACGGGGACGCCGGCCGCGGAGACGGTGGCCTTGGCCCGGATCTTGTCGCCCATCGCCTCCACGGCCTCCGGCGGCGGGCCGACGAAGACGAGCCCGGCCTCCGCGCAGCTCCGGGCGAAGGCCGCGTTCTCGGCGAGGAAGCCGTATCCGGGGTGCACCGCCTGGGCGCCGGTCGCCGCCGCGGCGGCGAGGATGCCGTCGATGTCGAGGTAACCGCCGGGAAGCCGCACCGCGACGTCGGCCTCGCGGACGTGCCGTGCCCCGGTGTCGGCGTCGCTGTGGACGGCGACGGAGCGGATGCCCAGCCTCCTGAGGGTGCGGGTGATCCGCAGGGCGATCTCGCCGCGGTTGGCGACGAGGACGGTGTCGAACATCCGGCCCCCGCGGGGTGGCGGCGCGTGGGTCGGGGAAACCGAGGAGGTGGAGTGGGTCATGGGTGCGGTCACATCCGGAAGACGCCGTAGCCGACGGGTTCGAGGGGGGCGTTGGCCGAGGCGGACAGGGCCAGGCCCAGGACGGTACGGGTGTCGAGGGGGTCGATGACCCCGTCGTCCCAGAGGCGGGCGGTGGAGTAGTAGGGGTTGCCCTGCTCCTCGTACTGCGCGCGGATGGCGTCGGGATCGGCGTCGCCCACCGTGGACAGGACGTTGGCGGCCTGCTCGCCGCCCATCACCGAGATGCGCGCGTTCGGCCACATCCACAGGAACCGGGGCGAGTAGGCGCGCCCGGCCATCGCGTAGTTGCCTGCCCCGAACGAGCCGCCGACGACCACGGTGAACTTGGGCACCCGGGCGCAGGCGACGGCGGTGACCATCTTCGCGCCGTGCTTGGCGATGCCGCCCGCCTCGTACGCCCTGCCGACCATGAACCCGCTGATGTTCTGCAGGAACACCAGCGGGATGTTGCGCCGGTCGCACAGCTCGATGAAGTGGGCGCCCTTGAGCGCCGACTCGCCGAACAGGATGCCGTTGTTGGCGATGATCCCGACGGGGTGGCCGTGGATGTGGGCGAACCCGGTGACGAGCGTGGCGCCGTACTCGGCCTTGAACTCGCCGAACCTGCTGCCGTCGACGATCCGGGCGATGATCTCACGGACGTCGTACGGGGTGCGGGTGTCGGCGGGGACGATGCCGTACAGGTCGCGGGGGTCGTGCGCGGGCTCCTCGGAGGGCGCGCGCTCCCAGGGGGAGGGCGTGCGCGGCGCGAGGGTGGAGACGATGTCGCGGACGATCCGCAGCGCGTGGCGGTCGTCGTCGGCGAGGTGGTCGGTGACGCCGCTGACGCGGGCGTGCAGGTCGCCGCCGCCCAGTTCCTCGGCGCTGACCTCCTCGCCGGTGGCGGCCTTCACCAGCGGCGGGCCACCGAGGAAGATCGTGCCCTGGTTGCGGACGATCACCGCCTCGTCGCTCATCGCCGGGACGTACGCGCCGCCCGCCGTGCAGGAGCCGAGGACCGCGGCGATCTGCGGGATGCCGCGCGCCGACATGGTGGCCTGGTTGTAGAAGATCCGGCCGAAGTGCTCGCGGTCGGGGAAGACCTCGTCCTGCCTGGGCAGGAACGCGCCCCCCGAGTCGACGAGGTAGACGCACGGCAGGTTGTTGTGGAGGGCGACCTCCTGGGCCCGCAGGTGCTTCTTGACGGTGATCGGGTAGTAGGTGCCGCCCTTGACGGTGGCGTCGTTGGCGACGACGACGCACTCGCGCCCGGAGACGCGGCCCACCCCGGTGATGATCCCGGCGGCGGGGGCCGCGTCGCCGTACATCCCTCCCGCGGCCAGCTGGGAGAGCTCCAGGAAGCGCGAGCCCGGGTCGAGCAGGGAGTCGACGCGGTCGCGGGGCAGCAGCTTGCCCCGGGAGACGTGCCGGGCGCGCGACCTCTCCGGGCCGCCCAGGCCCGCCGCGGCGACGCGTTCCCGGAGGTCGGCGACGAGGCGCTCGTTGACCTCGGCGTTGCGCTTGAACTCCTCGCCGCCCGGGTCGCAGGCGCTTCGCAGCACCGGCCAGCCACTCATCCGAGCCTCCCCGTCCGGCCTGCCCGGCCTGTCTGATCCGCCCGGCTTCGCCGCCGCTGGGTCACCGGTCATCAACTCCATCGCAGATGTTAGTCATTATTAACGTTACCGTCTACCATGCGAGGGGTGACGACTGCTCAGCCTTCCACCCGCAACCGCGGCTCACGACGCGCGGAGATCCTGGACGCCGCGGCGGAGCTGTTCGCCGCGCGCGGCTTCCACGGCGTCTCGATCGAGGACATCGGCAGCGCGGTCGGCACCTCGGGCCCGGCCCTCTACCGGCACTTCAGCGGCAAGGAGGCCCTGCTCGCGGAGATGCTGCTGGACGTCAGCGAGCGCCTGCACACCTCGGGCGCGCGCCGCGTGACCGAGGCCCCCGACGCGGAGCAGGCGCTGGACGCCCTGCTCGGCTGCCAGATCGAGTTCGCGCTCAGCCATCCGGCGCTGATCACCGTGCACGACAGGGAGCTGGGCAACGTCCCCGAGCCCGCCCGGCGGCGGATCCGCCGGCTCCAGCGGCTGTACGTCGAGGAGTGGGTCACCGTGCTGAGCGAGCTCTACCCGGGACGCCCGCAGGCCGGGCTGCGCGCCGCGACCCACGCCGTCTTCGGGCTGCTCAACTCCACCCCGCACAGCGCGGGCGAGCTGCCGCCCGCGGCGATGGCCGAGCTGCTGCGCGGCATGGCCCGTGCGGCGCTGGCCGCCGCCCAGGGTTAGGAAGCGTTAACTCCTGACGAGGCGTTCCCATCGCGGGGACGGGTGCCACGCCTGCGAGGGGGTCACCACGACCGTGCACGGCGCCTCGCGCAGCATCACCTGGCAGACCGGGCCGATGGCGGGATCCAGCGGGTCGTCCCGCTCCCGGTCGGCGACCACCAGCAGGTCCGAACGGTCGGCCGCGTGGCGGAGCACCTCGACGTGGGAGCGGGTCTCGATCAGGCTCTCCACCTCGACGGTGGGGTACTTCTCCTCCCACACCGCGACGTCGGTGTTGAAGCGGACGGCCGCCTGCCTGGTGTCGTGGGCGTTCTCGGGGCAGAGGCAGATGATCAGTAGCGCCGCCCTGCGCAGCCTCGCCTCCTCGAAGGCGATGCCCAGCTCCGGCGAGTCGAGGCCGGAGTCCTCCACCGCGATCGCCACGCGGCCGGCGCGCGGGTGGCCGGACCGCCTGACGACGGCCACCGGGCAGTGGGCGTGCGCGGCGACCTCGACGGTCGAGCCTATCCTCAGCTCGTCGGGATTGCCGGCGCCACGCGGGCCGATCGCGATCAGTTCAGCGGCGCCCGACAGGCCCACCAGGGCCGCGGCCGGTGTCCCCTCCACCAGCTGCCCGCGCACCCTCACCTTGGGCGCCAGCTCGCGCACCATCGTCAGCCCGCTGTCGAGGACGCGCCTGCCCATGCGGCGTACGACCTCGGTGGTCTCGGGGGCGAGGGAGAGCCTGGGGTAGGGCCACTGCCAGGCGTGGCAGACGAGCAGCGGGAGAAATCTCAGGCGGGCCTCCTCGACGGCCCACCGCAGGGCCAGCCGGCTCTCCGCCGAACCGTCGAATCCGGCGACCACCGGCCGCCCGTCGTCCTGTACCGGCATCACGGCTCCTCTCCCCCGTCACTCCTTTCCATCCTTCTCCGATCCGCCTGCCGGGAAGGGTGTGCTTTTCCAAGACTCTTCGCGTTTTGCGGTCCGTATCGGCAAAGACGCCTTCTCCCGCCCGAGGGGCGGCGGGAGGGCGCTCGTAAGCGGGAGGGCGCTCATAACCGGTCAGGGCCGGAACACGTGCCGCCCGGGCCCGCGGGAGCGGTACCGCGGCCGGTCACCGGCACGGCCGCCGATCTGTCACCGGCATGTCACCGGAACCGGGCGGTCACGGGCCTGGATCTCGGATCACCGGTACGAACCTGTCACAGGCAGGACCCCACCGCCACGACGGCGGTCGGCGTGCAGAGCACGCTCGCCCAGGCGGCGACGGCCGACGTGACCGCGAGCGGGGTGCCCGGCGCGGCGAATATCACCGGAGCCGGTGCGACCGGGACCGGCGGGACGGCCACGGGCGGCACGACGCCCGACGGCGGGGTGCCGTCGACCGGCGGGACCGCACCGGGCGGGACGGCGTCGACCGGCGGGGTGGTGCCGGGCGGGACGGCACCGGGCGGGACGGCGTCGACCGGCGGGGTGGTGCCGGGCGGGACGGCGCCGGGCGGGGTGGTGTCGACCGGCGGGGTGGTGCCGGGCGGCAACTGGTCGTCCGGCGGCGGCGGGGTCCCGGGTACCCCGGCCGTGGGCGCCGGGGCGGTCCCCGACACCGGGGCGGGCGGGGGCGGTGTCTCGGCCGAGGGTGACAGCGCGGACATCGATGCGGCCCCCGGCACCGGTGCGCTTCCGGGCGCCGGTGCGCTCCAGGCGGCCGGTGCGGCGGGGGCCGGTATCCCGGGTACCGGCGTGTCGCCGGAAAGCGCAGGGACGGGCGACGCCGTATCCAAAAACGGCACGGCGGCGTGGGCGGCGGCCGGCAGCATGACGGCCGCCCCCACCGCCCCGGTGAGAATCAGTTTTCCAAGCATGTGCGCCTCCACTGATGTGACCGATGTGACTGGTGTGATGGACGTGAACTCCGAAGATGCTGGCAGCCGCTGTGTCCGCGGATGGCAAAGACACCCCCCTGGAGAAGTCCGCAGGAGGAACGGCTTGTGGCAACAGGGGCGCGAGATGCCCGGGGATGGCAACACAGGACCCGGAAACGAATGTGCTCCCACCGTTCGGGGCTTCCGCCCCTTGTGCTGGTCAGACCTGGGATGAGGGTCCCGGTTCATTCACCGGGCGGATCGGTGAAAACAACCCTGACAAGCTGTCATGAATAATGGTTAAACGCGATCGGCCCGCGAGTCCGTACGCATCAAAGATGTCAAGGTTGAGGACGGCGTCCATCCATGGGGGACATAATCGGGCTGTGGCGCGCGACACTGTTGAGACCCATTTCACCGAGGCCGTGACCGCCCTTTCCCCCGGGGCGCCGCGCGATCCCGGCCTGCCCGTGCGGGAGGGCACGACCCTGACGGGCGCCCGCTGCCGCGAGCTGTTCGAGTTCCAGCTCGGCAGCAGGCTGCTGGACGTCACCGCCCGCTGGCTGCGCGAGCAGGGCCAGGGCTTCTACACCATCGGCTCGGCCGGCCACGAGGGCAACGCCGCGGTCGCCGCCGCGCTGCGCGCCACCGACCCCGCCCTCCTGCACTACCGGTCGGGCGCCTTCTACCTGACCCGGTCGGCGATGGCGGGCCGGCTGCCCGAGGAGGGGCTGCGCGACGTGCTGCTCGGCCTGACCGCCTCGGTCGAGGAGCCGATGGCGGGCGGGCGGCACAAGGTCTTCGGCCACCCCGACCTGGCGGTGATCCCGCAGACCTCCACGATCTCCAGCCACCTGCCCCGCGCGGTGGGCGTGGCCTTCGCCATCGAGCGCGCCCGCCAGCTCGGCCTGCCGGGGCCGTGGCCCGCCGACGCGATCGCGACGTGCAGTTTCGGTGACGCCTCGATGAACCACGCCAGCGCCCTGTCGGGCCTCAACACGGCCGCCTACGGCTCGTACCAGAAGCTGGCGCTGCCGATCCTGTTCGTCTGCGAGGACAACGGACTGGGCATCAGCGTGCGCACCCCCGACGGCTGGATCAGGGCCGCCCACCACCCGCTGATGAGATATTTCGAGGCCGACGGCTGCGATCTCGCCGACGTCCACGACGTGGCACTGGCCGCCGCCGACCATGTCCGCGCGCACCGCGCCCCCGCCCTGCTGCGCGTCGGCACCGTCCGGCTGATGGGCCACGCGGGCTCGGACGTGGAGCTGTCCTACCGGACCAAGCGGGAGATCGACGCCGACCTGGAGCGCGACCCGCTCGTGGCGACCGCCAGGCTGCTCGTCGAGGCAGGCCTGATCACCCCCGACGAGCTGCTGCTCCGGTACGAGACGACGCGCGAGCACCTGTTCAAGATGGCGATGGAGAGCTCCCGGCGGCCCCGGCTCGTCTCCGCCTTCGACATCGTGGAGCCGCTGGCCCCGCGCACTCCCGCGGCCGTCGCCGCGGCCGGCACCGGGGCGGCGGCCCCGGAGGCCAGGGCGAGGGCCTTCGCCGGCAGGCTCCCGGAGCAGGAGGGCCCGCTCACCTTCTCCCAGTCCGTCAACCGCACCCTCGCCGACTCCCTGGCCGCCCACCCCGACGTGCTGGTCTTCGGTGAGGACGTGGCACGCAAGGGCGGCGTCTACGGCGTCACGCGCGGCCTGCAGAAGCGCTTCGGCCCCGGCCGGGTGTTCGACACCCACCTGGACGAGCAGGCCGTGCTCGGCCTCGCGCTCGGCTCCGGGGTCTCCGGCCTGCTGCCGGTGCCCGAGATCCAGTATCTGGCGTACCTGCACAACGCCCTGGACCAGATCCGGGGCGAGGCCGCGACGCTGCAGTTCTTCTCCCAGGGGGCCTTCCGCAACCCGATGGTGGTGCGCGTCGCCTCCTACGCCTACCAGAAGGGCTTCGGCGGCCACTTCCACAACGACAACTCCGTCGCCGCGCTGCGCGACATCCCGGGCCTGGTCGTGGCCTCCCCCGCCCGGCCCGACGACGCCGCCTCGATGCTGCGCACCTGCCTGGCCGCCGCCCGTGTCGACGGCAGTGTCTGCGTCTTCCTCGAGCCCATCGCCCTGTACAACACCCGCGACATGTTCGAGGAGGGCGACAGCGGCTGGCTCGCCCCGTACGCTCCCCCGGCCCGATGGGCGGAGACGCACATCCCGATCGGGCGGGCCCGCAGCTACGGCGACGGCCGCGACCTGACCATCGTGACCTTCGGCAACGGCCTGCGGATGAGCCTGCGCGCCGCGGTGAGGCTCACCGCCGAGGGGCACGGCTGCCGGGTCCTGGACCTGCGCTGGCTCTCCCCCCTTCCGGTGGAGGATCTGATGCGGGCCGCCGAGCTGACCGGCAAGGTGCTGATCGCCGACGAGACCCGCCGCACCGGGGGCGTCTCGGAGAGCATCGTCGCCGAGCTGCTCGACGCGGGCTTCACCGGCAGGATCGCCCGGGTGACCTCCTCGGACAGCTTCATCCCGCTGGGTGAGGCGGCCCGGCACGTGCTGCTGTCGGAGGCCGAGATCGAGGCGGCCGCCCGCAAGCTGCTCGGCTGATCCGCCCCTCGGTCCGGAATCCCGGAATCGGCCTCACCGCCCCACCGGAACGTGTTCAATTGCTCACATGCCGTCACGGGTCGCGGCCCCGGCCCGCCGGCAGGCCGACCCTCCATTCCCCCGAGCAGGAGGTACCATGCCCGACGTGGCGACCAAGAGCACCGTTCAGCGCGTGGCGGACCTGGAGGCCTGGGCCTTCAGGACCGGCAGGGACCTGGCGGACATCAAGGAGACACTGCACGATCTTCCCAAGATCATCCGCGAGGAGGTCATGACCTACACCGCGCCGATGTTCGAAGAGATCATGAACCGGATGGCCACCAAGGAGGATCTCTTCGCCCTCTCCGCCAAGGTGGACGGCCTCGACACCAAGGTAGATGGCCTGGAGACCAAGGTAGATGGCCTGGAGATCAAGGTGGACGGCCTGGAGACCAAGGTGGACGGCCTCGACACCAAGGTCGACAACCTTGACGCCAAGGTCGACGGCCTTGAGGCGAAGATGGACACCCGGATGGAGGCCTTCGAAGGCCGGATGAAGTCCTTTGAAGGCCGCATGGAGTCCTTCGAAGGCCGCATGGAGTCCTTCGAAGGCCGCATGGGCTCCGTGGAAGGCCGGATGGACTCCATGGAGGGCAAGCTGGACCTGATCCTGGCCAAGCTCAGCTGACAGCGAGGATGGAGGTGAACGCCTCCCGGTGAGGTCTGGCTCGTCATCTGACTGACCGCGGTGTCCTCAACGGGATCTGCCGGCCTCGGCCAGCACAAGAAGATCTGGCTTCTGCCGCTTGACGAACCATGGGAGCGTCCTTCGCCGTGAGCCCCGGGCCGGTGGTCCGGGGCCCGTGGCGGGGTCAGAGCCAGTCGCGGCGTTTGAACACCAGATAGAGCGTGAGGCAGACGCCCGCCATGAGCAGGACCGCGAAGGGATAGCCCCACTTCCAGTGGATCTCGGGCATCACGTCGAAGTTCATGCCGTAGATGGTGCCGACGAGAGTGGGGGCGAACAGGATCGCGGCCCAGGCGGAGATCCGCTTGACCTCCTCGTTCTGGGCGTTGCTCGCCTCGGTGAGGTTGGTCATGTGCTCGTTCTGGGCCTGGGCGACCATGGTCGAGTTGACCACGAGGATGTCGTGGAGCATCTGGCGGAAGCCGCTGACCCGCTCGGCGACGGTGATCGCGTGGTCGGCCACGTCCCGCAGGTATCTCTGCAGCTCCTGGTCCACCCCGTACTTGGCGGCCCCCGCGATGAAACCCTCGATCATGCCGAGGAGCGGCTGGGTGGCCCGCTGGAACTCGATCACCTCGCGCGACAGCTCGTAGATGCGCCGGGAGACGCCGGGCTCGTTGCCGAAGACCTGGACCTCGATCTCGTCGATGTCGTTCTGCAGGCCGGCGACAACGGGGGCGTAGCCGTCCACGACCGCGTCGAGGATGGCGTAGAGCACCGCCTGCGGGCCCTGGCCGAGCAGTTCGGGGTCGTGCTGCATGCGGCGGCGGACCTGCGACAGGTCGGGCGCCTCGCTGTGCCGCACGGTGATCACGAAGTTACGGCCGACGAAGACGTGCAGCTCGCCGAAGTCGACCTCCTCGGCCTCGTCGAGGTAGCGGGCCGGGCGGAGCACCACGAACAGGGTGTCGCCGTAGCGGTCGGCCTTGGGCCGCTGGTGGGCGACGATGGCGTCCTCGACCGCCAGCTCGTGCAGGTCGAACTCCTCGGCGACGTTGAGGATGACACCGTCCTCCGGCCGGTAGAAGCCGATCCAGGCCATGCTGTCGGGGGTGTTCTTCAGACGTTCGAAGGCGTCGGGCAGCGACTCGGGGGTCGCGGCTCGATGGCCGTTGACGTAGATCGCGTTGTCGATGACGCGCGATCGGGGCGGGACCGGCCGCCCGTCGCCGACGGACCTGGGATCCATCGACCGCTCGGGAGACTCCCGGCCGGTGCCGGGACGCCCGCGCATCAGGCTCCGCAGGCCCCGCATTCGCCGGTCGGTCACGCGTCTCTCCTCATCGGGCGCTCATGAACTCCTGCAGCGACCGCATCGCGGTGGTGCGGATCTTCGCCCTGAGCATCGGGGTCCAGCCGAGGACGATACCGACCGGCCGGCCCATCGCCATCTTGGACCAGCGCCTGAGGTCGAAGTCGTCGTGGTGGCGGACGATCAGGCCGTCCTCGAAGCGGAAGAGGGCGTCGACCTCGTTGACGACCTTCCTGCCCGTCTTGCCGAAGGTGTAACGGCCGGTCCAGTGCGCCGTGCCCTCGTGCGGGCGGGCGGTGATGTCGCGGACGGTCACGTTGAGGTCGGCGCTGCGGCCGAGCAGCATCCGCCACATGCCCATGACCCTGTCGCGTCCTTCGAGGTCCTGGAAGACGGGGTCACCGAAGGTGACGTCGGGGTGGTAGCAGAGCTCCATCGCGGCGGCGTCGCGGCGCGCGAAGGCTTCGTAGAACGTCTTGATGAGCTCGGCGTTCCGATCGTTCACGAGTTTCTCCCGGTCATCAACATCCTGCCGACCGAGTGTAGTGCGCGGAAAGGTCGGGGAGATTGCCCGCGTTGTGCCAGCACACCGCGCGGAGCCGGCCGTCGCCGGGGCCGAGGCGGTCGAGCGCGTGGAGCCGGTGGGCGTACGGGTGGGGGACGCTCGGGGCCACCCGTTCCCCATCAGGGGCTGCCGTGCTCGAAATGGTGCCAGACTCGGCGTTCCATCCGCTCCGGCAGGAAGCGGACGTGCACGTCCGCCAGACCGGGCAGGCCCAGCCCTCGCCACCGGGCGGGGACGCCCGCGTCCGCGAGTTCCGGAATCATGTTCGGCACGGTTCCGACTTTATCGCCAGCACACCGGCAGTCGTGGGACGCTTTGCTCTCACGCCGCAAAGGAGAAACGAGCGTTGTCCGACCTCTGGGTGACCCTGACCACGACCCGTTCCGGGCCGCCCCTGTGGGTCGTGCTGCTGTCCGCCCTGGTCGCGCTGGGCGTGGTGTCGTGGTCCACCTCGTGGCAGCTGTCACGAGGGCTGATCACCATCGCCCACGAGGGCGGGCACGCGCTGGTGGCCCTGCTCACCCGGCGCAAGCTGGAGGGCATCCGGCTGCACTCCGACACCTCGGGCGTGACCCTTACCAGGGGAAAGCCCCGGGGGTTCGGCATGATCCTGACCGCCGCCGCCGGATACGTCGCCCCCTCCCTGCTGGGACTGGGCGGGGCGTGGCTGACCGCCTCCGGCTACGTGGCGGTGCTGATCACGATGGTGATCGGGCTGCTGTTCTGCATGCTGCTGCTGATCCGCAACCTGTTCGGCGTGGTGAGCCTGCTGGCCACCGGGGGCGCCATCTTCGCCTTCACCTGGTACGCCGCGCCCGACATGGACGCGATCCTGGCCTACCTGGCCGTGTGGTTCCTGCTGCTGGGAGGCGTACGGCCGATCGTGGAGCTCCAGCGCAAGCGGCGTCGCCACCAGGCGCCCGACTCCGACGCCGACCAGCTCGCCAGGCTGACCTTCCTGCCCGGCGGGTTCTGGGTGTTCCTTTTCCTGGTGGTGGCGGGCGCGTGCCTGGTGGCCGGGTCCTATCTGCTGCTCCCCCCGGCGTTCGCACTGCTCTGAACGGCTCCGTCCCGCCTCGCTCCGGCTAGGTCCGCCCCGCCGTCGCGCCCCTCGGGTTCCCTTTCGCGTCCGCCGTCATGTTCTCCGTCGCCGCCGTCGCCGCCGTCGCCGCCGTCCGGGGCCGCCCCTGCGGTGGCCTCTCATCACGACGGCGTATGGGAGGGAGCGAGATCGGCAAGGGCGCGGAACCGTATTCAACGGTCACTCGCCGTAACGGTTCGTCGCCATGCCGCGGCTTCGGGAGATCCGGCCGCGTCCGGTCACGACGGGCGTCCGTCCGGGCGGCGCGCCCGGAACGGGAGCGTGGCCCCCGGCGTGTCCACTTCTCCGAGATTCGCCTAATTGTGCGATGCATATCATGATGTTGGGGTAATTACCAGGCACTCACCCCTCGCCTGGTTACGCCCCGTAACCGCACCTCTGAATGACGCTCAGATAATTTTTCGAGTTTATCATCGGGAATATCATTCTCCTGCGAGAGGCGTTCCATGCCCCACCCCGCTTACCTCGTCGGAGCGGCCGGGGCGAGCGTCCTGCTGGTCTCGCTGGGCGTGACGCTCGCGCTCCTCCGGCGGCTCAGGCGGCTTCGCGCCGAGCGGGAGAGGGCGCTCACCAGAGCGTACGAGGGGTTCGCCCGCGACATGCACGACATCGTGGGGCACTGGCTCTGGCTGGCGTCCATCAAGGGAGAGCTGGCCCACCGCAGGGCGAACGGCGACGCGCGCCTGCGCGAGGACCTGGAAGAGGTGCTGCGGGCGGTGCGACAGGCCGCGCACGCCGTACGGAACGTGTCGGAGGCCCGTCACCGGCTGTCGTTCTCCGGCGAGGCCGCGCGGGCCAGGACCCTGATGGAGGGCTTCGGGGCCTACTGCTCGGTACGGGTGGACGTGGACGAGCTTCCCGAGGCCGTGAGCGCCACGCTGGGCGCCGTGGTCCGCGAGGGCGTGACGAACATGCTGCGGCACAGCCAGGTGAAGCGGTGCGCGATCGAGCTGGTCGAGCACGACGGCCGGCTGCGCCTGACCGTCGTCAACGACGGGGCTCCCCGGCGGGAGGCGCACTCCACCGGCAGCGGCGTGGACAACCTGACCCACCGCGTGGGCGAGCTGGGCGGCACGGTGCGGGCGGTCGGCGGCGCGGACGGGTGGTTCACCCTGATAGCCGAAGTTCCTGGTAATTTTTCCGAATAACCTTCACGTCCGCCGCGAAAGCGCAGGTAGCGCACACCTTCACGGTTGACACTGTGAGTTTCGCATATACGAGTGGTTTAATTTGTAACTAGTGGTTTCTCGGGTTATCCGTAATTCTCTCTTCTGGAAGACAGCAGGGGAGAATGCCGTGGATGACCAGTATGAACTTTATTGCCTGGCGGACCCGCTTTTTTATGACACGCTTGACGGCCGCCGGGGGGATCACCCCGATTTCGCGCTCGCTGCCCGGGACGTCCCGGACGGCTGGCAGCACCAGGCGACCGACACCTGGATGCACTACGCGCCGCTCGCCGGCCGCACTCCCGCCCAGGGCTGGAAGATCCACGTCTCTGCCCGCGCCGAGGACGCCGACCGCGCCATAGAGGCGGTCTGGGACTACTGCGTCCCCCGCGACATCGCGTTCAAGTTCCTGCGCAGCCTGCCGGTCATGACCATGCTGAACTCCAAGGCCGCCCCCCGCGGCGCCAGCGGGAAGCTCGTGACGATCTACCCGGTGGACGAGGCGCAGCTGGAGCTCACGCTCAAGGAGCTCGACGAGCTGCTGCGGGGCGTCGAGGGGCCGTACATCCTCAGCGACCTGCGCTACGGCCAGGGCCCGCTCTTCGTGCGGTACGGCGGTTTCGCCGGACGGCGCTGCCTGGCCGACAACGGCGAGCTGGTGCTGGCCATCGAGGACGGTGAGGGGCGACTCGTCCCCGACGTGCGGGAGCCCGCCTTCGGCGTGCCGTCCTGGGTGACGCTGCCCGCCTTCCTCGAACCCCACGTGGCCGCCCGCAACGCGGTCACCACCGAGGGACTGCCGTACCGGGTCGAGAGCGTCATGCAGTTCTCCAACGGCGGCGGCGTCTACCTGGGAGAGGACCTGCGCACCGGGGAGCGGGTCGTGCTGAAGGAGGCCCGTCCGCACGCCGGCCTGGACGCCGCCGGCCGGGACGCGGTGGCGCGGCTGGCGCACGAGCGCGACATGCTGGAGCGCCTGGCCGGGCTGGACGCGGTGCCCGCGCTGATCGACTACTTCACCCTGGGCGGGCACCACTTCCTGGTCGAGGAGTTCGTCGACGGCAACCCGCTCCAACGGCAGCTCGTGCACAAGTACCCGCTGACCAGGGCGACCTGCGACGACGAGGCCATCGCCGAGTACACCGGCTGGGTGCTCGACACGCTCCCCAAGGTACGCCGGGCGGTGGAGTCCCTGCACGGGCGCGGGGTGGTCTTCGGCGACCTGCACCCCAACAACATCCTCGTGACCGAGGACGGCCGCCTGGCACTGATCGACTACGAGGTGGCGACCCTCATCGAGGACCGCGGCCGCGCGGCACTCGCCCACCCGGCGTTCGGCGCGCCGGCCGACCGGCAGGGCGTCGACGTCGACCTGTACGCCCTCGCCTGCCTCTGCCTCGGGCTGTTCGCCCCGCAGCTCACGATCATGCTGCCGCTCGACCGCGCCAAGGTGACCGAGCTGGCCAGGATCATCGGCGAGACCTTCCCCGTACCGCGCGAGGTGCTCGACGAGGCGGTCCTGACCGTCGCGGGCCCCGAGCCCGTGGCGGCCACGCCGTACCCGAAGCCGGGGCTCGACGACTGGCCCCGGCTCAGGGAGGCGATGACCAGGTCCATCCTGGCGAGCGCCACCCCCGAGCGCGAGGACCGGCTCTTCCCCGGCGACGTCGCCCAGTTCCAGCCCGGCGGGGGCGTCAACCTCGCGTACGGCGCGGCGGGCGTGCTCTACGCGCTGGCCGCCACCGGAGCCGAGCGCCGTCCCGAGTACGAGGACTGGCTGCGCGCCAGGGCACTGGCCCCCGACCCGGGGACGGGGATCGGGTTCTACGACGGCCTGCACGGCGTGGCCTACGTCCTCGACCTGCTCGGACACCGCCAGGACGCGATCGACACCGCCGACCTGTGCCTGCGCCAGAAGTGGGAGTCGCTGGAGCTCGGGCTGTTCAGCGGCCTGGCCGGCATGGGCCTGAACCTTCTCCATCTGGGCGGGACCACCGGCGAGCGGACCTTCACCGAGGTGGCCCTGCAGATCACCGGCATCTGCTCCGACAGGCTGGGCGGGCCCGACGACGTGCCGGAGATCAGCGGCGGCGCCAACCCCCGGGCCGGGCTGATGTACGGCTCCTCCGGACCCGCACTCCTCTTCCTGCACGCCTACGAGCGCACCGGTGACGCGTCGCTGCTCGAGCGGGCGGCCGTGGCGCTCCGGCAGGACCTGCGGCGCTGCGTCACCGGCGAGGACGGCACCCTCCAGGTCGACCAGGGCTGGCGCACGCTGCCCTACCTGGACGAGGGGTCGGTGGGCATCGGCCTGGTCCTCGCCCGCTACCTGGCCCACCGCGAGGACGCGGACTTCCGCGCCGCGCTCGACGGCTGCCGGCGCGTCACCCGGGGACGCTACTTCGTGCAGTCCGGCCTGTTCACCGGCCGGAGCGGCATGATCGGCGGGCTCGGCTGGGGCCTGGGGCCCGAGCCGAACGCCCCCCACACCGGCCACACCGGCCGCACAGACCTGGCCGAGCAGCTCCGCGGGCTGGACTGGCACGCGCTGCCCCACGGCGGCGGGCTGGCCTTCCCCGGCAACCAGCTGCTCAGGCTCTCCATGGACTTCGCGACCGGTACGGCCGGAGTCCTGTTCGCGATGAGCGCCGTGCTGCACGACCGGCCGGTGTTCCTCCCCTTCATCGAGCCGCCCGGCGGCACGAGCGCCCCGGCAGGGGTGTCCGCGCACGGATCCGCCGGGTGGTTTGGCCCCCACGACACATCGACATCGAAGGAGGTGTAACGACATGGTTCTTCTCGACCTGCAGTCCCTGGAGGCCCCCACCGGCGGCGGTGGCGGCGGCGGTGGCAGCACCCTCACGGTCCTGGGCTGCCAGTCCGGCAAGCCCAGCAACCTGAGCCTCCTGCTCTGCCACTAGGCACCCGGTTTTCCCGATATCGGTTCCCATCAGAAGTGAGGCAATCCCATGGTCCTTCTCGACCTGCAGTCCCTGGAGACCCCCGACGGCGGCGGCCACGGCGGTGGCGGCGGCAGCACCCTCACGGTCCTGGGCTGCCAGTCCGGCAAGCCCAGCAACCTGAGCCTCCTGCTCTGCCACTAGGCACCCGGTTTTCCCGATATCGGTTCCCATCAGAAGTGAGGCAATCCCATGGTCCTTCTCGACCTGCAGTCCCTGGAGGCCCCCACCGGCGGCGGCGGTGGCGGTGGCGGTGGCGGTAGCACCCTGACGGTTCTCGGCTGCGAGTCCGGCAAGCCCAGCAACCTGAGCGTCGTGCTCTGCCACTAGTGAGACCCCGTGCCCGGGACGGCCAGCGACGGCGGCCGTCCCGGGCACTCCCGTTCCGGCAGCGTCCGGTACGCCGAGGACGCCGAGGACGCTGCGGGCGCTGAGGACGCTGAGGACGCTGAGGACGCTGCGGACGCCGGGAGACCGGGGAGGTCCGCGACGTCGAGGACGTTCGGGGCGTCGGGCACATCGGGGAAGTCGGGGAAGTTCACGAAGTCGGGGAAGTTCGGTAAGTCGGGAAGGTTCGGGGAGGAGCCAACGTGCGGGCAGCGGACCGGCTGGTGGCCGAGACCGTGCGGCGTAGCGGACCCTGGCTGGCCGTCCTCGCGGTCACCTCCGTCCTGGGCGCGTTCGCGCAGCTCGCGCTCCCGTTCATTCTGGGCAGGACGGTCGACGAGCTCGTGGCCGGTACGGGTGGCGGCACCGGCGCGGCGACCTGGCTCGGTGCCTGCGCCGCCGCCGTGATCCTGGCCGTGCTCTGCGACACCCTCGGCGTCTGGGCCGCCGGATCGAGCGGCGCGCGCTCCTCGGCCTGGCTCAGGAACCGGGTCGTACGGAACGTGCTCGGTGTCGGGCCGGTGATCACCCGCCGGTTCCCCGAGGGGGACCTGGTCACCCGGATGGGCCTGAACACCGAGGAGATCGGGCGCGCCCCCGAGTCGATCGTCACCGGGGCCGCGCTGGTCATCCCCACCGCGGGCGGCGTGGTGGCCCTCACCCTCATCGACCCCCTGCTGACCGTGACGCTGGTCGCCGGGCTCGTCCTCATCGCGCTCGTCCTGCGGGCCTTCCTCACCGTGAGCACCTCCATCGCGGGCGACTACCAGGCGGCGCAGAGCGACATCGCCGCCCGCCTGGTCGACGCCCTCGCCGGGGCCCGTACGATCGCCGCGGCCGGCACCGCCGACCAGGAGCGGGCGCGGGTGCTCACCGCCCTGCCCCGGCTGCGCGGGCACGCCATGGACATGTGGCGGGCCAACGCGCGGGCCGGTGTGCAGGCGGGAGCGGTGGTCCCGCTGCTGGAGGTGGCCGTGCTCGGGGTGGGCGGGCTGCGCCTGGCCGCCGGCGACCTCACGGCCGGAGAGCTGTACGCCGCCGCCCGCTACGTCGTGCTCGGCGCCGGTCTCGGCTCGGCGCTGGGCTACGTCAGCCGCCTGGCCAGGGCGCGGGCCGCCGCGGCCAGGGTGGAGGAGCTGACCGCCGAGAGCCCGCGAGCCTACGGCACGCGCCCGCTGCCTCCCGGTCCCGGCACGCTCGAGCTTCGCGGCGTCGACGCGGGCGGCCTGCGCGACGTCGATCTCGTCATCCCCGGCGGGCAGGCGGTGGCCGTGGTCGGCCGCTCGGGGGCGGGCAAGTCCCTGCTCGCCGCGGTCGCCGGGCGGCTGGTGGACCCGCGGCACGGCACGGTCCTCCTCGACGGCGTGCCGTTGCCCGACCTATCCCGCGAGGCGCTGCGCCATGCCGTCGGATACGCCTTCGAGCGCCCAGCGCTGCTCGGCGACACCGTCGGCGCCGCCGTCGCCCTGGGACTCGACGCTCCCGCCGCCACCCCCGGCACCGGCCGCCACGGCGCCTCCGGCCGCGGCCGTCGCGGCACCCGTACCGGCACCGGGTCCGGCCACCGGCACGACGACCGGGACGGCCGGACGGACGGGAGGGACGAGGTCGTGCGGGCGGCGGCGCGGGCGGCCCGCGCCGACGCCTTCGTCCGGCGGCTTCCCCTGGGGTACGACACGCCGCTGGAGGAGGCGCCCATGTCCGGCGGTGAGCGGCAGAGGCTCGGCCTGGCCCGCGCCTTCGCGCAGGGATGGCGCCTGCTCGTCCTGGACGACGCCACCTCCAGCCTGGACACCGTCACCGAGCGCCAGGTCGCCCGCGCGCTCTCCAGGGAGCTGCGCGACCGCACGCGCCTGATCGTGACCCACCGGGTGGCGACCGCCGCGGCGGCCGACCGGGTGATCTGGCTGGACGACGGCCGGGTGCGCGCGTGCGGCGGGCACCGGGCACTGTGGGCCGACCCGGCCTACCGCGCCGTCTTCCAGGCGGACACGTCCTCCGCGGACGACGCGTCCTTCCCGTCTGGCGTCTCCTCCCCGGCGGGCGCGTCGTTCCAGGCGGGCGCCTCCTTCCGGGCGGGCACGTCGTGAGCCCTCCGAACGGGCACGTCGTCAACAGACCCCTCCGGCGGGCGCTCAGGAGGGACCCGTACCAGCTGGTCAGGCTCGCGGGCTGGTCCGTCGCGGAGACGGCGCCCTCCCTGGTCATCGGCCTGGCCATCGCGCGGGCGATCGACGACGGCTTCGGCGCGGGACGCCCCGCGACCGGGTTCGCCTGGCTGGCGCTGCTCGGCGGCGTGTGGCTGCTGGCCGCGGTCGGCGCGCGGCAGGTGGTGATGGCCGTCGCCGCGATCGTGGAGCCGTTCCGCGAGGAACTCCTCGCGCACGTCGTCGACGACGCGCTGCGCCACTCGGTCATGTCCGGACGGGGACCGGGAGCGGCCGCGGTGGCCCGCTCCAACCTGCAGGTCGAGCTGGCCCGCGACGCCTTCGCCTCGGTCATCACGGTGGTCAGGTCGTTCGCGTTCACCGTGGTGAGCGTCATGCTCGGGCTGGCGACCCTCGTGCCCGAGGTGCTCGCGCTGGTGCTGCCCCCCTTCGTCGCCGGTCTCGTCATCTTCCTGCTGTCGCTGCGCGCCCTGGCCAGGCGGCAGCGGGACTTCATCCTGGCCGACGAGCGCACCGCCGGGTCGCTGGCCACCATGGTGGGCGGGCTGCGCGACATCACCGCCTGCCGGGCCGAGGAGCGGGTGGCGGGCGACGTCGGCCTGCGGGTGGCAGAGCAGGCCCGCGCGGCCCGGTCGCTGGCGCGGGTGACCGCGCTGCGCACGCTGTCGCTGGCGGTGGGCGGCTGGCTGCCGGTCCTGCTGGTGCTGGCCGGGACCCCCTGGCTGGTGGGTGAGGGCGCGGGCGCCGGGGTGATCCTGGGCGCCCTGGCCTACGTCACGCAGTCGCTGACGCCCGCGCTCGGCAACCTCGTGGAGGGGCTGGGCATCAACGGGGTCCGGCTGCGGGTGGCGCTCGGCCGGCTGCTGCGCGACGGCGACCCGCCCGTACGGGCGCGCGGGCGGATCGCGGCACGGGACGGCGGCGACGGCGGGGCGGGGGCGGCCGAGCTGCGCGGCGTGACGTTCGCGTACGGCCCGCACGCGGAGCCGGTGATCGACGGCCTGGACCTGTCGGTCCCCGAGGGGGACCACATCGCGGTCGTGGGCCCCAGCGGCATCGGCAAGTCCACGCTCGCCGCGCTCTTGACCGGGGTGCTCGCGCCGGGGACGGGCCAGGTCCTGGTGTGCGGGGTGCCCGCCGACCGGCTCGACCCCGCCGACCGGGTGCTGATCCCGCAGGAGGCGTACGTCTTCCGCGGCTCCCTGCTGGAGAACCTGACCTACCTGGCCGCCGCCTCGCCGGAGGCGGTGGACGACGCGGTGGCCGCGGTCGGCCTGACGAACCTGGTGGCGCGGCTGGGCGGCTACTCCACCGAGATCCACTCGGGGCTGCTGTCGCCCGCCGAGCGGCAACTGGTCGCCCTGGCCCGCGCCTATCTCGCCCCGGCCCGGCTGGTGATCCTCGACGAGGCGACGTGTCACCTGGACCCGGCGGCCGAGGCCCGCGCCGAGGAGGCGTTCGCCCGCCGGGGCGGCACGCTGCTCGTCATCGCCCACCGGCTGACCTCCGCCCTGCGGGCCCGGCGGGTCCTCGTCATGGACGGCACCAGCGTCCGGCTGGGCACGCACGAGGAGATGCTCGCCGCCTCCCCGCTCTACGCCGACCTGGCCGGGCAGTGGAACCCGTCGAGCGCGCAGGAGCTGGTGCCGTGACGTCCTCACCGCGTTTCCCGTCCAGAGCCCGAGATCTCCACATCGGAGGAAGCCGATGATCTACCCTCCCGCCGAGCGGCAACCGGTCGTCGACCACCTCCACGGCCACGCCGTGCCCGACCCGTACCGGTGGCTGGAGGATCCCGACAGCCCGGAGACCCGGAGCTGGACGGCCGCCCAGGAGGAGCTCTGGCGCGAGCACGCGGGCACGCTGCCGGGCCGCCACCTGTGGCACTCGCGGGTGGCCGCGCTGACCGGGGCCGGGACGGTGGGCACGCCGATGTGGCGCGGCGGCAGCCGGTTCTTCCTGCGCCGTACGGCCTCCCAGGAGCACGCGGTCCTCTACCGCACCGGCCCCGACGGGGTGGAGGAGACGCTGCTCGACCCGATGGAGCTCGACCCGAGCGGGCTGACCACGCTCGACCACTGGCAGCCCGACCTGGACGGAAGGCTGGTGGCGTACCAGCTGTCCAGGAGCGGGGACGAGCGGTCGGAACTGCGGGTCATGGACGTCGCCACCCGCCGGACGGTGGACGGCCCGATCGACCGCTGCCGGTACGCGCCCGTGGCGTGGCTGCCCGACGGGAAGGCGTTCTTCTACGTCCGTTCCCGCCAGGTATGCCTGCATCGGCTCGGCGCCCCCGCCGAGGACGACGCCGTGATCATGGGTGAGGAGCGCTCGTACGGGCTGGGGATCAGCTACAACGGCCGCTGGCTGACGGTCTCGGCGACGGCGGGCGGCGGCAACGACCTCTGGCTGGCCGACCTGTCGTCCTCCTCCCCCGAGCGCCCCGACCTGCGGGTGATCCAGCGGGGGGCGGGCGCGGTGACGGCGCCCGCCGTCGGCCGCGACGGGCGCCTGTACCTGCTCACCACCCTGGACGCGCCACGGGGGCGATTGTGCGTGGCCGACCCGGCGCGGCCGGGCCCCGAGCACTGGGTCGGCCTGGTCGAGGAGGATCCGGAGGCGGTGATCGGTGAGTTCGCGATCGCCGGGCAGACGCTCCTCGTCGGCTGGACCCGGCACGCGGTCGGCGAGATCAGCGTCCACGACCTGGCGACCGGGAGACGGCGCGGTTCGGTGCCGCTGCCCGGCCTCGGTTCCGCCGGGGGGATGACCACCCGCCCCGAGGGCGGCCACGAGGTCTGGTTCACCTACACCGACAGCGTCACGCCCGCGGGGGTGCACCACTACGACGCGCGCACCGGGCGGACGTCGCTGTGGAGCGCCGCGCCCGGCGCCGTGGAGGTGCCAGAGCTCGAGGCCCGCCAGGTGGTCTGCGCCTCCGCGGACGGCACGCCGGTGCGGATGGTCGTGCTGGCCCGCCCCGGCTCGGGCCCCAGGCCCACGATCCTGTACGGCTACGGCGGGTTCGGGCTCTCGCTCGCGCCGTCGTACTCCAGCTACATCCTGCCCTGGGTCGAGGCGGGCGGGGTCTTCGCCCTCGCCCAGCTGCGCGGCGGCGGCGAGGAGGGGGCGGCCTGGCACCGCGACGGCATGCTGGAGCGCAAGCAGAACGTCTTCGACGACTTCGCCGCGGCGGCCGAGAAACTCGTCTCGGACGGCTGGACCACCCCCGCACGGCTGGGCGCGTGCGGCGAGTCGAACGGCGGGCTGCTGGTGGGCGCCGCGCTGACGCAGCGCCCCGACCTGTTCGCCGCCGCCGTCTGCTCGGCGCCGCTGCTCGACATGGTCAGGTACGAGCGGTCGGGGCTCGGCCCGGTGTGGCGTTCGGAGTACGGTTCGGCCGACGACCCCGAGCAGCTGGGCTGGCTGCTCGGCTACTCCCCATACCACCGGGTCGTCGACGGCGTCGACTACCCGGCGACGCTGCTGACCACGTTCGGCGGCGACTCCCGGGTCGACCCCATGCACGCGCGCAAGATGTGCGCGGCGCTGCAGGCGGCGACGTCGGGCTCGCGGCCGATCCTGCTGCGCCACGAGGGCGACGTCGGCCACGGCTCCCGCTCGGCGGGCCGCGCCGTCGACCTGGCCGCCGACATGCTCGCCTTCCTGGCCGCCCACACCGGCCTGGAGGCCGGCACGTGAGGGCTTCCCAGATCTCCACGGTCACCGGCCGGCGTCCGGACGGCCGTCCGCGGGGTGAGGTCCGGCGGGCCGGCTCGGCACCTCTCGCGAGACCTCCTCGGAACACCGCGAGAGCACCGCGCCGCCTCCGGCCGGCCGAAGCGGGCCGGAGGCGGTGCCGTGCCGGGGGGCGGGCTACTGGACGGCCCCGAGCCGGTACCGGCCGCCATCGCCGCAGCAGAACTCGTAGTCCCAGGTCGCGTCCCGGTTGATGGTGACGCCGCCGATGAGGTCGTCGGGATCGATGTCGTCGTACTCCATGAGGCGGAGCTGGGCGCCGACGGGGACGCACTTGTCGACCTCGACCCGCTGGCCCGCGGCCATCGACACGTAGGGCCCGGTCACCGGCCAGATCTTCGTGCCACCGCTCGTGATGAACACCTCGTCGCGGCCGTTCTCGGTGACCGCGAGGGCCCGGAGGCCGTCGAGGAACACGCCGGCGCCACAGGTGAGCGCGGCCTTCTCCCGGGCCGGGCCCGCGTCGGCGACCGCCGCCGAGGTCGCGGTCAACGCGAGGCATCCGGCCATCACGGCCGCGGCCGCGAGCTTCGACGGTTTCCGCCAGGTGCGCATGCCGGTTCCCGTCCGTCGCCCGCGGGAGTTCTCTTCGACTCGCATTCGTGTGCACTCTCCGTTTCGGCTGGTGGTGACGTGTGTTCGCGCCACGCGTGCACCCCGACCTCGGTGGCCGCGTGGCTCTCCTTGCCTCCACCAGATCTACGGCACAGCCGCCCGAGCGGACCATGATCGGGCCTGCTCCTGTCGATAAACCTGGAGTTCGTGTCCGTTTTCGACAGGGTGTGCACTCCTGGATCGGCGGCCGTCCGCGGCCGGCCTCGTCTCATGGCCGTGACGATCGAGACGGCTGCCTATCCGTGATCCGGACCTGGCCGGGCGGTGTCGTTCGAGGTTCTTCCTGGTCTGGTGTGGAGGACCTCGCGGGCCTGTTCCGCGGCGCGGGTGATGCTTTCGCTGATGAAGTCGAGGAAGCGGGCGATGTTCTCCAGGCGGTCGGCGGCGGGGGTGTGGGGGCCGAGGACGGCGACGCCCTGGCGTGCGGTCTCGACGAGCAGGTCGTTGGATCGGGCGCCGGCGATCGTCGCCTGGTAGAAGAGTTCGTCGTCGACGGCGTAGCGGTCGCGGCGACGTTCGTCGCGTTCCCGGCGGACGAGGCTCTGGCTCTCCAGGAAGGCGATCGCCTTGGAGATGGACGCCGGGCTGACCTGGAGGTGCCGAGCGAGCTGGGACGCGGTGAGACTGCCCGCGTCGGTGGTGAACAGGCAGGTCAGAACCCGGGCCGTCATCTTGGTCAGGCCTGAGGCCATGAGGACGGTGGTGAACGTCTCCTCGTACTCGGCCACGGCCTCGGCGTCGCGTCCGTGCGGCTGGGGAACCGGGTCCGGCCCTCGGGAGGAGGTGGGCCTGCGCCGGTTGGCGCGGCGTTCGGTGGCGCGGTGGGCGGCAGGGCCGCCGTTGCGCATCACCTCACGCGTGATCGTCGAGGTCGGGCGGTCGAGGCGCCGGGCGATCTCGGCGTAGGGGAGGCTGTCGGCCAGCCGCCAGCGCGATCTGCCAGCGGTCCTGCTGGGTGAGCCTGCCTCCCGGCATCGCGATCTCCCTGGTGATCCTTCGTGGTGGTCCCTGATCCCCTCACCATAGCGTTCACTTCTCATTCATTGCAATGATCAGAGCATCTTCCGTTGCTTTAGAATCAGGATCGTTGCAACAGTTTACGGGCTTTCAACTGCGAAAATGTCCTTTGCATGCAACAAACATGTTGCCAGATTCAGGAACGCAACGTAGCGTTTCCAATGTCAGAAACAACGAGTGAGCACGGGAGAGCACGATGCAGAAGTTCGACACCCCCGCCCCGATCTCCGCCGTCCTGGACATCCCCGCCGGACGCGTCCAGTTCATCGCCGCGGACCGCGCCGACACCACCGTCGAGGTCCTGCCCGCCGACCCCTCCAGGAGCCGCGACACCAAGACCGCCGAGCAGACCACCGTCGCCTACGCCGACGGCGTCCTGCGGATCACGACCTCGACCCTCGGCAACCGGCTCTCCGGCCCCTCCGGATCCCTGGAGATCACCGTCCAGCTGCCCGCCGGCTCCCGCGTCGAGGCCAGGGCCGCCGCCGCCGAGCTCCGCGGCGTCGGACGCCTCGGTGACGTCGCCTTCGAAGGCGCGTACCGCCAGATCAAGATCGACGAGGCCGCGAGCGTCCGCCTCACCGCGATCGACGGCGACGTCGAGGTCGGCCGGCTCAGCGGCCCCGCGGAGATCAGCACCGCGAAGGGCGACATCCGGATCACCGAGGCCGTGCGCGGCGCGGTCGTGCTCAGCACCCAGTCCGGCGACATCTCGGTCGCCGCCGCCGCCGGCGTCTCGGCCGCCCTGGACGCCGGCACCGGCTACGGCCGCGTCAGCAACGCCCTCAAGAACAACGGCACCACCGAACTCGACATCCGCGCCACCACCTCCCACGGCGACATCACCGCCCGCAGCCTCTGAAGGAGCAGAACCGGGACCGTCCGGCCGGGTCCGTCGCGATCGAGATCCTGCCGGTCGTCGCCGAGGGCCCGGCCGTCCGTCCCGGGGGGCCCGCGATCCGCGTACGCGTCCCTGTCCACGTCCACCGCACCCTGCGGCAGGTCGGGGCAGGGCGCGGGGGCCGGCGCGGGGGCTCGGTGCGGGCGCCGGCCGGTGTCCAGGAGATCACCGCCGCCGAGCGTGAACGGCGGCCCGGGATGCCGGTGAAGGGAGGCCGGGTCAGGCCGCGTGCCACTCCCCGCCACTTTCATTTTCTATCAGATCCGCGCGCCTCATGAGACACCGGAAAGTGCCTCATACTGCCCGTTGCGAACCGGCCCGACAAGCAATGGAGCAACGAAATTGGGTTACGTGCTGGGTTTCGAGGAGATCGACTCGACGAACATCGCGGACGTCGGCGGAAAGGGGGCGCAACTGGGCGAGCTCTCGCGAATCGACGGCGTCCGCGTGCCGGACGGCTTCTGCGTCACGACGGACGCCTTCCAGCGGATCGTGGCCGAGGCGCCGTCGGTCGACGCGTCGCTCGACCTGCTGTCGCGCGTGAACCCGGACGACCGCGCGGCGATCCGCGCCCTGAGCGCCGATGTCCGCCGCGCCGTCGAAGGCGTCGCGATTCCCGACGATCTCGAGGCGGCGATCGGCGAATCGCTCGCCCGGCTCGGAGAGCGGGCCTCCTACGCGGTGCGTTCCAGCGCGACGGCCGAGGACCTGCCGACCGCGTCCTTCGCCGGCCAGCAGGACTCGTACCTGAACGTCGTGGGCCTGCCGGCGATCCTCCACCACGTCCGAAGGTGCTGGGCCTCGCTGTTCACCGAGCGGGCGGTGACCTACCGGCGCCGTAACGGCTTCGACCACCGCAAGGTACGGATGGCCGTGGTCGTGCAGCGGATGGTGTTCCCCGACGCGGCCGGGATCCTCTTCACCGCGGACCCCGTGACCTCGAACCGGAAGATCGCCACGGTGGAGGCCGGTTGGGGGCTCGGCGAGGCGCTCGTCTCCGGCCTGGTCGCCGGGGACGTCTACACGGTGCGCGACGATCAGGTCGTCACCACGGCGGTCGCCACCAAGCCGCGGTCCGTCCAGGCGGCGCCGGGAGGCGGTACCCATGACGCGCCGGTCGAGCCGCGGCGGCAGACGCAGCCGGCTCTGACGGACGCGCAGGTCGTGCGCCTGGTGCGGCTGGGCCGGCACGTCGAGGCGCACTTCGGCAGGCCCCAGGACATCGAATGGTGCCTGGCCGGCGATGACTTCCACATCGTCCAGAGCCGGCCGATCACCACCCTGTTCCCCCTCCCCGGGAGCGATGACCAGGAGAACCATGTCTACGTCTCCGTCGGTCACCAGCAGATGATGACCGACGCGATGAAGCCGCTGGGACTCTCCGTGTGGCAGCTGACGACCCCGCGGCCGATGCACGAGGCGGGCGGGCGGCTGTTCGTCGACGTGGCCCCCGTCCTGGCGACGGCCGCCGGTCGCGCGAACCTCATCGGGACCCTGGGGAGGTCCGACCCGCTGATCCGGGACGCGCTGCAGAGCGTCCTGGACCGCGGTGACTTCATCCGCCTGCTCGCGGACGAGGATTCCGTCGCCGCGCCCGCCGGTGGCCCACCCGCCCCGATCGAGACCGATCCGGCCGTTGTCACCCAGCTGATCCGGCAGAGCCAGGCGTCCGTCGCCACCCTGCGGAGCGAGATCCGGACTCTGTCCGGGCCGGCGCTGCTCGACTTCATCGAGGCCGACATCGCGGAGCTGAGGCGCATCCTGTTCGATCCGCGGAGCCATCAAGTGATCATGGCGGGGATGGAGGCGGCCTGGTGGCTCAACGACCACCTAGAGGCGTGGCTGGGCGAGAAGAACGCGGCCGACGCGCTCACCCAATCCGTCCCCCACAACGTCACCTCCGAGATGGGGCTGGCGCTCCTCGACGTCGCGGACACGATCCGGCCGCACGCGGAGGTCGTGGCGTTCCTGCACCGCGTCGCGGCCGAGGGCCGGGAGGGCGACGGCTTCCTGGACGAGCTGGCCGGGCCGGCCGGCGGACGGGAGGCACGTGACGCCATCCGGGGCTACCTCGACGAGTACGGCATGCGCTGCGCGGGCGAGATCGACATCACCAGAACCCGCTGGAGCGAGCGTCCCGCCACGCTCGTGCCCGCCATCCTCGGCAACGTCAGGAACTTCGAGCCGGGCGCCGGCGAACGACACTTCGAGCAAGGACGCCTGGAGTCGCGGCGGAAGGAACAGGAACTTCTGACGCGACTGCGCGCCCTGCCCGGCGGGGAGCGGAAGGCCGAGGAGACCAAGCGGATGATCGACCGCGTCCGCGCCTTCGCCGGATACCGGGAGTACCCCAAGTACGGCATGGTCAGCCGCTACTTCGCCTACAAGCAGGCGTTGCTGCGGGAGGCCGATCGCCTCGTCCGCTCCGGCACCCTGCGCGAGAAGGAGGACATCTTCTTCCTCCGGTTCGCGGAGTTGCGGGAAGTCGTGCGCACCGGCGACGTGGACGCCGGGCTCATCATGGAAAGGCGGGAGGCGTTCCGGTCGTACGAGGCGCTCACACCGCCCCGGGTCCTCACTTCGGACGGTGAGGCCCTCAACGGCCGGTACCGGCGTGACGACGCCCCGCCCGGCGCGCTGGCCGGCCTCCCGGTCTCGGCCGGGACCGTCGAGGGCCGTGCCCGCGTCGTCCTGGACATGGCGCGGGCCGACCTCGAGGCGGGTGACATCCTGGTCACCACCTACACCGACCCCAGCTGGACCCCCCTGTTCGTCACCGTCGCCGGGCTGGTGACGGAGGTGGGCGGCCTCATGACGCACGGGGCGGTGATCGCGCGGGAGTACGGCCTGCCGGCCGTCGTGGGTGTGGAGCAGGCCACCCGGCTGATCCGGGACGGGCAGCGGATCCGCGTTCACGGGACCGACGGGTACGTCCAGATCCTCGGCTGAACCGCCGCCTCGGCTCAGGTGAGGACATTTGTCCTGGGGCGTTCGGGATCGATGGATCTGCTGGAGCGGCCCGTCCGTTGACAGCGTGGAGGGCATGAGACGAAAGGCGACGAGTGCCGCGATGGCGGCGACGATGCTGGTGCCGGCGTGCGCGGGCGTGCCCGCGGCGCGGGCGCCGGAGAAGACCGGCGAGAGTGTGGTCCGGACGGACGCGGGAGCCGTACGGGGAACGGTGACGGGCGAGCACCGGATCTTCCAGGGGATTCCCTACGCGGCCCCGCCGGTGGGCGGGCTGCGGTGGAACTCGCCGGCGCCGGTGAGACCCTGGAGCGGGATCAGGGAGGCCACCAGGCCTGGCAGCGTGTGCCCGCAGGTGGGAAGCGACTACGCGAAGGTGACCGGCTCCGACGAGGACTGCCTGTTCCTCAACGTGACGGCGCCGCGCACTCCGGGGAAGAACCGGCCGGTGATGGTGTGGATCCACGGCGACGGGGCCCTGGGCTCCGGCGACCTCAGCGATGTGCGCCGGATCGCCACCCGCGGGGACGTGGTGGTCGTCACGATCAACTACCGGCTCGGGGTGTTCGGGGGCTTCGGGTACCCGGGGCTCGAGGGGTCGGGCACGTACGGCCTGCAGGACCAGCAGGCGGCTCTGCGCTGGGTGCGCCGCAACGCCGCCGCGTTCGGCGGGGACCCGGCGAACGTGACGGCGTTCGGCGTCTCGTGGGGCGCGCTGAGCATCAGCGGGCACCTGACCTCGCCGGGCGGCGGAGGCCTGTTCGACCGGGCCGTCATGCAGAGCGGCGAGGGCATGATGGACATGCTCGCCGGCAGCATGGGTGAGGGCGTCCCCGCCTACCCGTCCTACGCCTGGCGCCCGGTGGCGGAGGTCGAGAAGATGGGGACGTACGTGGCCCCGCGGCTCGGCTGCGAGGATCTCCGCTGCCTGCGGGCCCTGCCGGTGGAGAAGATCCTCGAAGTGCCGCAGATCATGAACATGTTCCAGACATACGCCTACGGGGGCGAGACGCTGCCCGGACCGCCGTCCGCGGAGTTGCGGGCAGGTCGTTTCCACCGGGTTCCGGTGATCTCCGGGGCGACTCGCGACGAGCACCGGATCTTCGTCGGGTTGTTCCACGACGCGGCGGGAAAGCCGGTGACCGCCGAGCGGTACGGCAGGCTGCTGAGAACCGCGTTCGGCAAGGACGCGGCGAGGGTGCGCGCGGAGTATCCGGTCGCCCGGTACGGCTCGCCGGGGCTGGCGTGGGCCGCCGTGATCACCGACCGCATGTGGGCCAGGGCCACCTTCGAGCAGAACGGGCTGCTCAGCGGGAAGGCGCCGACGTACGCCTACCAGTTCGCCGACCGCCGGGCCCCGATGTTCCTGCCGTTGGGGACGGACTTTCCCTGGGGCGCCTACCACGCGGGCGACATGCCGTACCTGTTCACCGAGAAGGCGGTCACGTTCACCCCGGCCCAGCGGAGGCTGTCCGACCAGATGATCGCCTACTGGACCAACTTCGCCCGGACGGGCGATCCCAACGGAAAGGGGCTGCCCCGCTGGGAGCGCTTCGACCGTGCCGCCCCCGTCCCGTACACCCAGTCCCTGGAGCCGGACGCGATCAAACCGGTCGACTACGCCGCCGACCACAATCTCGGCTTCTGGCCGGCACCGGGCGCCGGATCCGCGAAGCCCCCGGCCGGGGGCCGCGGGGCGGGGCGCGCGGTCAGTTGAGCGAGCGGTAGCGGCTCAGGGTCGGTTCGGTCAGGTCGTGGGACCACAGCCAGCCCGCCTCCCTGGCGATCCTCACCGCCTCGACCCGCGTGCGGGCGTCGACCTTGTTGAGGATTCGCGCCAGGTAGTTGCGTACCGTGCCGCCGGACAGGCAGAGACGGTCGGCGATCTCCCCGACCGGCGCCCCCTCGGCCGCGGCCTGCAGGACCTCCAGCTCGCGCGCGGTGAGCGGGTTTCTCTTCGCGTTGAGGGCGGCGACGGCCAGTTCGGGGTCGACGACCCGCTCACCGGCGGCCACCCGGCGTACGCAGCCCGCGAGCTGTCCCGCGGGGGCGTCCTTGACGACGAAGCCGCGCGCCCCGGCGTCCAGCGCCCGGCGCAGCGCGGCCGGGGTCGCGAGCCCGGTCAGGATCACCGTCCCGCACTCGGGAAGCCTGCGGTGCACCTCCGCCGTCGCGGTGAGACCGTCGGTGCCGGGCAGGCCGATGTCGATGAGCGCGACGTCCGGCCGGTGGAGCAGGCAGGAGCGGACCACCTCGTCGCCGTGACCGACCTCGGCGACGACCTTGATGTCACTCTCCGTGGAGAGCAGGGCGACCATGGCTCCCCGGACGAGATGCATGTCCTCGGCGATCAGGACGCTGATCATGAATCGTCTCCCCCTTGCTACACCGCGCGCTCTCATCTGGCCCGGGGACACTACCCAAGGAAGTCGGGTGACTACCGCAAGTCCGAGTTAAACACGAAACACGGGGCATTGAACCGTGATTCGCGCAGGTCGGAGACTTCACCGCGCACCCGATGAGGGCCGGTGGCCGGCGGGCGCCCTCTCGAAAGGGCCGCGCGACCCGTGCGAAACCGTCGAACCGGCCGCGGGCATCGGCCACGACGGGCCGCGCGGCCCTCTCTCCGGAGCGCCCGGCCTCGTGCTCGCCGGACGCCGGGGGCGGGCTCCGGGAAGGCGGTTCCGGCTGCGGTCCGTAACCGGGACGACACCGGCGACTGCCATCGAACCAGGAAGTGCTCGGCAAGAGCTGTCGAACCATGACAGGCCCGGCCGGCGCCGTCAGATCGGGGCGGCGGCCTCGTGGTGTTCCATCAGGACGTCGGTCAGCAGGTAGCCGCCGCGTATCAGGTGGACCAGCGGGCGGGCCCGCAGTTCCCGGTAGTGAGCGGCTATCCGTATCGCCGCCGCCACCGGGGTGGTGGCACTCGTCCACAGCGGCCTGTCCCGGTCCGCGGGCACCGGGACCATCCACCAGAAGCGGCAGGCGTCGTCCAGGCGGGCGACCAGGCCGTAGTAAACGGAGATGACGATCTTTCCGGACGGCAGGCGGTGGACGTCCGCCGGGATGTTGTGGGATCGGGCCAGCAGGGCCGCCAGTTCACGGGCCCGGAGTTCGGCGGGAGGAGGCGCGAGGTCTTCGGGGATTCTGTGATCAACGGTCACGCTGGCGAGGGTAAGGATCTTCGGGTGCCCGCCTCAACGATGTTGCGTGATGTTGCGCGTTCGCCCCTCGCGGAGCATCCCCTTCACCGATCTTCGCCTCCTGCGGGCTTCCCTCCCCGTGGAGCGTCACTTCTCGCGGAACCCACCGGCCGCGGCCCGCAGCATGTCGCGGGCCTCCTTCCCGTACGCCGCGGCACCGCTCAGCGCCTGGAACGCCTTCTCGTACACGACCACGTCGCTGGGGGCCTTGTGCTGGATCTGGCCGGGAACGGTGTCGACGCGGACCCGGTTGGCGTCGTATATCCAGAAGTTCTCCGGCGGCATGAGCGGCGGCCTGATCGTCGCGGGGACGATGCCGAAGGACACGTTCGCGGTGCCGGAGGTCAGCTCCGCCAGCCGGTCGAGCTGGGCGGCCATCTGCTCGGGGCCGACCAGCGGCATGCGGAGCGCCTGCTCCCCGACGATGAACGCGAACCGCTTGCTCCCGTTGCGCAGGATCTCCTGCTGTTTCAGCCTCGCCGCGACCGCGGCCTCGATGTCGTCCGGGATGCCGCGGAAGTCGATGATGGCGCGCAGGTGGCCCCGGGCGTAGTCACCGGTCTGGAGCAGGCCGGGCACGGCCGAATGCTGCCAGACGCGGAACTGGTGGGTCTTGTCGTACAGCGGCTGGAAGGAGCGCTGGACGTGGCCGAGGCCGCTCTCCTCCAGGCGGCGCCAGTCGGTGTACATCGCGTCGATGTTCTGGGCGGCCGCGATGAGGTCGACCACCTGCTCGTCCGCGTCGCAGGCCTCGCACCACGTACGGATGTCCGCCTGGTTGGGCATCTGGACCGCGTTCTCGATCTTGGAGATCTTGGTGTGGTCCAGGCCGGTCTTCGCCGCCAGCGCTCGCCCCGTCAGCCCGGCGTCGGCGCGGAGCGCCCTGAGCCTGGCGGCGAGAATGCCTTTGGCCTCGTCGATGCGTGCTGTGGAGGTCGCCATCTCCATCACCTTGTCACCGCGGGGGGTTGGTTCTCCGACCGTACGTCGGATGTTGCGATCTGTCTTAAATGTTGCGAATAGTTGCCGGAGAATCGTGGGCGCGCTCCCATCGCGCTTTCCGAACCGCCCACGTTCCCGGCCCCGGCCTGTCTCCGCTCGCCGACCTCGCCGACCTCGCCGACGGACCGAACTCGACCGGGCGGGCCGGCGATGACACCGGGGCGGCCCGGACGGTGAGCCGGGCCGGTGAGGCGGTGGGACCGTGACCGCGGTATCCTGTCTACGTTTCATAAATTGCGAACTTACGCAATTGAGTACATGATGGTGCCGTTGGACGAGACCGAGATCAGGGGTGTGCCGTGAACGGGTCTTTCGCTACCGCGGTCAGGGAAAGGGCACGCAGGGCGGCCGCGGCGCTGGAGGCGGCCCGCCACGGCGACGACGTCGGCGAGCTGATGACGGCCGAAGCGGAGTGGGAGCATGTGACGCGATTGGCCCGCACGCAGGGTGTGCCGATCGGCCAGGGTGAGGCCGGGCCGGGTGAGAGGACCGCTCTGTGATGTCGGTCCCGCTGTACGAGGCCAAGGCGGAGCTGTTCCGGCTGCTGGGCCACCCCGTCCGGATCCGGGTGCTGGAGCTGCTGCAGGAGGGGCCGATGCCGGTGCGGGACCTGCTGGCCGCCATCGAGGTGGAACCGACGGGGTTGTCGCAGCATCTGGCCGTGCTACGCCGTTCGGGGATGGTCACCGCGCACCGCGACGGTTCCACCGTGGTCTACGCCCTGGCCGGTGGTGATGTGGCGGAGTTGCTGCGCGCGGCGCGCAGGCTGTTGACGCAGATGCTCACCGGGCAGCACGAGCTGCTGAGCGAGCTGATCAAGACCGAGACCGGCACCTCGTGATCCCCCTGCTCTCCTCGGGCTGGGCCCGCCTGCGCGGTGTGCTGCCCGAGGGCGGGGAACTGGCCGCGATGGGCCGCCGTCCCCGCCGTGACCTGCTGGCCGGGCTCACGGTGGCGATCGTGGCGTTGCCGCTGGCGCTGGGGTTCGGCATCTCCTCGGGCATGGGCGCCGCGGCGGGCCTGGCCACCGCGGTGGTCGCCGGAGTACTGGCGGCGCTGTTCGGCGGTTCGAGCCTGCAGGTGTCCGGCCCGACCGGGGCGATGACGGTGGTGCTGGTGCCGATCATGCACGCTCACGGCGCCTCCGGTGTGCTGATGGTCGGCGTGCTGGCCGGGCTGCTGCTGATCGCGCTGGCGCTGGGCCGCGCGGGCAGGTACATGGCCCTGGTGCCGGCCCCCGTGGTGGAGGGCTTCACCATCGGCATCGCCTGCGTGATCGGCCTGCAGCAGGTTCCGGCCGCCCTGGGCGTGCCGACCCCGGAAGGGGACAAGGTCCTCGCCGTGGCCTGGCAGGCCGCGCGGGACTTCCTCGCCCAGCCGCTGTGGTGGGCCCCGGCCATCGCCCTGACGGTGGCCGCGGTGATGTTGCTGGGGGCGCGATGGCGGCCCGCCGTACCCTTCTCCCTGCTCGCCGTGGCCGCCGCCACCCTGCTGACGCAACTGGCCGATCCGCCGGTGGCACGCATCGGGGACCTGCCCGCCGGGTTGCCCGCTCCCTCGCTGGCCTTCATGGACGTGGGCGCGCTGAGCTCGCTGCTCGCCCCCGCGGTCGCCGTCGCGGCCCTGGCCGCGCTGGAGTCACTGCTGTCGGCCGCCGTGGCCGACGGCATGAGCGTCAACCACAGGCACGACCCCGACCGGGAACTGTTCGGCCAGGGGCTGGCCAACCTCGTCGTCCCGCTGTTCGGCGGCGTCCCGGCCACCGGTGCCATCGCCCGCACCGCGGTCAACGTCCGCTCCGGCGCCCAGTCACGGCTGGCCGCGCTGGCCCACGCGGGCATCCTGACCGTGATCGTGCTCCTCGCCGCCGACCTGGTCGCCCGGATCCCGCTCGCCGCGCTGGCCGGTGTGCTGCTGGCCACCTCGGTGCGGATGGTGGAGGTCGGCTCGGTCAAAGCCATGATCCACTCCACCCGCGGCGACGCCGTCGTCCTGGTACTGACCGCGGTCGCCACCTTGGCGCTCGACCTGGTCCAGGCCGTCATCCTCGGCCTGATCGTGGCCGGTGCGCTGGCGTTGCGCTCCATCGCGCGCGACGTCCGCCTGGACATGACGCCGATCCATCCTGAGCTGCCCGGCGACCACAGCGAGCAGGAACACGCCCTGCTCGCCGAGCACATCGTCGCCTACCGCCTGGACGGGCCGCTGTTCTTCGCCGCGGCCCACCGTTTCCTGCTGGAGCTGTCCGAGGTCGCCGCCGTCTCCGTGGTGATCCTGCGCATGTCCCGCGTCACCACCATCGACGCCAGCGGCGCCCTGGTCCTCGGCGACGCCATAGAGCGGCTGCAACGCCGTGGCATCACCGTCTACGTCTCCGGTATCCGCCAGGGCCACCACCAGCCCCTGCACGCCCTTGGCGTCATCGCCCACCTCGACCGGGCCGGCCGTGTCTTCGCCACCACCCCCGAGGCCATCGAGGCCGCCCGCGACCGGCTCCGGCAGGCCGGAGTCCTGCCCGCGACCGCCACCGCCCCCTGACGTCCGGCCTGAGTGGTCACGACCGCGGGAGGCCCGAGCGGGCAGCCGGCGCCGGGCCGGGCGGCCCGTGTTCAGCCGTGTCCGCCCGTAGGGCACGTCCACTTCTCGGCGGTCCGGGTCAGGATTGTCGGGCGCAAGCCTTACGGTAGGGCGCGTGCCAGAGACGAACCACGAGATCACGCTCGACTCGGCCCTCACCGAGGAGGCCGTGCTCTCGACCTACCGCCGCATGTTCGCGGCGCTCGCCCGCGACAGCGGCGCGGTGGTGGACGACCCCGCGCTGGTCGACATCGCCGAGACGCTGTTCGCGGCGTTCGCCGAGGCGGGCGAGGAGTGGCTGACCCACGAGCAGATGCGCCACGTCTGCCGGGCCTACCCGCTCGACCGGTTCGAGAACCGGCTCCGGGTCCTGCGCGGTCTCGGCGCGATCCGCGAGGTGTTCCCCAAGCCCAACCAGCTCCGCTACCGCGCGTCGTTCACCAGCGTGGTGGGGCTGATGTTCATCCGCCGGATGATGGACGACGGCGGCCAGTCGGAGATGCACCGCCTGCTCGCGCTCGAAGACCTCAACGTGGCCGATCCCCGCACGACGATGGAGGAGGCCCGCGCCAGCGCGCAGAACCTGTCGCGCGCCTTCCGGCTGTGGGCGCTGGAGCTGATCACCCTGACCGGCGGCACCATCGAGGAGCTGCGCGAGCAGGCGCCCAAGCTGTGGGGCACCGAGGAGATCGCCCGGCGGGCGCAGAGCCTGCACGGCACCATCCTCACCCGCTGGCCCGACCTCGACCGCACCTGCACCGAGCTGCGCGCCGCGATCTACTCCTACAGCGACGCCTCGCGCCGCGCCGCCGGGCGTCTGGCCGACTCCGCGGGCACGACGAGGAACCTGACGCTGCTCCCCGCGGAGACCTGGCGCACCTTCGCGCAGACCGCGAGCAGGGAGCGCCTGGCCGCGGTGCTCGACGGGTTCGTCTTCGACGCCCCCGCCCCCTGGCACGACCCGGCGGCGATCGTCAGGGCCGTGGACGAGAGCCCCCGCCCGGCACCCGCCCAGCCCACTCCCCCGCGCTCGGCCCTGCCCGACCCCGGCCCCGCCGGCACCCACGATCCCGGCACCGACGGCCTCGACCACCTGACCGCGGTGGCCGAGGCCGCGCTCGCCGGGCGCTCCACCGTCCGGCTGGAGGAGCTGCTCACCGCCGACGGCGAGTGGGTCTCCGCCCGCCGGCTGCTGGCCGACCTCGTCTCCGCCGACCTGCGTCCCGACTCCCCCTACCGCCTGCGCTGGTCCGACGGGCTCACCGCCGACCCCGGCGGCGAGCCCGCCTGGCTCTCCCACGGCCACCTCGAAAGGACCGGCGGTGACGGCTGATCCGCGACGCACACCGGCCGCGACGGCCCCGGCGGCCGGCACCGAGCCGTCCCGGACGGCGCACGTCCGCGCCAGGGCGGGCGGTCCCCTCCCGCTCGGAGCCGGAGAGGCGGCTCCCGCCGGGATGGCACGGCTGGGGCGCGGCGACGGGACGGGCCTGGCGTTGCCGGTCTGGCCCGACGGGGCGACCCCGTCGCTCCTGGAGGAATACCAGGTCGCGCCGATGGCGGTGGAACGATCCGGGGAGACCCGGCGGGTGCTGGCCGCGGCGCTGCGGTGTTGCTGGACGGACCTGTCCGCCGACCCCTGGCCCGGCACCGCGGCCACGGTGGACGACGTGCTGTCGGCGTACCGGGCGCTGATCGGGCGCGGCGACGACCTCATGCGCAACTGGGCGGTCGGCGCGCTGCGCCGCCTGCACGACTCAGCCTGGCTGGAGGTCACCGGCGGTCTCGTACGGCTCGGCCCCCGGTGCGCCTCCTGGCCCGCCGCGTCGCACGCCCAGTTGCGGGAGCTGATGCGCCGGCTGCCCGCCGGTGAGGAGGTTCCGGGCGGCCCGGAGGTGCTCCCGGTCGCCGAGGGCGTCCTTGACGGCGCGGAGGCGGGGGCCGGTGTCACGGTTCCCGAGGAGGTGGACGAGGATCTGCTCGGCCCGTTCGACGAGCGGCGCAGGGCCGAGGTCGTGGCGGCCTTCATGACGGTGGAGCACGCGGCCGAGCCGGTGCACGAGGCCCGTTTTCCCGCGTTGCGCGACCCGGTGCTGCGCCGTGCGCTCGCCGAGATGCTGGAGCGCCGCGGCCGGGTCCTCGTCCACGACCGCGACGCGTGGACCTCGGGCTACGCGGCCGAGACGCTCGCGGGAGGGGGCGTGCCCGCTGGGCCGGGGGCGGGCTCGGGGGCGGGATCGGGCCCGGCGCCGGGAACGGTCTCGGAAGCGGGAACGGTCCCGGGGACGGGTGCCACCTCGGGAGCGGGCTCGGCTCTGGGTGAGTCCGAGCGGGCGGTTCTGGTGCTCGTGCTGATCCACTCGGTGGCGATCCCGCGGGCCGACGGCCTGCTGCCCGCCGACAGCTGGCTCTCGCCGTTCCCCGCCCAGGTCGACGAGCTCCGGCGGCACACCAGGCTGCCGATCGGTGAGCTGGACGCCGCGCTGCGCGTCCTGCGCCACGCGGGCCTGGTGACCCAGGTGAAGGCGGGCGAGGAGGCCGGGGGTTACGTGCCGGGGCCGCAGTTCCACCGGCTGACCCCGCAGGCCAGGCGCCGCCTGCAGGAGGAGCTGATCCTCGCCGCGGGACCGCACACCCCGCTGGCGGCGGCCGTACGGGCCAACCGGCGGTGAACGGGTCAGGAAAGACCGCCCCTCGCGAAGGCGTGGCGCCAAAGACCCCGGTGGGCCCGGTGCCGAGCGGACGCGAAGAGGCCCTCGCTCACGATGAGCGGACCCCGGGGCGGGTGCCGGAGACCCGGCGCTCCAGGCGCCGGAAGCAGGATGGAAGAAAGGAACGACGGGGTTGACCGACCAGCGGAGCCAGGCCGAGAAGAGCTCACGCGGGAGCCGAGCCAGGGCCACGGAGAACCGCACCGGCACGGCCGGGGCCGGAACCGGGGCCGGAAAGGCCTCCCCGGGCGAGGCCACCGGAGCAGCTCGCG
This sequence comes from Streptosporangium sp. OZ121, assembly GCF_051918885.1. Classification (NCBI taxonomy): domain Bacteria; kingdom Bacillati; phylum Actinomycetota; class Actinomycetes; order Streptosporangiales; family Streptosporangiaceae; genus Streptosporangium; species Streptosporangium sp. OZ121. Next base: position 384,564 of record NZ_JBPXMC010000001.1, read on the forward strand.
CCGGGAACGTCCGGGCGGAGGGCGCCCGGAGCGGGAGGACCAGGGGTTCCGAGACCGCCGGGGACCCGGGCGGGACGCAGGCGACCCTGGTCCCCGTGGAGACGACCCGCGCCACCGCCCCGAGCGAGAACGTGGTGGGCGACCGGGTGCTGATCGCCGTGCAGCCGGTCAACATCTCCCGGCTCTCGACCCACCCGGTGCCGACCGTGCCGGGCACGCTGATCGTGGTCGCGGGCGCGGGGCCGAAGGATTCCAACGGCGCGGGCAAGTCGTCGTTCATCGCGATGATCACCGCGCTGCTCGGGGACGAGCAGTGGCGTTTCGCCTCGGGGGCGAAATCCGTCGCGGAGCTGCTGTTCAACGCCGAGCTCGCGGCGGGCGGCGGTGGCCGGACGTGGGCCAGCGCCGACCACGGCTACATCGTCGGCGTCTTCGCGGCGGCCGACCCCGCGCACACCGGCTCCGGCCCCACGGACTCCGTCCCCACCGGCCCCGCGGACACCGATTCCGCGAACGCCGGCCCCGTGGACGGCGTCTCTTCTGGCGGCTCCTCGGGCACGGTTTCCGGGGACACCGGGGACACGGCCTCCTCGGACACCGGCTCCCCGGACCGCGCCTCCCTGGACGACGCGGTGACCGTGTGGTTGCGGGTCAACCAGGAGGCCCCGCATCTGGAGATCAGGTGGATCCAGGGGGTGCACCTGGCGGTGGCGGCCTCGGAGGCCGAGCGGGTGGCGCGGGCCGACGAGCTGTGGGCGGCGCTGCCCCGCTCGGCGGGACGCCGCGACGTGGTGGCGCGCGACCTGACCAGGGTCCTGTACGGCGACCGCGTCAGGTGCGTGTCGTTCCTGTCGACCTCGGTACGGAGCAAGGTCGCCACCAACCTGCTCTCCCAGCCGCTCAACGAGATCTCCCCCGAGCGGGTCTTCGAGGCGATCGCCGCGCTGACCGGCCTGGACTCCGAGCTCGACCAGGAGCGGGAGGCCCGCCGCGACGAGCACGCCAGGCGGGTGCGGGCGACGCGGGCCGTGGAGCTGCTCCGGGAGTTCGAGGGCGAGTCCCGTACGCTCCTGGAGACCTTCGACAGGCGTGACCGGGCCCGGGTCAGGCTGGCCGACGCGCTGCGCTGCTGGCGGGGGCGACTGGCGCGCAGGCTGGCCGACGCCGGACAGCGGGACGAGGCGCTGGCGGCCGAGCTGGAGCGGGTCCGCGCGGCGGGCGACCGTGCCACGGAGGCGATCGCCGAGGTCAGGGCCGAGATCACCACGCTCAAGGACGACACCCTGGAGCGCGGGCTGGCCGAGGCCCGCAGGGAGCTGACCACCCTGCAGGCACGCGCGGCGAAGCTGGACGCCGACCGGGCGGTGGCGGAGAACTCGGTCGACGAGCTGCGCGGCTGGATTCCCGGTCTCGAGGAGCAGCGCCGCCTGGCCGACGGGCGCGACGTGGAGGCGGCGGGTGCCGAGCTGGCCGAGGCCAGGACGCGGCTGAACGAGGCGCTGAAGGCGCTGGGCGTGGCCGACCGGGAGGCCGAGGGGGCGAAGGCCGCGCTGGACGACGCCGAGGGCGGCCCGGCGGCGGCCCAGCTCAACGCGCTCGCCGAGGCGGGTGTCGGGGCGACCGGCCTGCTCGACGCGATCGACGTCGCCGAGCAGGCCCGCGACGACGAGGCCGCGCCGCGTCGAGACGGTGCGGCCGCCCCCGCGCTGGGAGCTCGCGGGTGGCCGCACGAGCACGCGGTGATCGTCGACGCGGCCGACCTGGCGGCCGCCGCGCGCGCCCTGGGCGCGCTGCCCGGGTCGGTGCTGGTCAGCGCGGCGGGAGTCACCGTCGTGGGATCGTTCGAGGTCGCGGTCACCGGCAGGGAGGCCCGCATCAAGGCGGCCGAGCAGCGCCTGCACCGGGCGCGTGACACCCAGGAGAGCGCGGCGGCGGTCGTACGGGCCGCGGAGGACGCCGTGGCCGAGGCGGGCAGGAGGCTCGACGGGGCGAAGGCGTCCGTGCAGCTGGCCGACATCGAGCGGCGGCTGGCCGAACGCCGGGCCGCGCTCACCGAGCTGTCCGAGGCGCTGGCCGGGATCGCGCCGAAGGTCGACGAGGCCGAACGCCGGGCGAGCGCCCTGGACTTCCGCGCCCGTACGAGAAACATGGAGATCGAGCGTCTGGAGGGCCGCAGGGCCCGGCACGAGTCCGACCGCGACCAGGCCGCGGATCAGGCGGCGAGGATCACCGCCGACCGCGACGCGCTCGGGCTGGACACGCTGGCCGGTGACTGGGGCGGCACCGTCGACGGAGCCCGCGAATGGCTGGGCGCCCTGGACGAGCAGGAGCGCCCGCTGACGTCCGAGGAGTGGTGGCGGGCCGCCGAGCGCCGCCTGGACGAGGCGCTGCGCGACACCTTCCCCGGCGAGGACGAGGAGATGCCCGAGGAGCTGCGCTTCCTGGTCAGGGAGAGGACCGCGCCGGGCGCCGGGCGCACCGCCCGCGAGCAGGCGACGTTCCCCGGCGTGTGCTCGGCGCTCGCGTCCTACCTGCGCGGTCAGGAGGACTACGAGCGGCACCGGCGCCGCCAGATCGAGACGCAGATCGTCACCCGGCAGCGCGACCTGACGGCCGCCGCCAGGGGTGCCGAGGAGGCGGCCCAGTCCACCGCCGTGCACCGGTCCGCGCTGACCGCCGCGATCAGGGCGCGGCTGACCCGGGTGGCCGAGGAGTTCGACAAGCTCGACACCTCCTACGGCGGTTACGGCGCGACGCTGGAGTTCCCCGTCCCGCCAGCGCCCGCCGACCCCGAGCAGCGCTGGGCGTGGCGGGTGACGCCCAAATGGCGCAGGGGCGAGGGGCAGGGGTTCGTGCCGTACAACCGGCGGGCCAACACCGCGCTGATGGACGAGAAGGCGGTGAAGCTGGTCTGCGCGGCGGCGATCGCGTCCTCGGGCGGCGGGCACCTGTGCCTGGTCCTCGACGAGCTGGGCCGCAACCTCGGCAAGGAGCACCGCAGGGAGGCGGTGGCGCTGTTCCGCCGGATCGGCGAGACGTACGGGATCACGGTGATCGGCGCGCTCCAGGACGACATGGAGCCCTACGCCGTCGACGCCTGCGGGCAGTACGTCAAGCTGCGCCGTTCCTCCGACGCCATGCCGTACAACGAGCCACCGGTCGTCATCGGCCACGACCGGCACGCCGAGCGGGTGCGCGCCCTGGCCTCCGCGGTGAGCCGGTGAGCTGGTGAGCCGGTGACGAGCCCGGGATCGGGCGCTCGGGGATCACCCTCACACGGGAGGCAGGCCGCCCTCGAAGACCTCGAGCTTCAGGCGATCCAGCCTCAGGCGGCTGATCAACCATCTGCCGTCGATCTTCCGGTACTCCTCGTGGTAGTGCCCGTAGCCCCGCATCCCCTGCGGCAGACCGTCCCTCTCGGGCCATTCGAGATAGTCGTCCATGCTCCAGATGCCGGTGGCGGTGTCGGGACCGGTGATGTCGATCTCGGGCATGAAGCCCCGGTGGACGGCGATCGCGTTCCCGTTCCAGCCGCTGGTGATGCGGGCCAGCTCGGCGGGATCGCGGAGCACCGTCCCATCGATCTCGAGATGGATCTCCGGCGTGAACAGCCTGACCCACTCGTCCCATTTCTTGGTGTCGTGGAGCCGAAAGTAGCGTGCCTTGAGCTGCTTGATCTCTTCGATGTCGGCCAGGCGCCGCAGCGCGTCGTCGTTACCCGCGGTGGTCATGTGGCGCTCCTGAACGGTTGTCCGTGACGGGGTCACGGAGGATGAGACGTCGATCGTTCGTCGGGAAAGGTCGCGACGGCGCCGTGGCCGGCGGGCCCCGCACCGCCCGCGCCTCGGCGGCCGGCGCCCGCCACGGCGGGATCCGTCGTCAGGCGGCGGTCATCCCGCCGTCGATCGCGAGCGCGGCCCCGGTGATGAACCTGGCCTCGTCGCTCAGCAGGAACGCCGCGAACGCCGCGATCTCGTCCGGCTGGGCGATCCGCCCGAGCGGATGCATCGCCTCGGCCGCGCGCAGGGACTCCTCGGGTGTCGGGCCCAGGTTGCCGCGCAGCAGCGGGGTGTCGACGCCGCCGGTGATCAGGGCGTTGATCCGTACGCCGGCCGCGGCCTCATCGAGCGCCGCCGAGCGGGTGAGCCCGACGACGCCGTGCTTGGCGGCGCTGTAGGAGGCCATGCCCGCCGCCCCGACGACGCCGAGGTTGGAGGCGTTGTTCACGATCGCGCCGCCACCGGCGTCCCGCAGGGCGGGGATCTGGTACTTCAGGCCGAAGAAGACGCTGCTGAGGTTGAGCGCCAGGTCGGCGTGCCAGGCGTCGCCGTCGATACCGGTCACCGGGCCGATCGCGGTGGCGGCGCCGACGTTGTTGAACGCGCCGTCGAGCCGGCCGTACCGGCTCACCGCCTGCCGGACCAGCTCGGCCGCCTCGGCCTCCACCGTCACGTCGGCCGGGACGAAGGTGGCCTCGCCTCCGGCGGCGCGGATGCCGGCCACCAGCGCGTCGCCGGCCTCCTTGCCGCGGGCGGCCAGGACGACCTTCGCGCCCTCGGCGGCGATCCGCTCGGCGGCGGCACGGCCCATGCCGGAGGTGGCGCCGGTGATCAGGACGACCTTCCCCGCGAAGCGTGCGGACATGACTACTCCTTTGTCGGTGAGAGTTGGTGAGGTTTCGTCGGTGAGAGTCGGTGAGAGTCAGTGAGAGTCGGTGAGGTCAGAAGGTGAGCACGAACCGGCCGCGGGCGCCGCCGGCCTCGAGCCGCCGGTGCGCGTCGGCCGCCTCGGCGGCGGGCAGGGTCGCCGCGACGCGCGGGACGAGCACGCCCGCCTCGGCGAGCCGGCGGATCTGGTCCAGCTTGTCCGTCCGTCCCGCGTAGTCGGGGACGAACGTCGTCTGCACCGTGATCGGGCCGTCGCCGTCGAACTCGTGGCCGCCGGGTTCATCGCCGGTGCGGAACCGGGCGTACACGCCGCCGTCGCGTACGGCGTCGAGGAGTCGCGGCCCGACCAGCGCCGTGTCGGCGACCGCGTCCACGCCGTCCGGATACCGGGCCCGGATACGGTCGACGACATCGGATCCCCTGGCCACGACCTCGGTCGCGCCGGACAGGCGGACCAGGGCCTCGTCGGCGGGCGCGGCGTCGGCGATCACGGTCAGCCCCGCGTGCGCGGCCATCTGGACCAGGTAGCCGCCGAGGGTCCCGGCGGCCCCGATCACGGCGAGGACGGAGCCAGGCGCGAGCGCCAGCTGGTCGAGTGCCAGCAGCGCGGTGAGCCCGTTCATCGGCAGCGTCGCCGCCGCCGCGTGATCGACGCCCGCCGGCGCGCGGACGACCCAGCCGGCCGGCAGCACCACGTACTCGGCGTAGCCCCCCGCGGCCGGGCCGATCGGCATCACCATCGCCATCACCGGCTCCCCCGGGGACAGCTCGGTCTCCGTCCCCGGGCCGATCTCGTCGATCACGCCGGCGATGTCCATCCCGGTGACGTACGGGGCCGGCACCCCGGCGAACGCCTGCGCGAACACGCCGGCGCGCATCAGCGTGTCCGCCGGATTCACCGCGGCCGCGTGCACCCGCACCCGCACCTCACCGGGTCCGGCGTGCGGCTCCGGAAGGTCGACGACCCGCAGCACGTCGGGTCCCCCGAACTCGTACAACCCAATTACTTGCATAGCCGCAGCTCCAGAGCAGTTCTCTTTATATACCAGGTCTGTAGTTCGTACCATTGCATCGGAGCGGAGGCGGCGGCAAGAGAGCACTTCAACGTGCCCAGGTATCCCCGGGAGAACCACCCAGGACAGAACCAGGTATCTCTCGTATACTGGCGACCATGGCGCATCCGACCATCGAGACGGACGACATCACCCCCGTGTGCGAGCAGGGCCGCGCCCTGGTCCGCGACGTGCTCGAGCGGATCGGCGACAAGTGGTCGGTGGTCGTCATCTGCCAGCTGGGCGACACCACCCGGCGGTTCAACGAACTGCGCCGGATGAGCAAGCCCATCACCCAGCGCATGCTCAGCGCGACGCTGCGAGGGCTGGAGCGAGACGGCCTGGTGACCCGGACCGTCCACGACACCACCCCGCCGCGCGTCGACTACGCGCTGACCCCGCGCGGGATCGACCTGCTCGGGGTCGTCCGCGGCCTGGCCGGCTGGGCGGAGAGCAACGCCGCCGGCATCCTGGAGTCCAGGACGACCTTCGACGCGCGGTGACCCGGAGGCCCGGCGCGGCCCCTCGACCACCGGCGGCCGATAATCCGTCGCCGGAGCGCCTGAACGCGGATATGGTCGCCGGGTGCCTGATGCGATCTTCGCTCACCCTCGTCTCGCACCCGTCTACGACGTCTTCGACGGGGACCGCGACGATCTGACCGCCTACCTCGACATCGCCGGCGAGCTGGGCGCGGACCGTGTGCTCGACGTCGGTTGCGGGACGGGATGCCTGGCCGTCCTGCTCGCCGAGAGCGGCCGTACCGTCGTGGGTGTCGATCCGGCCGAGGCGTCACTCGAGGTGGCGAGGTCGAAGGATCACGCCGCGAGGATCACCTGGGTGCACGGCGATGTCACGGCGGTTCCGGCGCTCGGCGCCGATCTCGCGGTGATGACGGGAAACGTGGCACAGGTCTTCCTCACCGACGACGACTGGACACGGACCCTCCGAGGCATCCACGCCGCGCTTCGCCCACGTGGCCACCTCGTGTTCGAGACCAGGCGTCCCGAACGCCGGGCCTGGGAGGAATGGGCCGCCGACGATGCTCAGATCATCCGCGACGTCCCGGGAAGCGGACCGGTGGAGCGGTGTTTCGAGGTCACCGACGTGAGCCTCCCGTACGTCTCCTTCCGCTACACGTACAGGTTCCTGTCGGACGGCGCGGTGGTCACCTCCGACTCGACCCTCCGGTTCCGCGGCCACGACGAGGTGGAGGCGAGCCTGGTCGCCAACGGATATCGCGTACTGGACGTGCGCGAGGCTCCTGATCGCCCGGGTCGCGAGTTCGTGTTCGTCGCCGAGCGCACGGCCTGAAGCCCAGCCGGCTTCACGCCGCGGGCAGCCGGTTGACCGGGTGGTCGCCGGTGGCCCAGAGATACTGGACGGCGTAGGCGCGCCAGGGGCGCCAGGCGGCGGCACGGCGGGTGAGCGCCGCGGGGGTGACGGGAAGGCCGAGCCTGCGGGCGGCGACGCGGATCCCGAGGTCGGCGGGGATGAAGGCGTCGGGGTCGCCGAGAGCGCGCATCGCGATGGTCTCGACCGTCCAGGGCCCGAGTCCGGGAAGCGCCGAGAGCTGCGCCCGGGCTCGACGCCGGTCGCCTCCGGCGCCGAGATCGATCTCACCGGCCGCCAGGGCGGCGATCAGGCCGATGAGCGTCGCGCGGCGCGTCCGGGGAAGGGCGAGCTTGCCCGGATCCAGCGAGGCCAGCGCCCCGGGGGTGGGGAAGAGATGGGTGAGGCCTCCTTCGGGGTCCGTGATCGGCTCGCCGTGCGCGGTGACCAGCCGGGCGGCATGGGTGCGGGCGGCCGCGGTGGACACCTGCTGCCCGAGCACCGCGCGTACCGCCAGCTCGAACCCGTCGACGGTGCGGGGCACCCGGCGGCCGGGATGCTCGTCCACGAACGACGCGAGCGCCGGGTCGGCGCGAAGGATGTCTCCGACGGCGACGGGATCGGCGTCGAGGTCGAGCAGGTTCCGGCACCGGCTGATCGCGGTGGAGAGGTCACGGCGGTCGCTGAGGGTCAGACGGCAGCCGACGTGGTCGGGCATCGGCCACAGGGTGACGACGCCGTGGCCGTGCGGCAGGCGCAGCGTGCGGCGGTACGCGCCGTCGCGCCACTCCTCCACCCCGGGCACGGCGGTCGCGGCGAGATGCCCGAACAGGTTGCCGGGGCACAGCGGAGCCCGGAACGGCAGCCGCAGCGACACCGTCCCGTGGTCGTCGGCCACCGGCCGTTCGCTGGACGGGGCCGGTACGGGAAAGGCGTAATTCTCACAGTCGAATCTCGCCTGGGAGTGATCCGCACAGCCGGGTCCCGACCGAGAGTGATCCACACAGCCAGACCCCGCCTGGACGGTGCGATCCCCCGACCTGGAGTTCTCGTCACGCATACCTGCAGTGTCCAGGAGAGCGACGACCGTCCTACCCGCACACCCCGCGAAGGGCGCAAACCTTCTCCGCCATCTCCCTCACCTGGCCCGCGATCTTCTCGCTCACTCCCCTGTCGGCGATGTCGTGGGTGTAGAGGAAGAGGGCGGCACCCCGGCGGCCGACGCCCCACAGCGAGCTGGGTTCACGATCACGCTTCCCCTTCCTGGAGAAGTGGCTTCCGACGATCATGGCCTCGTCCCCGGCGCGCAAAGCCCTGCCGACGTGAACACGCCCGGGACGGGCGGCGGTCTCCTGCTTCGCGCACTGTTTCATATCCGTCCTGAGCCTGAGGAACGCGGCATGGGCGGATCCCGCGCTCGGGTACAGCGCGAGCTGCTCGCTGTCGTAGGAGGGACCGCTGGTCAGGTGCGTGATCGTTCGCATCGCGACGCGGCCGTCATGGGACTTCCCCTTCGTGCCACAGGGGTTGAGTTCGAACTGCCGGGACGTACTGTCGCTGATCTTCCACCACTCCTCGCCCACAGCCACGGGAGGAAGCGGCGCCCTCGCCGTGGGTTCGGTCAGCAGGAACCCTTTGGGAATCCTGGTGGAGCCCACCTCGGCCGCACCGGTTTCGCCAAGGATCAGACAGGCACCGGTCCCGCCCAGGAGCAGACAGATCGTCACCATCGTCACCATCGCCCGGTTGATCACAGGGCACGAGTCTGCGAGCTCCGCGAAGGCCCCGCAACCCGAAAGCACAACATGTTCTGAAATTCTGAAATATTGCCTGACACCTCCGATAACCGCACAAGCACCTCGGTGATGCCCACGCGCCGCGTGATCCGAGCGGCTTTCGGGGCAGGACGCAGCCATGCGCGGACGAACGGACTCTCACTACTGGGGTGTGGTACTCGACGCACCCGACGCACAGGAACTCGCGCGGTTCTACGCGCGCCTTCTCGATTGGAAGATCACCAAGGACGAGCCCGGCTGGGCCACGGTCGCACCGGCCGGCGGGGGCACGTACCTGGGTTTCCAGACATCCAAGGACTACGTACGACCGGTCTGGCCGAACGCCGACGGCTCGCAGCAGATGATGCTGCACCTCGACCTGGAGGTCGGTGACCTTTACGGCGCGGTCACCCACGCGATCGAGACGGGCGCGACACTCGCCGCCCACCAGCCGCAGGACGACGTCCGGGTCCTCCTCGACCCCGCCGGACACCCGTTCTGCCTTTACACGGACGAGTAGCGAAAACACGCAAGACATACACAGCGTGTTTGTAGAGTGTGGGATTCTGCTTTCCTGCTGATTGCCATGTATCGCAGACCGCAGCGTCCGCTATTCCGGCCGTACGGCGAGGACGACGGCCTCTTCCACGGAGCCGCGAGTTCGGCCGGAATGGCGCACCACACCGTACGGCCACCCGCCCCGAAGTCGCGGACGCCCCAGTTTCCCGCTGAGAGTTCGTCGACGATGAACAGCCCTCGCCCGTTCTCCGCGTCCGGGGAGGGATCCTTCAGGCACGGCTTGCCGGACGCGGAACCGGGGTCGGTCACCTCCATGTATATGAAGTCGTCGACCACCTTCAGGACGACCATCACCAGGTCGCCCACCGGACCGGGGGTGGAGTGCCCGACGGCGTTCGCGGTGAGCCCGGGGACGGCCAGCCGCACCCGCTCGTAGGCGGGGTGATCGGGACCGAGGAGCTCGCGCACCGTCGCGCGTGCGCGTGAGACCGATTCCGGCTCTCTCCGCAGGAAGATCTCCCCTAGCTTTCTGGCCGTTTGCATGGTGAACGCCCTTTCGCCCTCCGGGCTTTCTCGCCTCATTGACCTGATCCCCGGCGACCGCCCGCCGGGTATTCCAAGAATCCCAAACAACCATTACTGTCGGTAGTGGCTCCGAACGCACGGTCACTACACGGTTATGTGGAGCCGGGCGTGTATTCACAGAAACGGGTGGGTGTTCACGAGAGGACAGAAATGACCATCCCCCCGGGCATCGGCTCCACGGTCTCCCCAAAGGAATATTTCGCCGCAGAATTCCGCAGGCGTCGCAAAGAGGCAGGGCTCAGTCAAAAGGAGCTGGCCGATCGCATCGGGTGGTCGGTCAGCCTGGTGAGCATGGTGGAGCTCGCCCATCGGAAGGCTCCCCGGGAGATGACCGAGAAGATCGACAGGGTCCTGAAGCTCGACGGCGCCCTGACGAACCTGTGGGATCTCGTCAGCCACGCGGGCAGCCAGCTGCCCGACTGGTTCAGGCCCTGGATCGAGATCGAGCGGGAGGCCGAGACCCTGCGGGCCTGGCATCCTCTCATCGTCCCGGGCCTGCTCCAGACCCGTGACTACGCCGAGGCGATCCTGCGGAGCAAGCCCCGCATCACCCCCGAGCAATTGGAGGAGTACGTGACGGCCCGGATGGACCGCCAGGCCATCCTCGACCGGACGAACCACCCCATGCTCTGGACGGTTTTCGACGAGGGCGTCCTGCTCCGTCCCATCGGCGCGGACGGTGTGATGGCGGCACAACTCCACCACCTCGCCGAGATGGGCGAGCGCCCCGACATCGCGATCCAGATCCTCCCCATCGAAGCTCGCACGACATCCGGCATCAACGGGGGCTTCGTCCTCGCGCACGCGCGCAGGGGCGTGGTCAACGCGGCCTACATCGAGTCGGCCGGTGCGGGTCAGGTAACCGATCGCCCCGACGAGGTCGCCGCCCTAGCATTGCGGTACGAGGCGATCCGCGTCGAGGCGCTGTCCCAGCGCGAGTCGTTGAAGCTGATCAAGGAGACGACCAAGAAATGGACCTGAACCGGGAACTGGCAGCGGCGACGTGGGTCAAATCCACCCGCTCGTCAAGTAACGGCGGCGAGTGCGTCGAGGTCGCCGGACTGTCCGGCGGGCGCCGCGCCGTCCGCGACAGCAAGGACACCACCGGCCCCGCACTCGTCTTCACCGCCACCGAGTGGACCACCTTCATCGACGGCGTCAAGAACGGCGAGTTCGGCTGACCGTTCCGAGCCTCAGGGGCCGGGCCCTCGCCGACGCGGGGCCCGGCCCCTGCGCGCCCCGCTCAGCCCCCGCGCCCCGCCCGACCCCTGTGCACCCCGCTCGACCCCGGCCCCGGGCGCTCCCGGCGACCGCGTGACACGCCGGTCGGCCGGTGGAGCCGTCAGCTCATCTTCCTCTTCTCCTCCGCGTAGATCTCGTTGGCGTGCTCGCTCAGTTCCTCGGCGAACAGGGCGTGCTGCCTCGGAGTGAGGAAGTAGTCGTCCCAGCTCGCCAGCCTCTCGTCGGCGAGCGCCTTCGCCTGCTGGGCGTACCCCTGCACGACACAGAACAGGCCCTACGGTGCCGAACCTTCACGCCGGTGGCGGCGTCTATGTGACTGACGATCACTACGTTACGAAATGAGACTGGTGATGGCGACACCTTTGCTTCCCGGCGATCCCAGGCAGTTGGGCGCCTACTGGCTGGCGCGGCGGCTCGGTGTCGGCGGTCAGGGCGTCGTCTACGAGGGGTACGACAGGGCTGGCGGGCGGGTGGCGGTCAAGGCGCTGCACGGCGCCGTCGTCACCGGTGACCACCGCGACCAGTTGCGCCGGGAGGTGGAGGCGCTGGGCCGGGTGGCGCCGTACTGCACGGCGCGGATCATCGAGGTCGATCTCGATCATGCGCCGCCGTACCTGGTCAGTGAGTACGTGCCCGGGCCGGACCTGCACAGCGAGGTACGGGAGCACGGACCCTACGGCAGCGGCGAACTGTTACGCCTGGCGATCGGCATCGCGACGGCGCTGTGCTCCATCCACCGGGCGGGGGTGACGCACCGGGACCTGAAACCGGCCAATGTACTGCTGGGCCCGGACGGGCCGCGCGTCATCGACTTCGGCATCGCCCGCACCCAGGACATGTCGAGCAGTACGACCGGACTGCTCAAGGGCACGCTGTCGTGGATGGCGCCGGAGCTGTTCCAGGGCCAGGGCCCCTCGCCTGCCGTGGATGTGTGGGCGTGGGGAGCGATCGTGCTGTTCGCCGCGACGGGCACGCCGCCGTTCGCCGGCGAATGGCCGCGGGTGGCCCACCGCGTCCTCACCCACCATCCCGACACCTCTGTCCTGGACGAGCCGCTCTGCCATCTGGTGGAGCGGGCCCTGTCCAAGATCCCCGCGGACCGGCCGGAAGCCGAAGACATACTCCTCGGTCTGGTCGGCGTGGCGGATCCGGCTGCGGCCGAGAAGAAGGCCGCTGCCGAACAGGCGACCACGACCACGGCACCGTCCCAGGGCGAGCCGGCAGAGGAGGTGTTCACCCGCCTCGGCACGAGCGCGCAGGAGGCCGTCCCCCGGATACTCCTGCGCCTGGTCGCCCCCGGCGAACACGCCGAGGACTGCCTGCGCTCGGCCCGCAGAACCGACTTCGCCGACGGCCAGACCAGCGAACAGGACATCGAGCATGTCCTGCGCGTCTTCACCGAAGCCGAGATCCTCGCCTGGCAGGACGGCCTGGTCACGCTCTCCAGCGCCGCACTGATCCGGGCCTGGCCCCGCCTGGGCGAATGGGTGGAGGCCGAACGCGAAGGTCTGGGCATTCATCAGACCCTTGCCGGCGCATCCCGGCTCTGGGACGACCACGGCCGCAAAAGCAGCGACCTGTTCCAGGGAACGGCCCTGGGCCGCGCGCAGTCCTGGGCGGCCAGTTCCCGCCGTCTTCCCCTCAACCACACCGAGCAGGCATTTCTCGACGCGTGTACGGCACTGGGCCGCCGCCGGGGACGCCTCCGCTCACTGCTGAGCGCGACGCTGGCGATCCTGCTCGTGCTGGCCGGCACCACGGCGGCCATCGCGGTCGTCCAGAGCCGGAGCCTGCAGGACAGGAACCTGACCATCTTCCGGCAGCTGAAGCAGGCCGTCGGCACCCGTGTGGCGGGACTGGCCACCGGCCTGCGCCGCAGCGATCCGCTCACCGCCAAGAGACTCGCCCTGGCCGCCGCCACCCTGGTGCCCGGCAGTTACGAGGCGCGCCACGCCCTGCTGACGCTGTACAGCCAGCCGGAGCTGTACACCTATCAGCCCCCGGGAATCGACGGGAGCTGGAGGAGGGGCGGCGATGCCACCGGCCGTCTGCGGGTCTTCGCCAAGGGCAACGAGGTGAGGATCGCCGACATCGACGCGCGCGCGGTGGTGCGGTCGTTCGCCTTCCCCGGCGAGCCCCTTGACATGCGGGCCTTCAGCGATCCCATGCTCAGCGGCGACGGCAAGGTCGTGGCGCTGCTCCGGAGGGACCGCACGATCACCCTGTTCGACACGGCGAGCGGACGGCCGCGGCCAGTCACCTTCCGCGCTCCTACCGTCTTCTTCGGACTCGACCACACCGGTAGCAGGCTGCTGCTCAGTGAGCCCGCGAGCACCAGCCTGTGGGACACCGCCACCGGCAGGCGCCTGGTGAGGATTCCCCACCTCCTGAGCTCGGCCGAGTTCACCCCCGATGGGAGACATCTGATCGTCCCCCGTGAGACGTCGCTGAACTTCTGGGACCTGCGCACCGGCCGCGAGGCACGCACCGTACGGCTGACCACCGGCCCAGAGAGGATCTCCAGGATCGTGCTCAGCCCGGACGGCAGGTTCCTCGCCCTCGTGCATGGCAAGCGGCTGGGGGTCGTCCGCTACGACCGGCTCGACCCCGAACAGGTACGGTGGCGGACGATCCCGGCGCCCGCGCAAAACGAGGGGATCGTCTTCAGCGCCACCAGCAGGTACGTCGCCTTCAACGGCGCTGCCTGGGATACCGCGGACATGGGGCCCTGGAAACACACCGACCCAGGCACCCTTGACGACGACCCCGTCTTCACCTACGTCAATGACAACTGCTATCACTACGCGTTCGGTCCGGGGGACCGCACCCTGCGCTGCATCGACTCCCAGAACGTCACCACCGTCATCTCCTTCGGCCCGCTCCTCCCCTCGCGTTCTCTCAGCCGGGACGGCCATCGCCCCTACACGAGGTTGAGCACCGACGGCTCGACCCTGGCCCTCGGATACCTCGGACAGTGGGAGATCTGGGATCCCATCCGGGCGGCACGCCGCAGTGTGCTCCCCGCCAACGACTACTACAGCGAGTACGAACTGTCCGTGGACGGCCGGCTCCTGGGCCTGGGAAAGAGGAACGGGGACATCGAAATCTGGGACACCACGACCGCCACCAGGAAAGCCACCCTGGCAACCGGGCGCTCACTCAGCGACGCCTCGGCCTCGTTCGGCTTCTCGCCCGACGGCAGGACCCTGGCCGTGCTCGCCGAAAGCGAGAAGAAGGCGTCTCTCCTGGAGCTGTGGGACATCGCCTCGGCGACCCGGCGCGCCGCCTCCCCCGGGCGGCCGTCCGCCGGAACCTACGAGGTCTGGGGGGTGGAGACATGGGAGGTCCCCATCCTGTTCAGTCGCGACAGCCGGACCGTCATCTCCGCCGACGACCAGGGCGTCGTCGAGGTCTCCACCGGCAGGCGCCTGGTCTCGCCGGACTCCGGCGTGAGCGATCTGCTGGCGATGAGCCCCAACGGACTCCTCGCGGACAACACCTACCAGGGCACGATGGTGCTTCGGGACGGCAGGACACTCCAGCCGGTGGCGAGGACGACCATCGGCGGCGACCTCGCGGCCTTCTCTCCCGACGGGCGCCTGCTGGTCGTCCTCGACGCCACCAACCGCATCCGGCTGTGGGACGTCACCGCCAACCGTCCCATCGGCCTCCCGCTCGCCGGCCTCCCCCCCAGGAAATCCAGCTTGGGGGGCACGCTCAAGTCACTGGCCTTCACCTCGGACGGCACGGCCGTGCTGGCTGTCGACGGTCAAACACACCTCCGCACCCACCTCATCGCCCCCGCCGAGGTCAAACGGGAGCTCTGCGCCCAGGTGAGCCCGCTGACACCGGCCGACTGGGCGGCCCACATCCCCGAGGTCCCCTACCGGAAGACCTGCTGAGCGTGCCGAACCCGGCGCCGCGCCGCCGCGCGGCTATTGGTGCGATGTTCCCGAATGAGGATGGAGATCCCTGCTGACCTGGGGTGCGCCGGGCCGCGTTCGCCGGACAGACCTTCGCCGGCGCCATCGAGATCGCCCACGCGGCCGCCGTCGCCACCGCGCAACTCAACGCCCACGCCCAGCCCTGGATCTGGGGACGACCACCACCCCAGCCCCGTACCCTGCGCCGCACGTTCGTCTACCGGTTATGAAGAACGCAGCGCTAGTGCCCCTTCCCGTTTCCCTGGCTGTTCCCGCGCCGCGTCGGCTTGTGTTTCCCGCTCTTGTCCTTGTTCTTACCGGAGTTGGGATTGGGCTCCTTGGCGGCGATCCCGGACGTGCCGCTCCCGGGGGAGCCAGTGGTCGCCGCCCTGGGGGCGACGTCGGTCCGTCCGCTGCGGCGAGGTGCGGCGGTGGGGTGCTCGTCGTCGATCACCTGCCGCGTCTCGGGGGTACGGGTGGCCTGTGGCGCCGTGACGGGAGCGGTCCCGGAAGGAGCGACCGGCTCCGGCCGGCCGGACTCGTCACCGCGCCATCCGGCGGTGAGGGCCGCGCCGGCGAGAACGCCGACGGCCAGAACCGCGACACCCGCCGACAGGCGCCGGCGCCCGATGACCCGCCGGTGTGCCGAGGTGGGCCCGGCCTCCTCACGAAGGTGGTACCCGGTGGGACCACGGCCGGCGTCTCCGTGGAAGTGGTGACCGGTGGAGCGGCGGTCGGCCTCGATGGGCCCGGTGGACCGCCGGTCCGCGGCCGACGCCACGACGCCGGCGGCGAGGAAGGGCGCCGCGGTGACGTCCGCGTCCCGCTCCCACAGCGTGGCCACGTCCTCCAGCTGTTTCCGGGCACGGGCGGCGTCGGTGCGCCGGGCGGGGTCCTTGTCGAGCAGGCCGGCGATGACGGGCGCCAGGGGCCCGGCATGCCGGAACGGTTCGGGATCGGCCGTCAGCACGGCGGCGAGGGTGGCCAGCGCGGTGCTGCGCCCGAACGCGGAGCGGCCTTCGGCGGCGGCGTACAGGGTGGCCCCGAAGGACCACAGGTCGCTCTCCGGACTCGACGCGACGCCGCCGGCGCGCTCGGGGGCGATGTAGGCGGGCGTGCCCACGACCATCCCCGTCCTGGTGAGAGACACGTCCTCGTCGACAGCGGCGGCCAGCCCGAAATCGGTCAGGATGGCCTGCCCCTCCTCGGTGAGCAGGATGTTCGCGGGTTTGACGTCGCGGTGCATGATTCCGGCCGCGTGGGCTGCCTCCAGCGCCGACAGCACGTCCAGCCCGACCCGCGCGAGGGTGGGCGCGCGCATGGGCCCCTCCTCGGCGACCACCTCGGCGAGGTTGCGCGAGCGCACGAGCTGCATCACGATCCACAGGGAGTCGTCGGCCCGCACCACGTCGTACACCGCGGCGATGTTGGGGTGGTGCAGCCGCGCGGCGAGGCGCGCCTCCCGCATGGTGCGTTCCAGCAGGACCTCGCGCTCCGGCCCGGCCAGGTGATCGGGGAGCTCGACCTCCTTGACCGCGACCTCACGGTCGAGGAGGTCGTCATGGGCGCGCCACACCGTCGCCGTGCCGCCTCTGCCCAGCCCGGCCAGGAGACGGTAGCGCCCGGCCAGCAGCCACCCTTCGTAGCGCAAAGAAGACATTGGGCATGCCTACCCGATGATTGAGCCCATATGTCACTGATATCACTACATCCGATGCCTACCGGTTACCGGGGCGGCCCGCCCCGGCCTCGGCTCTCCCAGGCCCACGCCACGATCTCGACCCGGTTGCGTACGCCGAGCTTGGCCGTGATGCCCGACACATACCCCTTGACCGTGCTCAGCGAGATGAACAGCTCGTCGGCGATCTCCTGGTTGGTGCGTCCCCTGCCGATCGCCCGGACGATCTCGGTCTCCCGCGCGGTCAGGGGCTGGGCCGGCACGCGGGCCCCGGTCCGGGTCCCGCGGTCGGTGAGGTGGCGCAGCAGCCGCAGCGTGATGGACGGTGAGATGAGCGCGTCTCCCGTGTACGCGGCCCGCACGGCCTCGACCAGCAGGCGGGGACCCGCGTCCTTCAGCACGAATCCGGCCGCGCCGCAGCGCAGCGCGCCGTAGACGTACTCGTCCAGGTCGAACGTGGTGACCATGACCACCCTGGGCGGGGCTCCGGCCAGCGCGCGGGCGACCTCGATCCCGTCGAGGCGGGGCATCTGGACGTCCACCAGGCACACGTCCGGAAGCGTCCTGCGGGCCTGCTCGATCGCCTCGACGCCGTCGCCCGCCTCGGCGACCACGGTGATGTCGGGCTGGTCCTCGAGAATGATCCGCAGGCTGGCCCGGACCATCTCCTGGTCGTCGGCCAGAAGCACCCGGATGGTCATCGGCACTCCCCGACGGGCAGGGGCCGCGCCATCCGGCATCGGAGCTCCCTGACGGGTGCGGGCCTGACGGGTGCGGGCGGTCTCATCGGTGCTCTCCGGTGGGGATGGTGGCGCGGACGGACCAGCCGGAGCCGGAGCCGGGGCGAGGGCCGGTGGTCAGGGTGCCTCCGAGGGCTTCGAGGCGTTCGCTCATTCCGATGAGGCCGTACCCGGCGCGGCGGTAGCGGCGGGCGGGCAGTCGCGGGGCGTCGTCCTCTACCTCGACCGTGACGGCCCTCTCGTGCTGGGTGATGCCGATGGTGACCTCGCGGGCGTGCGGGGCGTGCCGGGAGACGTTGGTCAGCGCCTCCCGCACGATCCGGTACACGGTGCTGCTCACCTGGGGCGGCCAGCCGGACGGCTCGGCGTCCAGCCGCAGGTGCGCCCGGCGGCCGTGGCTCTCGAAGCCCTCGATCAGCTCGCCGAGCCGTTCGTGGCCTTCGGCGGCGGGAGCGGCGTCACGCAGGAGGCCGACCACGCGGCGGGTGGCGGCCAGGGCCTCCGAGCCCGCGGTCTCGATGCCGGCGAGGGATCCGGCCGTCCTCTCCGGGTGCTTGGCGGTGACGAGCCGGGCGGCCTGGGCCTGGAGCACGATGCTGGTGATGTGGTGGGCGACGACGTCGTGCAGCTCCCTGGCCAGCTCAAGGCGCTCGGCACGTCGTACCCGCTCGGCGACGGTACGGCGGCGGGCCGCGAGCAGCCGGAGGCCGCCCCCTGCCGTCAGGGCGGCGAGCCAGAGCAGGCCGCTCACCACCGGAACGGCCGAACCGGGGTTGACGAGAAGGCCGCCCGCCACCACGGCCAGTCCCGCGGCGGCCACCGCGCAGGCCGTGCGGGCGGGCAGCGTCCTGACCGCGGAGCCGACGAGCACCGCCGCCCCCAGGGACGCGGCGGGGCTGGGTTCGGCGGGCAGGTGGACGAGGCGGGTGACGAGGACGGCGAGCGCGGCCACGGTGAGGCCGGCGACGGCGGTCCACAGCGGGTCGCGGCGGCGCACCAGGGCGAGCGCGCACACCCAGGCGGCGACCGCCGCGCCGAACGGCCAGTACCCGGCGCCCCAGCTGCCGGCGACCTGGTACGCCTGAAAGGCCACGGCCACCGCGAACACGGCGCCGAGCCCGGCGCCGGCCGCCACCTCGAACCGATCGGGAACACCCACGGCCTCCAGGCTAGGGGAGGCGTCCCACCGGCCTGTACCGGCCGAAAGTACTGTTCCCTCCCTGCTTTCCGCCGATGTGGGAGCGGGCCGGAGTCCACAGGATGAGGTCCCATGCCACATGAAACGCTCCCCCCGGCGCCGGAGGCCACCGGGCCGGGACACCCTACGACGACCTTCTCCGGCCGGCCGCGTGTCGCCGCGCTCGACGTGCTGCGCGGGTTCGCCCTGTGCGGAATCCTGCTGGCCAACGTCAAGCCGATCGCCCACATGATCCACGCCACCGAGGTCACGCGGTCCGTGGTGGTGGCCCCGGGTCAGGACGACGCCTGGCTGGGGTTGGGGCTCTTCGTCGACCAGCGCTTCTTCCCGATCTTCTCCCTGCTGTTCGGCGTCGGTTTCTCGCTGCTGCTGGACTCCGCGGGACGCCACGCCCCGCGCCCGCGGGTGCTCCTGGTCCGCCGGCTCCTGGTCCTGCTCGCCGTGGGCCTGGCCCACATGTTCCTGCTGTGGCGAGGCGACATCCTCACCATCTACGCCGTCGTCGGCCTGCTGGTGCTGCTGCCCTCGACCTGGCTGCCGCGCCGGGTCGTCGCGGGGCTCGCCGCCGTCCTCATCGCGACGCCGCTGATCCTCGACAGCAACGGTGTGCCGCTGGTGCCCGGACTGTTCCTGCTGGGGTCGGCACTCACCCGGTACGGGGTGATCGACCGGATGGAGCGCTCCGTCCGCGTTCCGGCCGCGCTGGCCCTGCTCTTCGCCGCGGGGG
Source organism: Streptosporangium sp. OZ121 (assembly GCF_051918885.1). NCBI lineage: Bacteria > Bacillati > Actinomycetota > Actinomycetes > Streptosporangiales > Streptosporangiaceae > Streptosporangium > Streptosporangium sp. OZ121. The sequence continues at coordinate 404,002 of NZ_JBPXMC010000001.1, forward strand.
CGGTGCCCGCCGTGTGGCTGCAGCTCGAGACGCCGGCCGGCGACGCGTACTTCAACACCTGGTTCGGCCTCGCCGGGTCGCTGATGGCGGGCGTCTACGTGTGCGTCCTGTTGCTCCTGCTCAGAACGCCGCTCCGTCCGGTGCTGCGGAGGATTTTCGCGCCGCTGGGCCGGATGGCGCTGACCAACTACCTGTCCGCCACGATCCTCGTCCTGGTGGCGGCCCGCCTCATCGGCGGCTCGCCGGACGGCTGGTCGTCGGCGACGGTGCTCCTGATCGCCGGGGCCGTTCTCCTCCCCCAGTGGCTGGTGTCCACGCTCTGGCTGCGCCGCTACCGCCAGGGCCCGCTGGAATGGCTCTGGCGGTGGGCCACCTGGGCCCGCCGCCCGCCTCTGCGCCGCACCCCCTGACCGCCGGGTTCACATCCGGGAAGCGGGAAGCGGCGGCCGGGCGGCTCGCCGGGCCCGCGTGCGCTGAGCGCGTTCGGTGTTCCGGGCCGGCCCGGCCGGCCCGGACACGGTGCTGTGGCCGCGGCTCAGGTGACCGAGTGAGTGATGGTGGCGGTGTAGGTGCCGACACGGACGCCGACGGGCAGGGTCACGGTGATCGTCGGGTTCCAGGTGGCGGAGTTCTCGCCCGTGCCCTCGGAGGCGGAGAAAGCGGTGCGCGCGGAGCCGAGGCCGCCGGGGGTGCCGGGGGTGAACTCCGCGACCCCGGTCGTGGCCGTGGCCGCGCCGGGTGCGTAGTCGATGAGGCTTCTGGCGATGGTCTCGGAGGCGGTGGCGTCACCGGTGGTGAAGGTCGTCGAGCTGACGGTCGCGGTCCAGGCGGCGTCGGTGGCGTAGCGGGTGTCGGTCACGGTGACCGCGCCGAGCCGGGCCGAAACCTCGGAGCCCGGTTTCGCGGAACCCAGGTTCGCGTTCTGGGGCGTGCTGATGGACAGCGTGCCGGCGGGGCGGGTGATGGTGTCGCTGTCCAGGGTGACGGTGCCGTCACGGGCCAGGAAGCGCCCGTCGACGACCATGCCGGCGCCGGCGGTGATCGAGGCCAGCGCGAGGATGGTGCCGGAAAGGGTGGAGGCGGCTCCCAGCGTGGCCGAGGTGCCGACCTGCCAGAAGACGTTGCGAGCTTGGGCGCCGCCGATGAGGGTCACCGTGCTGGCGCCCGCGGTCAGCAGGGTGGAGGTGGCCTGGAAGATGAAGATCGCGTCCGGGTCTCCCTGGGCGTCCAGGGTGAGGGCGCCGGTGTTGCTGAAGGTGCCCGAGAGCGAGGTGTAGACCCCTGGCGTCAGCGTGGTGGCGCCGAGGTCGGTGGGCACGGTGGCGGTGGGAGTGCGGGAGGCGACGTCGTTGTAGGCGAGGGTGAAGTCACTTTGGGCCTGGACGGCGGCGGCGTCGTTCACATGGATCGTCCCGGCCACGCTCCCGGGCGGGAAACCGGACACCGTCACGCCCGGGGTCACCCCGAGGTCGCCGGTGATGACGCTGGCGCCGGTGTTGACCACGGAGTCGCCGGCCAGGACGGCGAAACTCCCGGCCGCGCCGAGAGCCACCGGCGGATCCGCTGCACTCGCGCCGGACCGCCCGGCCGGGAGCACGGTCAGGAGAACGACAAGAAGACAGGACAGGAGCACGCTCACGGCGGGTCCGGCCCAGATGAGGCTCCTCATACGTCCCTCTCCTCTACCTCCAAGGCCACGGCGGCTCAGGGCGCCGACTCGTGAAAGTCGTCCGGTGAACCGTGCCGCCGCGGATCGGCGCGGATCGGCCATGCCCTGCTCCGCCTCCACGACCGGGCGGGCGTGCCGTTGACGGTCGTCACCGGATCGGTGATCCAGGTCGGGGCCGAGACGGCACAGGGGCGCGACCGGTTGCGTACCGGCCGCCCTCTCGCCGGTCACGTGCGGCGGCACCTCTGCCCGTCGCGGACCGTGCCCCGTCCGAAGACCGTCTCGCGGCCACGCGCCGCCCGAATGACGATCTCGCTGTAGCCGAGAATAGAGGGTCCTCGCGGTAATGGCCGTGAAACCAACGGCGTGTCGCTGACCTGCGAGGATCATCGTCGCGATCGCCGCCGATTCCCGAAGCGGCAGCACCGTCTCGATCCGCTCCCCCGGCCGCCGCGCTGTCGGCGACCGGCGCCCGCCTCCACCTCTCCGGCGCCGGTGCGGTTACCGGTTACCGGTTCCTCCCGCGGGCGACGGCGGACGGGGCACCGGCGCATCGAGTCACCGGCGGTCGGGTTATTGGCGAACGGGTCACCGGCGAACGGGTCACTGGCGGACGGGTCACTGGCGGACGGTCGAACCCCGGCGCTCCTTGCGGATGTGCAACTGCGCGGGCACCCGGGTGCGCAGCTCGGCGACGTGGCTGACGATGCCGACCGCCCGGCCGCCGTCGCGCAGGCCGTCGAGGATGTCGAGCACCCCGTCGAGGGTGTCCTCGTCCAGGGTGCCGAAGCCCTCGTCGACGAAGAGCGTGCCGAGGTCCGCTCCCCCGGCCTCGGCGGTGACCACGTCGGCCAGGCCGAGGGCGAGGGCGAGCGAGGTGATGAAGCTCTCGCCGCCGGAGAGGGTCGCCGGGTCACGGCCCACGCCGGTCCAGCTGTCCAGGATGTGCAGGCCGAGCCCGCCGCCGGACCTGCTCCGGTCTCCGGCGGAGCGGTCGCGGTTGTGTTCAAGGAGATAGCGTCCGCCCGACATGTGGTCGAGCCGCTCGTTGGCCGACTCGACCACCTGGCTGAGGCGCTCGCCGAGCACGTAGGACGACAACCGCATCTTCCACCGGTTGTCGGTGGAGTTGCCGCCGGTCAGGGTGGCGAGCCGTTCGGTCAGCCGGTGCCGCTCGTCGGCGGGCTCCCAGCGGCGCAGGCAGGCGGCCAGCTCGGTGCGGAGCGCGGCCAGCCGGGCCAGGCGGGCCTCGCTCCGGTCCCGCTCGGACAGCAGGCGGGCGTGGGCGGCGTCGGCCGCGTCCCGCGCCTCGCGCAGCCCCGCGAGGTCGGGTTCCGGCTCGGCCGCGGCGGCGACCAGCTCGGGATCGGCGAGCATCGCGGCGACCGCGGCGCCCTCCTGGGCGAGCTCGCGGAGCCGGGCGGCCTTCTCCTCCCGGTCTGCGGGAGAGCGGACGGCGGCGCGGGCGTCGTCAAGCCCGAGGAAGCCCGCCTCGACGACGGCGCCCAGCGCCCGGTCTCGGGCCGTCGCGAGCTCGGCGGCGGTGACCCGCTCGTCCCTGACCGCCTCGACGGCCTCCCGCAGCAGCTCCGCCTCGTCGGCCAGCCGGTCCAGCCTGGCGGCCAGTGTCGGGTCCTGGCCGCGCGCCTCGTCGAGGCGCGCGGCCAGCCGCTCGGCGTCGGCACCGAGCCTTTCGACGTTCGTACGGCGGGAGGCCAGCCCGACGGCGAGCTCGCGCGAGCGCTCCCCGAGCCGCTCGGACTCGGCGGCGATCCGCCCGGCCTCGGCCGCCAGCACCGGCTCGGCCCCCGCCGACTCGCGGAGCGCGGCCAGCGCCCGCTCCGCCTCGGTGAGCTCGCCCGCGGCGTCCCGTACGGCCAGGTCGGTCCGGTCACGCGCCTCGCGGTGGGCCGCGGCGGCCTCGATCGCGCGGGTCGCGGCGGTGAGCGCGGCGGACAGGAGCGCGGCCTCCCGTGCCAGGCGGTCACGGCGGGCCCGCACCGAGGGGTCGGTGCCCCGGGCGCCGTCCAGGCGGGCGGTGAGGCGCTCGCGCTCGGCCTGCCAGCCCGTACGGCGGGCGTGGCCCTCGGCGAGCCGCCGGGCGATCTCCGCCGCCCGGGTCCTCGCGCCGTCCAGCTCGGCGGCGATCCGCTCCACCTCGGCGGCGAGGGCCTCCTCGGCGCTCGCGGCGGAGGTCAGCGCCTCCAGCTGCCGGCCCGCCTCGGCGAGGATCTCCCCGGCCTCCTCGCCGGTCGCCTCTCCCGCGACGGCGAGTGCCTCGTCGAGGCGGGAGACCAGCGTCGTGACGGTGTTTCCCGCGGCCTGGCGCCGTTCCATGGCCGCCTCGTAGGCGCCCTGGGCGGCGCGCTCGTCGTCGGCGGTGGGTGCCTGGTCGGCCGGGGCGGCGGGGGCGGGGTGATCGGGTGAGCCGCAGACCGCGCAGGGGTGGCCGGGGGTGAGCTTGGCGGCGAGTTCCGCGGCCATGCCGTCGATCCTGGCCTGCCGGATGTCCAGGTGCCGGTCGCGGAGCGTCTGGGCGAGGTCGGTGGCCTCGGTCTGCGCGGCGCGCGCGGACTCCAGCTCGACGCGGAGCGTCTCGCGGCGCCGCGCCGCGGCGAGCACCGCGGCGGCGGTGTCGGCGCTCGCCCGCGCCGCCGGGATCCCCGCCGCGGCGGCCCTGGCCTCACCGAGCCTGGCGGACGCCTCCGCCGACGCGGCCGGCAACCCCTCCAGGGTCTCGCGGACCTCGGCCTCCTGCCGGACCACCTCCGGGAGCTCGGCGTCGAGCGCGGCGATCAGCCCGTCGAGCTCGGCCAGCCGGGCCTCCTCGACCCGCAGCCCCTCAAGCCCGGCCAGCTCCCGCCCGCGTTCCCTCTCCTGGGCGGTGAGGATCTCGCGGATCTCCCCGGGGTCGAAGGTCTCGCGCACCTCGTCAGGGCCGAGGGCCTCGCGCACTTCCGGAGGGAAGGCGGCCAGCCGGGCGACGAGGTCGGCGCGGGCGGCGGACAGGTCGGCGGCGAGGCGGTCGCGGTGCTCGGCCGCCCGGAGGCGGGTGACGGCACCCTCCACCGCCGACTCGGCGGCGGGGACGCGGGCCGCGTCCAGGCGGGCGGCGGTGAGACGTTCGTCCAGCTCCCGGCGGAGACCGGGGAGGGCCTTCAGGCGGGCGTCGGCCTCTGCCTGAGCGGAGGCCAGCTCGACGATCTCGCGAGCGGTCCTCTCCCGCTCCCGGACGATTCCCGCCAGGCGTGACTCCTCCGCGCGCAGCTCGCCCAGGCGGGTGATCTCGCTCCGGCGGTCGCGCTCCAGCGCGGCCAGGTGGCCGAGTACGGCGTGGCGGCGGTCCGCACCGGCGTCCGTGGGGTCACGGACATCCTCATGGGCGCCGGCGTCCGTGGGGTCGGTGTTGTCGTAGGCGCCGGCACCCCCGTGGTCACGGGCGTCGTCGCCGTGGGCCGCGCCCGCCGTACCGACGCCGTCGCGGGCGGTGCCTGTGTGGTCGGTGCCGGTATGGTCGCGGACGGCGTCCCACCGGTCGAGGGGGGCACCGAGGAGGGGGAGGGCGCGGGCGACGGCGTCGGCGGCCAGGTGGTGGGCCTTGGACGCGGCCTCGGCGCGCTGCTCGGCGCCCTGGATCAGCGGCAGCACCCGGTCGGCGGCCGCCGCCTCCTCCAGGATGGTCTCCAGGTCGGCCCGCTCCTCGGCCGTCTCCTCCAGCGCCCGGCTCCTGGTCAGCGCCTCGGCGTGACGCCGTCGCCGGTCGGCCAGCGCGGCACCGCGTTCCAGGCTCTCGCGCGCCCGCCGTACGGCGGCCTCGCCCTCGGCTCCCTGCCCGTCCAGCCGCGCGACCTCCAGGCGCGCGAGGTTCTCGAGCGCGTGGGCCCACCCCAGCGGGTCGTCCTCCACGGACTCCACGGACCGCACGGACTGCGCGGACTGCGCGGACTCCACGAGCTTCACGGACTCTCCCGGCTCCGTGAACTCCGTGGCGACCCGCGGCTCGGGGAGATCGGCCAGCGCGGTCAGGAGGGCGGGGCCCGCGGCCTCCTCCAGGCGCTTGACGGCGAAGTCGACCTCCTTGCGGAGGGTCTGCTGCTCGCGGTACGCCTCGGTGCGCTGCTCGGCGAGCCAGGACTCGGCGGTGGCGTAGATCTTCACCGAGAACAGGCGCTCCAGCACCCTGCGGCGATCCTCGCCGTCGGCGCGCAGGAACTTGGCGAAGTCCCCCTGGGGCAGCATCGCGACCTGGAGGAACTGCTCGGCGTTCATGCCGAGCAGGGTGCCGACGAACTCCCCCGCCTCGTCGACCCTGGTCGTCAGCCCCACCCACTCCCCGGACGGCGCGAGCTCCTGGAGCAGGGCCTTCTCGTTCTCCCTGGTCGTGCCGGTGCCCCTGAGCTTGGGGCGCTGCCAGGCCGGCGACCGGGTGATCTTCAGCCTGCGGCCCCTGACCGTGACCTCCAGCGCCACGCTGGGCCCCCGGCCCGGGGGGGCGTGGTCGCAGCGCAGGCTCTTGGCGCTGTCGCGCCTGCCGGGCACCCTGCCGTACAGGGCGTAGCAGAGCGCGTCGAGCACGGTGGTCTTGCCCGCGCCGGTGGGGCCGTGGATCAAGAACAGCCCCGCCTCGGCGAGGGCGTCGAAGTCGACCTGCTCCTCACCGGGAAAGGAGCCGAAAGCGGTGATCCACAGACGGTGCGGGCGCATCTACGCCTTCGCCTCCTTCATGCGGGAGAACTCCACGGCCTCCCGCAGCAGCCGGGTCTCGGCGGGGTCGGCGGCCTCGCCGCGCACCTCGCGGACGAAGTCGAGGGCGACGTCGATCTCGGGGCGCCCGGCCGCCCTGGCGCGGGTCACGGTCTCGTGGACCCCGCCCTCGGGTTCGAAGGACAGGGCGAGCGTGTGCGGGAAGCGGGACCGGAGCCGCTCCATCGCGCCCTTGGGCCGGATCCGGTCGACGAGCGTCACCTGGAGCCAGTGGTCCTCGTGACGGGCGTACTCGGGCGCGGCCAGCAGGTCGTCGATGCGGCCGGTGAGGCGGCTGACCGGCCGGGGCACCGGGGTCTCGACGAACTCGGCGCCCTCGTAGCCGCCGGGGCCGATGTCGACCACCCAGGAGCCCTTCGTCTGGCCGCTCTCGGAGAAGGAGTAGGCGATCGGGGAGCCGGAGTAGCGGGCGGTCTCGCTCATCCGCTGGCGGCCGTGCAGGTGGCCGAGCGCCACGTAGTCGACGCCGTCGAAGGCGCGCACCGGGACGTGCGCGACGCCTCCCACGCTGATGTCGCGCTCGCTGTCGCTGCCCTGCCCCCCGGTCACGAACGCGTGGGCGAGGACCACCGACCGGGGTCCGCGCCGCCCGAGGTCGGCGCGGACCAGGGACATGGCGTGCTCGATCGCGGCGGTGTGGGTGCGCTCGGACAGCTCCCAGGGGACGCGTACCAGCTCGGGCTCCAGGTAGGGGATGCCGTAGAAGGCGACGTCGCCGACGACGACCGGCTCGCCGACCCGCTCCGGGTCGGTGCGCAGATGGACGCCCGCCGCGTCGATGAGGTCGGCGCCGAAGCCGAGGCGGCGGGCCGAGTCGTGGTTACCGCTGATCAGCACGGTGCGCACCCGGGCGTCGACGAGCCGGCGCAGCGCCTGGTTGCACAGGTCGACCGCGTCGACCGAGGGCAGCGCCCGGTCGTAGACGTCACCGGAGACCACGACCACGTCGATCCGCTCCGACCTGACCGTCTCGATCAGGTGGTCGACGAAGACGCCCTGGGCGGCCAGGAGACTCTCCCGGTGGAACGAGCGGCCCAGGTGCCAGTCCGATGTGTGCAACACCCGCATGTCGCACGAAGCTAACAGGACTCAGCGACAAATGTGGCCACTCGCGTCACGTGAATCCCCCGCTCTGGTGGGGGCTTCCGGTGATGAGTACGCTTGAAGATCGGATGGAACGATACCGGAACAACGACGATCGCGGAGGCGAGTGACCATCGGGGATCGCGTGGGTGTCCAGGTGGGCCGCGGTGTTCTGAGCGTCGCCTCCGGCCTGATCCTGGTGGTTCTCGCGACGGTGGGCTATACCCTGCCGCCGCCGTTCGACCCGACCCCCCTGCACGTCGACCCGGTCTTCCAGGCCCTTCCGCCCCAGCCGCCGTCCGAGCTCCGGTACGTCGCCGCGGACAGGCAGATCACCACGCAGGACGTCACCGTCACGGCCGAGGACGGCACGTTGCTGGGAGCGACCATCCGCGCGCCGATGGCACCGGGGCGGCACCCGGCGCTGGTCTTCGTGCAGGGGGCGGGCCCCGGGGTCAGGGGCGAGTTCACCACCCAGGCCGAGTGGCTGGCCAGGGCCGGGATCGTCACCCTCGTCTACGACAAGCGGACCGTGGGCTACGACTTCATGAAGCGCGACTTCGGCCTCCTCGCCCGCGACGCCCTGCGCGTCCTGAAGGAGCTGCGCTCGCGCGAGGACGTCGACCCGGCCAGGGTGGGACTCTGGGGGGTGAGCGAGGGGAGCTGGGTGGTGCCCCTCGCCGCCAACGAGAGCGGCGCCGTCGGGTTCACCGTGCTGGTGTCGGCCCCCAACGTCTCCCCCATGCGGCAGGTGACGTGGGCGCTGGGCGAGCAGCTCCAGCGGCTGTACGCGCCCAGCGGGGTCCGCGAGCTTCTCATTCGCGCGATCGGCGCCGTGGACGCGGACTTCCTGCGCTACGACGGCCTGCCCGCGCTGCGCGAGCTGCGGCAGCCGGTCCTGGCCCTGTACGGCACGCGCGATCCCTCGATCCCGTTCGTGGAGAGCAGCAAGGCGCTGACCGGTGCGCTCGCCGAGGGCGGCAACGGCGCCTACACGATCCGCTACCTCGACCGCGCCGACCACGGCATGCGCTTCCACGGCGGCCCTCTCGTCCCCGACTACCTTCGGACGCTGGCCAACTGGGTGCTGGGCCTGCCGGGCACGGCCTCGCCGTCGGTGCACATCGCCGGCGCCACGCCGGTCCAGCGCCTGGAGGCGAGCGACGTCCCTGCCGCTCCCTGGTACGCCGGGGGTACGGTGATCGGCCTGACGCTCTGCCTGGCCGTGGTCGGTTACGTGGTCGGGCCGGTGGCGGAGATGGCCGCGCGGCTGCGCGGCCGGGCGGCTGCCGCTGAGGCCGGCGTCCTGATCTGGCCGCCGATGCGGCGGCGGTTCCGCCGGATGGCGTGGACCGGGGTCGGGCTGCTCGTCTCGGTGGTGGCGTTCATCACGCTGCTCGTGCTGTTCTCGGTCAACCAGGCCGGGGCGTGGCCCGCGGTGCTCGCCGGGTGGCTGGTCATCAGGATCCTGGCGCTGCTGATGCTGCTGCAGGAGGTCACGGGCGTGGCGGCCGTCGTGTCGGGCCTGCGGGAGGGCTGGCAGCCCTCCCGTCCGCAGAGCTTCGCGGTGGCCGGGGTGCTGGGCAGCACCGGCCTGCTGCTGGTGGCCGCGGCCTACTACGGCCTGTTCTCGTTTCCCTGGTAGGGCTTTCCCCGGTGGGGCCGCGGCGTCCCTCGCCCCCCGCGTCCCCTGGCAGGCCGCGGCGCAGGCCCGGCGCGGGCCCGGCGCGGGCCACGACGGCCGAAGGCGGTGTCAGGTCCTCGTGACCGTCAGGGGCAGCCGTCGAGCCAGCGGTCCATCTCGGCGAAGACGCGCTTGCGGACCGGCTCGGGTGACAGCACCAGGTCGTGTATGCCGCCCGGCACGCGGACGCACGTCACGTGTGAGCCGATGCTGGTCGACCAGCGGGCGATCAGCCGGGGGTCGAGCACGACGTCCGCCTCCTGCGCCTCCGGCGCGAAGGCGCGCAGCCGCAGGCCCTTCTCCGCGCAGAGCACCAGCACCGGCACGTCCACCCGGAGGCCGTCGTGCAGCCTGCGCTGCGCCCGGCGGACCGCCCCGATCCAGGCCGCGTGCACCGGGAACCCGCCTATGGGCTTCCACTCCAGGTCGAAGTCCCACTCGCCGTGGTGGCTGCGGTGCAGGCTCGTGCCGTACGCGGTGGCGGTCACCATGGGCAGGACGGTGCGGGTGGGCAGCCTGGACAGCTGCACCCGCAGCAGGTCCGCGGCGACCCGCACGGGGGCGGGGACGTTGAGGTCGAGGAAGGGGCTGTTGAGCACCAGCGCCTGGACCAGCCCCCGTCCGCGGACCCGGTCGGCCCACAGCGGGGCGATCAGGCCCCCGGTGGAGTGGGCGTTGAGGACGACGTGATCGTGCCCGTCGCGCTCGCGGATGATCCGTACCGCCTCGTCGATCTCCGGGAAGTACTCGGTGAGGCTGCGCACGAACCCGCGGGTCTGGTGCGGCAGCAGCGAGCGGCCGTACTTGCGCAGGTCGAGCCCGTAGAAGTCGAAGCCCCTGGCGACGAAGTGGTCGGCCAGGTGGGTCTGGAAGAAGTAGTCGGTGAAGCCGTGCAGGTAGAGCACGGCTCCGCGGGCGGGCTCGGCGGCACGCCGCCGCACCAGCGAGGCCACCACCGCCCCCTCGTCGTCATCGGCCATCGGCAGGACCGTGAGCTCGTAGTCGGGACCGAGAACGTCGGGCATGACGGCCAGGGTAGTTCGTACGGATTGTCCGCTCACCAGGGGGATCTCGCGAGGAGGACCGGAGGACCCGGCGGGGAAGGCCACGGGGGCGTTCCTCCGGAGAGACCGTGACGGTTCCGCCAGGGGCGAGCCGGCGCGGGCGACCGGGAATCACCGCGGCGACGCCGCGATTCGATCCCAGCGAAAACCATGATCGATTCTTATTGCTGTAGAAATGACGCGATATAGGAGCATTAGCTTCCCGAGTTGTTCACCGACTTGTCGCCCGCGACCTGGTTTCGCCCCCCTACCATCTCCCTGCGGCGGTCAAGCGCGAGGAAACGGGGAGCAGTTGCGGGACAGATCAAAGCCGCCCGGAGTCGGCACGGTCATCGGCTGGACGGCACTGGCCGCCATCGTCCCGGGCGCCGCGCACCTGCGCGCCGGATGGCGCAGGACGGGGCTGGCGATCCTGTGCACGTACACGGCGCTGCTGCTGGCCCTGCTCTGGGTGGCGCTCACCTCCGACCTCGGCGGGATCGCCGGGCGGCTGGCCGCCTCCTCCACGCTGACCAACGTCACCGTGGTCGTCTCCCTGGCGCTCGGCGCCGCCTGGTTCGCGCTGGTCGTGCACTCGTTCGTCGTGATGAACCCCGGCACGCTGCCCGGCGTGGGACAGGCGATCGCCGGAGGCGTGGCGGGAACGCTCGCGGTGGCCGTACTCCTGCCGTTCGGCCTGGTCGGTCAGTACACGGCGGTCTCGCAGTCGGCACTGGACGACGTCTTCAACGCCCCGTCCACGCCACGCCCCGCGAGCGACGGGGGCAGGGGCGGCGAGGACGACCCGTGGGCGGGCCGCAGCCGGGTGAACATCCTGCTGCTCGGCGGCGACGCCGACACCCACCGGGTGGGCGTGCGGACCGACAGCATCAACGTGGCCAGCGTGGACGTCAAGACCGGCAACACCGTGCTGCTCAGCCTGCCGCGCAACCTGGAGAACGTCCGCTTCGTGCCCGGCTCCCCCATGGCGAAACGCTTCCCCGAGGGGTTCCGGCTCCCGGCCAACCCCGACGGCTCGCGCGAGGACCTGCTCTTCGCGGTCTGGGAGTACGCCGACTCCCACCCCGAGATCTTCGGTGGCCGCAAGGGCCAGGGCACCAAGACGCTCATCGACACGGTCGGCTACACGCTGGGCCTGAAGATCGACTGGTACGCCCTCGTCAACATGTGGGGCTTCGCCCGGCTGATCGACGCCATCGGGGGCGTGACGCTGACCGTTCCCCAGGACGTGGTCTTCGGCAAGTACGACGAGGGCCTGGTCAAGGCCGGAACCCGCAAGCTGCGCGGCGCCGACGCGATGTGGTTCGCCCGCTCGCGCACCAACAGCGACGACTACACCCGGATGGGACGCCAGCGCTGCGTGCTGGGCGCCCTGCTCTCCCAGTCGGACCCGGCGACCGTGCTGTCCCGCTTCAACCAGGTCGCGCTGGCCACCAAGGAACTGCTGCGGACCGACATCCCGCGCCCGATGCTGGAGCACCTGGTCCCGCTGGCGCTGAAGGTCAAGAACGCGAAGGTGACCAGCGTCCAGTTCGTCCCACCGCTGATCAACACCGGCTACCCGGACTGGAGCAAGATCCGCACGGTCACCGCCAAGGCCCTGCGCGCCTCGGCCGTCACCCGGCGCCCCCTCACCGCCACCGCGGCCCCCACCGCCACGCCGAAGGCCGCGGCTGAGCGAGGACCCACCCGCACCCCCCGCCCCGGGACGAGCACCACGGCGAAACCGGATCCGACCTCTCCCAAGGGCATCACCGAGGGCTGCGGCTGAGCGGGGCCCTGTCTCCCCGTCCACTGTTCGTCACTGGCGGCGGGCAGGCCAGGGTGCGGCCGAGCGGCCGGGCCGGCTCCCCGCGCGAACCGTGGGCTAGACCGAGTACGACTCCTTGGACAGGCGGCGGACCCGGTCCTCGTCGATGCGGTGACCGAGGCCCGCCTGGGTGAGCGGCACCGCCACCACACCGCCCGAGGCGCCGACCGGCGGGTCGACGATCTGCGCGCTGCGCGGCGGCTCGGCCACGTCGCAGGGCAGGTCGCAGCCGGGCAGGCTGGCCGCGGCGACGGTGGCCGCGCGGGCCAGCCCGGTGCCCTTGCCCCCGGCGCAGGCGATCTCCCATCCGGCGCGTACCGCGCGGTCGTGCACCCGCCGCACCTCGCGCAGGGAGCCCAGGGCCGCGGGACGGAGCAGCAGCGCCCGGCCCGCCCTCGCGGTGATCGCCTCGTCCAGTTCGGCGGCCGAGGCGACCTCGAGCAGCACCGGGGCGGCGACGCGCTCCTGCAGGTCGGCGTGGTCGCCGAGACTCGCGAGACCGGTGAAGGGGCGTTCGATGACGGAGAGCGTGTAGGCGTCCAGCGCCTCGAGGGCGTCGACGTCGGTGTAGGCGCCGCGGGCGTCCACACCGATGCCCAGCGCGGGGTACGCCCGGCGGACGGCGCGCAGCGGCTCGATGTCCCAGCCGGGGTGGACGTCCAGGGTGACGTGGGCGTATCCGGCGCAGACGTGCCGGTTCACCCTCGCGACCAGGCTCTCCAGGTTGCGGTCGGCGCCGATCCTGACGGTGGCCATGAGGGAGGTGCGGGTGCCGCCGAGCGCGTGGGCCAGCGGCACCCCGCGCATCTTCGTCCACAGGTCCCAGCAGGCCATGTCGGCGGCGGACCCCCCGGGGACGGCTCCCAGCTCGTCGGGATGCTCCCAGTCGACGCCGATCAGCGCCTGGGCGAGCCCCTCCTCCAACGCGACCCAGGTCTTGGGGTCGGCGTCGACGACCTCTCCCCACCCGGTCATGCCTCCGTAGTCGGTGAGCCGGACGAGGATGCTCTCCGGCCGCCTGCCGTACGGCAGGACCAGCCGAAACACCTCAAGCTCACGGACGCGCGGCATGGACCCCCCTGGACCTCTCCGAGCCCGGACGACTCCGGGCTCCGACGACTTCCCAGGCTCGGAGGACCCGGGCTCTGGAAACGCGAATCCCGCCCGGAGGCGGGACTCCCCCCTCAACACCGCGAAGAACGGCGTTCTTCCCATGGTGCCACGGTGGCTTGGGAACGCCTCCGGCGCGGAGGGGGAATCCGGTCCGGTACTTCCGTCCTTTCCGGCTCGGAGAGGCCAGGAGGCCAGGAGGCCAGGGGGCCAGGGGGCCAGGGGGCCAGGAGGGCTTGAGGGGTTGAGGGGTTGAGGGGTTGAAGGACGAGGGAAGTCAGCTCCTGGGCAGGACGCGTCCGGAGACCAGGGCTCCGGTGGCCGCCATCAGCGCCGTCAGCCCGAAGCAGAGCACGTAGACGGCGGCGGCGGCGCCCAGGGCCGCCAGGAGCGCTCCGGTTATCGCCACCGCGACGACCGTGTAGACCGACTCGGCGACGCCGAGCGACGCGCTGTTCTCCCCCTCCTCGCCCGGGGGCGACAGTTCCAGGATGAGCACCGACAGCGTTGGATACACGATGCCCATGCCGAGCCCCAGCAGGATCTCGCCGAGGAAGGCGGTGGCGACCGGGACGGCGGCGAAGACGGCCAGGCCCATCAGCGCGAGGCCCACGGCGATCAGCACCGAGCCGGAGCGCAGCACCAGGACCCGGTCGAACCGCTTGCGGCCCACCACCCAGGAGCCGAACGACCAGCTCAGCGCGCCACCGGTCAGGGTGAGCCCGGCCATGGTCAGCGACAGGCCGCGCTCCTCGTTGAGCATCAGCGGCAGGAACGCCTCGCCGCCGATGGCCGCGCCCGCCGCGATCCCCCGCAGGGAGATCACCGAGGGCAGGCCGCGGGCCGCGCGCAGGGTTCCCGGGGGGAGCAGCCTGGGCAGCGCCGCGACCAGCATGGCCAGGCCGGCGGCGAGCAGGACGAACCCGGTGCCGGGCGCCGCACCGCCGGACCGTGTGAGTGCCGACGCGCCGTACTGCATGAGCGCCGCTCCGGCCGCGACGAGCAGCGCCCAGCCCAGCCGGCGCGCGATCGAGGAGCGGGTGCCGGACGGCCGCTCCGGCATCGCCCCCGACACCGTCCCAGCCCCCGACACCGGCCCCTGCTCCGTCACCGGCTCTGTCATCGGCTCTGTCACCGGCTCTGTCACCGGCTCTGTCATCGGCGCGGAGGCCAGCCCGCGCCAGAGCAGCAGGGCCGCCGGGAGGAGGATCGCCGTCACTCCGATGAAGACCCAGCGCCAGCCCGCGTTCTCCACCACGACACCGGTGATCGCGGGCCCCACCATGGAGGGCACCACCCAGGCGGTCGCGAAGATCGAGAACACCCGGGGGTGAAGGTCCGCCGGGTAGGACCGCGAGACCAGCACGTACATCGAGACCTGCAACATGCCCGCGCCGAAGCCCTGGACGAACCGGCCCGCGACGAACACGTCCATCGTCGGCGCCACCCCGGCGACGACCAGCCCGGCGGCGAAGACCACCACCCCGGTCCACAACGGCGCGACCGGCCCCCCGCGGTCGCCCCACCACCCGCCCAGCACCGTCGCGACCACCCCGGCCGCGAGCGCCCCGCTGAACGCCAGCCCGTACAACGCGTGACCGTCCAGCTCGTCGGCCACGACCGGCATGGCGGTGGCCACCGCGAGGTACTCGAAGGCGGCCAGAGAGATGAGGGCCACCATCCCGACCGTCAGGGCGCGGTGACTCCGGGCGAATATCCCGGCAGGAGGCTCGTCGGTCATCACGGTAGTCATGGGGTCGACGGTACGGCCGGCGCGCGGTGGCACGCATCAGGCTTTCGGATCAGCCCTTGGTCGTAGGACCGGCGTCCCGGACGTGGGAGACCAGGCCCCGCAGGAGCAGGTCGAGCCCGAACTCGAACCGCTCGGTGCCGTTGGCCGCCATCGAAGTGTCGACCTGGGCGACGATGTTGGGGAACCGGTCGGCGGGCAGACTGCGGTAGAACGTGGCGATCTGCACCAGTCCCGCAAGGAGCGCGCGGGCGGCGACCCGCTGGTGGTGATGAGCCTGTTCCGCAAGCGCTCCTTCACCGGCGGCCTGATCACCGGCCTCGTCTTCTTCTCCGGGATGGTCGGCTTCTCCCTGGTGTTCGGCCTCTACACCCAGATCGCCCTGGGCTACGACCCGTTGAAGGCGGGGCTCGCGGGCCTGCCGAACGCCATCGGCACCCTGGTCGGCTTCGGCTTCGTCAACGCCTCGGGGCTGGCCAGGAAGGTGGGGCGCAGGCTGATCCACATCGGCGCGGTCGCGATGGCCGGGGGCGTCACGGGGGTCGCCCTCACCCTGAACGTCACGGGCATGGGCGTCACCCCCTGGCAGCTCGCCCCCGCCCTGCTGCTCACCGGCGCGGGGATGAGCCTGATCATGGCGCCGTTCTTCGACATCGTGCTGGCCGGGGTGGAGCCCCACGAGTCCGGCTCCGCCTCCGGCACCCTCACCGCCGTCCAGCGGCTCGGCGGCGCCCTGGGTACGGCGGCGATCGGGACGCTCTTCTTCGGCCTGGTCGGGCAGGGCCGCAGCCTTGAGGACGCGATGCTGCTGACGATCTGGGTCGAGGTGGGCCTGCTCGCCGTCACCTTCGTGACCGCCTTCCTCCTCCCCCGGCGGGCGCGGACCGAGCAGGAGGTCGCGCACTGACACCCGCCGGCGAACGGGCGGGCTCCCGAGGGCCCGCCCGTTCACGGCGCCCCGAGCACCGCGACCTCCGCGAAGGTGACCCGGCCCTTCCTGGCGTCCCGGCGAGGACAGGCCCCCGTGGCCCTGCCGCCCTCGCCGGGACGGGGTCAGGTGGCGGCGCGCTCCAGCCGGCGCTCCGCCCACTGGCCGATGTCGCGGCGCTCGATCGCCGCGGCCATCAGGTCGGGGAAGGCGTCGGGAGTGCAGGCGAAGGCCGGCACCCCCATGGCCGCGAGCGCCGCGGCGTTGTCGTGGTCGTAGAAGGGCGCGCCCTCGTCGGAGAGCGCGAGCAACACGATCACCTGGACACCGGCCGCGGTCATCTGGGCGACCCTGCGGAGCATCTCCTCCCGCACGCCGCCCTCGTAGAGGTCGCTGATCAGGATGAAGATCGAGTCATTGGGACGGGTGATGAGACCCTGCCCGTAGGCGATGGCCCGGTTGATGTCGGTGCCGCCGCCGAGCTGGGTGCCGAACAGCAGCTCCACCGGGTCGTGCAACTGGTCGGTGAGGTCGACGACCGCCGTGTCGAAGACGACCAGCGAGGTCCTCAGCGAGCTCATCGAGGCGAGCACCGCGCCGAAGACGCTCGAGTAGACGACGGAGGCGGCCATCGACCCGCTCTGGTCGATGCAGAGCACGACCTCGCGCTGGACGGCCCGCTGCCGCCTGCCGTATCCGACCAGCCTCGACGGGATCACGGTGTTGCGCTCGGGCAGGTAGTTCTTTAGGTTTGCCCGGATCGTGCGGTCCCAGTCGATGTCGGCGGCCCGCTTGGGCCGGTGGGTCCTGGCCGAGCGGTCCAGGGCGCCGGTCACGGCGGCCTTCGTCTTCTGCACGAGTTTCCGCTCCAGCTCGGAGACGACCTTTCGCACCAGTGCCCTGGCCGACTCGCGCGCCTTCTCGGGCATCACCCGGTTGAGCGACAGGAGCGTGCCGACCATGTGGACGTCCGGCTCGACCGCGTCCAGCATCTCCGGCTCCATCAGCAACCGGGTCAGGTTCAGCCGGTCGACGGCGTCCTTCTGCATGACCTGGACGACGGTCGAGGGGAAGTAGGAGCGGATGTCGCCCAGCCAGCGCGCCACCCTGGGCGCTGAGGCGCCCAGGCCCCCGCTCCGCTCGGCCGGAGCACCACCATCGCCGCCGCCGTCGTACAGCGCGGCCAGCGCGCCGTCCATCTGGGCGTCGGTCCCGGTGAGCGAGCACCCGGTGCCGTCCGCGTCTCCGCCCAGGACCATCCGCCAGCGGCGGAGCCTCTCATCCATCGGCACTGCCCGTCCTTCCCGCAATCGCCGGCCCCGCGGTCGCCGGTCCCAGAATCGTCAGCACGGTCCGCACGGCGGCCGCCGCGCGCTCCTCGTCGAAGTCCTCCGCGTCCGGCGCCAGGCCGCCGGTGCCCGCCCCCAGGGAACGGACACGCGAGCCGATCGAGCGCCGCTCCGGGGCGGCGAAGGCGCCGAACGTCCTGCGGAGCAGGGGCAGCACGTCGACGAAGGTCTCCGGGGCGAGCCCGGTGAGCCACTCGTCGACCAGCCCGAGCAGCCGGGGGTCGTGCACGAGCAGCAGCCCGCCCCCGGCCAGGAACCCCTCGATCCAGGCGGCCGCCCTGGCCGGCGGGTGCCCCGCCGACATCGCCCGCGACATCCGCCGTCCCACCTCGGCAGTGTCGAGGTCGGCGGCGTCCAGCAGGATCCTGGTGAGCCGTCCCTCGATGAGCCCGTGCAGGTCGGCGCGGCCGGAGGCCCCGCGCAGCGCCACCAGCCACCGGCCCTGCGGCGTCTCCTCCCCGGAACCGGCCGAATCTCCCGGGGCTCGCGAGCCACCCGCGCCCGCGCCCTCGGACACATCCCTTTCTCCTTCCCCGGAACCGTCGATTTGCCCGGGACCGCCGAGGGCAGGGGAACCGTCCGGGCGGACGGATCCGGTGCCGAGCAGGGCGACGGCGGCGTGGACGGCGTCGATGTGGCGGATCAGGTCGCGGGCGGCGTCGTCGTCGAGACCGGTGACGGCCCCGCCGAGGCCGACGCAGATCCTGGTGATCATGGCCTCGACGATGGTGACCAGGCCGGTGGCGGGGGTGCCGCGCACGTCGCCGTAGCGCTGGGCGCGGACCATCGCGGGGAGCGCGGCCATCAGGTGCGTGACGTCACCGTCGAGCGCGGCCCGCGCCGACAGGGCGTCGAGCACGTGCGGCAGCGCCTCCGGCAGGTCGGCGAGCAGGCAGCGCTCCACCAGGCCGGTGAGCCCGGCCAGCGTGACGCCACCGGACGTGCCGCCGGACCCTCCCCTCCCGCCCGGCCCGCTCCCTCCAGGACCGGCCGTTCCCGGGCCGTTTCCTCCAGGACCGGCCGTCCCCGGGCCGGACTTCCCGCCGGGCGCCCGGCCCCGGGTGGCCGGGCCGGACGGCCCTCCCCCGTCGGCGAGGTCGCGGACGCGGGCGGCGGCCGCCGCGGGGACGGTCGTGCCCCAGGCGCCCGCCTCGATCAGGTCGATGTCGAACTCGGGCCGCCAGGCGAGCGACCACGACTCGCGGAAGGTGCCCTTGCCCCTGCTCTCGCGGGGAGTGCCCCAGTCGACGCCGATCAGGCGCAACCGGTGCAGCAGCCTGCTGCGCTCCAGGTCGAGGGGTTTGCGCAGGTCGAGGTCGTACTCCCGATCGAGCGCCTCGGGCTTGAGCTTCACCCGCCGCCGCTCCTCGCGCAGGTGGCGCTGGAGAGGGACCATCGGGGTGGCGTCGGGCACCTGGCCGAGCCGCTCCCCCACGACCATGCGCCGCTGGATCAGCTCCACCGGCAGGTCGTCGCCCTCGCACAGCACCGCCCTGACCGCCTCGGTGACCTCCGCCAGCCCGGCCAGCGGCCGTCCCCTGAGCACGGCCAGGCTCTCCGCGAGCCGCACCGCCTCGATGACGTGCGCGGAGGAGACCGGCAGGTCCTCCTCGCGGAGCACCCCGGCCGCCCCGGTCAGCCACCGCTCGACCGGCCGGTCGGGTGAGGCGAACAGGTGGTGGTACCAGCCCGGGGAGGTCACTCCCGCGCCGTACCCGCTCCAGGCGGCCAGCCGCCCGTACGTCCACGGCACCCAGGTCATCTCGGCCCTGACCTTGGGCAGCCCCCTGAGCAGCGCGTCGTCGGCCTTCACGGTGGGCAGCCCGGCCCCCCACGGCGCGCCCTCGCGCGCCGTGCCCGCCAGCGCGGGGACGTGCCAGGCCCCGCAGACCACGGCGATCCGCTCGAACCCGTCCCTGACCGCCCTGCGGATCGTGCGACGCATGAAGGCCTCGCGCCGCGCCTCGTACTCGTCGGCGACATGCCCCTCGCGGACGGCCTCCATGGCCTGGGCGATCATGTGGAACGGGGTGTCGCCACGGTGCTCGACCGCGTCCTCCCACCACCGCTCCGGGTCGTCGTACCCGGCGGCGCGGGCGAGAGCCCCGATCGGATCGATCCGCACGGCCGCCGAGGCGGCATCGTCCGGCTCACCGCCCGCGTCGCCGTCCGTGTCGCCGTCCGTGTCGCCGTCCGTGTGGCCGTCCCTCTCACCACCGGTCGTCTCCCCCGGGGAGCCGGGGACCATCCCGCCCGGTCCCCGCGCCCCGGCGCCCTCCGGAGTCTCCCCCTCCCGGGGTTGCGCCGGTCCGGCGTCACCGGTCTCCCCCGGCTCCGCGTGACCGCTCGCGCCGGGACGGGAGGCGAGGCTGTGCACGGCCGGCAGGTCGCAGAAGCGGACCGGGACGCCCGCCTCGACGGCGTGGCGGATCGCCTGCCACTCGGGGGAGAACACCGCGAACGGCCAGAACGCGGCCGTGGCCGGTTCGCCCGGCACGTGGGCGAGCAACGCGACCGGCGGCTGGAGATCGGGGTCATGGGCCAGCGTGACCAGCTCGTCGGCCTCGGGCGGGCCCTCGATGAGCACGACGTCCGGCTTGAGACGTTCGAGCTCGTCGCGCAGGGACCGCGCCGACCCCGGGCCGTGGTGCCGGATGCCCAGCACGGAGACGCTCATCCGTGCCCCCCGCCCGGCCGGGGGACCGCCGCCGACGACACCGGCGACGCGGGAAGCGGGGACGCGAGGACCGGGAACACGCCCGTCCCGGGGGCCGTCGCCTCAGCCCGCGTCACGGCAGGCCCGG
This sequence comes from Streptosporangium sp. OZ121, assembly GCF_051918885.1. Classification (NCBI taxonomy): domain Bacteria; kingdom Bacillati; phylum Actinomycetota; class Actinomycetes; order Streptosporangiales; family Streptosporangiaceae; genus Streptosporangium; species Streptosporangium sp. OZ121. The sequence continues at coordinate 424,017 of NZ_JBPXMC010000001.1, forward strand.
TAGAAGTCGCGCCAGTCCTGGCGCTCGCGCACCACGGTCTCCAGGTATTCGCGCCAGACGACGCGGTCGGAGACCGGGTCCTGGATCACGGCGCCGACGATGCCGGCCGCCACGTCGGAGGGGCGGAGCACCCCGTCACCGAAGTGCGCGGCCAGGGCGATGCCGTTGGTGAGGACGGAGATGGCCTCGGCGGTGCTGAGCGTTCCGCTGGGGGACTTGACCTTGGTGCGGCCGTCCTCGGTGACGCCGGTGCGCAGTTCCCTGAAGACCGTGACGACGCGGCGGATCTCCTCCAGACCGGTGAGGGTCTCGGGCAGCTCCAGGGAGCGGCCGAGCTGGCCGACCCGCCGGGAGACGATGTCCACCTCCTCCTCCGCGGTGGCGGGAACCGGCAGCACGACGGTGTTGAACCGGCGGCGCAGCGCGCTCGACAGGTCGTTGACGCCGCGATCCCGGTCGTTGGCGGTGGCGATGATATTGAAACCGCGCGCGGCCTGGACCTCCCGGTTGAGCTCGGGGATCGGCAGCGTCTTCTCCGACAGCACGGTGATCAGCGCGTCCTGGACGTCGGAGGGCATGCGGGTCAGCTCCTCCACGCGGGCGAGCCGCCCCTCGGCCATCGCCCGCATCACCGGGCTCGGCGTGAGCGCCTCCATGGACGGGCCCTCGGCCAGCAGCCTGGCGTAGTTCCAGCCGTAGCGGACGGCCTCTTCGGCGGTGCCGGCCGTTCCCTGCACCAGGAGGGTGGAGTCACCGCTGATCGCGGCGGCCAGGTGCTCGGACAGCCAGGTCTTGGCGGTGCCCGGCACGCCGAGCAGCAGCAGCGCGCGGTCGGTGGCGAGCGTCGCCACGGCCACCTCGACGATGCGCCGCGGCCCGATGTACTTGGGGCTGATCTGGTCCCCGTCGCCGAGGACGTAGGCGGTCACCGCCCAGGGGGACAGCTTCCACCCCGGCGGGCGGGGGCGGTCGTCGCCCTTGGCCAGGATCGCCAGCTCCTCGGCGTACTGGTCTTCGGCATGGGCCCGCAGAACCGTTGTCACTACGTGAGCTCCTTCAACATGTCGTCACGGAAACGCAGGAGGGCGGCGACCTCCTGGATGGACGGCTCCGGCGAGAGCCGCCCGGCCATGCCGTGCAGGGCGGGGTCGATGCGTTCACCGGCGAGCTTGGTCAGCTCCCCGAGGTTCCACGGCTGGGTCCCGGAAACATCGATGATCTTCTGGAGGACGGCCGTGGCCAGGGTGGGCCCCCAGGGAGCCGCGGCCCCGCCGAGAACCATGATCAGCTGGCCGTCCAGGCCGTGCCGCCGGACGAAGTCGGCCGCGACGATCTCCTGCTTGTCACGGGGCAGCGCGGCCAGCAGGTCGGCGAGCGGATCCCAGGCGAAAAGCTCCAGCGCCCACTCCGGATCGGCCTGGAGGACGGAGGCCCTGACCCAGCCGGCCATGACCTCGCGACCCCAGTCGACGATCTTCATCCGGACCAGATCGCGGGGCGGCCGTCCGAGCAGCCTGGGCCAGACGCCGAGCGGGGTGCGGGCCACGGTCTGCTGCAGCCACCAGCTCCGCTGGCCGATCCCCCGGGGCGCCTTGGCCCGGACACCGTCGCGCTCCAGGGCGCTGTCGCAGGCCACCGGCGGGTCGACGTGGATCTCGCCGTCGACGACGGTGACGTACCGGGCGGCCCGCTCGGCCATGCGCAGGGCCAGGCGCGACTCGGGGAGCCGGGTGAGCAGGTCGGCGGCCCGATGGCGGACCTCGCGGCGGCGGTCGTCGAGGGCGGCCTCCAGGAACGGCTCGTCGTCGGGTGAGAGCCCGGTGACGAGGACCTCCAGGAACGCCGCCCGGTCGTCGGGCGTCTCCTTCTCCCAGGTGGCGGCGAGCAGCTCCCTCGCCCTGGCCGGGTCGGCCGCCCGCAGCGCTCCCAGGTGGACGCGGCGGTCACCGGAGGTGCCGAACTCCCAGACCTGGGAGGCCCCGTCGGCGCCGGTGCCGGCGACCCCGGTGACCTCCTCCAGCAGGAAGCCCCACGCCGGGTTCAGTCCCGCCAGCCAGCGTCCCCGGTTTCCGGCCAGGACCCCGAGGTGCGGGCGGATCGACCGATCCTTGGCCGCGTGGTCGAGAAGCTCGGGCAGCAGGTGCGGCGAGAGGCGGTATCCGCGCGCGGCCGCGGTCTCCAGCCACTCGGTGAGCAGCCTCGGCTGCTCACCGCCGAGGATGCGGGCGAGCCTGTCGCCCGCGGCGCGCGAGACCGCGGGCTGCTCCTCGGGGGCCGCGACGGCAGGCGACTCGGCCGGGACGACCGGCCTCCGCCCGGCGCGCATCCGCAGCGTGTGCACGGCCGCGCGCCCGAGCAGCTCGACCTCGCTCGCCCCCTGACCGGGCAGGGGGCGCCGGTCGGTCCCGACGAGCGCGGCGGACACCAGGTCCTCCCATTCGGCGGAGGCGCTCACAGGACGATCACCCGGCCTTCCTCGTCCCAGGTCGTGAGGGGACGCAGTCCCCTCGGGGTCCATTCGACGGCGACGGTCAGCGGGTGACCGCCGGAGGTGGCGACCAGCCGCCACGGGGTGCCCGCGGACGGGTGGAGCGGCAGCCCGCCGGAGGGCCCGGCCAGGAGCCGCGAACCGCTCCCCGCGGGAGTCACCCCCGCCAGCACGAGCGGCCAGGAGTCGAGCCAGGGGTCACCGGCCAGTGCCTCGGCCACCTCGTCGAGGGCCTGCTCGACGGTCGAGCCGGGCGGCGGACCGGCCGGGGTGACACGGTGACGGGCGGCATGCCGACGGGCGGCGTCATCACCGGCGGGTTCGTCCCGGACGGCGTCGTCGCCGAGGTGTTCGTCCCCGGCGGGATCGTCCGGAACGGGGTCGTGACGAGCGGCACCGTGCTGGACGGCGTCACGGGAAGCGGGATCGTGACGGGCGGCGACCACCGCGCGCAGCGGGGCCGAACCGGGATAGAACGCCAGGTCGGCGTCGATGGTCGTGCCGGTGACGAGCGAGGCGTCGAGGGCCTGCCCGACCGGGGCGAAGGAGAGCACCAGGGCCGCCCGGCCCGTCGCGCGCCCGCGAAGCCAGACCCGGCGCGCGATCAGCCGGTCGTGCTCCTCGTCGCGCCGTCCCAGCACGTCCCACCGGTCGCGGACGGCACCGCGGGCGAGCACCTCCTCCTTCGTCACCGGGAAGCCGATCCGGTCGCGCACCCTTTCGAGAAGCTCGGCGGGAGCCGTTTCCCGATCCGCCCCCTGGGAACCGGCCCCGTCGCCGTCCGGGAAGGAAAGACGGCGGTGGGCCACGCAGAGCAGGTGCAGCAGCGCGTACTCACCGAGCAGGCGGGCGGGCCAGTCGTCGCCGTCCAGCACGGCGCCGAGGCGGGACAGCGAGCCCGCGACGGCGGGCGCCTGGGCGTCGACCAGGCGTTTGACCAGGTCGTCCCACAGGTCGTGGCGCCGTGACCCGGCGATGCCCTGCCTGATCTGGTCGGCGAGCCAGCGCTCCAGATCCGACAGCCCCGCGGTCACCCGCTGCTCGCGCCGCGCTGCCCGGCGGCCGTCCGCGGGACCGGCCTCGGCGGCCTTGGCGGCGCGAGCCGTCCCCGCCTCCGCGGCCCTGGCCGCGCGGCCTCGCCGCCCGTCGAGCCACTCGCCCACCCAGTCGGCGGGCTCCCCGGCGGCGGGGACACCGTCGGCCGACCACAGGAGCAGCAGGCCGAGAGCGTGCTTGCACGGGAACTTCCTGCTGGGGCAGCTGCACCGGTAGGCGGGCTCGGACAGGTCGACACACGTCCGGTAGGGCTTGGAGCCGCTGCCCGCGCACTCGCCCCACACCGCGTCGGCGGTGGCTCCGGACCCCGACCACTTGCCGGGAGAGGAGATCCCCCGGGCCGCTTTCTGGGACGAGGCGTCGGGCGCGAGCGCCAGCACCTGATCCCGGTTCCACCGTTCGATCACGGACCGAACCTAGCCAACCCCGCCGACAAATCCGGGCCCGTCCTCAACCGTCGTCCCACGGCGCACCCTCCGGGACCGGGTCCCTAGAATCAGTGCGATGACGACCCTTTCGCGTCCTCCGCTCGCCGAGGCCCTTGACCTGCTGCCGCACCCCGAGGGCGGCTGGTTCCGCGAGACCTGGAGGACCTCCGTCGACCTCACCCCGCCCGGGTACGCCGGCACGCGGGCCACCGCCACCGGCATCTACTTCCTGCTGGAGCCGGGCGAGGAGTCGCGCCCGCACGTGGTCGCCTCCGACGAGGTGTGGTTCTGGCACCGGGGCGGCCCGCTGACGCTGATCCTCGGCGGTCACGAGGGCCAGCCACCTTCCACCGTGACCCTGGGGCCGCTGGTGGAGGAGGGGCAGGTCCTCCAGGCCGTGCTGCCCGGCGGCACCTGGCAGGCCGCCCGCCCGGCCGGGGCCGAGGGCGTGCTGGTGAGCTGCGTCGTGTCCCCCGGTTTCGACTTCGCCGATTTCCGGATGGCCTGACGGACGGCGTGCGGACGACGTGACGGACGACACGGCGGACGATGCGACGAACACCGTGACGGACGGCGTGACGGACGGGCCGCTGGGGGAGACGACGCGAACGCCCTCCCGGTCGATGTGACGGCCTCCCCCGACGCGGGGAGAATGCGGTCACAGGTCGACACCGGGAGGTCGAAGGTGACCAGCGAGATCGTCTCCGTCATCGGCGGAAAAGAAACGTCCAGCGGCACGGCCTACGAGTCGGTGAACCCGGCTCGCGGGGACGAGGTGGTCGCGCGGGTCCGGCTGGCGGACGCGAGCACGTTCTCCTCCGCGTGCCGCACGGCCGCCACCGCGCAGCGGGAGTGGGCGCGGGTCCCCGCGCCCGTCCGGGGACGGGTGGTCGCCTCGATCGGACGTCTGGTGGAGGCCAACGCGGAAGAGCTGGCCCGCCTGGTCACCCGCGAGATCGGCAAGCCGTACGCCGAGGCGCTGGGCGAGGTACGCGAGATCGTCGACACGTGCGACTTCTTCCTCGGCGAGGGCAGGCGGCTGTACGGGCAGACGGTTCCCTCGGAGATGCCGGACAAGAACCTGTTCACCTTCCGGGTCCCCGTGGGGGTGGCCGCGGTGATCACCGCGGGCAACTTCCCGGTCGCGGTGCCGTCGTGGTACCTCGTCCCGGCGCTGCTGTGCGGCAACGCGGTGGTGTGGAAGCCCGCCGAGTACGCGGCGGCCTCCGCGCACGCGCTCTACCGGTTGTTCACCGCGGCCGGCCTGCCCGACGGCGTGCTGAACCTGGTCCTCGCCGACGGCGCCGCGACGTTCGAGGGCCTGGAGGCGGCGCTGGCCGAGGGCACGGTGCACAAGGTCGGGTTCACCGGCTCCACCGAGGTGGGCCGCCGCGTCGGCGAACTGTGCGGGCGCCACCTGCAGTCCCCCTGCCTGGAGCTGGGCGGCAAGAACCCGATGGTGGTCATGCCCGACGCCGACCTCGACCTCGCCGTGGAGGGCGCACTGTTCGCCGGCTTCGGCACCGCCGGGCAGCGTTGCACGTCGCTCGGCACGGTGATCGTGCACGAGAGCGTCCACGAGGAGTTCCTCCGCCGCTACGCACACGCCGTGGCCGGGGCCGCGGTCGGCGACCCCGCGGGGGACGTGCTGTGCGGGCCGCTGCTCGACCGGAGGTTCGCCTCGCGTTACGAGGAGTATCTGGGCTGGATCCAGCCGCACCACACGGTCGTCTCCGGTCCCGTCGGCCGCATCACCCCGGACAACCCGCGCGGCGACTTCACCGGGGACGGCGGCCTCTACTACCACCCGGTGGTCGTGGACGGCGTCCGTCCCGATGACCGGCTCTTCCTGGAGGAGACCTTCGGTCCCATCGTCGGCGTGACGTCCTTCGGCACGCTGGACGAGGCCGTCGACCTGGCCAACCTCCCCGGCTACGGGCTCTCCTCGTCCATCTACACCACCGACCCGGCGTCGGCCTTCCGCTTCCGCGAGGGCATCGGCGCGGGCATGGTCAGCGTCAACAACTCCACCTCCGGCGCGGAGGCCCACCTGCCCTTCGGCGGCAACGGCAAGTCGGGCAACGGCAGTCGCCAGTCGGGGATGTGGGTCCTCGACCAGTTCACCCGGTGGCAGGCGATGAACTGGGACCATTCGGGCAGGCTTCAGAAGGCCCAGATGGACGTCGCCGAGATCGTCCCCGACCTGGGGTTCCGCCTCTGACGCGCCTGACGTCCCTGACGTCGCCCGGTACCGGCCGGACGTGCCGGTACCGGCCCTTCGCATGCCCTGACGCCACCCGCGGGTGGTTCCCGCCACGTTCATGACGCTCATATGGTGAGACTATTTTTCTTGAAATATGAGACCCGTGTTATGGTCCGACCAGCGGACGAGAACGGGGAGGACCTCATGACCGGCAAGGACGCCATATACACGCACGGGCACCACGAGTCCGTGCTCAGGTCACACAGGTGGCGTACGGCGGAGAACTCGGCGGCCCACCTCCTGCCGCACCTGAAGCCGGGCATGACGCTGCTGGACGTGGGTTGCGGGCCGGGCACCATCACCGTCGACCTGGCGGAGCGGATCGCGCCCGGCGCGGTCACCGCGGTCGACATCACCGAGGCGGCACTCGGGCCGGCCCGCGCGGAGGCGGCGCGGCGCGGGCGCTCCGACATCACGTTCGCCGTGGCGGACACGCACGCGCTGGAGTTTCCCGACGACACCTTCGACGTCGTCCACGCCCACCAGGTGCTGCAGCACGTCGGCGACCCGGTCCGGGCGTTGCGCGAGATGCGGCGGGTCTGCAGGCCGGGCGGGATCGTCGCGGTGCGCGACAGCGACTACGCCGCGTTCGCCTGGTTCCCCGAGACGCCCGAGCTGGACGAATGGCTGGACCTGTACCAGAGGGTGGCGAGGGCCAACGGCGGCGAACCCGACGCGGGACGGCGGCTGCTGTCGTGGGCGCACGCGGCCGGGTTCACCGACGTCTCGGCCACCTCCTCGACCTGGTGCTTCGCCACTCCCGACGACCGCGCGTGGTGGGGCGGCATGTGGGCCGAGCGGATCCTGGAGTCCGACATGGCCCGCCAGGCGCTCGCCTCGGGCGCCGCCGCCCAGGAGGACCTGCGCCGCGTCTCGGAGGGCTGGCGGGCCTGGGCCGGGGAGCCGGACGGCTGGCTGTCGCTGCTCCACGGCGAGCTGGTCTGCCGCGCCTGAAGCTCGGGGCGCCCCCGGTGGAGACGCCCCGAGGAAGGATCAGGGCTGCTGGGTGATCTTGACGTTGTCGACCCCGGCCTCGACCAGGGAGGCGCCGGAGGCGTCACCGGCCTCGATCAGGATCCGGACGCTCTGCCCGGCGAAGGCGGACAGGTCGGCGGTGGCCACGGCCCAGGCACCGTTGCGGTTGGAGGCCGCGCCGAGTTGCTGGAACACCTGGGTGGTGGTGGAGCCGACGACCTTCACCCGGAAGAAGTCGGCGCTGGAGGCGTTGGAACCGTGCGCCAGATACCACGACAGCGACAGGTTCAGCGTCCCGGTCGACGGCAGGGTGATGGCCGGTGACCGGATGCTGGTGATGCCTCCGTCGATGTCGTGTTCGCCGGCCGAGGCGCCCGCGAGCCTGCCGGTGACCAGGTCGTTGGTGCCGCTGACGGTGGTGCCGAGCTGCTTGGCGCCGCTGGAGGTGGTGGCCGCCGGGTCGCCGCGCTCCCACTGGCCGGAGGTGGCGGTGTCGGTCCCGGACGGGTTGGTCGTCCAGCCGGTCGCCGTCTCGAACTCGTCGGAGTAGACGGTCACCGGCGGGGTGCCGGTGCCGCAGTACTGCGACTCCTTGCCGATGATCCGGTAGACGCAGTCGGCGTACTCCAGGAAGCGCAGCGTGGCCTCCCGGTTGCGGGTGGTCTGCGGGACGATCTGCTCGTCGGGGGGGTAGAAGCCCGGCGAGGAGCTGACCGGGTACATCTCGAAGGTGTAGCTGAAGATCTTGTAGACGCCCCACAGCCAGTCGTCGATCGTGCCGTCGGTGATGTAGAGGTCGCTGGCCTGCTGGGGGGTGTAGTTGTTGGTGGAGGCCATGTTCTGGCCCAGGGCCGCGTGGGCGTCGCGGTCGTCCTGGGTCAGGCCGGGGCCGGTGTCGTTGTAGGTGTAGCCGTACGGCCACAGGATCAGCTCGCTGTAGGTGTGCCAGTCGATGTGCGCCTTGATCTGCTGCACGCCGCCGACGACCCGGCTGCGCACCCAGTTGGCGACCGCCCGCACCTCGGGGGCCGACTCGGCCGCCGAGCCCCGGTAGGTGTCGCTGGAGGGGGAGCCGGAGGAGCCGCCGCAGCAGCCCCAGTTGTAGCCCCAGTTGCGGTTCATGTCGGTGCCCACGGCCGAGGAACCGGAGTTGGGCTGGCGGTTCTTGCGCCAGGAGCGGTAGGAGCCCGTGGCGATGTCGTACTCGCCGCCGTCGGGGTTGAGGTCCGGCATGATCCAGATCTCGCGGCCGTTGACCAGGTTGGCGATGCGGCTGTCGGTGGCGTACCCGTCGGTGAACAGGTTGAGCAGGTAGATCGCCATCTCGACGGTCAGGTGCTCGCGGGCGTGCTGGTGGTGGGTGAACAGCACCTCGGGTTCGTTCTCGTCCGTGGCGACGTTGTCGCTGATCTTCACGGCGATCAGGTCGCGTCCCTCGTACGAGGTGCCGTAGCTGATCTTGCGGGCGATCGTCGGGTGGTCGGCGACGATCTGGTTCACCGCGGCGGTCATCTCGGCGTAGTTGTGGTAGCCGGAGTCCGCCGACGGGAAGTCGGAGCGCTGCTCCGGCCCGGTCGGGTATAACGACCTGGGGATCTTCGTGACGGTGTAGCCGAGCTTCTTGACCTCGGCGACCTCGGCCTCGCTGGCGGTGATCACGACCGAGTCGGGGTCGACCTGGTCGATCGCGGCACCGGTGGCGGCCACCGCGCTTCGCTGCTGGGCGGTGCTCGGCCCCTGGACCTTGTACTGGCTGTTCGGTTGTGGCTCGGCCGAGGCTCCCGCCCCGGTCACACCGAGGCACAACAGCGCCAAGGCGGCGAACACCACGATCAGACGGCGTCTCACCTGCGTCCTCCTCAGGCACGCACTCTAGGGTTTTGTCGCGTGCCTCCACCGAGAGTCAAACAGCCGCGTTGATTAGCAAAGGCCCAAATTTTGGGGGCGGCGGGAACTCGGCTCCGCGCCATGGAAAGGAGCGGGGTGAGAACGAGAGAGGTTCAGAAGACGACCTCGAACCAGAGCGTCCTGGACCCCTCGGGGGCGTCGTCCTGGATGCCCCAGTTGTCGGCGAGCAGATCCACCAGGAACATGCCCCGCCCGCCCTCCGCCTCCGGGTCGTTGCGCACGTGCGGCGCCGACGCCCCGGACCCGGCGTCGCAGACCTCGACCAGCACCGCGGCCGACCCCACCGCCACCGTCATCGCGACCTCGCCGCCCCCTCCGGAACCGGAGTGGAGCACCGAGTTCGTCACCACCTCGCTCACCAGGAGGACGACGTCGTCGGACGCGGGGTGCCCCTCACCGAGCAGCTCCCTGACCCGGCTCCGCGCCACCGACACCGACTCCGGGACCCCCTTGAGGGTCACCGTTGATCGGGGTGAGACGGCCCGCCGTCCGGTCGTCATGATTGACCTCACTCCCTGACACGCATATTCCATGCACATCGCCCTGTGAGATGGCACACTCACTCACGGTGAACTGTTCTATCAAGGACTGCAATACCTCATGTTGGGATTCCACAGATTTGCTATCAAAGGACGGAGGGAGGTAGATGCGTGGCTTCTCGACGCAGCCCCACGGCCCGTCATCGCCGTCTGATGGCTGAACTGAGCCGTCTGCGAAAGGACAGCGGGCTGACGCGGGTGGAGGTGGCCGAGCGGATCGGCTCCACCGACACCACCGTCTGGAGGTACGAGACGGGCCTGTCCCGGCCTCGCCCCTCGGACGTGTCGGCCCTCACCGATGTGTACGGCGTGACCGGGGAGGCTCGAGACTCCCTGATCCAGATGGCCGTCGAAGCCAGGAGGCGGGGCTGGTGGCACCCCCACCGCGAGACCCTGAAACCCGGTTTCGACTCCTACATCGGGCTCGAGGCGGAGGCGTCGCTCGTGCGCTCGTACGAGCCGCTGGTCGTCCCCGGCCTGATGCAGACCGAACCGTACGCACGCGCGGTGACCGAGGCGACCTCAGTAGTGCAGACCCCCTCCAAGGTCGAGGAGACGGTCTCCGTGCGCATCTCGCGTCAGCGGTTGCTGCACGGACCCGGTGACCCGATCCACCTCGTAGCCGTGCTCGACGAAGCGGTGATCCGGCGTCGGATCGGCGGTCGCGACATCATGTCGGAGCAGCTGGAGCATCTCGTCCACCTCAGCGGACTGCCCAACGTGGAGATACGGGTCATCCCGTTCTCCGCGGGGGCCCACCCCGCGATGGACGGCCAGTTCTGCCTGCTCAGCTTCCCCGAACCGGAGGATCCCGACCTGCTCTACCTGGAGCAGGCCGCGAGCGGGAACGTGCCGGACGACCCCGCGCAAGTCAGCCGATACGCCTCCATGTTCGAGAGCCTCTGCGCCATGGCTCTCAGTCAGGAGGCGTCGGCGGCCTTCATCGCCCAGATGGCGAGAAGGTTTTCCACCCCCTAGTACCCGAAGGAAGAAAAAGTGCGAGGGTCCACGATGGATCTGTCCGGCGCCCAGTGGCGTAAGAGCGTCCGCAGCACCAACGGAGGCAACTGCGTGGAGGTGGCGGTCGTCCCCGGTGACGCGGCGGTCGCCGTCCACAAGGCCGACTCCGACCACCTCTACCTCGTCCGCGACTCCAAGGATCCGGGCGGCCCGGCGCTGGCGTTCACCCGGAGCGAGTGGGACGCCTTCGTCGGCGGCGTGAAGGACGGCGAGTTCGACTGACGGACCTCCGGGGAGACCTGCCTCACGGTTTCCCCGGAACCTCCGACCACAGCCCGCCCGCGGCCTCGGCCCGGCGGGCTGTGCTCGTCGCCCGTCACTCGTCGCCCGTCATCGGCGCTCGTTGCCTCGTCGCTCGTCATCTCGTTTCTCGCCGCTCGTCGCCTCGCTTCCATGTCACTCGTCGCTCGTTTCTCGCCACTCGTCGCCTGTCGGAAATTCCGCGACCCGCCGGGAATCCTCAGCGCGGGGGCCGTTCGCCGTCGCCGTTGTAGCCGAGGATCCGCATGGCGACCTCGGGGTCCATCGCCGCGGCGAGCAGCTGGGCCCGTTCCACGGCGCTGTCCCGCTGGGCCTCGGCCCTGGCCCTGGCCGCCTGCGACCCCCGGGTGACCGCCGCCACGATCGCCGCCCCCACGATCGCCGCCAGCACGGCGACGACCACCACCACGAGCGTGCCGGAATCCGGCGAGCCGGCCCGGCCCAGCGCGACCGTCCCGCCGTTGAGCGCGTAGGTGCCCAGTGCCGTGAAGGTCGCCAGCGCGGCCAGGCTGGCCGCGATCACGAACACCGTCCGCGGTTTCCCGCCGCGCGTCGCGGGGGCGGCGGGCGGCGGCGTGGGCGACGGCGGTGACGGGCGGCGCACCGGGGTGTCGTCGCCCCAGGGCACGAAGTCGGGTTCGGCCATGGCCGCCGGGGACGCCGGGGACGCCGGGGACACAGCGGCCGGCACCATACCCGGCACCGTGCTCGACACCGTGGAACCGTGACCGTTGCCCGTGAGCACCGCGCCGTGGACGACCGCGGCGGGTTCGAGCCGGGGCAGCGCCGGCGGGACGGGCAGGGCGCGCGCCACGTGGCTGTGCTCGCGGTGCGCCCGCGCCGCCTCCAGGTGATACTCCTCGATCTCGTCGTAGAAGTCCTCCGAGAGGTAGACGGAGCCGTCGATCAACGGCCCCCGCCTGCGTTCCAGGATCGCGACCACGTCGTCACCGTTGAGCGTCTTGTGCGCCTCCAGCGCGTGCGCCAGGCACAGGACGTCCCGCCGGTGCTCGCGCAGCAGTTCCTCGGTCCGGTCGAGCAGGCCCACCAGGTTGAACTCGATGCGCTCGCCCAGCACGTCGGGTGCGAGCGGCTGGCCGCCGCCCGGCGCCTTGGTGAAGCCGATCCCCCCGCCGCCGGGCTTGGGCATCGACTTGCCGCCCATGATCTCCAGCTCCTGCAGCGCGGGCACCGAGGTCACCCCGCGGCCCATGCCCCAGTGCGCCTCCATCAGCGCGGTGAGGTACGTCGCGGAGAACAGGTCGCCGGAAACACCGGAGGAGTTGTCGTCGCCAAAGAACATCCGCTCCCCCGCCAGGGAGGCGAGCGAGACCATGATGTCGGCCTCGTGCTCGGACTTCCAGCGGGTGAACTGGTCCTCGGGCTTGATGCTCGCGACCATGCCGAGATAGTCGGCGCCCTTCTCGATCGTGGCGATGTCGATCTCGAGGTGGTAGCGGGTGCGGTACGCCGCCACGGCATGGCAGGCCTCGTGCACGGCCACGGCGTGCCGCTCGCGCTCGATGTACTCCACGTCCTCGGGCGGCCCGAGCTGCTTGAGCCGCTTGGCGCGGGTCACGTCCGACCAGGTGATGGTCTCCCGGCCGTCGCGGATCGCGGTGATCAGAGACTCGTTCACCAGGTCCTTGATCGTGGCACCGGTGGCGTAGGGCGTGATCGTCGCCAGCTTGTCCAGCTGCGCGTCGGTCAGCTCGTGGTCGACCTTGTCGAAGTAACCGCGGTAGGTGCGGACCCGGCCCGCCTTCGACGGGTAGCCCACCTTGTAGATGCGGTCGATGCGGCCCGGCCGCAGCAGCGCCTCGTCCAGCGAGTTGGGCATGTTGGTGGCCATCATGACCAGGATCCGGTACTTCGGCGGCGGCTTGGGCCGCATGCCGAAGAGCCTTCGCACGTGCCGGTTGACGATGCCCCTCGGCTTCTTCAGGCCGGACAGCTCGGTGAGCAGCGCCTGCAGCGTGCCCGGGTCGCCGCCGCCCCCGCCCATGCCGCCCATCATGAAGCGGCTGCGGCCGGTGTCGGGTTCCTTCGGCTCGGCCGCGCCCTGGCGGGTCAGCAGCCAGCGGGTGTCCTCGCTGAGGTAGCCGAAGCCGTGGCATCCGGCGGTGTGCGGGGAGAACCCGGGGGCGCCCCTGGGGCCCTGCTGCGCCAGCGAGCCGCGCTTGCCGAGGGAGTCGGCCTCGTCGAAGAAGACGATCACGCCGCCGTACCGCAGCGAGAGCTTGCGCAGCTTCCTGAACAGCGACTTCACCTTCAGGATGCCGATGCCCATGAACATGTTGACGAACGCGCCGGGGTCGACGAACACGTACGGCTTGCCGGTCTCCCCGGCCACCGCCTCGGCCATCAGGGTCTTGCCGGTGCCCGGCGGGCCCCACAGCAGCAGGCCGCTGGGCACGTAGCCGCCGCGCTCCTCGATCGCGTCCGGCCTCTCCAGGAAGACGATGTTCTCCTTGACCCGCTCGACGACGTGGTCCTGGCCCCAGACGTCGGTGAAGCGGGTCTTGATGTCGTCGGGGAAGTACGTCTCCACGCCGCCCCGCGACAGCAGCCAGAACAGGCCGATGAACTGGAAGGCGATGAAGAAGAACGCGAAGGCGAGCTGCGCCATGTACGGCAGGGCCTGCCAGAGCAGCGCGGGCGCCTGGAACAGCGCGAGCGCCGGAGAGGTGTCCAGCACCTCGCCGAGGATGAGGGCGAGCACCGCGATCCAGAACGCCCACTTGATGGCGCGCGCCATCCTGAAACGGTTCCAGTCGGAGAAGCGGCGATGGGTCCAGCGCTCGAAGCCGCCGAACACGCCGCGCGTCCAGAACCGGTTGTATCCGGCGGACCGCTCGCTGACGAAGAAGTGGAGTTGCCGCAGGAACTCCGCCCCGAGGAGCCAGAAGATCCACGGCGCCGCGATCGCGGTGATGATCATCGCATCCCGGAACGTGATGATGCCCTCGTACGAGGCCATCTCACTCCACACCAGGATGAAGTAGATGATCGTCAGGATGAGCAGGAATTTGATCCGGTCCCAGAACGGCATCTTCTTGCGCTTGTCGGGATGCGGATCCGTCGGCCCGGAGCCGGGAGCCCGGAGTCCTTCGAAGTTGGGAGGCGGTGGAGGTGACTTCATGGACGGGCTTCTCCTCACCCGGCGAGCCGCTTGACCTTGAAAGATTGCGCGATCTTCTCGAATTCCCCGGCGCGCTTCCGGTAGCAGGCGGCCGAGCAACGGATCAGCAGGGTGGAGATCTGCTTGCCGTCCTGGGCCAGGTAGGAGGTGAGGTCGAAGGTCTCGATCCCGGCCCCCTGGATCTCGTAGTTGAACCGCACGTGCACCCCGCGCAGGCCGTCTCCCGGCTGGAGCACCTCGTCGGCGAGCAGCTCGAAGTCCCGCAACGGATAACCGGGGATCTCCGCGTACTCCTTGCGCACCGTCTCGGTGACGGGCAGGACGGAGTTGCGCATGGTGTTCAGGGACAACGAGTCCTGCTCCTCGGGGAGGAGCTTGGCGATCCGGGCGAAGACGAACGGCTCGTCTCCGGTGCCGTAGCCGAGAAGGTGGTCGGCGGACGGCTCGGCGTGGGCGTCGTAGGCGGCCGACCAGATGAGCTGCTTGCGCAGCCGCGCGGTGGCCGATTCGGGATCGGCCCCGATGGTCGCCTTGTCCAGCGCCGCCTGGTCGACCTTCCGCCAGGTCGCCGGAACCTTGAAGTACGTCTGCCCGTCGTCGTGGCGAACGTAGGTGAACTCGGCACGTGCGCATCCCGTGAGCCCGCCGACCATGGCGGAGACGACCGCCACGGCCACCACGGCGAACCCGGCCCTCGATCTTTTCACCAGGGCTATACCTCCGCTTTACGGGTTAACGAGGTGGTTGTGCCCGTTTTCCAGGCAACTCTCTCCTCTCTTGGCTCTCCCAATCTGCGAAAAATTGACCAAATCTTTCCAGGAACCCGGCTTCACTTGTTACACAGTGCCGCTGTTGGATTCCCGACATCATTGAACCCTCAACCTCCGCTTCGGAACAGAGGCCGGGCGGGCCTTCCCTCTCCCTTTTTCTCCGGACCGGACGATCCCCGGACCACACGACGCGCCGAACCGTGCCGCGAGCGGGCGGGAACCGGTGCGGAGCCCGCCGGCCGTGCCCCGCGATGTTCCCGAGCGGCCCCAGGCCGGACTCCGGCCGTCCCCGGCGCGGCCGGGGCGGAGAGGGACCGGACTCCGGCCGCGGAGGATCCTCTCCCCGCCATGACATGAATCGACGAATGGCGCGCGTACCCATTCGGAGCGACATTGACAATAACGACGGATCATGTTCCGCGATGAATTCTCAAAAGCCGATCGTGAGCCGTCGCCACCGGTCGAGGTCACGGCCGCCGGCGATCACCGGCCCCCGTGGGGGTGGCGGGTCCCCGGTGATCGGGCCGCCGCGTTAGGGCGGACACGCCCCCACCCGCCCCACACGGGCGCGCGCACTCCGGCGGAGGACACGAAAGAGCTCGCGGAACACCCCCGGCCAGAGCAATGCCCCTTTTGTTACCTTTTTACCCATATATACCCTTATTCAGATTTTTCAGGGTAAGGAGATCTATGGCCTACGAAATATAATGATTTTATGCCTTTAAAAGAAAAGGCATAAAAACTCATCAATGCAGCCTTCCTTAGCGATGTGCCGGTGAAAACCCCTCGGGGAGGTGGAGCGCACGACGAGACAGCCGACAAGGAGTGATGATCGTGAACAATGAAGTACGAATAGCCCTCGCCGTAGCCGGCGGCTACCTCCTGGGGCGACGCCAGAAGCTACGGCTGGCGATGGCGCTGGCCGCCGCCGGGGCGACCGGCCGGTTGACCTCCGGCCAGGGCGACCTTCTCCAGCAGGGGCTGAAGGTGCTCAGTTCCTCCCCGGAACTGGCGAAGATCACCGAAAGCGTCCGGGGCGATCTCGTGGACGCGAGCAAGGCCGCCGCCAAGGCCGCGGTGAGCAGGCAGATCGACTCGCTGAGCACCAGGCTTCACGACCGGGCGGAGTCCCTGCGCAACCCGCTGGAGGACCTGGAGGACCTGGGAGAGGAGCCCGAGGAGGGCGAGGAAGGCGAGGAGCCCAAGGGACGCCGCGGGCGCATAAAGGGCATCCTGTCCCGCAGGAAGGCCCGGCGACACGAGGAGGACGAAGAGGAGCCGGAGACCGACGAGGAGGAGCAGGACGAGGAAGAAGAGGAAGAGGAAGAAGAGGAAGCCCCGCCCGTCCGCAGGCGTCCCGCCTCCTCCAAACGCCGTGGTGCGGCCAAGCCCACCCGGAAGGCACCCCGGGACTCCGGTGACGAGGAGGACGAAGAGGACGAAGAAGAGGAAGAGGAGCCACGGCCCAAGGCCAAGCGCCGGCCTCCCTCCCGGAGCGGATCGGCCTCTTCCCGCAGCAAGCCGACGCCCGCCAGGGCACGGGGGTGACCTTGATGGCCGAGACCTCAAAAAAGCGTCCCGACCGTGAGGGCGGCGACGAGCCGCCCACCAACCGGCTCAGCCAGGAATTCCACAACCTCATGGGAGCCCTCGGAGAGCGGGCTCTGTCGTCGGTGAGCGGAAAGGTCGAAGGCGTGACCGGCCGTCTGACCGACTACGCCGGAAGCGGCGGATCCAGTCTGATCAGCGCGCTGACCGGCTCCAAACACCCCAAAACGGCGATCGCCGGAGGCATGGTGAAGGGGCTGGGCAAGATGGCGGTCGGCGGCCTGGTCAAGAAGTTCACCGGAGGCGGCAAGGGTGGTCAGAGCGGGAAGCTGAAGATGATCAACATCATCGAGACGATCGACGTCGGCGCCCCCGTCCGTGTCGTCTACGACCAGTGGACCCAGTTCGGCGACTTCTCGAGCTTCATGAAGAAGGTCGAGGGCGTCGAGCAGAAGTCCGACGAGAAACTGGAGTGGACGGCGAAGGTCTTCTGGTCCCGCAGGATCTGGGAGTCGACGATCCTCGAACAGCTGCCGGACAGGCGGATCATCTGGCGGTCGAAGGGGCAGAAGGGCCACGTCGACGGCGCCGTGACCTTCCACGAGGTCGCTCCCGAGCTCACCCGGATCCTGCTCGTCCTGGAGTACTACCCGCAGGGCCTCTTCGAGCGCACCGGCAACCTGTGGCGTGCCCAGGGCAGGCGCGCGCGCCTCGAGCTCAAGCACTTCCGGCGGCACGTCATGAGCCGGGTGCTCCTGCATCCCGACGAGTTGGAGGGGTGGCGCGGCGAGATCCGCGACAGCGAGGTCGTCAAGGACCAGGAGACGGCACTCCGCGAGGAGGAGGAAAAGAAGAAGGCCGAGGAGGAGGGGCCCGGAGGCCCTGAGCAGGATCGCGCCGAGACCGAGGAGGAGCCCGAGGAGCCCGAGGAGGACGAACTCGAAGAGGAAGAGGAAGAGGAGCCCGAGGAAGAGCGCGCGGCCGACGAGGACGAGGAAGAAGACGAAGACGAGATAGAGGAAGAGGAAGAGGAAGAGGAGCCCGAGGAAGAGGAGGAGGAAGAGGAAGAGCCCAAGCGCCCGTCGCAGCGCCGCGGCACCGCAGGTCCCAAGAACGCCAAGGAGGCGCCCAGGCGCCCCGTCCGCCGCAAGGCGGCAAGCCGTACGTGACCGGGGAGACCAGGGAGGAAACGCCATGACCATCGTTCAGCCCTCGGGCGGCGGGGCGAGCGGCCATGGGTCCTCATCGGGCCTGGCCGACGTCATCGACACGATCCTCGACAAGGGACTCGTGATCGACGCCTACGTCAGGGTCTCCCTGGTCGGGATCGAGCTGCTGACGATCGACGCACGCGTCGTGGTGGCCAACGTCGACACCTACCTGCGCTTCGCCGAGGCCGTCAACCGCCTCGACCTCACCCAGACCGGCAACCAGAAGGGGCTGCCGGAGCTGGTGGAGGGCATGACGGAGAACGGCAGCAGGAAAAAGGTCAAGGGCGCGACGCAGGGACTGCTGGACACGGCAGAGGAGAAGCTCCGCGGCCTGACGAGCGGCGAGTCCGGCGAGGACGAGTTCGCGGAGGCCGGCGAGGAGCGCGAGCCGGCGCCCCGCCGCAAGCGGCGCAGGGAGGAGTGAGATGCGCGGTTCCAGTGAAAAGCGCGGAACGGTCCGGACCGGCAGGTCCAGGACCGAGGCCCCCAGGACGGCCGGACGGCACGACACCGGTCGCGGTGATCGGGCCGCCACGGCCCGGTCCGGAGGACCCGACGCCCCCGGGCGCGTGACCGGCACCTACGTGTACGGGATCATTCCCTCCGACGTCGAGCTGACCCCGGGCACCCGGGGGGTGGGGGACCCGCCCAACGCGGTCGAGCTGGTGCGCCACGAAGAGATCGCCGCCCTGGTGAGCGGCATCTCCACCGACCGCCCCCTCGGCAGGCCGGCCGACCTCATGGCCCACCAGCGGCTGCTGGACGCCACCGCCGCGGAGGTGCCCGTGCTCCCCCTGCGTTTCGGGGCGGTGGTGACGGACGCCCGGGCGGTCGTCGACGAACTGCTCGCCCCCTACCACGACGAGTTCCTCGCCACGCTGAACGAGCTGGAGGGACGCGTGGAGTACGTCGTGAAGGGGCGCTACGTCGAGCAGGCCGTCCTGCGGGAGGTGCTCGACGAGAACCCGGAGATCGCGCGGCTGCGCGACGAGATCCGCGGACAGCCCGAGGAGGTGACGTGGGACGCGAGGATGCGGATCGGAGAGCTGGTCAACACGTCGATCGCGGCCAAGCGTGAGGCCGACACCGGCGCGCTGGTCGACACCTTCGACCCGCTCTGCGTCTCCATCGTCGTGCGCGAGCCCACCCACGAGCAGGACGCCGCCCACGTGGCCCTGCTCGCGGACGCCGACCGGCGGCCGGAGATCGAGGAGGCCCTGGACGAGTTCCGGACCCGGTGGGCCGGCCGTGTCGAGCTGCGCCTGCTCGGTCCGCTGGCGGCGTACGACTTCGTCAGGACGTGAAGGAAGGTGATCGATCGTGGAACCGCTGGGGCTGATCCTCGGACTGCCGTTCGCGCCGTTGCGCGGGCTGATCCGGCTCGCGGAGCTGCTTCAGGAACAGGCCGAGCAGGAACTCCGGAGTCCCGCGGCGGTCAGGCGCCGTCTGGAGGAACTGGCGGAGGCCAGGGCCCGCGGCGAGATCTCCGAGGAGGAGGAGGCCGCGGCGGCGGAGCGGATTCTCACAGAGATGATCGCCTAGCCGGTACGACCGCACCGGCACGGAGACGACGAGGGGAGTGATCGCGTGCCTGTCAGGCGCAGAACCCGTGAGGAACGCTCCACCGACGATTCCTACAGAACCGCCGGTGACGAGGCCTTCGAGGACGAGGAACCGTACGAGGAGGACCTGGACGAGGAGGACCTCGACGAGGACCTCGACGAGGACGAGGACGAGCCCGCGAAGGAGCCGCGGCGGCGTTCCCCCGCCCTGTCGGCGGCGACCGCCGGAGCGGCCGGGTTGCGGCACATCGTCAGCCTGACCGCGAAGGACACGGAGGGGGTGACGCTGGTGCGACGGACCGAGGACGGCTGGCTGGTCGAGGTCGAGGTCGTCGAGGACCGTCACGTCCCCTCGTCGGGCGACATGCTGTCGCTCTACCAGATCGAGATGGACCCCGCCGGCGACCTGTTGTCGTACCGCAGGGCGAGGCGTTACAGGCGCGGCCGGGCGGACAGCGGCGAGGCGGGCTGACGTGGCCGACGTGACGCGACCCGGCGGCGCCTTCCCCCGGTCCTACGGCGGGGGGACGCCCGGCGGGCGGGAGTCGTCCGGCAACCTCGCCGACATCCTGGAGCGGGTGCTCGACAGGGGTGTGGTGATCGTGGGCGACATCCGGGTGAACCTGCTGGACATCGAGCTGCTCACCATCAAGCTGCGCCTGCTCATCGCCTCGGTCGACACGGCGCGGGAGCTGGGGATCGACTGGTGGGAACACGACCCGTGGCTCACCTCCCGCGATCGCGACCTGGTCGAGGAGAACCGCGTCCTCCGCGAGCGGCTGGCCACTGTGGAGACCGGCGAGGGCACCCGGCGCCGTTCCCTCGGCAGGGGGGAGCGCGCCCGTTCGCCCGATGACGCCGGGGAGCCGAGAAGGGCCGCAAGGCCGAGGGAGGAGCGCGATGCCTGAGGCGGGCACGTATCTCTACGCGATCGCCCGGGACGTGGGCCGCGTCCTCCCGGGTCACGTGGTGGGCGTGGCCGGAGCGCCGGTGCGCGCGATCACCCACCAGGGCCTGGTCGCGTACGTGAGCCCGGTGCCTTTGGAGGAGTTCGGCGAGGAGCCGCTGCGACGTTCCCTGGAGGACCTGGACTGGGTCGGGGGGACGGCCCGCGCCCACAACCGCGTCGTGGAGGCCGTGGCGGAGGAGGCTCCCACGGCCCCGGTCCGGCTGGTGACGGTCTACAGCACCGAGGACCAGGTCCGCGACCTGCTCCGGCGCAGGCACGACGACTTCACCGAGCTGCTCGCCCACGTCACCGGGTGCAGGGAGTGGGGGGTGAAGGCGTACGCCGAACCGGGCACGGACGCTCCCCGCGCCGAGGAGGCGCCCGCGAAGACCGACAGCCCGGGAAGGGCGTACCTGGAACGCCGCCGGGCGAGCCTGCGCGGCCGGGAGGACGCCTGGCGCCGGGCGGCGCGGCGTGCCGAGGACATTCACGCCGCCCTGCTGTCGGTCTCGGTCGCCGGCCACCGCCACCGGCCGCAGGACCCGCAACTGTCCGGCCGCGAGGAGGTCATGCTGCTCAACGGCGCCTACCTCGTCGCCGAGGACCGCCGCGAGGAGTTCACCGCGGCCGTCGACGCGCTGCGGAGCCAGGGGATCGAGATGCAGCTCACCGGTCCCTGGGCACCGTACTCCTTCACCTCGATGGACCTCGGCCCGGCCCGCGCGGAGACGTCCGATGACCGGTGACCACCGGCCACGAGGCGCCGAGCTCGCCGCCCAGGGGCGCATTCCCCCCGAGCGCGTGGCACTCGTGGACCTGCTCGACCGGCTGCTGGCCGGCGGGGTGGTCGTGAGCGGGGACCTCGTGCTGTCCATCGCCGACATCGACCTCGTCCGCATCTCCCTGCGCGCCCTGATCACCTCCGTACGGGACTCCGACCCGATCCCGTCCGCCCGGCCACCCGGTGCGGTCACACTCCTCGGGACCTCAGGGGAAGGAGGCCCGCCGTGACCCGCCTCCCCGGCGACCCCCTCGCGGAGGACGTCCACGGCACGGAGGGCCCTCGCGTCACCCGGGAGCGGCCGCGCCCCGCCGCGAGAAGGTTCAAGGTCACGCGAACCGCGCCCGCGGGCACGGCCGGGAACGCGCGAGGAGCGCCGCGGGCCGTCCGGTGGCGGGTGAACACCGACCCGGAGGCCGTCGAGCGGGACCTGACCCGCCTCGTGCTCACCCTCGTCGAGCTGATACGGCAGCTGGTGGAACGCCAGTGCGTGCGCCGGATGGACCAGGGGGACCTGTCGGACGAGCAGGTGGAGGTGCTGGGCGTGACGCTGATGCGCCTCGAGGAGGCCATGACCGAGCTGTGCGAGCGCTTCGGGCTCTCGCCGTCCGATCTCAACCTCGACCTCGGGCCGCTCGGAACCCTCCTGCCCACCGACTGACGCCCGCCGGGAGTCGTGCAGTCCTCCGGACGCGCGACGTGGCCGGAGGGGCGAGCCCCTCCGGCCACGTCGCCTTCGGATTCCCGGGTGAGGTCCTCTTCCTAGGTCAGGTCCTCACACTTCTTCGCGTCGGGATCGTCGGCCGCCTGCGGCACCCAGCGGACGTTGGCGAACGAGGCGGAGAAGGCCCCCTCGGTGTAGACGAGGAACGGGGTGTTGACCACTTCCAGATCGAGGCCGCCCGCGGCGAAGCAGGCGATGGGGATCTTGACGGTCGACTTCGTACCGACCGGAAGCCCCTGGAAGAGGGAGGTCGCCACCACCTCGGAGAAACACGGGTAGACGCAGTGGACGCTGAGCACGGTCCTGGCGGCCGGGGGCTGGTGGACGATCGTGTCGAAGACCAGCGCCCCCTTCGCGTTGAGGTAGCCCCGCAGGTCCGTACCGCCCGCCGGGTTCTGCATGTAGATCTGGGCGGGACCGGTGCCGGTCCAGGTCGCCTTCAGGGCGTCCTGCTGCACGTTGACGTCCGACTGCACCACGCCGATCTCGGCGTGCGCCGCCTGGCCGTCGGCGCCGATCTCGGTGCCGCCCCAGTTCTCCGGGGAACCGATGAAGCTCCTGTACGGCGCGATGTCGGTCCGGTTGAAGATCTCCAGCTCCTCGCTCGCCTCGCCGCCACCGCCCTGCTCGCCACAGCCGAACGGGGGCGCGGTCTCGTCGAGCGTCCCGACCGACCCGCTCTGGCCGTCGCGCAGGCCGTACCCGAGCGGGAACAGCGGGTCGTAGCCCTCGGCGCCCGGGTTCAGCGGCGACTGGCAGGCGCTCTTCGGCCACGAGTACGGCAGCCTGCCGGTGAAGCCGTCACGGTGCCTGCCCCGGACGAGCACGTCGGCGACGCCGCCGCCCTCGGTGCCGGGCAGCCACGCGGCGACGAAGGCGTCGGAGCGGTTGAGCTCCTTGTTCATCCACAGCGGCCGGCCGCCGACGTAGACGGTGACGACGGGCGCGCCCTTGCCGGTGACCTTGTCGAGCACCGCGAGGTCGGCGGGGTAGATCTTGGCGGCCTCCAGCGTGCGCCGCGAGAGGTCGCCCACGCCCTCGGCGTAGGGCGTCTCGCCGATCACCGCGATGACCGCGTCGTACGCCGAGGGGTCGACGCCGTCGCCGGTCTCGCTGAAGGTGACGTCGGCCTCGCCGAGCGTCTCGCGCAGGCCTCCGAGGATCGTCGTGCCGTTGGGGAAGTCGGCGTTGACGTTGCCGGTGCCCTGCCAGGTGAGGGTCCAGCCGCCGGTCTGGTTCTGCAGGCTGTCGGCGCTCTTGCCGACCACCAGGACCTTGGAGTCGGCGGCCAGCGGCAGCACCCTGCCGTTGTTCTTGAGCAGGACCTGCGACCTGCGCACGGCCTCCCTGGCGAGCCTCTTCGACTCCAGCGCCTCGGCCGAACCGGCGAAGGCGCGCCTGGACGGCTTGGGACCGTCGAGCACCCCGGCGCGCAGCTTCACCCGCAGGATGCGCGTCACCGCGTCGTCGATGCGCGCCACCGGGATCGCGCCGCTCTCGACCTGGGCGATCGTGTTGGCGATGAACGCCTTCCAGTCGTTGGGCACCATCACCACGTCGATACCCGCGTTGATCGCCTGGGGGCAGCTCGCGTTGGTGCACCCGGCGACCTGGCCGATGCCGTTCCAGTCGGAGACGACGACGCCGTCGAAGCCCATCTTCTGCTTGAGGATGTCGTTGACGACGCGCTTGCTGCCGTGCAGCTTGCCCTCGGCGATACCGAGCTCGGCGTTCGTCCAGCTGTTGAACGAGACCATCACGCTCTGGGCCCCGGCCGCCAGGGCTCCGTAGTAGCCCTGGCCGTGCACGTTGATCATCTCGGCCTCGGAGGCGGGGTTGACGCCCTGGTCCACGCCCTTGAGCGTGCCGCCGTCACCGATGAAGTGCTTGGCGGTGGCGATGACGCCGTCGTGGCCGATGCCGCGCGGGTGCCTGCCCTGCAGGCCCCTGACGGCCTCGTACCCGTACGCCCGGGTGATCCGGGGGTCCTCGGAGAAGCCCTCGTACGTGCGGCCCCACCGGTCGTCCTGGGGGACGGAGACGCTGGGCGCGAACGCCCAGTCCTGGCCGGTGGCGCGCATCTGCCGGGCGGTCGCCGCCCCGATGTCGCGCACGAGGCACGGGTCCTGGGCGGCGCCCAGCCCGATGTTGTGCGGGAAGACCGTCGTGCCGTAGACGTTGTTGTCGCCGTGGACGGCGTCGATGCCCCAGATGACGGGGATCTTCGCGCGGGTGGCGACGGAGGCGTTCCAGTAGGCGTCGGCGAGGTCGAGCCAGGCCTTCTGCGTGGCGTGCTTGTCCCGGCCCGGCCAGGAGCCGCCGCCGTTGAGCACCGAGCCGATGAAGTACTGCCTGACCTCGTCGGGGGTGATCGCGGCGATCTCCGGCTGGGTCATCTGGCCGACCTTCTCGGCGAGCGTCATGCCCGCGAGGATCTTCGCCACCCGCTTCTCGTCGGACCGGTTCCGCCCGATCCTGCTTTCGACCTTGGGCCACTCGGACAGGGTGGGCAGCTTCCTCTCGATGCGGGCGCAGCCGTGGGAGTCCAGGGCGGGCTTGCCGATCACCGGCTGCCGGCCGCCCGTCGCGGTCTCGGCGCCCGCGCTCGGAATCCCGGTGGCACCCGCTGAGAGGACGGCGAGACTCGCCAGCACCGCGAGTCCGCTCCGGCGGGCGCCCGGTCGGGCGAAGGGTCTGATCATCGAGGATCCGTTCTTCAGGTACTGCGATGGGCGTGGCGAATCCCCCGAGTCCGCACTGCGCAGATCCTGACGCTGTGACACAGCTGAGTCAATACCCTCGCGAGAGCGCTCTCTCGACCCAGCCTGTGATTCACGGGCGTTTCGCCGCTCGCGAACCGCTTCCACCAGGCGCATCGCCGCGTCCGCACCAGCGGGTGCGACATCCACATGAGAGCGCTCTCAGCAAACCGGGCGCCCCCGCGACGAGGCTTCGCCGGACGGCGGGCGGTCAGGACGCGGTGTCGCCGCCGTCAACGGCGGACGCCCCGGCGCGGGGCGTCCTCGCCGAAGCGTCCACGCCCGGACATCCGCACAGCGCTCGTACGACGCTCGTACGGTGCCGCACGAGTCACCGATGCGGCTCGGGAAGAAGCTCCTCGGGGATCACGTCGGGGACGCCGCGCAGGCTGACGAGCGAGACCACCGCGAGTACGGCGATCGTCACCGCGGCGGTGATCGCGGTCACGTGGACCCCGGCGACGAAGGCCAGCCTGGCGGCCTCGGCGACGGACCCGCCCAGCCGGGCGGGCAGTGCCGCTGCCGCCTCCAGGGCGGTGGGCAGCGACTCCCTGATGAGGCCCACCACCTCGCCGGGCACCCCCGCCGGAAGCCTGAGCTCGCCCCGGTAGACGCCGGTGAGGACGCTGCCCAGGACGGCGATGCCCAGCGCGCCGCCCAGCTCGAAGGAGGTCTCGGAGATCGCCGCCGCGGCGCCGGCCCGCTCCCTGGGCACGCTCGCGAGCACGGTGTCGTTGGTTACGGCGAACGTCAGCCCGATGCCCACCCCGCAGACGATCATGGGGGCGAGGAAGTAGAGGTAGGGGGTGTCGAGAGCGGTCTGGCTGTAGCAGGCGAAACCCGCGGCGGTCATCGCCAGGCCGAGCGCCACCACCCTGGCCCGGCCCCAGCGGGTGATCAGCCCCGCCGCCAGGACCCCGCCGACCGCCGCCGACATGCCCCCGGGCAGTCCCGCGAGACCGGCCCGCAGGGGCGACCAGCCCAGCACGAGCTGGAAGTACCAGGCGAAGATCAGCGACAGCGCGGACATGCCGAAGATGGCGACGAGGTTGGCGCCGACCGAGGCGGTGAAGGCCCGGCGCCGGAAGAGGCGGATGTCGATCAGCGGCTCGGCGAGCCGGGTCTGCCGCCGGGCGAACAGCGCCAGGGCGGCGATCCCGACGGCCCCCGGGACCAGGACACCGGCGCCGGTGAGACCGTGCACGGCGGCCTCCTTTACAGCGTAGATCACGCCGATCACCCCGGCGATAGACAGCGGCACGCTCACGAGGTCCACCCGCCCCGCGGCGGGGTTGCGCGACTCCGGGAGCACGACGAGGCCGGCGAGCAGGATGAGCAGCATCACCGGCAGGTTGATGAGAAAGACCGAGCCCCACCAGAAGTGGTCGAGCAGCAGGCCGCCGACGACCGGTCCCAGGGCGAACCCGGCCGCGCCCATCCCGCTCCACAGGCCGACCGCCGTGGTCCGCTCCTTCGGATCGGTGAAGACGTTGCGGATGATCGAGAGTGTCGAGGGCATGATCGTGGCACCCGCCACCCCGAGCAGGACGCGGGCGGCGATGAGCAGCTCGGGGGTGGGGGCGTAGGCGGTCACCGCCGAGGCCACGCCGAAGGCCCCGGCGCCGACGAGGAGCAGCCGCTTGCGGCCGATCCGGTCGCCGACGTTGCCCATCGTGATCAGCAACCCGGCGAGCGCGAAGCCGTACGCGTCGCCGATCCACAGGATCTGGGTCGACGAGGGCCGCAGGTCGGCGACCAGCTGGGGAAGGGCGAGATGCAGGACCGTGACGTCGACGGACAGGAGCAGTGCCGCCAGGCAGGCGACGGCGAGGGTCGCCCATCTGCGGCGACCCGTGACCGGAGATTGATCGTTCATGCCCGTCATCGTGACCGGCGGCGCTGACGGCCCACGCACCTCCCGCTGACGCCCGCCGCACCGGGGGCGTGTGCCGTCCACGCCTCCATCCCCGTCGGGCCGGCCCGGTGCCGGGACCGTCCGGGCCGATCCGGGCCGTGGCCGTCCGGGCCGATCCGGGCCGTGGCCGTCCGGGCCGATCCGGGCCGATCCGGGCCGTTCGGGCCGTTCGGGCCGTCGGGGTCGTCCGGGCCGTCGTGGCCGCCTGGGCCGTCAGGCCGGGGTCACGGGGTCACGGGGTCACGGGGTCACGGGGTCACGGGGTCACGGGGTCACGGGGTCACGGGGCGAGCATCGCGAGCATCCCGCTCCGCGACATCCGGGTTCCCGCGCGCCACTCCTCCTCGTACGCGGCGTCGCCCATCCGGGCGCGGACGGCCGCCGTGACACCGGCGCCGGAGTCCGCCGCGGCGGTGCCGCAGAGGGCCGCGGCCGCGCCCAGCAGCCGGGCCGCGCCCTTGGCGTCGCCCTCCAGCAACGCGACCTCCGCCAGCCCTTCGATCGCCGAGCCCGCCACCAGGGGGTAACGCTGCAGCGCCGGTTCCAGTGCCCTGCGGTACCAGGTCCCGGCCCCGGCGCCGTCTCCGCCCGACGCGGCGATCCGGCCCAGATCGACGATGATGCGCAACCGGATCTCCTCGGTGCTGTACCACTCCTGCGTGCACAGCTCCAGGGCCCGCAGGGCGAGGTCGAGCGCCTCGTCCAGATTCCCGCGAAGCCTGGCGATCTCGGCGAGACCGTGGTGGACCTTGGCCATCACGTCGGGGGCGCCCGCCCGGCGGGCGTGGTCGATCGCGCGAAGGTACTCGGCGTGGGCGGTCGCGAGGTCGCCGTCGCGTACGGTCCCCGCGGCCCCGCGGCAGACGAGCTCCGCGATGTCCTCGTCCGACCCGAGCTCCTCCGCCAGGCGAAGCGCCTCCCCGCCCAGCGCGCGCGACGCGTCCCTGTCCTGCCGCAGGTCGGCGAGCCCGGCCAGCTCGGCCAGCGTGAGCGCGCTCCCCCAGCGCTCCCCGAGGGACCGGAACAGCTCCAGCGCCTCCCCGAAGGAGCGCTCGGCGCTCCCGGCGTCGCCGCCGTACCGGTAGAAGTAGCCGTAACCGAAGTGGGACAGCGCCCGCAGCCACGGGTCGGCGATGACGAAAACCTTCGGCTCCTCCGGCAGGAAGTCGGGCGGACCGGTGAACATCGGCCACAGCATGCCCAGGAACGGCCACCGGTACGGCAGGTCGATCGGCGGGATGATCTGGACGATCGTCTCCAGAAGGGCGAAATGCCTGGGCGACCGCGTCTCCCCGGAGGAGGCCACGAGCACGCACATGGCGTACTCCTCCTCCATCCCCTCGACCGGAACGGCCGCCGTCGCGTTCCCCGCCGGAGCGGACCCCGTCACGTCCCCGAACGGCGCGAGCCCGATCGCGTGCTCCACCGGCGCGGACCCGGCCGGCCCCCCGGCCGACCTCCCGGCCGGAGCGGCCCCGGTCGCACCCTCGGCGGGGACCGACCCGATCGCGGCGAGCAGGTCGGCGGCGATGGCCGCGCCCTCCGAGCGGCGGCCCCGCAGCCACCAGTACATGGCGAGCCCGGCGAGCAGGCGCAGCCCCAGCCCGGTCCTGCCGGTGTCGACGGCCCAGCGCAGCGCGGTGTGCAGGTCGTCGTGCTCCTCGTCCAGCCGCCGCAGCCACTCCAGCTGCCCGGCGTCGCGCAGGTGGGAGTCCGCCGTGGCCACCAGGTCCGCGTAGTACGCGGCGTGCGCCTCGCGGCGCGCCTCGGTCTCACCGGTCTCGGCCAGCCGTTCCGCGCAGTACACGCGGATGGTCTCCAGCATCCGGTAGCGCTCGCCCACCCGCTCGACGAGCGACTTCTCCGCCAGGGAGCTCAGCAGGTCGACGGCCTCGTCCTCGCGCAGCCCGCACACCCGCCCGGCCGCCTCCAGCGTCGCGCCGCCCACGAAGACGGTGAGCCGCCCGGCCAGCGACCGCTCGTCGTCGTCGAGCAGGTCCCAGCTCCAGGCGACCACGGCGCGCAGCGTCTGGTGCCGGGGCAGCGCGGTGCGGCTGCCGCGCGACAGCAGCCGGAACCGGTCGTCCAGCCGGGAGGCCACCTCGGCCACCGGCAGGGAGCGCAGGCGCGCCGCGGCCAGCTCCAGCGCGAGCGGCAGTCCGTCCAGGGCCCGGCAGATGCCCAGCACCTGCTCGACGTTGGCGTCGTCGACGCGGAAGCCGGGGAGCACGGCCGCCGCTCTGTCGGCGAGGAGCCGCACGGCCGGGTAGGCCAGGGCCTCTCCCGCGGCGGTGCCCGTCCTCGGCACCGGCAGCGGCGCGACCGGGTGGATCACCTCTCCGGTGATGCCGAGCGCCTCCCTGCTGGTGACCAGGACGCGCAGCCCCGGGCAGGCGGCGAGCAGGCGGTCGGCGAGCTCGGCGACCTCCGCGACCAGGTGCTCGCAGTTGTCCAGGACGAGCAGCACGGGACGGTCGGCCAGCACCGCGACCAGCCTGGCCAGGGGGGCGGGCGTCGGGCGGGCGGAGCCGGGGAACAGTCCGGCGTCGCGGACGCCCAGCGCGCCGAGGACGGCCTGAGCCGCCTCCCCCTCGCCGAGGACGGGGGCCAGTTCCACGAAGCACACGTCGCCCCGCTCCCCCGCGGCGACCTCACCGGCCAGCCGGGTCTTGCCCGCGCCGCCGGGACCGACCAGGGTGACCAGTCTCGCCTCGCCGAGCAGCGCGCGGAGCCTGGACATCTCGTCCTCCCTGCCGACGAAACTGGTCAGCGGGGCCCACAGGCCCGATCGGACGGGCGCGGCGTCGTCGGCCGCGCCGTCGCCTGTGACATCGCCTGTGACATCGCCCGTCGCGTCGGCCGCGACGTCGCCGGAGGCGCCGGTCAGGGCGGGGTCGGCCCTGAGCACCGCCAGGTGCACGGCGGCCAGTTCCGCCGACGGGTCCACGCCGAACTCCTCACCGAGGATCCGTCTGGCCCCCTCGTACACCTCCAGGGCCTCGGCCCGCCTGCCCGCGTTGTACAGGGCACGCATCAGCTGCCCGTACAGCCGCTCCCTGAAGGGGTGGGCCGCGGTCAGCTCCTGCAACTCGGCGACGAGCTCGCGGTGGCGGCCGAGCTCCAGTTCCGCCTGGACGCGGTCCTCCACGCAGTCGAGTCTGAGCCTCTCCAGCCTGGCCGAGGGCGCCTGGGCGAACGGCGACTCCCCCACGTCGGCGAGGGCGGGCCCGCGCCACAGGGAGAGTGCCTCGCCCAGCAGCCCGACGGCCCTGCCGTGCTCGCCGGAGACCAGGGCCCGGCGGCCTTCGGCGGCGAGCCGCTCGAAGCGGTGGGCGTCGACGGTGTCGGCACCGGCCGCGATCCGGTATCCCGCCGGGTGGAACTCGATCATCTCCTGGACGCCGAGCGTCCTGCGCAACCGCGAGACCTGGGACTGCAGGGCGTTGGCGGCGCTCGCGGGCGGATCGTCGCCGTACAGGCCGCCGATCAGCCGCTCGGTGGTCACCACCCTCCCCGCGTCGAGGAGGAGCATCACGAGCAGCGCGCGCATCCCCTGCCCGCCCACGGTGACCACGCGCCCGCCGTCGAGCCGGATCCGGGTGGGACCGAGGATGTCGAACCGCATAGCCCGATTATCGTGGCTTCTCCCCTTTTCGCTTCTCCTTCCGCTCGCCACCGCCGATCGGGGTCCACGCGTGTAATGCCGGATGACCTCTGGTACGACGTATATCTACATGTCATAACTTTAGTGAAAAAAGATCTTTCCTTGGTGCCAGAAGGGGCGAGGCAGGCGGGGTAGGGACTCCACTGGCCGTCCCCACGGGGGAACGGCTGCCGGGGGGCTCCACACGGAGGTGTTCGATGAAACAGGTCTACGGCTGGGACCACGGCGAGAACGAGCCCGGCGACCCATTCGGGGCGACCGCCGAGAATCTGTTCGCCGAGGTGTGGTCCAGGGAAGGGATCTCGAATCGCGACCGGCGCATGCTGCTGGTCGGTCTGCTCGTCGGCCAGGGCATGGGCGAGGACGTCGACGTCCAGCTCGACGCGGCGCTGCGGACCGGCGACCTCACCCCCGACGAGCTCCGCGAGGTCGTCGTCTTCCTCACCCACTACGCCGGATGGCCCCGGGGCGCCAGGCTCAACGGCCAGGTCGAGGAGCTGATCGCCCGCGTCATGAGGTCCTGACGCCCGGCGCGACCGGCCGACCGCCCGCCTCCCGGGATCGCGGCCGCACGGCGCGGGTCCTCCCGGCGGAACCGGAACCGGCCGCTCGCCCGCGGCGCGAGGTCAGAGTCTCTCGACGTTGGGTCCCCGGCAGCGGTTCCTGGCGTCGAAGACGAGGGCGCTCGCCCTCTGGACGAGCCCGTAGTCGAAGCAGTCGTGGTCGGTGAGGACCACCACCACGTCCGCGTCCGCCAGTTCCCGTTCCGAGAACGCGACGATCTCGATGCCCTGCGGCAGCAGGAAGCAGTCCACGTGCGGGTCGGCGGCCCGTACGTCCGCGCCCAGCTTGCGAAGACCCCTGACCACGTCGATCGCGGGTGACTCGCGGCAGTCCCCGGCGTTCTTCTTGTACGCGAGGCCGAGCGCGAGCACCCGGCTGCCGTTGACCGGCTTGCGCGACCGGTTCAGCGCGAGACCGACCCGGTGCACGACGTGGTCCGGCATGTGGGCGTTGATGTCGTTGGCCAGCTCCACGAACTGGAAGTTGTGCCCCAGGCTGCGCTTGACCTTCCACGACAGGTACGACGGGTCGATCGGCAGGCAGTGTCCGCCGACGCCGGGCCCCGGGGTGAAGCGCATGTAGCCGAACGGCTTGGTGGAGGCGGCGTCGACGGCCTCCCAGACGTCGATGCCGAGCTGCTGCGCGAAGATCGACAGCTCGTTCACCAGGGCGATGTTGACGTGCCTGAAGGTGTTCTCCAGCAGCTTGCACAGTTCGGCCACCCGCGTCGAGGAGACCGGCACGACCTCACCCACGATCCGCGAGTAGAACGCCCGGATCCGCTCCAGGGACGCCCCGTCGACACCGGAGACCACCTTGGGGGTGTTCTCCAGGCGCCAGTGCTCGTTGCCCGGGTCGATCCGCTCCGGGCTGTAGCCGAGGTGGAAGTCCCGGGGCGCGCACAGCCCGGAGCCCTCCTCCAGCAGGGGCAGCAGATATTCCTCCGTGGTCCCCGGATAGGTGGTGGACTCCAGCACCACCGTGGCGCCCCGCCGCAGCAGGGGAGCGAGCGACTCCCCCGCCGCGCCGATGTGGCGCAGGTCGGGAACGCCCTCGCGGAGCGGTGTCGGCACGGTCACCACGCAGACGTCGAACCCCTCGGCGGCGGCGTAGTCGGCGGCGGCCAGGTAGCGGCCGGTGCGGTGGGCGGCGGCCAGTGTCTCGTCGCCGACGTCCTCGACGTAGGACTCGGCGGCGTTGAGCCGCTTCACCCTCCGGCGGTCGACGTCGACGCCCACCACGTCGAACCCCGCCGCGACGGCCCGCATCGCCAGGGGCAGGCCGACATACCCCTGACCGACCACGACAAGTTTCTCGCCCACGGCAGGACCTCCGCCACCTCGGAAAAAAGAGAATACGAAACGACTTTAGGAGCAGGTATTATCGCCAGGCCGATTCAGCAACAATCCGGGCGTGTCGCGATCCGATTCACCGGAAGGCGACCCCGCGACCGGCATCACCCATGGGGTATTCGGAAATATCTTCGATAAAGGAGGAAAATATCTCATATTTCTGACAGAAAAATCATCTTCCCAGTTCAGAGCGGCGAGAAAGCCCGGCCGGCCATCGGCGAGAGGGACCCGTCCGCCCGCATGTCGGTCCGCGCGAGCGACAAGGATCATCAGTAACATTCACCCGTGCATTCGACGTGCGGCATCGACACCGAATCAAAGAAGAGGACCGGTTGATGGCGGGCGGCGCGCGTCCTCGCGTCCTTCCGCGAAATCCCGTTCCCGCCCCGCCCCCGGCTCCCGCGGGCACCGCCGCGGACGCCCCGGTGAGGATCCCCTTCAACCGGACGCACCTGTCCGCGAACGAGCTCGACTATCTCGCGGAGGCCGTGCGCCGGGGGTCCACCTCCGGGGACGGGCCGTTCACCCGGCGGGCGGCCGGGCTGCTGAAGGAGATGACCGGGGCCAGGCAGGTCCTGCTGACCACCTCCTGCACGCACGCCCTGGAGATGTCGGCGATCCTGCTCGACCTCCGGCCCGGCGACGAGGTGATCATGCCGTCGTTCACCTTCGTCTCGACGGCCAACGCCTACGCCCTGCGCGGCGCGGTGCCGGTCTTCGTCGACTGCAGGCCCGACACCCTCAACATGGACGAGCGGCTGATCGAGGCCGCGATCACCGACCGTACGCGGGCCGTGGTGGTCGTCCACTACGCCGGGGTCGCGTGCGCCATGGAGGAGATCGGCGAGATCTGCGACCGGTACGCCCTCCCCCTCGTCGAGGACAACGCGCACGGCCTGGGCGGCTCCTACCGGGGGCGTCCGCTGGGAGCGTTCGGCAGCGTGGCCGCGCAGAGCTTCCACGAGACCAAGAACGTGCAGTGCGGGGAGGGCGGCGCGCTGCTGCTCAACGACGCCGACCTGATGGCGCGCGCCGAGGTCATCAGGGAGAAGGGCACCGATCGCAGCCGGTTCTTCCGCGGCCAGGTGGACAAGTACCGGTGGGTCGACATCGGCTCCAGCTACCTGCTGTCGGACATCCTCGCCTCGCAGCTGACCTCCCAGCTGGAGTCGTTCGCCGAGACCCAGGCCCGGCGCCTCGCCGTCTGGCGGAGTTACCACGAGGGCCTGGCCGGGTGGGCGGCCGAGAACGGGGTCCGCCTGCCGACGGTCCCCGACGGGTGCGCGCACCCCGCGCACCTGTACTACCTGCTGCTCCCTGACCTGGCGAGCCGCGGGGCCCTCATCGCCCACCTCGGGGACAGGGGCGTGCAGGCGACGTTCCACTACCAGCCCCTGCACACCGCCCCGGCCGGTCTGCGGTACGGCCGGACGGCCCCCGGCGGGTGCCCGGTCACCGAGAGCGTCGCCGACCGGCTGGTGCGGCTGCCGCTCTTCGCCGACCTGGGCGCGACCGGCGTGACGCGCGTGATCGACGCCGTCCGGAGCCACGAGGTGGGCCGATGGCCTGGCGGGACGTGATGGGGAGCGGGACCCCGCGCATCGCGGAGTCCCCGCTCGACTCGGCCAGGTTCGGCCGTCCGGTGGAGCGCCTCACCGTCCCCGCGCAGGCCCGATCCCCGTTCCCCGCGGTTCGCGAGGCCGTCCTGGGGTCGAGGGCGGACGTCATCGTGCTCAGGTACCCGGCCGAGCACGTCGGCTGGTTCGCCGAGCTGACCGCGCTCGGCCGCACCGCCGTGTTCGCGGACTCGCTGACGTACTGGCGCCTGCGCGCGGGAGGCGGGCGCGCGCCGGAACCGCCGGGGGACCTCCAGCCGACGCAGCGGGTCACCCCGGCGGCGGTGCGCGAGTCGGTCTCCGACATCTTCGCCGCCTACCGGAACCACTACCTGGCCAATCCCCTGTTCGACAGCGCCGAGGCACTGGCGGGCTATCGGGAGTGGGCGCTGCGGTCGGCCTCCGAGGGGGGATGCGTGGCGCTGCGGGAGTGGAGCCCGGCCGGCCGCCCCGGTTCCGCCGCGCCCCCACCCGCCGCGTTCCCGACCGCCGCATCTCCCTCCGCCGCGCCTCCGGAAGGGCTCCCGCCCGCGGAAGGCGATCGTCGCCCCGCCGCGGCCGGGGACGGGATTCTCGCGCTGGCCACGCTCGCGGACGACGCCGACCGGACGGAGATCCTGCTCGCCGGCGTGATCTCCCGGGCTCGGGGACGCGGCCTCTACGCCCACCTGCTGGCGGCGGTGGAGGGACGCGCCCTGGCCCGCGGCGCGCGGGAGGTCGTCATCTCCACCCAGGGGCACAACACCGGGGTGCAGCGGGCGTGGGCGAGGTACGGGTTCGAACCCGCCCTGACCTTCCTCACCGTTCACCTGATCCGGAGCCGGCTGCTGCGTGGACGGCGGCGATAGCGCCGCCCGGCCGCCGGGGAACGCCCGAGGCGGCCGAGGCGGCCGAGGACCCGACGCGCTCGCACACGACGTAGGTCGGCCGCCCCATCCCGTTGCCGTGGACGCGCCCGACGTACTCGCCGAGCACGCCGACGGCCATCAGCTGGGCGGACGAGAAGATCGCGATCATCGACGCGATGGTGGTGAACCCGGCCACGGTGGTGTCGCCGGTGGCGAAGTCCCACAGGACGGCGCCGCCCAGCAGGAGGCCGACGACGCCGATAAGGAACCCGAGGTAGCTGGCCGCGCGGAGCGGGGCCGTGCTGTAGCCGAGGAGCATGTTCGTCGCGTGCCGCAGCAACAGGCCCGGCGTGTAGTTGGAGCGCCCGTGGTCGCGCTCGTTCATGTCCACCCGGACCGACCCCACCCGGGTGGTCACCCATGACAGGGCCACGTCGACGGAGGCGTGCGGCCCGGACAGCCCCTGGAAGCCGTCGCGCAGGCGCGTACGGAAGGCCCGGAAGGCGCTGATCGTCCGCGCGGCGCGGATGCCCAGCCCACCGGCCATGGCGGTCTTGACCGACCGGGAGGCGAGGCTGCGGACCAGGCCGTGCTCCTCTCGGCGCGGGACGCCGTACACGAGGTCGAGGCGGTCGCCCTCGAGGGCGGCCAGCAGGAGGGGGATCTGCTCCGGCGGGTGCTGCAGGTCGTCGTCCATGGTGACGACGACCTCGAACTCCGCCTCCCTGATCCCGGCGACCAGCGCGTTGTGCTGGCCGTAGTTGCGGGACAGGTGCAGGGCGCGCACACCGTCGACACGCCGCGCGAGCTCGGCGGCCGTCCGCCAGGTGTCGTCCGGGCTTCCGTCGACGACGAGGATCACCTCGTGGGGGGTGGACAGCTCACGAAGGACGGCCATGAGCCTGTTCACCAGCACCGGAAGAGTACGCGCGGAGCGGTAACACGGAATAACCACCGACACGGACATTAATCCCCCGATTAATTCTTACAGCAGGATAAAATCCATTCGATCATCGCGCGATACATTCCGACAAAGGCCTGACATGGTGCATGTTAAAAATCGGACTAAACACGGAAAGCATCCACATGACCGACGGCGAGGTTTTATCCCCGCTCTTGGGGGACAGCGCATCACATACCTGATGGCCAGCGCCACGACGGCCCTGCTCTATTGCTCTCTCCTGGGGCTGGGATTGCTCGCCGCCAACGATGCGGTCCCGTACCTTCTCCTCGCCATGGCGGCCCATCTGACGACCGTGGTGATCGTCTATCCCTGGTACAGGCTGGTGGTCTTCCGCGCTCACGGCCGGTCGTGGCTCACCGGCTACCTGCGCTTCTACGCGGTCGGGCTCGGATTCCTCGCGACCTCGCTCGCCGGGCTCCCGGTGCTGGTGGAGCTGTTCCACCTTCCCGTCATGGCGGCCCAGGCGCTGCTGCTGGTCGTCAGCCCGACGGTCAGCTACGCGATACACCGGGTTTGGACGTTCAGGGAACGCGCCAATGTCCAGGCCCGGTAACGCCTTCCCTTTTTCTCCGCAAAAGCGATGGCGGCGAACGGTCTCCGGACGGATGTCCCCGTAGCTTTCAACGATGATCGGCCCCGTGGCCGCGCGTTCCTCGTGGAGGGATCCAAGAGCGTTGAAGGCACTTGTTCTGGCGGGCGGCAAGGGGACGAGGCTGCGCCCGCTCACCCACACGTCCGCCAAACAGCTCGTCCCCGTCGCCAACAAACCGGTGCTCTATTACGGGCTGGAGGCGATCAGGGACGCGGGGATCACGAGTGTCGGCGTCATCGTCGGCGACACGGGCCCCGAGGTACGGGAGGCCGTCGGCGACGGTTCGAGATTCGGTCTCGACGTCACCTACATCCGCCAGGAGGCCCCGCTCGGCCTGGCCCACTGCGTGCTCATCGCCCGCGAGTTCCTGGGCGACGAGCCGTTCGTGATGTACCTGGGCGACAACTTCCTGCTGGACGGCATCGCCGACCTGGTGAACGCCTTCCGCGAGGCCGACCACGACGCGCAGATCCTGCTCACGAAGGTCGCCGAACCCCAGTTCTACGGGGTCGCCGAGCTGGGGCCCGACGGGGAGATCGTCGGGCTCGAGGAGAAACCGAGGAACCCGCGCAGCGACCTCGCGATCGTCGGCGTCTACACCTTCTCCCCCGTCATCCACGAGGCGGTCCGGGCGATCATGCCCTCCGCCCGGGGCGAGCTGGAGATCACCGACGCGATCACCTGGCTCATCGGCAACGGCCACCGGGTGCACTCGCACTTCGTCACCGGCTACTGGAGGGACACCGGGCGGCTGCAGGACATGCTGGAGTGCAACCGCATGGTCCTGGAGGCGCTCGAACCGGACGTCCGGGGAACGGTGGACGCGTTCTCCGAGATCACCGGCCGCGTCGACATCGGGCCTGGCACGACCGTCGAGAGGTCGGTGATCCGGGGCCCGGCCATCATCGGCGCCGGCACCAGGATCGAAGGGTCGTACATCGGCCCCTACACCTCGATCGGCGAGGGGTGCGTGCTGGAGGAGGCAGGCGTGGAGTACAGCATCGTCCTCGGTGACTCCGCCATCAGGGGAGTCTCGGGGCTCACATACTCTCTGATCGGCCGGAACGTGGAGGTGACGAGGGCCGTGGGACTGCCCAACACGCATCAGCTCATGATCGGCGACCACAGCAGGGTCCAGGTGCGCGCATGAGGATCCTGGTCGCCGGCGGCGCCGGGTTCATCGGCTCCCACTACGTACGGTCGCTGCTGTCCGGGCTCTATCCCGGGTACGAGAACGCCCGCGTGACGGTGCTGGACAAGCTCACGTACGCGGGCAACATCGCGAACCTCGGCCCGGTCGCCGACCATCCCCGCCACACCTTCGTCAAGGGCGACATCATCGACACCCGGCTCCTCGCCGAGCTGATGCCTGGCCAGGACATCGTGGTGAACTTCGCCGCGGAGACGCATGTCGACCGCTCGATCACCGGCCCCGGGAACTTCGTCGTCACCAACGTCCACGGCACGCAGTGCCTGCTCCAGGCGGCGCTCGAGGCCGGTGTGCGCACGGTCGTGCAGGTGTCGACGGACGAGGTGTACGGGTCCATCGCGGCGGGCTCGTGGGACGAGTCGCGGCCGCTGCTGCCCAACTCGCCCTACTCGGCGGCCAAGGCGGGGGCCGACCTGCTGTGCCGGGCCTACCACCAGACCTACGGGCTCGACGTGCGGGTCACCCGCTGCACCAACAACTACGGCCCGTACCAGCACCCCGAGAAGGTCATCCCGCTCTTCGTCACCAACCTGATCGACGGGCGCCGTGTCCCCCTGTACGGGGACGGCGAACACGTCCGCGAATGGCTGCACGTCGACGACCACTGCAGGGGCATCCAGCTCGTGCTGGACAAGGGCCGGCCCGGCGAGGTCTACAACATCGGCGGCGGGGTCGAGCTGACCAACCGGGAGCTCACCGAGCGGCTGCTGTCGGCCTTCGGCCTGGGCTGGGACATGGTGGAGACCGTGCCGGACAGGCTGGGGCACGACCGGCGCTACTCGGTGGACAGCCGCAAGATCCGGGCGATCGGGTACGAGCCCCGGGTGGGCTTCGACGACGGGCTGGAACGCGTCGTGCGCTGGTACCGCGACCACGAGAGCTGGTGGCGTCCCGCGGGACGCACCGGCCGCTGAGGCCGATGAGGCCGCCGATCGCCGGAACGCCGGAACGCCAAGGCATACGTCTGGGAGGACACATGGAGGTCACGGAGATTCTCCGTACCGTCGAGGTGGAGGACCGCCACTGGTGGTACCGCGAGCGGCGCGCCATCCTCGCCCGCGAGCTGCGCGGGCTCGGCCCGCCCGGCAGGGCGCTCGACGTCGGCGCGGCCGGGGGCGGCAACACGCGCGTGCTCGTCGGGCACGGATGGGACGCGCTGGTCGCGGACTTCTCGGAGACCGCGGTGGAGCTCGCCAGGGAGCGCGGCCTGCGGGCGATCCACGCCGACGCCCGGGACCTGCCCCTGCCGGACGCGGACTTCGACCTCGTCACGGCGTTCGACGTGCTGGAACACATCGAGGAGGACGGCAGGGCCGCCGGCGAGCTGGTGCGCGTGCTCCGGCCGGGCGGAACGGCGTTGATCACGGTCCCCTGCGACATGGCGCTGTGGTCGGCGCACGACGTGGCGTCCGGCCACGTCCGCCGGTACACGCGGGAGGGGCTGAACGCCCTGCTGACCGGCGCCGGCCTGGTCGTCGACCGCCTGTGGAGCTGGAACGTCCTGCTGCGGCCGGTCGTCGCCCTGCGCAGGAGGAAGATCTCCGGCTCGGACGTCACTCAGACGCCGCGCCTGGTGAACGCGGCCCTGACCGCCGTGGTCGTGGCCGAGAGGTATCTGCCCGTCGGGTCGCTGCCGGGCGTCTCCCTCGTCGTCCGGGCGCACCGCCCCTGACCCCCGCCCCGGGCCGGCGCGTGGCGGTGCCCGCGCCCCGGGGCGGCGTTCCCCGACGGTCGTGAAAACCCGGCCAAGGACGGGAAAAGACATCGACGGGCGCGAGCGCCGGGTGCCGCCGGCGTCGCTCGTTTCACCAGGCTCGGGCGCATGACAGAAACCCCACCCCGCCGGGTTCCCGCGCCTGGCCCGCTCATGACCGCCGGGGACGACGAGCCGGACGGGCCCCCGGCCGGACGAGGTCGCGCAACCCCGCCCCGCGGGACGAAGGGCCTCCTCGGGTGGGCGCCCACCGTGTCGATGACGGCCCTCACCGCGACGGTGGCGGCCCTGTACGGCGTCTCCGTCCCGGACATGGTCCTGTTCGGCCTCTACGTCGTGCTGTGCGTGGGACTCCCCGGCGTGCTGCTGCTCCGGCTCCTGTACCGGGGCAGGCGCACGCTCGCCGAGGAGGTGGCGCTCGGGCTGGCGCTCGGCTACGCCGTGGAGGTCTTCGCCTACGTCGGCGCCCGTGCCCTCGGCGTGCCGCTGCTCGTCCTGGCCTGGCCGGCCGGCACCTGCCTGCTCTTCCTCGCCGTCCCGCGGCTGCGCCGGCACTGGACGGTCGCCCCGGCCCGCCGGGAGCGGGCGCCCGCCTGGTGGTCGTGGTTCCTGGCACTGCCGGCGGCCTACCTGCTCGCCTGGAGCGCCGTGGCGTTCTTCAGACTCAACGCCCTGAGCTGGCCCGCCCTCGGACGGTCCTTCCCCGACATGCCCTTCCACCTGGCCCTGGTCGGCGAGTTGAGACACCACCTGCCGCCCACCGTCCCCATGGTGGCCGGGGAACCCCTCTCCTACCACTGGTTCGTCTACGCGCACCTGGCGGCGGCGAGCTGGGTGACCGGGGTGGAGCCGCTGGTGCTGCTGTTCCGGCTGGGCATGTTTCCCGTCCTGGCCGCGTTCGTCGTCCTGGCCGGGATGACCGGGCGGCGGATCACGGGCTCCTGGGCGGGAGCGGCCCTGACCACGGCCGGCACGGTGCTCGTGGCGACACCGAGCCTCTACCTGGGCGGCAACGGCGCCTTCACCTGGGGAGGGGTTCCCGACCTCATGTGGGCGAGCCCCACCCAGACGTTCGGCGCCCTGATGTTCGCGCCCGTCGTGCTGTTCCTCCTCGACCTCCTGGAGCGCCGCCGGCGGCCCGCCGGGCACTGGGC
Source organism: Streptosporangium sp. OZ121 (assembly GCF_051918885.1). NCBI lineage: Bacteria > Bacillati > Actinomycetota > Actinomycetes > Streptosporangiales > Streptosporangiaceae > Streptosporangium > Streptosporangium sp. OZ121. The sequence goes on from NZ_JBPXMC010000001.1 coordinate 463,994, forward strand.
GCTGCTGGGCGTCTTCCTGGTGGCGGTGGCGGGGGCGAAGGCCACGTACGTCCCGCTGCTGGGCGCGGGGCTGCTGGCGGTGGCCGCCGCCGGGGCGGTCAGGCGGCGCCGGCCGTCCGGGCCGGTGCTCGCCGCGCTCGGGATGACGGCGGCGTGTTTCCTGTTCGCGCAGTTCGTGCTGTTCGACGGCGCGAGGCAGGCACTCGTCGTCGACCCCTTCTCCTTCATGGAGACGGTCTGGCGGGAGATGACCGGCGCGGGAGACGGGACCGATCCCCCGCCGCTCTCGATCCTGGGGATGGTGGCGGTGTTCCTGCTGTGCTGGGCCGTCACGTGGGGCGGGATCTCCGGCCTGCTGAGCCGGCCGCGGCTGCTCGCCCGCCCCGGCGTGGCGCTCACGCTCGGCATCGGCGCGGCGGGGGTCGGCGCGGCCCTGCTGCTCGGGCATCCCGGCCGGAGCCAGCTCTTCTTCCTCTGGGGCGCCTACCCCTACCTGGCGGCCGTCACGGCCCTCGGGATCGTCACCCTGGCTCGGCGGGCCCGGCAGTCACGCCGGGCGACGCTGTGCGCGGCCGGGACCGGGCTGGCCGCCGCCTACCTGATCCCCCTGCTGTGCGGCGTCAGGATCCCCCTGCGGCCGGGGACGGACGACACCGTCCTCTACCTGCCGTACGTCGTGCTGCTGGTCGCGATCCTCGCGGCGGCGGCCGTCCTGGCCGTCACGAGCGGGCGCCTGCGGGCCTGGTCCCTCGTCGTCACCGCGCTCGCGGTCGTCGGCCTGCCCGCCGTCGTGCACGCGCGCGCCCTGTGGGTCGTGGACGGTGTCGTGAGCAGTGTCGTGGGCGGCGGTGCGGCCACCGGGGGCGGGCTGCCTCCGGTGGCCGCACCGCCGCCCCCGGAGGGCGCCCTCGACGCGGGGCGCTGGCTGCGCGCCCACTCGGCCCCCGGCGACCTGGTCGCCACGAACGCGCACTGCCGCTGGGGGCGTGAGGAGCCGTGCGACGGCAGGCACTTCTGGGTGGCCGCGCTGTCCGAGCGGCGCGTCCTCGTCGAGGGGTGGACCTACACCTCCAGGAACACGGCCCGCTGGCGTCCGGAGCTGCCCGCGCTGGAGCTCCCGTTCTGGGACGCCCGGCTCCTCGCGCTGAACGACGCCGTCTTCGAGGCGCCCACCGGCGAGGCCGTCCGGGAGCTGCGCGAGCGTCACGGGGTGCGCTGGCTCGTCGCCGACGAGCACCGCGGGGGCCCGGTTCCCGGCCTCGGGGCCTTCGCGACGCTGCGGTTCCGTTCCGGCGACTACGCCGTCTACCGGCTGCCCGGCGAACCGGCGTGAGGGCGGCCGGGCGGGGGCGCGTTCGGTGAGTCCGCGCTACGGCCCGGGTTCACGGAACACGTTCCGGGAAGGCCCGGAGGGGTCCGGGATCCGGTAGACGGCGTAGGCCCCGGCACGGAACCGAAGGTCGGCGAAATCCCCGATCTCCCCGGCCTTCCCGGGCTCTCCGGCCTTCCCGGCCTCCCCGGACTTCCCGATCTCTCCGGGCTTCCCGGACTTTCCGGCCTCCCCGGTCGCTCCGGGCTCCGGGCCCAAGGCCGGGGCCGGGCCGGGCCCGCTTTCCTCGGCGAGGAGCCAGCGCACCCCGTACCGTTCCCCGAGGAGCCGTACCGAGGCCGCCGTGGGTGCCCGGAAGACCTCGTCGTTCAGCCGGATCCGTTCCCCGTCCCAGAACGGGAGCCCCGTCATCGGCTCGCCCGGACGCCAGCGGTCCAGGTTCGACGCGGTGTACGCCCACCCCTCGACGAGCACGCGCCGCTCGGACAGCGCGGACAGCCAGAAGTGGCGGCTGTCGCACGGCTCGCGCCCCCAGGCGCAGTGCGCGTTCGTGGCGACCAGGTCGCCGGGGTCGGAGTGGGCGCGCAGCCACCGTCCCGCGTCGAGCGCGCCGGGCGGGACCTGCGGCGCCGCCGGGCGGCTCACCCGGTAGACGCCGCCCTCGCCGCCACCGTGCATGATCAGCAGGGCGCGGGCGTGCCAGGCGGAGAGGGGGCCGACGGCGGTGACCAGGGCGATGACGAGGGTCCAGCCGCGAAAGCGGCGCCTCGTCGCGACCAGGACGACGGCCACCGCCACGGCGAGGGCCGACAGGACGAGGTACGGACGGTACAGGGCGGTCTCGGGCTCGCCCGGGGGCAGCGGGACCTCGACGCCGGACAGCGTGCGGACCAGGTGGGCGACGGCCACCCCCGCGCCCGCCGCGCACGCCGTCGCCAGGATCGACGCCCGTTCCCCGCGCGCGACGACGAGGAAACCGTAGGCCGCGGCGACCGCCAGGTAGGGGTAGGCCCCCTGCAGGAAGTAGCCCTGGTTCATGGCGGGGCCCCCGAGCAGGACCACCGCGCCGACGCCCGCCGCGCCGACGCCCAGCATGAGCACCACCCCGGGGCGGGCGAGCAGCCGCGGCCGGCGCAGCAGGCCGGCCACCCCGCACCAGGTGACGGCCCAGCACAGTAGGTACAGCAGCGTGATCCCGGCCAGCGAGGCGGGCGGTGGCGCGGCGTTCTCCCCCAGGCCGGTCAGCTCTCCCCAGGTTCTGCGCATGAGCGAGAGGGGGTCGACGATCGTCGCCTGTCTCGCGCCGCCGAACAGCACGAACTGCGCGTAGCCGAGGCACGCGGCCGCCATCCCGAGCGCGGCGAGCGCGGGCCGCGGCGACCGGCGCCGCACCCACACCTCGACCGCGGCCACCGCGGCCAGCCCGGCGACGAGCATGGGCAGGTACGTGGCCTTCGCCCCCATGACCGCCACCAGGAAGACGCCCACCAGCGGCCACCCGCCGGCCCCGCGCGCCCGCCGCCGGCGTTCGAGGAGGTCGAGCAGGAGGAGGACCACCGGGGCGAACAGCAGGGCCCCGAAGGTCTGGGTGGGGCTCTCCCACGCTGAGTGCTGGACGCCCGTCCAGGTGAACAGCCCGTTCGCGTTCGCGTAGAGGCTCGGAACCGCGACGAAGATCGTGCCTCCGATGGCCAGCAGCGCCCCCGCCCGGGACCCGGTGACGCGGTGCCCGATCGCCCCCACCAGGACGACGAACGCCACCAGCATGGGCAGCATCCCCAGGCGGAACAGCAGGACCAGCGGCTCCACCCCGGTGGTCCAGCTCGCCGCCGCGAGGTGCGCGTAGACGAACCAGTGATAGAGCAGGGGCTCGCCGGAGACCATGGGCACCGTCGGCGGCACGTGGTGCCTCAGCTCGCCGACCAGGGCCAGGTGGTACGGCATGTCGAACAGGGACGTCCCGATTCCCGGCCAGGTGAGGGGGGTCGTCCTGAAGAAGGTGAAGGAGCTCCAGGCGGCCACGTAGGCGACGAGCAGCGCGAGGGACCACGAGTACCAGGCGGGCGCGCACGGGCGGGTGGCGCCCTTCCAGTGCCGGCGCAGCCGGGGGGCGGTGGCGAAGGCCACGTACGTGGCGAGCGGCCACGCCGCGACGAGCGACGGCGACCCGGCGGCCCGGGCGGCGACGTAGACGAGCACCTCCACGGCGTAGCCGAGTGCCAGCCCGAGCGCGACCTCCTCCACCGGCGCGAGCCTGCGCGTCCCGCGGTACAGGGCCCGGACCAGCAACAGGCCGGGCAGTGCCAGGCCCAGCGCGACGTAGCCGCCGAAGAACGCCATGTCCGCGGCCGAGACCCCGTAGAAGGTCAGCACGGCCACCACGACGGCGATCGCGAACACCGCCGGCGACCACTTCCGGAGGAGAACGGGCGGCGTTCCCCATATTCGAGAGAATCGCCTTTTTCGGTGGAGTATGTCCGGCGTTTTGGGGTCCGCGGCCGCTTCGGGCGGGCTCAGTGTCGAATCGCTGCCGGACGCCGATTTGATCATGCGTGTAAGTCTGGCGACGCGGGCACCTTCACCGGTCCCGGACATTCGCCGCCCGCGATGTTTTGCCAGGCTTTTGTGCCGGACGGGAGCGGTATGCCGCGCCGGACGGCACCGTCCGGCCGTTACCGGCAATCACTCGAATCCGGGTCGCAGGTTTTCGGCCCTTGGGTTTCCCCGGCCGCTTCACAGGCGACGGACCTGCGAAGACGACATCCGACGACAACTCCGGCGGATATGTTAACGTCGGAGACCCCGCCCGGTTCCGCTGAACCGGATCGTTATTTCCGGCACCATTCGGAACGGGGAGGAAAGTGCTCGATTTTCTCGTCGGCAGCGGTCGTTGCGGCTCCACACTTCTTCATGAGGTGCTCACCGGTCATCCCGACCTGGGATTCGTGACCAACCTGGACGACCGTTTCCCCCGGGTCCCGGATTCGGCGAAGCGGATCGGCGGGGAGATCTACCGCCGGGCGCCGTTGCGTTTCCCGGAGAAACGGTTGCGCCCCTGCGAGGCCCACCGCGCGCTGAGGCGGGAGGTCTCGCCGCTGATCGTCGACTCCTTCCAGGACCTCTCGGCCGCCGAGGTCACGCCCTGGCTGGAAGAACGGTTGAGGACCTTCTTCGGGAGCCGGGCCGCCGCGCAACGGGTCGGGCGCTACGTCCACAAGTTCACCGGGTGGCCCCGCGCGGCGTTCCTGCACGAGGTGTTCCCCGAGGCGCGCTTCGTTCACATCGTGCGCGACGGGCGCGCCGTGGCCAACTCGTGGCTGCAGATGCCGTGGTGGCGCGGGCACCTCGGGGCGCCGGGGTGGCACTTCGGCCCCCTGCCCGAGGCCTACTCCAGGGAGTGGGACGAGGCGGGACGCTCGCAGGTCCATCTCGCGGGAATAGGCTGGAAGCTGCTGATGGACGCCACCGCCGTGGCGCGCGCCGCCGTCCCGCCGGACCTGTGGCTGCAGGTGCGCTACGAGGACCTGCTCGCCGACCCGCGCAAGCAGACGGACGTGATCCTCGACTTCCTCGGGCTCGCCTGGACGCCCGGGTTCGAGCGCACCTTCGCGCGCCACACCTTCTCCTCCGCCCGGCGCGAGGCCTTCCGGCACGACCTCACCCCGTCGCAGCTGGCGTTGCTCGACCGTTCCCTCGCCGGGCACCTGCACGACTTCGGCTACCGCGCCTGAGCTCGACGCCGGGCGTCCGGGGAGCGCGCTCCCCGGACGCCCGCGACGGCGGGCGCGCCGCGGGCCTCGATCACGGCACACCCGGCGGGCGACCGCACGCCCGGCGGGCATCCGCACACTCGGCGGGCGACCGTACGCCCGGCGGGCCCGGCGGGCGCGCCGCTGGCCTCAGGCGCGCCGCGCCGCCGCCAGCTCCTCGTAGAGGTGCTCGAACCATTCGGCCGTCCCGGCCATCTCCACGCTCTCGGAGCCGGCGGCGGCTCCGGACCGCAGCCGGCGGTGCATGGACGGCTCCATCGCCTTGAGGATCCCCGCGGCCAGGGCCTCCGGCGACCCGGGCTCGGTCAGGATCCCGTTCCAGCCCGAGGAGACCAGTTCCGGTATCCCCCCGACCTCGGTGGAGACCACCGGCACGCCGGCCGCGAGCGCCTCCATGACGACCACGGGAAGCCCCTCGTAGTGCGAGCTCAGGACCAGCAGGTCGGCCGCCGCCACCAGCCTCCTCGCCTGCCTCACCGGGCCCAGGACGCGTACCCGGCCCTCCAGCCCGCGCCGCTCCGTCTCGCGGACGATCCCTTCCCGCAGCGGCCCGTCCCCGGCCAGCAGGAAGAGCGCGTCCGGTCGCGCGAGGAGGACCTCGGCCGCGGCCCTGACCAGCAGCGCGTGGTTCTTCTCCGGCCGGAAGTTGGCGACGCAGACCACCAGGAACGCCCCTTCCGGCACGTCGAACTGGCGCCTGACGGTGCCCGCGCGCATCGCCCAGGAGCGCTGCCCGATGACGTCCACGCCGTGCACCCGGGTCAGCAGGTGGCGCGCTCCCCGGACGGAGGGGGAGCTCGCCACCTGTGACGAGACCGCGACCGTCCGGTCGTCGAGCCTGCGGACGAGGTAGTCGAGGAGCAGGCTGACCGCCGCCGTCAGGCGGCCGAAGCGGACGGTGGACGGCCGTCGGCAGTAGTGGACCGTCGACACCAGGACCGGCCGCCGGCGGGCGATCCTGGCGAACGGCCAGAGCACCGCGGCGGGGGTCGGCGAGTGCGCGTTGAGCACGTCGGGAGCGAGCCGGTGAACCGTTCTGACGAGGTGAAGGTAGGCCAGCGGGCGCGCGTTCGAGCTGAGGTCGACGACCGTGATCCCCGAGGCCCGCAGCTGTTCCACGAGCTCGCCGGTCGACGCCTGGAGGCACACGACCGTGTAGTCCTTGTTCACCCTGGGAGCGCGCCGCAGCCGCTCGACGAGGAGCACCTCGACGCCCCCGGCGTCGAGGGTCTTGACGACCTCGCACACGCGAAGATCCCTCATCGCGTCCTTCCTGGTCGGGGCGGCGGGGTCACCGCGCCACCCGGGATCCGGCGATGGGCTGGAGGGGGACGGCGGGACCCGGCGCGTGCCGGGGCCGCCGGGATCGAGGGCGCCCCACGCGCCCGGCCTCGGTCCACGCGACCGCGGCCAGCACGCTGACGGCCAGCATGATCGGCATTCGCTGCCGGAAGATCAGGCCGATGTTCGACATCGTCGTCGCGTAGGCGATCGTGCCCGGGGCGACGAACAGCACGAGGGCGAACAGCAGCGCCCGGTCGTGCCCCCACAGCCGGCGCGCCCCGCGCAGCGCGCTGTAGAGGAGGTAGTACCACAAAAGCGTGTCCACCTTTCCGAGCTGCAGCGCCATGCTGCCCCCCGTCCAGGGGAACGGGGCCAGGAGCGTGTAGAACACCTTCGGCACGAGCGCGCCCCAGGCGTCGCCGCCGTCCTCGAACAGCACGCCGGAGCCGCCCTCCGCGCTGGACCTGCGGACCATCTCCGACTGGCCCTGGTCCAGCTGCTCCTGCAGCGCCGTGAAGGACGCCCCGCCGTCCGCCTGCGCGATGAGCACCAGGACGGGGATCAGCACCAGGACCGACACGATCAGGGAGCGGACGGACAGCTTCCGCCTCACCGGGGAGAGCCCGAACACCAGGGGCACCGCGCACATGAGCACCATGTACGGCCGCACGTGCCACAGCGCCCACAGCAGCGGGATCACGGCGACCAGCTTCCGCACGTCGAAGCGCCGCACGTTGGAGACCACGAGCCACAGGCAGGCGACGACGAGGAACGCGTTTATCCCGTCCTTGAACGTGTCGGACGTGTGCAGCAGGAGGGCGGGGAGGAAGGCGACCACGACCAGCAGCCGGAACGCCGCCCGCTCGTCGGCCCCGACGGTTCGCGCGAACCTGTACATGACGATGCACAGCCCACCGGACAGGGTGGCCAGGACCGCCGTGCAGGCCAGCGTGGCCGGTCCGTCGCACAGGTAGACGATGACTCCGAAGAGGTTGCACGGCACCTCCATGGAGTAGATGGAGGGAATCTGGTCGGAGGTGACGAACCAGAAACCCTCGTACCTCCAGTAGGCGGCGACCTCCATGGCCCTGGCCAGATAGACGCGGTTGTCGCCGCCGTACTCGATGAGGCGGGGCTGCATCACCAGGACGTGCACGACCAGGCGGGCGGCGAAGGCGAGGAGCAGCACCGGGATCGCCCGGCTCGCCTGCTCCATCCCCAAACTGGCATAGGTCAGGAAAACCAGAAATACCGCCATCGAGAAGACGAGAAAATACTCCATGAATGAGATCACCTTAGAAACGCATCGAGGTCATGCGCTGTGGGCCCGCCACGCGATCGGCGGGCCGGCGGAGCCTCCCCGGGAAACCCGCCGGGCACACCGGAAAGGGCGTTCCAAAAGCCCGGGGAGCCCGTGGCCTCCCGGCCGGCCGGTCATTTGACGCCGCGGATCACGTACATCCCGCGCCGTCTCTCCATCGAGACGTCGCGCAGGGCCAGGTCCTCGGTCCAGCGCCTGATCCGCCGCCGGGTCTGGGGTTTCTCGTACCGCGGGGACAGCCAGTCGAAGGTGTCCAGCACCGACCAGTTCCGCATCGTCTCCTCGTCCGTCAGGCCCAGGTGCCGGTGGTTGGCCACCGGCACCAGCCGCGCGAGCCCCTGTCCCACGCCCGGGACGGCGCTGAGCGCCATGGACAGCGGCAGCAGGCGCGGCACCGCCCTCTCGACCAGGGTGTAGAGCCGCGCGGGAGGCATCCGCCGGGTGAAGGGACGGATCAGCTGCCGCAGGTGGGGGTAGGCGATCACCGCCGCGTAGACGTCTACGCAGAACCGGCCCCCCGGCCTCAGGTAGCGGAGCAGCGTCTTGAACGTCCGTTCCACGTCCGGGGTGTGCTGGACGACTCCGAGGCAGAGCAGGAAGTCGAAGGACTCCTCGGGGAACGGCAGCTCGTAGACGCTCGCCTGGACGAGTCTCAGATTGGGGAAACGGCCGTTCGAGGCGGCGTTGGCATGGACCGCGCCGGAGATGTCGAAGGACGTCACGAGGGCGCCGGTCTCGCACAGCACCTCGGTGAAGCGTCCCGCCCCGCTGCCGCACTCGAGCACGCTCCGGCCCCGCAGCCCGTCCGCGGACCAGCCGCTCCCCGTCATCAGCCGATCACGTGAGATCGGCATGCCGACGTGCGAGTCGAGCTGCGTCAGCCGATGCCTGTTCCACTGGAACCCGAACCCCTCCGCGTAGTTGTCCCGGGGGACGAACCGCGGAATCCCGTCGTCGACTGGATAGCCCGCCCCGCACCCGGCACAGCGCAGCTCGGCCCCGTGCGCCTCGGCCCCGCGCACCTCGGCCCCGTACGACCCGGCCCCGTCGCGGAGCGGACCGGCATCGCGCGGACCACCATCGCGCGGCTCGGCCTCGTCGCGGAGCGGACCACCGCACCGGGGACAGCACAGCGCGGGGTGCCGGAGGACACCGGCACCCGTGTCAGCCGTCGTGTCTTCCGCAAAGGTCATCCGACCACCCGTTCAGCGAGAGGGAGTGAAGGGCCGCGACGTCGCGGCCGGTTCCCGGCGGCCCGCCACGGGCGTCCGCCGGGTGGGCGGGCATACGCGCCGGACGCCCACGACGAGCACGGAGCCATGCCGTTCACCACGTTCGCTCACAAGCTCGCACGTCATGGCCGCCGGGCGGCGCCCGGCGGCTCCCGCGCGAGCAATGATCTTCGTGATCCTTACCAGCGGTTGGAGTTCGCCGCGACACGCCCCCCGGCACCAACAGCCTGCGAGCGGCCGGGGTCGGTTACTCTCAGCAAGATCGCGGTAACGGCGGGTCCCGGACGTCCAGGCTCGTCACGAGGGCACGGGGCAGGGGCGTCACGAGCCGCCGGCGCCGGTGAGCAATGGAGGGCCCGATGTGCGGGATAGCCGGAATGGTGTCGATGTCGCATCCCGATCCCGAACTCGTCCGCCGCATGTGCGAGGTGATCGCGCACCGGGGCCCGGACGGCTCCGGCTTCCACGAGGACGAGCACGCGGCGCTCGGCATGCGCAGGCTGGCGATCATCGATGTGGCGACCGGCGACCAGCCCGTCTACGGCGAGGGCGGGCGGGTCGTGTCGGTCTTCAACGGTGAGATCTACAACTTCGCCGAGCTCCGGCGGGACCTGGCGAGCCGGGGCCACCGCCTGAGCTCCGCGGGCGACTCCGAGTGCCTCGCCCATCTCTACGAGGAGTACGGCGTCGACATGGTCCACCGGTTGCGGGGGATGTTCGCCTTCGCCGTCTGGGACCGTGACCGGCGGCGGCTGGTCCTGGCCCGGGACCGGGTCGGGAAGAAGCCGCTGTACTGGAGGTCCGACCACGCCTCGATCTGGTTCGGCTCGGAGCTGAAGTCCCTGGCCAGGGATCCCGGGATGCGCCGCGAGATCGACCCGGTGGCGCTGCACCACTACCTGACCTACCGCTACGTGCCCGCGCCGTGGTCGATCTACCAGGGCGTGCACAAGCTGCCCCCGGGCCACGTGCTGGTCTGGGAGCGGGGGCGGGTCACCACGCACCGCTACTGGGAGCTGGACCGCACCCCGCGAGTGGTGACGGACGAGCGGGAGGAGGAGGAGCGCCTGCGCGAGCTGATCCTGGAGTCGACCAGGATCCGCATGGTGAGCGAGCGCCCCATCGGGGCGTTCCTCTCGGGCGGGATCGACTCGTCGGCCGTGGTGGCGGCGATGGCCATGCAGAGCCGCGAGCCGGTCAAGACGTTCTGCGTCGGCTTCGAGGACGACCGCTACGACGAGCGCGCCGAGGCCCGGCTGGTCGCCGAGCGCTACTCCACCGACCACCACGAGCTCGTCGTGACGGCGGACCTCCTCGGCGTCCTGCCCCTGCTCGCCTGGCACTTCGACGAGCCGTTCGCCGACTCCTCGGCCGTCCCCAGCTTCCACGTGGCGCGGATGGGCCGGCGGCACGTCACGGTCGTGCTCAACGGCGACGGGGGCGACGAGTGTTTCGGCGGCTACCGCCGCTACGCCCTGATGAACCAGGCCGGCAGGATCCCGGCCATGCCCCGCGCCCTGGCGGCGGCGTCCACCCGCGCCGGCACCCTCATCACCGAGCGGAGCGGGTACGGATCGTCGCTCCGGCTGCTCGGCCGCGTCATGCGGTTCGCCGCGGAGCACCCGTCGCGGCGCTACGCCGGCCTGATGTCCTGCTTCACGGCCGAGCAGAAGGCGGAGCTCTACGGCCCCGCGCTCCGCGAGCGGCTGGCGGGGGTGGACAGCCACGGGCTGCTGGAGGAGACCTTCAGGGACTCCTCCGCGGTGACCGCCCTCGGCCGTGTCCTGGACGTCGACACGACCACCTACCTCCCGTACGACCTGCTGGTCAAGGTCGACGTCACCACGATGGCCAACTCGATGGAGGCCCGCTCACCGTTCCTGGACCACCACCTGATGGAGTGGGCGGCGGGGCTCCCCGACCCGCTGAAGGTCCGCGACCGGCGGACCAAGCTGCTGCTGCGGCGGGCGGTCGCCCCCTGGCTGCCGGACCGGCTCCCGCACCGTCCCAAGCGGGGGTTCGGCGTGCCGCTCGCCACCTGGCTCAGGGGCGAGCTGCGGGAGCTCTCCCACGACGTGCTCACCGACGGCGCCGCCAGGGGCAGGGGGCTGTTCCGGCAGGAGGCGGTCCAGGACCTGCTCCGGCAGCACGCCGAGGGAGCCGACCACGGTGACCGGCTGTGGGCGCTGCTGCAGTTCGAGCTCTGGCACCGGGCGCACGCGGTCCCGGGTGGCCCCGTCATGGCGGAGATCGGATGCCCGGGGTCCTGAAGGGGAGCGCGGCCCTCACCCAGGCCGTCCAGACGATGGCCAGCCACGTCCTGCGGCTGACCCTGGCGGCGATGACGGGCGTCCTGATAGCGCGCACCCTCCAGCCCGAGGGCCGGGGCGTCTACGCGATGATCGCGACCACCGGCGGGATCGCGGTCGTCCTGGGCAACCTGTCGATCTGGAGGTCGCAGATCGCGCTGTGGCAGGACCCCGCGCGACACCGCGCCCTGGCGGGCAACGGCCTGCTCCTCGGGCTGGTCCTCGGTCTCGCCTCCGCCGCGGCCACCCTGGCGGCCGTGACCGCGTTCCTCCCCCTTCCCTCGCCTCACCTGCTCGTCATCGCCCTGCTCGCGGTACCGTTCGGCGTCGCGGCGGTCAACCTCAACGGGATCGCGTTGCTGCGGTCGCGCAACAGCCTGGTCAACCGGGGGGTCGTCGCGTCCGCGCTCATCCTGAACCTGCCGATCCTGGTGCTCGCGGCGACGGGGAACCTCACCCTCACCGCGGTGATCGTCTGCTGGACGGCCGCCGTGAGCGCGCCCTTCTGGCTGCTCCTGCGGCCGCTCGGCCTGCGCGCCATGCGCGTGGAACCGGCGCTCACCCGCCGCCAGCTCGCCCTGTCGTGCCGGTACCACGCCGGGCTGGCGGCGTTCCATCTCCTGCTGACCGCCGACGTCTTCCTGCTGGGCGTCCTCGTCTCCCCCGCCGAGGTGGGCCTGTACACCGTCGGAGCGGCGTTCCTGACCTTCTCGCGGGTGCCCGCCGACGCGGTGACGCAGGTCGCGCTCCCCCGCCAGGCGGTCGAGGACGAGCTCGGCGCCAGGGACGTCAGCGTCCGCGTCCTGCGGCTCAACCTGCTGCTGTCGTCCGTCTTCGCCGGCGCCCTGGCGGCCGCCTCACCGGTGCTCGTCCCGCTGCTCTACGGCACCGCGTTCGCCGGCAGCGTGACGCCGATACTCCTCCTGGCCCCCGGCATCGTCGCCCTGTCGCTGCTCCGGCCGGTCGAGCAGTATCTGGTGCGGCTGGGCCGCCCGATGACCATGACCGCCTTCGCCTCCGGCGCCCTCGCGGCGAACCTGGCGCTGAACGCCCTGCTCATCCCCCGGTGGGGGGCCACCGGCGCCGCCCTGGCCGCGAGCACCGCCTACACCGCCCTGGCGGCGGCCGAGATCACCTGGTTCGCCAGGACGACCGCGACCGGGGTGCGGGAGTTGCTGCCGCGCCTGTCCGACCTGCGTTCCGCGGTCTCGGCTTTCCCGCACCCGTGATCCCGGGGCGGCGCGATCGGCCTCCCGCCGGAATTCCGGCCGACAACGCCGAATCGTCGAACGGGGGTCAGACTTTCCGCGGTGACATTACCCTGACCGCGCCCCCGAGGGGATGACCGGCTCGTCGACCGCCGAAACCTCGACCGAGTATGGCAATCGCGATCTGCCGGGCCTGTCATCATCGACCATTCCATTTCTGCGCGCACAATGCTCTTCCAAAAAGGTCATAGGTCGCGATTCATATGATCTTGCTCGCGGTTGCGGTCGCCTCCGACCTGCCCGTTTCACCGATGACGGTGATGCTCGGCCCAGCCGCGTGGGGGCTTAGATCATGTTCAGGTAGGGAGAAGGGAAAACATCCCGCCGCCGCCGTGACGATGCCGGTGAACGAATCAAAAAGAGGTTAGTTTCTCCGAAGTGACCAGGCCCATCACCGAGGAGCCCGTAATGAAGCCGGACGGTCGGATTCGTGTCATGGAGATCATCGCACGTATGAATGTCGGCGGACCGGCCACTCAGGTCATGGGACTGTACGAGGGACTGAACCCCGAGGAATTCGACCACCGCCTCTACACGGGCCATGTCGAGGGCGGCGAGGGCGACCATCTCCGCCTCCGGGACTCGGGGGTGGAGGTCCACCGGATTCCGGGGCTCGGCCGTTCGGTCCGGCCGGCCGACGACTACCGTGCGCTGGCCGGGCTGACCGGGGCCATGCGCGGGTTCCGCCCGCACATCGTCCACACCCGGACCGCCAAGGCGGGCGCGCTCGGACGCGCGGCCTCCTGCCTGTCGGGCGTCGGCTCGGCCCGGGTGCACGTGTTCCACGGGCACCTCCTGCACGGATACTTCTCCCCGCCCAGACGTCACCTCTACGTCAGGACCGAACGGCTGCTGGCCCGCGTGTCCGACCGGCTGGTGACGGTGGGGGCCCGGGTCAGGGACGAGTTACTGCAGGCGGGGATCGGCCGTCCCGGGCAGTACGTCGTCATCCCGCCCGGGGTCCGGCCTGGACCGGTCCCCGATCGCGGCGCGGCCCGCGCGGCGCTGGGAATCCCGCAGGACGCGCCCGTGGTGGCGTACGTGGGCCGCCTCACCCAGGTGAAACGGCCGGACCGGTTCGTCGCCGTGGCCCACGCGGTGCTCGGCCGCATCCCCGGCTGCCACTTCGTCATGTGCGGCGGCGGCGAGCTCGGGCGGCAGGTCGAACGGGACGCCGAGAGCGTCCGCGACTCCTTCCACCTGCTCGGCTGGCGCAGGGACGTGGAGACGGTCTACGCCGCCGCCGACGTGGTCCTGCTCACCTCGGACAACGAGGGCACCCCGCTCACGCTCGTCGAGGCGGGGATGGCCGGCACCCCCGTGGTCTCCACCCGGGTGGGAAGCGTCGCCGAGGTCGTCAGGGACGGGCACACCGGCCTGCTGTCGAGCCTCGACCCGGACGAACTGGCGGCGCACACCGTCCGCCTGCTGTCCGATCCCGGCCTCGCCCGCCGGATGGGCGACGCGGCCCGCGGCTGGACGACGCACGCGTTCGCCCTGGACCGCCTCGTCTCGGACACCGAGAGCCTCTACCGGTCGCTGTGCGAGACGCGCGGCCGGCACCTGCTCGCGCGGGGGAACAGCCGATGAGAGTGCTGGTGACGGGCGGCGCCGGCTTCATCGGCGCGCACACCTGCCGGACGCTGGCGGCCAGGCCCGACGTCGGGAACATCACGGTGCTGGACGACCTGAGCAGCGGGGATCTCGCCAACCTCGACGGCGTCGAGGCCGACGTCGTGATCGGCAGCATCCTGGACCGGGACCTGCTGACGGACCTGGTGGCCGGCGCCACGCACGTGATACACCTCGCCGCCAGGCCCTCGGTGCCCCGGTCGCTGGCCGACCCGCTCGCCTCGCACGCCGTCAACGCGACCGGCACCCTGTACGTGCTGGAGGCGTGCCGCGCGAGCAGACCGCACGTGATCCTCTCCTCCTCCTCCTCGGTGTACGGCGACCGTCCCGAACCCCGCAAGCACGAGGACCTGCCCACCAGGCCGCTCAGCCCGTACGGGGCCGGCAAGCTCGCCGCGGAGGCCTACGCGCTGGCCTACGCGCACAGTTACGGCCTGCCGGTCCTGCCGTTCCGCTTCTTCAACGTCTACGGCCCGCTGCAGAGCGCCGGGCACGCGTACGCGGCGGTGATCCCGGCGTTCGTCTCCGCGGCGCTGCGGGGCGAGCCGGTCCCGCTGCACGGCGACGGCGGCCAGGCGCGGGACTTCACCTACGTGGAGTCGGTGACCGGGATCCTCGCCGACGCGGCCGCCCGCCGGGTGACGAGCACCAAGCCGGTGAACCTGGCCTTCGGCACCCGTGTCTCCCTGCGGCACCTGATGGACCTCCTCTCCGAGATCCTCGGCCGGGTGGTGGAGCCGGTCTCCCTGCCACCGCGCAGGGGCGACGTCCGGGAGTCCCAGGCCTCCGCCCGCCTGCTGCGCGAGCTGTTCCCCGAGGCGCGCCCCGTCTCCCTGGAGGACGGGCTCCGCACCACGGTGGCCTGGTTCGAGAGGGCGCGGGCCGACAACGTCGAGGCGGTGGCCGGCATGCAGGCGTGAGCGGCCGTCTCCCGCCGACGACAGAGATCTCTCCAAGCACATGATGAGGAGAAGCCCGTGAGCAAGACATCATCCACCAGATATCTGATAACGGGCGGCAGCGGATTCATCGGCTCGCACCTGGCCGACGCCCTGCTCGCCCGCGACGACTCGGTCGTCGTCCTGGACAACCTCTCGACGGGACGGCTGGAGAACCTCAGGCCGCACCCGAACCTGCGCTTCGTGCACGGTTCCGTCCTGGACGAGCTCATGGTCGACGAGCTGGTCCACCGGTGCGACGTCGTCGTCCACCTGGCGGCCGCGGTCGGCGTCAAGCTGATCGTCGAGCAGCCGCTGCGGTCCCTGACGACCAACATCCGGGGTTCGGAGATCGTCATCGAGGCCGCGCACCGGTACCGGAAGAAGATCCTGATCACCAGCACGAGCGAGATCTACGGCAAGAACTCCTCGGGCGCGCTGCGCGAGGACTCCGACCGCATCCTGGGCAGCCCCGCCGTGGTCCGCTGGGCCTACAGCACCGCGAAGGCCGTCGACGAGATCCTCGCCAACGCCTACCACAAGGAGCGCGGCCTGCCGACGATCATCGTCCGGCTGTTCAACACGGTGGGCCCGCGGCAGAGCCCGAGCTACGGCATGGTCATCCCGAGCCTCGTCCGGCAGGCGCTCTCGGCCGTCCCGCTGACCGTGTTCGGCGACGGGACCCAGACCCGCTGCTTCGCGCACGTCGCGGACGTCGTCGACGCGCTGCTCAGGCTGCTCGACGAGGACGCGGCGATCGGTGAGACCTTCAACATCGGTTCCGGCGACGAGGTGAGCATCATGGAGCTGGCGAAGCTCATCGTCGAGTTCACCGGGTCCACCTCCGGGATCGACCTCATCCCCTACTCCGAGGCCTACGAGCGGGGATTCGAGGACATGACCCGCAGGGTCCCCGACACCGCGAAGCTCAGCGCGCTCACCGGCTGGGTCCCGCGGCGGAGCCTCGACGAGATCCTCACCGAGATCATCAGGGAGGCCTCCGGGGAGCCGGCGGCGTCCACCCCGTGAGCGGGACCGTCGCCCTCGTCTCGGGAGCGGCCTGCGCGCTCAGCGCCACGGCCGTCGTACCGCTGAGGCGTCTCGCGGTCCGCTGGAACCTCGTCGACAGCCCCGGCGGCCACAAGGTGCACGCCCGCCCGACCCCGTACATCGGCGGCATCGCGATCGTGACGGGCACCGTCGTGCCCTCCCTGATCGCCCTCGGCCTCGCCGACCTGCAGATCACCGCGATCGTCCTCGCCGCGGCCGCGGTGTCCGTCCTCGGGCTGATCGACGACATCGCCCCGCTGCCCGCGGTCACCAGGCTGGCCGTGGAGACCGCGGTGGCGATCGGGGTGGTGCTCTCCGGCGTCCAGGCGACCGTGACCGGGACGTGGCTGGACGGCGTCCTCACCGTGGCGTGGATCGTCGTGGTGACGAACTCCTTCAACCTGCTGGACAACATGGACGGCGCGCTGGGAACCGTCACCGCCGTCACCGCGGCCCTCCTGGCGGCCACCGCCCTGGCGCAGGGCCACCTCGCGCTCGCGCTGCTCCTGTGCGCGCTCACCTGCGCGTGCCTGGGTTTCCTGCCGTACAACTGGGCGCCCGCGCGGGTGTTCATGGGCGACTCGGGGTCGCTGTTCATCGGATTCACGCTGGCCTGCTCGGCGGCCGTCCTCGCCGTCGGACGCCCCGCGGACGCGGCGGTCGCCGGACTGTTCCTGCCGACCTTCCTGGCGACCCTCGACACCTGCGTGGTCTTCGCCTCCCGCATGCTGGCGGGCCGCTCACCGCTGCAGGGCGGCACCGACCACGTGTCCCACCGGCTGCGCCGGACCGGCCTGGGAACCCGCGCGGTCGCGGCGGCGCTCGGCGCGATCGCGGCGATCTCCGGCGCCCTCTGCCTCGCGATGGCCCTGGGCCGGGTCTCCCCGCTCGCCGCGACGGCCGCGGCCTGCGCGATCGCCGTCGTCCTCATCTGCCTGCTGCGGGGCGAGCGCGGACGCCTGCGCTCGCCGTCCCTCTCCTCCGAACCTCTCCCTAAGATCCGCGAAAGGCGGCACTGACGTGACTCCTCCGCTTCCTGAAGGGAGCGGCTTCTCGTTAAGCCGCTTGCGCGACGTCGCGAAGGGCAAGCCCTGCCCTGAGGATGTTGATCGCCGCATTAATGTCGGCGTGCGCCGTATGAGCGCACCGCTGACAGTGGAACCCGGCTTGGGTGAGGCGGTTCTCCTGCGCGCAGTGCCCGCAGGCGGCACAGGTGCGGGAGGTGTGGGCGGGGTTCACCGCGATCAGCTCTCGACCGGCGCTTTCAGCCTTGTGCGACAAGATCGCCAGGAACACCCCCCAACCCGCGTCCAGGATGCTGCGGTTCAGGCCGGACTTCTGCGCGACGTTGCGG
Organism: Streptosporangium sp. OZ121; assembly: GCF_051918885.1. Taxonomy (NCBI): domain Bacteria; kingdom Bacillati; phylum Actinomycetota; class Actinomycetes; order Streptosporangiales; family Streptosporangiaceae; genus Streptosporangium; species Streptosporangium sp. OZ121. The sequence goes on from NZ_JBPXMC010000001.1 coordinate 481,482, forward strand.
CCGGGTGCCTCCACGGTGCCGGACGCCGATCGGGTCATGTTGGCGATCCGCAGGTCCTCATGCGCGATGACGTCGTAGGCCCGCACCAGGCGCAGGGCCGCCTTGTGCGCGCCGTCGAGGCGTTGGCGGCGGACCTTGCCGTGCAGGGCCGCGAGCCGCGCCACCGCCTTGCGGCGCCGATTGGAGCCGCGCTTGGTGCGGGCGAGGTCCCGCTGCGCGACGGCCAGGCGCTCTGCGCAGGCCGCCAGGTGGCGCGGGTTGTCCAAGTGTTCTCCGTCGCTGGTGGTGACCAGCGAGGCCACTCCCATGTCGATCCCGACGGTGGCGCCTGTGGCGGGCAGGGCCTCGGCGGGCACGTCGTCGCAGGCGAGGATCACATACCAGCGCGAACCTTCACGTTTCACGCTGATCGTCTTCACGATGCCACGCACCGCGCGGTGCTGGTGAACGCGTACATGCCCGATGCCCTGGAGGCGGACGAACGTCGCGGACGGGTGTTCGCGCTGGGAGTCCCACCGGCAGCCGTCGCCGTCCTTGGGCCAGGTCACCGTGTCGAACCGGCCGCGCCCCTTGAAACGAGGAAAACCCGGTGTGCGCCCGGCTTGGAAGCGGGCGAAGAACGCGACGAACGCCTTGTCGAGACGGCGCAGAGTTGCCTGCTGGGAGGAGAACGACCAGCGGCCTTGACCGTCTGCGTCGTCGGCGCGGATGTGCTTGAGGTCGGCCGACTGCTCACCGTAGCGGACCGTCACGCCTGCCTTGCGGTAGGCGGTGCGGCGGTGCTCCAGCGCGGCGTTGTACAACTGCCGGTGGTCATCCAGGCACGCGGTGAGGGCGACCTCTTGATGGCGGGTGGGACGCAGCAGGAACTTGAACGACCTACGCACGAGCACCCCCGCCCGTGGGGACACGATCGTCCTGGAGCTCGATGGAGCGCCGCACGGTATCGACCGACACCGCGCCGGCCGTGGCCACGAAGAACGACCGCGACCACAGCGCGTACAACTCCTCCAGGCGGTACTTCGGACACCACACCACGTGGTATCCGAGGTCGTACGCCGCACCGGGACAGGTGCGCACCTGACGAGTCACACGACCATTACAACAGCACCATCCATCCAACGCGCGACGATCGGAAATCTCCAATGCGCAGACCTGACCGGCCAGGGCACACTCGGGCTCTGACGGCCCTCCCGCTCCCGATTCCCCCGTCGCCTAAAGGCGACGGTCCCCTCGGGAGGATCTGATGGAGCTCCTCTACTACACGCGGCTCGCGCGCAGGAACTGGCCGTTCATCCTCCTGGCGCTGATCCTGGCCGTGGGCGCGGCGACCGTCGTCACGGCCGGCACGCCGCCGAAGTACGTCGCGACGATCTCCATGCTGGTCTCGGGCCACGACAGGGAGGGGAGCCTGTCCACCGCCTACCAGGCGGGAATGCTGTCGGCGCAGCGGGTGCACTCGTACGCGACCCTCCTCTCCAGCCGGCGGGTGGTCGGCCAGATCACCGGCGAGGACGACGTGGAGCGCGTGCAGGCGAACATCACCGCGGAGGCCGTCCCCGGCACCGTGCTGCTGCGCGCCACGGTCGGCGATCGCGACCCCTCGCGGGCCGCCGGCCTGGCCAACGCCCTGGGCGAGCGCTTCGCCGAGCTCATCGACCAGATCGAACGGCCCACCCCCTCCAGCCGCCCCATCGTGAAGATCACGCTGGTGGACCGGGCGGAGACGCCCGAGGCTCCGGTCAGTCCCAGGCCGGTGGTCAACCTGGCGATGGCCCTGCTGGTCGCCCTGATCCTGGCCATGGCCGTCATCGTCGTCCGTGACCGCCTGGACACCACCGTCAAGTCGACGGAGGCACTGCAGCAGGCGTCGGGCAGCTCGACCCTGGGAGTCATCGGCTACGAGCGGGACGCGCGGCGCCATCCGCTGATCGTGCGCAACCAGGGCCGGTCGTCCAGGTCCGAGGCGTTTCGCACGCTCCGCACCAACCTGCAGTTCATCGGCGTCGACCGGCAGCCGAAGTCGCTCGTGGTCACCAGCTGCCTGCCGAGCGAGGGAAAGTCCTCGATCTCGGCCAACCTGGCGATAACCCTGGCCCAGGCCGGATGGCGGGTCATGCTGGTGGACGGCGACCTGCGCCGCCCGACCATCCCCGGCTATCTCGGCATCGAGGGGACGACGGGCCTGACGGACGTGCTGATCAGCAGGGCCCAGCTGAAGGAGGTCATCCAGGTCTGGGGCGAGCCGGGCATGTCGGTCCTGCCGAGCGGGCAGATCCCGCCGAACCCGAGCGAGCTGCTCGGCTCCGGCGGGATGCGCGAGGTGCTGGCCCAGCTGACCGAGACGTACGACATGGTGATCATCGACGCGCCGCCGCTGCTGCCGGTGACCGACGCCGCGACGCTCGGCGCGCTCTGCGACGGCGTTCTCCTCGTCACCCGCCACGGCAAGACCCGGCGGGAGCACATGGCGCGCGCCACGGAGCTGCTGGCGTCGGTCAACGCCCGCGTGGTGGGGACCGTCCTGAACTTCTTCCCGCTCAAGGACAACACGTACTTCGGCTACGGGTACGGCTACGGCTACGGGTACGAGCCCAAGAAGTCCACGTCCAAGGTCAATCAGCCTGTGGGTGTGTGAGCAGCCGGAGCGGGACGGCGAGCGCCCTCGCGATGCTCCGCCCGGCCGCCCGGTGGGCCAGCCGGGAACCCTGGTAGGGATCGGCGATGTCGAGCTCGTCCACCCGCACCAGCCCGCGCAGCGCCCGCGCCTCGTCGACCAGGGCGCGGGCCCGGCGCACGGGATCGCGATACCGGGTGATCTTCCCCGGCGGTACGGCTCCCACCAGCGTGCCGAACTCGGCGATGGTGAAGGTCCGGGTGGCCGCCGCGAGATGCAGGGCCACCGCGTGCGCCCGGTGCCGGCCGGTGGCCGTGAGCACCAGGTCCGCCTCGGCCACCAGGCCGGGGACGAGGAGGCGGGAGCCGAAGTCCGCGGGGTCCCCGCCGAGCCGCACCAGCGTGCGCCGGGTGTGCCCGGCCATCTCCATCCCGGGCCGGGCGTGGGTGCCCGCGCTGGTCACCTGAACCGCCGGGCACGGCCCGAGCGCCGCGCGGGTCAGCCGCTCGGCGAGCGGGGAACGGCAGATGTTGCCCGTGCACACGAACAGGATGCTGAACCGGGCGCCCTCCCGGGGCGCCGGCGCCTTCCGCACGTCCCGCCAGCAGCGCGAGCCGCAGCCCTCGTGTCCGGGCGGGGCGAGCCCGGTCTCCCCGCAGCCGGTGATCACGGCGGCTCCTCCGGTCGCGGGGCTCCGCGCGATCCCGGCGTGCTCCGGTGAGGCCCTCATGACGAGAGGGTAGATCGGCTCCCGTGCGCCGCCGCCGGCGGCACACCGCTCTTTGCCCTTTTATACCGACGCACGCGACAGATCGTACGGAAGAGGTCCGTTCCCATCAGGGTGCGCAACCGTGTGGGTCCTCGGTGACGCGGGTCCGCTGCGGCCGGACGAGCGGCTGGACGGGGACCAGCGGCGGCTCCGGCGAGGCGACCTCGGTGAGGTCGAACTCCAGGGACCTCGACTGCCCGGGGGCGAGTTCCAGCATCACCGAGTAGACGGGGTGGGACCGCTCGGTCCCCCTGACGACGGCCGTCCGGTCGCCGTCGAGCCGGGCCCCGGTCAGCCGGCCGCCGAGCGCGCCGTACAGCGACACCCACAGCAGGTTGGAGCCGGGGACGCGGGGACCCCGGGAGGAGTCGAGCCGGCCGGTGACATAGGAGGGCAGCGTCCCCCGCGGGACGTCGTTGGTGAGCCCGACCCGCACCGTCGAGGAGCGCAGGCCGTCCCGGCAGGGGCCCAGCTCGTAGTCGAGGGAGCGGTCCAGGTAGTAGTCGAGCTTGCCTCCGGCGGAGTTGTTGACCACCAGTCCCGCGAACGGCCCCGGCCGCGACGGCAGCACGCCGCCGATGGGGGCGCGGGCCAGGATCCGCTGTTCCGCGCCGTGGCGGCTCCACACCTGGATCCGCCGCTCGCCCACCATGCGGCCCATCACGGGCAGCAGCGCCGCGGGGTCGGCCGGCGACCTGGGCAGCGCCTCGCCGACGGCACCGGCGATCTCGAGGAGGAAGCGTTTGCGCGCCATCGGGTCGGCGTAGCGGGCGTAGGCCGCCCGCTCGGTGAGGTCGACGACGTTTCCCCCGGTCACCTTCTCCCCTCCGGGCAGGGTGACCGGGCCGATCAGCCGCAGCAGGTGGGCCAGCCCGGCCGGGTCGACGGCCACGGCGCCGTCGAGCCGGGTGCCGGCCCGCCGCTCCCACAACCCGGCCCAGGTGGCGGCGGCGTACGGGAAGTGCGGGGAGAGGTTGGAGACGGACAGCGTCCTGGTCGCGCCCGGACCGTAGCGCCGCAGGAACTCCCGGCCGTGGTCGGCGACGGGGACGGGGCTGGTGAACAGGCCGGTGTCGGCGGACAGCCGTTCGACGGAGATCCGGCCCCGGTCGGCCCTCAGGATGCCGAAGGCTCCCACCAGCCCTCCGGTGCCCCGCGCCTCGGCGTTGGTCTGGAAGGCCAGGAAGTAGCGGCGCGGGCCGTCGCCGCCCAGCATCGGGGGGAGCAGCGCGGCGGCCGTCGCCACGTCGCCCAGCGTGGCGCGCAGCCGGTCGACCTCGCGCAGCGCCGTGCCGCGCGCCCGGTCCAGCCGGTCCACGCCGGTGTGCGCCGGGACGGCCGCCAGGCGGGCGCTCACCCGCGCGAGCCGGGTGACGGCGTCGCCGAGGACCGGCGCCGCCGTCTCGGCGATGGCCAGCAGCCGCCTCGGGCCGCCCGGGGAGGGCGTGGCCGCCGCGACGAACGCCGCGCCGGCCCGCTGGAGGCCGTCCAGCACGTCGGTCAGTTCCGCGACCCCCTCGGCCAGTGCCCGGACGGTCGTCGCGGCGTCGCCCAGCATCGGGGTGCGGGTGAGCACCGACCAGTCCACGCCGGCGGTCAGCCGTCGCGCCTCGGCCGCGTGCCGCCGGGCCTCGGCGAGCGGCCCCGCCATGAGGCCGGGTTCGCCCGTGCCCACCGCCGCGCGCAGCCGGATCAGCGCGTTCTCGGTCGCCTCCAGGTGATCTCGCACGCTCAGGCCGCGGTGGGCGGACCAGCCCCCGGCCGGTACGGCGACGGCGAGGGCCAGCAGGCAGGCCGTGACGGCCCGGCGGCGCCTTCTCGGCGGTACCCGATGCCGGCTGCGCCCGCTACGCGCCACTGGAGGATCGACGGCGCCGCACGGAGATCAGGATGCCCGCGGCCCCGGCGGCCAGCAGGCCACCGCCCACCGCGACCACGGCCGTCAGGGGCGCTCCGGTGAAGGGCAGCCCGCCGTCACCGCCGCCCGTCTCGAGTGAGGCTCCGCGGACGCACCCCTCGTCGCCGTCGCCGCAGTCGTCACCGCAGTCGTCGCCACATCCCCCGAAACCGTCTCCGTCCCCGAATCCGTCGCCGTCGCCGTCACCCGTGTCGGCCTCGGCGTCGGCGATGAGGCGCGCGAGGTTCCGGGCGGCGAGGGCGAGGGACTCCGCGGCGGAGGCGAGGATCGCGGCGGCCTTGGCGATCTCCTCGGCCTCGGTGGCCACCCGCTGGGCGCCGGTGGCCACCACCGCGGCGGCGGAGTCGAACGGCGCCGCGAGAACCGCGAGGCCGCCGGCCTCGGAGGCGATGTCCCCGGCCCTGCCGGCGATCTCCCTGGCCCTCTTGATGATGTCCCTGGCCCTGGCGGCGATCTTCTCCGCCTGGGCGGCGAGCGACGCGGCGTAGGAGCCGTCCCCCTCGTCCCCGGGGCGTATCTCCGCGGCGGAGGCGGCCCGCCGGGCCGCGGAGACGAGCCGCGCGGCGGCGGGCGCGACCCTCGCCGCGCTGGTGGCGCCGTCCTCGCCGTCCCGTACGGCGCGGAGCCTGGCCCGCGCCGAGGCGACGGAGGCCCGCTGGGCGTCGAAGTTCGCTCCGCCGACGACGCCGGCGAGGTTCTCCACGGCGGTGGCGATCGCCTCGGCCTGCGAGGCGACGGCCTCGGCCTCGGAGGCGACGCCCTCGGCGTCGGCGAGGACCTCTTCGGCCTCGGCGGCGAGCCTCGCGGCGGCGGCGGCGAAGTCGACGGACGGGGGGTACGGGGACGCCGCCAACGTCCGGAGGCCGGTTTCGGCGGTCGCCGTCCCGCCCGCCCCCATCCCCGCGCCGCTCCCGGCCATCACCGTGAGAAGAATGGACACAATGAACTTTCCGGCCATTTCGGGCTCCTCATGGCGAATATGATCAGTCCAGGAACAGACGCTTGGCACACAAACGACATGCCTCAGGAACCCGTTATATTTTCCTATCGAAAAGCCCGCCCGATCGGCTCACGTCCCTTACCGAATGATCGCCGATTGTTCTCTGATCATTTATGGTGACGAGACGGTCCGTCCCGGCGGAGAGCTGCCCGGGGCCGGACGGGTCACGGCGCGGCCTCGACCCGGTAGACGGGCCCCGACAGGCTGAGCGCGTACAGTTCGCCGTCGTGGTCCTGGCCGAAGGACGACAGCTGTTCCACCGTGCCGAGATCGTCGCCACGCCCCTTCCCGCCGGGGGGCGCGGCCTTGACCCAGCCCGCGCAGAAGTCGCCGTAGACGAACCGCCCCTCCAGGCCGGGGATCTTCTTGCCCCGGTAGACGTATCCGGCGATGACCGAGCAGTTGCCGCCCTCGCCCAGCGGATACTCGATGACGGGATCCACCGTGTCGCCGCCGTCGCCGCCGTCGCCGCCCTCGAAGGGGTGGGTGCCCTCCTTCAGGTTCCAGCCGTAGTTGCGGCCGCCCTCGCCCTTCGGCTCGAAATCGACCTCCTCCCAGGCGTTCTGGCCGACGTCGCCGATCCACATGTCGCCGGTCCTCGCGTCGAAGGTGAACCGCCAGGGGTTGCGCAGGCCGTAGGACCAGATCTCCGGCTTGGCGCCCTGCCTGCCGGCGAACGGGTTGTCGCGGGGGACCTTGTACGGGGTGCCGCGCGGGTCGATCCTGAGGATCTTGCCGAGCCAGGTGTCCAGGTTCTGGCCGTTGCCCTGCGGGTCTCCCCCGCTGCCGCCGTCGCCGAGGGCGATGTAGAGGTGCCCGTCGGGCCCGAAGGCGAGCTGCCCGCCGTTGTGGTTGGCGTACGGCTGCCGCTGGGTCAGCACGTCCCTGCGGCCGGTCGCCTTCCCGCCGGAGAAGGCCCATTCGGTGAGGTGGGTGTGTCCTTCGCGGTCGGTCCAGTTCAGGTAGAGGAAGTTCCCGTCCGGGTGGAAGGCCACCCCGAGCAGTCCCTGCTCGTTGCCCGTGCTGATCTCCCCGGAGAGGTCGACGACGGGCGCCTCGGCGACCTTCCCGTCCTTCACCGCGCGCAGCCGTCCCGTCTGCTCGGCGATGTAGAGCGTCGGGTCGTCCTCGCGCAGGGCCATCGCCACCGGCATGTCGAGCCGGGCGAACTCGGTGAAGCGGACCTTCGGCGCGACGTCCGTCCCCGTCTTCCCGGTGGGTTCCGCGCCCGTAGCCGTGGGCGACGCGGTGGGAGGGGCGGATCCGGAGTCGGCGGACCCGGTGGTCCCGGTGGTCTCGGTGGCGCCGGTGGAGGAGCAGGCGACCAGCGCCGCGCTCAGCAGGGCCAGGCCCCATCCTGTCCGGCGTCCTGTCCGGCGGGAGATCGGCACGGTTCTCAGCCTCCTGTGTTCGTCACCTGCTCAGGCGATCACTTGTACGCGCCGGGCGCCGCGAAGGTTCCGGCCGCGCCGGGCGACTCCCGCACGCCCCTGCCCTCCCCCGTCCGCGCATGTCCATTCTCCCCGGCCTTCTCCCCGGCCTGTCCGCTGGGTGGCGAGCCCGGCCGGCGCGTACCCGGCCTCAGTGATCGCCTTCCTGGCCCGAGCCGAGGTCGATGTACAGCTGTCCGCCTGTACGTACATACAAGATCACGAGGAGCGATCGCCGTGCGGTGATCGAGGCGTGTACGGTCATCGGGGCCTCGATCGCGCGCTCGTACTCGCCGCGGTCAGCAGCTCGGCGCGGCGGGAGCGGGTCAGAGCCAGCCCGCCGAGGACCGCGCCGACCAGCCCGAACACCAGGGCCATGGCTCCCCCGAACACTCCGTTGCCGGTGCCGAGACCACCGTCGGCGACGGCCAGATTCACCGCGCCGTTGAGCCCGCCGGTCAACCCCGCCACCAGGGCCACGATGGCTCCCCTCCTTCCGCCGTTGCCGATGCGGCGCACGGAGCGCAGCGCCAGCCAGCCGATGACCACGCCGCCCAGCGCCACCAGCGCGGCCACACTGGCCCAGATTCGCTGCGTGGTCCCGAGGAAGGTATCGACACCCTGGCCCGCGCATTCCGCCGACGTCGTACAGACCGGCGAGGCCGTCTGCGCGGCAAGCACCAACAGGACGGACATGACGTTCTCCTTCGCTTCCTGCGACTGGACGCCAGAACTATGTCCGCTGAACCCGTCGCCGGTCATCCCGCTGACGGAGACACCTCTCCCTACCGCAGACGCCGCACGAGCCACCGCAGGCGCCGCACGAGCCACCGCAGGCGCCGCACGAGCCGCGAAGACCTGCTGCATCCGCGGTAGGCCCGTACGTCCGGTCCACGGCGTCGTCCCTAGACTGCTGGCATGCCAACCGCACTGATCACGGGGGCGACGGCCGGCATCGGTGCCGCCTTCGCCCGCCGCCTGGCCGCCGACGGATTCTCACTCGTCCTGGTCGCCCGCGACGAGAAGCGTCTCGTCTCCGTCTCCGAGGAACTGCGCCTGCGATACGGGGTGAGCAGCGAGGTGCTCGTCGCCGACCTGGTGACCGACGAGGGCCTGGAGGCGGTGGAGCGGCGGCTCGGGGAGGGAGTCGACCTGCTGGTCAACAACGCGGGCTTCGGCCACCGGGGTCACTTCCTCGACGTGCCCGCGGAGGAGGAGCTGCGGATGCTCAAGCTGCACTGCGAGGCGGTGCTGCGGCTGACGCTGGCCGCGCTGCCGGGGATGCGGGCCCGCGACCGGGGCGCGGTGATCAATGTCGCGTCGGTGGCGGCGTTCTTCCCCCGGGGCTCCTACAGCGCGTCCAAGGCGTGGGTGGTCAGCTTCAGCGAGTCCACGGCCGTCGAGATGGCCGACAGCCGCGTGCGGGTCATGGCCCTGTGCCCGGGGTTCGTGCACACCGAGTTCCACGAGCGCGCCTCGATGGACAAGTCGGGCATCCCCGAGTTCTTCTGGCTGTCGGCGGACAACGTCGTCCGCGAGGCGATGCGCGATCTGGCCCGGGGCGTGCGGGTGAGCATCCCCGACCTGCGCTACAAGGTGATCGTCAGGGTCGGCAGGCTGCTCCCCCTCGGCCCGATCGGCCGCTTCTCGCGCCGCCTCGCCCGCCGCTGAGGGAAGACCCCGGGAGAAAGACCGCTGGAGACCGGCGGTGGGAGACCACCGGCGAAGACGAAGAAGACGAGAAGACGAAGAAGACGAAAAGGGCCCGCGCCACGGGAGGGGGTCGTGGCGCGGGCCCTTCCGGCCTGCGGTGGTGGTCGGGACGGGCCTTGCCGCTGACGGCGGCCCGCGCGGTGGATCAGACGCGGGCGTTGGCCTCGTGACCGATCGCCAGGCCCGAGACCGGGTCGAAGAAGTGCAGGTTGTGGGTGTCGACGATCAGCTCGATGTTCTGGCCGGGACGGACGTGGCTGCGGGAGTTGACCCGGGCGGTCCACAGCGACTTGTCGCCCACCAGCGGCAGCGTCGCGTCCTCCTCGCCGTCGTCGGCGGCGGCGGCCACGGTGTCCTGGTGCTGGACCGGCGGGGCGTCGATCAGGAACAGCACGTTGATCTCCGAGCCCAGCTCCTCGGTGACCTCGGCGCGCACCGGCAGGCGGACCCAGCCGGAGGAGGAGCCGTTGGCGGCGATCGAGTCGTCGAAGTCGGAGGGGCGGATGCCCAGAATGATCTTCTTGCCGAAGTACTGGTCGAGGCCGCGCTTCTCGGCGAGGGTCTCGGCCGGCACCGGCAGCTTGAAGCCCGCGAAGGCGACGGCGGCGCCGCCGTCACCGCGCACCAGCTCGGCGTTGACGAAGTTCATCGACGGGGAGCCCATGAAGCCCGCGACGAACAGGTTGACCGGCTTGTCGAAGAGGTTCTGCGGGGTGTCGACCTGCTGGAGCAGGCCGTCGCGCAGCACGCAGACGCGGTCGCCGAGGGTCATGGCCTCGACCTGGTCGTGGGTGACGTACACGGTCGTCACGCCCAGGCGCTCGTGCAGGGTGTTGAGGGAGGCCCGCATGGAGACGCGGAGCTTGGCGTCCAGGTTGGACAGCGGCTCGTCCATGAGGAAGGCCTGCGGCTCGCGCACGATCGCGCGGCCCATGGCGACACGCTGGCGCTGGCCACCGGAGAGGGCGGCGGGCTTGCGCTTGAGGTACTGGTCCAGGCCGAGCATCTTGGCGGCCTCGCCGACGCGCTTGGCGATCTCCGCCTTGGGCATCTTGCGGAGCTTCAGACCGAAGGCGAGGTTCTCCTCGACGGTCATGTGCGGGTAGAGCGCGTAGTTCTGGAAGACCATGGCGATGTCGCGGTCCTTCGGAGGCAGGTGGTTGACCACCCGGTCGCCGATGGAGATCTCGCCGCCGCTGATGTCCTCAAGCCCGGCGATCATGCGCAGGGCGGTGGACTTGCCACATCCGGACGGCCCGACCAGCACCATGAACTCCCCGTCCTTGATCTCAAGGTCGAGGCCGTTCACGGCTTTGACGCCGCCCGCGTAGATCTTGTCGACTTTGCTGAGAACAATGGATGCCATGGAAGTCCTTGTCGCCTCGGGCCAACCCCGCGTTCACCCGATATTGGATACGTTTTCATGCATCTCATCGGAAACGGACATCCGTGTCAAGAGTCTGCCCGGTTCTGGCCTGTCAGCAGGACCGCTGTTGCCGCTTCGCACTGGATCGAACCTGGAAATCATGATGGAATCGTTTCCATGAACATGCGTCGTACGACGATCAAGGACGTCGCCGGGGCGGCCGGGGTGGGGGTCGCCACGGTCTCCCGGGTTCTGTCGGGCGGATCGGCCAGCCCGGAGACCAGGGAGCGGGTGCTGACCGTCGCCGCCCAGCTCGACTACCGGCCCAGCGCGCTCGGGCGCAACCTGCGCCAGCGGCGCTCGGGCGGGATCGGGCTGCTGCTGCCCGACATCACCGACACCTTCTACGGCCGGGTGGCCGACGGCGTGCTGGCCTGCGCGCGCTCGGCGGGCGAGCCGGTGATCGTGGGCGCGACCGGCGACGATCCCGAGTCCGAGGCCGAGCTGATCGGCACGCTGCTGGAGCAGGGCGTGGACCGGGTGATCGCGGTCCCCTCGGGCGACGGCGACAGCTGGGCGCCGACCCTGCGGGCCGGGGTGGTCACGGTGTTCGCGCACCGGCTCGCCGCCGGGCGCGACGACATCCCCGCGGTGGTGGCCGACGACCGCGCGGGGGTCAGGACCGCGGTCGACTACCTCACGGGGCTGGGACACCGGCGCGTCGCCTATCTGGGCGGCCCGGGGCAGGAGCAGCGCCTGTCGGTCTTCAGGCAGGCGCTGGGGCCCCTCGTCGACGAGGAGCTGATCGTCGTCGCCCGGGGCAGCCGCGACTCCGCGTACGCCGCCGCCGCCGGGCTCTTCCAGCACCGGCCGGACCTGACCGCCGTGCTGGCCGGGGGCAACCTGCTGGGCGAGGCGGCCGTGCTGGCGGCGCGGGAGCTGGACCTGCGCATTCCCAGGGACCTGTCCCTGATCATGTTCGACGACGTGCCCTGGGCCGAGCTGTGCTCACCGCCGCTGACGGTGATCGCCCAGCCGGCCAGGGACATCGGCTACCGCGCCGCCGAGCTGGTGCTGCGCGGCGGCGCCAGGAGGCCGCGGGGCGTGCTGCTGCCCACGGAACTGATCGTCAGGGGCAGCTGCGCGCCTAAAGGGACTTCTCGATCGCCGCGATGAGGGCGGGGTCGTCGGGCTGGACGGTCGGCCGGAACCTGGCCAGCACCTCCCCGTCCCGCGCGACGAGGAACTTCTCGAAGTTCCACTTGACGTCACCGGCCTCGCCGTTGGCGTCGGGGGCACTGGTCAGCGCCTCGTAGAGGGGGTGCCTGTCGTCGCCGTTGACCCCGGTCTTGGCCAGCAGCGGGAAGTCGACGCCGTAGGTGGTGGAGCAGAACTCCTGGATCTCCTCGGCGGTGCCCGGCTCCTGACCGTAGAACTGGTTGCACGGCACGCCGACGACGGTGAAGCCCCGCTCGCCGTAGGTCCGCTGGAGGTCGACGAGGCCCGCGTACTGGGGGGTGAGGCCGCACCTGGAGGCGACGTTCACGACGAGGACGGCCCGGTCCCCGGCCAGCTCGGCCAGAGTGGTGGGCGCGCCGGAAAGAGTGTGAATGGCGATATCACGGATTCCCATGATCGGCACCCTAATCCCTCTGTCACATTTGAGAGTTATGACGTCCACCAAGTGAAATGTGACCGACACCACAGGTGAGACGACGCCCGCCTCACCAATGCTCTGATCATTCTCTTACCGATCTTTGACAGGACCCCTGACAGGCGCTGTCGACTGGCCCGCCGCCGGATGGCCGGGCATCGTGTCGGCCGTCCCCCGTCCCCGAAGCACAGGGAGTCCCATGTCGACGCTCCGCCGTACCGGTGTGCTGGTGATCACCTCGGTGCTCGCCCTCGGCACCACCACGGTCGCCCAGGCGTCCTCGGCAAGACCGGGCAACCAGGCCGTCGCCAGGCCCATGGTGTCCGCGCACGGCTGGAACAACAGCCAGTTCGCCTGCCTCAGCAGGCTCTGGACCAGGGAGAGCAACTGGAACCACCGCGCGCACAACCGCTCGTCGGGCGCGTACGGAATCCCGCAGGCGCTGCCCGGCGGCAAGATGGCCAGCGCCGGACGCGACTGGCGCACCAACCCCAGGACGCAGATCAGGTGGGGGCTCGGCTACATCAAGCAGCGCTACGGCTCGCCGTGCCGGGCGTGGGCGCACTTCACGACGCGGGGCTGGTACTGATCAGGGAACGGTGAATTGAAACCCCATGGCAGGGTGATTTTCACACCGTCTCCCAGCATGGGTGATTCGCCGGTCGTAACCGCCCCTTCTCCGAATCACCCGTAAATCCCGAAGATCGGGCAAACACCTTTCCTTCGCGTGTCCCATCCGCCGCCCGGCGCGCTCTCGCGTAATAGAAAGCGGCCTAGAGAGATCGCCGCGGCGTCTCATGCCGGAAACAGGCCGGAGAGACCGCGCGGACGTTCCCCGTCCGAGCCACGGACGCCGGATCGTCGGACGCCGGAGGGCACCACGTGCCCTCCCGCGCCTTCCGCACGCGGCCCGAGGACAAGGATCCACGTGAACAGCTACCGCGTTCTGCGCAACACCGTCATGACCGTGCTCACCGCCTCGGCGATGGTCGGTCCACCGACGACGGGGCAGGCTGACAGCACCTCCGAGACGTCCAGGAAAGGGACGGCGAGGACGGTGTACCGCCTCACCTGGGCCACCCAGGTGAAGCCAAGGGTGAAAGCGGTCGCGAGGACCGCCAAGGGCAGGAACAAGACGATCGCCTATCGTCTCGTGTCCCGCCGAGCGTGGCCGCACCGCCAGTTCCGCTGCCTGGACAGTCTCTGGACCAGGGAGAGCAACTGGAACCACCGCGCGTACAACCGCTCGTCGGGTGCGTACGGCATCCCGCAGGCGCTGCCCGGCTCGAAGATGGGCGGCAGCGGCAGGGACTGGCGATACAACCCGATCACACAGATCCACTGGGGTCTGAGCTACATCAAGAGCCGCTACGGGTCACCGTGCGGCGCGTGGGGTCACTTCCGGTCGAGCAACTGGTACTGACCCCCGCGGAGACACGGAGAGTGTCCAGGGGAAGGGAACACTCTCCAGACGCCCGGGGCCCCAGGGCCCCGGGCGTCACCTCCCGGGCCTTCCGGGCCTCCCGAGCCGCACCGCCATCGCCTGGATGAGCATCTCCAGCCCGAAGGCGAACTCGGCCTCGTGGTCGCACTCGTTGAGTATCGGAGCCAGCTCGCCGACCTGGGGGAACAGCACGGGATCGACCTCGTCGACCCTGACGTCCGAGCGGTGCACCGGGGCGAACGTCGGGGTCACCCCGACCTCCCGCAGCAGCGAGCCCACGATGTAGGCGATGAACACGCGCAGGGCGCGCACCGCCTCGTCACCGCCGAACCCCGCCTCGCGCAGCGTGTCCAGCGCCCGCTCCACGGGGAGCAGCCCGGCGGTGGAGCGGAGCTGGCGGCTGACCACCACCATCGTGCAGCGCGGGTAGTGGCTCGCGATCTGCCGGAAGGCGAGCGCCTGCATGCGCACCCGGTCGGTCCACTCGGCGTCCGGGTCGTCGGTGAACTCGATCTGCGACAGGACGGTCTCGGCCACCGCGTCCAGCAGCGCCTCCTTGTTCGGCACGTGGTTGTAGAGGGACATCACACCCACGCCCAGATCGGCGGCGATCGCGCGCATCGACACCGCGTCGGCGCCCTCCCGCTCGATCAGCGCGATGGCCGAGGCGACGATGCGCGGCCGGGACAGTGGCTGGACAGGCATATGGCCGTCGTCCCCTCATCGGTTCCATTGACGTACGTACAGCGTACGTGACAACCTCTATGGATACGTACGGTGTACGTCTCTGGAGGCCGCATGTCGACACACGATCTCTACACCATTCCCGCCGAGCTCTCCACCTGGGACGTCGAGGCGGCCGGGGCCGCCCGCTTCACCTGGGAGTACGACGACGGCAGGGACCGCATGCTCGCCCTCTACCAGAAGGGCAAGGACAAGCAGTGGGACTCGGTCAAGCGCATCGACTGGGACCTGGAGGTCGATCCGTACAACGTGCTCGGCGTCCCCGACGAGACCATCGCGATCTTCGGCACCCCGCTCTGGGAGCGGATGGACGACAGGCAGCGCAAGGAGGTGCGCCTGCACAACGCCTCCTGGCAGTTCTCCCAGTTCCTGCACGGCGAGCAGGGCGCGATGATCTGCTCGGCGCGGATCGTGGAGTCCGTCCCCGACCTCGACTCCAAGTTCTACGCCGCCACCCAGACCATGGACGAGGCGCGACACGCCGAGACCTACGCGCGGTTCCTCCAGGAGAAGGTGGGCCTGGCCTACCCCATCAACCCGCACCTGAAGTCGCTGCTCGACAACACCCTGAGCGACTCCCGCTGGGACATGCCCTATCTCGGCATGCAGGTGCTCATCGAGGGCCTCGCCCTGGCCGCCTTCGGCGTGATGCGCGACATCACCACCAAGCCGCTGCCCAAGCAGATCCTCGCCTACGTGATGCAGGACGAGGCCCGGCACGTCGCCTTCGGCCGGATGGCGCTGCGCGACTACTACGCGCAGCTCGGCGAGTCCGAGCTGCGCGAGCGCGAGGACTTCGTCATCGAGGGCTGCTACCTGATGCGCGACCGGCTGCGCGGCCGGGAGACGTGGGAGAACCTGGGGCTGACCAAGGCCGAGGTCAACGAGGCCATGGAGTGCGTCGACAAGTCTGAATATCTCAGGATTTTTCGCTCTCTGCTTTTCAGCCGCATCGTCCCCTGCGTCAAGGACATCGGGCTGTGGAGCCCCCGCCTGCAGCAGGCCTACGCCGACATGGGCGTGCTGGACATGGCGGGTCAGAGCCTGGACAAGCTGATGCGGCAGGACGAGGACATCGCCGAGAGGCTCGACGCCGAGCGGTTCGCCGCCGAGGAGGCCGAACGCCACGCGGAGGTCGCCGAGACCGTCTCCCTCGGCGAGGAGCCGCGATCCTGACCTGATGACCTGATCCCCCCGGCGGACCTTCCCGAGGACCGGGCTCCTCGGCGCCCGAGGGGCCTCAGGGCAGGTCGAGGGCGCTCAGACCCAGCAGGAGGGCCTGCCGGTCACGGGTGGTCAGGCTCTCGTACGGCCGCGCGGCGCGGCGGTTCGTCTCCGCCTCGATCCGGTCGCGGGCGGGCCCCGGGGGCAGGGCGATGATCTGGGCCGCGGTGAGGCCCTCCCGCATCCAGGCGCCGGCGTGCGCGTCGGCGCGGTGGTAGCGCAACACGGCCAGCCGGTTGAACAGCAGCACGCCCGGCGGGGTCCCCACCGGTTCGTGGGGCGGCGAGGCCTGGGCGAAGGCCGCGCCGCCGCCACCGGCGGCACCGGCCGCCAGGAGCCTGCCGGCGAGATCCGCCAGCTCGGGCAGCCGGTCGGCCTGGGCGGCCCACAGCTCGCCGGTCACCGCCGCGTGCACCTCGTACAGGGAGGCGATGAAGGAGAGCGCGGCCGCGGTGGCGCGCAGCGCGCCGCCGTCGTCCACGAGGGTGCCCTGGGCGATCTGTACGTCGATCTCCGGCCGGTCGACGGGGTTGTAGCGGTAGAGGGCGGCCAGCCCCTCGGCGGTGAGCGGCCTGGCGGGGAGCACGAATCGGAGATCGACCAGCAGGTCCGTCTGGAGGCCGGACCGCTCGGTGAGCTCCCGGCTGAGGGGCCTGCTCGCGATGTGAACGCCGAGATTGACCGCGTCGATCAGCGAAGCGATCGACGCCGCGTAGCCGGGCAGATCATCGAAGCGTGACATGCTGCGATATCTTGCCGCATTTCTTTACCTTCCGAACCTTCCCAGCACGAAGGCGAAGGCTCCGGCCACGGCGGCGAGGGTACCGAGCCAGGCGATGAGGGCGTCGGCCCGGTTGTCGAGGGGACGGCTCCCGTGCAGGGCCTCCTGGCCGCGCCGGTAGCGGATGCCCGTGTGGGTCAGCAGCAGGACGGCGCAGAACAGGGCCGGGACGAAGGGGACGACGGCCACCGCGGGCGTGCCGGCCCGCAGGGCGACCCCCGCGCCGGCCAGGCTGGTGACGGCCAGCAGGGCGGTGGTGCGGACCCAGGCGAGGCGGGTCCGCTCGTTCTGCAGACCCGCGTCCCACGGCCTGTTCACCGGGGGCTCACCGGGACAGCAGGATGAGGATCAGGGCGAGCACGGCGACCGCCGCCACGCCGTACCCGAACAGGGGTGCGAGGGCGGGGGGCGGGAGCGGGGCGGAGCTGCGCAGGGCCCGCTGGACGCGGCGCCAGCGGGGATAGGCCATCGCGGCCGCCAGCGCGGACAGCGACACCAGGACCACCGCGAGCACGGTGCGCATCCACGGGACGAAGACATCGGAGGAGACGGCGGCCATGGCCACGCCGCCCGCGCTCAGCGCGAGCGACGTGCTCAACCAGGTCAGGTACGTGCGTTCGTTGGCAAGGGTGAACCGGGGATCCGGCTCATGGTCCGGAGAGTTCATGAACTGTCCTGGGGCTTCATAGGAATGACGGTATTTCAACCACATTTCCCCTAGAGAACCCGGGATTTCCGGAGGTACCCGCGGGCACCTCCGGCCGGCCCCGCCGGGCGGGGCCCCCATCCCCGGCGGGATGAGCTGTGCCGCACCGGGGCTGCGGAGGCTACCCGCAGGCGTTGGTCAGCTGCTGGACCCACTGCACCGAGTCGGTGGCCACCTTCTGGGCGGCGTCGACGGCGCTGTTGGCGTCGGTGACGTCGAAGCCCTCCAGGGTGCCTGAGACGCCCTCGGCGGCCTCCTTCAGCGAGGTGTTGGCCGCCTTGTCGGCCAGGTCGCCCAGCTTGGCGCCGCCCTCGTTCAGCGCCTGCTCCATGGCGGCGGGGTCGTCGAGCAGCCCGGAGACCTTGGCGGCGGTCTCGGTGACGATGCCCGCGGCCTGCACGCACTGCTGCGCCTTGTCGATGCCCTGGCTCACCTCCTGGAGCTCGGAGCAGCCGGTGGTGATGAGGGCGGCGGCCAGCGCAGAGGCGGCGAGGACGGGAATTCGTCGCGGAAGGGGTCGCATGCCCAGACCCTACCCAACGGGCCGCCACGGCAGGCGCCGCCGTACCGGCTCGTTACCCGCCGATCCGACGGCGGGCCGGAACGCCGGGGAGACGGCGGAACCGGGACGCGGGAAGATCGCGAAACCGGAACGCGGGAGGTGGCGGATTCGGGACGCCGCGATGGTCGTACGATCATCTGTAGTCACATGAGGGGGAGACCATGACAACCTGTGAGCACATCGTGGAGGCCCAGGACACGCCCGCGCGTACTCCGCAGGGGTGCGAGGAGTGCCTGGCGACGGGCGGCCGTTGGGTCCACCTGCGCAGGTGCCTGGCCTGCGGGCACATCGGCTGCTGCGACTCGTCGCCCGGCAAGCACGCCACCGCCCACTTCGCGCAGGACGGCCACCCGGTCGTCGCCTCCTTCGAACCGGGCGAGGACTGGCGCTGGTGCTACGTGGACAACGTCATCGGCTAGCCCCGCTCCAGGGTGGCCTCTTCGAAGTCGATCTCGTGGAGGACCCGGCGGAGCACCTCGTCGTCGATGCGCCGCTCGTCGCGGAGGCGGACGAACACGTCGCGCTCGGCCGTCAGCATCTCCCGGCGAAGCCGCCGGTAGACGCTGCTCGGCGTCTCCTCCCCCTCCGGCCCCGTGCCGCCGCCCAGGCGCTCCCAGGCGGTGAGGGTACGGCGCTCGGCGCGGGACCTGAGCTGGTCGACGACCTCCCGGTGGAGCTCGTCGACACCTTCCGCCACCAGCTCGTCCAGCCGGGCCAGCGCGGCAGTGGCGGCCGCCTGCTGCGCGGCCGCCTCCGCCAGGTTGTCGGTGTAGGTCTCCTGCTCGTTGGAGACCTTCAGCCTGCGGATCAACGCCGGGAACGTCAGGCCCTGGACGAGGAGGGTGCCGATCACCACCGAGAAGGTGAGGAAGAGGAGCAGGTCACGGCCGGGGAAGTTCTCCGGGATGGCGAAGGCCGCGGCCAGGGAGACCACGCCGCGCATGCCCGCCCAGCTCACGATGGTCACGTTCTGCCAGGTCGGCACGTGGGTCTCGGTCCTGCGGATCTTCTTCGACAGCATCCGGGGCAAATAGATGCTGGGCACGACCCAGACCACCCTGGCGACCACCGCGGCGGCGAAGACGGTGAGCGCCATCCCGGCGAGCTTCCACCCGTCGCCCCACTCCAGCCCCCTCATGATCGGCCACATCTGCAGGCCGATCAGCGCGAAGACGATCGTCTCCAGGAAGAAGTCGAGGACCTTCCAGACCGCGTCGGACAGCAGCCGGGTGCCGAAGCCCGCCCTGGGCATGCGGTGGCCGATGTAGAGGCCGACGATCACCACGACGATCACGCCGGAGACGTGCACGCTCTCGGCCGCCAGGTAGACGGCGAAGGGGATGAGCAGCATGACGGTGTTCTCGACGAGCGCGTCGCGCAGCCGGACCAGCACCCAGGCCAGCACCCAGGCGAGCGCCAGGCCCATCACCACGCCGCCCGCCGCGGAGCGGGCGAAGTCGAGGGCGGCGTGCTGCCAGGTGATGCCCTGCCCGACCGCGGCGGCGATGGCCACCCGGTAGGCGGTGAGCGCGGTGGCGTCGTTGAACAGGCTCTCCCCCACCAGGATGGTGACCACCTTGCGGGGCAGCCCGAGCCTGCGGGCCACGGCGACGGCGGCGACCGCGTCGGGCGGGGCCACGATCGCGCCCAGCGCGAACGCGGCGGCGAGCGGCAGCTGGGGCAGGAGCAGGTGGGTGACCCACCCGATGACCAGCGTGGTGAACAGCACCAGGCCGACCGAGAGCAGCGCGACCGGCCTGCGGAAGTCGTTGAGCCTCAGGTAGGAGCTGTCGATCGCCGCCGAGTAGAGCAGCGGGGGCAGGAAGACCAGCAGGACCAGCTGGGGGTCGAGCTCGTAGGTGGGGACGAACGGCGACAGCACCACCCCGGCGAGCACCAGCAACAGCGGCGCCGGCCATCCTTTGCGCCTGGCCACCGCGGCCACCGCGATCGCGACGACCGACACGGCCAGCATCTGCAGCACCGTCGACTCGTCCACGCCACCCCGCCCGATAGGAATCGATCAGCCTATGCGTCCCGGCGCGCCTCGCGAACCGCCCGGGGCGGCCGAAACCACCACACGGCGCCGGACCACGGACCCGGCGGACGCCACACGGTATCTCCTCCGGCGGCGAGCTCGCGACCGGGGCGCGGCGGCGCCGGGTCCCGGAGGGAGATCACCAGTCGCGGTGCTCGTCCCGGTCGTCGCGGCGACGGCCCTCGCGGCGCCCGCCCTCGTACTGGCGCCCGTCGTCGTACTGGCGCTCGTCGCGGCGGCGGTCGTCGTAGCGCTGCTCGTCGTAGCGCTGCTCGGGGCGGAGCCTCTCGCCGGTGGAGTGCGGCGGTTCCTGGACGTAGGGGCGGGGCAGTCTCTGGTCGGGCGCCGCGGGCGCTGCCTGGCCGAGCAGGCCCAGCGGGTCGGACGGGTCGACGTCCTGCTGCGGGTAGGCGGGCGGCGAGCCGTACAGGTCGCGCAGGTCGGCCGGGTGACCGGCCTGGTGGGACTGGTGGGGCTGCTGGGCGCCGAACGCGTACGGATCGGGCTGCGAGGGGGGCGGGTAGCCGCCGTACTGGTCGGCCTGCGCGTTCCCGTAGGCGGCCTGCTGCTGGGCGGCGAACCCGAAGGGGTCGGTCGAGTTCTGCTGGCCCTGCCCGTAGGGGTCGGGCTCCGGCCGCTGGGCGGGGTCGGCGAACTGGCCGAAGAACTGGTCGGGGCGCGGCGTGAACGGGGCGGCCGGCTTCTGCCGGCCCTCCGGGGGCGCGAACGGGTCGACGGGCCGGGGCTGGGGCGGCACGCCGTACGGGTCGGGCTGCTGGGCGCCGAACCGGTCGGCGGGCCCGGCGTAGGGGTCGGGCCGCTGCTGGGCGGGCGGGGCGGCGTAGGGATCGGGCTGCTGGGCGGGCGCGGCGTACGGGTCCGGCTGCTGGGCGCCGTACGGGGGCTGCGCGGGCGGGTAGCGGTCGCCGGACAGCTGGTAGGCGGGCTCACCGGGGACGCCGGGGACGCCGAGGACGGGGCCCGCGCCGAGCGGCTCGACGGGCTGCGGCTGCCCGTAGGGCAGGGAGTCGTTCACGATCATGTTCTCGCGCGGCACGGCGTCGGAGGAGCCGTACCCGGGGGGCATCCGGTCGGGCCGGTCCAGGGGCGGCGGCACCACGCCCCGCGCGACGAGCACGTCGTTCGGGCCGAGGGCGGCGACCTGGCGGGGTTCGTCCAGCGGCGAGGGGACCGAGGGGAGGTGGCCCGCCGGGTCGGGATACTGCTGCGGCTGGGCGTAGTCCTCGGGCCGGGGCCGGGCGTACTGGCCGGTGCCGGGATACTCGCCGTAGACCTGCGGCTCGTCCTGCGGGGGCTGCTCGGCGTGCACGGGCTCGCCCACCTCGTCGGGGTACTGCCCACCGGCCTCGACGAAGCCCTCGTCGAGGGTGTCGACCAGGCGCCCCACGTCGCTCATGGGCATGCGGAAACTCGCGGTGCACATCTCGCCGCGCCACAGGCTCAGCACCAGCGTGCCTTCGTGCCAGGTGACCCGGAGCACCCGCTCCTGGCCACGCTCGTCAAAGAACACCTCGCCGAACGACGGCAACGGGACAACTTCCGACATGGAGGACATAGTGCTTTAACCAGCCTTTATTCGTCCACTCGACCTCGGGAAACCCTACCGAACCGGTCTTTGCATCCCTATCTTCCGCCCCAGCGGCACCAGAACGGTAGACCTTCCCTTGACCTTACGAGGATTGATGAGCCGGGTGATCCCGCCAGTTTGCCATGTGGGGTGAACCTCGGGTTCCGGAATACGGGTATGCGTCCACGCCGCGACTCGCCGGAGCAGCCGCGACTGTCGGGCCGAACGGGTACGGTTGGCTGTCGTGCCGACCGACTCCATCGCCCCATCCGAAGACGTCTCCTCAAAGGTGGATATTCCCCCGGTTGAGGATTTGCTGAGCACCGCCGTCGAGGCGGTGGGCGGGGTCGAGCGCCCCGGCCAGATCACCATGGTGAGGGCGGTGCAGCACGCGATCGAGTCGGGCGACCACCTGGCCGTGCAGGCGGGCACGGGCACCGGCAAGTCGCTCGCCTACCTGATCCCCTCGATCAGGCACGCGATGACCTCCAAGGGCGCCGTGGTCGTCTCCACCGCCACCATCGCCCTCCAGCGTCAGCTCGTCGACCGCGACCTGCCGCGCCTCGCCAAGGCGCTCGCCCCGCAGCTGCCGCACGAGCCGGCGTTCGCGATCCTCAAGGGCCGCCGCAACTACCTGTGCCGCTACAAGGCGAGCGCGGGGTGGCCCGACGAGGAGCAGGACCAGCTCTTCGACCCCCGGGAGGTCAACGCGACGGGCCGGATGGTCCAGCGCATCCAGGAGTGGGCGAACGAGACCGAGACCGGCGACCGCGACGAGCTCGTCCCCGGCGTCAACGAGCAGGCCTGGCGGCAGTTCTCGGTCAGTGCCAGGGAGTGCCTGGGGGCCACCCGCTGCCCGAGCGGCACCGAGTGCTTCGCCGAGCTGGCCCGCGCCCGTGCCGGCGAGTCCGACGTGGTCGTGACCAACCACGCGCTGCTCGCGATCGACGCGATGGAGGACTTCCCGCTCCTGCCCGAGCACGAGGTCGTCGTGGTCGACGAGGCCCACGAGCTGGTCGACCGCGTCACCTCCGTGGTCAGCGGCGAGCTGTCGGAGACGATGGTCACCGTGGCCGCGCGGCGGGTCGGCAAGCTCATCGAGCAGCACCTCGCCGACCGGCTCATGGAGAGCGGCGAGGACCTCAAGGCCCTGCTGGCCGCCGCTCCCGCCGGGCGCCTCGACGAGCTTCCCCAGGTGCTCGGGATGACGCTCGCCCTGGTCCGCGACGCGGCGTGGGCGTGCATAACGGCCCTCGGCCCGCGCAACGGCGACAAGGACGACCCGGAGGGCGCGGGGCTGCGCAGGGCGGCCTTCACCTCGCTGGACGAGGTCCACGACACCGCGCAGCGCATGCTCGACGCCTTCGGCCACGCCGAGGAGGTCGACCGCGCCGAGGTGGTCTGGCTGGAGGCGGGCACCGACCGGCGCCCGCCCCTGCTGCGGGTGGCGCCGCTGACGGTGGCGGGCATGCTCCGCGACAAGCTCTTCGGCGACCGCACGGTCATCCTGACCTCGGCCACGCTCGCCCTGGGCGGCGCCTTCGACGGCCTGGCCCGCCAGTGGGGCCTGGGCGGCGGCAAGGGCGCCGCGGAACCCCCGGTAGACGGGGCGGAAGGAAAAGAGGAGAAAGACGGCAAGGGCGGCAAGGGCGGTAAAGGCAGAGCCGGGTGGGCCGGCATCGACGTCGGTTCTCCCTTCGACCATCCGCGCAGCGGCATCCTCTACGTCGCCAAGCACCTGCCCCAGCCGGGCCGCGACGGCCTGCCCGAGGCCTACCTCGAGGAGATCACCGAGCTGATCGAGGCCGCGGGGGGCCGTACCCTCGGCCTGTTCTCCTCGATGCGCGCCGCCAAGGCGGCCACCGAGGCGTTGCGCGACCGGCTGAGCGTGCCGCTGCTCTGCCAGGGTGACGACTCCACGATGCTGCTGGTCAAGCAGTTCGCCGACGACGAGCCGACCTGCCTGTTCGGCACGCTGTCGCTCTGGCAGGGCGTCGACGTCCCCGGCCCCTCGCTGCGCCTGGTCATCATCGACCGCATCCCCTTCCCCCGCCCGGACGACCCGCTCAGCTCCGCCCGCCAGCGCCACGTCGCCGCCAAGGGCGGCAACGGGTTCATGTCGGTCGCCGCCACCCACGCCGCGCTGCTCCTCGCCCAGGGCGCGGGCCGCCTGCTGCGCAGCCAGCACGACAAGGGTGTGGTCGCGGTGCTCGACCCCCGGCTGGCGACGGCCCGCTACGCCGGGTTCCTGCGCGACTCCCTGCCGCCCTTCTGGCCCACCAACGACCCGGCGAAGGTCCGCAGCGCCCTCAAGCGCCTCAGCGACTCCTGAGGCCGACGGCCGACGGCCGCGCGCGGGACACCCGATGCCGGGATGTCCCGCGCGGGTCCGTGGGCGAAAGCTCGCGCGGATCGGGTCCGGGGTCCGGCGCGGATCCTGAGGCGTCTCGGGGACGCGGGCGCGGTTCCCGGGGCGTGGGCTCGGCTCTTGGAGGCACGGGCTCGGATTCGGGGGCGTGGGCTCAGGAGGTGGTCTCGGCGATGGCGTGCAGGGCCAGCACGTACGACCTCAGGCCGAAGCCCGCGATGGTGCCGGTCGCCACGGCGGCGACCACCGAGTTGTGCCGGAACTCCTCGCGGGCGGCCGGGTTGCTGATGTGCACCTCGACCAGGGGCGCGGTGCGCTGGGCGATGGCGTCGCGCAGCGCGTAGGAGTAGTGGGTGAACGCCGCCGGGTTCAGCACCACGGGGATCCGGCCGTCGGCCGCCTCGTGCAGCCAGCCCAGCATCTCGGCCTCGTCGTCGGTCTGCCGGACGTCGACCGACAGTCCGAGCTCCCTGCCGGTGTCCCGGCAGAGCGCGGCCAGGTCCGCGAAGGTCTCCGCGCCGTAGACATCCGGCTCGCGGGTGCCGAGCCGCCCCAGGTTGGGGCCGTTGAGCACGTAGACGGGTCTCATCGGGTCACTCACCGCTCCTTGATGACCGCGCGCCTGCCGCGCGGCCGACGTCACTCACCCGGCGCGCCACCCGGCACGGCCCCGCCGCGCCTCGCCGGCGCCCCGGGCCCGGCCCCCGCCGCGCGGACGCTCCCGGGCCGCCGGGCACGCCCGCCCTCCCGGAGGCGTACCGGCCCGGGGACGCGAGGCTCACCGGGCGACCTCGTGGTAGGCGGCCTCGAGGAGCTCCTCCGGCGGGTCGACCAGCGGGGACACCTTCGCCAGGTCGTCCAGGAGGACGAAGCGCAGCTTGGCGCCGCGGCTCTTCTTGTCGAGACGCATGTGGTCGCGCAGTTCCGGCCAGGCCTCGCGGCGGTAGGCGGTGGGCAGCCCGACCGAGGTCAGGATGGACCTGGTCCGCTCCACGAGGCCGGCGCCGATCCTGCCGTCCAGGCGGGACAGCTCGGCGGCGTAGACCATGCCGATCGCGACGGCCTCGCCGTGGCGCATCCGGTATCCCTCGACGCGCTCGATGGCGTGCGCCAGCGTGTGGCCGTAGTTGAGGATCTCCCGCAGGCCGCCCTCGCGCAGGTCGGCTCCGACGACGTCGGCCTTGATCTGGATCTTCCGCTCGATCAGCTCCCGGGTGTGCCGCCCCTCGGGGAGCCTGGCACCCTCCGGGTCGTCCTCGATGAGCGCGAGGATCCGCGGGTCGGCGATGAACCCCCCCTTGACGATCTCCGCGAGGCCGCCCACGTAGTCGTCGCGGGGCACCGAGACCAGCGTCGCCAGGTCGCACAGCACCCCGGCGGGCGGGTGGAAGGACCCGACCAGGTTCTTGCCCTCGGGGGTGTTGATGCCGGTCTTGCCGCCCACCGCCGCGTCGACCATGCCGAGCAGGGTGGTCGGCACCTGCACGACCTTGACGCCGCGCAGCCAGGTGGCGGCGGCGAACCCCGCCAGGTCGGTGGTGGCTCCCCCGCCGACGCCGACCACGGCGTCGGAGCGGGTGACGCCCGCGCGGCCGAAGGCGGACCACAGCCCCGCGACCACCTCGACCGTCTTGGCGCGCTCGGCGTCGGGCACCGGCAGCGCGACGACCTCGTACCCGGCAGCCTCGATGGCGCCGCAGACCGGGCGGGCGATCTCCGGCAGACTCTCCGGGTGGATCACCGCGACGGTGCTCACCCCCGCGCCGAGCAGGCCGGGCAGCTCGCCGAGCACCCCGGTGCCGACCACCACGTCGTACGGGCTCTCGCCGGGGACCGCGATCCTGGAGATCGTCACGGCTTCAGGCCCTCCACGATCTCGTCGACGAGCTGGCCGGGCTCGCGCTCGTCGGTCGCCACGACGATCGTGGCCAGCCCCTCGTAGAGGGGCCGCCGGGCGTCCATCAGCTTCTTCAGCTGGCTGCGCGGGTTCAGCACGAGCAGCGGCCGCGCCGAGGCCAGGCCCACCCGCTGGACGGCGTTGGAGAGGCCGACCTCCAGGTAGACCACCGGCTGCCCGGCCAGCAGCTCGCGGGTGGCCTCGGCGAGGATCGCGCCGCCGCCCAGGGAGAGCACGCCGTCGTGCTCGGCCAGCGCCAGCCGTACGGCGTCGGCCTCCAGCTCGCGGAAGCGCTCCTCGCCGTCCTCGATGAAGACGTCGCTCACCGGCTTGCCCGCCGTGCGCTCCACGTCGGCGTCGGTGTCGCGGAAGGCGACCCCGAGCCGCTCGGCCAGGAGCTTCCCGACGGTCGACTTGCCCGATCCCGGAGGACCGATCAGCACTGCTCGGGGACTCATCCGCTCTCCTTCGACGCCGGCCCGCTCACCGGGGCACCGGGAGCGCCCTCGCCCGGACGCCCGCTCACTTGATCACCAACGAGGAGAGGTAGCCGGACAGGTTGCGGGCGACCTCCTCGACGGAGTCGCCGCCGAACTTCTCGATCGCCGCGTCGGCCAGGATCAGCGCGACCATCGCCTCGGCGACGATCGCGGCCGCCGGGACCGCGCACACGTCGGAGCGCTCGTGGTGGGCCTTGGCGGCCTCGCCGGTCAGCACGTCGACGGTGGCCAGCGCCCTGGGGACGGTGGAGATCGGCTTCATCGCCGCGCTGACGCGCAGCGGCTCGCCGTTGGTCATGCCGCCCTCGACGCCGCCGGCCCGGTTGGTCATCCGGCGTACGCCGTCGGCGGTGTTCTCGATCTCGTCGTGGGCGAGGGAACCGGGGCGGCGGGCCGTCTCGAACCCGTCGCCGACACCGACGCCCTTGATCGCCTGGATGCCCATCAGGCCTGCCGCGAGGCGGGCGTCGAGGCGGCGGTCCCAGTGGGTGTAGCTGCCCAGGCCCGGCGGCAGGCCGTAGGCGATCACCTCGACGACGCCGCCCAGGGTGTCGCCGTCCTTGTGCGCCTTGTCGATCTCGGCGACCATGGCCGCGCTGCCTTCGGGGTCGGCGCAGCGCACCGGGTCGGCGTCGACCGCCTCCAGGTCGCCGGGGCCGGGGACGACGCCCCGGGTGCCGGCCGCTCCGCCGATCGAGACGACGTGGCTGACGATGTCGACGCCGAGGGCCTGCTTGAGGAAGCTCCGCGCCACCTGGCCGAGCGCGACGCGGGCGGCGGTCTCGCGGGCACTGGCCCGGTCGAGCACCGGGCGGGCGTCGTCGAAGCCGTACTTCTGCATCCCGGCGAGGTCGGCGTGGCCGGGACGGGGGCGCGAGCGCGGCGCGTTGCGCGCCTGGCCCTCCAGCACGGCCGGGTCGACGGGGTCGGCGGCCATGACCGTCTCCCACTTGGGCCACTCGGTGTTGCCCACCCGGATGGCCACGGGGCTGCCGAGCGTCCGGCCGTGGCGGACCCCGCCCGCGATGGTCACGACGTCCTGCTCGAACTTCATCCGCGCGCCGCGGCCGTAGCCGAGGCGGCGACGGCGCAGCGCCTCGTCCAGCTGTGCCGTGGTCACCTCCACCCCGGCGGGCAGGCCTTCCAGGATCGCGACGAGCTCGGGGCCGTGGGACTCTCCGGCGGTCAACCAGCGCAACATGGTGACAAGTCTTCCACGTGTCGCCCACTGGAATGGCCTCCGTTCACCGGTTGAGACATCCGCCGGTGATCGTCACGCCGGAGGCCGGAACCGGGGCGGGTGGTCCGGGGGCGGTCCGGGGGAGGTCCGGGGGAGGTCCGGTCACAGGGCGGTGAGGACGGCGGCGAGGGCGCCGACGGCCATGAAGGGGCCGAAGGGGATCTCGCTCTTGCGGCCGGCGCGGCGCGCGGCCATCAGGGCGGCCCCGTAGAGCCCTCCGGCCAGGAGCCCGAGGAAGGCCCCGGCGACCAGGGTGTCCCAGCCCAGCCAGCCGAGGGCGGTGCCCAGGCTCGCCGCGAACTTGACGTCGCCCAGCCCCATCCCCGCCGGGTTGACCAGGAACAGCACCAGGTAGAAGCCCGCCAGGGCGAGACCGCCCAGCCCGGCGCCGAGCAGGTCCCCGAGGCGGCCGTCGGCGAGGGCCGGCACGGCCAGCGGGGCGGCGGTCCCCAGGTAGGCGGCGAGAGTGAGCCGGTCGGGCAATCGGTGGACGGCGGCGTCGACGAAGGACAGGGCGACGGCGACCACCGCCAGCCAGCCGAAGGCGAGCAGCTCCCCCGCCCTGCCGGCCGGCGTGCCCCCCGCCCCCGGCGCTCCCGCCGCCGCGTCCGGCCACAGCGCCCGCAGCGCGAGGGCGGCCAGCACCGCCGCGGTGACCCCCTCCACCGCCCCGGCCGCGGGCCAGGAGCCGTACCGCTCCCCCTCTGCCCCCGAGTCCTCCTCGGCCCTCGAATAACGGGCCACCAGGCGCCGCGTCCCGAACCCGATCGCGAGCCCCGCCAGAGCCGCCGTCGCGGAGAGGGGCAGAAGGGTCACTGGGGGGCTCATCAGATACCTCCGAGGGAACCCCCGCCTCCAGGCGGGGGAGGAACCAGGTCCCTGCGGAGCAAAGCAGGGTGGACGCCACGCTGTCAGCCGGACCGCTCTATCGAAACACGAGATCCTTAACTGATCTTTTTGTATCGTGTGAAACATGGCGCAGATCGTGAAGCGGGCCTACAAGTATCGCTTCTATCCGACCCCCGAGCAGGCCAACGAGCTTGCCCGGACGTTCGGCTGCGTGCGCCTGGTCTACAACAAAGCCCTCCACGAGCGCACCCGCGCCTACACCTTGGAGGGCCGGAAGGTCTCCTACGCGCAGTCGTCGGCAACGTTGACGGCGTGGAAGAAAACCGACAATCTCGCGTTCTTGAACGAGGTCTCGTCGGTGCCCCTGCAGCAGGCGCTGCGCCACCTGCAGACGGCGTTCACGAACTTCTTCGCCAAACGGGCTCGATACCCGACGTTCAAGTCCCGCAAGAAGTCCCGGCTCAGCGCCGAGTACACCCGCTCGGCGTTCACCTACCGCAGCGGGCAGATCACCCTGGCGAAGATGACCGGCCCGCTGGACATCGTGTGGTCGCGGCCGCTGCCCGAAGGGGCGAAGCCGTCCGCGGTGACCGTGAGCAAGGACGCCGCCGACCGCTGGTTCGCCTCGATCCTGTGCGAGGAGGCGATCGCCCCGCTGGAGCCGAGGCCGGAGATGGTCGGGGTGGATGCGGGTATCACCGCGCTGGCGACGCTTTCGAGTGGAGAGAAGATCGTCAACCCTCGGCACGAGCGGGCCGACCGGCGCAAACTCGCCACGGCTCAGCGCAACCTCGCCCGCAAGGACAAGGGGTCGGCGAACCGGGCCAAGGCGAAACTCAAGGTCGCCAAGGTGTATGCCCGGATCGCCGATCGGAGAAGGGATCACCTGCACAAGGTCACCACACGGCTTGTTCGCGAGAACCAAGTGATCGCCGTGGAGGACCTGACCGTGCGCAACCTGGTCAAGCGCCACAGTCTGGCCCGCGCGATCTGTGATGCCTCCTGGCGTCAGATGCGGTCGATGCTGGAGTACAAGGCACGGTGGTACGGGCGGGAGTTGCTGGTCGTGAACCGCTGGTTTCCCTCCTCCAGGCTGTGCTCGGCGTGCGGGGCGTCGCAGAGCGGGATGCCGCTCGGTGTCCGGGAGTGGACCTGCGCCTGCAGCGCGGTCCACGACCGGGATGTCAACGCCGCGAAGAACATCCTCGCCGCCGGGCTGGCGGAGAGGTGAAACGCCTGTGGAGCCGGTGTAAGACCTCAACGAGAGCCCTCTCGGGCGGGCGACCGGCAGTGAAGCAGGAAATCTCACGGGTGACCGCGGGAATCCCCTCGTTCACGAGGGGAGGAAGTCAACCGCACGGTCCTCGACGTGGAGCGCGGGGCCATACGAACATGGGCATGGGCGTGCTGCTCGGGCTGGCCGCGTACGCCGCGCAGATGGTCGCCGCGCTGGTGCTCACCCGCGGCCTGCCGATGATCGACCGGGTGCATCTGGGGCTGGCCCAGCAGAACGGGGTGACGGCCGTGATCCTCGCCCTGGTCTTCGAGCGCGACTTCGGCGGGTTCGTCGCCGTGATCGCCCCGGCGATCCTGACGGTCAACCTCGTCCACGCGGCGGCCAACCGAACCGCCGACGCCTGGGAGGCTCGTCGATCTCTTCGATCCGCGCCACGGTGACGTCGGGGGCCTCGGTCCCCAGCCGGTCGAGGGTGCCCGACTCGACCGCGGCGAGCGCCCGCAGGAGACCGCCCTCGATCACGAAGGGCACCGGGCCCGCGACGTCCATCACCACGGCCGCGGCGTCCTCGTGCACCGCCGCCTGGCAGACCTGGAGGATCGTGGCCTGGATGGGCCTGGCGTCGGGGCGCCAGCGCCGCAGCGGCTCCATCCCGGTGAAGGCGAGCACCGCCTCGCGGCCGTCCGCGCCGACGAGCTTGGGGAGAGCCATCTCGCTCTCCTTCTCCTGCCGCAGCCCGTGCTCGCCGATCTCCGACTCCTTCAGCAGGGCGACCACCGGCACGAGCAGCCGGGCCCCGCTCAGCGCGGCGACGACCTCGCCGGCCTGCGCCCTTCCCGCGGCGAAGGCCGCGAGCGCGGATGTCACGGCGGCGTCGGCGGCGCCGTCGTCGCCGGGGACCAGGGGCTGCGGAATGCTCGGCACGAACCGGGAGCCTACCCGCGGCCGGGACGGGAGGACGAACGCCCCGCCCGCACGCGCCCCGGCCCGTGCCGGGGTGGGGCGCGGGCCGGGGCGGGTGCCCGGTCCGTCAGGGGCTCATGCCGGGGTGCGGCACGGGCCGGAGAGCGTGCCGGCCCGTCAGGGGCGCGTGCCGCCCGTCAGCCGAGGTCGGCGATGGCGGCCACCGGCCCCCCGCCGCTCGGTCCCTGGTGGACCGCCGCGACCGAGACGAACACGGCCGGGTCTCCGGTGACGCTGGCCGCGACGCCGCCCACGGTGGCCTTGATCTGGCGGTGCCAGTGCACGTCGGAGTCGTCGAGCATGATGTTGCGGCGGCCCCGCACGCTGCCCGACGGGTCGGCCTCGCACTTCATGAAGACGTTGACGAGCCGGTCGCCCAGGTCGGACGGGTGGGGGCGCTCGGGCAGCTCGATGCCGCTGGAGCGGATGGCCTCCCAGATGCCGTCGGCGTCCAGCGCGTCCTTCATCACCGAGTGGCCGATCCGGTAACGGCCGCCGATCCCCCGTACGTTGCCGACGACCACGATCTGGGCCCGGTCCAGCTCGACGCCCGAGGAGCACGACGCGACGGAGGAGTAGAGCGACAGGTCGCGGTGGATCTGGTCGGCGGCGGGCATCTCGATCTCGCCGAGGGCGACGGCGATGCCGAGCGCGGTGGTGGAGTTGGAGATGTCCATCGACGGGCCGGTGTCCTCGATCACCACGTCCTTGCCGCGCGACTTGGCGTCGTTGATCGTGGACAGCGTGAGCAGCGGGGTCTTGGTCTGGACGTAGTGGACGTCGGCGGGGTCGTCGATCCCGGCGAGCTTCATGGCCTCGCGGACCCCGGCGGCGACCTTCTCCACCATCGCGGGGCGGCCGATGTCCTCGGGCAGGATCACGTCGCTCATCGCGATGCCGACGCTGACCCTCGGCTCGTCGTTCGGCTCGGCGTTCGCGGTGGTGGCGAAGATCGTGGCGTGCGGGCTGAGCACGCCGTCGGTCCCGCCCGACCACACCAGCGGCACGCTCTCGGGGGACGGGTGCCCCTTGGCCGCGAGCACCCCGCGGAAGGCCGTGTCGGCCAGGATGCGGGTGTAGTCGTTCACGCCGCCGTTGCCCTCGGTCTTGCCGATCACCGCGAGCACCCGGTGCGCCTCGATCACCCCGTCGTCGATGAGCCGGGCGAGCCCGGAGGCGTCGGTCACGCTCTCGATGGGGACCTTGCGCACTTCAATGGGTTCGGGCATCCCTGCCACCTTTCGATCGCGTCATGTTCACTTTCGCACCACGGTGCCGGTCTCCCCGGTGAGCGCCGCTCCCATGTCCTCTAGGGAGGTGATCACCGACCGGTCGCCGCCCTGCTCGACGAAGCGCAGCGCGGCCTCGACCTTCGGGCCCATGCTGCCCCCGGCGAAGTGCCCTGCGGAGTGCAGCACGCGCAGCTCGGCCGCGGTGACGTGGCCCAGGGGCCGGGCCCGGGGCGTGCCGAACCCGACGACGGCCTGGGGTACGTCGGTCGCGATGACCAGGACCGTGGCCCGCACGGCCCGGGCGAGCACGGCGGCGGCCAGGTCCTTGTCGATCACGGCCTCGACCCCGGCCAGCCGCCCCTCGTCGTCGCGGGTCACGGGCACGCCGCCGCCGCCCGCGGCCACGACGGTGAATCCC
This sequence comes from Streptosporangium sp. OZ121, assembly GCF_051918885.1. Lineage (NCBI taxonomy): Bacteria > Bacillati > Actinomycetota > Actinomycetes > Streptosporangiales > Streptosporangiaceae > Streptosporangium > Streptosporangium sp. OZ121. The sequence goes on from NZ_JBPXMC010000001.1 coordinate 513,740, forward strand.
GCGGCCACCAGCGCGGCCACCGCGGGCGCGTCGAGGATCTCCAGCGGCTCGGGGGAGGCCACCACGCGGCGCCAGCCGCGCTCGAACCGGCGCCAGGTCTGGCCGAGGTCCTCGAAGCGGCGCGCCTCCGCCTCGCTGAAGTAGCGGCCGATCGGCTTCACGGGGTCCTGGAAGGCCGGGTCGGCGGGGTCGACGAGCGTACGGGTGACCACGACCGCGGCGCGGCCGTCGAGCGCGTTGAGGATGAGGGTGCCGATGGTGGCCTGCGTCTGCGCCCCGCACCAGTCGAGCGGCACCGGGGGCACGACGTGGGCGGCGAGCTGGTTCTTCAGGATCAGGTTGCCGACCTGGGGGCCGTTGCCGTGGGTGAGGGTCACCTGGTGGCCGTCCTCGATGAGCGCGACGACGTGGCGCACGGCCTGCTCGACCGCGCGGTGCTGGTCGCCCGGCGAGGCGCCGCCGTCGGGCCCGGTCATCGCGTTGCCGCCGAGCGCGATCAGTACTCGTTCACCCACCTGGCCGACGCTAACGGCCTCCCCGCCCCACCTCATGGGCACTCATTGCCCAAGGGGCACCCTTCCTTCGGCACAACCAGCCAACCGGCTGGTTTCCGCGGGCCTCGCGGCGGCGGACATGACCCGGAGCCGGTACGGCTCCTACCATCCGGAGCCCGTATCGGGGCGTTCCCCTGCCCCCATCGCGGGACGCCCGCTCACCCCAGGAGCGTCCTGGTCATCCTCTCGACCACCGGCGCACGCTGCGGCTGCAGGTAGAAGTGGTCGCCGGGGAAGACCGTCAGGGAGAAGTCGGAGCTCGTGCGGGCCTCCCACGACTTGGCCTGGACCGGGGTGACCACCGGGTCGGCGTCGCTGACGAAGGCGGAGATCGGGGTGAGCAGCGGAGGTCCGGGACGGTGACGGTAGGCCTCGACCAGCCGGAAGTCCGCGCGGACGTAGGGCAGGACGATCTCGCGCATCGCCCGGTGGGACAGGATCTCCACCTCGGTGCCGCCGAGCTTCGTCAGCTCGGCCACGAAGCGGTCGTCGTCGTACTCCGAGATCGGAGGCCTGTCGCGGGGGTCGTGCGGCGCTCTCGCGCCGGACACGAACAGCCGCGCCGGGGTGATTCCCCTGGTTTCGAGGCGACGCGTGACCTCGTAGGCGAGCATCGCCCCCATGCTGTGCCCGAACAGCGCGAAACGCCTGTCCAGCAACGGCAGCATCGACCCGGTCACCTCGTCGGCCAGTGTGTCCATGTCGTCCGGCGGCGGCTCGTCGAACCGGTCGGCCCTGCCGGGCAGCTGCGTCGCGTGCAGCTCGACGGACGCGGGCAGCAGCTCGGACCACGCGCGGTAGGCGGTGGCCGACCCTCCCGCGTGCGTGAAGCAGAACAGCCTCGTGGTCGCCCCCGGACGGGGGAAGGCACAGCGCAACCAGCTCATTCGACGTTCCCGCTCACCGCGTGTCCTCTCTGGAAGGCGCCGCGATCTCCGCGACGGGCCCGGGATCCACCATGTTCGCATGCCGCGGGCGACCGGATGATCGCGGATGGCGCCGGGACGGGCCCCGCGCCTCATGTCCCGAGGCAGGCCTCGAAGACGGCGGTGAGGCGGGCGACCACGGCCTCGTGGTCGGGGACCGCGGCGGCGTCGGGACCGTAGAGCTGGCGCATCGTGCCGGTGCCGGTGACGAGCGCGGTGGCGATCGTCGCCCGGAAGGCCGCGTCGGGACCGGAGAGCCGCGCCGACAGGGGTTCCAGGATCGCCGAACTGACCCGGTCGCGGATGATCTCGTGGATCTCCGGGGAGCCGGACGACCGGATGAGCGCGGCGAGCACCACGCTCCCCTGGTCGGAGCGGAGCCGGCCGGCGACGTACTCGGCCAGGCGGCGGGGCAACTCCTCCTCGGGCCCCTCCAGGACGCCGGGGAAGCGCCCCTGCATCGCGAGCACCTCGGCGAACAGCTCCCGCTTGCTGCCGAAGTAGCGGTTGATCAGCGCGATGTTGGCGTCCGCCTCCGCGGCGATCGCCCGCATCGTCACCTGGTCGTACCCGAGGTCGGCGAACAGCCGGCGGGCGGCGTCGAGGATGCGCCGCCTGGTGCCCTCCCTGTCGCGCTGCCGTGTCTCATCCACCTACGGGATCCTTCCAGATTTGACGAGTAAACAAGCGTCTACTAACTTCATGTGTACTGTACATGCATTGGGGGAAGGTTCATGCCGACCGAACAACGGATCCAGGCCGAGGCCGCACCGGGTTTCACCCACAGACAGGTGCTGGAGATCCTGGCCGGACTGATGCTCGCCATGCTGACGTCGATGATCTCGACGTCCGTGGTGGGGACCGCGCTGCCGACCATCGTCGGCACGCTCGGCGGCCAGGAGCAGCTCGCCTGGGTGGCGAGCGCGACCCTGCTGACCATGACCGCCTCCACCCCGATCTGGGGCAAGCTCTCCGACCTCCACGGCCGCAAGCTCATGTTCCAGGTCGCGCTGGTCGTCTTCGTGCTGTCCTCCATCGCCGCCGGGTTCTCCCAGGACATGGGCCAGCTCATCGCGGCCAGGGCGGCGCAGGGCATCGGCGCCGGCGGCCTCGCCGCGCTGCCGCAGATCATCCTCGGCGACGTGGTCGAGCCCCGCGAGCGAGGACGCTACTCCGGTTACATCGGCGCGGTCTTCGGCGTCTCGACGGTGGCCGGCCCGCTGCTCGGCGGGTTCATCGTGGACAACATGTCCTGGCGCTGGACCTTCTGGTTCTGCGTGCCTCTGGCCGTGGTCGCGTTCTTCGTCATCCAGAAGGTGCTGAAGCTGCCGCTCGTCCGCCGCGACACGAAGGTCGACTGGTGGGGGGCGACCTTCATCACCGGCGGCACCACCGCGCTGATGCTGCTGCTCTCCCTGGGGGGCAAGGAGTTCGAGTGGAACTCCGCGTGGACCTACGGCCTGGGCGCGCTCAGCCTGGTGCTGTTCGGTCTCACCGTCGTCGCCGAGCGCGGGGCCGCCGACCCGATCCTGCCCCCGCACCTGTTCCGCGACCGCACCTTCGTGCTCACGTCCGTCGCCTCCCTGCTGGTCGGCGCGGCGATGTTCGGCGCGCTGATGTTCCTGCCGCAGTATCTGCAGATCGTCAAGGGAATGAGCCCCACCGGTTCGGGCCTGATGACCCTGCCCCTGGTGCTCGGCCTGCTCACCTCCTCGATCCTGACCGGCCGGTTCGTCAGCCGGACGGGCCGGTGGAAGATCTTCCCCGTCGTGGGCATGCTGCTGGTCGCGGTCGGCCTGTTCCTGCTCTCCCGCCTGCACGTCGACAGCTCGCTGGTGATCGTCGGCCTCGACAACGCGGTGCTCGGCATCGGGCTCGGCGCCTCCATGCAGATCCTGATCCTGGCCGCCCAGAACGCGGTGACCCGCGCGAACCTCGCCTCGGCGACCTCCGGGGTGTCGTTCTTCCGCTCCCTCGGCGGCGCGGTGGGCGTCGCGGCCTTCGGCGCGATCCTGTCCAACCGGCTCACCGCGGAACTGATCTCCCTGGCGAAGGCGGCACACCTGCCGCTGAGCGGCGGCGCGGTCCCCAGCCTCGGCTCCCCCGAGGCCATCCACAATCTTCCCGCGCCGATCCTGGAGATCATCTTGGAGGCCTTCACCCGGGCGATGAGTGCGGTCTTCGTGGTCGGCGTCCCGATCGCCCTCCTGTCCGCGGTGGCCGCCCTGATGCTCAAGGAGATCCCCCTGCGCTCGGCGCGGACCGCCACCCCGGCGGCCACCACCGGCCCGACCGTCCCGCCTGCCGACCCGGCCGGCCCGCTCACCCCGCCGGCCGCCACGACCGGCCCGGCCTCCCCGCCGGCCGCCACGACCGATCCGGCCTCCCCGCCGACCGTCGCGGGAAGGCGGTGACACACCCCCGCGCCGCCCGGGACCGGCCCGCTCTCCGGCCGGCCCCGGGCCCTCTCACGCCCGCCTCACCCGAGCCGCCCGCCCCTGGACGGGGGCGATCCTCCCGGCGGCGCCGCGAGGATCGCCCCCCTTCCCCGCCCGGAGGTCAGGCCCCGGCGCGAGGAAACAGCGGATGCGGCCCGTACCGCCACCCGCGGGCGGCGGCCGTCAGAGCGTCCACTTCTGGTTGGCCCAGCCGTTGCAGTTCCACAGCTGTACTTTGGTCCCGTTCGCGTTGATGGTCCCCAGGTCCGCGTCCAGGCAGCGCCCGTTGTACATGCTGTAGATCGTGCGACTCGTCGCGTCGTAGATCCATTTCTGGTTGGCCCAGCCGTTGCAGTCCCAGAGCTGCACCTTGGTCCCGTTCGCGTTGATGGTGCCGAGATCGGCGTCCAGACAGCGGCCGTTCTCCTTGCTGTGGATCGTGTGACTGGACACGTCGTAGCTCCACGACTGGTTGTCCCAGCCGTTGCAGCCCCACAGTTGCACCTTCGTCCCGTTCGGGCCGATGGTGCCGAGGTCGGCGTCCAGACAGCGCCAGTTCTGGTGGCTGCGAATGGGACCCCAGGCCGCGGACTCCGAACCCGAGGCGGTCGCCGCACCGGGGACGAACCCCGCGCAACCGAGCGCGACCGCCGCCGCCGACGCCAGCACCCTGAATCTCCGTCGCATCGTCGATGCTCTCCTTCCTGCGAATCACGGCAGTGTGGAGAGCGGCGCACGCCACCGGGAGGAAACCGCCCAGCCCGATCCACCCCGCACCGCGCGTACCGCTCCCGCGAGCACGCCCGGCCATCACTCTCCGCAGCAGAAGGTACACGTAGAGAGATCGATTCCGGGTCGGCGACACGGCGACCGGCGTTTCGCGGGGCGCGGGCGTCCTGCGGGCGGGCTACCTGTGACCCTCCCCCGTGAGGGATCCCGTGGCGCGCTCGGCCGCCGTGATCGCGTTGCGGAACAGCATCGCGACCGTGGTGGGCCCGACCCCGCCGACCCTGGGGGTGATGGCCCCGGCCACCCGGGCGCAGGACTCGTCGACGTCGGGCAGCAGGCGCCTGCCCTCGTAGCGCACCCCGCCCCCGATGACGACGGCGCCGGGCTTGACGTGCTCGGGCTGGACGATGCCCGGCACCCCCGCGGCGGCGACCAGGACGTCGGCGCGCCGCGTGTAGCGGGGCCAGTCACTCACCCCGGTGTGGACGACGGTGACCGCGGCGTTCGCCGTCGGGCGCTTCTGGGCGAGGAGGATCGACAGGGGACGGCCGAGGGTGGCCCCGCGGCCGAGGATGACCACTTCCCGGCCCGCCACCGGGATGTCGTAGAACGCAAGCAGCGCCTCGATCCCGGCGGGCGTGCACGGCAGCGGGCCGGGGAGCTCCAGCGCCAGCCGCCCGATGTTGAGCGGGTGCATGCCGTCGACGTCCTTGTCCGGATCCATGACCTGCAGGGCCCGGTCGTAGTCGAGGTGCTTGGGGACGGGGTGCTGCACGAGCAGCCCGTGCACCGCCGGGTCGTCGTTGAAGGCGGTGATGACCGCGTGCAGGTCCGCCTGGGTGGCACTCGCGGGCAGGTGCTCGTGCGGCGAGGCGAAGCCGAGCTCGGCGGCCTGCCGCTGCTTGATGCGGATGTATCCGGCACTGGCGTCGTCGTCACCGACCAGGACCGTCGCCAGGCTCGGGGTGACACCCGCGCGGGTCAGGGCGGCCACCCGCGCGGCCACGTCGGCGAGGATCCTCTCGGCCACCGGGCCGCCCGGGAGGAGCCGGGCGGACGGCGCGCTCTCGGACTCCGGGCCGTTCGCTGTGAACTGGGACATGCGCGTCCTCTCGGCGTGGGCGCCCAGGCGGTCGACTCCCACGACGAGCTCCCCGATGGTTGATGCCATCCCCTAGCCGCCAGTCGCGTCATCCCCAGGATGCCCGATCACCCCCCGCCGGGTCGAACCGCCCCCGCCGCCGCGCCGAGACCGGCCAGACGGCTCACGGCCTCGTCGATGACCTCGTCCCGCTTGCAGAAGGCGAAGCGGACGAAGTGCCTGCCGCGCTCGGGGCGGGCGTAGAAGACCTGGGTCGGGATGGCGACCACGCCCGCCAGGGACGGCAGCTCGCGGGTCAGCGCGAGGCCGTCGGTGAAGCCCAGGGGCCGGATGTCGGTCTGCACGAAGTAGGTGCCCGCGGGGCGGTAGACCTCGAAGCCCGCCGCGGACAACCCCGCCGTCAGGCGGTCGCGCTTGGCCTCCAGGGCCGCCCGCAGGGAGGAGACCCAGTCGAGCTCGTGGCGCAGGCCGTGGGCGACGGCGAGCTGCCAGGGCGCGGCGGCGGTGAAGGTGAGGAACTGCTTGACGGTCTGCGCGGCCCTGACGAGCTCGGGCGGCGCGCAGATCCAGCCCGTCTTCCAGCCGGTGACCGAGAAGGTCTTGCCCGCGGAGGAGATCATCACGGTGCGCTCGCGCATGTCCGGCAGGGTGGCCACCGGCACGTGCTCGACGCCGTCGAAGGTGAGGTGCTCGTAGACCTCGTCGGTGACGGCCACCAGGTCGCGCTCCAGGCACAGGCGGGCGATCTCGTCCAGCTCGGCGCGGGTGAAGACCGTACCGGTGGGATTGTGCGGGGAGTTGACCAGGACGGCCCGGGTACGCGGTCCGGCGGCGGCGCGCAACTCGGCGGGGTCGAAGGTGAAGCGGCCCCCGACCGGGCGCAGGGTGACCGGGCGGAGCACGGCCCCGGCGAGGGCGACGGCGGCGGCGTAGGAGTCGTAGTACGGCTCGAAGACGATCACCTCGTCGCCCGGCTCGCACAGCGCGAGGATCGTCGCGGCGATGGCCTCGGTCGCGCCGACGGTGACGAGGATCTCGCCGTCGGGGTCGTAGTCGAGCCCGTAGTGGTCCTTGCGGTGCTCGGAGACGGCCCGGCGCAGCTCGGGCACCCCCGGCCCCGGCGGGTACTGGTTGGCGCCCTCGCGGATCGCCGACACCGCGCGCTCCAGCATCGCGGCGGGCCCGTCGGTGTCGGGGAAGCCCTGCCCGAGGTTGATCGAGCCGGTCCGCAGGGCCAGTGCCGACATCTCGGCGAAGATGGTCGTGCCGAACTCGCGCATCCGCGCCACCAGAGGATCGCTCACGCGCTCCAGCGTAGTCCCGCCCCGACCGGCGGCTCCCGGTGACCAGCCGTCCGATCGCCGCTCGCGCCGCCGCGCCATCGGACAAATGCCGGGACGGCATTCGTTCGGCGAATCCCCGTTCCGTGCATCACCGAAACCCTCTCTCGGTGGTGATGGCCCGACGTAGGGTGAACGCGAAGTCTCGGGAAACCACCGGCGGAGACGACTGACAGATGGTGAACAGCGAGAAGACCGCGGAGACCTCGCCTTCGACGGACACCCCCGGCTCGACGGAACGCGCGTGGCAGATGGTGACCGGTTTCTCCAACGCCCTCGTCCAGACACTGCTGGTGCTTCTCGCCCTCTCCATTTCGACGGTCTCGAAAGTGCTCCTGGTCTGCGGGATTCTCGCGCTGACGGCACTGACCATTTTCCCCGGCCACCTGCTGAAGAGCACCGCCTGGCTGCGCCGCGCGATTCCGGAACGGCTGTACGGCCTTCTCGGGACGTTCTCCCAGTGGGTGCGCCAGGACGCCTGGTGGCTGCTCTCCGCCGGTGTCCTGGTCACCGTCGTCGTCACCCTGGCCGTCGTTCCCAAGGACGAGCCGTGGGTCACCTGCCAGATCCCCGACGAGGTCACGCTCCTGGCGTCCGCCGAGACCTCCCCGGCCATCCAGCGGGCGGCCGGGGAGTTCATGGCGGGAAAGACCGACTGGTGGGGCTGCCGCCAGATGAACATCAACGTCAGCGGGCTGCGCGCCGACGAGGTGCGGGACCGGCTGGGCGACTGGACGTTCCCCGTCCAGCCGGCGACCGGGCGGACGGCGGAGCGGACGGCCCTGCGGCCCCCGGGCGCCCGGCCCGACGGGTGGATCGCCGACTCCCCGCAGGAGATCGACTACCTGGACAGGAACGCGGACGGCATGCCGGCGTTCGGCGCCCGGACGGTCGTCGCGACCTCGCCCCTGGTCATCGCCGCGCCGGAGGAGCTCGCCGAGGAGCTCACCGAGGCCAACAGGAAACCGGGAGACCGCGAGTGGGCCGACCTGCTGCGAAGCAGGCCGGGCGCCCGGCAGGTCGTGCGCACCCACCCGCTGGCCTCCAACGTCGGCCTGATGGCCACGGCCGCCGCCCCCGGCCGCGCGGAGGGGCTGTCCACGAAGGTACGGCCGGGCGACGACGTCCGCGACGTGATGTGCCGGTACGCGAGCTCCCTCGACACGTCCGCGATGGTCCTGACCGAACAGCAGTTCCACGAGCTCAACGTCTCCCTGTCGGGCGCCGACCCCGCGCTCCCCGCGTCGGGCGGCTGCGCCGTCCCCGGTGCGGGCTCGCCGGGTGCCGCCTCCGCGCCGGAGAGCGCCGGGGAGAGGCCGCCGCGGCTGACCGCCGTCTACCCGAGGGGCGGCCACGCCATGCGGTACGCCTGCGTCTCCAAGCGGTGGCCGGACCTGAGGCGGCCCCCCGCCGTCGAGCGGACGGTCAGGGAGTTCTGCGACTTCCTGCGGGAGGCCCTCCCCCGCTACGGATTCCGTGACGCCGAGGGCCGTCTGAACGTCGGGAGGCTGCCGGCGAAGGCGCCCTGGCTGAGGCCGAGCGCGCCGGTGGCGGCGAACTGGAAGCCGGACATCTCCAAGCTGCTGTACAAGCTGGCGACCCCGCTCGCCGACCACGTCCTCGTCGTGGTCGACGTCTCCGGATCGATGGCGGGCAACAGGGTGAACGACGGCAGGTCACGGCTGGAGGCGGCGATCCAGGTGGCCCAGCTCGCCGTCACGTCCAGGCGCGGTGAGCTGACCACGGGAATCATGACGTTCTTCCCTGACGACGACGACGGCCGCGGTGTCCCCCTCGCGCCCGTCGCCGACGGGGGAAGGGCTCTCGCCGGCAGGCTCACCTCCGTCCAGAAGGCCTACCGGGACAGCTCGCACCGCGATCCTCCGATGCGCCCCATCATCAGGAACGCGCTCGGCCAGATGGCGAGGATCGGTGACCCCGGGGAGCGGAAGGCCGTGCTCGTCCTCACCGACGGGGGGAGCCCCCACGGGCTGACCGGTGGGGACCTCAGGGAACACGACGGTGTCCGCCTGCTGATGCTCTCCTTCGACCTGCACGGCTGCGCCAAGCCCCCGCTGCCGAAGCTCAGGGACGAGGGCCTGATGTCCTGCTACGACGCGAGCACCGACCCCGACCAGAAGCTGGACGACGCGTTCACCGAACTCCGGACGGTCACCGATTGACGTCCTCCCCAGGGCCGAGGCCCGAGGTCTCCACACTGGAGGTATCCGATGAGCCGCCCCTCGCCGTCCACGACGTCCGCCTCAGGGGGGACGGGCGGGCGGGGCACGCCCTCCGGGGCGGAGCCGGTCGGCCACGGAGTGATCCTTCTCCTCCTGCTGCTCGTCCTCCTGCCCTCCCTGGGGGCGAGCGCCGCGCCCACCCCGCCTCCCGGCCCGCCCAGGGACGACTGCGTCCTGCGCATCGCCAGCGGCGCCGACGTCTCGGGAGGGGCCCGTGAGCGGGCGCTGCAGGCCGTGTGGAACGGCGTCGGCGGCAGGCCCCGGGCGTGCTTCGTGGCGATCTCCTCGGTCGCGGACGAGCAGCGCAGCGCGATGATCTCGGCCGCCCAGTCGAAGGCCGGGCACTACGACGTGTACAACCTCGACATCCAGTGGATCCCCGAGTTCGCCGAGGGGGGCTATCTGCGCCCGATCGACACCTCCGAGCACGGCGGGACCAACGACTTCCTCTCCCAGATCTGGTCCGCGGGCGCCTGGGACGGCGTCCAGTACGCGGTGCCGTTCAACACCGACGTGGGGCTCCTCTACCACCTCGACGACCTGCGGGAGCCGGAGGACTGGCGGGACATGACCGGCCTCGCGAAGGCGCGCCGCGCCGGTCCCGGCTCCACCGTCCTCGGACTCACCGGGCAGTTCGCCTCCTACGAGGGGCTCACGGTCAACGCCCTGGAGGCGATCTGGGCCAACGGCGGGGACGTGGTCGACGCGAACGGCCGCGTGGTGATCGCCCAGAAGGAGGGCGTGGAGGCCGTCGGGCGGCTCATCGAGACGGTGCGGGCCGGCGTGATTTCCGGGGAGACCCTCGGCAGCACGGAGACGGAGTCGCTGACCGCCTTCCGCAAGAGGCACGCGCTGTTCCTGCGGCACTGGCCCTACGCCCACGAGGTGCTCTCCGGGGAGTCGAAGTCGGGAGGGGTCGCCTTCCGCGCGGCACCGCTGCCCTGGCAGGGAGTCCTCGGCGGCCAGTACCTCGCCGTCTCCAGGCACACCGTCCGGCGCGACGCCGCGCAGCAGCTGGTGGCGGCGCTGACCGGCGGGGAGGCGGCCAGGCTGCTCTACCACTGCGGCGGGTTCGCCCCGGCCAGGGTCTCCGCGCTCTACGCGCGGCCGGAGAGCGGCTGCGGCGGCCCGTCGCCCGCGGCGGCTCCGCCCGAACCCGCCGCCGGGCCCGGCTCCACCCCCTCCCCCTCCTCCTCCCCCGCCGCCGAGCCCGAGTCCGAGAGCGTGCGGCCCGACACGCTGCTGCGCGCGCTGACGCAGGCCAGGGTCCGCCCGCCCTCTCCGTACTACAGTCAGTTCAGCCGGGTCTTCCGCACGGAGTTCCACGAGCTGCTCGGCTGCTGGTCGCTCGGACGCAAGGGCTGCGAGGACGCGAGGACGTTCACGGCCGGCCTCGCCCCCAAGCTGAGAAAAGCGCTGGCCGGCGGCTGACCCGGCCGGGAGCGGCGCCGCCGGCCCGCCGAACGCCGCCGCCCGCAGCTCCGGCCGGCCGGGCGCCGTTCGATAGCAGGACCGGTCGATAGCGGGAGTCGTCTATGCGTAAGCGATTATGGGGTGGTACGTCTATTTCCTGTGACCCGACCGACCCAACCGACCGGCCCGCCCGACCCGGCCGACCCGAGCGGACCGAGCGGACCGACCGCCCCGAGCGGACCGACCCGGCCGATCGAACCGGCGGCACCGGCAGGGCCGGCCCGGCTCGACGCGCTCGACGCGCTCCGCGGCTTCGCGGTGTGCGGGATCATGGTGGTCAACACCTGGCAGCACACGCGTGACCACCTGGGCGAGTCCGATCGCAACGCGGTCGACTGGGCGATCGACAACCTGCTGCAGAGCAGGTTCTACCCGATCTTCTCGTTCCTGTTCGGGCTGAGCTTCGTCCTCTTCCTGAGGTCGGCGGCCGACCGGACCGAACACCCCTGGGCCGTGCTGCTGCGCAGGCTGGCGGTGCTCGCCGCCCTCGGCGCGGTCCACCAGATCTTCAACTCCGGCGAGGTGCTCCTGCCCTACGCGATCTTCGGGGCGCTGGTCCTGCTGCCCGCCTCGTTCCTCCCCCGGCCCGCGGTGGCGGTGCTGGGCGTCGCCCTCACCGCGTGGGCGGTGTACCAGGGCGGCGGGATCATCCTCGTTCCCGGCCTGTTCCTGCTGGGCATGGTCCTGATGGAGCGCCCGCCGCCCGGGTGGCTGCTGCCGCCGGCGTTCGTGGCGAGCGCGGTGCTGGGCGTGACGCTCACCTGGCTCTGGGTGCGCATCGCCAAGGACCCCCTCCTCTTCCGCGCGTACGTCCACCCGGCCGCCGGGCTCGCCGTCGCCACGGCCTACGGCACCGGGATGCTGCTCCTGCTGCGGACCCGGCTGCGCGACCCGCTGCTGGCGGTGCTGGCCCCGCTCGGCCGGATGGCGCTGACGAACTATCTGGTGAGCACCCCGATCATCCTGGTCTTCGCACCCCTGCTCGTCGCGGACACGACCCGGCTCGCCGGCGTGGCGCTCTCCGTCGCCGTCCTGGCGCTTCAGGTGCTGTTCAGCCGCGCGTGGCTGGCCAGGTTCAGGTACGGGCCGCTGGAATGGGCGTGGCGGAGCCTCACGTGGTTGGAACGAGTGCCGAACAGACGGATAGGGTCACATCCGTGACGCGCATCGCCCTCTGCCAGATCCCGGTGGCCGAAGACCCCGCCGCCAACCTCAGCCGTGCCCGCGACGCCCTCGCCGAGGCCGCCGCGGGCGGCGCCGGGCTGGCGATCCTCCCGGAGGCCGCCCTCACCCGGTACGGCAAACGCGTCACCGACCTCGCCCAGCCGCTGGACGGGCCGTTCGTGACCGGGCTGGCCGAGGCGGCGCGGGAGCACCGCCTGTCGGTGATCGCGGGGGTGTTCGAACCCGGCGAGGGCCGGGTCCACAACACCGCGGTCGCCATCGGCCCCTCGGGCTCGATCGAGGCGGCCTACCGGAAGATCCACCTGTTCGACTCCTTCGGCGCCCGCGAGTCCGAGCTGGTCGCGCCGGGCGACACGCCGGTCGTGGTGGAGCTGGCCGGGATCCGGGTGGGCCTGGTCACCTGCTACGACATCCGCTTCCCCGAGCTCACCCGGGCCCTGGTCGACCTGGGGGCCGAGATGTTCGCGGTGATCGCCGCATGGGGTTCGGGGCCGATGAAGGAGGAACACTGGACCACCCTCGTCAGGGCCCGCGCGATCGAGAACACCACCTGGGTCGCGGCCGTGGGCCAGGCGCCGAACCCGGAGGCCCGCGACGGCTTCGGGATCGGGCGGAGCATGCTGGTCGATCCGATGGGAGTGGTACGCACCGATATGGGGCCCACAGCCGCCGTGCAGACGTGCGAAATCGACGCGCAGATCACGATTGCCACCCGGAATGCCCTGCCGTGCCTGGAACACCGGCGGCTCCAGGTCGGCGGATCGTAAAATGCCGACCGTGAGTGAGCCACCTGGGCGTAGAACGCAGATGCAGAAGGTCATACCGCCTCGGCTGCTCGTGCCCTATCTGGCCGGCAGACGCACCGTGATCTCAGGGTACGTCTACCGGGTTCAGGACTGCGCGCGGCTGACCACCCCCGCGCAGCTCTTCGCCGGCCTCGACCTGGGGTTCGAGGGCTCGGAGCTGACCGCGACGGTCCCGGAGATCTATCTGATGCGCTGGTTCGCCCGCGACATGGACGCCTACGTCGTGCCGTACGGCCCGCACATGGGCGGTGACTGGAACGATTCACCGCCCTTCACCGGAAACGGCTTCACCACCTCGCGGGAGCACGTCGTGCCGCAGTTCCACACCACGCCCATGCCGATCCCCGCGGGGGCCGAGATCATCCACGTGGTCCCCGGCGAGGAGCGCCTCTTCGGCCTCTACGACGGCCTGAGCTGGCGGCCCGCCTCATGAGCGCCGAGATCGAGCCGGTGGCCTCGGGGTTCGCCGCCCGCTACCTGGGCCGTACGTACGCCGCGGCCCTCGGGCCCGGCAGCGCCGAGGTGGTGCTGTTCAACGAGGAGGCGCAGAAGGGCTTCGAGGCGGCCTCCGGCTACTGGCGGCTGGTCGTCGCCCGCGAGGACCTCGACTGGCTGGTGCTGGTCCGCACGGTCGGCGCGTTCGGCGGGGAGCCGTGCCTGGTCCTCGACGTCTCCGAGGAGAACGGCGAGGAGAGCCTGCACATCGCCTACACCGGGCACAGCGGGATGAAGGCCGAGGCACTGGGCTACTGGATGGTCGACCACGGGGCGTACGAGGTCGTCGTCCCCCGCGACGAGGTCTTCTCCATCAGGATCGAGCGCCTGCCCGTCCCGCTCGCCCCGGAGGGCACCGAGCCGTAACGCTCCCGGCACACCCGCGGGGCGGGCTCACCGGCCGGCCGGGAGCCGCGAGCCGGGCCCGACCGCCGGTCGGCCGTCGGTCTGCCGGTCGGCCCGTCGATCGGCCGGGAGCGTCTCATCGCCCGGCGTCCTCGCGGAGCAGGATCACCACCAGCAGGGCGACGCCCGCCATCAGGACGGCGCTGATCGCAGCGGTCAGGTGGAAGCCCTGGACGAACGCGGTCCGCGCCGTGTCGAGGAGTCCGGACGCGAGCCGTCCGGGAAGGCTCCCCGCGACCACCACCGCGGCGTTGAGGTTGTCGCGGGCGGCCTCGGGAACCTCCGCCGGTGAGATCCGGCTCCGGTAGACCGCGGTGATGACGCTGCCGAGGACCGCGATGCCGAGCGCGCCGCCGAACTGGGGCGCCACCGAGGCGATCGCCGCCGCGGCACCGGCCCGGCGAGGCGGCGCGGAGCCGACGACCAGGTCGGTGGCGAGCGCCATCATCGGCCCCAGCCCCGCGGAGACGACGACGGCACCGGACACGAGGACGGCGAGCCCGCCCGTCCCCTGCGTCCGGGTGAGCACGAGATAGCCGGCCGCGGACACGGCCAGGCCCGTGGCGATCACGATGGAAGGCGGGATCCTCCGCGCGATCCGGGGGGCCAGGAGGGAGCCGGCGATCACCCCCGCCGCCGAGGGCGCCGTCCACAGGCCCGCCTCCAGGGGCGACAGGCCGTGCACCAGCTGCAGGTACTGCGCGACGGCGTAGTTGGAACCCCACAGCACGAAGATGCCGAGCGCCAGCGTGGCGGCCGCGGCGCTGAACGTCCGTCCGGCGAACAGCCGCAGATCGACGAGGGGATCGGCCAGCGTGCGCTGCCTGCGGACGAACACCGCCGCCAGCGCGAGCCCGGTCACGACCGCGACCGCGGACGTCACCTCCGGGCCGTCGGCCGCGATCCGCTTGAGCCCGTAGACCAGCGGCAGCACCGCGCCCAGTGACAGCAGCGCGCCGGCGACGTCCAGCCGCCCCGCGGCGGCGTCCCTGCGCTCCGGCAGCAGGAGCGGGCCCGCGACCAGCAGCACCGCCATGAAGGGTACGGCCAGCAGGAACGCCGACCCCCACCAGAAGCGTTCCAGCAGCCATCCCCCCACCAGCGGGCCGATCGCGGTGCCTCCCGAGACGCTGGCGACGATGATCCCGATGGCCGTCGCCCGCTGCCGCGGATCGGAGAACATGGACGCGGCCAGGGAGAGCGTGGAGGGCATCAGCGTCGATCCGGCGACACCCATCAGCCCCCGGGCGACGATCAGGCTCCCGGCGTCGGGCGCGTAGGCGGCCAGGACCGAGGCCAGGCCGTACGCCACCGCCCCGATCAGCAGCAACCGGCGGCGGCCGATCCGGTCGCCCAGCGCGCCCATGGTGATGAGCGACCCGGCCAGCAGGAAGGCGTAGACGTCCACGATCCACAGCGACTGGGTGCCGCTCGCCGCCAGATCCCTGCCGATGGCGGGTAACGCGAGGTTGGTGACGGTCAGTTCGAGGGAGGCGAGGAGGGCGGGCAGCGCCAGCACGGCGAGGCCTGCCCACTCCCGCCGCCCGGCCGTAACCGGCGCGGTCGGCGTGGTCGGCGTGATCGGCTTCGCGGGCGTGGTCGGATCGGTCATGGTCATCAGGATGAGACCTCAACCAAAGTTGAGGTCAACCGCCGACGGCCACCTCCGGGCCCCGGGGGCGTCCGGCATCCGTACGGGTGATGCCGCCGTCCCCCGGGCCGGGGATCCTCAGCCCACGCCGAGCCGCCGGTAACGGGCCAGCCTGGCGGCGAGGCGGTCGGCGGGGGCCTGGCCCAGCAGTCCCGCGATCTCGTGTTCCAGGGTGCGCGCGACCCGGACGCAGAACGCCTCCGGCTCGTAGGCGGCGTCGGGGAACTCCGGGATGATCCGGTCGACGAGGCCGTCCCTGCGCAGGTCGGTGGACCTCACCCCCTGCGCCGCGGCGATCTCCGGGGCGAAGTCGACGCTCCGGTACAGCAGTGCCGAGGCCCCCTCGGGAGACAGCGGCGACAGCCAGCCGTGCTGGGCGCAC
This sequence comes from Streptosporangium sp. OZ121, assembly GCF_051918885.1. Classification (NCBI taxonomy): domain Bacteria; kingdom Bacillati; phylum Actinomycetota; class Actinomycetes; order Streptosporangiales; family Streptosporangiaceae; genus Streptosporangium; species Streptosporangium sp. OZ121. The sequence continues at coordinate 529,469 of NZ_JBPXMC010000001.1, forward strand.
AGCACCCGGTCGGCGGGGAGCAGCGCGAGCGCGGCACCGCCCGCCCCCTCCCCCAGCAGCAGGCACACCGTCGGGGCGTCGAGCATCACCAGATCGGCCACCGAACGGGCGATCTCCGCCGCCAGGCCGCCCTCCTCGGCCGCCTTGGACAGCGCGGCCCCGGCGGTGTCGATCACGGTGACCAGCGGCAGCCCCAACTCGGAGGCGAGGCGCATGCCCCGCCTGGCGACCCTGAGCCCGGCCGGGCCGAGCGGGGCGTCGATCCGCTGGTGCCGCCGGTCCTGGCCGAGCACGATCGCGGGAGCCTCGCCGAACCTGGCCAGGGCGAGGATCAGCCCGGGATCGTTCTCGCCCACGCCGGTGCCGTTGAGCGGGGTGACGTCGGAGGCGCCGAGTTTGAGCAGCGCCCGCACCCCGGGACGGTCGTCGCGGCGGGAGCGGCTGATCGCGTCCCACGCCTGGACCGTCGGGACCCGCTCGTCCGGCTCGGGCCCCGGATCCAGGTCCCGGCGAGGGGCGCACAGCACGGCGAGCGCCCGTATCGCGACCCGGCGGGCGTCCTCCGCCGACACGACCGCGTCGACCAGACCGTGGGCGAAGAGGTTCTCGGAGACCTGGACGCCCTCGGGGAACGGGTAGCCGTGCAGCGACTCGAACACCCTCGGTCCCAGGAACCCGATCAGCGCGCCCGGCTCGGCGGCGGTGACGTGCCCGAGCGATCCCCAGGAGGCGAAGACGCCTCCGGTGGTGGGATGGCGCAGGTAGACGACGTACGGCAGCCCGGCGGCGCGGTGCGCGGCCACCGCGGCGGTGATCTTCACCATCTGGACGAAGGCCACCGCGCCCTCCTGCATCCGGGTTCCGCCCGAGGCGGGGGCGGCCAGCAGCGGGAGCCCCTCGGCGGTGGCCCGCTCGACCGCGGCGGTGAGCCGCTCGGCGGCGGCCACCCCGATCGAACCGGCCAGGAAGGAGAACTCGCACACGACGATCGCCACCCGGCGCCCGTCCAGCAGGCCCTCCCCGGTGATCACCGACTCGTCGTATCCCGTCTTGACCCGGACCGCGGCCAGCTCCTCGGCGTACCCCGAGCCGGGCGCGGCGGGGTCGGCGGGCGGCTCGTCCCACGACAGCCACGTACCCGGGTCGAGGAAGGTGCCGATCAGCGTGCGCGCGTCGGGCCGTGCCGGGGTCATACCCGCGCTCCGCGGGACGGCGTCCGGGTGTGGACGGGGGGTGTGCCTGTCATCGCTCGCGCGCCTCCAGCCAGGCGAGGACCTCGTCGTCGTGCTCGCCGAGAGCGGGCGGGGCGGCGTGGCGCATGGGAGGGTCGCCGTCGAAGCGGAGCGGCGGTCCGGGCAGCTCGATGGTGCCGAGCACGGGATGGTCCACCTCGACGACCAGGCCCTGGGAACGGGTCTGGTCCCAGGCGTAGACCTCGTCGAGGGACCTGATGGCCCCGGCGGGCACCCCGGCCTCGCCGAGCGCGGCCAGCCAGTGGGCCCGGTCGTGCTCGGTGAGCGCCCGCTCCATGTCGGAGATCAGCTCATCCCGATGCGTAAATCTTTCCCGATTGGACGTGTATTTGGTGACATATGGTTCGACGTCCAACCCGAGCAGGGCGGCGACCTTGTGCCACTGCGTGTCGTTCGCCGCCGCGATCTGGATCATGCCGTCGGCGCAGCGGAAGGCGCCGTACGGGGCGATGGAGGCGTGATGGTTGCCGCCCGCCCGGGACACCTGGCCGCCGACCGTCCAGGCCGTCCCATGGTAGGAGTGCACCCCGGTCACCGCGGCCAGCAACGAGGTCCGCACCACCTTGCCCCGCCCGGTCCGCTCCCGCTCGTAGAGCGCGGCGACCACCCCGTACGCGCCGTGGATACCGCCGAGCAGGTCCGCGACCGAGGCGCCCACCCGGTACGGCTCCTCGGGCGACGGGCCGGTCAGGCTCATCAGCCCCGCCTCGCCCTGCGCGATCTGGTCGTAACCGGGCCTGCCGCCCTCCGGGCCGTCATGGCCGAAACCGGTGATCGACAGGATGACCAGGCGGGGGTTGAGCTCGTGCAGCCGTTCGACGGAGAAACCCAGCCGGTCCATGACGCCGGTGCGGAAGTTCTCCACCAGCACGTCGCTCTGCCGCACCAGGCGCTCGACGAGCGACCTGCCCTCGGCGGACTTGAGGTCGACGGCGATCGACTGTTTGTTGCGATTGGCCGCCAGGAAATAGGTGGAGATGTCCTGGTCAGGGCCCACGAACGGCGGACCCCAGCCCCGCGAGTCGTCACCTCCCGCGGGATGCTCCACCTTGATCACCCGGGCGCCCAGGTCACCGAGCATCTGCGCGGCGTGCGGGCCCGCGAGCGCGCGAGAGAGATCGAGGACGACGATGTCGCCGAGTGCTCCCTGCAAGATCAACCTCCGGTGCGTGGCGGCCGGCCCGGCCGGCAAGGGCTCCCCGCTCCCGGCCCGTTTGCCATGAGACCACTTGGCACGACATCCGGACGGGGGCACACCCATGATCTCCCATACCGTCACCGAGCGGGACGGGAGGGGGCGAGATCATGAGGATGTATTCGTCACGATCTCCCGTAAGGCTCCGGCCAGGGGAACGGGCCCGCTTTCCGGAGCCGGGTGGCGCAGGTGCGGCGAAAACGGTGCGGGCCCGGCAGGCCGACGCCTGGCGCCGATAGGCGGTCACCGTGTTCGCCGTGTTCGCCGTGTTCGCCGTCAGGGTGAGCCATTCGCGGATCGGCCCTCCCGGTACAGCCACCTCTCAAAATAACCCGAATTGTCCACCAGGGAAACAGAAGGCACGTTTACAATGATATTTGTCGCACCGAATCACATAAGCATCAAACATGATGCAATATTGACAAAACACTCTAAAGGGCAAGGCGAGAAGTACACCCCATTTAAGCTGTTCGGATATGCGAGCGCCGATGTACCATAAAACTCCTCCCCGCATCAGGTGGTGACAGCTGGATATGAATACCTGGCTCCGGGCGCTTATCGCGATCGCTCTGTTCTCCGGTTTGTTTATCTTGGCCATCGTTACCGCCGGAGGGCTGGCCCTCTACGCGGCCTGGTATGTCTCGTTCACCGATGACGGGTGGTGGAACAGCGGGGTCATGAGGCCGGCAATGCTGGTCGTTGCCGTCGCCATCGCCGTTATCGTGGGAACATGGGCGGCGTTGCGGACGCCCGAGCCTCCCGGACTTCCGGTCGGTGAAACCGATGCCGCGAAGTTATGGAAGATCGTCGATGATCTGGCCCGCGATTCCGACATCAGGGCTCCTACCGAGATTCTGCTGACCGGCGAGCCGAACGTCGCGGTCACCGAGAAGACCCGGCTGCTCGGCCTCATCGCCGGGCGACGGCGTTTATACATCGGCGCCCCCGTACTGGCGACCTTCACCATCGATCAGCTCACAGCAGTGATCGCTCACGAACTCGGCCACTACAGCCGTGCCGACACCCGACTGCTGCCGATCACCTATCTCGCTCACGAGACGCTCGAACGGAGCCTCGAACGGCTGGAGAAAATGGCATTGAACGGTGCGGGTTTCGTACCGCTGATCATGCCACCGTTTCGCGGATACCTCACGCTGTTCCGGCTGGTGTCATCTGCCGTCCTCCGCCGCCAGGAGTATGCGGCGGATCGGTTCTCGGCCGCCGTCGCAGGCCCGGAGGTCGCGGTCAGCGCGCTCCACAGGATGCCTGTGGTGACGGAGGCGTGGGAATCGTTTCTAACCCAGGTGAACAGTCATATTGCCCAAGATCGGGCAAGCGGCCGTGTGCCGACCACCATCGTGAGCACTTTCGTCCGAGTCTTCACGGAAACACTCGATGACGAATTTCAGGTCTCCGCCGAGCAAACGACACGATGGGACACCCATCCCCCGATCGCCGACCGAATCGCCGCGATACAGAACCTCGCCGAAGATACGAAACCGGCGACGCCTCCCACAACCAGGCCGGGAATACCGAGCTGCGTCGCGCAGGACGGAAATCAGCCGGCCAGCGGTTTGCTGCCAAACCTTGATCACTACAGCCCGCATCTTGACAGACTGATTCTTCCCCATCTGCCCGACTGGGTGACAACGAAGCCGCTCACGAGCGAGCCGTTGGAGGAGTACCTCAAACGGATTGCCATAGGCCAACGAGAAAGCGACGCCGACGCGCTGTACAATGCGACCGGTGAATCATCTGCAAATCTGCAGACCGTTCTGGAGTCACTGAACAAGGGACAGGCCGCTCATCTCGCAGCGGTGTTGAGCCGTGGTCACCCTGCTCATGCCGACGTCGCCCGGACCGGGAGCGACCGGCCGGTCACACCTTTTCAACCGCTCGTACACAGGCTCGAGGCGGCTTTTGCCGTGGCGGCCGTGCGCTCCGGCGCAGCCCGCTGGGCGTATGACTGGTCGAACGGGAGCGCGACGGCGATCCTCGCTCCCAGCACGTCGCTCGACCTGGCCGTCGCCGCGGAACACGCTGTCCACAGTCCCGAGGGAGCCGGTCAGGTACGCATGCGACTGGCTCGAGCCGGTATCGACGGCACCATCGGCCCGGCGAGAGAAGGAATCCTCCCAGGCGCCGACAGTGGGGATGTGATCGGCGCCATGAGCGGTATCCGGATCTCCAGCGACTCTTCGGGCCTGCGATTTCGGCGTGGCCCACACGACCTGATGATCTTCACGACGGGTCTGGCGTTCTTTCGAGGCGACCCTGTGGATTTCAGCAACCGGCGGCTCGAAACCCTGGTGCAGGCCGTGCGGTTCGCACAGCGCCCGCTCATCGGGGCCAACCTGCTGGCCTACCACGACATCCGCACGGTGACCGTTCTGCGGCACTCCCCGATGGAAATCCGGCTCGCCCGGCAGGACGGCACGACGATGACCATACGCCAGAAGTTCAGTCGCTCCCAGCTCGACGGTTCACGAGAGCTGCTGCTGAACATCATCGATGACGTGGAAGAGCCGATCGTTCCCCCCTCATCGGAGTGATCTTGAAAAAATTCTTAAGGAATCATGCTCGGCGCCGCACTAAGTAGGTGAGCACCGATTCGACCAGGATCGGAGACACCTTCAGGGAGGTCGCGTTGGACCCCGTGACGATTCTCGTGATGATCGCTTTGGTTCTTGTCTCGTCCATCACCAAACTCATCGAGGCCTTCGCTCAGTGGCTCGTCTTACATGCCCGTGCCGCGCTCGTACGAGCCAACGGGCCGCAGGTGAAGACGGGGAAGTCTCGTGGAGGACGGCGATGAGCGTCGAACCCGACGATGCCCGCGACCCCGCCGCTCCCCAGCACCGTGAACCGTCGTCGGATGACGAGATCGAGAAGGCATACCGCCGATTCCGCCAACCGCTGGTGAACTTCGCCTACCTCGTCGCCGAAAAGCACGGGGTCCACAAATGGCAGCTGGACGCCGAAAGCGTGGTGCAGGAGGCGTTCGAGGCGGCGATCAACCATGGATGGGCCAACATCACGAGCCCCCGGACCTGGCTCTTCGTGGTCACCCGTCGCCTGGCCAGTCGAGCCTGCGACAAAACCCGCCGCCTGCGGCCGACGGACATGACCGACTTCGACTCGGCCATGCCGTATCAGCCCATGTTCGTCGCCCAGCCCGCCACCGTCGAGGACTTGGTGATCGTCCGGGAACTGGTGCGCGACATAGGCCGCCTGCCGAACGAGCGCGAACGTGTCAGCACCTTGTTGAGCCTGCACGGCTGGTCGGGAGAGGAGATCGCGAAGTACTTGAACATCACTACCGCCAACGTCTACGTCCATGCTCATCACGGCAGAAGAAAAATCATCGACAGATGGAGCGCGTTCATCCCGGCGTCGGATGGAGACCTGCGTCGTTCGGACGTCCTGGCTGTGACGGCACTCGCCGCGCTGGGCTGGGCGTTGACCATGGCCTTGCTGATCTGGACAGGCGCGCCGATCATCCTTGCCGTAGCCGGCCCCCCGATCGCGGTCGCCATCATCGCGATCACCTACTGGATCGTACGAACGAACCGTCTCGAACGGTGACCCGCTCACCTCCTGACCGCTGCGTGGAGCGGCCGGGACACATCACCGCAATGGATCTTCTCGTAATCGGCGGCCGCGGCTTCCGACGAAGCCGACCTGCCAACCGGCCTACGCGCCCGGATCGGCTCTCGCGAGGGTATTCCTGCCCCCGAACCCCATGAATCTCCGCATACGGACGGGGATACGACACGAGCCGGGGCCCGCACCTTGAGAAAGGTGCGGGCCCCGGTCCGTGATGTGCCTGTACTACTAGGCGGGAACGATGTTCTCCGCCTGCGGGCCCTTCTGGCCCTGCGTGACGTCGAAGGAGACCTTCTGGCCCTCCTGCAGCTCACGGTAGCCCTGGGCGGCGATGTTGGAGTAGTGGGCGAAGACGTCGGCGCCGCCGCCGTCCTGCTCGATGAAGCCGAAGCCCTTTTCCGCGTTGAACCACTTAACGGTGCCAGTCGCCATGATCATTCTCCTTCGATAGGGGGCAGAGCCGAGATCCACACCGCGTGGATCTCGCGTCGCCGCGATGAGCCCATCCGGAGATGACCGGGAAAACAAAATGCACCTGAAGGGTTATCCGTCAGGTGCACACAAAGTTTCATGGGTACCACAACCGCAACTACGTTCAGGCTAGCACCTGTCCGGACCAACACACGAGTCCACCCGGCCGGAACACGGAACCGGTGACGATCACCCGCCGCCCGGCCGCTCCTCGCGCGCCGGGACCCGCTTGTGCGCGGCGTCCAGAACCGCGATCACGGCCAGGGCGGCGATCGTCGCGCCCGCCGCCGCGAGGTAGCACCAGGGGGCGGGCAGGCGACACGGACCCGGGAGGCGGCCCACGCGCGGCGGGGCCGTCCTGATGCGGAGCTTGACATTCCCCGGCTCGAGCTCCACCCTTTCACTACTTAATTAGGGAAAGGGTGGAGACGTTGATCGAATTCCGCCTCGACCGGGGTTCCGGGGTGGCGACGTACCTCCAGCTGGTGCACCAGGTACGGCACGCGCTGCGGCTCGGCGTGCTGCGGCCGGGTGACCGGCTGCCGACGGCCAGGGAGGTCGTGGCCCAGCTGGCGATCAATCCGAACACGGTGCTGAAGGCGTACCGCGAGCTGGAGCGTGAGGGCCTGGTCAGCGGGCGGCCGGGGCAGGGCACGTTCGTGGAGCGGTCGCTGGGCCAGACCTCCATGGGCGACCGCGCGCGGTTGCGCGCGGACCTGGTGCGCTGGGTGCGCGACGGGCGCCAGGCGGGTCTGGACCTGGAGGATCTGGAGGCGCTGGTCGCCTCCGTCCTGACCGGCTTCTCCCACGAGACCCCCGGAACCCCCGGAACCTCCGAGACCCCCGGAACCCGGGAGTCCCACGGCCCCCACGGCCCCCAGGAGGAGATCGCGTGACCGCGCTGGAGACCGAGGCGCTGGGCAGGCGTTACCGGCGGACCTGGGCGCTGCGCGACTGCTCGGTGGTGGTGCCTTCCGGGCGGGTGGTCGCGCTGGTGGGCCCCAACGGCGCGGGCAAGTCGACCCTGCTCCACATGGCCGTCGGCCTGCTCGCCCCGACCACGGGGACCGTGCGGGTGTTCGGCGAGCCCGTGCGCGAGAACCTGCGGCGGATCGCGTTCATGGCGCAGGGCAAGCCATTGTACGCGGGCTTCAGCGTGGCCGAGATGCTCACGTTCGGGCGCGGGCTCAACCCCCGGTGGGACGACGCGGTGGCCAGGAGGCGGCTGGCCGAGCTGGACATCCCGCTCGGCCGCAGGGTCGGCAGGCTGTCGGGCGGGCAGCGCACGCAGGTGGCGCTCACCGTCGCACTGGCCAAGCGCCCGGACCTGCTGGTGCTGGACGAGCCGCTGGCCGACCTCGACCCGCTGGCCCGCCAGGACGTGATGCGCGGCCTGATGGCGGCGGTCGCCGAGACGGGGCTGACCGTGTTGCTCTCCTCGCACGTGGTGTCGGAGCTGGAGGGGACCTGCGACTGGCTGATGGTGGTCAACGGGGGCCGGGTCCAGGTCAGCGGCGACATCGACGAGCTGGTGGCCGGGCACCGCCTGCTGACCGGTCCCGCCGAGGGCGCCGACGCGCTCGCCGCCCGGCTGCCGGTGATCTCGCGGGGCGGGACGGGGCGGCAGGCCACCCTGCTCGTCCGGGACGGCACTCCGCCGCCCGACCCGCGCTGGACCACCCGCCCGGTGAACCTGGAGGAGACGGTGCTGGCCTATCTGCGCGCCCCGGACCTCGCGGCCCTCCCCCGCCCCACCCTGACCTCCACCCGCTGATCCCCCCGCCTCCGCCGTACGGAACCGGCACGAGACCGGCGGGTTCGCGCGGTCCCTCGTACGGGACCGGTACGGGACCACCGGGTTCGCGCGGCCCCTCGTACGGGACCACCCGGGTGAACCGGGCGTACCACCTGAAGGGATTCCTCCTTGCTCTGGCTGACCTGGCGACAGCATCGCGCGCAGATCCTGGTGACCTGCGGTCTGCTGCTCGCCCTGGGGGTGCTGCTGCTGATCTCCGGCCTGCGAGCGACCGCCTACATCGCCGGACAGGCCCCGCCCGGCTGCCCCGGCTCCGCCGCCGCGTGCTCCGGCGTGAACTCAACGATCTACTCCGACTACTACTACCCGGTCTTCATGGTCTTCGGCCTGCTTCCCATCGCCGGGTCCGCGCTGGTCGGGGCCTTCTGGGGCGCGCCTCTGCTGGCGGCCGAGTTCGAGCGCGGGACCGGCGCGCTGGCCTGGACCCAGTCGGTCTCCCCCCTGCGGTGGCTCGTGACCAAACTCTGCGTGCTCGGCGGCATGGTCGTGGCCGCCGCCCTGCTCCTGTCGGCGATGATCAGCGCGTGGCTGCCGGTGTTCCGCGACGTGATCGGCGACAAGTCGCTGGAACCCGGGACGTTCACCGTCATCGGCGTCGTCCCGGCCGCGTGGTGGCTGTTCGCGTTCGTCCTGGGCGCCGCCGCCGGGACGTTCTTCCGGCGCACTCTGGCCGCGATGGCGGTGACCGTGGCGCTGGTCGCGGTGGCCGTTCCGGCCGTCTTCTTCTCCCGCGACTCCTACGCCGAGCCGGTTCGTACCGTCACCACCGGCTGGACGGCGCTCTACGAGGGCGGCGGCACCCTGGTCGGGGAGGCCTGGGTCGCCCCCTCCGGCCGGGAGATCGCGGAGGCGCCGGCCGGCGCCTGCCCGCCGCCCGCGGGGGTGGACGCCCGTTCGGAACGGGCCCAGCTGCTGAAGGAGGAGTGCCTGATCGACGAGGGTTACCGCAAGGCGGTCTACCACCATCCGGCCGACCGGTTCTGGCGCTTCCAGTGGACCGAGACCGGCATCCTGCTGGCCGGCGTCCTCGCCCTCGGCGGGCTCACCGTCACCCGCACCCTCCGTCACCGGAGGTGAGCCGCCTCACGAGCGCCTCACGAGTGCCCCGCGAGTGCCCCGCGAGCGTCAGATGAGGTCCACCTCCGCGTACGGCAGGCCGCCCGACAGGGTGGGGAAGCCCGGACCCCGGTCGAAGAAGGGCCGGCCGGCCGGATCGCCCGCGAGGAGGGCGCGGAGCCCGGCGCGGCGGGTCGCGGTGGCCTCGGCGTCCACCCGGAGGTCGTCGGGGTCGCCGTACAGGACGACGCCGTAGTCGTCGCGGGCGCCCTCGGCGGAGACCTTGCCGTCGCGGACGTCGGCGGCCACCAGCGCGGGGTCGCGGTCCAGCGGGGAGCCCCAGCCGCCCCCGCCCGTGGTGCGCACCCGGATGATCTCACCGGCCCGGACCGGCGAGTCGTCCACCAGGCCCTCCATCTCCCTGCCCTCGATCTCCACGACGAAGGGCCGTCCGGCGCGGCCGCCGTTCACGCCCCAGCACGACAGGATCGAGCGGTCGGCGATGGACATGAACGAGGCGTCGCGGAGCATCCGCAGGTGCTTGTCGTAGCCGAGGCCGCCCCGGTAGAGGCCGGGACCGCCGGAGTCGCGGGCCAGGCCGAGCCGCTCGACCCGGAACGGCCAGCGGGACTCGGCGAACTCGACCGGGATGTTGCGCGAGTCGGGCACCACGTGGATGGTGTCCTCGCCGTCGGCGTACCACCGGCCGCCGGAGCCGCCGCCGAGGACCTCCCTCATCAGGTACGGCGTGCCGTCGGCGCCGTCGCCGTAGACGCCGGTGTAGCGGATGGTCTCCTGGTCGGCGGGCATCCGGCCGCCGGTCGCCTTGGCCAGCACCCCGGCCAGCACGCCCAGCAGGCGCAGGATCACGAACGTGCGGGCGTTGGTGGGGGCGGGGAAGATCGGGGTGAGCAGGGTGCCCTTCTCGGGGAACCGCATCTCGATGAGGGGGACGACCCCCTCGTTGACGTCGAGTTCGGCCATCCGCTCGGGGGTGTCGGCCAGGTTGCGCAGGATCGGCGCCAGCCACTTCTTCAGGAACACCCCGTCGGCGTAGTCGCCCGCGTGGTTGATCGGGCCCTTGGCCTGCGGGGAGGTGCCGGTGAAGTCGATGACGAGCGGCACCTCGGCGGAGTGGTCGACGGTGAGGGTCATCCGCTGCGTGTGCAGGCGGGGCTCGTCGACGCCGTCGTGCTCGGCGTAGTCCTCCCACACGTGCGTGCCCTCGGGGATCTTGGCCAGCAGTTCCCTGCGGAACGTCTCCGTGGTGTTGGAGATGATCGCGTCGAAGCACGCCTCGACCGCCTCGCGCCCGTACCGGTCGAACAGCTCTCCCAGCCGCCGGGCGCCCATCAGGCAGGCCGAGCACTCGGCGTCCAGGTCTCCGGCGAGGGAGTCGGGCATCCGGGAGTTGCGCGTCATGATCGTGAGTGCCGCCCGGTTGGGCACACCCTCGTCCCACAGCTTGATCGGCGGGACCATCAGCCCCTCCTCGAACACGCTGCGCGCGTTGCTCGGCATGGAGCCCGGTACGGCCCCGCCGATGTCGTCGTGGTGGCCGAACGCCTGCACGAAGGCGACGACCTGCCCGTCGTGGAAGACCGGGACCGTCACGCACAGGTCGGGCAGGTGCCCGATGCCGCCCTCGGACAGGTAGACGTCGTTGTGGAAGAACACGTCGCCGGGCCTCATCTCGCCGATCGGGAAGTCCCTGACGATCGGCTGGACCAGCGCCGAGTAGGACCTGCCGGTCAGCTTGCGCAGCCGTACGTCGTGGATGCCGGCGCGGAAGTCGTGCGCGTCGCGGATCATGGGTGAGCGTGCGGTACGGGCGATGGCCGTCTCGACCTCCATCTCCACCGACGCGAGCGTCCCCTCGACGATCTCCACCAGCACCGGGTCGGCCGCGCTCGTCGATTCAGCCGTTGTCGTCCGCCCCATGGCGTACCTCCAGGTTTCCGAACTCGTCCATGGTCGCGGTGAAGCCGGGGTGGAGCGGCAGCGTGGAGCCGTACTCCTCGATGACCGCCGGGCCGGTGACCCGCGCTCCGGCGGTCAGGTCGGAACGGCGGTGGATGGGGGTGGCGCCCCAATCGTCGTAGAAGACCTCGCGGAAGGCGACCGGCTCGGGCCGCGGGTCGCCGTGCGGCCTGTGCCCGATGACGGGCCGGGTGATCGGGCCGATGCCGGAGACACGGAGGTTGACCCACTCGACGCCGTGCCGGGGGTCGTCGCGGTATCCGTACCCGTAGAGCTTGCGGTGCTCGGTGTGGAAGCGGTCCAGCACCTCGGCCCGCCAGTCCTCGTCCAGCGGGCCGGACGGCGCGGGCACCCTGACCTCGTAGGCCTGGCCGTAGTAGCGCAGGTCGGCGCTGCGCGCGTAGACGTGCGCGCCGGCGGCGAAGCCCTCGCGGTCCAGGGCCGCGGCGGCCTGCCCCTCCAGGTCGCCGAAGATCTCCCCGGCGGTCTCCAGGGAGAGGTCGCGGGTGACGAAGGTGCGCACGTAGTCGTTCTTGACGTCCACGGTGAGCAGCCCGAAGGCCGAGACGTTGCCCGGGTCGGGCGGGACGATCACCGACGGCAGGCCGAGGATGTCGATCAGGCGGCAGACCAGCAGCGGGCCCGAGCCGCCGAAGGCGACCATGGGGAAGTCCCGCACGTCCAGGCCGCGTTTGACGGTGATCTGGCGGATGGCGTTCGACTGGTTGAACGCGCTGATCTCCAGGATGCCCGCCGCGGTCCGTTCCGGGGACAGCCCGATCTTGCCCGCGAGCGCCTCGATCCCCTCGCGGGCGGCGTCGGCGTCGAGCGGGATCTCCCCGCCGAGCAGGTGCGGGGGGACCCGGCCGAGAAAGACGTGCGCGTCGGTGACGGTGACCTCGGTACCGCCCCGGCCGTAGCAGAGGGGGCCGGGGTCGGCCCCGGCCGATCTGGGCCCGACCTTCGGCGTGCCCTCGGGGGAGATCCACGCGACGGAGCCGCCACCCGCGCCGACGGTCACGATGTCGATCATCGGGATCTTGCAGGGGTAACGGCCGATGCTGCCCTCGGTGGTCAGGGACGGCTCCCCGTCGACGACCACCGCGACGTCGGTCGAGGTGCCGCCGCCGTCCAGGGTGATCACCGAGGGGTGCCCGGCGGTGGCGGCGATCAGCGCGGCGCCGAGCGCGCCCGCGGCCGGTCCCGAGAGCACGGTGGTGATCGGCTGGTGTACGACCTCGGCCGCGGACAGCACGCCGCCGTTGCTCTTCATCACGGAGAACGGCATGCCGCTCCCCCTCCCGGCACTCCCCGCACGCGCGACCCCCGCCGCGGACGACGCCACCGCCGCCGCGCCCACGACACCCTTCCGGTACGTCCGGTCCCCCGCGTCTCCCGCGTCCTCCGCGTCCTCCGCGTACGCCCGGCCGTCCGCGTCCCGTGCGCGGCTCGCCGCCTCCAGGCGTTCGGCCAGGCTGGCGATGTAGCGGCGCATGGTCGGTTTGACGGCGGCGTCGACCAGGGTGGTGACCGACCGCTCGTACTCGCGGTACTCACGCAGCACGTCGCACGAGATCGAGACGACGGCGTCCGGGTGCTCCCGTTCGAGGACCTCCCGCATGCGCAGCTCGTGGGCGGGATTGGCGTACGAGTGCAGGAAGCACACGCCGATCGCGGTGACGCCGCGGTCGCGGAACCAGCGGGCCGCCGCGACGGCCTGCTCCTCGTCGAACGGCCGCACCTCGGCACCGGTGTGGTCCAGGCGCCCGCCGACGGTCCTGACCCGGTGCACCGGGACGATGCGGGGCGGTTTCACCCAGAAGTAGGAGTTGCCGTAGCCGTCCGGCACGCTCTGGCGGGCGATCTCCAGGATGAACTCGAAACCCTCGGTGGTGACGAAACCCAGGTCGGCGATGCGGTCTTCGAGGAGTTGGTTCGTGGCGACCGTGGTGCCGTGCACGACGGCCGACACCGCCTCCATGCCCGCGTCACCCAGGTCGCCCGCCTCGCCCGCACCGGCCGCCTTCCGCAGGACTTTCCGTACCCCCTCCATGAACCCGTCGGCCGGGTTGGCCGGGGTGGAGGGAGTCTTGGTCGTGGTGATCTCACCGGTCTGCTCGTCCACCGCGACCACGTCGGTGAACGTGCCTCCGGTGTCGACCCCGATACGGACGCTGCGCATGCCCCCGTGTCTACCCAGTCCCGGCGAGTCCGCAAATCGGCGGACCCTGCCGAAGCTGCGCCCGGTCCTTGGGCAGTGTTGGCGGGAAACGACCTCGAACGACCTCGCCGGAGACGGTCCCGCCGCCCCGGTCACGGACCGGGACGGCGGGAGCGGTCCCTAGCGGCGGCGGGGACCCATGGTGGTGTTGATCACCGCGTCGGCGTCGTGCGCGTGGATCTTGGCGGCGAGGCGAATGGCCATCTCGTTCGTACGGCGCAGTTCGGCCTCGACCCGGTCCTTGCCGGACTGGCCGACCTGCACGCCGAAGTAGGCGCCGATGATCGCGCCCGAGACCCCGACGAGCCCGGCGAACGGCGCGGCCGTGTCACCCTCGCGCAGCGCGATCACCACGAAGCCGATCAGGATGACCACGAGTCCCATGACGACGACGTAGAACCCGTACCGCCAGCGGGCCGCCTCGGCCTGGGCGGCGACGGCCTCGTCCTCGGTCATCATCGCCGCGAGCGCCGCGGGCATCTCCGTGGTCTCCGCGCCGGTGGGACCGGGGGTCACGACGGCGGGGGTCTTGCCGAGGGGTGGAGCGGAGTTGTTGGTGGTCGTCACAGATTCTCCCACTTTTCGATAGACCAAAAGGAATCTCCCACGGTTTTCACCGTCAAGCCAAGTCAGGTCACGCCCGAGCCTGCCGACCGGGGACCACCCCCTTCTACCAGCGCATCTTCCACCCAAACGCCCTCATATGCCTCACAGTTCACTACCAGCTGTAGATCGTTATCTTTCAGGCGGGTGCGCGAGGGCGAGCCGTCCACGAAACATGCAGATCACGATCCATGTTCGGCGCGGTAAAACAGGACTCGGATGAGATAGAAGACATTCACCACTCCCATCCGGTTTTCAGAGGTATCTGTGACGAAGCTCCTGCGGCTCCTCGTGGCCCCGCTGTCCGCCGCCGTCCTCCTTCTCAGCGTGTTCTCGACCCCCGCCCGAGCCGACACCGACCCCGTGCTCGCCGCCCAGTGGCAGATCGCGTGGGACACCTACCGGTTCTACGAGTGCCTGACCGCCCCCCTCCCGATAACGGGACGGAGCCAGGCCAAGCGCGACATCTCCATTGAGATCGACGCGCCGGTGCAGCACGTGTTCGACGCCTACTCGAACATCAACAACCACCTCGGCATGCACTCGTTCCTGAAGCGGGTCGTCACCCACGCGGACTGGACCGACGCCGGGACGCGCTATGTCAACTTCACGGCCGTGGAGGACATCCCGGTCGCCGGGCTGCCCGTCACCTCCAACACGCACGCGCAGCAGCGCATCCACCGCGACGAGCTCTACTACGAGACCGACACCTGGACGCTGCCGAACGTCGTCACGCACCAGAAGATCGTCTTCGAGGACCTGGGCGACGGGCGGACGCGCGTCACCGAGCATCTCACCTTCGAGGCGAGCATCCTGCTCATCGACTTCACCGTGACGAACGGCGTCTCCTCCCACCAGGCGACGCAGGCGGGTCTCAAGGCGGCGATCGAGAGCGGCGAGCTCTGAGCCGAACAGGCGAGCTCTGAGCCGGCCCATCGGCCGAGGGGGCCCCGCCCGCCGGGATCGGGCGAGGCCCCCTCGGTTCCCTCACCGCCTCTTCCTTCTCCTCGCCCTTCCCGGTCCCGCCGGTTCACGTCGGTTCCCATCGGCTCCCGCCGGTTCTCGGCGGCGGGGCCGGAAGAGGTCCCGGCGGGCGCGGCGGCCGATCCCGTACGCTCCGACGCCTGGTGAGGGCGACGAACCGATCGCCAGGGGTGGAGATCGCGGAACGCGACCGGAGTACTAGGCTGGCCCCCCGTGACCGAATTGTCTGCCCTTTCCGCCGTTCCCGCCGGTTCCCGGGACGGAGTGCTGCGCTTCTACTTCGGCCCGATGGACTGCGGCAAGTCCACGCTGGCCCTGCAGATGAACTACAACCACGGCCGCCAGGGCAGGCGTGGCCTGGTGCTCACCAAGCACGACCGCTCGGGCGCCCCGCAGGTCACCAGCCGGATCGGCCTGGGCAGTGAGGCCGTCGAGGTCGTCGACGACCTCGACCTGGTGGCCCTGGTCCGCGCGCACGAACCCATCGACTACGTCATCTGCGACGAGGCGTGCTTCTACACGGTCGCCCAGATCGAGCAGCTCGCCGACCTCACCGACGACCACGGCATCGACGTCTACGCCTTCGGCCTGGCCTCGGACTTCCGCTCGCAGATGTTCCCCGCCACCCAGCGGCTGTTCGAGCTGGCCGACGAGATCAGCCGCCTGCAGGTCGAGGTCCTGTGCTGGTGCGGGCGCCCCGGGCGACTGAACGCCCGGGTGGTCGGCGGCAGGATGGTCCGTACCGGCGAGCAGGTCGTCATCGGCGACACGGGCGCCGACCCGATCCGCTACCAGGTGCTCTGCCGCCGCCACTACCGCTCCGGAGAGCTCGGCCTGACCGGCTGAGCCCCGCACCGGACGAGTGGGACGCCCCGCCCGGCGCGTGTGTCAGACCGCGCAGTAGCCCTCGTCGTCGCATGCGTCGCCACCGTTCGTGGCGGCCTTGACGGCCCTGGCGGCCGGCGACCGGCCGGTGCGCTCGGCGACCTCTTCGAGGGCGGCGAGCAGGGTGTCCTCGGGCTGGGCGCCGGAGACGGCGAACTGGCCCTCGAAGAGGAACAGCGGCACCGAGCTGACACCGATGGCGCGGGCCTGGGCCAGTTCCTCCTTCACCGCCGCCGCGCCGTCCTCCCCGTCCAGGTCGGCCTGTACGCCGAGCTCGCGGGCCAGTCCGGAGAGGACCTCGCGGGAGCCGACGTCGAGGCCGTCGGTGAAGTGGGCGCGAAAGAGGGCGTAGAGCGCTTCCTCACCCCTGCCCTGCTCTCCGGCGAGCTGGACGAGACGGTGCGCGTCGAACGTGTTGGCCTGGATCGAGTGATCGAAGTCCAGCACCAGCCCGTCCTCGGCGGCGACTTCGGTGACCCTGCCGAACATCCGCGCGGCCTGCTCGGCCCCGCCGAACCTCGCCGCGGCCCACGTGAGCGTGGGCTCACCGTCGGACTTCGCGTCCGGCGCGAGCTGGAACGGCCTGAACTCGACCTCCACCTCACCGCCCTTGGCCCGGTAGCGCTCCACGGCACGGGCGAAGCGGGTGTGGCCGATGTAGCACCATGGGCAGACGACGTCTGAGTAGATTTCAACCTTCACACCACGCTGCAACCGGCACCGGGATCCGCTGATTCCACGGGCCGGCCCGCCGTCCGTGGACGCGGGACGGACACGGACCCGTGGCACCCCGGCGAGAGACACCTGACCGGCGCCGACCGGCACCTAACGGCACCTAACGGCACTGACGACGGGAACGGACGGAACGGACGGGAACGTCAAGGGCCGCGGGGACCGCGCTCGCCGCCGGGCGGGGTGTTCACGCCCGGCGTCCGGGGTCAGTACGGCAGCGGCCTTCCCGACGGGCTCCGCAGATCCAGTACGTCCCGGTCGCGACGTCGTGAGCGCTTGCGGATTCGTGTCTGGCGCATCGCCCGGGACTCCTTTCTGATGCGCGTACGGGCCTGACTTGCCGGTTCCTGTGGTGTGCCGCCGTCCGGGCGGCGCGATCGGTCCATGTCGTCTACGTCCCCCGTATCCTCTCTGCCCTCGGTGAGGAGAGGCTTTCCTGTCGTGGTCGGCGAGCCGGGTCTCGGGGAGGTTCCCTTCGACCTTCTCAGGCCGCGGTGCCGTTGAGATGCGGGTGGACGGACAGCTCGAACCAGCTGACCTTCCCCAGGGACGTGCGTTCGCTGCCCCACCGGTCGGAGAGCAGGTCGAGCAGATACAACCCGCGCCCTCCCTCGTCGTCCCCGTGGGCGTCGCGCACGTAGGGAAGGGCGGGATTGGCGTCGTCCACCTCGCAACGCAGCATTCCCTCCTGGTAGGAGACGGCGAGCCGGATCGGTCCCCACGCGTGGCGCAACGCGTTGGTGACGAGCTCGCTGACGAGCAGCAGGGCGATCTCGCCCTGCTCGGCGATCCCCCACCCGGTCATCTGCCCGTAGATCAGCCGCCGGGCTCTGGGCACCGAGGCCGGGATGGGCGGGAGTGGCCAGGACGCCCTTCTGGCGAAGGGCCGCGGGAACGGAACGGCGACCGCGCAGAGGGTGAAGGTGAGGGCGAGGGCGGCGGACGGTCTCATGCCGCCCTCCCGCAGGGAGCGCGATGGGCGGGAACGACACGCCCGTCCGGCAGGATTTCCCCGGTGTCCTCGAAGACCACCACACCGTTGCAGAGCAGCCCCCATCCCTGCTCAGGGTGAGAGACCACGAGACGAGCCGCCTCATGATCGAGGGCGTCCGCGGACGGACAGGCGGGCAGGTGCTGACACACGGTCCTACTCCGATCTTGATTGGCTGCGGAGGGGAACCTCGCGGAACCCCGAGCCGGCGATCGTCCTCACCGGCTCGCCTCCGGCCCGTCGACGACGGGATCGGTTTCCCCTGCCGAACGCGATGGATTCGACTCGCTTCCGCTGCCGGCGACGACCCTTCACGCGCGCCCGCGCCTGCGTACCTCCCAGCGCGACCGGTGGCGAACGGTTTCGGTGATGGCCGGAAATCCGTCGTCGGCGACCACGTCCACCCGTTCGATGACCTGTACGTGACGCGGGATCTTCTACCAGGCTCCCCCGAGCGAACGCGGTGTTGATTTACAGCCACTTATATGTGGTTTCATCTGTGTTTACACCCGTATGTGTTGAGCGTCGATAGAGCCAGAGTCTTGTCCTGGTAGAGCATTTTTTGCGGTATGGATTCTTGCCGCATCAGGCAAAACGGGCGATGACAAGGAGGCTCCAGGGAGTCCGGATCACTCCCGGCGTGGCGCGGTGGCGTCGGCGGCGAACCGGACGAGAAGCGAGGCGAAGGTCTCGCGGTCCTCGGCGGGCCAGTGCGCGGTGAAGGCGTCGAACGCGTCGTTCTGCCAGCGTCGGGCGGCTGCGAGGAGTTCACGGCCGGACGCGGTCAGTTCCAGGTCGGCGTGGCGGGCGTCGCGCTCCATCGTGCCGCGCCGTACCAGGCCCGCGGCGACCGCGTCGGCGACCATGCGGCTGGCCACGGAGCGGTCCACCCCGAGGGCGTCGGCGACGGCCCGCACGCCGGTACGCCCACCGCCACCGCCCGTCGCATCGGCCACCCCGGCCCCTGCGACGCCGCCGCTCTCGTCACCTCCGCCCCTTGCGCCGATGATGTCGACGACCACGACCCGCGAGACGTGCCCGCCCTCGGCGTCGTCACCGGCGACCCGCTGGGGCCAGCGCCGCGACCAGTAACGGACCAGCGCGAAGAGCGCGGGCCCCGCCTGCCCGGCGGCGGGGAGGCGACTTCCGGAAAGGGCGGGGGCCGCCGAGTCAGAGGACACACCGGGCGCGAGAGGCACCGCGGGGTCGACCACGGAGCCGGACCCGGGATCGGCCTTGAAACCGGCCTTGGGACCGGACTCCGGGTCGTTCGCCTGGTCACCGGTGGTGCGCATGGGCGCAGCATCGCACTCGCCCTTGATGTGTGCAAATCACACATGTAATGTGTGCAAAATGCACGCACTTGATGGCAACGCCGCCGATCCCGAACGAGTGAACGAAGCGATCTCCCTGGTCACGCGATTCGAGGAGGCGGTCAACCGGCGGGCCGTGGCCGAGGCGGCGGGGATGGCCGCCGAGGATGTCGCGATCACCGGACCGCGCGGCACCGCTCACGGGGTGGACGTCCTGCGCGGGTGGGTCGCGGACTCGGGTATCCGGCTCACCTCGCGGCGCCTCTTCGTCCGGCTCCCCCACCTGGTGGCCGAGCAGACGGCCCGCTGGCACGACCCCGGCACCGGGGCTCTCGGCGACGCGACGACCGTGGCGACCCTGTTCACCGTACGGGACTCGAAGATCGCCGGTATCGCCCGCTACGACAGCGGCCTCTCGGCGGCGCTCCTCGCCGCCGGACTGGCCGAGATCGACGAGGTCACCGTTCCAGGTCCCCCGCGGGCGGTCTAGGGAAAGGCCGAACGCGACGGCGGCGGGGATCACAGGGCGCGGACGACGGACCTGGGCACCCCCGGGTGTGGACGAGAGGCGGGGGCGCTACGGGGCGTAGACGACGGACCAGGGGCGGGCGGCGGGCGGCGGGGACGTCCCGGGTGCCGCCTGCGGTGTCCCCGCGGTGACGTCCTGGGCGAGGATCCCGGCCGCCAAAGCGGCGAACCTGGCGGCCGCGGGGTGGGCCGACCGCTCCGGCCAGGCGACACAGATCCCCCTCAGCAGAGGGGCACCGGCCAGGGGGCGCCAGGCCAGCCGAGGCTCCCTGCGGGCCATCGCCTCCTGCTCGAACGCCACCCCGTGCCCCGCCAGCACCAGCCCCAGCAGGAACTCCGGGTTGCGGGCGTGCTGAAGGCGTACGGGCGAGAAGCCCCCCGCGCGACAGACATCGAGCATGCGGTCGTACCACGCGGGAGAGGTCTCGCGCGGAAAGACGACGAGGTCGTGCCCGGCGAGGTCGGCCAGCGCGATCTCCCACGGCCGTGACCCCGGCCGCGCCCGCGGCCGCGCCAGCACCAGGGGGGACGTGCGGGGCAGCACCACGCCCAGCGGGATCTCCACGACGGGCCCGGACCGCAGGCCGGGAACGTCGACGGGGTGGTGTACGAGGCCCGCGTCGAGCTGAGCGGAGGTCAGACGGCGCAGCTGTTCCGGAATGGTGAGCTCGTGGAGCTCCAACCGTAGCCCCGGAGTCTCCTCGGCGACGTGCCGCAGCAGGGCGTGCAGCGTCACGGCCGGGATCTCCGGGGGTACCCCGATCCGGAGGGTTCCCAGTTCGCCGTCGCCGGCCTGGCGCATCATCGCCCGCAGGCGCTCCTCACCGGCCAGGAACCGCCTGGCCTCCTCGACGAGGAGCCGGCCCGCCATCGTGAGCTCGATCTGCCGGCGCGAGCGGTCGAACAGCTCGGCACCGAGTTCGCGCTCCAGCCTCTGGATCGACTGGCTGAGCGGTGGCTGCGCGATGCCCAGCACCTCCGCGGCGCGGCCGAAGTGCAGTTCTTCGGCGACGACGATGAAATGTCGCAGATGCCGGGAAAGGTCCACGGCGTCACGATAGGCGATCGTCCGCGGATCCGCGGCACGTCACAGACCCGCGGCGCGCCGCGATCCGGTGGCACGGCATGATCCGGCGGCGTGTCACGACCCGGCGGCGGGGCTGGATAGCGTTGCGGGCATGTCGGCAGAGGAACGGATAGCGGGAATCTTCGCGACCGCCGGGGTGGAGGGGCACCTGCACGCGCTGGACGTCACCGGGGGCCGCGAGATCGCCGTGCGCGCCGACGAACAGGTCGTGATCGCCTCGATCTTCAAGGTGCTCCTGGTCCTGGAGTTCGCCCGCCAGGCGGCGGCCGGCCAGCTCGACCCGGCAGAGCGCGTTCTCGTGACGGCGGAGGACAGGCTCGGCGGATGGGGGACCGCCGGATGCGCGGACGACGTGGAGATCTCGCTGCGCGATCTCGCCCACTTCGCCATGCAGGTCAGCGACAACACCGCCGCCGACCTGCTGATGCGGAGGATCGGCCTGGACACCGTGCGGATGCTGGCGGCGGAGCTGGGGCTGGCGCGCACGCGCGTGATCGGCGGGCCCAGGCAGCTGCTGGAGTCGATGCTCGCGGACGTGGGGGCGCGGGACGACGCCGAGTTCGCGCGGATCTTCCCGACGCTGCCCCCCGAGCGGGTACGGGCACTGCGGGTCCTCGATCCCGATCACACGACCTCCAGCACGGCGCGCGACATGACCCGGCTGCTCGGGCTGATCTGGCGGGACGAGGCCGGGCCGCCGGAGGCGTGCGCGGCCGTCCGCGACTACATGACACGGCAGGTCTTCTGGACGCGGATCGCCTCGGGCTTCCCCCCGGGGACGCGGGTGGCCGCCAAGACGGGGACGCTGCCCGGCCTGCACATGGAGGCCGGGGTCGTCGAGTATCCCTCCGGCGAGAGCTACGCGGTGGCGGTGTTCACCCGGACCGGGCAGCTGCCCACCCGGCGCATCGACGTCGACCTGGCGATCGGCCAGGCCGCGCGAACCGCCGTCGACGCGCTGCGGGCCGGGTGACCTCTCCCACTCGCCGGGCGGGTTCCGCCTCCTCGCACGCCGTCGGAGTCCCCGCCCCAGCTGCTCTGATACGCGTTCGCCTATCGGAGACGACGGTCGAGGATCTTGGACGTGGACGGCGCCGTGATGGTTGGGTCCTCAGCGGGCCGCACGCGGCCGGCGGTCGTCACCCGGATGACCGGTGACGACCGTGCGTTCATCCGCACCGAGGAGAGACATGTCCCGATTCGATCGAAGAGGTTTCCTGCGCACCGCGACGGCGGGGGCGGCGCTGGCGGGAGCCGCGCTGGCACCGGCGGCCGGAGGCCTCCTGTCCCCGTCCCCCACCAGGGCCGCGGCGGCGCGTCCGGGCGGGAAGAAGACCGCCGCGACGTTCCGCTGGCTCGGTACGTCGGGCTGGCGCGTGGACGTGGGGTCGTCGACGTTCCTCGTCGACCCGTACGTGACGCGGTTCGACACCGGCCTGGCGGCGGGCGCGTTCAAGCCCACCACGCGGCTCGAGGTCGACGCCGAGGCGGTCGCCAAGCACGCGGGCACGCCGAAGGTGGTGCTGGTGACGCACGCGCACTGGGACCACTTCAACGACGTCCCGCACATCGCGACGTCGACCGGGGCACGGGTGGTCGGCACCGCCACCGCGTGCAACCTGGCGCTGGCGTTCGACGTGAAGAGCAACCTGCTCAGCCCGGTGAAGGGCGGGGAGGTCCTGGACTTCGGCGACTACGTCGTGGAGGTGGTGGCGTCACTGCACAGCCGCAACGCCGACTACTCCATGGTCTTCCCCGGGGTCCGGCTGACCCGTCCGGAGCGTAAGCCGGAGAACATCTCCGAGCTGCCCGAGGGCGACACCCTGGCGTTCCAGGTGAAGATCAAGGGCGGCCCGTCGGTCTTCTTCATGGGCGGCAGTGACTTCGTCGAGCGCAACCTCACCGGTCTCGCCCCGGACGTCGCGATGATCCCCACCACCTCCTCGTCGTCCACGTACGACTACGTGCCGCGCCTCCTGCGGGCCCTGGACATGCCCCGCGTGGTCGTCCCGGTGCACTGGGACAACTTCGAGGTGGCACTGCGGAACCCGCCGCAGGCCGACGAGAAGTCGAGGAAGAGCCTCGCCGGGTTCGTCGCGGCGGTGCGCGAGGTCAGCCCCGGGACAAAGGTCGTGATCCCGGACTATCTGACACCGCGCACCTTCGGCTGACGCCCGCCCTCCCGGTCCTTGCCAACAGCCCGCCCTCCCGGTCCTTGCCAACGGCCCACGCTCACGGGGCGCGCTCACGCCCCGTGCTCACGGGGGGCGCGCCTAGGGAACGGAGGCGATCTCCTCGAGGCGGGCGGCCAGCTGCTCGGGCTCGCCGTCGACCAGGGCGGACACCCCGCGCCACCAGGCGAACCACTCGCCGCTGCGCCACATCCAGTCGATCCGCTCGATGGAGGCGACGACGTCGCCCTTGACGCGCCACACCTCACCGGCCTGCTCGGTGGAGGCACCGTGTCGCAACGCCCAGGCGTGCAGGGTCGCGGCGGCCTCGGCGTCGACCGGTTGCTCGTACGGGTCGGGGTGCTCGTCCAGCCGGTGGGGGCCGAGCCCGGCGGCGACGCCCCAGCTCCACTGGGCCTCGGCGGGACGGGAGTAGCGCAGGGAGTCGAAGTCGAGGTTGGAGCCCAGCTCGTCGTCGGAGCGGCGCAGGACCACCGCGTCGAGACGTCCGCCCGCGTCGAAGGAGACCACGACCCGCTGGCCGGGGTGCGCGTCCTTGGGCAGCTCGACCCGGTCCTCGGCCTGCCAGGAGTTGAGGTCGGTGACCGCGGCCGGACGACCCCAGGTCTCGTCGGCCGCGTCGTCGGCGATCCAGGCGGCGAGCATCTCCAGGACGGTCAGATCGGTCCACGGTTCGATCGCCGTGGAGGTCTGGAGCACCTCGTCGGGCGCGGGCAGCTTGCCACCGCGCTCCTGCCGCCACCACTCCTTCCCGAGTTCGCGGGTGCCGACCAGCAGACCGGCCAGCGCGGCGAGTTCGGTGGATCTGCGGGTGAGGGGGGCGCCGCGTGCGAGCTCGACGGAACGCACGACGCGGTCAGCGCCCAGCGCCGCCTTCGCCTCGCTCAGCAGCAGGGCCGCGTCCGGCCGCTCCTCGCCCAGCAGATCACGGATCAGTCGTCTGGCCTCGGTCCTCGCGTCCTCCGCACGTGCATCACGCATACCGACACGGTACGCCGGGAGATCCTTAGGCGCGAGCGTCACCGGGCGGTACGGCCGTGCCGTCGTCCCGTGGCGACTCGGCGAGATGCGCCGCCCTTCCCACCATGTAGGCGGCCACCGCCACCGTCACCACCTGGTAGACGGCGGTCAGCAGCAGCGTGCCGGCGATCGCCCAGCGGGGGTGGCGCAGCCACATGGCGAGCAGGACGAAGTGGAGGCCGAGCACCTGGGGTTTGGTCGCCGCGTGCATGCGAGACAGCGTGCCGGGAAACCGGACCATCCCCACCCCGGCCGCGAACGCCAGGCCCGCCCCCAGCAGCAGGCACGCGCCGGCGGCCACGTCCAGCACGGTCACCGGGCACGTCCCGCGAAGAACCTCGCCAGCGAGACCGAGCCGACGAACCCCAGCAGGGACAGCACCAGCAGCACGGGCAGCGCCGAGTACTCCCGGTACATCGCCGCCTCCGCGCCGATCGCGCACATGACGACGGCGGTGAGCACGTCCAGCGCGACGGCCCGGTCCAGCATCGTGGGGCCGCGAACCAGGCGGTAGAGCGTCATCACCGCGGCGGCGGCGAGCAGCACCAGAACGGTCAGATATGTCACCGTCATCGCGGCTCCCCCTCACACGCCCCCGTCATCGTGGCCCCCTCACAGATCACCGTCATCGCGGCTCCCCCTCACACGCCCCCGTCATCGTGGCCCCGTCGCGGGTCACCGTCATCGCAGCTCCTCCCGGTCGGCGCGGGTGCCGAAGGCGGCCACGACGCGGCTCTCCAGCCGCGTCACCTCCTCGCGGGTGACCCGGGCGACGGTCTGCGCGTCACCCGGGATGCCGAGCACGTGGAGCACCAGCAGCCTCCGCCGGACGTTCGCCTCCAGCACCAGGCTGCCCGGCAGCGCCGACAACGCCACCGTCATCAGCACGGCCACCGTCTCCGACGAGGAACGCAGCCAGACCTCGACGATCTGGACCGGGGGCGGCGCTCCCGGGCGCAGCGCCCAGAAGGCGACCCGGAGACTGGAGGCCACCAGGTCCCCCGCGAAGCGGACGACGAACAGGAGGATCCCGACGGGGTGGAGCCGGATCCCGGAATCCTGGACCGGCAGCGGCAGCAGCCACACGACGATCAGCCCGGCCAGCAGGCCGCCGAGCACGTTGCCCACGCTGAGGTCTCCCCAGAGCAACAGCCAGACCGCGGTGAGCCAGGCCACCAGCGGCAGCGGTACGGACCTGCCCAGCACCCGGGGCACCGGGATCACCGGGCCCGGCCCCCTCACCGCTCACCGCCGAGCACCGCGGAGACGTACGGCTCGCGGGCCAGCAGCTCGCCCGCGGCCCGCTCGGCCAGTGCGGACAGCGGCCCGGCCAGCACGGTGTACGACAGGGCCAGCACCACCAGCGCCGCCGTGGCGGCGAGCATCGGCGCCGGCATGGTGACGGAGGTGACGACGGCCTCACCGGTGATCCCCCCGGTGCCCTCCGCCCCGCTCCCCCGGCTTGCCGCCTCTCCTGCCCCTTCCATACCGGCCGTGCCGGGCTCGCCCTCCCCGCCCTCCCGCACGGCTCCCCCCTCCGCGGTCGTTTCCGGGGCCGGCGAGGCCGGTGCCCCCCAGAAGGCCCTGTTCCAGGCCGTGGCCATCGCGTACAGGGTGAGCAGGCTGGTCAGCAGCCCTCCCGCGACCAGGGCCAGGGCCATCGGACGGCCGTCCGCGACCCCCGCCTGGATCAACCCGAGCTTGCCCAGGAAGCCGGACATCGGCGGTATCCCCGCCAGGTTCATCGCGGGCACGAAGAAGAGCACCGCGATCGCGGGGGCCGCCCCCGCCAGGCCGCCGAGCCGGTTCAGGGAGGTGGTGCCGGTACGGCGCTCGATCAGGCCGGTCACCAGGAACAGGCTCGTCTGCACGGTGATGTGGTGGGCGACGTAGAAGATGGCGCCCGCCATGCCGCCGACGGTGAACAGCGCGACCCCGAACACCATGTAGCCGATGTGACTGACCAGGGTGAAGGAGAGCATGCGCTTGATGTCGGTCTGCGCCACCGCCCCGAACACCCCGACCAGCATGGTCAGAAGCGCCGCCCACATCAGCACGCCGCTCACCGGCCCGCCGGGGAACAGCAGCGCCTCCAGCCGGATGATCGAGTAGATGCCGACCTTGGTGAGCAGCCCCGCGAAGAGCGCCGTCGCGGGGGCGGGCGCGGTCGGGTACGAGTCGGGCAGCCACGCCGACATCGGGAAGATCGCGGCCTTGACCACGAAGACCAGCAGGAGCGTCAGCTCGACCAGCAGCCTGATGTGCTGGGGCAGCACCGAGAACCGCTCGGCCAGCTGCGCCATCGACACGGTGCCGGTCGCGGCGTACGCGACCGCGATCGCGACGAGGAACAGCAGCGACGACGTGATCCCTATCACCGTGTAGGTGGCGCCCGCCCGGATGCGGGCCTCGGTCCCGCCGAAGGTCAGCAGCACGTACGAGCCGCCGAGCAGCATCTCGAACCCGACGAAGAGGTTGAACAGGTCACCCGAGAGGAAGGCGTCCGACACCCCGGCGACCATGATCAGATATGCCGGATGGAAGATCGACAGCGGGGCCCTGTGCTCCTGGTCGGCGCGGGACTGGGCCAGCGAGTAGACCATCACGCAGAGCGTCACAGCGGAGGAGACCGCCAGCATCAGCGTGGAGAGCCTGTCGGCGACGAGCGCGATGCCGATCGGCGCGCCCCAGCCTCCGGCCTGGGCCACCAGCGGCCCCTCCCGGTCGGCGGCCGGCAGCAGGAGCAGCGACACGAGCAGTACCACCGCGAGGGTGCCCACGCTGATGAGCGCCTGGAGCCGTACCAGCTTCCGGCCGATGGCCAGCTTGAGCCCGGCGGCCAGCAGCGGCAGCACCACGGGCACCGGGATCAGCGCCTCCACCGGCACCCCCTCCTCCCGTCCGTCACGGACTTCCCTCCCGCACCGCGCGGGACGCGATCCCGCATCAGTCCTCCCCCTCCAGGTCGGTGTCGCCCTGTGCCCTGGCCTGCCGCGCCCGGTCGGCGCGGATCGCGGCGCGCATCTGCCGGAGGGCGTCACGACGGCGGGCGTGCAGCCGCCTGCGGATCTGCCGCTCCCGCGCGATCTGCTCCCGCTCCCTGCGGGCGAACTCGGCGCGTATCTCCCGGACGCGTTCCTGCCGCTCCTCCTTGGAGAGGTCCTCCGCGCGCCGCGCCTCGGCGAACCGTTCGGCGAGCCGTTCGGCGGACAGGCCCTCGTCCTTGTGCTCCTGCAGCCAGCGGCCCAGGTCGACGTTGACGTCGAGGATCCGCTGCTCCAGTTCGGCGGCCTCCCTGCGCTCCCGCTCGTGGCGGGCCTCCTGCAGGCGGGCGAGCTCGGCGCGCTGCTCCCTGACCAGCCGCCGGTACGCCTCCCTGCGGTAGAGCACCTCCTGGCCGAGCTCGCCGCGCCTGGCCCGCAGCCGCACCCGGCGGTCTTCGGTGTCGTCCTGCACCTCGTCGGCACCGGTGAGCTGCCAGGACCGGTGGACCATGGCGAGCAGGAAGGCGGTGACGCCCAGCGTGATGACGATGGCGGTGAGCACCATGGCCTGCGGCAGCGGGTCGGCCATTCGCTCCGGGGCGGCCGTGCCCAGGAGCGGCGGCCTTCCCGGCGGCCCGCTCGCGGTGAGGATCAGCAGGTTCACCCCGTTGCCGAGCAGGATGACACCGGCCAGCAGCCGGACCAGGCTCCTCTCCAGCAGCAGCGTGACCCCGGTGGCCACGAGCGTGCCGGCCACCAGGAGGGGCAGCAGCGGGGCGGTCACCGGTCCTCCCCCTCGTCGATCCGCCGGTCCAGCTCGGCGCCCAGGCTGCGCAGGACGTCCTGCACCATGCCGATCACCGTGATGTAGACCCCGGCGTCGAACAGCAGCACGGTCGACAGGTGAAGGTCGCCGACGAGCGGGACGCGCAGGTCGGCGGGGAGCATGTCCAGCGGCCCCGCGCCGGCCAGCATCCCCCAGAACGCGGTGACCGTGCACAGCAGGAGCCCCAGGCCGATCAGCACCCCGGCGGTGACCGGCGCGGCGGCGGCCAGCTCGTACCGGCCTCCGGCGAGATAGCGCACGACCAGCGCGAGCCCGGCCACCATGCCCCCTGCGAACCCGCCGCCCACCGCGCCGTGCCCGGTGAACAGCAGGAAGACCGAGACCAGCATCACCGTGTGGAAGCTCAGCCGGGCCACGAGCTCGAGGATGACCGCCCGCTGCCCGGGGGGCAGGGTGGCCGCCAGCCAGTACGTGCCGGAGTCGTCGCCGGTCCTGCCCTGCGGGGCCCGCAGCGCGTACGACCGGCTGCGCAGGAAGACCAGGCCGGTCATGCCGAGGGTGAGGACGACGAGCACGGAGGTCTCCCCCATGGTGTCCCAGGCCCTGATGTCGACCAGGATCGCGCTGACGAGGTTGGCGGCCCCGGCCTCCGTCGCGGCCGGGACCATCAGCGTGCCGACCGGCGTCGCCTGCCGCGCGTTCATCGCGAGCATGCCCGCCCCGGCCGCCACCGCGCCGCTCACGACGCCGAGGGCGAGCCGCGCGGCGAACGGCACCCGGGGCCGGTCCTCCCGGGGACCGAGGGGAAGCCTGCGGAGCACCAGCACGAACACGACCAGGCTCAGCGTCTCGACGAGAAACTGGGTCAGGGCCAGGTCGGGCGAGCCGTGGACGAGGAACAGCAGCGCCGTGCCGTACCCGGTCAGGCCCGCCAGCAGCACCAGCACGATGTGCGAGCGCACCCTGAGCGCGACGGCGGCCGTGGCCATGAGGAGCACGCCGATGAGGGGCTGCTCGACGCGTTCCCAGAGCACCACGTCCGGACGCAGGTCGGGCGAGGGCCCGTACAGCAGGGAGAAGGCCGCGATCCCCGCCAGGGACACGAAGGCGATCATGAGGTAGTCGGGCAGCGAACCGCGCTGGACGACGCCGGTCAACTGCAGGGAGAAACGGCCCAGCCCGCGGACCAGCGCCCAGTAGACCCGGCCGGAGTCGACCACGTGCAGTGCCGTCCCCGCCCGGGCCAGCGGTTCCCTGACCCGGAAGAGGAGCGCTCCCCCCGCCAGCGCGACGGCCGACAGCAGCAGCGGTACCGGGGCGCCGCTCCACAGCGCGAGGTGAGTGCCGTGGCCGGGACCGGGAAAGGTGCCGGTGTAGCCCTCCATCGCCGCTCCGTACCGCCCGGCGAGCGGGGCGGCGGCGAGCCCGAGCACCGACAGCAGCGCGGGCGGCAGGAACGTCGCGGTGCCGGTGGGGCGCACCGCCACCGGTTCCCCGCCGGGCTTGTCGCCGAAGGCGCCCCACAGGAAACGCGCGCTGTAGGCGGCGGTGAGCGCGGAGCCGAGGACGACTCCCGCCAGGACCGCCGTGTCGGCGGGCCGCCCGGTCAGCAGCGACTCGAAGGCGGCCTCCTTGCCGACGAACCCCAGGAACGGCGGGATGCCCGCCATCGAGGCGGCGGCCCCGGCGGCGGTCGCGAACAGCCACGGCGCCGAGCGCCGCAGGCCGCTCAGCTCGCGCAGGTCACGGGTTCCCGTCGAGCGGTCGACGACACCGACGACCAGGAAGAGGGACGCCTTGAACAACGCGTGCGCGAGCAGCATCCCGGCCCCGGCGATCGCGGTGTCACGGGTGGCCGCGCCGAACAGCACGGCCAGAAATCCCAGCTGGCTCACCGTGCCGTAGGCGAGCAGCTTCTTGAGGTCGTACTCGCGCAGGGCCCGCCAGGCGCCGAGCAGCATGGTGAGCAGGCCCAGGGGCACGGCCGTCCAGCGCCACCCGGCGAGGTCCCCGAAGGCCGGGCCCAGGCGGGCGATCAGGTAGACCCCCGCCTTCACCATCGCCGCGGCGTGCAGGTAGGCCGAGACCGGCGTCGGCGCGGCCATCGCGGCCGGCAGCCACATGCTGAACGGGAAGATCGCCGACTTCGACAGCGCGCCGATCAGGATCAGCACCACCGCCATCGGGACGGGGCCGCCGGACGGCGGGTCCGCGACGATCCGCGAGATGCGGTACGTCCCCGCGGCCTCGCCGAGCACGACCATGCCGCCCAGCATCGCCAGCCCGCCGAACGCGGTGACGGTCAGCGCCTGCATCGCGGCCCTGCGGCCGGCCCTGCTCGCGGGGTCGTGACCGATCAGCAGGTAGGAGAAGACGGTGGTCAGCTCCCAGAACACGTACAGCAGCAGGAGGTCGTCGGCGACCACCAGGCCGAGCATCGCCCCGGCGAAGGCCACGAGCGCCCCGGCGAACCGGCCGAGCCTCTCGGCGGTGGCGGCGAAGTAGCGCGAGCAGTACAGCACGACCAGCGCGCCCACGCCGGTGACCAGCGCCATCATCAGCACGGCCGGCGCGTCGGCGCGGAAGGACAGTCCCAGGCCTAGGACGGGTGCCCAGTCATGGTGCGACTCGACCGGGACGCCGGTCAGGGCGATCCGGACCGTGTAGGCGAACCCGCAGGCGGGCGGTACGGCGAGCGGGAAGAACGCGTCCCGGCCGAAGCGGCGCACCAGTGCCGGGGCGAGTACCGCCGCCACGGCGTGCAGGATCAGCAGCGGCTCCATGTCCCCCCGGGCACCCGTCGTGGTCGACGTATCCCAAAATGCCGGGAGGTACACGTTTCACCGGTCAAGCGCGCGGGCCGCTTGACCCGAACACCGCCGGTTCTTCACCGAGGCGTGATCAGCTCCTCGAACCGGCGGACACGGTCGCTCCTTCCCGCCGATTCCCGCCGGAGAGCGTCGTCACCGCCTCCCGCCGGTACGGCCGAGCAGCCAGCCGATCACCGCGCTGCCGAGCGCGACGCCCGCGCCCATCCCGAACGCGGCGAGAAGCGACCAGGCGGGGACCCCGGGCCTGGGCTGCTCGGCCGGGCGTTCGAAGACGTGCGCGGGTCCGGACCGGCCGGCCGCGACCGGCGATCCCGGCGCGGCGACCTCGGCGACCTCGGCGGGCACGCCGGGCGACGGGTCGCCGCCCGGCGCGATCCCGGTGAGCACGCCGGAAACGGAACCGGAAGCGGGGACGGAACCGAGAGCGGGAGCGGGAGCGGCGGGAATCTCCCCCGAGACGAGGTGGCTCTCCACCGCGGAGAAGAACTCCCCCGCGGTCTTCCTCGCGACGGAGCCCAGCATGCGCTGACCGACCCCGCCGATCATGCCGCCGATCACGGCCTCGGCGTCGTAGTCGACCCGGGTGCCGCCCTCGACCTCGCTGAGGCGGATCTCCACGGTGGCGTCCACGGTGCCGGGGGCACCCTGGCCCCGGGCCCTGAGCACGAACCGTTCCGGCGCCTCGGGCTCCGACAGGGCGACCTCGCCCTGGTAGACGCCCTTGATGGAGGCCACCCCCGCGGTGACGGTCATCCGGTAGGTGTCCGGCCCCGTCTCCTCCAGGCGCTCGCAGCCGGGGATCGTGCGTACGAGCACGGCCGGGTTCTGGAGCGCTGACCACACACGATCTCTGTCGATGCCGAGCACGGCACTGCCTGCGAGCTTCACACCAAGCACCCTAGGCAATCGCCGGGCGGGCGGATAACAGCAACATCTGCCCGCCGACGGGACCCACCCTTGTCAGTGCTGCCTCAGTGCCGTCCCGGTGCCCCGAAGCGGACTCCGGCGCCCGCGGGAACGCGGGCCCCGGCCCGGCGCGGCGCGGGCGGGACACCACGGGTCAGCCGGGCACGGGTCAGCCGGGCACGGGGCTCCCGGATCGCAGGGGCACGCCCACGTCGTGCAGGTGACGCAACGCCTGCGCGTACGAGCTGACGATCCCGGTCTCCAGGTAGTCGACCCCCAACTCCTCGCAGTACGCCCGGACGATCGGCTGGGCGCGGCGCAGGTTGGGCATCGGCATGCTCGGGAAGAGGTGGTGCTCGATCTGGTAGTTGAGCCCGCCGAGCACGACGTCCAGGACCACGCTGCCGCGCACGTTACGCGAGGTCAGCACCTGGCGCCGGAGGAAGTCGAGCTTGTCCTCGCCCCTGAGCATCGGCATGCCCTTGTGGTTGGGGGCGAAGGTGCAGCCCAGGTAGACGCCGAAGATCGCCTGGTGCACGAGGAGGAAGACCACGGCCTTGACGGGTGACAGCACCGCGAACAGCGCGCCCAGGTACAGGACGGCGTGCACGACGAGCAGCGACGCCTCCACGGCCCGGTGCTTCATCGCCGGGCGCGTCAGCGCCCGGACGCTGGACACGTGGAGGTTGAACCCCTCGAAGGTGAGCAGCGGGAAGAACAGGAACGCCTGCCAGCGGCCCACGAACCTGGGCAGCCCCTTGCTCGCGGCGGCCTGCTCGCGCGACCAGAGCAGGAAGTCGGGGTTGACGTCGGGGTCGTGGTCCTCGTGGTTGGGGTTGGCGTGGTGGCGGGTGTGCTTGTCCATCCACCAGCCGTAACTCATGCCGATGGCGAGGTTTCCGGCCACCAGCCCGGCGATCTCGCTGGAGCGGCGGGAGCGGAAGACCTGGCGATGAGCCAGGTCGTGGGCGACCAGCCCGATCTGGGCGAACACCAGCGCGAGGAAGACCGCCACCAGCAGCTGGTACCACGAGTCACCGAGGGCGAAGAAGGCGGCCCAGCCGCCGACGAAGGCCGCCGCGACCAGGCCGAGCCGCGCGGCGTAGTAACCGGGGCGCCGGTCGAGCAGTCCCGCCTGGGCGATCCGGCGCGACAGGCGCGCGAAATCACTGCCCCGCTCTCCTTCTCCGGGGACGGCGTTCTCGGGGACGACGGGAGGATCCGCGTCATCGATCGCGGTTGAGTCGGTCACGGTTCTCCTCAGATGGGCCGGATCACTCGACATGATCACGTCAGCCGGTGGCGTCGCAGATCGACGTCAGCCAAGCAGGACGACCATCCCAGGATTCCGTGCCTGCCGTAATCCCAAACCCCCGCTCACACCCCAGCTTGTGGTAGTGCTGGCCCTACCCTGGCAGATGCCACGATTTCTGGATGATCACGCGATAGCCGCCGGAGTCACTCCTTCCAGGACCGCTATGTCGGACTCCCGGCTGCTGGCAGGATGGTCGCCCATGGCATCGGGGACATACTGGACGATCAGAACGGCGGCGGCGACGGCTCTGGCGGTGAGCGCCGGGTGCGCCACGAGCCCCGACGGCGGGAGGGGCGGGACCGGCGCCACCCCCGGTCCGGGCGCCTCCCACGCGTCGAAGGCCCCCTCCGGCGCGGGCGACCGGGCGGCGAGACCGGCCGGGCCTCCCGGGGTGACGCCCAGGCCGGGTGAGGTGGGCCGGTTCCCCCGCCCCGGCGACGGCCTGCCTCCGGTGATCAGCTCCATTCCCACCAGGCGGAAGGTCGTCTTCCTCACCATCGACGACGGCTGGGAGCAGGATCCCGGCTTCGTGGCACAGGTCCGCGACCAGCGGATCCCGGTGGCGGCCTTCGTCACCCGCGACGCCGTGGAGGCCAGGGGCGCGGCCGATCCGACCGCCCAGGGCGGCAGGTTCCTGGGCGCGGGCAAGTGGGAGTACGTGCGCGACCTGCGCGACGCGGGGGCGACGATCGAGAACCACACGCTGACCCACCCGAACCTCCCGGCGCTCGGCTACGAGGGGCAGAAAACCGAGATCTGCGGCATCTCCAAGCTGATCCGCAGGCACACCGGCACCGCGCCCACGCTGTTCCGCCCGCCGTTCGGCAACCACAACACCCTGACCCGCAGGGCCGCCAAGGCCTGCGGCATCGACGCGCTCCTGCTCTGGACCGCGACCGTGCAGCCGGGCGGGAAGATCGCCTACCAGGTGCCTGACAAGAAGCTCCGCCCCGGCGACATCCTGCTGCTGCACTTCCGCCCGAACCTCGCCCGCGACTTCAGGATCCTCGTCGCGAAGATCAAGCGCCGGGGTTTCGAGATCGGCAACCTCGACGCGTACCTGAAGGCGGCGGCCCGCTGACGCGGCCACGACGGGCGTGAGTCCCGCGGCCGGACGGCGGTCCGCCCCTGTGCTGAAGTCCCCGGCCGGACAGCCGGACGGCCCGCCCCCTGTGCGGGGGCGGGCCGTCCGGGGATATATGTGATCACTCACTCTCGGCGGTGTAGAGGTACTCCCAGTCGCCGCACCGGGTGGGGTAAGAGCTGTGCAGGCCGATCTGGCAGACCTTGACGCGGACGCTGTCGACCTTGTGCTTGCTGAAGGCGAAGTGCTTGGCGCCCCCGGCGTTGCAGTACTTGTAGGACTTGCCGTCGTACCACTTGTTGCCGCCGTCGCCGAAGTGGTGGACCGCGAACTTCACGTAGGCGCACTTGCCGCCCTGCTTGTACGTGCGGTGGTCGAGGTCGTACAGCTTGCCCCTGACGTCGACCCGGTTCCACTTCTGCTGGTCGTCCCACTCGACACCGATCCAGCCGCGGCTCTTGGCCCGGTGGTTGGACGAGAAGTAGTGGCCCCAGTTCTCGCTGTAGTCGTAGCCGGACGAGCCGGTCGCGGCGGTGGTCGCCGCCGCCGGGGCCGCCGTGGTCGCGGCGTGCGCGGTGGCGGGCGCGGCGAGCGCGATCGCGCCGAGGGCGGCCGTGGCCAGCAGGCCGGCGGCAAGTCGCTTGATCATGGTTTCTCCTTTACCTCCCCGAACCGGCCTTTGCCGATTTCCCCCTGGAGTGACTCCTTTGTATGGGGAGGGGCTTGCAGGTCCCCGTACCGCTCCTTACGGAGTGCTTGCGAGCCGTTTGCAGTGGCTTGACCCGGTCGCGTGGAGAACAACCCGGTCATCGGAGGGGTGGCGGGTCCGCCGCCCGGCGTACCGGGAAATCACTCCGGAGGCGGACGCCTCGCAGGGGGCGCCCGGCCCACCATGGAGTCACGCCCCGGGGGATGGCGGCACGGGGATCGCCCGGCGCGACGGGACGGGCGTCTCTTCGGGCGGGGACATCCGGGGAGGGGTCCCCGGTGGCGCGCGGGAGAGCCGGCGTCGCGAGCCGACGGAGACGATCTCGGTCCAACGGAGAAGTGCGGTCTCCCGGCGGACCATGTGACAAAGATCGCAGCAGCTCGCGGCGCCTCTCCCACCCATAGCTCTACAACCCGTAGTACTACTAGAAGTAGAACTACAAGCTGTAGAGCTCCAGGCCCGCGAAGGGAACAAAAGGGAACGATGGAAGCGCTAGACCTGGCCCGGTGGCAGTTCGGGGTGACCACCGTGTACCACTTCCTGTTCGTACCCCTGACGATCGGGCTCGGCGTCTTCGTGGCCGGGTTGCAGACCGCGTGGTACCGCACGGGAAAGGAGCACTACCTGCGGCTCACGAAGTTCTTCGGGAAACTCTTCCTGATCAACTTCGCGATGGGCGTGGTGACCGGCATCGTGCAGGAGTTCCAGTTCGGCATGAACTGGAGCGAGTACTCGATCTTCGTGGGCGACGTCTTCGGCGCCCCGCTGGCACTGGAGGCCCTGCTCGCCTTCTTCCTGGAGTCGACCTTCATCGGCCTGTGGATCTTCGGCTGGGACAGGCTCCCCAGGCGCGTCCACCTGGCCACCATCTGGGCCGCGGTCATCGGATCCAACCTGTCGGCGTACTTCATCCTCGCCGCCAACGCCTGGATGAAGCACCCGGTCGGGTACGAGGTGGTCGACGGCAAGGCCAGGATGACGGACCTGTGGGCGGTGCTCACCAACTCCACCGCGCTCGCCCAGGTGCCCCACGTAATCGCGGGAGCCTTCGTCGTGGCGGGCGGCTTCGTGCTGGCGGTCTGCGGCTACCACCTCCTGCGCGAGCGCCACGCCGCCTCCGCCGCCGCCACGGCCGCCACGGCCACCACCGCCACGGCCGCGGCCACCGGCGGGACCGCACCGGCGCCGCGAGGTGTGAGCAGAGGCGTGAGCATCTGGCGGACTCCGATGCGGGCCGCGCTGGTGATGACGGCGATCGCCGGGGCCCTGGTCGCGGGCAGCGGCGACATGTCGGCCAAGCTGCTGTACGAGCAGCAGCCCATGAAACTCGCCTCGGCCGAGGGACTCCGGCACGACACCGCCGGCGCGCCGTTCTCCCCCGTCCCCGGGCTGGAAGTGCCCATGCTGCTCAGCTTCCTGGCCACCGACGACCCGAACGCGGTGGTCCAGGGCGTCGAGGACGTGCAGGCGCGGTACGAGGAGCAGTTCGGCCCCGGCGACTACCGGCCCAACCTCCCGGTGGTCTTCTGGTCCTTCCGCGTGATGATCGTCTTCGGTCTGTCCACGGTGGGCCTGTCGGTGCTCGGCCTCTGGCTGACCCGCCGGAGGCGCCGCGGCACCCCCGTGGCCGCCCGTACCCCGCGTGAGGTCCCCGCCTGGTTCGCCCGGATCTGCCTGCTCGCGCTGCCGCTGCCGACGATCGCGATGATCTCCGGCTGGCTGCTCAGCGAGATCGGCCGCCAGCCGTGGACCGTCCAGGGCGAGCTGCTCACGGCCGCGAGCGTCTCGCCGGGCGTCAGCCTGGCCGAGGTGGCCGTCTCGCTGGCGATCTTCACGGTGCTGTACGGCGCGCTCGCGCTGGCCGAGGCGATACTGCTCACGCGCCACGTCAAGACGGGCCCCGAGCCCGCCGCCCCCGCCGCTCCCCGAACGCCGCCCTCCCGCGACGACGACGAGAGCGCGGACGCCCGGCTCCAGCCGACCCTCATGTACTGAAGGCGACGACGATGGAACTCACCACCTTCTGGTTCGCGGTCATCGCGTTCCTGTGGACCGGCTACTTCGTGCTGGAGGGCTTCGACTTCGGCGTGGGCATGCTGGCACCGGCGCTGGCCAGGAACGAGGCCGAACGCAAGCAGGTCCTGGGCACGATCGGCCCGGTCTGGGACGGCAACGAGGTCTGGCTGATCACCGCGGTCGGCGCCATGTTCGCCGCCTTCCCCGCCTGGTACGCCGGGCTGCTCAGCGAGTTCTACCTGCCGATCGTGCTGGTCCTCGTCGGGCTGATCGTGCGCGGCATCGGCCTGGAGTGGCGCGGCAAGGTCAAGCACGCCTCCGACCGGGCCTGGTGCGACCTGGGCGTGCTGGTCGGCAGCGCCCTGCCCGCGTTCCTGTGGGGCGCCGTCTTCGCCGACCTGCTGCGGGGCAGCGCGACGGCCGCCCTGGTCGGCGGGGTGTTCTCGCTCTCGGTGTGCGTGCTGCACGGCGCGGTGTTCGTCGCGCTCAAGACCACCGGGCCGGTGCGTTCCCGCGCCCGGCGCGCCGCGATGATCGCCTCCGCGGTGGCGCTGCCCGCCGCCGTGGCGGCCCTGTCGCACATCCCCGTCGCGGGCACGGCGGTCGGCTCCTGGTCGGCGGCGCCGACCAGCCCGTGGCTGTGGGCGGGCGCGCTCGCCTCGATGGCGACCCTGGCCGCCGGGGTCGCGCTGACCTGGCGCGGCCGGGACGGCTGGGCGTTCGCCGCCACGGCCTCGTCCATCGCGCTGGGCGGCGCCGCCCTGTTCGGCGCCCTGTGGCCCGCCCCGTTCCCCGGCCTCACCGTCGCCGAGGCCGCCTCGGGCCCGTACACGCTGGGGGTGCTGACCTGGATCGGCCTGATCGCGCTGCCGTTCGTGCTCGGCTACCAGGCCTGGTCGTACTGGGTCTTCCGCAGGCGCCTGGTCGCCGAGGTGTCCTGAGAACGCCGGCCGCCTGGACCGGCCACCTGGACCGGACGCCTCGACCGGCCACCTCTCAGCACCGGCCTCTCTCAGCACCGGCCGTCTCGACCGGCCGCCTCAGTGCGCGCCGAGCCGGGCGATCGGCTCGACGAGCTCCCTCTCCTCGTAGGACAGGTGCGACAGGAGCGCGTCGGTCAGCAGGTCCAGTGCGGCCCACAGGGCCTTGTGGCCGTCGGGCTCCGAGACGAAGGCGACCAGCGCCCGGTCGACGCCTTCGAGGACCTCGTGGATGGCGTGGTGCTCCTGCTCCAGACGGTCGACGACGGGTACCAGCCTGGGGTCCGCGCGGCGCAGGTGGGGAAAGAGACTCTGGTCCTCGATGGTGTGGTGGGTCGTGACGATCCGGCAGTAGGACTCGCAGTACACCCCGGCCGTCCAGTTGTTCTGGCGCATCGTCATCGTGTTGATGTGCGAGCGCGCGACGCCGGGATCCATCGCCCCGGCGGTGACCTCCTCGACGAGCCGCCGGACCTCGGCGAGCTCCTGGCGGAGCTGGTCGTGGACCTCGACGAGGTGGTGTCCGGCCGCCTGCTCCCTGGCGGTGTAGGTGCGATCCGGGTCGGGGGCCGGGCCGGTGGGACGGGTGGACTCGTCCCAGACCCGGACGTCGGTGAGCCGGGTGCCGTCGTCCGGGGTCGGCGTGAACCCCAGTGCGGGGACCCCGCCTCCGGTGCGGGCGTGCGCGACGGTGTCCGGCGAGGTGGCCGGCGAGGTGGCCGACGCGATGGCCGGTGACGCGCTCCGGTCACCGGCCCGCGTGCCCGTCTCGGCCGGCCGGGACCGGTCCCCGGCGGCCGGCGCGCTCGAGGCGGCGCGCTCGGCGGCCACGAGCTCGCGCACGCCGGGGACGACCTCGGCGGCGAAGCGCCGGATGTCGTCGGGGTCGTCACTCGCGAGGATGTAGGCGCTCATCCCCTGCTCCAGGGTGAGCTCGGCGAGCTGCTCGACCCAGACGCTCGCCGGCCCCCGGAGGAAGTCCCTGCCGGAACCGGTGAAGGTGCCGGCGATGTTGTACAGGCGCCGTACGTCGGCCGGTGAGCGCCCCGCGCCGAGAGCGGCCTCATCGATGATCGCGTTCATGGCCGGGAGGGCGTCCAGGGCGGCGTAGGCGTGGGTGGGCAGCCAGCCGTCCGCGAGCCTGCCGGTCATGTCGAGCATGCGCTTCTTGTAGGCCCCCAGCCAGATGCCGACGTCGTGGGCGGGCGCCGGGCCGGGATGCGCCCCCCAGACGCGGTGGTGGCGGCCGTCCACCCGCACGGCTCCGCCCTCTTCCGCCCAGATGGCCCGGATGACCTGGATGCCCTCCTCCAGCGCGTCGACTCCCTGGGCGGCGGTCAGCTTGGGACCGCCGACGGCGGCGATGCCGTCCCGGAAGCCGCCCGCTCCGAGCCCGAGCTCGACGCGGCCTCCGCTGAGTATGTCCAGGGTCGCGACGCTGCGGGCGAGCACCGCGGGCGGGCGCAGGGGCAGGTTCGCCACGTTCGGCGACACCCGCACCGTCGAGGTGCTCGCCGCGATGACCGACAGCAGCGTCCACGTGTCCAGGAACCGCGCCTGGTACGGATGATCCTGCACGGTCACCAGGTCCAGACCGGCCTGGTCGGTGAGCCGGGCGAGCGCGACGACCCTCTCGGCCTGGTCGGCCATCGGGGTCAGGAAGGTCCCGAACAGCAGCTCGTGCCCGTAGTCGGCCATGTCTCTCCTCGGTGCGTCATCTCGGCTGCGCGGCACGCGTCCCCCCGGATGCCCATTTGCCCATTTGCCCGGATTCCCGGACACATGGACGCGTGGCACCGCGATGGTGCGGCACGACAGATCGTATGCAAAGCAGATGAATTGTCAAACAGAAGGTCTTGGCGACCGCCGATCCTGGTAATCTCGTGGCATGCCCGCCACCCCACGTTCCGGCGCCGAGACCCCGGACGCCCTGGACACCGATCTGGGCTGGACGCTCGGTGTGGTCTTCCGCTCCTACGTCAGGACCGCGAACGTGCTGGTCAGCCATCTCCCCGGTGGCCCGCGCGGCTACCAGGTCCTCGTCGCCGCGGTCCAGGGGCTGCCCGGCGGCCAGGGCGCGCTGGCACAGCGCCTCGGCGTCGACAAGACGGTGATGACCTACCTGCTCGACGACCTGGAGAAGGCCGGCCTGGTCGAGCGCCGCCCCGACCCCGCCGACCGGCGCAACAAGCGCGTCGTCGCCACCGAGCAGGGCAGGGCGACCTGGACCGACACCCAGTCCCGGCTGGAGCACGCCGAGGAGCACGTGCTGGCACCGCTGGACCCGGCCGACCGCTCGGTGTTCCGGGAGCTGCTGCGGAAGCTGGCCGTCCAGGCCAACAGCGTGGACCCGGTGCACAGCGCCTGCCGGCTCGTCGAGGAGCTCGACCCAGACGGCGCTCCTCCCAAACCGCGGCGCTCCGCCCGCGGCTGAACACCGGAACGAGCCGCGCCCAGCCGAACGCGGACACCGGGTCGGTGCGTAGGCCCTCGCAGGAGACCTCACCGCCGCCCGGCGCCGTGGTGATCGCCGCGATTCTCTACGTCCTGCTCAGCGGCTGTGCGTGGCGGGCATCGCCACCGTGTTTCGGAGCATCGAAGTCGACCGTGCATCGCGGCTTCGCCATCCGGTCCCCACAGGGTCTGGGGCCGGCTGCATCAGACCGGCCGGCGAAGGAGCACTCCGGCTGAGCTACTTCTTGAGCCTGCGGCTTCCTGCGTGCCAGTCCTCGGTCCTACCGGTCTCCTGTACCGTGACGCCGAATGACGGTAGCTGCGGACGCTCGCGCAGGCTGCGCTTGAGTTCGGCGAAGCCCGGGAACCGGGCAAGGCCGATGACGTGATCCCACAGCACCCCCGCCTGCTCGTCGTCGGGCAGCCGGCTGATCACCGGTCCGAAGAAGGCGACGCCCTCGGGCGGTTCGAAGTGCACGATCGGCGTGCCGACGTCCCTGCCCGTCAGCGAGAGCGCCTCGTCGGACTCGGCCTGGATCTCGACGTCGCGGGTCGTGTCGTCGAGTGCCTCGACGAGCGAGGCCGGCAGGCCGGCTTCGGCGAGGGCACCGACGACGAGGCCGGGGGTGCTTCGCCAGCCGGGGGCTCGGCCCTCGTCGGGTCCGGCCTCCATGATGCGCGCGCCGAAGGCCGCGTAGAGCGGGCCGATCGCTTCGCGGCCATGCTTCTCCCTGGCAGCCGAAGCCACCCGCAGCAGTCGCAAGCCCGAGGTGTGCTGGTCGTGGTACTCCTCGGGGAAGTGGGTGTCGTAGTCGATGTGCGAGTTGATGAGCCGCAGTGAGATGAATCGCCAGTCGACGGTGTAGTCGCGCTGCGCCTGAATGATCCGGATCCACTTGCTCGTCATCCACGCGAACGGGCAGATGGGGTCGAAATAGAAGTTGATATCAGCTTTCTTTGCTGAATTCATGATCATGTCGACGATCCTAGGTCGGCTGGTCTTCGATGCGATGACTGCTGGAACGGTGTGGATTCATCGGTATCCCGCCGCGCTCGTCGCCGACCCGGTGACGGCGACTCCTTGGTCAGGGACCGTGAACGGGCCGGCGGAGGAGTTCGTTCACACGCCGGTTCAGCAGACACACGCCGCCGCGAGGGCGTCGAACACCTGGCCCAGCGCTTCGTCGGTGCCGGTCGAGGGGTCGGACAGCACCACGACTGCGGTCTTGCCGCTCACGAAAGACCCTCCTCCAGGTCGAGCGAGACGAACAACTTCAATTTACCGTACGTTCGGTAATTATGAAGAGTGATGCGCGCCACACCCTTCGCCCACAGCCCTCCGGCGGACCGGATCCGCCGACGTGACACCGAGGTCCCCGGATCGGCGGCGCACTCCTCAACAAACCGACAGGTCGGTGACCGCGGTGCGGCGACCTGGCGGATCGGCCGAAGTGGGACGGGACTCGTCGCGGGGCCGATGGCGCGCCCTTCGCGAGGCGGCGGTTCCCCGTGGGACCACGACCACGCCACGGAGCGGAGCGAGCCCCGCCGGCCGTCGGCGAGCCGAGGAGGCGGTCGAGTCCTGGCTCTAGCTCTGCGCGGGCATCAGCAGGCTCGGCAGGAGGGCCACGGTTTCGGTGAAAGCACGCGTCTCGCCCAGCACCCGTGCCAGCACCAGCGCTCCCTCGATCCGCAGGAACGCGTCGTTCGAGGCGCTTCGGGCGTCTTCGGGCTGCCGTCCGGCGCGCTGCGCGGCCTCGGCCATCGCGTCGATCCACGTCACGGCGAGCGAGCGAGCGTGATCGCGGACCTTCGCCGGAGTCCCCGCCAGCGTCATCGTGTCGAGAACGCACGACAGCGCCCCCGCCCCGTAGAAGTCACTCAGGCGGCGTGCGGTCTCGGCGATCCCTCGCGCGACCTCGGAGTCCGTTCGCATCGGTTCGAGGATCCACAGGAAGCGCTCGCCGACCATGGTGAGGACCGCGTCCGCGATCTCTTCCTTGCCGGCGGGGAACCGGTGGTAGAGGCTCGCGCGCTGCAGGCCCGAGGCCGCCGACAGGTCGCCGATCACGGTCCCGTCGAAGCCCTTCTCCCGGAAAACGGGCAGGAGGAGGTCGAGCAGCCGAGCCTGATCGATGGAGGGAAGACGCGCCATCCCTCAATATTACCGAACTTTCGGTAATATTGAGGGCCGTCGGCGACGGCTTCGCCGCGGTCGCGGGGCTCACATTCGGAGGAATGGCCGCCCTGCTGCGGTCGCGGTCGATGGGCGCAGTCCTCCTGCCGATCCAGGGGTTGATGCGTTCGGATCGGCCGGTCGAGCAGGGCCATAGCGTGGATGATCTCGCGGAAGCGCCTTGGGAGCCCGGCTCGCGGGCGCGGCTCGCCCCGCGGATACGAGTTCGCTGCCGCCTGTACCGGTCGGACACGGCGCCCCGGCTCCCGCTCGTCCCGCATCGCCTACGAGGCACTCGCCATCGGCCGTCGCCACGCGGCTGCGCGTCACCGTTTGTTGAGAGCGTCCAGATAGTCGTCCATGGCCTTCAGGTTCTTCGCCAGGCATGCCAGGCGCTCGGCCATGCGCTCGCGCTCCCGGCAGACCCGGCTCACGAAGTCGGGGGCGGGATACCGAGAGTTCGCCGCCTCGGCCAGGCAGGGCAGCACGGTCCCGATGATCTCAGTGGTCAGGCCCGCATCCAGCAGGCTGCGAATCTGGCGGACCCTCGCCTCGTGGGACTCGTCGTACTCACGGTAACCGTTCTCCGCACGCTCTGGACTCAGGAGACCCTGCTCCTCGTAGTAGCGCAGCAATCGAGCGGAAACACCGGTCCGCTCGGAGAGTTCCTTGATCCTCACCACATCTCCTGAGACGTAATTTGCCTTCTCACTGATGTCAAGGTCGGAGCCTAGTCGAGCCGCCGCGACCGCGGAGGCCCGACCTGAACCCGGAGTTCTCTCCGAGGCTCTGACCAGTGAAGGAACAGTCGTGACCACCACCCAGACGGACGTTGCACGGACCTCGTCCGCGGAACGTCTGCCGCTCCCGCCCCTGATCGCCCTCTTCACAGCCGGGCTGATCACCACCCAGACCGAGGCGCTGCCGGCGGGTGTGCTGCCGCAGATGAGCCACGCGCTCGGAGTCTCGGAATCCGTCGCCGGCCAGACGGTCACCATCTACGCGGCGGGCACGCTCCTGACGGCGATACCCGTCATGCTGGCCACCGCCTCATGGCCACGGCGCCACCTGTTCCTGGCCGCGCTCGTGGGCTTCGTGATAGCCAACCTCGTGACCGCCGTCTCCGTCAGCTTCCCCCTGACCATGGGAGCCCGGT
This sequence comes from Streptosporangium sp. OZ121, assembly GCF_051918885.1. Lineage (NCBI taxonomy): Bacteria > Bacillati > Actinomycetota > Actinomycetes > Streptosporangiales > Streptosporangiaceae > Streptosporangium > Streptosporangium sp. OZ121. The sequence goes on from NZ_JBPXMC010000001.1 coordinate 572,800, forward strand.
TCATCGCGGGCGCCTCCTCCGGCGTCGTCTGGAGCCTCCTCGGTGGCTACGCGGCACGTCTGGTCGGCCCCAGGCTGAAGGGCCGGGCGATGGCTTTCGCCATGGCGGGCACTCCCGTGGCCCTCTCCCTCGGAGTCCCCGTCGGGGCGTACCTCGGCAAGGCCGTCGGGTGGCAGCTCACCTTCGGCATCGTCACCGCCCTGACCGGGCTGCTCATCATCTGGACCGTGCGGACCCTGCCGAACTTCCCCGGCCAGAAGGTCGAGGACAGGATCCCCTTCCGTCGCATCCTGCGACTGCGGGGCCTGCGCACCGTCCTCGTGGTCACCGGCGCTTTCGTGCTCGCGCACACCGTCCTCTACACCTACATCGCGCCGATCCTCGGCGACGTCGGGCTGGAGGACCAGGTCCAGTGGATCCTCCTCGACTTCGGCATCGCCTCGATCATCAGCATCTGGCTCACCGGCGTACTCATCGACCGCCACCACCGCACCCTGGTGGTCCTCAGCACCGCACTCTTCGCCGCGGCCGCGGCGGTACTGGCCGCGTTCGCCTCGAGCCCCGCGGCCGACTACGCCGCCGTCGCGGCCTGGGGACTCGCGTTCGGCGGAGCGGCCACCCTGCTTCAGTCGGCACTGATGCGAGCGGCAGGTGAACACGCCGACGCGGCACAGTCGTCGATGGTGACCACCTGGAATCTTGGCATCGGCCTCGGCGGGCTCGTCGGCGGCGTACTCCTCGCCGGTTTCGGCTCCGGATCTCTCATGATCGCGGCCGTCGTACTCCTGGCACCGATCGTGCTCGTCGTCGTCCTCGCGCGCGGTCACGCATTCCCCAGGCGCAGCCCCGTAACCGGCTGACGCCACAGCGGTGCGCACGATCTCCGTAGCGGATCACGCCATGTCGCCGTAGGTCCCGCTGCCGGAAAGTCGGTCAGAACCAGCGAAACAAACCGTCATCACACGGCGCCCCACCCACCCGGTCCCGGAGACTCCCATGTCCGTCTCAGATTTGTTCGAACCGCTTACTCTTTCGCATGGCCCTGCGATGAGGAATCGTTTCATGCTGGCGCCGCTCACCAATCAGCAAAGCGAGCATGACGGCTCCGCGTCCGATTTCGATCGGGATTGGATCAGGCAGGTGGCGCGGGGCGGTTACGCCCTGATCCAAACCGGCGCCGCCACCGTCGAGGCCGGCGGCATAGCGTACGAGCGGCAGCTGGGTGTTCACAGCGACGAACACCTGCCCGGCCTGACCGAGATGGCAGCCGCGATTCGGGAGGGAGGCGGCCTGTCCGCGGTGCAGTTGCACCACGCCGGCCACCGCGCTCGACCGGAACTGGGGGGAGTTCCAGCCCCTGCCTCCAGCGCCACGGTTCCGGGAGTCAAAGCGCTGACCACGGAACAGGTGGAGCGAATCCGGGACGGCTTCATCGCGGCCGCGAAGAGGGCAGAACAGGCAGGGTTCGACGGCGTCGCGCTCCACGGCGCTTTCGGGTGGATCCTGTCGGAGTTCATGTCCCCCTTGCTGAACGACCGCACAGACAAGTACGGCGGCAGCACGGAGAACCGGGCTCGCCTCACCATCGAGGTGATCGAAGGAATCCGCCGAGCGTGCGGCCCCCGGTTCCAGATCGGCTGGCGCCTGTCGGTCGAACGCTACGGACTACGCCTGGAGGAACTTCGTGACATCACGGCCGAGATTCTCGATCGAGAACTGATCGACTACCTCGACCTGGCCCTGTGGGACTCTGCCCAGATCGTTCGAGAAGGAGCGTTTCAAGGGCAGACCATGCTCAGCGTCTTCACAGACCTCCCCCGCAAGGGCGTACGTGTGGGAGCCGCGGGCAAGATCACGAGCGCCCAGCGCGCCGGCCGACTACTGGACGAGGGATGCGACTTCGTACTGATCGGCCGGGCGGCCATTCTCCAGCGGGACTTCCCCCGGCGAGTACACGAAAACCCTCTGTACGAAAGCCCGAAGCTTCCGGTGACGGCGCAGTACCTGCGCACCGCCGGGCTGAGCGAGCGCTTCATCAATCACATGCGGGGATGGCAGGGCTTTGTTCGGCGATTCAGCGTGTGAGTGGGTCGGGCTACCGCCCGTGCTCGCCGGACGGTGCCACCACGTACGCGCACGGGACACGCACGGTCGTGCGGCTGGACCCTGCGACCCTGCGGTCTTCGCCCTGGTCGGACGAGGTGCGGGAAACGGTCCAGGCTGTCACGAAACCGCAGGACACCGCACCCTGAAAGGGCTGAGAACGATCCTGACCTCTGTGCCAGCAGGTCAAAGGCCACCGATCCGAATTCGGCGGCCTTTGAGAACGGGCGGGGTCGGCTTCTCCCAGGGGTACCGCAGGTCTTGGACGAGCGGGCGTGCAAGGCGGAGCCGGGTGTGGGCCACGACGATCCAGGTCCCCCGGTCGGCGGCCTCAGAGTTGCGGAGTCGAGGGCGGCCCACCACCCATCAGCCGGCTGTCGCCAACGCCACGACCGAGTACACCTAGCCGGCGCGCAGCCCGCCGGCGTCCAGCAGCACCGAGGCGGTGGTGACGGCCAGCCCCCCGACCCCGCTCCCCCGCACCACCGCGCGGGCGCTCAGCCCGTCGAACACGATCGTCAGCTGGTTCGCCAGCGTCTCCGGGTCGTCCGCGCCGCCGAGCGCGGCCTGCCTCGCGAAGAAGTCGGTCAGCTCCTGCTTGCGCGCGCGGGCCACCAGGACCGCCGGGTGGGCCGGGTCCTTGAGCTCGGTGGCGGTGCCGACGAACGGGCAGCCGCGGAAGGCCGGATCCCCGGCCAGCGCCTCCAGCCGTTCGAAGACGTGCACGATCCGCTCGCGCGGGGTCAGCCCGGCCGCCTCACCCGGGAAGTAGTCCGCGAGGACGTCCGCCCCGAACAGCGCCAGGCTCTCCGCGACCAGCTCGTCCTTGGTCTCGAAGAGCTGGTACATCGACCGCTTCGAGACCCCGGCCGCCCGGCAGAGCCGCTCGACCCCGGTCGCGGTGATGCCCTCGCGGTAGAAGAGGTCCGCCGCGGCGCGCAGCAGCCGCTCGCGGGGGGTGGCCTTCAGGATCGTGCTCACCCCTGAAGGGTACCTCCCGATTTGGCGTTGGAAACCGATCGGTTTACCATGGTGGAAACCGATCGGTTTCCACCCTCTGGAGGCTCACATGAAGATCCAAGACGCCGTCGTGCTCGTCACCGGCGGCAACCGCGGAATCGGCAGGGCCCTGGTCGAGGAGGCTCTGGCGCGGGGCGCGCGCAAGGTGTACGCCGCCGCCCGGGACCCGAAGACCGTCTCCACCCCGAACGCCGTACCCCTGAGGCTGGACGTCACCGACCCCGAGGCGGTCGCCGCGGCCGCCGAGCAGGCCTCCGACGTGACCGTCCTGATCAACAACGCGGGCGTGGACCTCGCCATCGACGACCTCCTGACCCACGATCTCGACGACGTCCGCCGCGAGTTCGAGGTGAACTTCTTCGGCCCGCTGCGGCTCATGCGCGCCTTCGCCCCGGTCATCTCCGGCAACGGCGGCGGCCACATCCAGAACGTCAACTCGGCCCTGGGCCTCCTCGTGGCACCCGGTTACGGGTCGTACACCGCGTACGCGTCGACCAAGGCCGCGCTCCTGATGGCGACCAACGGCCTGCGCGACACGCTCCCCGCGCGGGGTGTGGAGCTGTCCAGCCTTCACATGGGCTTCACCGACACCGACATCCTGCGGGACCCGACCGTGCAGAAGACCCCGGCCCCCGAGATCGCGCGGAAGGCGCTCGACGGCATCGAGGCCGGAGCGGCGGAGATCCTCGCGGACCCGGTCAGCGTGCAGGTCAAGGCGGCGGCCGCCCTGGACCCCGCCGAACTCTTCCCGCGGAGCGCCGTCTGAGGCGTTCCCCCGCCCCCCCCGCGACGCCACCCGCCCTCACGCCCGGCCGCCCGCCGCGCATTGACCTCGAGAAGGCTTGAGGTTGAAGGATGGCCTCCATGGAGATCGGAGTGATCCTGCCTTCCGTCGCCGTGCAGTGGGAACAGCGGCTCGACCTGGGCACCGCCGCGCGGCACGCGGAGGAGGCGGGGCTGGACGGCGTCTGGCACGGCGACCACCTGGCCACCGGGGCGGCCTCGCTGGACTGCGCCGTGGCACTGGCCGTCGCGGCGGGGGCGACGACGCGGGTCCGGATCGGGGCGAGCGTGTTCGTCCCGGCGATCCGTCCCCTGGCGTGGTCGGCCAAGCAGATCGCGAGCCTCCAGCACGTCTCGGGCGGGCGGCTGGTGCTGGGCGTCGGGTCCGGGGGCGGTGCCGGGCAGTGGGCGGCGGCCGGGGTGCCGTACGGCGAGCGCGGCAGGCGGACCGACACCGCGCTGGAACTGCTCCCGCGCCTGCTGGCCGGCGAGACCGTCACGCTGGCGGACGAGCAGGCGAAGGCGCGGCTCGAACCGGCCGTGACGCCCCCGCCGATCTGGGTCGGCAACGCGTCGGCGGTGGCCGTGCGGCGGGCGGCCCGCCACGGGGACGGCTGGTTCCCCTCGATGGTCCTCCCGGCGGCGGTGGCCTCGGGAAGGACCGCGCTGGCCGAACTCGCCGCCGCCCACGGGCGCCCGGAGCCGGTCGTCGCCATCGGCGCCACCGGCGTCCTCGGCTCGGCACCCGGCCTGCCCACCCGCGCCTCCATCGCCTCGGGCATCACCGGGTACGGCATCCCGCTGGAGGAGGCGACGAGACTCCCCGTCACCGGGAAGCCCTCACGGGCGGCCGAGCGGCTGGCCGCCTACCGCGAGGCCGGGGCCCGTCACGTGGTCCTGGGGTTCGCCGGAGGCGACTGGCGCGAGCAGTGCGACCTGCTCGCCGAGGTCCGTGCCCTCCTGCCCTGACCACCGGAGCGCCTCCGCCAGGATAGATTCAGGCCCGGTACCACCGGGGCCGACCCGGGCATCGGCCCGGCCGCCTCCTTCGCCATGGACGGACGGCTGCGATGAGCGCGCGTTTCGAGGAGATCGACTGGCGTCCGACGCCGATCGGCGCCATCAGCCTGCGGCGCCGGCGCGAGCCCTCGCTCGGCGTCGACGTCTACGAGATCAAACTCGACGACGACTTCCTCATGTCGAGCCTGTTCACGGTGGCCGAGATCGAGCTCGCCCGGCTCGGGCTGGCGGCGCTGCCGGGCACGGACCTCGACGTCGCCGTGGGCGGGCTCGGGCTCGGACACACCGCCCAGGCCGTGCTCGAGGACTCCCGCGTGCGCTCGCTCGTCGTGATCGACGCGCTCGGCGAGGTGATCGAGTGGCACGAGCGGGAGTTGCTGCCGGTCGGCGCCCGGCTGATGTCGGACCCTCGCTGCCGCCTGGTCCACGGCGACTTCTTCGCGATGGTCGCCGCCGGTCCTGGCCTCGACCCCGAGACCCCGGACCGGCGCTTCCACGCCGTCCTGGTGGACATCGACCACACGCCGCGCCACGTGCTGCACCCGAGCCACGCCGCCCTCTACACCCCCGAGGGCCTGCGCCGGCTCGCCGAGCACCTCCATCCGGGCGGTGTCTTCGCCCTGTGGTCGGACGACCCGCCGGACCCGGACTTCGCCGCCGTGCTCGCGGAGGTCTTCGCGACCTCGCGGGCGCACGTCGTCACCTTCCCCAACCCGCTGCGGGGCGGCGAGTCGGCCAACACCGTCTACGTCGCGACGAACGTCACCTGACGCCCCGGCGCCGCCCGCCTCCCCGGCATCCGGCCGCGTTCGGTCCGGGGACGGCCCATCAGGCCGGGCGAGATCCGGTCTCGACCGGCGGCCCGCCCGGCACCCGGACGGGCGTGAACGTCAGCCGGGCTGGTTGCTGTCCTTGTGCGCGCCCCAGCCGTGCCAGCACTCGATCTCGATCCAGGCACTGACCCGGCTGCGGTCCCGGTCCGGATACTCCTTCCCGAGATACTGGCGGGCCAGCCGGTCGATGTCGGTCAGATCCCCGTCGTCGCGCATCTCGGCGATGTGCCCGACGATGCTGACGTGGGTGTACCAGTCCTTCTCGTCGAGCACGGTGAGGGAGACCCGGGGATCCTCGCGCAGGTGCTCCAGCCGCTTGCGGCCCCCGTCCATGTTGACCAGGATCCGGCCGTCGTCCCAGAGATACCAGGTGGCCGTGGACACGGGCTGGCCGTCGGGCCGAAGCGTGGTGATGACGGCGTGATTCGGCTTCCTCAGCATGGCGACTGCTTCCTCGGGAAGCGGCGGCTTTGACATGATCACTCCTCTTCGCCCCGGCGTCCCCTGTGGTGAAGGCGGCGCGTGCGGTTCACGGGATACACATCCACGGTGTCATATCCCGGATGGTGACGATCCGGCGACCCTCCGTAAGTGGCCGCTCACCGGTCTCCGAGGAACCCGCCGCGGCTCGCAGGCCCCGCCCCCGGTGCCGTACGCGCCCGGCGCCCCGGACCTCCGGCCCCCTCATGATCACGGTGATCCGCGTCATATCGTCGACAGGAGGTTTGACTTCAAGCGCTTCAAGTGTTGGAGGCTCCCTTCATGGCAACGGCGTCCGGAGAGCGAGCAGCGGGTCTGACCATCCAGGAGATGGCGCGACGATCGGGTTTCAGCGAGCCCACGCTGCGCTACTACGAGAAGATCGGCCTGCTGGGAGCGGTCGCCAGGGACGAGTCCAGCGGTCATCGCCGGTACGAGGCGGCGACCGCGGACCGCGTCGAGGCACTGTCCTGCCTGCGTTCGTCGGGGATGACGGTCAGCGGGATGCGCCGCTACCTGGACCTGCTCGCCCGGGGGGACGCCGCGGCGGCCGAGCAGCGGGACCTGTTCGCCGCGCAGGCGGAGAAGCTGGCCGCCGACATCGAGCAGCTGCGACTGCGCCTGACATATCTGCGGCAGAAAGCAGATATGTGGGACGCCCGCGCTCGCGGGGACGCCGCCGCCGAGAAGCGCGCGATCGACGAGATCACGCGCGTGCTGGCAGAACTCATCCACTGAAGGACCGAACACGATGAACGCAGAAGATCTCACCACCCCCGCCGACGAGACGGTGCTGGTCACCGGTGGCACCGGCTACGTCGGCGGCCACACGGTCGCCCGCCTGCTGCGCGAGGGATACCGGACCCGCGTGACGGTCCGGGAGCCCGGACAGCGGGCCGAGGTGCTGGACCAGCTCCGCCGGGCCGGGGTCGATCCGGCCGGTCGCCTGGAGTTCGCCGTGGCGAACCTCTCCGGCGACAAGGGCTGGGCCGACGCCGTGGACGGGGTCGGCCACGTGCTGCACCTGGCGTCGCCCTTCCCGTTCACCCCTCCGGAGACGGAGGCCGAACTCATCCTCCCGGCGCGCGACGGCGCGCTGCGGGTCATCGCCGCCGCCCGTGCCGCGGGCGTGCCACGCGTGGTGATGACCTCCTCCTACGCGGCGGTCGGTTACACGGTGAAGCCCGGCGGCCACTACTCGGAGGAGGACTGGACCGACCCGGACACTCACGGCCTGCCCGCCTACCACAGGTCGAAGGTCCTCGCCGAGCGCGCGGCCTGGGACTTCGTCCGCACCCACGGCGGCATCGAGCTGGCGGTCGTCAACCCCACGGGCATCTTCGGCCCGGTGCTGAGCGACCGTCCGTCCGCGTCGGCCGGCCTGGTCAAGGCCATGCTGACCGGGCGGATGCCCGTGGTGCCGATCATGTACTTCGGCGTCGTCGACGTACGTGACGTCGCGGACCTGCATCTGCGGGCCATGCTGCACCCGAAGGCGGCGGGCGAGCGCTTCATCGGGGTCAGCGGGCCGTCGATCAGCTTCTTCGACGTCGCCCGGATCCTGCGTGAGCACTTCCCCGCCGCCGCGGACCTGCTGCCGTCCGCCGAGCTGACGATCGAGCAGGTGCGCGAGGCCGCGAAGACCGATCCGTCCCTTCGGGACGCCGCCGGCCTGGGGGGTCAGATCCCCGTCATCAGCAACGACAAGGCCCGTTCGGTGCTGGGCTGGGAGCCCCGCGACGTCACCGGGACGATCGTGGAGACCGCCGACAGCCACCTCCGGCTGGGACTGACCCTGCCGGAGGGCCACAGCCTCCACGGCCTCCGCAGCCTCCACGCGTGACCTCCCGGGACGCGCGTCGCGTCAGGAGAACGCCGGGGGCCTGCGCCGGAAGGCGTTGAGCGCGGTGGCGGCGAGGGCCAGGGCGAGGCCGGCGACGGGGGCGGCGGGGACGCCGAGGAGGGCGAGGGCGGTCGCCGTGACGCCGGCCGGGACCCACGTCCAGATGGGGATCATGCGGGGTGTGCCGCCCCGGCGGCGGCGCCAGGCCTCGGCGGCCATCGGGACGACGAGCGGGGGCAGGGCCGCGGCCAGCGCCGAGAGCCAGGGCAGGAGATAGAGGTCGAACCGCAGGACGGCCAGCAGCGTGCCGGGGACGGCGACGGCCAGCATGGCCGCGGTCCCGGAGAGCCCGGGCATGACCGACCTGATCGCCAGGGCGCCGGAGTAGGTGGTGGTCAGGCTGGGGGCGAAGACCGCCGCGGTGACGAAGAGGTTGCCGAACGCCGCGATGTCACCGGTGCCCGCCAGCGTCGCGACCACGTCGGGCGAGCCAGTGCGCAGCCACACCCCGGCGCCGGCCAGGGTCGCCAGCGACGCGGGGACCACCAGTAGTGCCACGCACACCAGCAGGTCCCGCCGCCCGGCCAGGCCGTGGCTGAAGTCCGGTGCCCGCAGAGCGAAGACGGCGACGTACCCGACCAGGACCGCCACGTCCGGCAGGATGCCGCGGACCTCGGCGGTGACCGGCAGCACGGGCGGGCTCAGCCTGGTCACGCACACGGCGACCAGCGCGAGCGCCGCCAGCGTGGTGACGACCGCGATCCGGTTGCCTGCCCGGCCGGAGGCGTGGGAGGCGGCCAGGACGGCGGCGGCCAGCAGCACCGCGCCCACCGGTCCCGGCAGGGAGGTCACGGTGCCGAGCGAGGCGCCGCCCAGCCCCACGTTGAAGCCGTTCCAGCCGATCATGGCGAGAGTGAGCAGGACGCCGACCGCGGTGCGGGCGGCCGGGGACAGGTAGGTGGGCGCGACGTCCGTCAGCGTGCCGCCCTCGGCGCGGGACGAGCCCAGGCCCAGCATGCCCTGGCCGTACAGGAGCCCGGCCATGAGCGCGGCGCCGAGCAGGACGGCGACGATCGGCACCGCCCCGCCGTGGCGGTCGGCCATCGCCGCCCCCATGGTGAGGGTCGCCGGTGCGGCGCCCAGCCCGAGCCACGCCCCGGCCGCCCCGGTCCAGCGGCGGCCCGCCCGTCCCGGGGAGGACGCGGCCGGCGGGGAGGACGACGTCACGCCGGGGTGGTGTCGGCCTTGACCTGCGTCTCCCCTGCCGTGCCCTCCGGCGTTCCGGGCGTGCCCTGCGGCGTCGTCCCTGCCTCGCCCTCCGGAGTTCCCGGCGGGCCGGCCGGTTTCCTGGCGGCGCTGCCGCCGAGGTAGAGGGCTCCCAGCCGGGGGTCCTCGACCAGTTCCGCGGCAGGTCCCGAGATGTGCACCCGGCCCAGGTCCAGCACGCAGCCGATGTCGGCCATCTCCAGGGCGCGGCGGGCGTTCTGCTCGACCAGCAGGACGGCGACGCCGGTCCGGCGCATCAGGTCGATCTGCTCGAAGACGGTCGAGGTCGTCTTGGGGTCCAGGCCCATCGACGGCTCGTCCAGCAGGATCACCTTGGGCTCCAGCATGAGCGCGCGGGCGAACTCCACCTGCTTCTGCTGGCCGCCGGAGAGCAGGCCCGCGATGCTCGTCCAGCGCTCGCCGACCACCGGGAAGATCTCCTTGACCTCCTCGACGCGCCGTTTGAGCCAGGCCTTGTCCCGGACGGTGTAGCCGCCCAGGCGCACGTTCTCCTCGACTGTCATCTCGCGGAACACGCTGTGCCCCTGGAGCACGTGGGCCATCCCCTGGCCCAGGAGGTCCTGCGGCGAGGCGCCGGTGACGTCCCGGCCACCGAGCAGCACCGAGCCCGAGCGCGGGACGAGCAGCCCGCTGGCCACCTTGAGCACCGTCGACTTGCCCGCGCCGTTCGGCCCGACCAGGCAGACCACCTCACCCGTGCGGACCGTGACCGAGAGCCCGCGCAGCACCAGCGCCGCCCTGCCGTATCCGGCCTCGACGTCGCGCAGCTCGAGAACGATCTCCCGCGGAGCGGGCATTTCAGACACGCCAGACACGTCAGACACCGAGGTAGGCCTCCAGCACTCGGGGGTCGTTCTGCACGACCGCCGGCGGGCCCGCGGCGATGGGGGCACCGCGGTCGAAGACGATCACGTGGTCGCACATCCCCATGACCATGTCCATGTTGTGCTCGACGACGAGGAACGTCCGTCCCTCCTGGTTGAGCTCGCGGACGAGGGTGACGATCCGCTCGATCAGCGCCGGGTTGACCCCTCCGGCGGGCTCGTCGAGCAGCACCAGCTCGGGGTCGCCCATGAAGACGGCCGCGAGCTCCAGCAGCTTCTGCTGCCCGTAGGAGAGGTTGCGCGCCTCGGCGTGCTCCAGGTGGTCGATGCCGACCCGGCGCAGCCAGTGGCGGGCCCGCTCGACCTCTCCCCTGTCGTGGCTGCCGGCCAGCAGCTCGCGCAGCCGGGTGCGGCGCACCGCCACCAGCATGTTCTCCAGCACGGTCATCCGGGGGAAGACCCGGCAGAGCTGGAAGGTGCGCCCCAGCCCGGCGTGCGCGATGCGGTGCGGCGAGTAGCGGGTGATCTCCCTGTCCCCGTAGAAGGTCCGCCCGGAGTCGGGCCGGATCATCCCGGTGACCAGGTTGAAGAAGGTCGTCTTGCCGGAGCCGTTCGGCCCGATCAATCCGTTGATCTTGCCGTGCACCAGCTCGACCGTCGCGCCGTTCACCGCGGTCACGCCGCCGAACGCCTTGGTCAGGCCCTCGGTGCGCAGCGACGTGCTCATCGGGCCGCCTCCTGCATCTCCGCCCGCTGCGCGGCGGTCTCCTCGCGGATCGACGCCTCGGGGGGCCGTCTCAGGCGCAGCAGCCTCGCGGCGGCCGGGATGATCCCCTCGGGCATGAACAGGACCACGAGCACCAGCAGCAGGCCGGTCGCGGTCAGGTGGATCTGCGACTCGCCGAGCGCGACCAGGAAGTACTCCCCGGCCGGGGCCACGATGAGCGCGCCGAGCAGCGGGCCGAACAGGTGGCGGACCCCGCCGAGCAGGCTCATCAGCACCATGTAGGAGCCGATCAGGATCGAGAAGACGAAGATCGGGTCGAGGCTGCGGAACCAGACGGCGTACAGGCCGCCGGCCAGGGCTACGAACAGTGCCGACAGCGCGTAGGCGACGACCTTGAACGCGACCGTCGGCACGCCGAGCGACTCGGCCTTGTCCTCGTCCTCGCGGATGGCCCGCAGGCCGCTGCCGAACCGGGAGCGGCCGACGAACCACCAGGTCAGCAGGACCACGACGAGCAGGAGCAGGAAGAGGTAGAAGAACACCAGGTGCGTCTCGCCGCGGTTGAGCTCGCGGAACTGCGCGGGCACCCGCAGGCCGGTGGAGCCGCCGGTCAGCGACCGCCAGCCCTGGACCAGCAGGTTCATCATGGAGACCAGGGCGATGGAGACGATCACGAAGGAGGCCCCGCGCACCCGGACCGCGGCGATGCCGACCAGCACGGCGAACAGCGCGACCACGACGGCCGAGGCGAACAGCGCGAGGACCCAGTTCCACCCGGCCCGGGTGATCAGCAGGCCGGTGCCGTACGCGCCGAGCCCGAAGAACGCCGAGTGGCCGAGGGAGACGTATCCGGTGAACCCGCCGAGCAGGTTCCACGAGGTGGCCATCACCGCGTACATCACGGTGAGCACGCCGGCGTAGAGGAGATAGGTGTTGGGCGCCAGCCACGGATAGGCCAGGGCGAGGAGCGCCCCGAGCGCGAGAAGCCCGGCCTTCGCCCTGGAACCAGCCCCGGAACCCGCCTTAGAACCGTTGCGCAAGGCGACCTCCGAAGAATCCCTGGGGACGCACGACGAGGGTCAGGAAGAGGAAGACGTAGAACATCATCGTGGCCCAGGTGGCGTCGACGGTGACCAGCACCAGGCTCTCGATGACACCGAGCATGAGCGCGGCGGCCGCGGCCCCCTGCACGCTGCCCAGGCCGCCGACGACGATGATCGCCATCAGCTTGCCGATCCAGGCCCAGTGAGCGGCCGGGAAGAACGGAGTGATCAGCGCGAGTACGGCGCCGCCGACCGCCGCGGTGGCCAGGCCCAGCCCGAAGCCGTATCCGGTGACCCGGTCGGTCCTGATGCCCACCAGCCGGGCGGCCTGCGGGTGCTGGATGGTCGCGCGCAGGGACTGGCCGAAGCGGGTCATCCGCAGCACCACGAAGAGCAGGCCCAAGGTGAGCGCGGCGACGCCGAAGGCGATGATGCGGTCGTACGGCAGGCGGACCGCGCCGAGCGACAGCGACTGGGTGGCGTAGTCCATGCTGATCGACCGGTAGGAGCCGGTGTAGACGGTGCCGAGCACGCCCTCGATGACCAGGGCCATGCCGAAGGTGAGCAGCACCGACATCATCGCCATCGTGTCGGAGGCGAGCCTGGAGATCAGCAGCCGCTGGATCGCCACGCCCGCCGCGAAGAACAGCGGGACGGTGAGCGGGATGGTGAGCAGCGGGTCGAGCCCGAGGCGGACGTTGAGCGTGTAGGTGAGGTAGGCGGCGACGATGAGGAACGCCGGGTGGGCGACCATCACCACGCGCATGACGCCGAAGTACAGCGACAGGCCCGAGGAGAGCAGGGCGTACAGGCCGCCGGTCAGCACGCCCAGGACGAGTCCCTGCAGCAGGAGGGAGCCCGACGGCATCAGGTCACCAGTCCTTCTTGGGGAAGACCAGCTTGGTGGTCTGCGCCTTGGAGCCCTCGGGCAGCACGATCTGGACCTTGCCGTCCACGTACTGCTGGATCATGTGCGCGGCCTCGGGGCGGCCCTTGTCGTCGAAGGAGAGCGGGCCGACGATGGTGTCGAACGTGCCCGCGCGGATGTGGTCCGCGAGCTTCGTCTGGCACTCCTCGGTCGGGTCGACGCAGCCGACCGCCTTGACGGCGGCCTGCACGATCTGGCCCACGGTGTAGCCGTTGGCCGCGTCCTCGTTGGCCTCGCCCTTGAACATCTCCTGGTAGCGCTTGACGAAGGCGTCGTTGCCGGGGAAGCCGGAGGTGAGCGACCAGCCCACGGGCGACAGGATGCCCTCGACCGCGCCGCCGACCGCCTCGGGGAACTCCTGCAGGGTGGGGCCGGTGGAGAAGGCCGCGAGCTTGGGCTGGGCGCCGAGTTCCTGCAGGGCGCGGACCAGGCCGACGGAGTCCTCGAACTGGGTGCCGCCGACCACGATGTCCGCCTTGGCGTCGGCGATCCGGGCGGCGATGGGGGCGAAGTCGGTGGTCTCCGGCGGGTAGACCTCGTCGGCCACGGTCTTGATCCCGGCCGCGGCGAGCTTGTCGCGCAGGCCGTAGGCGGTGCCCTGGGCGAACGGGTCGTCCAGGGAGGCGTACGCCGCGGTCTTGGGCCGCTTGTCCGCCGGGAGCGCCAGGATGTACTCGGCCAGGTAGTTGTAGTGGTCGCTCGCGATGGCCGGAGCGGCGTAGAACAGGTTCTTGAACCCCTGCTCGAAGACCTCCTTGGCGGCGCCCGCGGGCTCGACGAACAGCATGCCGTAGGACTCGGCGACCTCGGCGGCGGGGATCACCAGGCGGGTCGAGAACGGGCCGAACACCAGGTTGACCTTGTCCTGGGTGATGAGCGACTCGTAGTCGGAGACGACACGGTTGGGGTCGGAGGCGTCGTCCCGGAAGATCAGCTCGACCTTCCGGCCGAGGAGGCCGCCGGCCGCGTTGACCTGGTCGGCCCAGACCTCGTACCCCTCCCGCACACCCTTGCCGGGTTCGGAGAAATCACCGGTCAGCGGCAGGGAGATGCCGACCTTGACCGGACCGGTGCCACCGCTCTCCGCGGCCGGCTCGTCGCCGATGCCGCCGCAGGCGGAAAGGCCTAGACTGCACATCGCTACCAAGGCAAGGCTTCTGAGGGCGAGGGGAGCCCTTACCATGTCGAACCCTCCAGAGCTTGGATCGGTTTCGCCTTCGAAAGCGCTTTCGCAAGCGCTTTCGGTTACCATGGCACGCATTACAGCGACGTGACAAGGGGCTAACTTCGCCAATGAAAGAGCGTCCGGCCATCCCGCGCCTGGTGGACGTCGCCCGCGCCGCGGGGGTCTCGCTGGCGACGGCCTCCCGCGCCATGACCGGGAGCAGCGGGGTCAGCTCCACGCTCGCGGCGCACGTCCAGGCGGTCGCGGCCCAGGTGGGCTACGTCCCCAACAGCCACGCCCGGGCCCTCGCCGGCGGGCAGGCATCCATGATCGGGCTGATCGTCCACGACGTCGGCGACCCCTACTTCTCCGAGATCGCCCGGGGCGTGCTGCGCGAGACCGAGAGCCGCGGCTACATGGCCATGATCAGCCAGACCGAGCGCGACCCGCGCGCCGAACTGGCGCGCATCCGCACGCTGCGGGCCCACCGGGTCACCTCGATCGTCCTGGCCGGATCGGGGTACGTCGAGGCGGACACCGAGGTCGACACCGCCGCCGAGCTGGCGTCCTTCAGCGCGGCGGGAGGCCGCGTGGCGGTGATAGGCCGCCACCACCTGCCGGTCGACGCGGTGCTGCCGGACAACCGCAACGGCGCGGAGACCGTCATGCGCCACCTGCTGGACCTCGGCCACCGCGACATCGGCGTGGTCGGCGGCCCGGCCAACCTCACCACCGTGGAGGACCGCCTCGCCGGCCTGCGCGGCGCCGCCGAGGCGCACGGCCTGAGCTGGGGGGCGATCCCCGTCGTGCACGGCGACTTCACCCGCGAGGGCGGCGTGTCCTCGACCGCGCGGCTGATGCGCGAGCACCCGGAGCTGACCGCGGTCGTCGCGCTCAACGACCCGATGGCCGTCGGCGCGCTGTCCTGGCTGCTGCGCGACGGCCGCCTGATCCCCGGCGAGGTCTCGGTCGCGGGCTTCGACGACATCCCGGTGGCCGCCGACGTCTACCCGGGCCTGACCACGATCCGCCTGCCGATGATCGGCATGGGCCGGCAGGCGCTCGAACTCGTCCTCAAGCCTCCCGCCTCCCGCCCCCGGCGCCGGCGCACCGGCCACGAGCTGGTCGTCCGCGCCTCCACCGGCCCGGTCCCCGCCAGATCCGGGGCGGCCCGCCTCACCCGCTGAGCCCTTCGAGCCCTTCGAGCTTTTGGGCCCTTCGAGCTCTTCGTGCCCGCGGTGGAGGCTCGTGGAACGCCCCCGGGCGGCGTGACCGTCCCGCGGCGCGGAGAGCCCGTACCCGCGGCATGGGGCCCGTACCGCGAGGAAGCCCGTACCGCGGCGCGGGGAGCCCCTCCCGCACAGTCCGGCGGTCGCGACTGTTGACATCCCGATCTTCGGAGTTAACATCTGCGCAGGCCCGAACGTAAGCGCTTTCGCAAGCGCTTACGGATCACTCACCCCCCGAGAGGATCCGGATGCCCGCCCTGCCCACCCCCCTCCGCCGGCTGCTGTCACCGGCGCTCGCCCTGGTCACCGGCCTGGGGTTCGCGCTGGTCGCCACGGCCCCGGCCGCCGCGGCGGCACCCCCCTGTCCCGCCCTCTGCGCCCTGGCCACCTTCGACGACTACGACAACGGCAGCCTGCGCTCACAGGGAACCTGGCACGTCAACACCCCCGGCGCCGCCGACGGAGCCCTCGCGGGCGACGCGGTGCCCGCGGGCTTCTCCGGCAAGACCCTGATCGACAAGCTGGACGCCAGTGCCCAGCCGGTCCGCTACCGCGGCAACGCCTACGCCACCCTGGGCGACCTCGCCATCGCCGAGGGCGCCACCGGCACCCTCTTCCTGGAGTTCGCCGCCGACGACCCGGCCAGGACGGACGTCAGCCTGGGCCTGAGCGCCGACGAGTCCCCCGGCCTGGGCTTCGACACCACCGGTGACGAGCTCGACCTGGACGACTACGCCGTACAGGTGCGCTTCGACGAACGGGGCCTCGTCATCAGGGACGGGGGCCAGGACCGCGTCGCCGACAACGTCACCCTCACCCCCGGCGCGGTCCACCGGATCTGGGCCGTGGTCGACACCGCCGCCGACAGCTACCGCGTGCACGTCGCCGCGCCGGGCGGGCAGCCGGTGCGGGCCGCCGCGGGCGGCGACGACACCTTCGCCTTCCGGACCGGCGGCTCCGCCCCGCTCGTCACCTTCCTGCACCTGAACGACCCGGAGGACCCGCCGAGTGGGGTGTCCTACGTCGACAACATTCACCTCGACCCCGACGGCGCCACCCTGGCCGACCCGACCCCCGCCTTCGACGAGGTCCTCGACCTGGAGGGCTACACCGCGGGCGCGCTGAACGGCCAGGACGGCTGGAGGACCTCGGGCGCGGCCGTCGTCGTCGCCGCCGACCCGAGGCAGGCCGGGAACCAGGCGATCCGGATGACCGGCCCGAACCTGCGGGCGCACCGGGCGGTCCCCGCCATCGCGCCGGGCGCGAGCGGCACCCTCTTCTTCCGCTTCCAGCGGACCGGCAACGTCGACACCAGCGCCGGGCTGACCGACGCGGACGCGCCCGCCGCGTTCGGCGACTTCGAGGTCCAGGCCAACAACCAGAACTCCGCCACGCTGAACGCCCGCGACCGGGGCGCCTTCTCCCCCGCGGGCACCTGGGCGCCCGGCACCTGGCAGTGCGTGTGGCTGGTCGCCGACAACACGACCGACACCTTCGCGATGTACAGCAGGGGCGGCCCGTACGCGGTGACCACCCGGCTGCCCGCGGGCACCGAGAGACGGTTCGGCTTCCGCAACGGCACCGCCGAGGCGCTGGACCGGTTCGCCGTGATCAACGGCGCGAACAGCGCCTCCGCCCTCTACTTCGACGACATCGCGGTCGACACCGGCGGGGTCAACCTGCGGGTGCCGGGCGGCGCCGCCGACGCCTGCGGCGTGACCGGCACGAGCGACCTGCCGCTGCCCGACCCGCTGCCCGGCGACCCCGTCGTCACCGGCCTCGGCGTCACGCTGCGGGAGTTCGTCACCATCCCCGCCAGCAACGCCACCGCGCCCCGGGCCCGGATCAACTACGCCGGTGAGATCCCCGACGGCTCCGGACGGCTCTACGTGCCCGACCTGAACGGCACGATGTACCTCGTCGTGAACGGCGCCCCGGTGCGGTTCCTCGACGTCGCGGCCGCCTTCCCCGACTTCCGGCTCAACCCCAACCTCGGGACCGGCTTCGGCTTCGTCACCTTCCACCCCGACTACCGCACCAACGGGAAGTTCTACACCACGCACTCCGAGGCGGGCCCGGCGCTCACCACGAAGACGCCCGACCTGCCGTACCCGGCCGGCACCTCCGTGCACAACGTGATCACCGAGTGGACCGCGACCGACCCGGCCGCGAACGCCTTCGCCGGCACCAGGCGCGAGGTCCTCAGGCTCGGCTTCGACACCTTCCTGCACGGCGTCCAGGAGATCGGCTTCAACCCGGCCGCCGAGGCCGGGGACGCCGACCGCACCCTCCTCTACCTCGCCCTGGGCGACGGCGAGGAGACGCCGAACTTCACCGCCGGGCCGCAGAACCTGGGCGTGCCGCAGGGCAAGATCCTGCGCATCGACCCGGCGGGCACCGGCGGGCCCGGCGGCGGGTACGGCGTGCCGCCCGGCAACCCCTTCGTGAACCGCGCGGGCGCGCTCGGCGAGATCTACGCCTACGGCCTGCGCAACCCGCACCGGTTCAGCTGGGACCCGGCCACCGGGAAGATGTACGTCGGCATGATCGGCGAGGTCAACATCGACTCGGTCTACGAGGTGGAGGCGGGCGACAACTTCGGCTGGAACGAGCGCGAGGGCGGCTTCCTGTTCAAGAAGTCCGACCCGACCAACGTCTACCCGCTCCCCGCCGACGACGCGAGGTACGGCTACACCTACCCGGTGATCAGCTACGACCACGACACCGGCAACGCGCTGGTCGGAGGCTTCGTCTACCGGGGCGAGGCGGTGCCGGAGCTCACCGGCAAGTACGTCTACGGCGACATCGTCAGCGGCCGGATCTTCTACTCCGAGGTCGGGGAGATGGTCCGCGGCGCCAAGCTCGCCACGGTCAAGGAGCTGACGCTGTTCGACGCGGCCGAGCGGCAGGTGACGATGCGGCAGCTGGCCGGCAACGACCGGGTCGACTTCCGCCTGGGCCTCGACGGCGACGGCGAGCTGCTCGTCCTGTCCAAGGCCAACGGCAAGATCTGGCGGGTCACCCGGCCCCCGCAGCACGCCGGCTGCGCCGTGGGCACCGCGAGGGTCACCGGCACCGCGGCCCAGGCGAGCTGGGCGCCGCGCACCCCCGCCAAGTGGCGCTTCCCCGGCGACGAGGTGATCCTGGCCGAGGCCGGGACGGCTCCCTCCGGCCCGCGCCGCCCGTTCGAGTACGCCGTGCTCACCAAGGGCCCGGTCTTCGGATCGGTGCAGATCGACGCCGAGGTCAGGCTGGACGAGAGCGTGAGCGTGAGCAACCGGGACGTGATCGTCGTCTTCGGCCACCGGTCCGACACGGAGTACTACTACGTCCACCTGTCGCAGGACAACACGATCTACCCGCACAACGGCATCTTCGTGGTGAACAACGCCGACCGGCTGCGCATCGACGACCAGTGGACCGGCACGGTCGGCGCTCCCCCGGCGGTGACCGACGCCGGCTGGCACCGGGTCCGCGTCCGGCACTGCGCCGGCACGGGCGAGATCGCGGTCTACCTGGACGGCTCGGCGACCCCGCTGATGACGGCCACCGACCAGACCTTCGCCTCCGGCCGGATCGGCTTCGGCTCGTTCGACAACTTCGGCCGGACCAGGGACTTCTCCGCCACCGGCACCGCCCTGACCCCGAACCGGGCACCGGCCTCCGAGCCGTGACCCGGCCCGGGGGCGTGGCCACGCCTGTTCGCCGAGCGGCGACCTCGACCGGTCACGCACCGGCGGGCAGGCGTGTGTGCCGGGGGATCTTGCCGAACTTGCCGGAGTGGAAGTCGCGGTAGGCCTGCTCGATCTCGGCGCGCGTGTTCATCACGAAGGGGCCGCTGGCGTACACGGACTCACCGATGGGCCGCCCGGCGAGCAGCAGCACCTTGGTCTGCTCGTCACCGTCGCCGGTGGCCAGGGTCAGCGTGGTCGCGTCGCCCTGCCCGGACACCGGATCGGACCAGGCGATCTGCCCGGCGTGCACGGTCCGGCCGGCGACCGTCAGCCGGCCCGAGATCACGTACGCGAACGCGCGCTGGTCCCCGTCGAGCAGCTGCCGGTACTCGGTCCTCGGGTCGAGCGTGATCACCATGCCCAGGATCGGCCAGTGGTTGAGCGCCGGCCCGCGCGCCGCCCCGGTCTCCCCCGAGATCAGCTGGACCAGCACGCCGTCCTCGGTGTGCACGGCGTGCATGCCGGCCCGCAGGTCCTGGTAGCGGGTGGGTACCATCTTTTGATGCGCCGGCAGGTTGACCCATATCTGGATGATGTGGGCCCGCTCTGAGCGGGCGGCGACCTCACGATGGATGATGCCCCGCCCCGCGGTCATCCACTGCACGTCCCCCGCCCCGAGCACACCGGCGTTGCCCATGCTGTCGCCGTGCTCCAGGGCTCCGTCCAGGATCAGGGTCACGGTCTCCAGCCCGCGGTGCGGGTGCCAGTCGAACCCCGGCCGGTTGACCAGTTCCTCCCCCATCACCAGGAACGGATCGGTCCAGGCGTCGTTGCCCGGCGCGATGATCATCGCGCTGCGATCGGACGTCGCGGTCGCGCCGATGTCCACCTTGTCGAGAACCCGGTTCACCTTCCGGCTCGCCGGCACGGTTCGCATGGTCATGACGACCCTCCCTTTCGTCGGTCATCAGAAGCATCCATCCGCCGATCCGGGTTGGCAAAGGCCACCAAAGTTACTTACATTTGGAAAGTGACTACGCCGCCCACCACTCAGATCGACGAGGAGCACTGCCACCGCATCCTGCGCGCGATCGACATCATCGGGGTCCGCTGGACCGGGCCGATCCTGCTCGCCGCGGTCCGCGGCGCCCGCCGGTTCAAGGAGTACCGCGCCCTGGTGCCGGGCATCTCGGATCCGCAGCTCACGCTGCGGCTCAAGCAGCTCCAGGCCCGCGGGCTCATCGAACGCACGGTGATCCCCAGCATGCCGGTCCAGATCACCTACGCCCTCACGCCCGACGCCGAAGAGCTGATCTCCGCCCTTCAGCCGTTGTCGCGCTGGAGTGAGCGCCATCTCCCGGCCGACGACGTATGACCCGGAGCGGCTCCGTCCGGGATCACGGCCGCCCGGCCGGATGATCCCGCGAAGTCAGGAAGATGATCTCATCGCCCTGGAGACGTGTCCTGTACGGCCGAGGAAACCCGACTCCCGGGAACCCTGATGACGCCAGGGTCAGACCGTGGCGGCGCGGCGCAGGTCGAACAGGTCCGACGGGGAGATCGGCATCCTGTCGATCCTGATCCCCTCCGCGTCCTCGATCGCCGAGGCGATCACCGCCGAGACCGGGATGACTCCGGCCTCCCCCGCGCCCTTGATGCCCAGCGGGTTGAGCGGGGACGGCGTCTCCAGGTGGGCGGTCTCGATGAAGGGCACCTCGGTGGCGTACGGCATCAGGAAGTCCATGAAGGAGGCGTTCAGCAGCTGGCCGTGGCCGTCGTAGACCATCTTCTCGTACAGGGCGCCGCCGACGCCCTGGGCGACCCCGCCGTGGATCTGGCCCTCGACGATCATCGGGTTGATCAGCCTGCCGCAGTCGTGGACGACGGCGTAGCGCAGGATGCGGATCTCCGCGGTGAGCGGGTCGGTCTCGACGATGGCCGCGTGCATGCCGGAGGCGAAGGTCGAGCGGATCGGCGAGTAGTAGTCGCGGCCCTCCAGCCCCGGCTCCTCCCCCTCGGCCACCGGCGGCCGGTCGTAGGACGCGGCGCCCGCGAACTGGGTGGCCCTGGCCGCCTCCTCGTCGAAGGCGTAGCGCAGCGGGTTGGACAGCACCGCCACGGTCGCCAGCGGGATCGAGGCGCCGGGGGTGCCCGCCACCCGCACCTCCCCGTCGACGATCTCCAGGTCGCGCGGGTCGGCCTCCAGCGCGTCGGCGGCGATCCGCAGCGCCTTCTCCCGCACCTTCCTGCAGGCCAGCGCGATCGCGTTGCCGCTCATCACCGCGGCGCGCGAGGCGAACGTGCCGACCGCGTAGCCGAACCTGCGGGTGTCGCCGGTGACGACCGAGACCCGCTCCATCGGCACGCCCAGCTCGGACGCGGCGATCTGCGCGAACACCGTCTCGTGGCCCTGGCCCTGGGAGGTGAGGCCGGTGGAGACGTGCACCCGGCCGTCGGAGGTGATCTGGACGTGCCCGCCCTCGTACGGGCCGACGCCGGTGCCCTCGACGTAGCAGCCGACGCCGATCCCGATCGTGCGGCCCTCCTCGGCGGCGCGGGCCTTCATGGCCGGGAAGTCGTCCCAGCCGATCAGCTCCTTGAGCATCCGCAGCGACTCGGGGTAGTCGCCGCTGTCGTAGATCAGCGGGCGGCCGTCCTGGAAGATCAGGCCCTGGTCGTAGGGGAACTCGTCGGGCTGGATGAAGTTGGCCGCGCGCACCGCCGTGCGGTCGGCCCCGAGATGCTCGGCGATGTGGTCCATCGTCCGTTCCATGCAGAAGACCCCCTGGGGGCGGCCCGCCCCCCGGTACGGGGTGACCTGCACGGTGTTGGTGTAGATCGAGGAGAACTCGACCCGGTAGGCGCCGATCCGGTAGGGGCCGAGCAGCTGGGTGGAGGTGATGATCGGCACGATGATCCCGTACGGCGTGTAGGCGCCGTGGTCGTGCAGGATCTCGACGTCCAGGCCGAGCACCCGGCCCTCGTCGTCGAAGCCGACCCGGACCGACTGCACCTGGGCCCGCTCGTGCGCGGAGGAGACGAAATGCTCGCGCCGGTCCTCGGTCCACTTGACCTCGTGGCCGAGCGTCATCGCCGCCCACGGGACCAGGATCTCCTCCGGCCACGGGTGGACGATCTTCACGCCGAAGCCGCCGCCCACGTCGGGGGCGATCACCTCGACCTTCGGCAGCGGCAGGCCGAGCTTGGCCGCGATTGCCATGCGGACGCTGGTGGAGGTCTGGGTGCTGGAGTGGACGCGCAGGGACCGGTCGTCGGCGTCCCAGCGGGCGTGCACGCCGCGCCCCTCCAGCGGCATGGACGCGCTGCGCTCGATGTCGAGCCGGAAGGACAATGTGTGCGGCGCGGCGTCGATCGCCTCGCGCGCGCCGAGCCCGGCGGCCGAGGGCACCTCCTGGACCAGGTGCGCGCCGACGTTGCCCGGCACGCCCTCGTGGACGAGCTGGGCCGACTGCGCGGCCTCCTCCACGCCGACCACCGGCTTGAGGATCTCGTAGTCGACCTGGATGAGCGCGCAGGCGTCCTCGGCGAGGTAGCGGTCGCGGGCGACGACCATCACGACGGGCTCGCCGACGTGCCTGACGATCTCGCGGGCCAGCGGGTACGCGGTGCGGCCGTGGGTGAGCGCCGGGTGCGGGATGAGCAGCGGCAGCGGCTGGGCGAGCGCGCCGGGCAGGTCCTCCCAGGTGTAGATCGCCACCAGCCCGTCGACCTCGATGGCGGCCGAGACGTCGATGTCGCGGATCCTGGCGTGGGCGTGCGGGGACCGGACGAACGCCGCCTCCAGCGCCCCGGCCCCCAGGTCGTCGACGTAGCGGCCCTGGCCGGTCAGCAGCCGGGGATCCTCGCGCCGGGTGACCGGTTCGCCGAACAGTTTCGTGGTCATGATGATCGCCTCACCTGCCGGCCCGCCGGAACATGTCCCCCGCCTCGTCCACCCGGGAATCCTCCGAGCCCGCGCGGGGACTCGGCGCCTGCGAGGAACCCGCTGCACCCGCTGCACCCGCTCACGGGTCCTCCGCCATGATCTCGGCCGCGCGGTGGACGGACTTGACGATGTTCTGGTACCCCGTGCACCGGCACAGGTTGCCGGAGATGCCCTCCAGCACCTCCTCGTCGGTCGGCGCCGGGTTGTCGCGCAGCAGCGCGGTCACCGTGCACAGGAAGCCGGGGGTGCAGAAGCCGCACTGCAGGCCGTGGCACTCGGCGAAGGCCCGCTGCACCGGCGACAGCGTGCCGTCCCCGTCGGCGAGTCCCTCGACGGTGGTGATGTCGCGCCCGTCCACGGTGACCGCGAACGTCAGGCAGGAGCGGACGGGCTCGCCGTCCAGCAGCACCGTGCAGCACCCGCAGACCCCGTGCTCGCACCCGACGTGCGTGCCGGTCAGGCCGAGGTCGTGCCGCAGGCAGTCGGACAGCAGCCGCCGCGCGGGGACCTCCGCCTGCCGCAGCACCCCGTTGACGGTCAGCGTGATCTCATGCATCCGCGGCCTCCCTGGCGGCGTCACGGAGTGCCTGCTCGGTGAGGACTCCGGCGAGGTGCCGCCGGTAGGCGGCGGTCGCGTGGATGTCGGTCTCGGGATCGACCCGTTCCCGTACGAGCCGGGCCGCCGAGTCCCAGTCGGCCGAGGCGGCCGGGCGGTGGCCGACGGCCTCGGTGACGTCGACGAGCAGCGGGACGGGGGCGAGGCTCACGCACGCCACCGCGGCCGAGGTGATCCTCAGGTCGTCGTCCAGGACGACCAGCGCCGCGATCCCGGCCAGGGCGTAGTCGCCGTGCCGCCGGGCGACCTCGCGGAACGCGGTGCCCGAGCGCGGGGGCGGCGCGGGGAAGAACGCGGAGACGGCCAGCTCGCCCGGGGCGACGGCCGACTCCAGCGGGCCGGTGAAGAAGGCGTCCGCGGGGACGTCCCTGACCGCGCCGGGCCGCGCCAGCCGTACCGAGCCCTTCAGCAGGGCCAGGACGGCGGGCAGCTCGGCGGCGGGGTCGGCGTGGGCCAGGCTGCCGACCACGGTCCCCCGGTTGCGGATCACCGGGTGGGCCACCAGCCGGAGCGCCTGGCGCAGCAGCGGCTGGGCGGTGGCGGCCCGCTCGTGCCGTTCCACCTGGGCGTGCCTGGCCAGGGCTCCGACCCGGACGCCCTCCGGGGCGACGTCGACGAACGCCAGCTCCGGCAGCCGGTTGATGTCGACCAGGTGGGCCGGGGCGGCCAGCCGCATGTTCAGCAGCGGGATCAGGCTCTGCCCCCCGGCGAGCACCTTGCCGTGCTCCCCGGCCCCGGCGAGGGCGTCGAGCGCCTCGCCGAGGGAGCGGGGGGCGTGGTATTCGAACGGGGGTGGCTTCACCAGAACCTCCCGAGGATGCCCTGGCCTTCAGGACTCCGTTGCTCGATTGACGCCGGTCGACGTCCGGCCTCGTTGTACAGCGCCGGAGACCCAGGTCGCGAAGATCGAAAACGAATTGGGCAACGAAGTCCTTCAGGCCGGGGAGAAATCGGCAGCAGGAGGGCCGCCAAGGCCCGAGCGTGCCCTGACGGGTCAATCATTTCGATCGGCTTCTTTTTGAGTTGTGTAGCCGTAGCCGTCCGCGCGTTGAAGATGGCGGACATACCTGTGGTTGATCCCGGTGACGCGACCGTGCCGGGTGGTGATGTCGAACGAGCCAGAAGAGCGGACCAGCACTCGCCCGGCGTGAACCCCGGCCTTCTTGCCCGCCGGGACGTTCGCCCGGACCAGGTCGCCGGTTTGAAAGCCGTGGTGCAGTTTGATCCGTGGCCGGACAAGACGGGGGAACCCGTATCGGTCGAGGGTGGTGCGGGCGTAGGCGCCGCGCCCGGTCGCCGTGACCACCAGGACCGTGGACGGCCAGGCGGTCACGCTCTCCAGGTCGCCGACGTGTAACGCGTCCAACGTGTGGGACTTCGGCGCGCCGGTGCGAGAGCGGTTCCACTTTGTACGGCCGCCCGAAGCGGTGTGAACAGGCAGGCCGATCGTTTCCAGCGCCCGCCACAGCGCCCACCGGGTGGCGTTGACAGCGGCGGCATCCCGCAGTGGAGCCTTCGCCTGCCGGAGGATCCTCGCCAGCATGGCGGGCCTGCCTTTGAGAAATTCCTCTACCGAGGTGGCGTTCTTGGCCTGGTTACACCGGACGCAGGCCAGGGTGAGGTTGCTGATCCGATCGGAGCCGCCCCGGCTGCGGGGGTAGATGTGGTCGAGATTGAGCGGTATGCCGCTCGCGCCGCAGTACGCGCAGGTACGCCCCCATGTGGCGAGCAAGTATTCGCGGACCTCGTACCCAGCGAGGGTGCCCTGCCGATACTCAACGCCTTCCAACGGCTTGCCCGCCGAGAGGGCGTGGGTGTCGAAAGAGACCCGTTCCACGTGGACGGCGGCTACGGGCGCCCACCGGGTCAGTCGCACCATCCACGACATGGTGGTGTCGACGCGGTGTCGCAGCGACGGCGCTAGCCACCCCTGCGCCTTGGTGCGATTGAGGAACCGGGGAGAGCGGTAGCGCAGGTTCCGGGAACGGCGGCCCCGGCGCAGTGCGGCCCGCGAGGCGAGCCTGTCGCGGATCAGCGCGCCTCGATGGTCGAGCTGGATCGCATACCGTCCGGCCCGGCTCCCGTTGTAGCCGGTGAAAACGGCCAGGCCGGTGTGCTTGGAACCGGGGTCGATACCGACCTGCAGGCCCATCACGGTGGAATCGGCCACCGACCGGTCTTCGAGACGGATGACGAACGGGGTGTGGCGCACCGCCACCGCCCGCCCGGCCGCCAGCAGACGACGGGCACGGGCGGGATGACAGGGATCAAGCGGGTGGCCGTGCCTGTCCAGGACGAACACAGCCGGGTGAACCTCACGGTTCGCCCCCTCGCACGCCGAAGCGTCCTCGGGGTGACGCCGAGCAGACCGGGTGCCGGTCCGCTCGATCTCCCCTCGCCCAGGTTGAACACCAGGTACCGCCACGAGGCGGTGTCCGTGAGCCGTTTCGTGCCCGCCCTCAGGCGTGTCTGCTCCCACGGATTCCAGGGCGGCAGGCTGAGGAAGCACCCGCCGGCGGGTCTGCGATCTTGTGTTCAACGTAGCCATCAAAGCGCACCTCCTTGAGCTGATGGCTAGGGCTGGTCAACACGGGGCTTCAAAGCGCATCGCTGCGCCTCAAGCCCTCTCCTCCAAGGAGGGGGTCGTTGACCCGGTGACCTCTCGTTGTGGCTCGGACGCCTCTGCTGGACCGGCGCCGCCCCGCCCCGCGATGGCCCGGAGCAGGTGGTAGCCGGCCACCACCACGATGGTGCCGAGGGCGATGCCCTCCAGCGTGAAGTCCGAACTGATCATATGCTTGACCGGGCCGATGGCGAGGATGATCCCGGCCCCGATCGGGACGAGGTTGACGGGGTCGGCGAAGTCGACCCGGTTCTCGATCCAGATCTTCGCGCCGAGCAGGCCGATCATGCCGTACAGGATGACGGTGATGCCGCCGAGCACGCCGCCCGGCGTGGCCGCGACCAGCGCGCCGAACTTGGGGCAGAGGCCGAACAGGATCGCGATGACGGCGGCGATGTAGTAGGCGGCCGTCGAGTAGACGCGGGTGGCGGCCATCACGCCGATGTTCTCGGCGTAGGTGGTGGTCGGGGAGCCGCCGAAGGCGCTGGCGACGACGGTGGCGGCGCCGTCCGCGGCGACCGCCCGGCCCATGTACGGGTCGACGTCGGTCTTGGTCATCTCGCCGACGGCCTTGACGTGGCCGACGTTCTCGGCGACCAGCGCGATCACCGCCGGGAGGACCAGCAGCACGGCGGAGAACTTGAAGTCGGGGAAGTGCATGCTCGGCAGGCCGATCCAGTCGGCCGACGCCACCGCGTCGAAGCTCACCCTCGGGTGCGTGTCGACCGCGCCGGTGCCCGCGTTGAAGGCGGTGATGTTCCCGAAGACCTTGTCGGCCACCCAGGAGAGCAGGAAACCGATGACCAGGCCGAGCAGGATGCCGATCCTGCCGATGAAGCCCTTGAAGAGCACGATGATGACGAAGGTGACGGTCATCGTGATCAGGGCGATCCACTGGTCCTGCGGCCAGTAGATGTCGGCGACGACGTACGCCAGGCCGAAGCCGATCAGCATGACGACCGCGCCGGTGACGACCGGCGGGAAGACGCGGTTGATGATCTGCACGCCGAGGAAGTGGATGGCCACGCCCACGAGTGCGAGGACGAGCCCGGCGACGAGGATGGCGCCGGTGACGATCGCGTCGGTGGCGGGCGTGTCGCCGCCCATGAGCGCCCGGATCGCGAGCACGCCGCCCACGAACGAGGCGCTGGTGCCGAGGTAGCTGGGGACCTTCCCCTTCACGATGAGCAGGAACAGGATCGTTCCGACGCCCGAGAACATGATGGCGACGTTGGGGTCGAGTCCCATCACCAGGGGGAAGACGAAGGTCGCGCCGAACATCGCGACGACGTGCTGCGCCCCGAACCCGACCATGCGCGGCCACGACAGCCGCTCGTCGGGTCTGACCACCTCTCCCGGGGCGAGCGTCCTGCCGTCGCCGTGTTTCGTCCAACCTGCAACCATCGAGCCCCACCTTTCACCGGGCCGTCGGTCGGTGACCACCCCGCGGGCTTCCCTCCGGCGAATCCCCTTACAGCTGTTGCGGGCACGTTAGGACGGGAAGCATGCCCTTACACCGTCATGATCTGCCAAATCTGAGCGGCCGACCAGTGGACACCTCGCGCACGGCCTACCTACCCGCCCGGTGAGAATCGCGTACGTCGCCCCCGCGGGCCCGGCGAGGATCACGCACGGTGCGCCTACCGGCCCGGCGGAAGCCACGCATGACGCGCGCTACTTCTTCGCGACCACGTGGATCTCGAAGCCGTCGCCGGTCACCACCTGCCCGTCGCGGATCTTGCAGGTCTTGCGGAGCTCGACCTCGCCGTCCACCAGCACGTTGCCGTCGGCGATGAAGTGCTTGGCCTGGCCGCCCGTCTCGGTGACGCCGCAGTATTTGAGCAGGTCGCACAGCGGGATGTATTCGGTGTCCAGCTCGAAGGTCTCGTTCACGCCGAACAGCTTAGATCCCGGGTACGCGCCGGACGCGGCCGCTCCTCGCCGCCACCGTTTCGGGCCGGCGCCGGATCCCGCCCTCAGATCCCTCGCATCCGCAGGACGTGCAGGGCGAGGGTGAGGTTCAGGCGCAGGTGGGCGTCCTCGGTGAAGCCGCCGAGCATGCGCTCCAGCTTGCCGATCCGGTAGCGCAGCGTGTTGTAGTGGAAGTGCAGCCTGCGCGCCGTCTCGGCCACGTTGAGGTTGGTCTCCAGCAGCACCTGCAGCGTACGGCGCAGGTCGGCGTTCTCCGCGTCGTCGTCCGAGGCGAGCGGCCCGAGGGTCTCGCGGACGAAGGCGTGCAGCTCGGCGGTGTCGTTGACCAGGGAGAGCAGCCGGTAGACGCCGAGCTGGTCGAAGTGCGCGACCGCGCCGTTGCCGTGGAGCTGGCGGCCCACCCGCGCGGCCTTCAGCGCCTGGCCGTACGCCTCGGGCAGTGCCTCGGCCCCGATGGCGGTGCGGCTGGCGCCGGTGGAGAAGGTGGCGGGCAGGGACTCGGCGAAGGCCGCCGCGGCGTCCTTGGCCAGGCGGCCCGCGTCGACGGACGCGTCCACGACGGTGACGACCTCGTGGGAGAACCCGGCCACCGCGCCGCGCACGTCGTGGCGGCGCATCGCACCGGTCCAGCAGGTGACCAGGCGGTCCTGGGCGGCCCGCTCGTCACCCTCGGGGTCGAGCTCGGCCACCAGTACGGTGACCGGGCGCTGCAGGTCCCAGCCGAAGGCCCTGGCCCGGGAGGCGACCCGTTCGGAGCCTCCGGCCCTGCCGGTGAGCACGTCGCGCAGGAAGTCGGCGCGGTACTTGCTCTCGACGGCGTTGACCGCCTCCTGCCGGGTCACCACCAGCGCGGCGACCGTGGCGGCACGTTCCAGAATGCCGACGTCGCCGTCGCCGATGGACCCGACCGGGCCGCAGGCGACGATCCTGCCGTGGTGGTGGCCACCCGCCACGACCGGCACCGAGGTGTGGTGCCCCTCGGGGGCCCCGGGAGCCTCGCGCAGCGTGGCCATGTGCTCGACGGGCCCGGCCGCGGCCAGCACGTGGCCCGTCCCGTCCAGCACGGCCACCCCCACGCCCAGCAGCCCGGCGACCTCGGCCGTCACCTCGCGCAGCCCGCCCCCGGCGAGCACGACCTGCACCAGCGCCCGGTGCGCCTCCTCGGCCCTGGCCAGCACGGCGGCCTGGCGGTTGAGGATGTCGGTCAGGACCTGGTTGAGGATGTCGTCGAAGCCGACGTTGTCGGGAAGCTGGATGAGCGGGAAGCCTAGCCGGTCGGCCTGCTCCACCATCTCCTCGGGCAGCTCGTCGAGATAGCGGCCGAGCTTGATGGCGAGCGCGGCCAGGCCGCGCTCGTCGAGGTCGGCCACCAGCCTGCCGAGCGACTGGGGGGTGTTGCGCAGCGGGTAGCCGGTGGTGAGCAGCAGCTCGTGCGGCTTGACCCAGGCCAGGACGTCGGGCACCTCCATCACGTTGAGGCGCTGCACGACGCGGTCCAGGCCCCGCTCCCCCGCGATCAGCCGGGCCCCCGCCAGTGTCGAGACACCGAGGACCTCGCCGACGGCGACGCCATGGATGATCGTTCCGGTGCTCGCCGGGCGCACGGGGGGTTCCATGAGGTGATTGTGACTGATGGACCCGTCTGTCAGGAAGAGCCAACCTTTGGACAGACTGTTGGCAGCTTTCTCCGTACGGCCTGTGTCCGCGCCCGTTCTACCGTCGGCTCAATGGATGGGGGAGTCCGTGAGCGAGCGAACCGCTGGAGAGAGCACCTTCACACCCACGGGGCCGGCCGAGGAGCGCTCATGAGCACCAAGACGCGCCCGAGAGCGCAGCGCGTACACGTACGGACGCACCGGACCGGCGCGGCCAGCACGGCGCTGCGCCGGATGCTGGAGGCGCCCCGCCGCCCGGCGCGGGTGCTGGCGGCCTTCCCCGCCGGCGTCTACCTTGAGGTACGCACCGAGCTGGAACCGCAGGTCATCGCGGTGGTGACCGGGGAGGCCACCCGCCTGCCCAACGCCATGGTGGTCACCGGCCCGATGCCGAAGGTCGCGGTGGGCGACGAGGCGTCCGTCGGCGACGGCTCGATCGACGTCGGGCGGCTCAGCCTGCGGGCCCACCGCTGGTGGAACCCGGCCCCGCCGCTCGGCGCCGTGGACGTCGCGCGGCTGGCCCGCTCGCTGCCCGCGATGGCGGAGCTGTGCGAGCGGTCGCCGAGGCGTCCGGGGCTGGAGGGCAACGGCGCGGCCGGCCTGCTGGCCCAGGGATGCGCCGAGGGCTCGCTGCTGAAGAGCGTGGTGGCCGCCGAGCAGCTGGTCGGCCTGGGTCCCGGGCTCACGCCGAGCGGTGACGACGTGCTCGCGGGACTGCTGGTCGCACTGCGCCATCTGGGCGGGGCGGCGGGAGCCGGCCGGGCCGTCTGGCTGGCCGGCTGGCTGGCCGCGGCGGTCACCTTCGACGTGCGCGGCAGGACCACCCCCATCTCGGCGGCGCTGCTGCACTGCGCCGCCCGGGGCGAGGCCAGCGGCGAGGTGCTGGCCGTGCTGCGGGGCATGGCGGGACGGCAGTCCCTGGAGGCGGCGCTGCACCGCCTCCTGCAGCTGGGCCACACCTCCGGGGCGGACCTGGCGTGGGGGCTGCGGATCGGGCTCGCGGCGGTGATCGATCTGGAAGGCGGGGGCAATGGCGAGTACTGATGTGGTCCGGACGCGCACGGGGGTCTACCACGACTCCGTGAGCCTGATGCGGGTCAGCCGCGCGGCGTCCGCGCTGCCCGGCGTGGAGGTCGCGGTGGTGGCGATGGCCACCGAGCTCAACCTCGGGATCGCCGCCGAGCTGGGCTTCGACCTTCCCCGGGCGGATACCGCCGACCTGCTGATCGCGCTGCGCGGCGAGGCGGACGCCCTGGAGGCCGCGTCCGCGGAACTCGACGGGCTGCTCGCCGCGCTGTCGGCCCCGTCCGCGGGCGGCGGTGGCGGCGCCGAGCGCCCCCCGCGGACCGTCCGCGCCGCGGCCCGCGAGCGCGCCGCCACCCTGGCCCTGGTCTCGGTGCCGGGCCCGCACGCGTTCGCCGAGGCGCTGGACGCCGTCGAGGCGGGCCTGTCCGTGATGATCTTCAGTGACAACGTGCCGGTCGAGCAGGAGGTGCTGCTCAAGAGGCGCGCCGCCGAGCGCGGCGTGCTGGTCATGGGCCCCGACTGCGGCACCGCGGTGGTCGGCGGGGCGGGGCTCGGCTTCGCGAACGTCCTGCGGCCGGGCCCGGTCGGGCTGGTGGCCGCCTCGGGGACCGGTGCGCAGCAGGTGACCTGCCTGCTCGACCTGGCGGGGGTGGGAGTGTCGCACGTGCTGGGCGTGGGCGGTCGCGACCTGTCCGCGGACGTGGGCGGGCTGTCCACCCTGCGCGCCCTGGAGGCCCTCGACGCCGACCCGGCCACCGAGCTGATCGTCCTGATCTCCAAGCCTCCGGCCCCCGGGGTCGCTCGGGCCGTCGAGGAGGCCGTGGCGAAACTCGGCACGCCGGTCGTGACCGCCCTGCTCGGTCCCGGCCAGGACGACCTGACCTCGGTGACCGAGGCCGCCCTGCGCGCCCTCGGGGTCCCGGTCCCCACCTGGCCCTCCTGGCCCGCCCCCGGAACGGCCGACGCGACCTCCGCGCCCCCCGGGACGGGTGGCGCGGGAGCCGGGGGGAACCTGCTGGGGATCTACTCGGGCGGGACGCTGTGCGTGGAGGCGCGGCTGATCGCCGGGCACGGCGAGTTCACCGACTTCGGCGACGACGCCTACACGGTCGGCAGGGCCCACCCGATGATCGACCCGACGCTCCGCCTGGAGGCCCTGGCCGAGGTGCCGCCCGGCGACGTCGTCCTGCTCGACGTGGTGCTCGGCCACGGCGCCGACCCCGACCCCTCCGCCAGGCTCGCGCCCGCGATCGCCGAGGCCGTCGCGAGAGGTGTCACGGCGGTGGTCGCGCTGGTCGGCTCCGAGGGCGACCCGCAGGGGCTGGCCGCGCAGGCCGGGGCCCTGAACGCGGCGGGGGCCGCGGTGTTCACGTCCAACGCCGGGGCCGCCGGGTACGCCGCGCGAGCGGCCGCCGGGATCGCCGCGAACGCCCGTTGACCGTTTTCAGGTTCGGGGAGAACCGTTGACGTCCTCCCCATGACTGAGGCCAGGGGATTCCGACCCTCACGGACCGGGTCTCCTCCCCACGTCCGAAGGCGGGGGTCTCCACGCCGAAAGGAACACGATGACGCTGTCCATGCTTTCCGGCGAGCCGGAAGTGATCACGGTGGGGGCCGACGTGCTCGGCGAGGCGCTGGACGCGCAGGCCGTCCCGCGGGTCCGGGTGGACTGGCGCCCGCCGATGCCCGGCACCGAGGCGGACCTGGCCAGGGTGCTGGCCGACCCGCGCAGGGTCCGCGCCAACGAGACGGCCGTGGGCCGCCTGGTCTCGGCGCGGCCTCAGCTCGTCGGGGTGCGGCCCGCGCACGAGGTGCTCGACCTGCCGAGGGGGACGTTCCTGCACGCGGGACCGCCCATCGAGTGGGAACGGGCGTCGGGCCCGATGCGGGGCGCGCTCATCGGGGCGATGCTGCTGGAGGGGCTGGCCGCCGACGCCGGGGAGGCCGAGGAGCGGCTGGCCGCCGGGCGGGCCCGGTTCGACTCCTGCCACCACCACCGGACCGTCGGGCCGATGGCGGGCGTGGTCACCCCGTCGATGTGGATGTTCGAGGTCCACGACGCCGAGCACGGCGGCACCGCCTACTGCTCGCTCAACGAGGGCCTGGGCAAGGTGCTGCGGTACGGCGCGTACGGCCCCGAGGTGCTGCGGCGGCTGCGCTGGATGGCCGAGGTGCTCGGCCCGGTGCTCCAGGCCACCCTGGAGCGGAGCGGGCCGCTCGACCTCAGGTCGCTGGCCGCGCAGGCCCTGCAGATGGGCGACGAGCTGCACAACCGCAACCGCGCCGCCACCTCGCTGCTGGTGCGCGAGCTCGCCCCCGACGTGGTGGAGGCCGCTCCCGGCCACGCCGCCGAGGTCCTGCGCTTCGTCAACGGCAACGACCACTTCTTCCTCAACGCGGGCATGGCCGCGTGCAAGGTCAGCACGGACGCCGCGCGGGACGTCCCCGGCTCCACGATGGTCGTCGCGATGGCCCGCAACGGCACGGACTTCGGGGTCCAGGTCTCCGGGCTGGGCGACCGGTGGTTCACCGGCCCCGCGGGCGTGCCGGACGGTCTCTACCTGGGCGCGTACGGCCCGGACGACGCCAACCCCGACATCGGCGACTCGACGATCACCGAGACGGCGGGGCTGGGCGGCTTCGCGATGGCCGCGGCCCCGGCGATCGTGAGGTTCGTCGGCGGCGACGTGTCGGACGCGATGGCGGCCACCCGGTCCATGTACGAGATCACCCTGGCCGAGCATCCCGCGTACCAGATCCCGGGGCTGGACTTCCGGGGCACGCCGGTCGGCGTCGACGTCACGCTGGTCGCCAGGACGGGCCTGCTGCCCACCGTGAACACCGGTATCGCCGGACGGGTCGCGGGGACCGGACAGGTCGGCGCGGGCCTGGTCAGCCCGCCCGCCTCGGCCTTCACCTCGGCCCTGGCCGCGCTGGCAGAGGCGGCCGCGGTGGCCGATCATGAACATACGGCATCTTAGTGATCTTTTGTCTATTAAGATTGGGTAAAGCTGACAATTCAGCCATCCGCCGGTAGCATTCGGCGACGTCAGAGCGCGGGCGCAGGCCTCAGTGATCCGGAGAACACCGATCCTGACAAATACCGTCACGTGCTTTCTCAGCATGCAAACTTCCATGACCAAATGCCATCTCGCTATCGTGTCCACCTCACAAAAGCGCTGGTTATGGGGAACGGGGAACGATGACCGATCGCTTGCTCGGGAGAAACCCCCAGGGGCCTGAGGGCGGCGATTCCGCCGGCGGGACACCGGAGGGCCAGGGCAGGCTGGTGGGCAGGCGCTACCGCCTGGTGTCACCGGTGGGCCGTGGCGGCATGGGCATGGTGTGGCACGCGCACGACGTCCTGCTCGACCGGGACGTCGCGGTCAAGGAACTGATCCTCCCCTACGGGCTCGACCACGCGGGCACCCAGGGAGCCCACCGGCGGATGCTGCGCGAGGCCCGCTCGGCGGCCCGGCTCAGCCACCCCGGCATCGTCACCGTCCACGACGTCGTCGAGGAGGACGGCCGCCCCTGGATCGTGATGGAGCTGGTCCGCGCCTGGTCACTGGAGCAGGCCGTGCGGCAGAGCGGGCCGCTGCCGGTGGTCCAGGCCGCCGAGATCGGCGTCCGGGTGCTCGACGCGCTCCGCCACGCCCACGCCGCCGGGATCATGCACCGCGACGTCAAGCCGGGCAACGTGCTGCTCACCTCCGACCGGGTGGTCCTCACCGACTTCGGCATCGCCGCGATCGAGGGCGACGTCGCGATCACCCAGACCGGCCTGCTGATGGGCTCGCCCGCCTACATCCCGCCGGAGCGGCTGTCGGGCCAGCCGGTCACGCAGTCCTCCGACCTGTGGTCCTTCGGCGCCACCCTGTACGCGGCGGTCGAGGGACGGCCTCCCTACGAGGGTCCGGACGCGGTGGCCGTGCTCGGCGCGATCCTCACCCAGGAGCCCAGCCGCCCCCAGCGGGCCGGCGCCCTGATCACCGTCATCGAGGGCCTGCTCCGCAAGAACCCCGCCGACCGGATGAGCGCCTCGCAGGTGTCCGACCTGCTCGACCGCATACTGCGCAGCCACGGCTCCAGCACCCCGAACCGCGCGCCCACCCCGCCGCCCTCGTCGATGCCGGTTCCCGGCGACTCCATGCCGATCCACCTGATGCCCCCGCTGGACATGCCGTCGGGGCCGATGCCCTCCCGGATCATCGAAACGCCCTCCGGCCCGATCCGGGTGCCGTACGGCTCGGGCAACGACTCCTCCGGCGGCCACCCGCTCCCCTACGACGCGCTCTCCGGCCCGTCGGGATCCCAGCGCTCGGACCTGCTGTCCTTTCCCTCCTCCGCCTCCGGCGGGTTCCCGCGGGCGGGCGGGCCGCCCGCCGACGCGGCCACCGGCCCGACCGGCGGGCACCGGCGCGGCTACGACGCCCTGCGCATCCCGGCGACCGGGCCCGACGGCAATCCGTTCGACCCGCTGACCAGCTTCTCGGGAGACCTGCCCGTCGCCGCGCCGTCAGCGCCGTCAGCGCCGTCAGCACCGCTGTCCGCGCCACCGGCCACGCCGCGGCGCGGCGGGCAGAGCGAGGCGTCCCGGGCCCGCGAGGCGGCGCTCTGGCCCACCCCCTCCTCGCCGGAGGCGCCCTCCCGCGCCGCCGTACGGGACTCGCAGGCCATGACCTCTCCCAGCCGGAGCGGGGCGCGCGGGAGCGCGCGCCGCGCGCAGGGAAACGAGGGCGGCGGTCCCGACGTCCGCCTGCTGATGTTCGGCGGGGGCGGCGTGCTGGCCATCGTGGTCGCCGGGCTGCTCGTCTTCCTGCCCGGCGGGAACCCCGACCCAGCGGCCCCCGCGACCCCGTCCACGGCGATCTCCACGGCGGCCGAGCCGCTGACCCCCGCCGGGCCGAGCGAGGTCCCCGAGGGCTTCAAACGGGTGGACGCCGCCGGTGTCTCCGGCGCGGTGCCCGACGACTGGACGGTGAAGGAGGGCGCCGGCGGAACGGCCACCTTCTCCGGGCCGAAGGGCGGCGGGCAGAACCTCGTCGTCGCCAAGGTGCCGGTCGCGGAGCCGGTACTGGCCCTGAGCCGGGCGAGCAAGAAGGGCCTGGACGAGTACACCGAGGTCGGCGTGACGACGGTGAACTACCGCACGTGGAAGGCCGCGGACTGGGAGTACACCTACGTCCAGTCCAACGGCGTCCCGATGCACGGGCTGACGCGCTACGTCGCCGTCAACGGCCTGAACGCCTACCAGATCACGTTCAGGGTCCAGGATCTGGACTGGGAGAAGAACTCGGAGATCCTCCAGACGTTCTTCGCCACCTTCGTACCGGTCGACTGATCCCGCCGGCCGTCCCCTCGCCTCGCCTCGCCGACGAGGCGACCTCTCGGTCATCAGTTACCTCCAGCGTGGATACCCCGGCCTCCATACCGGGGAAAAACGCGGCGCGGTGCCGCAGGTCTGGGATCGAACACAAGTCCACGGTTGGCTTCTTGTGGCATTGTGTGTGGCGTGGCGCAGATCGTGAAGCGGGCCTACAAGTTCCGCTTCTATCCGACGAGTGAGCAGGCGGTAGAGCTGTCTCGCACGTTCGGCTGTGCCCGCCTGGTCTACAACAAGGCGCTTGAAGAGCGGACCCGCGCCTACGCGCTGGAAGGCCGGAAGGTCTCCTACACACAGTCGTCGGCTGCGCTGACAGCGTGGAAGAAGACCGAGGAGCTCGCGTTCTTGAACGAGGTGTCGTCGGTGCCGTTGCAGCAGGCGCTGCGGCACCTGCAGGCGGCGTTCACGAACTTCTTCGCCAAGCGGGCGAAGTATCCGACGTTCAAGTCCCGTAAGAAGTCGCGGCTCGGCGCCGAGTACACCCGCTCGGCGTTCACCTACCGGGGCGGTCAGCTCACGCTGGCGAAGATAGACGGTCCGCTGAACATCGTGTGGTCGCGTCCCCTGCCCGAGGGGGCGCGTCCGTCCACGGTGACCGTGACCAAGGACGCCGCCGGGCGCTGGTTCGTCTCCCTTCTTTGTGAGGACACGATCCGCTCGCTCCCTTCAGCCACCAGCGTGGTCGGGGTGGATGCGGGCATCACGGCGTTGGCGACGCTCTCCACGGGAGAGAAGATCGCCAACCCCCGGCATGAGCGGGCCGACCGGCACAAGCTCGCCAGGGCTCAGCGTGCCCTGGCCCGTAAGGAGAAGGGATCGGCCAACCGGGCCAAGGCCAGGCTCAAGGTGGCTCGAGTGCATGCCCGTATCACCGATCGGCGCCGCGATCACCTGCACAAAATCACCACTCGTCTCGTCCGTGAGAACCAAACGGTCGTGATCGAGGACCTCACCGTACGCAACCTGGTAAAGAACCACAGCCTGGCCCGCGCCATCTCGGACGCCTCCTGGCGTCAGATGCGGTCCATGCTGGAGTACAAAGCCGCCTGGTACGGACGCGAACTCCTTGTCATAGACCGGTGGTTTCCCTCCTCGAAGCTGTGCTCGGCGTGCGGAATCAACCAGCGGTCCATGCCGTTGGGTGTCCGGTCGTGGGTGTGCGCCTGCGGCGCCGTCCATGACCGAGACGTGAATGCCGCGAATAACATCCTCGCCGCCGGGCTGGCGGAGAGGTGAAACGCCTGTGGAGCTGGTGTAAGACCTCACAGAGAGTTCTCTCTGACGGGCAACAGGCGATGAAGCAGGAAACCTCACGGGCGACCGTGGGAATCCCCCTCGTTCACGAGGGGGAGGAGGTCAAGAGTGATGGCAGACTTCGCTCGTGACCGCGAACCCCACCAACACCGCGAAGCCCAGCAATCCCCCCGGCGAGGAACAGATTGCCGCCGTGCAGCGGCGGACGCTCACCGTCCTGTCCGCCGCCCAGATCAGCGGCGGGATCGGTATCGCCGTGGGGCTCACCTTCAGCTCGGTGACCGTGGAGGAGCTCTCCGGCTCCACCGCGCTCAGCGGGCTGGCCGGGACCGCGACCGTGCTGGGCGCCGCGCTACTGGCGCTGCCCACCGCGAGATCGTCCGGCAGGGGCGGGCGGCGGGCCGGACTCGCCCTGGCCTACGGGTGCGCCCTGCTCGGCTGCCTGGTCTCGCTGCTCGCCGTCGGCCTCGGATCGTGGCCGCTGCTGCTCGCCGGGCTGGTGCTGTTCGGCGCGGCCAGCGCGGGCGGCCTGGCCTCGCGCTACGCCGCGACCGACCTGTCCCCGCCGGGGCACTCCGCCCGGCACCTGTCGCTGGTGGTGTGGGCCACCACCGTCGGATCGGTCGCCGGGCCGAACCTCGCGGGACCGGCCGAACGGTTCAGCGCCGGGCTCGGGCTGCCGGCGGGCAGCGGCCCGTTCGCCCTCGCCCTGCTGGGCTTCGCCATCGCCCTCGGCATCATCGTGATCGCCCTGCGCCCCGATCCGCTGCTCCTGGCCCACGCCGCCCTCCGGGCCCCGGACGCGCCTCCCGCTCCCGGCACCCCCGCGTCCGGCCCGGCCGGCTCTCCGGGGAAGGGCGGGGGGACGTTCCGTACCGCCTGGCGGGTGCTGCGCGAGACGCCCGTGGCGGGCCGTGCCCTGGTCGCGATCGCGGTCAGCCACACCGCGATGGTCTCGGTCATGTCCATGACACCGGTCCACCTCGATCACGGCGGCTCGACGTACACGGTCATCGGCATCGTGATCAGCCTGCACATCGCGGGGATGTACGTCCTGTCACCCGTGGTCGGCTGGCTGGCCGACCGGGCCGGCAGGACCCCGGTGCTGGTGCTGGGGATGGGCCTGCTGCTGGCCGCCGCCGTCCTCGCGGGCGGGGCCGGGGCGCACGACGTCCCGCAGGTGACCGCCGGCCTGTTCCTGCTCGGCCTCGGCTGGTCGTGCGGGCTGATCTCCGGCTCGGCGATGCTCAGCGAGGCCGTGCCGCTGGAACACCGCACCCCCGTGCAGGGCCTCTCGGACCTGCTGATGAACGTCTGCGGCGCGACCGGCACGGTGATCGCCGGGGTGATCGTCGGCAGCCTGTCGTACGGCGTGCTCGGCGCGGCCGTCGCGGTCATGGTGACGGTCACCGGCGCCTGGCTGGCCCTGGCCCGCTCCTGAGCGCGGTCAGGGCCGGAACGCGCGGGGCGCCGGGCGTCATTTGGCGTCGGCGTAGCACCTGACCGGGACGGCCTGCATGGGGAAGCGCACCGGGGTCGATCCGAACAGCAGCCGGGTCGCCTCCTCCGCGGCCTTGCCGACCGCCGCGACGACCTCGCCGGCCTGCTCGGCCGGGCAGTGCACCATCACCTCGTCGTGCTGGAAGAACACCAGCCTGGCCGGGTCGGGCAGCAGGCCGCGCAGCACGGCCATCAGCGCGAGCGCCCACTCGGCCGCGGTCGCCTGGACGACGAAGTTGCGGGTGAACCGGCCGCGGTCGCGGGCCGCGCGGGCTCCCTCGGGGCCGGAGACCAGCTCCCGCCACCTGGCGGAGGGCGGCGGCGAGGTGCGGCCCAGCCAGGAGCGGACCACCTTGCCCTCCTCCCCCGCCCGGGCGGCGTCCTCCACGAACCGGTGGGCGAGGGGGAAGCGCCGGCGCATCACGGCCAGCAGCTTGGACGCGTCACCGCTGGTGCCCCCGTACATCGCCGACAGCATGGCGAGCTTGGCGTTCTCGCGCTCGCCACCGAACGCCTTCGCCAGCGCCTGGTAGAGGTCGGCCTGCCCGGCGGCCCTGGCCAGGCCGCCGTCTCCCGCCATGGCTGCCAGCACTCGCGGCTCCAGCTGGGCCGCGTCGGCGACGACGAGTGTCCAGCCCTCGTCGGCCACGATGACCTTGCGCATCAGCTTGTGGATCTGCAGGGCCCCGCCGCCGTTGGTGGCCCAGCGGCCCGTCACCACGCCACCCACCACGTATTCGGGGCGGAAGCGGTGGTCGCGCACCCACTGGTCGGCCCAGGCCCAGCCGTGGAAGCTGTAGAACCTGGCCATCTCCTTGTAGGCGAGCAGGGGCGCGACGCCCGGGTGCTCGACCTGCTTGATGTCGTGGGCGCGGGTGGAGGCGACCGGCACGCCCGCCGCCTTGAACGCCCTGACGATCTGCTGCGGGGAGTCGGGGTTGAACGACGTGCCGAAGGCCGCGGCCACCTGGTCGGCCAGGGCCTGGAGCTTGACGGGCCGCATGCCGTGCACCGGGCGCGGGCCGAGCAGGCCGGTCAGCAGCTCGTCGTGCACGTCCTCCCGCCAGGGCATGCCCTCCTGGGCCATCTCCGCGGCGATCAGCGCCCCGGCCGACTCGGCGGCGACCAGCAGCCGGAACCGCCGCGGATCGGCGGTGGCCTCGATGCGGCGCAGCTGGTCGGCGTACACCTCGGCGATCAGGTTCGCGTCCGGCGGGGGCGCCTCCTCCTCGAAGAGGGTGGCCTGCCGCGCCTGCCCTCCGGCGGGCCCGTGGTGGTCGTCGGGCACGGGCAGGCCGTGCAGCCGGGCGTAGGCCGCGGGGACGGACCTCGGCTCGCCGAACCGCCCCTCGTGGGCCAGGAGCAGGCCCTCGGTCAGCACCAGGTCGTGGCAGCGCGCCAGCCGCACCCCGGCGGCGAGCAGCGCGGGGTAGACCTCCCGCGTGTCGGCCCAGACCCAGCGCGGGCTCCGGGTCTCCAGCTCGCGGGCGGCCGAGGCCAGATCGGCGACGGCCCCGGCGGGCTCGCCGTCCACACGCAGCACGCCCCCACCCCCGGGAGCCGCCGCGACCGACACGTGCATACCCCAACACTGCCACGCCGCCACGACATTCTCGATCAGACGAGCGGTATGGCGATCTCGTCCTCGATCGGGGGTTCGATCTCCTGCTGCAGGCAGCCGGTGGCGGCGAAGCAGCGGATCGTCAGGACCTCGGGGGTCACCGAGATGTGCAGGAAGCTCTTGAAGAACGGCGGGGTGTCCCAGTCGGACAGCTCCGACAGGTAGCGGTGGAAGGTCCTGCCCACGGGCAGCCGCAGCGGCATCGGCCAGCCGCCGAGGATCCGGGCCGCCCACCTCATCCGCCGGGTGATCGGCACGGCCGGGGTGTCTCGCACCGGGGTGTTGCCGATCTGGCGGGACATCAGCGCCGCGCTCTCGTCGGGCGTGAGGTAGAGCCAGCGCATGCGCAGCCGGTCGCTGTAGAGCCTGCTGTAGAACGACAGCGAGTCGCCGCGCAGCGGGTAACAGCGGTAGTCGTCCTCGTCCAGGCCGCCGACGGTGACCCTCGGGATGGTGTGGGTGGCGTGCATGAAGGCCCCGGAGCCGCCCGCCACGAGATACTGGATGGTCCGCTCCCCGACCTTGATCGGGAAGCGCTGGTAGTTGTGCACGTCGCCGCCTATCGCCGCGACGTAGTTGTGCGCGGGATCGGTGACGATGTCGTCGATGGTGCCGCCGCCGGCCAGCTTCGACGGCTTGTGGTCGTTACGGGTGTAGATGGGCTTCCCGGTGATCAGTACCTTGGGCCGGGGGTCGCGGGAGACCGTGCGCAGCCATTCGGCCTGCTCCCTGTCGATGTCACCGCGGATCCCGGTGTCCACGCCGACGATGAGCAGCCCCGGGGTCTCCATCGCCCAGTAGGGGGCGGGCTGCACGACCCGCTGCTCGGGCCGCGCCCGCCGCTCGCGCGCCCTGGCCAGCCGGGCCTCGTCGATCTTCTCGGGCTTGCGCCAGAGCAGGCCGCGCAGCCCCGAGGGCGACAGCTTGAACCCCTCGTTCTCGGCCGCCAGCGCCGGGGCGTCGCAGAAGACGCGCATGAAGCCGCCGAGCCCGTCGTACCAGTCGTGGTTGCCGGGGATCGCGTAGATCGGCGCCCGGTAGTCCTGGTACGGGCGGAAGAACTTGTCCTCGTACTCGTTGCCCGAGCCGGTGGGGTAGATCACGTCACTGGCGACGACCGCGAAGGCGGTGTCCTCGCCGATCTTGAGCATGCCCGGCACCACGGCGTACTGCGAGGCGTCGCCCTCCCCCGTGTCGCCGAGGACCAGGAAGGAGAACTCGGGGCCGACGTCCATCGGGATGCGGAAGGAGGGGTCGACGCCCCGGTCCCGCTGGGAGCCCACCCAGCGCGCCCGCACCTGCCCCGAGGGGTCTCCGAACAGGATCGCGAGGACCTCGTTCCGCGACCGCCAGATGGTACGCGGGTTCAGCCAGGAGAAGGTCTCCTTGCTGGGCAGCAGGTCCTTGAAGGTGCCCGTCTGGGCGCAGGACCAGCCCGCGCCCTCCTTCGACACCCGGGAGGAGGCCTCACGCCCGCGTTCCGCCGCCTGTCCTATGTCAACCATGCCCCATATCTTGGCAATGATCTTAAAGGGCCGCACGTCCTCTCGGGAAAGGCGGCCGGTCTCGAAGCCGTCGACGTACGCCCCCGCCCGGGCGGCCACCCTCTGGAATATGGTTCTACCGTGTACGCCTACTGGGAGACGGTTCCGACCAGGTGGAAGGACAACGACGTCTACGGCCACGTCAACAACGCCGTCCACTACTCGATGATGGACACGGTGATCAACACCTGGCTGATCAGGACCGCGGGCCTTGACATCCACGGCGGCGACGCCATCGGCCTGTGCGTCGAGTCGCACTGCGTCTACCGGGCCTCGGTGTCCTTCCCCGAGG
Organism: Streptosporangium sp. OZ121; assembly: GCF_051918885.1. NCBI lineage: Bacteria > Bacillati > Actinomycetota > Actinomycetes > Streptosporangiales > Streptosporangiaceae > Streptosporangium > Streptosporangium sp. OZ121. Next base: position 615,154 of record NZ_JBPXMC010000001.1, read on the forward strand.
CCGTCAGGGTGGGGCTGCGGGTCGGCCGTCTGGGCCGCTCCAGCGTCCGGTACGAGCTGGGGCTGTTCCGCGAGGACGGCGAGACGCTCGTGGCGGAGGGCCACTTCGTCCACGTGTTCGTCGACCGGGAGACACGCCGGCCGGCCGGGATCCCCGGACCGCTCCGCGAGGCCATGGAGAAGCTCGTGGTCGCCGGTTGACCTTCCGGGACGAGTTCGTCGGCCGGACCTTCCCGACCGCCCCTCCCCGGTCGAGCCCGGTGGAGCCCGGTGGAGCCTCCCAGGTCGAACCCGGTCGGGTCTCCCCGTACCCGTCACCTCCCCGGAGGGACGAGAACGCCGGGGTTGAGGACGCCCTCGGGGTCGAGCCGGTCCTTGATCCCGCGCAGGATCTCCACGCCCAGGTCGCCGATCTCGGTCGCGTAGGCCTCCCGGTGGTCGCGGCCGACGCCGTGGTGGTGCGAGACGGTGCCCCCGGCGGCGACGATCGCCTCGTTGACCGACCGCTTGGCCGCCTCCCACTGCCCGACGGGGTCGTCGCCCTGCGCCGTGACGACCGTGAAGTACAGGGAGGCGCCGGTGCCGTACACGTGGGAGATGTGGCACATCACCAGCGGCGAGCCGAGCGAGGCGTGCAGCGAGAGCCGTACGGCGTCGTAGAGACGGGGCAGGTTGGACCAGAACCCGGCCGTCTCCAGCGTCTCGACGGTCGCCCCGGCGGCGAGCAGCGAGTCGCGCAGGTAGGGCGCGGAGTAGCGTCCGCGGGCCCACGACTCCCCCGGCTCCGTGCCGAGGTGGACGCCGCCGAGGCCCGACAGCACGGCGGCGACCCGCTCCCGCAGCGCGGGCACCTCGGAGAAGCCCTCGTACCCGGCGATCGCCAGGCAGCCCGCGCCGGTCGGCGAGGCGCCGATCTCGCCGGGGCGGGCCAGGCCGACCATCGTCTCGGTCTCGTCGGACAGGCGCAGCACGGTGGGCACGACACCCTCCTGGACGAGGTGTCGCAGCGCGGCCGTTCCCTCCGCGAACGACGCGAACCGCCACCCCTCGTAGACCCGCTCGGCGGGCGCGCGCCGGACGCGGAGCCGCAGGGAGGTGATCACGCCGAAGGCGCCCTCGGAGCCGAGGATCACCTGGCGCAGGTCGGGCCCGGCCGCCGATTTGGGCGCCCGGCCGAGTTCCAGGGTGCCGCGCGGAGTGGCCACGGTCATGCCGACCACCATGTCGTCGAAGCGCCCGTACCCGGCCGAGGCCTGGCCGCTGGAGCGGGCCGCGGCGAAGCCCCCCAGCGTGGCGTACTCGAACGACTGCGGGAAGTGACCTAGGGTGAATCCGTGCCCGGCCAGAAGCCGCTCGGCCTCCGGGGCCCGCAGTCCCGGCTCCATCTCGGCGACCATCGACTCCGCGTCGACGGCGACCAGCCGGTCCAGCCTGGCCAGGTCCAGCGCGACGACACCGGCGAAGCCCCGCCGGTCCGCGACCAGGCCGCCGACCACGGAGGTCCCGCCACCGAACGGGACCACCGCGACCCGGTGCGCTGCGCAGGTCGCCAGCACCTCAAGCACCTCGCGGTGAGAACCGGGCAGCACCACGGCGTCGGGCGCGTCGGAGCCGTCTCCGGCGCGCATGCGCATCAGGTCGGGAGTGGACTTGCCCCGGGTGTGCCGGACGCGGGCCTCGTCGCCGGAGCGCACGTGGCCGGCGCCGACGACGCCGCGCAGCTCCGCCAGGACGGGCGGGGAGAGGGTCACGGCGGGCAGCCGCACCTCGCCGAGCTCGGCGGCCCGGTCCTGCCGCGGGCGCACGCCCAGCACGTCCTGGAGCAGTTTTCTGACCGGTTCCGGCAGGTCGGCGGCCTTGCCGGGGTCGCCCCAGCCGGACCAGAGCATGGGATCTGCGGCGCTCGTCGGATTTTCCACCCTTACACTGTGACACATGACGTCTATTCGTCACAATGCGGACGCGGAGCGCACCGACCGGGTCCTGGACGCCGCCCGGGAGACGGTCCTCGCCGTGGGGGTGCGGCGCACCACGCTCACCGACGTGGCGCGCAGGGCCGGGCTCTCCCGCATGACGATCTACCGCCGCTGGCCCGACGTGCGCACCCTCGTCGCCGACCTGATGACCCGCGAGTGGGTGCGCGTCGCGGACCGGTTCGCGACCGAGGACCCGGTCGCCTCGTCGGTGGCGGTGGTACGGGCGCTGCGCGACCACCCGCTCTGGCGGAAGATCGTCGAGGTCGACCCGGAGCTGCTCCTGCCCTACCTGCTGGACCGCAGGGGCGCCAGCCACGAGGCCATGCTCACGCTCGTCGAGGCCGCGATCGTCCGAGGCCAGCAGGGGGGCTCCGTGCGCCCCGGTGACCCGGCGAGGCTGTCCAGGGCCGTGCTGCTGACCGCCCAGTCGTTCCTGATCTCCGGCCCGACCATGCTCGGCCCGGCCGGCCTGGACGACCTGGACGACCTGGACGCCGAGCTCACCACGCTCCTGGAAAGGTACCTGCGACCGTGAACTCCTCTCTCAACGCCGCCCGCCGCGAACGCGAGCTGGCCGAGGTGCGCGACCTCGTGGTGGACGTGCTGGTGGTGGGTCTGGGCGCCACCGGCGCCGGGGCCGCGCTCGACGCGGCCTCCCGAGGCCTTTCCGTGGCCGCGATCGATGCCCACGACATGGCCTTCGGGACCTCCCGGTGGAGTTCCAAGATGATCCACGGCGGGCTCCGCTACCTGGCCAAAGGGCAGGTCGGGGTGGCGTACGAGAGCGCGGTGGAGCGCGGCCACCTGCTCGGGCGCACCGCGCCGCACCTGGTCAGGGCTCACCCCTACCTGCTGCCGCTGGTCCCGGAGGTCTCCCGCCGCCACGCGGCACTGGTGATGACCGGGTACCGCGCCGGCGAGGGGTTGCGCGCCGCCGCGCGCACGCCGCGCCACCTCCTGCCCGGCCCCTCGCGGATCTCCGCCGCGCAGGCCCTCGTCCTCGCCTCGCCGCTGACCTCGCGGGGGCTGCGCGGCGCCCTGCTGTCGTGGGACGGTCGGCTGGCCGACGACGCCCGCCTGGTGGTCACCGTGGCCAGGACGGCCGCCGCCCAGGGGGCGAGGATACTGACGCGCTGCCGGGCGCTGGAGCTGTCCGGCGACGGCGCGCTGGTCCGCGACGAGCTCGGCGGGGACACCTTCACGCTCCGGGCCAGGACGGTGGTCAACGCCACCGGCGTCTGGGCCGCCGGGCTGCACCCGGGCATCCGGCTGCGCCCCTCGCGCGGCACCCACCTGGTGCTGCGGCCCGAGACGCTGCCGGGCCTGGCCGCGGGACTGCACGTGCCGATCCCCGGGGAGAGCAATCGCTTCGCCCTGGTTCTCCCCCAGCCCGACGGACGGGTCCACGTCGGCCTCACCGACGAGCCGGTGGACGGCCCCGTCCCGGACGTCCCCCCGGTGCCGGAGGAGGACGTGACCTTCCTGCTGGCCGTCCTGAACTCCGTGCTGGAGGAGCCGGTCCGGCGTGAGGACGTCGCCGGGACCTACGCGGGGCTGCGGCCCCTGCTCGCCGCCGACGGCCGCACCGCCGACCTGTCCAGGAGGCACGCGCTGCTGACCACGCCGGACGGGATGGTGACGATCGTGGGCGGCAAGCTGACCACGTACCGGCGGATGGCCGAGGACGCGGTCGACCGGGCCGTGTCACTGGGCCGGCTCGACGCGGGACGCAGCCGCACGGCGGAGCTGCCCCTGGTCGGGGCCGTCCCGGTGGACGGCCCCGAGGGCGCGAACGGCGCGAACGGCACGAACGGCACGAAGGGCGGGAAGGGCGGGAAGGGCCTTGACGGCGAGAAGGGCCGGGAGGCGGACCGGCTGCTGGAGCGGTACGGGAGCGAGGCGGGCGCCGTACGGACCCTGATGGCGGAGGACCCCTGGCTGGCCGAGCCCGGGCCGACGGGGGTCACCGGGGCCGAGCTCGTCTGGGCGGTCAGGCACGAGGGCGCCCTGGACGTGGACGACCTCCTCGACCGGCGGACCAGGATCGGCCTCGTCCCGCAGGACCGCGCCGCGGCCCTTCCCCTGGCACGCGCCGCACTGGCCTACTGACACCCACCCTACTGACACCCGCGCCCGTCCACCGGCGGCCGGGAGGCCGCCGAACCCATCGGGTCCCTCCCCGCGGGGCTGCCTCCCGCTCTCCCGCGAACGCCCGCCTCCCGCGAACGCCGGCCGCCTTTTGCGTACTCCTCGCAGCGGGCGCGCGGCCTTTACATCCCTGTGATCGTTTTACTCTTCGCCACCTCGATCAGACTGTTAGGTTAGTCTTACCTAAGTCAGAGCGAGGAGAGAGCGTGAGCGCGGGGAGTGTCGTGAGCAGGGCGAATACGACGGCCAAGGGGTGCACGCACCCACCGGGCTGTCACACCGGCGAGCTGCCGGTCTACGCCAGCGCGACCGTCGGAGCCCGTTTCTGGCTGCTCATCGAGCACTCCGGCCCCTGGGCCTCCCATCTGGAGGACTGCAGCCTCCCCGAGGACGTTCACATCCTTATCAAACGCGCCACGCGGCTCGGCATCCGGCCCCAGCTGATCCGTCGCCCCGGACGCAGGAACGTCGAGGAAACCGGCATTCACGTCATGGTCGCCGACTCCGGCTCCGCCGAGCCATGGATCGCCGAAGGCGTCATCGCAGATCCGGACGATCTTAACCTTGACAGCGTGGTGGCCGGAGTGGTCCCGGAGTCCTGCATACTTGTGAGTGAGCCGGTTTTTCTGGTCTGCACGCATGCCAAGCGCAACGCGTGCTGCGCCCGCATTGGACTACCCCTAGCTCGGTCCTTGGCAAAAACATTGCCGGACACAGTATGGGAAACATCACATGTTGGCGGCGATCGATACGCCGCCAACCTCGTGTGCTTGCCACACGGGCTTTACTACGGCAGCATGTCTCAGGCTGCTGCGATCGCGGCAGCCGACGCGTACCGGTCCGGCGAGGTCATCCTCGACCGTTTCCGGGGACGCGCAGGCATCCCTGAGCCACTGCAGGCCGCTGAGCATTTCATCCGCATTCATACGGGTGATCTCTCGGTTGGCGGAGTGGCCGTGGAATCCTCCAGGTTGGACGGCGCCGTCACCGAGGCATTTGTGCGCGGTAGTGGCGCTCGTTTTCGGGTAGTGGTTGAACCCATGACGCTGACAACGCCATGCGGTACGGCTTGCGCCGATACGATCACTACCTACCGGCTGGTCACGCTGGACAGGCTCACCCCTGTGCGGTACGCCACGTCCGCCCTGACCTGACCTGAGGGAACATCACGGCCAATCCAGGCGTTGGACCCAGGGACGTCACAAGCGTCCAATGCGGCATTAACCAGAAATACCTCTCACTATAAGGTGGTTTTCTCATGTCTCAGGTACGTCGGCAGACCGCCCGGCCTCGGCCCAGCTGGGGCTGGCAGGATGACGCCGCGTGCCGGGGCGAGGACCTCGTGCTCTTCTTCGGCCCCGACGGCGAGCGCCAGCCCGAGCGTGACATCCGTGAGCGTAAGGCCAAGGCCATCTGCGCCCAGTGCCCCGTTCGCGCGGAGTGCCTGGACTACGCGCTTTCCCGTCCGGAGAAGTACGGCACCTGGGGCGGTCTGAACGAGGACGAGCGCGCCTCCGAGCGTCGCCGTCGCATGCGCCGCGCCGCCAGCGCCGGCATCAGTGCCGTCGCCTGAGCAGTACCTCCACCCGGCTTCCCCCGCACGTGTGATCTCGCGCACCCCCTGCGAGATCACACGTTGTCGTGTCGGGCCCCGCGCGTGCGGCCCCCGGGGCGGGAGACCGCACGGCGGGCTTCCCCCGCGTGTCAGGGCCTGTTACGGCCCGCCTTCCGCATCTCCTTGGTGATGCTCTTCCACTTTCCCTGCAGCTCCTTGCGGAGCCGCGCGTCGCTCCTGGACGCCATCCACGCGGCCTCCCTCTGGAGCTTGTTCCAGCTTTCCAGTCGCCGCTCGGCAAGCGTGCCGTCCTCGATCGCGGCGATCACGGCGCAGCCCGGCTCGCTGTCGTGGCGGCAGTCGCCGAACCGGCACCGCTCGGCGAGCTCCTCCAGGTCCGAGAAGACCATGTCCACGCCCTCGCCCATGTCGTACAGGCCGACGCGGCGGATGCCCGGGGTGTCGATGATGAGCCCGCCCCCCGCGAGCGGGATGAGCTCGCGGTGCACGGTGGTGTGACGGCCCCGGCCGTCACCGGCCCTGACCTGCTGGGTCTCCATGACCCCCTCCCCCGCCAGGGCGTTGACGAGCGTCGACTTGCCCGCCCCCGAGGCGCCGAGCACCACCGCGGTGCGCGTGCCCTCCAGGTATCCGCGGACGATGTCGACGCCCTCGCCCGTGACGGAGCAGATCGGGTGCACGTCCACACCCGGCGCCGCCGAGGCGACCTCGTCCATCAGGAAGTCGAGGCCCTCGCCGATCAGGTCGGACTTGGTGACGAGCACCACCGGACGGCCCCCGCTCTCCCAGGCGAGCGCGAGCAGCCGCTCGATCCGGCCCAGGTCGGCGGTGTCGGTGGCGTGCAGGGCGGGTTCGGCGACGAAGACGACGTCGACGTTGGCGGCGAGCACCTGGCCCTGGGAGTCTCCGGAGAGCCCGCCCCTGGAGACCCTGGCGACGCCGCCGCGTACGAACGCGGTGCGCCGGGGCAGCAGCGCCTCCAGCTCGAAGCGGCCCTCGGCCAGGCGGCGGAGCCCGGCCCAGTCCCCGACGCAGGGCAGGGCCACGGGATCGGCGGCGGCGTCGCGCCGCACCCTGGCGCCGTAGTTGGCCCGGAGGTGACCGGAGGCCGTCAGCACCTCGGCGGCACCGCGATCGACGCGGGACACCCGGGCGGGGATCAGGCCCTCGGGAAGCTCGGCGGCGAAGGAGTCGTTCCAGCCGAGCGCGGTGAGAACGGATGAAGAAGAGACGATTGGCGAAGACAACGTAAGCACCCTTGTGGAAGGCCGGGTGCCCTGTCGCGAATCGGCTAGGCGGGCACCCGGAGGTTGACGGACGGCAGGCTCACCAGAACAACCCGCATGGTCCCCACCTCCTGTCGCCTCGTGGCCGCGCGTCTCTCGAACGGCGTCTTCGGGAGAACTTTAGCGCAGTGCCGCCCCTGTGGCGCAAACACATTTGGCGCGCCTCCCGCGGCCGAGGCCCGGAGATCCCGGCCGGCCCGGACGCCGCCGGCGCCCGGCGACGCGAGAACGCCCGGCCGGGGAGTCCCGGCCGGGCGTCTCGTCCTGCTCTTCCTGCTCGTCCTGCTCCACGTGGTCGATCGGCGCGTCACGGCGCCCCGGAGACCTCGCGAACCGCGAAGGTCATCCGAACGGCGGTCCGGACGCCACGGGCACGGTCACAGGCCGGGGGCGGGGAAGTGGGAGGTGAGCTCCCTGACCTCGCCGTGGACGCGGGTGATCACGTGCTTGGCCTCTTCCTCGTCCTTGGCCAGCGCGGTGACGACCTGGTCGATCCATGCGCCGATCTGCCGCATCTCCGCGACGCCCATGCCCCGGCTGGTCACACCCGCGGTGCCGATGCGGATGCCCGAGGGGTCGAACGGCTTGCGCGTGTCGAAGGGCACGCTGTTGTAGTTGGTCTCCAGCCCGGCCTTGTCCAGGGCCTGGGCGGCGGGCTTGCCGCCGATGCCCTTGGGAGTGAGGTCGAACAGGATGAGGTGATTGTCGGTGCCGCCGGAGACCAGGTCGAAGCCCCGGCCCAGAAGCTCCTCGGCCAGCGCCTGCGCGTTCAGGACGACCTGGCGGGCGTAGTCCTTGAAGTCGTCGGTCGACGCCTCCTTGAGCGCCACCGCGATGGCCGCGGTGGTGTGGTTGTGCGGCCCGCCCTGCAGGCCGGGGAAGACGGCCTTGTTGAGGGCGGTGGCGTGCTCGTCGGAGGTGGCCATGAGCATGGCGCCCCGGGGACCGCGCAGGGTCTTGTGGGTGGTGGTGGAGATGACGTCCGCGTGGCCGACCGGCGACGGGTGGGCGCCACCGGCCACCAGGCCCGCGATGTGCGCGATGTCGGCGGCGAGCACGGCCCCGACCTCGCGGGCGATCTCGGCGAAGGCCGGGAAGTCGATCGTGCGCGGGACCGCGGTGCCACCGCAGAAGATCAGCTTGGGACGCTCGCGGAGGGCGATCTCGCGTACCTCGTCCATGTCCACGCGGCCGGTGTCCTGCCGCACGCCGTAGCGGACCGGGTTGAACCACTTGCCGGTGGCCGAGACCGACCAGCCGTGGGTCAGGTGGCCGCCGAACGGCAGGCCCATGCCCATCACGGTCTCGCCCGGCTTCAGGAAGGCCAGGTAGATGGCGAGGTTGGCGGGCGAGCCCGAGTAGGGCTGCACGTTGGCGTGGTTCACGCCGAACAGGGCCTTGGCCCTGTCGATGGCGAGGGTCTCGACCTGGTCGATGACCTGCTGGCCCTCGTAGTAACGCTTGCCGGCGTAGCCCTCGGAGTACTTGTTGGTCAGGACGGTGCCCGTGGCCTCGAGGACGGCCTTGGAGACGTAGTTCTCCGAGGCGATCAGCTTGACGGTGTCGGACTGCCGCCGCTCCTCGGCCCTGATGAGCTCGGCGATCTGCGGATCCACGCTGGAAAGAGCGCTCATGCGCCTTCACTCCCCTGTCATCGTCGACATCGCGCGAAGACCCAGGCGCTCGGCCTCCTCGCTTTTTCGCTCCCCGGTGGTCTCTCCCACCTTATGCGCCAGTCGCGCTTAGACGATAGCGGACTGGGCTCCGCGCCCGGCGCGGCCTGCGCCCTCGACAGGCCAGAGCCGGTCGACCTCGGCGTTGAGCGTGGCGCCGATGAGCACGGCCAGCGCGGTGATGTAGAGCCACAGCAGCACGGCGATGGGGGCGGCGAGCGAGCCGTAGATGGACACCGGCGAGAACCAGGCGGCGAGGACCGCGCGCAGCACCGCCGCGCAGACGATCCAGATGACGAGCGCGAGCAACGCCCCGGGCAACTCGCGCCACCAGCGCGTGCGTACGGGAACGCTCACGTGGTAGAGCAGGGTAAGGAAGATCACCGAACCGATGATCACCACCGGCCAGTAGAGGATGTCGACCAGCACGGTGTAGTCGGCCGGCAGGGCCCCGCGCAGCGCGGCCGGGCCGAGGACGAGCACGGGCATGACCACCAGCCCGATCAGCAGGCCCGCGAGATAGAACCCGAAGGACATCAGGCGGGTGCGGATGATGCCGCGCTCCTCGCCGAGGCCGTAGGCGACCGAGATCAGGTCGACGTAGACGAACAGCGCCCGCGAGCCCGACCAGAGCGCGAGCAGGAAGCCCAGGGAGATCAGCGAGACCTGGTTCTCGGGCTTCAGCACGTCCTGGAGAAGGGGGGTGACGACGGTGTCCACGGCGCTGTCGGTGAACAGCAGGTGGGCCTGCTGGTCGATCCAGACGCTGACGTTCTTGACCGTCTCGGGGCCGAACACCCGGGTCAGCTGGCCGAGCACGCCGATCAGGCCGAGCATGAACGGCGGCAGCGACAGCAACGCGAAGAAGGCCGCCTCGCCCGCCAGGCCGGTGACGCGATAGGTGATGCCCGCGTTCGTGGTGGCGACGATCAGGGTCCACACGTCGGTGCCGCGGACCCACGCGCGCAGCGCCCGCAACCTGGCCCAGACGTCCGTGCCGCGGATCCACGCGATACCGGCGCGCCAGCGAACCCCGGGCCCGCGCGGAGGGCGCCGCTCGGGCCCGGGCCGATGGGCCGGGGCATCAGTGGACGTCATGCCACACAACGGTATTCCTAGCCGCGCTTGATCACGAGTCGGGCGGGCAACGATCCAATCTCACGCCCCTGCCCGCACCGCCTGTGGCGAAACCTACCCTCGGCGGAACGCCCCGGCGTCGCCGACGTCGACGATGCGCGCGCCCAGCGGCAGCAGGGAGACCGGGATCAGCTTGAGGTTGGCCAGGCCCAACGGGATGCCGATGATCGACAGGAAGAGCGGGATCGAGGTCAGCAGGTGCCCGATCGCCAGCCAGATCCCGGCCACGACGAACCAGATCACGTTGCCGATGGTCGACAGCGCCCCCGCCTCGGGGTCGCGCTCCACGGTCCGGCCGAAGGGCCACAGCGCGTAGGCGGCGATCCGGAACGACGCGATGCCGAACGGGATCGTGATGATCAGGACACAGCACACGATTCCCGCGAGGACGTAGCCGATCGCCAGCCAGACTCCCGCGAAGACCAGCCAGATGACGTTCAACAGCGTCCGCATGTTCACGAGCATGTCAGGCGGGACGAGACCGGTTCCATCCGGTATCCCCCTGAACCGCCCCCGATCCAGTCCCTGATCCAGGCTCTTATCCGGGCTCTGATCCAGTCCCTGGTCCGGGCTCCGACCCACGCCCTGATCCGGGCCCCGGCCCGAGTGGGGCCCGCCCCTTGCCCGGGGGCCCGGCGAAGGCCTGGGCGATCGCGGTCCACGTCCGGGCGGTCTCGCCGCGCACCAGCAGGGACGTGTCGGCGAGGTGGCGGCGCTGGACCACCAGGAGGCAGAAGTCGAGCATGGGGCCGCGGACCACGTCGGCGGCGGCCGGGGGTCCGGCCTCCCACGGCGACCCGTCGGGCATGGTCAGCTCCACCCGCACCGGGCGCGGCGGCGGCTCCAGACCGCGCACCGCGAAGCCGTACGGCATGGCGCGCACCCCGAGCGTCGCCACGTGCCTGAGCCTGGCGGTCGGCACGCGCTCGACGCCGAGCGCGTCCGCCACGTCCTGCCCGTGGGCCCAGGTCTCCATCAGGCGCGCGGTGACGAAGGACGCGGCCGACATCTCGGGCCCGTACCAGGGCAGCCTGGCACCGGCGTCCAGCCGGGCGAAGGCCTCCAGGCAGCGGGCCCTCGCCTCGCGGAACCACTCGTGGAGCCGGGCCGCGGTCAGCCCGCGCGAGACGGCGGCGAGTTCGTCCACCGCGGATTCCCCTCGGGCGAGGAACGCGGGCAGGGCGGCGCGGAACGCCTCGGGATCGACGGCGGAGAGGGCGGCTGCGTCGTCGAACCAGGCGAGATGGCCGACCTGGTCCCGGACCGCCCAGCCCTCGGCCGGGGTGGGCAGTTCCCACTCGCCGGGGCCGAGGCCTCCGATCATGGCGTCGAACTCGGCCGTCTCGGCGCGCAGGTCCGCCAGCAGCTCGTCCATCAGCCCCATGACGCCTCCCTGTCGCGACCCGGACAAGGATAACCGAGTAATATTCTAGAAGGAACAGCGCAGAATGGACTCATGATCTGCGAGGACTGCACGTGATCTGCGAAGACTGCAAGGAGCGGCGGCACGAGAAGTGCCGGGGAGGTTCGTGGTGCGACTGCCAGCACCAGCCCGCCCCCGAGCCCAGGGAGTCGGCGCTGGACTGGCCGCGCCAGGGATGACCCCCGACCCGGCCCGTCAGGAGCGTCCACCCCCCTGCCGGGCCGGCGCTCCGGGCGGGCCGGTCTCTGCATCGGACCGGTGTCCCCGCCGGACCGATCTCTCCACCGGACCGGCCCCCTTGCCGGGCCGGCGCTCCGGGCGGGCCGGTGCCCCGCGCTCCGGACGCTCCCGGACCCCGCGCTCCGGCGCGGGTCCGGATTCCCGCGTCCGCGACCGGATGTCCACGTTCACGTCCAGATAGTGGACCTGACATTGGACATCCACGACGCCCGGGGTATCGTCGTATACATGCCAGCGGACCCGTTGCTCGTCGTGCGACGCCACGTCGACCTCCTGCGTGTCCGCAGTGCCATCTGTTGTGACGTCCGTTAACCGTCGCCCCCTGCTGATTTCACCCAGCTCGGCCGCGTAACAGGCGTCCTCTTCTGAGTAATCAACCCCCGCACTCGACGATGAGGCGGGAGGTGCCGCCGGTGCGCGTCCGGAAATCATTCCATCGAGCCACAAAAAGGACGCGCACATGACGACCCCAGCCCGGTCGGCGAATCGACATCACAAGCGCCCGCGCGGCGAAGGTCAGTGGGCTCTCGGCTACCGCGAGCCCCTGAACAAGAACGAGGAGAACAAGAAGAACGACGACGGCCTCAACGTCCGTCAACGGATCATCGACGTCTACTCCAAGCGCGGCTTCGACTCCATCGACCCCGCCGACCTGCGCGGCCGGATGCGCTGGTTCGGGCTCTACACCCAGCGCAAGCCCGGGATCGACGGCGGCAAGACCGCGATCCTGGAGCCGGAGGAGCTCGACGACCGCTACTTCATGCTCCGCGTCAGGATCGACGGCGGCCGGCTCAACCTGGCCCAGCTGCGCGTCATCGCCGACATCTCCAACCTCTACGGCCGCGGCACCGCCGACGTCACCGACCGGCAGAACATCCAGCTGCACTGGATCGAGATCGAGGCCGTCCCCGACATCTGGGAGCGTCTGGAGTCGGTGGGCCTGTCCACCACCGAGGCCTGCGGCGACACCCCGCGGGTGATCCTGGGCTGCCCGCTGGCCGGGATCGACACCGACGAGGTCATCGACGGTTCCGCGCTGGTCCAGGAGATCCACGACACCTACATCGGCGACCCGGCCTTCTCCAACCTGCCGCGCAAGTTCAAGTCCGCGGTGAGCGGGTGCCCGGCGCACTGCACCGTGCACGAGATCAACGACGTGGCGTTCGTGGGCGTCGTGAACGAGAACGGCGAGCGCGGCTTCGACCTGTGGGTGGGCGGTGGCCTGTCCACCAACCCGATGCTGGGCAAGCGGCTCGGCGTCTTCCTCACCCCGGACCAGGTCGCCCCCGCCTACGGCGGCGTGATCGGCATCTTCCGCGACTACGGCTACCGCCGTCTGCGCCACCGGGCCAGGATCAAGTTCCTGATCAACGACTGGGGTGTCGAGAAGTTCCGCGACATCCTGGAGAAGGAATACCTGGGATACACCCTGCCCGACGGCCCGGCGCCCGAGCGGCCGCGCGGCGGCCGCAGGGACCACGTGGGCGTCTTCCCGCAGAAGGACGGCAACTTCTACGTCGGCTTCGCCCCGAAGGTCGGCCGCCTCGACGGCGACAAGCTGCACCTGATCGCCGACATCGCCGAGCGGCACGGCTCCGACCGGGTGCACACCACGGTCGAGCAGAAGATGGTCATCCTCGACGTGGCGCCCGACAGGGTCGACAGCCTCGTCGCCGAGCTGGAGGCGGGCGACCTGCGGGTCAACCCCTCCACCTTCCGCCGCCAGACCATGGCGTGCACCGGGATCGAGTTCTGCAAGCTGGCCATCGTCGAGACCAAGGTCACCGCGGCCAACCTGATCGACGAGCTGGAGCAGCGGCTGCCCGACTTCAAGAACCCGCTGACCATCAACGTCAACGGCTGCCCCAACTCCTGCGCCCGCATCCAGGTCGCCGACATCGGTCTCAAGGGCCAGCTCGTCGTCAACGACAAGGGCGAGCAGGTCGAGGGCTTCCAGATCCACCTGGGCGGCTCGCTGGGCGTCAACCCCGGCTTCGGCCGCAAGGTCCGCGGCCTGAAGGCCACCTCCGAGGAGCTTCCCGACTACGTGGAGCGCGTGCTCCGCAACTTCGAGAAGCAGAAGGACGAGGAGGAGACCTTCTCCGACTGGGTGCAGCGCGCCGACGAGGCGGACCTGAAGTGAACGGCCGACACTCCGTCCTCCCGGGAACGGGCCGGACGAGCCGGACGCGCCGGACGCGTACCGGGACGAGGAGGAGCGGATGAGCGAGCGAGCCGTTCCCTTCCACTGCCCGTACTGCGGCGAGGAAGACCTGGAGCCCTACGAGGGCGACGGCGGCTGGTACTGCCGGTCGTGCGTGCGCGCCTTCAAACTGAGGTTTCTCGGAATCGGGGTGCGCTCGTGACGCGCGGCGGATCCGGCGCGGCGAACGCGATGACCGCGGTGACCTCTCCGACCGGTGAGGTCACCGCGATCCGCACGGCCCGCACGGTGGATCCGGCCGGATTCCGGCTGGATTCCGGCACGACGACGAGCGCAGCGGTCCGCGCGGCACGACCTGCCCGCGCGGCGAACGAGGATTGGGTGAGCGAGCGATGACACTGGTGGACATCGAAGTCGGATTACGTCAGCAGCGGGGAACGCTCGATCTGCAGGAGATCGTCGAGTCCGCCGCGCGGTTCCTCGAGGACGCCTCGGCCCTCGAGATCATCCGCTGGGCGGCGGCGACCTTCGGCGACCGGCTCTGCCTGACCGCCTCGATGAGCGACGCCCTGCTGATCGACCTGGTCAGCCGGGTCAAGCCGGGCGTGGACGTATTGTTCATCGACACCGGCTACCACTTCGCCGAGACGATCGGCACCCGTGACGCCGTCCAGCAGGTCTACGACGTGAACGTGATCGACGTGAAGCCGTCCCGCACGGTGGCCGAGCAGGAGCGCGACCTGGGTCCGCGCCTGTTCGGGCGCAACCCCGACCTGTGCTGCTACCTGCGCAAGGTCGAGCCGCTCAACCGCGCCCTGGAGCCGTACCTCGCCTGGGTCTCCGGCATCCGTCGCGACGAGGCCGTCACCCGCGCCGGCGTCAAGGTCGTCGAGTGGGACGCCAAGCGCCAGATGGTCAAGATCAACCCGATCGCCCGGTGGACGCAGGAGGACGTCGACAACTACATGGCCGACAACGGGGTGCTGATCAACCCGCTGCACTACGACAACTACCCCTCGATCGGCTGCGCCCCCTGCACCCGCCAGGTCGCCCCGGGAGAGGACCCGCGCAGCGGTCGCTGGGCGGGCATGGGCAAGACCGAGTGCGGGCTGCACGTATGACGTGGCGTGCCCCCGGCGCCGTTGTCGGGACACCGCTGGTCGCGGTGGCGCACGGGTCCCGCGACCCGCGCGCCGCGGCGACGGTGGAGGACCTGCTCGACCTGGTACGGGGCGCGCGGCCCGAGCTCCTCGTACGCACCGCCTACCTCGACCACGCCACCCCGACGCTTCCCATGGCGCTGTCGGGGCTGGCCGAGGCGGCGGTGCTGCCGCTGCTGCTCACCGAGGCCTACCACAGCCGGGTCGACATCCCCGGCGCGCTGGCCGAGGCGACGGCCCGCAGGCCCCTGCTGCGCGTGCACGCGGGCGCCACGCTGGGCCCGCACCCGCTGCTGGTCACCGCGCTGGAGCGGCGCCTGGCCGAGGCGGGCGTGGAGCCGGGCGAGCCCGGCACCGCCGTGGTGCTGGTCTCGGCCGGCTCCAGCGACCGGCGGGCCAACGCGACGGTCGCCGGGATCGCCGGGGACTGGGCGAGGGCGCGCGGCTGGCGGTCGGTGACCGCCGCCTACGCCTCGGCCGCCGGCCCCACCCCCGAGGAGGCGGTGCTGCGTCTGCGACGCTCGGGAGCCTCGCGGATCGTGGTCGCCCCCTACCTGCTCGCCCCCGGCCACTTCGCCGACAAGATCCGCCGCGAGACCCTGGCCGCGGGCGCCGACGCCGTCGCCGACGTGCTGGGCGCCGCCCCCGAGGTCGCCGCGGTGCTGCTCGAACGCTACGAGCGGGCCACGCACCGGCATCCGGCGCTCGCCACGGCCTGAGGCACCTGCCGGGGGTGAGATCCGGGGCGGAACGGGTGACCTCGGGCCGCGAGGGCTCCGGTCGCCTCGGGAACCGCCGAAGCTGGATGGCGTCGAGCACCTCGTCCGGGTGCCGCGCTCGTGTGGCCGTCCGGCGCCTCGGGAAGGACCTCGCTCGGCACCTCCCCGCGCCACCTGCGCCGCCACCAGGTGGCGTGGGTGTTGACCAGGATGCGGTAGACGTACGGGTCCGGATCGTCGCCCACCCTCCGCCAGGCGAGCCACGCCTCGGCCAGGGCCGTCTGCAACAGGTCCTCCGCCGTGCCCCCAGTCGCGGCACAGCAGGTATGCGGCCCGTAACAGGCGGGCCGAGCGCTGCTCCACGTAGTGCCCGAGGTCAGCCCGATCTCGCATCGGGGGATCCTCACTGTCGGTGTGTGTCACCGATCACTACGCCTCAGGGATCCCGGGACGTCGCACGCGTCCCGGAGCTCACCCGCCGGGGGATCGAGGTCCCCGTGCGGGCGGCGAGAGCGGGGCCGCGTTCAGTGGCGGGGCGGCCGCGGGGGGTGAGGAGGCTGGGGCGGCGCCGGAGGCCACGGGTGCGCCTGCGGGTGCCGCGACCATTCCTGGTGGGAGGGGTGGGTCTGGTGGGAGCCCGGTCCGACCTGGTAGGGGCCCGGCTCGCCGATGAGCTCGCCGCGCAGCTCGTTCCACTGCTCCCGCCAGGCGGCCCACGCCTTCTTGAGGGGCTTGGCCTTGGCGTCCCCCACCACCTTGACGTCTCCCATGAGGACGTAGGCCCTGACCCTGACGAGCGGCGCGTTCGTGCCCGGGGGCGCCTCGATGACCTGGACCTTCTTGTCCCCCATGACGGCGATGCCGTCGAGCTCGACGTCCACCCCGTCCGGGACGATGATCTTCACGTCGCCCATGACCGCGGTGGCCATGATGTCGACCACTCCCCCGGTGCGGACCTCGGCCTGGCGCAGGTCCAGCACGACGTCGCCCATCACGGCGACGGCGCCGAGCGGCTTGTCGATCTTCCACGAACCGCGCCGCTTGGAGCTGCCCATCACCGCGACGAACCAGCGCCGCGCCTGGCCGCTCCGCCCCGCAGGGGGGTAGGCGGGTGCGGGCACCGGGTGGCCGCCGGGCAGGTCGGAGGTGACCACCGCCAGCTCGGCCTGGGTGCGGGCGGTGTAGGCCGCCTCGGTGCGCTCGGTCAGCTCCCCGAGGGTCAGGCGGCCCTCGACGGAGGCGACCCGCAACCACTCGACGGCGGCTTCCCGCTCCGCGTCCGAGACCCGCATATCCCCGGGATCATTCATAACTCACAACATATCGCGAGTTGCCCCAATAGAGGATCCCTCAGAAGGAGGAAGCCCGGTAAACACATCGGATGACGCCTCGTCGCCAGGCGCGAGGCCGGCGTACGGCCGAGCCGGGGAGGCACGCCATATGATCCGGAGACATGTACCGAGAACTCCTGGACGCGGTGGCGGCCAACGACGCCGAGCGGGCCGAGCGGCTGCTGCAGGGCGGCACGAGCGCCGACCCCGAGGGCGCGGAAGAGCCCACCGCCCTTTACCTGGCATCGAACCAGGGCCGCGTGGCCGTCGTGCGCGCGCTGCTGGCCCACGGAGCCGACCCCAACCGGATCAGCGGCGGTGAGGACGGAGGGCTGCCCCTGTCCGCCGCCGCCGCCCTGGACCGTGTCGAGGCCCTGGAGGCGCTGCTGGCCGCCGGTGCCGACGTGTCGGGGCGGGAGGCCGGCGGGTGGACCGCGCTGCTCTGGGCCGCCGCCAACGGGCGGGCCGACGCGATCCAGACGCTGCTCGCCGCCGGGGCGGACCCCGAGGACGCCAACGAGACCGGCGACACCGCGCTCACCCTGGCCACCCGGCGCGGTGCCCTGGGCGTCGTGCAGGCGCTGCTGCGGGCGGGCGCCGAGGCCGACCGGCCCGACGGCGACGGCGACACGCCGCTGTCCATCGCCTACGACTGGCTGGGCACCCAGCTGGAGAGCGCGCTCCTGGAGCAGATCACCGAGCAGGTCCCCGAGGACTCGCAGTTCGTCGTGGGCCGCAGCAGGGCGAAGGACGGCACCGACCTGGTGACCGTCGCGGCGGTGGGCCCCGACGGGACCCGCCTGGCCGAGCTCACCTGCCAGCGCGGGCACGCGGCCGTCGCCACCCTGCTGGAGGACGCCACGGGCGAGCGGCTGCCGTTCGACGAGATGGTCGAGCGGGCGATGCCCTACCGGGACATCGACGAGGAGGCCGAGACCTGGTGGACCGTGGCGAGCTCGCTGAGCGGGCGCGGTGACGGGGAGACCTTCGACGCGGCGGCGCGGCTGTGCTCCAACGAGGACCCGCGCAAGCGGGAGTTCGCCGTCGACGTGCTCGCCCAGTTCGGGTTCACCGGCGACGAGAAGCCCTACCTGGAGGAGGCGCTGCCGATCCTGCGCCGGATGGCGGCCACCGAGGGCGACGAGCGGGTGCTGCGCTCGGTGCTCGGCGCGCTCGGCCACCACGCCGACCCGCGCGCCCTGCCCGAGGTGCTGGAGATCATCAACGCCGACGGCTGGACCCGCACGCAGGCCGACCCCGCCGCGCTGGCCGCCGTCCTGCCCCCGGGCGACGCCGAGGGGCTCGCGCTGCTCATCTCCATGACGCAGGACCCCGACGCGGAGGTACGCGACTGGGCCACCATGGGCCTGGCGGGCCTGTCGGAGGCCCCGCAGGACAGCGAGCGGGTCCGCGACGCGCTGGCCGCCAGGCTCGACGACGAGGACCTGAACACGGTCGCCGAAGCCACCCGCGGCCTGGCCACCCGGGGCGACGCGCGGGCCCAGCGGGGTGCCGACCGCGTGCTCGCCGAGAGCGACGAGGACGACGACTACATCCGCGATCTGGTCAAGAACCCCTGACCCGCGAGCCGGCCGCTCCGCGCTCGGGCTCCGTCCCTGCCCCGTCCCTGCCCCGTCCCTGCCCCGGCGTCGTCGGGGCGCGGACGGGCCCGTCCCGCGTACGGCGGGGTGAACTTCCGGGGGCCGGTGTCCAACTATGGACGAAAATCGGATATAGCCCCCAATAAAGGGCGCTCCCCCTCCGGAAGGGTGTTGAGATAGGCACAGAAGCCGGCGACGAGCCGGATGATTCACCGGAGGCCGCACGTGACCCATGACGTCTTCAACCAGGCTCATCCGCTCACCGGGCACGACGTGTCCGCCGACGCCGCCCTGATGGAGGGCGTGGCCCGCGAGGGCGCGGGGTGGGCCACCGGGGAACTGCGCCGGCTCGGCCTCCTCGCCGGTTCCGAGCAGGCCCAGGACTGGGGGCGGCTGGCGAACGAGCACCCGCCCGTCCTACGGACCCACGACCGGTACGGGCGGCGGATCGACGAGGTGGAGTTCCACCCCGCCTGGCACGAGCTGATGACCGTCGCCGTCGACAACGGCATGCACGCCACCCCGTGGTCGAGCGCCAGGCCGGGCGCGCACGTGGCCCGCGCCGCCAAGTTCTACGTCTGGAGCCAGGTCGAGGCCGGGCACGGCTGCCCGATCTCGATGACCTACGCCTCGATCGCCGCGCTGCGCCACAGCCCGGCGCTCGCCGCGGACTGGGAACCCCTGCTCGCCGCCCGCAGCTACGACTTCGGGCTGCGCCCGCCGCTCGGCAAGCGCGGCGTGCTCGCCGGGATGGCGATGACCGAGAAGCAGGGCGGATCCGACGTGCGCGCGGGCACCACCCGCGCCGAACCGCAGGGCGACGGGAGCTACGTCCTGACCGGCCACAAGTGGTTCAACTCCGCCCCGATGTGCGACGTGTTCCTGGTCCTCGCCCAGGCTCCCGGCGGGCTGTCGTGCTTCCTGCTCCCCCGCGTCCTTCCCGACGGGACCCGCAACGCCGTCCACCTGATGCGGCTGAAGGACAAGCTGGGCAACAGGTCCAACGCCAGCGCCGAGGTGGAGTACCACGGCGCGACGGCCTGGCTGGTGGGCGAGGAGGGCCGGGGGCTGCGGACCATCCTGGAGATGGTCAACATGACCCGGCTGGACTGCGTGATCGGCTCCGCGGCCGGCATGAGGTACGGCGTCACGCAGGCCGTCCACCATTCCAGGAACCGTGGCGCGTTCGGCAGGAAGCTCGCCGACCAGCCGCTGATGCGCAACGTCCTGGCCGACCTGGCCCTGGAGTCGGAGGCGGCGACCGTCCTGATGACGCGGCTGGCCGGGGCCACCGACCGGGCCATCGCCGGCGACCAGGCCGAGGCCGCGCTGCGCCGCACCGCGCTGGCCGTGAGCAAGTACTGGGTCTGCAAGCGCGCCCCGGTCCACGCGGCGGAGGCGCTGGAGTGCCTGGGGGGCAACGGCTACGTCGAGGAGTCGCAGATGCCGCGGTTGTTCCGCGAATCGCCGCTGAACGGCATCTGGGAGGGGTCGGGGAACGTCGCGGCGCTGGACGTGCTGCGCGCCCTGGGCCGCGAGCCCGAAGCCCAGGAGGCGTTCTTCGCCGAAGTCGCGCTCGCCGCCGGAGCCGACCGGCACCTGGACGCCGCCACCGACCGCCTGCGCAAGTCCCTGGACGACACCACCGACTTCGAGATCCGGGCCCGGCGCGTCGCCGAGGACATGGCGCTGGTGCTGCAGGGCTCCCTGCTCGTCCGGCTGGCTCCCGCGGCCGTGGCCGACGCCTTCTGCGTCTCCCGCCTGTCCGGCGACGCGGGCCGCGCCTTCGGCACCCTGCCCACCGGCCTGGACCTGGACGTCCTCGTCGAGCGCGCCTCGTTCTGAACCCCGGCCCCCCGGGTTCCGGCACAACGGGCGCTCCGGGACACGGCCGGGACATGACGGGGACACGGCGGAGGACCTGGCCGGGACACGGCGGAGGACACGGCGGAGGACCTGGCCGGGACACGGCGGGGTCACGGCGCCGAGTAGGGTCGGTCATGGCCAACGGTTCATGATCGAAAGGACAATCGCCATGGCGACGACACGTACCGCGACGACTCAGTGGAAGGGCGCGCTGCTCGACGGTTCGGGCAGCGTCTCCCTCGACTCCTCCGGGGTGGGCACGTTCGACGTGTCCTGGCCCTCGCGCGCCGAGCAGGCCAACGGCAAGACCTCCCCGGAGGAGCTCATCGCGGCCGCCCACTCCTCGTGCTTCTCGATGGCCCTCTCCCACGGGCTGGCCCAGGCCGGCACCCCGCCCCAGACCGTGGAGACGAAGGCGGACGTGACCTTCCAGCCGGGCGAGGGCATCACCGGGATCGTCATCTCGGTCCGCGCCCAGGTTCCCGGCCTGACGGCCGAGCAGTTCCAGGAGGCGGCCGAGACCGCCAAGGCGAACTGCCCCGTGAGCAAGGCCCTCTCGGGCACGACGATCAGCCTCAACGCCGAGCTGCTGAGCTGATCGCGGCCCTGCCTCCGCGATCGGGCTGACCGCGGCCGGACCGTCCCTCCGGGCGCTCACCACGGGTGGGCGGCCCGGAGTGGACGGTCGCCTCGAACCGGTCACCGAGGGTGGTCGGCGGCGGGCCGATCACGACGCCTTCGCGGCCACGCGTACCTCACCGGTCACGCGTGGTCGCGCGGCGTGCACGGAAAGGACAGGTACGGAAAGCACTCCAAACCCCGGATACGAAACTCCTCGATACCACCTTAAAGTGACAGGGGCGAGATACAGCCTGCACAAGGGAGCCGGACCAGAGGAGAACGGGGTCACATGCGCGCAGTCTGGCCGGGAGAGTCCTATCCGCTCGGCGCCACCTGGGATGGCGTGGGTACCAACTTCTCACTGTTCTCCGAGGTAGCGGAGCGTGTCGAACTCTGCCTTTTCGGAGACGACGGCCGCGAGGAGCGCGTCGAGCTGACCGAGGTCGACGGGTTCGTCTGGCACGGCTACGTCCCGGGGATCATGCCGGGGCAGCGGTACGGCTACCGCGTCCACGGCCCCTACAACCCCTCCCAGGGGCACCGGTGCAACCCTTCCAAGCTGCTCCTCGATCCGTACGCCAAGGCCGTCGAAGGTGACCTGAAGTGGAACGAGGCGATGTTCTCGTACCAGTTCACCGATCCCGGCAACCGCAACGACGAGGACACCGCCCCCTTCATGCCGAAGAACGTGGTGATCAACCCGTTCTTCGAGTGGGGCAACGACAGGTCGCCCCGGACGCCGTACCACCAGACGGTGATCTACGAGGCGCACGTGCGCGGGCTCACGATGCGCCACCCCGCGGTGCCCGAGGAGCAGCGCGGCACCTACGCGGGGCTGGCCCACCCGGCGGTCGTCGACCACCTGCTGAGCCTGGGCGTCACCGCGGTGGAGCTGATGCCGGTGCACCAGTACGTGCCCGAGCACGCGATGGTCGCCCGGGGACTGACCAACTACTGGGGCTACAACACGATCGCCTACCTGGCCCCGCACGCCGCCTACTCCGGCTCGGGCCGGCGCGGCGAGCAGGTGCTGGAGTTCAAGGCGATGGTGCGGGCGCTGCACGAGGCGGGGATCGAGGTCATCCTCGACGTGGTCTACAACCACACCGCCGAGGGCGACCACATGGGGCCCACGCTGGGCTTCCGCGGCATCGACAACCGGTCGTACTACCGCCTGCACGACGGCGACCGGCGCTACTACCTCGACTACACCGGCTGCGGCAACTCCCTCAACGTCCGCTCGCCGCACGCCCTCCAGCTGATCATGGACTCGCTGCGCTACTGGGTGCTGGAGATGCACGTGGACGGCTTCAGGTTCGACCTGGCCTCCGCCCTCGCCCGCGAGCTGCACGACGTCGACCGGCTGAGCGCCTTCTTCGACCTGATCCAGCAGGACCCGGTGATCTCCCAGGTGAAGCTGATCGCCGAACCGTGGGACGTGGGGCCCGGCGGCTACCAGGTGGGCAACTTCCCGCCGCTGTGGATGGAGTGGAACGGCAAGTACCGCGACAGCGTGCGCGACTTCTGGCGCGGGAGCGGGTCCGCGCTGCCGGAGTTCGCCTCCCGGCTGACCGGGTCCGCCGACCTGTACGCCATCTCGGGGCGCCGCCCGGTGGCCTCCATCAACTTCGTCACCTGCCACGACGGGTTCACCCTGACCGACCTGGTCTCCTACGACCGCAAGCACAACGAGGCCAACAAGGAGAACAACCGCGACGGCACCGACGACAACCGGTCGTGGAACTGCGGAGCCGAGGGCCCGGTGGAGGACCCGGAGATCGTGAACCTGCGCCGGCGCCAGCGCCGCAACCTCCTGGTCACCCTGTTCATCTCCCAGGGCGTGCCGATGCTGCTGGCCGGCGACGAGATCGGCAGGACCCAGCACGGCAACAACAACGCCTACTGCCAGGACAACGAGATCTCCTGGATCGACTGGTCGCTGGTCAACACCGAGGGGGAGCTCCTCGACTTCGTCAGGAGCCTGTCCAAGCTGCGGCGCGAGCACCCCGTCTTCCAGCGGCGCCGTTTCTTCCACGGCCACAAGGCCGACGACGGGACCCGCGACATCGTCTGGCTCACCCCGGCCGGCGAGGAGATGTCGGCCGGCGACTGGCACACCGGCTACGCCAAGTCGCTGACCGTCTTCCTGAACGGCGACGCCATCACCGAACCGGGCACGCGCGGCGAGCGGATCACGGACGACTCCTTCCTGCTCCTGATCAACGCCCACCACGAGGACATGTCCTTCAACCTGCCCGAGGCGAAGTACGGCAAGCGGTGGCAGCGCGTGCTCGACACCGCGGACGACGGGCCGGCCGAGGCCCCGTTCGCCGAGGAGTCGTGGCCGGCCGAGGCCTCGGTGGAGGTGACCGCGCGCTCGGTGCGGATCCTGCGCTGCGCGCGCCTGTAGAGCGCTTCGAGGTCTCCCGCGCGGCTTGAGATCCTTCTCCCGCGCCCTGAGATCCCTCGGGCGGCTGAGGCCTTTCGGCGTCTTTCCAGGTCTCTGGGGCGCCCTCGGAGGTCCCCTGGGCGCCCTTGAGGCCTCTCAGGCGCCGGACGCGACCGCGGCGGTGAGCAGGACGAGCACGAACGTCACCACCCCCACGGCGCCGTGCAGCAGGACGGCGACCGTGGGGAAGCGCTGCTCGGCGCCGCGGGCGTGGCGGCCACCGCCCAGCCAGCGGGTGAACATCGTGAAGCCCAGCAGCGCGGAGGCCGAGAGCACGCCGAACGACAACCAGGCGAAGAGCGGATCCAGGGTGAGCACGTGGACGACCCAGCAGGCCAGGGCGGAGACCGCCAGGACCGGGTGAGCGAAGATCAGCAATGTCGGAAAGCGAGTGACCTTGGTCGCCTGCTGGCGCAGCCCTCCCCCGGAGAGCCACAGGTACAGCAGGTAGATCCCGACCATCGCGGTGATCAACCATGTCACGATCGCGACAAGCCCCACACAGCCCTCCCCGTGTCTCCAAGGATGAATCATGTATCGGGAGCCGTCCGAAGTCACTACAAGCCGTCGCAACCGTTATCGACCATGCCGGGAAAGCTCACGGACCGCCTTCGTGCGAAGGTAGGGCGATGCGCCTCATCCATCCCGAGACCTCTGCCGAGGTCGACCTCGCGCGGGCCTACGCCTACCCGGCCGGTCCCTGCCTCCGGATCAACATGGTCGCCAGCGCCGACGGCGGGACCTGGCTGAAGGGGTTGTCGGGCGAGCTCTCCGGCCGGGGCGACCGCCACGTCTTCTGGGTGCTGCGCGGGCTGGCCGACGTCATCGTGGCCGGGGCGGCGACCGTACGGGCCGAGGGGTACGGCCCGGCACGGGCCAGGCCGTCGTGGCGAGGGCTGCGCGAGGGCCGCCCGGCCGTCCCGCCGGTGGCGGTGATCACCCGCGGGCTCGACCTCGACCTGTCGGGCCCGCTGTTCGCCGAGGCGGAGCCGTACGCCCGGACGATCGTCATCACCTGCGAGGCCGCGCCCGGGAAGCGCCGCGAGGAGGCCGCCAGGCACGCCGACGTGATCGTGGCCGGGGACGAGCGGGTGGATCCGGCGCTGGCGATGCGGGAGCTCGCCGAGCGCGGCCTGACCCGGGTGCTGTGCGAGGGCGGCCCGAAGGTCAACGCCCAGCTGGCCGCCGCGGACCTGGTCGACGAGCTCTGCCTCACGGTGAGCCCGGTGCTGATCGGCGGGGACGCCGCCAGGGTCCTCGACGGCCCGTCCACGCTCGCGCGCCTGCGCCTGGCCCACGTCCTGGAGGACGAGGGGTTCCTCTTCACGCGGTACGTCCGGCAACGCGGCGAGGAGGCGGGGACCGTCTAGCTCCGGGACTCCGGGGACTTTTCGGCTCCGGGGACTTTTCGGCTCCAAAGCCCCGTGACTCCAGAGTTCCCTGACATCGGGGCTGCGGGACATCGGGACTCATGACGCCGGGGTCCCGCGACCTCGCGACGGGGTTCGGCGGGTTCCGGAGGTCCGCGAGGCCAGACCGCATTCGTCTGGACATCTCGGCAAAGAAACGATATATCTCGAATATGCCACGAGCTTCTTCCTCCGGTGACGACCTGCGCGCCTCCCTTGAGGCCCGACGACACCTCGGGCCGGAATACGAAGACTCCCTCGTCGAGGGTTTTCTGGAGAAGGTGGACCAGGAGATCGACAAGCGGGTGGACGACCGGCTCGCCGCCCGCGCCCGCGGGGAGAGCCCCGGAGTCCGCCCCTCCCTGGACGCCGGGCAGCGGCTGGCCCTGGCGATCATCTCCCTCGGGCTCGGGGTGCCGGGAACGATCGCGGTGTCCTACACCGGCCTGAGCGAATCGCTCCTCGGGTTCATCCTGGTGCTCATGTGGGTCGGGATCATCAGTGTGAACGTGACGTTCACCGTCGCGCGGCGCCGCCGGAGCTGACCCCGGCCGCCCACTCCCGCTCTCACGCCAGGTAGGCATGGGCCCGGGAGGCTTCCCGGCACCGCCGAGCCCCGCTCGTCCGTGCCGGGCTTTTTTGATCTTTGCCACAAAGATCGAGAGACACCTGCAATGTTGGCTATTCTCCTGGTTTACTCCTCGTTCATGGACAGGAAACCCGGAGTCGTGCCACGGGGGTGCGGCACGCGTGACATCCAGGAGGCCGGTGCGCAGTGGTCGACGTCAACACCGAGGCACTCAAGGCCGCGACGCAGAACTTGATCAGTGTCCTCCGCCCCATCGCGGAGCAGGTCAGCACCCTGGCCGAGGGCACCCACCTCCACCCCTACCAGTGGGGTGCCATCGGCGCGGCCACGGTGGCCAACAACTACACACCGGCCCGCGAGTACCAGGCCAAGCAGGCCGCCGACTTCGTCAAATGCCTCGACGGCATCCACGCGGGACTGCTCAGCGTGGTGCTCCACTACCGGGAGGCCGAGCTGGCGACCGCCATTCGCGTACAGGACGCACAGAAGATGGCGGACCTCCCGGGCAAGATCGCGCTGGACAGGTCCGCCCTCGAAGGTGCGACAAAGGGCAAGGCCTTGGGGCCCACCGACTGAACAGGAAGGAGGCGCCATGGCGGGCGAAGAGGTCTTCATCGGTGCCGTAGCCGGGGGTGCCGTCATCGGCGGCATGAAGGTCCTGGGCAAGATCGGCCCCTCGTGGGCCGCCAGCCTGGCGAAGATTCAGCTGGCCGGGACGCTGGCCAAACCCGCGGCGGGCGCGGCGGCCGTCTGGTTACTCGCCCAGCCGTGGGACGACGATGCGATCACCAAGGTCTTCAACGACTGGCGCACGATCAACCTGAAACTCCTGCACATGCGGATCAGGGAGTGGGACAACGAGCTCAAGGCGGTCCAGGCCGCCTGGCCGGAGGGCGAGGACCGCAAGGCCTTCGACAGGTTCATGGCGGTCGTCCACCAGGAGGCCCTGCAGACGGAGACGGCCGCGACGCAGATGGCCAACGCGGTGCAGGACGCCCAGTCGGACATCCAGAAGATCGTCAACAACGCCGGGGTGATCGTCGACAGCCTCCTGGGCATCATCATCGCCTCGGAGATCGCCGAGCTGATCGGCAAGCAGATGATGGCCTCGGCCGTGCCGCCGATCGCCGCGAAGGGCGCCGTGGTGGTGGCGATGGCCCAGGCCACCCAGGCGTCGTCCGGGCTGTTGCTGATGGGCACGGCGGTCAACGCGATCGTCGGCGCGACGGCGGCCATCATCTTCAGCATGGGCAATCTGACCGCCCTGATGAGCGCGGACAACCAGTTCCCCATGCCGCAGGCCAACCTCAACAGCGACGGTACCGACGGCAAGACGGACTTCGACGACATCACGCGCAGGAGCGCGGTCAGGTCGCCGGGGGAAGGCTGGTCCTACACCTGATCGCGAACGTGGGGGCGGGGCACCGCGTGCCCCGCCCCCACGTCGGGCCACCCGTCGCGCACCACGCCGGCGCCGATCCGGCGCGGGGCCGCGTCAGCCCTCGTACTTGTCGCGCAGCTCCCGCAGGCTCCGCAGCGCCTCGGCGACCCGCGGATCCGCGGAGACACCGGCCCCCGGGTCCAGGCTGGGCATCCGACCCTGCAGCGCCTCACTGAACCCCGTCATGCCGCCGAGCAGGGGCGCCAGCACCTCGTCCATCCGGGCGGACGCCACCTTCGTGGCCTCCCCGACGGCCTCCATGATCGCCTCCCCCAGCGCCTCGGAGCCCAGCCTCATGGCTCTGGGATTGATGTCGACGCCCAGCAGGGCCCCGCCGGGAGCGACCTCCACCTTCACCAGCCCGTCGGCCGCCTCGCCGTGGGCCCGCATATCGGCCAGTTCCTCGCGCATCCCCTCGTACTGCGCCGAGAGCTTGTCAAATCCCTCCGCCAGCCGGTCCACCTCAGGGTTGCCAGTCCGCCCGAAGCGGCCGTCAGCCGTGGTCATCCGATCCTCCAGGAAACGACTCAAGATCAAAGAGTGTCATGTGCACTCTATTACCCCATCCGGCCCCAACGCGGGCACGTGGCCCTCATCAGGTCACAGGAGGACGTACGGCGATAGGTCCGGCCGGACACCGTTCAGACGTGCGCGGTCGACCAGCCGAGGTGGGGGGCCGCGTGGGAGAGGAGGCCCGGCAGCGCGGGGTGAAGGCCGGTCGGCAGCTCGCCCTCACCGAACCAGGTCAGGTTCCCGATGCGGTCCGGCTCCGACGGCGTGACCTCCCGCGGATCGACCAGCACCGCGAACTGGACGGACACCCAGTGCGTCGGCAGCCCGCCCGAGGTCCGCCTCACATTGGCCACCCCCACCTGGACCAGGTCCAGGGCGGTGGCGCCGAACTCCTCGCCGACCTCGCGCCTGACGCATTCCTCGAAGTCCTCGCCGAACCCGAGCTCGCCCGCCCCGGAGTCCCACACCTCACGGCTGTCCCTCGCCCCGGGACCGCGCCGGTGCAGGAGGATCCGGCCCTCGCCGTCGTGACAGACGAAGCTGCAGCTGACCCCGATGTGGGAACGGCCGGCCGGGCGCGGGTCGACGGGGGCCGGATCCTGGTCACGGTCGTGGTCATGGTCGTGGTCGCTCAAGGGAGCCCGTCCTGGTTGAGGGGAGGCGCGGGCGTCCGCCCGCCGGTCGGGACCAACCGTAGACCAGCCGGGATCCGGGCCGTCGCCGCGGGACCTGGATCGCTCGCATGCGGCGACGGGTGCCCAGACGCGCGCTCCGAAGCCCTCGGAGACGACGGACGCGGAAGCGGGAGATGTCCTCGGAACCGGCGCGCGGGGAGCGGGTAGGTCCGCCCCGGAGCCGCCACGGCGGCGGGACCGGGCACTCGACGGGACGGACCGCACGATCACCTGCCGTACCCACCGGTGTCCGGGCGCTGGCGCGCCACCCGGACGGCGGCATTGTGGCCGATCCGCGGTACGCGGACGACCGGCAGATGATTTCACCCCTCAACGGGAAGGTGAACCACCCTCCACACCCTTAAAGACGCCAAAACGGTCACCAAAGGATGCTTCGCCCATCATGATTTTTCCTGGCATATCAGTCGGGCGTACGTGCCGGGCGCCCGACGCCGGGACTCGCTCCTCCGCCCG
Organism: Streptosporangium sp. OZ121; assembly: GCF_051918885.1. Classification (NCBI taxonomy): domain Bacteria; kingdom Bacillati; phylum Actinomycetota; class Actinomycetes; order Streptosporangiales; family Streptosporangiaceae; genus Streptosporangium; species Streptosporangium sp. OZ121. The sequence goes on from NZ_JBPXMC010000001.1 coordinate 643,623, forward strand.
CTTCTGCGACCGCATAGGCTGGTGGAATGGACAAGGTGGTAAAGAGCGACGCCGAATGGCGCGTCCAGCTCTCTCCCGAGGAGTTCCGCGTGCTCCGTCAGGCGGGGACCGAGCGTCCCTTCACCGGCGAGTACGTCGACACCAAGACAGTGGGCGTCTACAGCTGCCGGGCCTGCGGCACCGAACTGTTCCGGTCCGATACCAAATTCGACAGCCATTGCGGCTGGCCCAGCTTCTACGAGCCGTCGAAGTCCGAGGCCGTGACGCTGATCGAGGACCGCTCAATGGGCATGACCCGCGTCGAGGTCAGGTGCGCGACCTGCGACTCGCACCTCGGCCACGTGTTCCACGGCGAGGGCTACGGGACGCCCACCGACGACCGCTACTGCATCAACTCCATCTCGCTGAGGCTGGAGCCCGTCGAGTAGGCTACCGGCTCACCTGTGGAAGGCCCCGCCGGACCGACCTCCGGCGGGGCCTTCCCGCGCTCGGCGGTCACCTCGCTCCGTCCGGGAGGTTAACCGCCGCCAGGAGGGGCAAAGTGAGATGACGCGTAGTGCTCGGACACATCCGTAGCGTGCTCACCCTAAGGAGCTCCCGTGCATCTCCGCCACAGATGGGAGATCATCGAGACCATCGGCCGGGTGGTCACCCAGCGCTGCTCGATCTGCGGCAGGACCAGGGTCCGGGTGACCCGGCGGCCCCCCGCGTCGACTATCGCGGACTCGGATAGGTGAGGCGGCAGTCGGCGTCGTCGGGGCCGAGGACGTTGGCCAGGACCGGGTTGCCGTTCTCCCCGAACTCGGCCTGAACGAAGACCACGGGGCTGGGCATGCCGAGCTCTCCGACGAGATAGTCGACGCCCGCCTCGCAGAGCTTGATCGCCTGCTTCGAGTTGTCCGCCGTCTCCGGCAGGTCTGTATATATCCGCAGATAGCCGCCGACCATGCGGATGTCCTTGATCCGCTTGGTCACCTTACGGCTCTCGAAGTAGGCCACCGCCTTCTTGTCGGTGTGCTTGGAAGGCCCCGACGCCTCGGTCTCCCTGTCCTTCTGGCGTTTCTTCTCGGCCTTGGCCCGCTTCTCGGCCGCCTCCTCGCTTCCCTCGCCCTTCCCGTCCACCTCGGCGGCGACCACCTTGCCGGCCGCCGGGGCCCCGGGAGGCGCCAGGGCGGCCACGCCGCCGGGAACCGGCGCCCGAGCCGTCCCGCCCGCGGGGGCCGCCCCACCGGAGAACCACCCGCTCACCGCGAGGGCCCCCACCGCGAAGGCGACGACGGCCACCGAGACCTCGAGAACGCGCGAGCGAGACTTCTTCCTCCGGCGCCCCCGAGCACGCCGCCTGGACCGTGCCAGACCTTCGCCCCTTTTCACCCTTGGCCTCACATAGACAGGTGATTTTCCCCGAGTATGACAAAGCAAGGAGCGGTAAAGAGACCTTCACGGGATTATTTTTCGCCGAGTCGTCACAGGAGACACGCCCTTCACCTCGCGGAACTCCCGAACCTCCCAGAACCCGCCGAACCCCCGGAGTCCGCGGGGCTCACGGTTTTCGCGAGGCTCCCGGCGCCCGCGGAAAGCGGGTTTCGCGAGGCTCGCGGGAACCGCGCCCTCGCCGGGCCGGACCCGGTGGTGGCGCGGGAACGCGCGAAGGCCGCGCAGGAAGCCTCAGGGGTGCCGCTTGACGCGGCACGGGCCGAGTCCCCGGCCTTCAGGCCGGGGAGCGCGTCAGGGCAGTGCCGCGATCAGCTCGCTCGGGGGCTTGCGGACCCCCGTGTAGAAGGGGGTCTCCTCGCGGGTGTGCCGCCGGGCCTCGGCGCCGCGCAGGACGCGCATCAGGTCGACGATGCGGTGCAGCTCGTCGGCCTCGAAGGCCAGCATCCACTCGTAGTCGTTCAGCGAGAAGCAGGCGACGGTGTTGGCCCGCACGTCGGGGTAGTCGCGGGCCATCCTGCCGTGCTCGGCGAGCATCCGGCGGCGGTCGGCGTCGTCCAGCAGGTACCACTCCAGGGAGCGCACGAACGGGTAGACGCTCACGTACGCCCGTGGCTCCTCCTCGGCCAGGAAGGCCGGGATGTGTGACTTGTTGAACTCGGCCGGGCGGTGCAGCGCCATCGCCGACCAGACCGGCTCGGCCAGCTGCCCCAGGCCGGTGCGGCGGAAGCGCGAGTAGGTCTCCTGCAGGTCCTCGGCCGTCGGGGCGTGCCACCAGAACATGAAGTCGGCGTCGGCGCGGAAGCCCGCCACGTCGTACAGGCCGCGGGTGACCACGTCCTTGCGCCCCATCTGGGCCATGAGCTCCTCGACCTCGGCGGCCATGCCCTCGCGGTGTCCCGGGCAGTGCTCCTTCATCCTGAAGACCGACCACATCGTGTAGCGGATCACCTGGTTCAGGTCGCGCGCCTTGGGCCGCGGGTTCCCGTCCGTCATCGTCACCCCTTTGTCAACGAATCGGTGCTGTCCTGCCATTCTCCCGTGGGGTCCAGGTGGTCGAGAATCCGGGCCGCCGCGGTGCGGGCGGTGGCGACGCAGGCGGGAATGCCGAGGCCGTCGTAGGCGGCACCGCACAGGGCCAGGCCCGGCTGGTCGGCCGCGGCGGCCCGGATGCGGGCCACCCGGTCGAGGTGGCCCACCTCGTACTGCGGCAGGGAGCCTCCCCAGCGGGTCACCCGGGAGTCGCGGGGCAGCCCGCGCACGCCCATGACCTCGACCATCTCGGCCATCGCCAGCGCGACCAGCTCCGCGTCCTCGCGCTGGAGCACGGCCTCCTCGCCGATCCTGCCGATCGAGCAGCGCAGCAGGACCAGGTTGGGGTCGCTCTCCGCCAGATGCGGCCACTTGACCGAGCTGAACGTGGCGGCCTTGATCGGGCGCCCGTCGACGGCCGGGACCAGGTAGCCGCTGCCGGTCGGCGGTTTGGGGAACGCCTCGCGCGGATAGGCGAGGGTGACGATGGCCATGCTGGCGTACTCGATCCTGGCCAGTTCGGCGGCGGCCCCGGGCACCTCCCCGGCGAGCAGGCGGCTCGCCGCGGGGGCCGGAACGGCGACGATCACCGCGTCGGCCTCGACGGTCTCCGGCGCGGGGACGGGGCCGGTGACCAGCAGCCAGCCGTCCTCGGTCCTGCGCAGCTCCCTGACCGTGACACCGGTCCTGATCTCGGCCCCCGAGGCGGCGGCGACGGCCTCGGGCAGGCTGCCCATCCCCCGGCTCAGGGTGGTGAAGACGGGCCCGGCGTCCTTGGGGGCGTCGGCGGCGATCTCCCTGGCCGCGGTGAGCAGCGACCGCTCGGACCTGGCCGCGATGGCGATCCTCGGCATGGTCGCGTCCAGCGAGAGCCGCTCGGCCCTGCCCGCGTAGACGCCGCCGAGCAGCGGCTCGACGAGCCGGTCGACCACCTCCTCGCCCATCCTGGCCCGGATGTACGCCGCCACCGACACGTCGTTGGTGACGCGCGTGGCCGGCAGGACGTGATCCAGCGGCACCCGGGCCAGGCCCGCCGGGCTCAGGACGCCCGACCTGGCCAGCGCGAGGACATCGGAGGGGACGCCCATGACGTGCCCCTCGGGCATGGGCCGCAGCACGCCCCTGGTCAGGATGCCCGCCTTGGTGGTGCCGGGGAGCCTCAGCTCCTCGCCCAGCCCGGCCATCCTGGCCAGTTCCTTGCCCTCGGGCCGCCGGGCGAGCATCGCCTCGGCCCCCGCGTCCATCGCGACACCCGCCACCTCGGTGGCGTGGAGCTTGCCGCCGATCCGCGAGGCACCGTCGAGGACGGTCACCCTGAGGTGCTCGCCGTGCCGCCGCAGGTGCCACGCGGCGGCCAGTCCGGCGATCCCGCCGCCGACGACCACCACATGCCTCCGCTTGCCTTCCATGACCCGACCGTATCGGTCCCCCCGCCCGCCCGCGCATCCCGCCCGGCGCCCCCGGCGCCCCCGTGACCCGACGGCGCGCAGAACGTGACGCCATCGTGACTGCCCCTCGCAGAACCTCTCCGCCGTACCCGCCGTCATGATGTTCATGAGCAGATTCCGGTACGGCCCGCGCCTGGCGGCCCCCCTGGTGGGCCTGGCGCTGTTGGTGTCCGCCTGCGGTGGCGGCGAGTTACAAAGCACATCCGGCGCCGCGGCACCCGCCGCCGACTCCGACATGCGGGCTCCCGAGGGGGAGTCGGCCGCCAGGGAGGCCGCGAGCAAGGACGTAGCGTCCTCGGCGTCCCCGGTGTCCCCGGCGTCCCCGTCCGACTCCCAGAACACCGCCCAGGTGAAGGTGCTCCCGGAGGACCGGGCGATCGTCTACACCGCGGAGATGACGGTGAGGGCCAAGGACGTCACCGCCGCGGCGGACCGCGCCCGGCAGATCGTCACCACCGCGGGCGGCTACCTGGCCAGGGAGAGGTCGGACGCCCACTCCGACGGCGAGGGCTCCGCGACGCTGGTCTTCAAGATCCCCCCGGGGAACTACCCGGGAACGCTCGACCGCCTGGGCAAGGACCTGGGCACGCGTGAGTCGCTGCAGCAGAACACCAAGGACGTCACCGAGCAGGTGGCCGACGTGGAGAGCCGGCTGAAGTCGGCCAAGGCCGCGCTCGACTCGCTGCGCACGCTGCTGAAGCGGGCCAACACCATCGGCGAGGTGCTCGACGTGGAGCGGGAGGTCTCCAACCGCGAGAGCGAGCTGGAGTCACTGCAGGCCAGGCAGAGGACCCTCGCCTCGCAGACGAGCATGGCGACGCTGACGCTGAACCTGGTCGGCCCTGCGGCGGTGGTCCAGGAGGAGGACGACGAGCCGTCCGGCTTCTTCGGCGGCCTGGAAACGGGGTGGAGCGCCTTCGTCGCCGCCGTCAAGATCGGCCTGACGCTGCTGGGCGTGCTGCTCCCCTGGCTGGTCCTGATCGGCCTGGTCTGGCTGGTGCTGGCCTTCCTGCTGCGCCTGCGCCGCGGCGGGCGGGGCGACAGGCCGCTCGCTCCCGCGCCGGCGGACCCGGACCCCGCGCCGGTCGAGGACAGGGAGGTCGACGACGGCGACGACGGCGACGACAGGGTGAAGGACGACGACGAGGGGCCCGTCCCCATGAGCCCGCGAAGGAACGACACCCCCGGGTGAACGCCTCCGGGGAACGGGGCCGGGAGACGAACCCCGGCGAGCGGTTCTCGGTGAGCGGTCCCGGCGAGCGATTCTCGGTGAGTGGTCCTCGATGAGCGGGACGGTCAGCGGGCCGAGGCCTCGTGGACGAAGTCGGTGAGACGGGCCAGCTGGTCGGGATCGGTGCCGGGCAGCACTCCGTGCCCCAGGTTGAACACGTGACCCTCGATCTTGGACGCGCGGGCGAGGATGTCGCCCGCGCGACGCTCCACGACCTCCCACGGGGCGAGCAGGATCGCCGGGTCCAGGTTGCCCTGCAGCGCCTTGCCGGGACCGACCCGCGGGGCGGCCTCGTCGAGCGGGACCCGCCAGTCGACGCCCACGACGTCGGCCCCCGCCTCGCCGAGCAGGCCGAGCAGCTCGCCGGTGCCGACGCCGAAGTGGATGCGCGGGACGTCCAGACCGGCCAGGCCCGCGAAGATCCGGCTGGTGTAGGGGAGGACGAACTCGCGGTAGTCGTCGGGCGAGACCGCCCCCACCCAGGAGTCGAACAGCTGGACGGCGGAGGCCCCGGCGGCGAGCTGCACGCGCAGGAAGCCCAGGGTGATCTCGGTCAGCCTGTCCATGAGGGCGTGCCACAGCTCCGGCTCGCCGTACATCATGGCCTTGGTGTGGTCGTGGTTCTTGGAGGGGCCGCCCTCGATGAGGTACGACGCCAGCGTGAACGGCGCTCCCGCGAAACCGATCAGGGGGGTCGCGCCCAGTTCCTTCGTCAGCGCCTGGACGGCCTCGGTGACGTAGGAGACGTCGTCCGGCTCGATCGGGCGCAGCGCCCTGGCCGCCTCGGCGTCCCTGATCGGCGTGGCCACCACCGGCCCGACGCCGGGCTTGATGTCGAGGTCGACGCCGATCGCCTTGAGCGGCACGACGATGTCGCTGAAGAGGATGGCCGCGTCCACGCCGTAGCGGCGGACCGGCTGCATCGTGATCTCCACGACCAGCTCGGGGGTGGCGCAGGCCGTGAGCATCGGCACCCCCTCGCGGAGCGCCCGGTACTCGGGCAGCGAGCGCCCTGCCTGGCGCATGAACCACACCGGGGTGTGGGAGACGGGCCGGCGGCGGCAGGCGCGCAGGAAAGCGGAGTCGGCGGGCTCGGAAGTCACCCCACCAGGGTGCCATGTCGGGGGACCGGTCGGCTCACCAAGGCCGCCGACCGGTGAGACCGATACGAAATCACCGACCATTCAATGAGATCCCACCTCACACCACCCAGGCACGGCCAAGTGATGACAATGATCGCGTCTTACCGGTTTTGAGAGCTTCGTCCACTGAAATCCGATGTTGGTACGCGACAAGTGCCGTCGCGCGGAGCGAAGCGATCATGTTTCCGGGTACAGTTCCTCCCATCGGCGATCCTGGCCCGGCCCCCGGCTGGTCCAAATGTTCGCCAACTCACCGCGCGGCATCGATTCCCGCACCACTTTGGGGACACGCCGAGCACGCTGCGCGGAAATGTCGGCGCGACGTGCCAACGTCGGACCACGACCCGACGAAAGGCCCGTGCGATGTCCACCATGTGGAGTTCACCCGAACATCGCGGTGAGCACCGTGCCTCCTGCGCCCGCGGACGGGTTCCCCGACCACGACCCCACTCCGGCGACCACGGCCGAGGCGGGCGCCCGGAACGGCCCCGCGCCGCACGGGCCGGCGCCACGCGCGGTCGCGCGCTCCTTCCGGGAGTTCCCATCGGCGGGGTCGTCCCCGCCCTCCGCAGGCCGCCGGCAGCGGCTTGATCGGCTCCAATGGCTCCTACACACACCCCAGTGGTCCCCATGCGCTCAGTTTCGACCTACGCTTCCGATATGACCGTCGGTGACGCGCCGCCCGCTCCCGCCGCCTTCAGGCGCGCGGTGGCGAGCATGCGCCCCGCGGAGGTCAGGCCGGAGATCGAGCTGGAGGACATCCCGGCCCCGCAGCGCCTGGCCCCCTACTCGGCCGCGATCGGCGCGTCGGTGTACCGCGACGACGACGAGCTCGCCGTCGGCCGCCTCATCGTGCTCTTCGACCCCGACGGCCAGCGCGGCTGGGACGGCCAGTTCCGGCTCGTCGCCTATGTGCGGGCCGACATGGAGCCGGAGATCACCGAGGACCCGCTGCTCGGCCCCGTAGCGTGGAGCTGGCTCACCGAGTCGCTCGACGCGCACGACGCCGGCTACGCAGCCGCCGGAGGCACCGTCACCCGGGCGGTCTCCGAGGGCTTCGGCAACAAGGCCGAGGACCCGGTGACCACCGAGCTGGAGCTGCGCGCGTCCTGGTCGCCGCTGCAGGAGGACCTCTCCGGCCATGTCGCCGCCTGGTGCGACCTGATGTGCCTTGCCGCGGGCATACCACCCCTGCCACCCGACGTGGCGGCGCTGCCGCCGCGCCGTCGCGAAGATCCGGAGCCCTTCAGAACGTGACCGATGAGACGACCGTAGTCCCGCTGCTGGAACCTCGCGAGGGAATCCCACCCGTCATCGAGGACCCGGCCGCTCTCGCACGCGTGGTGCGCGCCTTCGCCGAGGGCACCGGCCCCGTCGCCGTCGACGCCGAACGCGCCTCCGGCTACCGCTACAGCGGCCGCGCCTACCTGGTCCAGCTGCGCCGGGCCGGCGCGGGCAGCGCCCTGATCGACCCCATCCGCTGCCCCGACCTGTCGGGGCTCGACGCGGCGCTGGCCGACGCGGAGATCGTGCTGCACGCCGCCTCCCAGGACCTGCCGTGCCTGGCCGAGGTGGGCTTCCACCCGCGCGAGCTGTTCGACACCGAGCTGGCCGGCCGGTTGCTCGGCTACGAGCGGGTCGGGCTCGGCCTCATGGTGGAGAACGTCCTCGGATTCAGGCTGGAGAAGGGCCACTCGGCAGCGGACTGGTCCACCCGCCCGCTGCCGGAGGACTGGCTGCGCTACGCCGCGCTCGACGTCGAGGTGCTGATCGAGCTCCGCGACGTCCTGCACGAGGAACTGGTCTCCAGCGGCAAGCTGGCGTGGGCCCGTGAGGAGTTCGCCGCCGTGCTCGCGCACAAGGCCCCCGCCCCGCGCTCCGACCCGTGGCGGCGCACCTCGGGGATCCACAAGGTCCGCTCGCTGCGCGGGCTGGCGGTGGTACGGGAGCTGTGGACGCTGCGCGACGGGCTCGCCCGCGAGTCCGACGTCGCCCCCGGGCGGGTCCTGCCCGACTCGGCGATCGTCACGGCCGCGCTGGAGCTGCCCCGCACCACCAAGGCGCTCACCGACATCCCCCCGTTCACCGGCCGCAGCGCCCGGCGGCACCTGCGCGACTGGCTGGCCGCGATCGGCACCGCCCGCTCGCTGCCCGAGGCGGAGCTGCCGCAGCCCAGCACCCCAGGCGACGGACCGCCGCCGGCCAACCGGTGGATGGACCGCGACCCGGTGGCCGCCCGCCGGCTGGCCGCCGCCAGGGCCGTGGTGGCCGCGCTCGCCGACGAGCACCACATGCCCGCGGAGAACCTGATCCAGCCCGACGCGGTACGCCGGCTGACCTGGGAGCCTCCCCCGGTCATCGACGACGAGGCCGTGATCGCCCGGCTGCGCGAGCTGGGCGCCCGCGAGTGGCAGATCGGGCTGACCGCCCATCCGATCGCCAAGGCGCTACTCCGCCTGGAGATCAAGGGACAGGCGTGAGACCCCCGCCCTTTACAAAGTAGATCACTATTTCCGGGACCCGGGCGGGCCTGGCCCGCTCCGGCCCGGCTTCCCCGTCCGGCTCCCCGACCTGGCTCCCCAGCCTTGCTCCCGGGCCTGTGGGAACGCTCCGGCTCAGTTCCGGCAGGCCGCCGAGAGGGTCCACGACGAGAACCGCTCCGCCTCGTCCTCCTCCGCCGCGAGCGGCTCCGGCCGCACGTAGGGAACGGCGCACCACACCGTCCGGCCCAGCCCCGGGCCGTGCTCGCGGGTCCCCCAGCGCCCGCCGGAGAGCCGGTCGACGATGAGCAGGCCGCGCCCGCGCCCGGCACCGGGAGGCAGGTCCCGCGGGATGTACGGGGCGCGGGAGGCGGAGCCGGGATCGGAGACCTCGACGTGGACGGAGTCGAGGGTGGCGCTCAGCGTCAGGCCGATCAGGTCGCCCACCAGCCCGCGGTCGGCGTGCTCCACGGCGTTCGCCAGCAGTTCCGAGACCACCTGGACCACGTCCGGCAGCAGGACGTGGTCCGGGCCGAGGGCCTCGCGCGTCTCGCGGCGCGCCCGCCCGACCGATTCGTAGGCGCTGTCCAGAAATACCTCCGCGAGCTTTCCCGTCTCCATGCCCGAAGCCCTCCACCTGGTCGCACGAATCGCCGTCGTCACATCCGCCCTCGCGGGAATCCTTCAAAGGACGACTACCCTTCGTGTCCGGCTCGACACGCGCGGGTACGCGCTTCCGCGCGCTTTTCACGCGACCGGCGAAGAACCCGGGACATTCGCCCCGCGGGGACGACGGCGGGCGTCTCGTCCCCCTGGCCAGGGGGACGAGACGCTCAGCAGGTCGCGAGCATGCCCTGCAGGGCGCTTTTCTCCGAGCTCTGCAGCGTCAGCTTCCAGTAGTACTTCACCTGGATCCACGCCCTGGCGTAGGTGCAGTCGAAGCCTCCCAGCGGCGGCTGCCACGTCGAGGGGTCCTGGTCGCCCTTGGCCTGGTTGACGTTGTCGGTGACCGCCCACAGCTCGGGACCGCCCAGGTCGTTGGCGTAGGCCTGGCGCTGCGCGCTGGTCCAGGCGTAGGCGCCCGAGCGCCACGCCTCGGCGAGCGGCACCATGTGGTCGATGTCGACGTCGCTCGCGGCGGTCCAGGTGGCGCCGTCGAACGGGGAGTACCACCTGCCGGAGGTGGGCACGCAGCTGGAGTTGACGACCACTCCCGTACCGTCCCTCTTGAGCACCGTCTCGCGGGTGTTGCAGGCGCCGCTGATGGTGATCCAGTGGTTGAACAGCGACCGGTCGTAGGAGGACTGGTTGGTCTCCGGGGCGACGGTGAGCGTCGCCAGCCTGCTGGCGGCGGTGGACGCCGAGGGGATGTTCGGCGGGGTCGCCGACGCCGTCCCCGTCGTCAGGGAGACGGTGAGGAGAATTGCCGTGAGGGCAGCGGAAAGCCCGGTGACGACTCGTTTCACGAGTGGCCCCTTCTGTCGCTCCACCTCGGCCAGTCGGGGGGTCTGGGCACGGCGAGAGGACGACAGACGGAACGTCTCAACTCATGACAAATGCTGAAATGTCATGGTTTGACGACGAGTCAGGGCGCGCTTGGTCGGATACTGCCTCGGTCCATGATCGGATGCGTTTGATCTGCGACGACACGGCGCACGGAAAGGCGCGGCCCTCCCCTTTCCCCGCCAACGCGGCATGAAGATCTGGTGAACGCCGGAATCCTCGCGAGGCTCAACCGGCCGACAGGATCGCCTCGATGTCGTCGGCGCCGGCCAGCGAGTCGGCCAGCCGTTCCCGCTCCGCGGCGTCCAGGGGGATCGCGCGGACGCGGGCCAGCAGCTCGCCCGCCCGCTCGCGGTCGGAGAGCGCCAGGGCCGTCTCCGCGCGGTAGACGAGCGCTTCGACGAGGTCCGCGTTCGGCGCGTCCCCGGCTCGTGCCAGCGCGCCGTCGAGAATCTTGGCGGCCTGCCGGTGATCGCCGCGGGAGTCGCCCATGACGACGGCGTTCTGCAGTGCCGTGGCGAGTCTGCCGGTCGGGGGTTCCTCCTGAATCGCGTCCTTGGAAGAGGGGAAGATTCGGATCCAGTTCCCTCCCGGGTCGACGATCGTGAACCCGGCGAGGTCGTCGGCGTTCTTCCGTTTCCTGGGCCTGGTCATCCGGGGGATCCCGGAGATCAGGAGCTTGCCGTACGTGGATCGCATGCCCTCGGCGAAGGCGCTGAAGAGAGCTCCGGTATCGGGGACGGTGATGATGCAGGTGCCGTAGGAGTCTTCCGGGTCGAAGCCCGGGATGGTGAAGAAGTGCAGATGGATGTCCTCCCGCCGTAGGGCGAGGTACGGGTTCGGGCGAACCTGGTGATAGGTCCTGGTGAAACCCAGCGCGGTGTAGAACTCCTCGATCTCGTCGATCGATCGGCAGGGCAGTGCCGGCACGGTCGTCTCGTTGGCCATGTCACTCTCCGGATGAACACTAGTCAAATTTTACTACTGCCGGATTCGAGGGTATCGGCAAATGAACGACGGCGTTCTCCGAATCGTCGTGTATCCGCGCGGGAACCCCGGCGAACGAGGATCCGTGGCCGGCCGCGCCAGGGGCGGGCTGGTGGCCTCGGGGGGCCGACGGCGCGACGCGGCCTCCCTCAGGAGGTGTGCGCGCCTCTTTCCAGGCGTTCGATCAGCCCGCGGGTCCACTCGGCGCCGCTGCCGGAGAAGTGCGTCCAGAGTCGCATGATCTCGGCGATCGGCTCCCCGTCCCGGGAGTCGGCGTCGTCGGGCGTCCAGTGGCGGGCGACCTCCGCCCGCCAGCCGTCGAGTGCCGCCAGCCGCTCCTTCAGCAGCGCGACCACCTCTTCCCTGGGCAGGCAGGTGAGGAAGCCCACCCCGGCCGTCAGCTCGTCGATCTTCTGGTCGTGCCTGGCCAGGGCCTTGCGCAACATGTCCAGGAACTCCGCGTCACCCGCGTCGGTGAGCTCGTACTCCACGCGCGGCGGTCCGCCCGCGGCGCTCGGCGCCATCTCGTGGGCGCGCAGCAGCCCCTGCTTGGCCATCTGCCTGAGCGCGTGGTAGATCGAGCCGGGCTTGGCCGTGGACCACTCGTGCGCGCCCCAGCTCTCCAGGTCGCTACGCACCTGGTAACCGTGCGCCCGGCCGCGTTCGCGGACGGCCCCGAGCACCAGCAGCCGGATGGCCGACACCCCAGCCCCCATCTTCGAACGATCGGTGACCGGAGTTTACCGGTCCCGCGCCGCCGGGAGGGCGAGGAGCGCACGCCACCCTCGGACCGGCCGCCGGCGCGGCCCGTCCGCCGCCCCCGCGGACGCCCTCCAGCTCACCCCTCCTTTCCCTCGGCGCTTGCAGCAGGCGGGACGGCTGCCGTACCGTGGAAAGGAAAGCGCTTTCCAATCGGAGGTCGGAGAAAAGATGTCCCCGCAAAGCATCGGCGTCGTGATGAACGGTGTCACGGGCCGCATGGGTTACCGCCAGCACCTGGTCCGATCGGTCCTGGCGATCAACGAGCAGGGCGGCGTGACGCTGTCGGACGGCGGGAGGGTTCTGCTCAGGCCGGTGCTGGTGGGCCGGAGCGCGGAGAAACTGGAGAGGCTGGCGGGCGAGCACGGCATCGCGGACTGGACCACCGACCTCGACACCGCCCTCGCGGACGACGCCAACCTGATCTACTTCGACGCCCAGGTCACCCAGGCCCGGGTGAAGGCCGTGCTCGCGGCGATCGAGGCGGGCAAGCACGTCTACGCGGAGAAGCCGACCGCCGAGACGTACGGGGACGCGCTGGCGCTGGCCGAGGCCGCGACCGCGAGGGGTGTGAAGAACGGCGTCGTGCAGGACAAGCTCTTCCTGCCGGGCCTGCTCAAACTCAAGCGCCTGATCGACGGCGGCTTCTTCGGCCGGATCCTGTCGGTGCGCGGCGAGTTCGGCTACTGGGTGTTCGAGGGCGACTGGCAGGACGCGCAGCGCCCGTCGTGGAACTACCGCACCGAGGACGGCGGCGGCATCGTCCTCGACATGTTCCCGCACTGGGCGTACGTGCTGGAGAACCTGTTCGGCCGGGTCACCTCGGTCTACGCCCAGGCCGTCACCCACATCCCCGAGCGGGTGGACGAGCGGGGCGAGAGCTACCGGGCCACCGCCGACGACGCCGCCTACGGGGTGTTCGAGCTGGAGGGCGGTACCATCGCGCAGATCAACTCCTCCTGGAGCGTCAGGGTGAACCGCGACGAGCTGGTGGAGTTCCAGGTGGACGGCACGCACGGCAGCGCCGTCGCGGGCCTGCGCAACTGCCGGATCCAGCACCGCGCCACCACCCCCAAGCCTGTCTGGAACCCCGACCTGCCCGCCACCGCCCGCTTCAGGGACGGCTGGCAGGAGGTGCCCGACAACGCGGAGTTCGACAACGGCTTCAAGATCCAGTGGGAGCTGTTCGTCCGCCACGTGGCCGAGGACGCGCCCTTCCCCTACGACTTCGCCTCGGGCGCGCGCGGCGTCCGCCTCGCCGAGCTGGGCCTGCGCTCCTCCGCCGAGGGCCGCCGCCTGCCGGTGGAGCCCTGATGACCGCCCTGAGGATCGCGCTGCCCGGCGGGGAGCACACCCTGCGCGAGCCGGTCACCTGGACCAGGCCCGAGGGCCCGGCGGCGAGCCGCGTCGTCTACGCCGCCGCCCACGTGGTCGCCGACCCGCTCGGCGACAACACCCCCGGCTCCCCGGCCGCCGTCGACTGGGACGCCACCCTGCGCTTCCGGCACCACCTGTGGTCGTACGGGCTGCGGGTCGCCGACGCCATGGACACCGCGCAGCGCAACATGGGTCTCGACTGGGCGGCCACCCGCGAGCTGATCCGGCGCAGCGCCACCGAGGCGAAGGCCTTCGGCGACCCGGCGGAGCTGGTGGCCTGCGGCGCGGGCACCGACCAGGCCCCGCACGCCCGGACCCTGGACGAGGTCGTGGCGGCCTACACCGAGCAGATCGAGACCGTGCGGGACGCGGGCGCCGGGGTCATCGTGATGGCGAGCCGTCAGCTGGCCGCGATCGCGCGGGGCCCGGAGGACTACCACCGGGTCTACGGCGAGCTGTTCTCCCGGGTCGACCGGCCGGTGATCCTGCACTGGCTGGGCGAGATGTTCGACCCGAACCTGGCGGGCTACTGGGGCTCGCGGGACGTGCCCGAGGCCACCGCGTCGTTCCTGTCCCTGATCCGCGACCACGCGGCGAAGGTGGACGGGGTCAAGGTCTCGCTGCTGGACGCCGAGCACGAGATCGGGCTGCGCGCGGCGCTGCCCGAGGGCGTGCGGCTCTACACCGGCGACGACTTCAACTACCCCTCGCTCATCAAGTCGGGCAGCCACGCCCTGCTGGGCATCTTCGACGCGATCGCCCCCGCGGCCGCGGCGGCCCTGGAGGCGCTCGACGCGGGCGACCTCGGACGGTACGACGAGATCATGGAGCCCACGGTCCCGCTCTCACGGAAGATCTTCGAGGCCCCGACGTACAACTACAAGACGGGCATCGTCTTCCTGGCGTGGCTCAACGGCCACCAGGACGCCTTCGCCATGGTCAACGGCGCCCAGGCGGCCCGTTCCCTGCCCCACCTGGCCGAGGTGTTCCGCCTGGCCGACGGGGCCGGACTGCTGGCCGACCCCGAGCTGGCGGTCTCCCGGATGCGCTCCCTGCTGGCGGTGAACGGCCGGTGAGAGCGCGCACGAGCCGGTTCTCGCTGAACCAGTGGACCACGAAGCGGTGGTCGGTGGCCGAGGCCGTCGACGGGTGCGTGCGGCACGGCGTCGAGGCCATCGGCCTGTGGCGGCAGGACGTCGCCGCGCAGGGTCTGGAGCAGACCGTCAAGCTCGTCGCGGACGCCGGGCTGCGGGTGTCGTCGCTGTGCCGGGGCGGGTTCCTCACCTCCGGCGGGCCCGAGGCCCTGGACGACAACCGCAGGGCGATCGACGAGGCCGCGGCGCTGGGCGCCGCCTGCCTGGTCATGGTGGTCGGCGGCCTGCCCGGCGTGGTGCCCGGCGAGCCGCTGGGCACGATCTCCCGCGACCTGCCCGCCGCGCGGGAGCGGGTCGCCGAGGCGCTGGCCGTGCTGGCCCCGTACGCGGGCGAGCGCGGGGTGCGGCTCGCCCTCGAACCGCTGCACCCGATGTACTGCGCCGACCGGGCCGTGCTGTCCACACTCGGCCAGGCGCTCGACCTGGCCGAGGCGCACCCCGCCGAGCAGGTGGGCGTCGTCGTCGACACCTTCCACGTGTGGTGGGACCCGCGGGTGCTGGAGGAGATCGCGAGGGCGTCGGGCCGGATCGCGAGCTACCAGGTGTGCGACTTCCTGTCGCCGCTGCCCGCCGACGTGCTGCTCGGCCGGGGGGTGATGGGCGACGGGGTGATCGACTTCGCGCCGATGACCCGGGCGGTGGCCGAGGCGGGCTACACGGGGGACGTCGAAGTGGAGATCTTCAACGCGGACGTGTGGGCCGCCGACCCCGACGGGATCCTGGCCAGGGTGAAGGCCGCCTTCGCCGAGTTCGTCGGCGGTTGACACGCGGTCCCCCGCCACGGCGTTCCGGGGGCGGGGGACCGTTCCAACACGCGGGAAAACGCGTTGGCAGGGCCCGGATTACCGCTTCACGTTGGAGTGACATGGCAGGTACTCGTACGGTAGGGGTATGACGACCGCAGAAAGCGAAGCCAGCCCCGCCGTACAGCGGCCGCCGGAACATGTGATGGCCGTACTGGAAGCGATCAGGGAGTGGGAGGCGGCCAACCCCGACTCGGCCCCCTCCGGCCAGGGAGAGGCGATCCTCTGGGCCCTGGGCAAGCGGGAGCAGGCGCCGATCAGCGGCCGCCCCACCAACGGCTCCCAGCCCACCCTCGCCGACGCGCGCGCCGAGATCGACGCCGCCGAGCGGGTTCCGCGCGAGGGCCGGGTCGTGCCGGCCGACGGGGTCATCAGCACCCTGAACTGGTTGATCGGCGCCAAGGACGGGCTGCCCATCCCCGGCCGCCGATCCTCGGAGGGCTGGGGACACCTGGTCGGCGGGCGCGGCGTGATCCTGCGCACCGAGGCCGAGATCGCCAGGATCGCCCAGCTGGCCGCCGAGGGCCGGCCCAACGCGTCGGGCGAGTGGGAGAAGGAATGGTGCGCGGGCACCATCGCCGTGTGCGAGTGGGTCCTCGGCACGCGCAGGAAGTCCCCGGTCCGTAACACGCCCCGCCCCATCCACGGGCCGACCGGCCTCAACCTCGGCATGGAGGAGAGCGCGGCCGAGGACGTCTCCCGCCAGCTCGGCCGGGGCCGCCAGCACTCCCCCGGCTACGGCGACGGGGTCATCAGGACGATCCGCTGGCTGCGCGGGCAGATCATCGTCCCGCCGGTCAACGAGCAGGGAAACCCCGTTCCCGGCATGCGCTGACCCCCTCCCCGCCACTCCCCTCTCTTCCCTGTCCCCACCCTCCCCTACGACACGATCGGCCCGGACACCCCGGAAGGTGTCCGGGCCGATCGTCGTGCCGGCCTCACCGCCTCCGGCCTCTCATGACGACCCCGTGGCGGCCGGGCCGCCGGATCCGGCTCGCCGTGACGGGCGGCGGACCGGCTTCCCTGGACGGAGGTGGTCACCCCAGGCCGCGGGTGCTCTCCCGGAGGATCACCTCGCCGGTCACGATCTCGGCCCTGGACTCCTCGGAAGGGTCGAGGGCCAGCTCCAGCGCGCGGCCGCCCATGGCGGCGAGCGGCAGCCGTACGGTGGACAGCGAGGGAACCAGGTCGCGCAGGGTGAAGATGTCGTCGAAGCCCGCCACGGAGACGTCCTCGGGAACCCGGATGCCCCGGTCCCTGAAGGCGGCCAGGGCGCCCACCGCCATCACGTCGTTGACGGCGAAGACGCACGTGACCCCCGACACCTGGGTGGCCGCCGCGTAGCCGCCCTCCCGGTCGAAGGAGCCGTTCAGGACGCGCGGCGCGGGCAGGCCGAGCTCCTCCAGCGCGCCGGTGAACCCCTCCACCCTGTCCCTGGGCGCGATCAGCCAGTCCGGCCCGGCGAGGATCGCGAAGTTGCGGTGCCCCAGCCCGGCGAGGGCTCGGGCCAGCTCGGCGGCGCCCAGGCGGTTGTCCGGCACCACCGTGTCGACGCCGAGCAGGTTCTGGCCCACGCAGGCGACCCGGCCCCCGGACTCCCGGTAGTGGTCGAGTTCCGTCCGGAGCCGCCGGGTCGCCTCCTGGTCGGTGACCCGGGAGCCGACGAGCAGCACGGCGCGGACCCGCTGGGCGTTGAGCGTCGAGACGTAGGCGATCTCCCGCTGGGGGTCGCGGTGGGTCGTGCCGATCATGACCATGAGCCCCTGGCTCTCGGCGACCCGCATGGCCCCGTCGGCGATCGCGGCGAAGTAGGGGTCGGTGAGGTCGTGGACGACCAGGCCGATCACGTTGCTGGCCCCCCTGGCGAGGGTCTGCGCGGCCACGTTGGTGCGGTACCCCAGCTCGGCGGCGGCCAGTTCCACCTTGGCCCGCAGGGAGGCGCCCACCTGCCGGGTGCTGCCGTTGAGCACCCGCGACGCCGTGGCGAGCGAGACGCCCGCCTGCCGGGCGACATCCTCAAGCGTGACCACCGACAACCTCCCGGAAAGCGTTTTCCAAAGTCTGCCAGAGTTACCCCCGCCCCGCATCCCGGGACACGGCCCGCGAGGTGGGGCCGTAAGCCCGCACACCCTTGGGGACAACTTACCCACCTCGCGCGCGCCCGGCCGCGCCAAGCGTTGTTACTGACGAGTAGCATGGTGGGGAAGCCATCCAGCAACGAGGAGCGAACCCCGTGCCTTCGTCTCGTGACGTCGTATTCGTCGACGGTGTGCGCACACCATTCGGCAGGTCGGGCCCCAAGGGCCTGTACGCCGAGACGCGCGCCGACGACCTGGTGATCCGCGTCATCCGCGAGCTGATCCGGCGTAACCCGAATCTGCCCCCCGAGCGCGTCGACGAGGTGGCCATCGCGGCCACCACGCAGATCGGCGACCAGGGCCTGACCCTGGGCCGCTCCGCCGCGATCCTGGCCGGCCTGCCCAAGACCGTGCCCGGCTACTCGATCGACCGCATGTGCGCGGGCGCGATGACCGCGGTGACCTCGGTCGCCGGCGGCATCGCCTTCGGCGCCTACGACGTCGCCATCGCCGGCGGCGTCGAGCACATGGGCCGCCACCCCATGGGCGAGGGCGTCGACCCCAACCCCCGCTTCCTGGCCGAGCAGCTCGTGGACGGCTCCGCCCTCGTCATGGGCATGACCGCCGAGAACCTCCACGACCGCTACCCCTCCATCACCAAGGACCGCGCGGACGCCTTCGCCCTCGCCTCCCAGGAGAAGGTCGCCAAGGCGTACGCCGACGGCAGGATCCAGCCGGACCTGGTCCCGACGGCGATCAGGTCCGCGGAGAAGGGCTGGGGGCTGGCCACCGCCGACGAGGCACCCCGCCCGGGCACCACGCTGGAGGGCCTCGCCGGGCTGAAGACCCCGTTCCGCCCGCACGGCCGGGTCACCGCGGGCAACGCCTCCGGGATCAACGACGGCGCCACCGGCTGTGTCGTGGCCGCCGCCGACGTCGCGGAGGAGCTCGGCCTGGCGCCGAAGATGCGCCTGGTCTCGTACGCCTTCGCGGGCGTGGACCCCGAGGTGATGGGCGTCGGGCCGATCCCGTCCACCGAGCGGGCGCTGCGCCTGGCCGGGCTCTCCATCTCCGACATGGGGCTGTTCGAGATCAACGAGGCGTTCGCCGTGCAGGTGCTGGCGTTCCTTGAGCACTTCGGCATCGCCGACGACGACCCCCGGGTCAACCCCTACGGCGGCGCCATCGCCTTCGGCCACCCGCTGGCCTCCTCCGGGGTGCGCCTGATGACGCAGCTCGCCCGCGAGTTCGGCGAGCACCCCGACGTCCGCTACGGCGTGACCACGATGTGCGTGGGCCTGGGCATGGGCGGAACGGTCATCTGGGAGAACCTCGGCTGGGAGGGTGAGAAGTGACGGACACCAAGACGGGCAGCGCGGGCACCACCGACATCGCGGAGCTCTTCGCCGACGAGGTCGTCACCCGGGCGGCCGTCCGCGACGTGGAGCTGCCGTACGGGGCGGGCACCATGGCCCTGATCACGCTGGACAACGGTTTCGACCACACCAAGCCGTCGACGTTCGGCCCCGGCGGGCTGACCTCGCTGGGCGAGGCCCTGGACGCGGTCGCCGGGCGAAGCGACCTGGCGGCGGTGGGCGTCGTCGGCAAGCCGTTCGTCTTCGCCGTCGGCGCCGACCTCAAGGGGGCCGCGCTGGTCACCGAGCGGGAGCAGGCGCTGCGGATCGGCAAGCTGGGGCACGACGTGTTCCGCCGCCTCGGCGAGCTGGACGTGCCCTCGTTCGCCTTCGTCAACGGCGCGGCGATGGGCGGCGGCCTGGAGGTCGCGCTGCACTGCACGTACCGGACCATCTCCTCCGGGGTGCCCGCCGTGGCGCTGCCCGAGTGCTTCCTCGGCCTGGTCCCCGGCTGGGGCGGCACCCAGCTGCTGCCCCGCCTGATCGGCCCGGCCGCGGCCGTCAAGCTGATCGTCGAGAACCCGCTCTCGCAGAACCGCATGATCAAGGGCAGGGAGGCGTTCGCGCTCGGTGTCGCCGACGCGATGTTCGAGCCCGCCGACTTCCTGGAGGAGTCGCTGCGCTGGGCCGCCCAGGTGCTGCGCGGTGACGTGACGGTCTCCCGTACCGACCACAGCGGGGACGACTGGGCCAAGACGGTCGCCGACGCGCGCTTCCTGCTCGACATGAGGCTGCACGGCGCCTCCCCGGCCCCCTACCGGGTGCTGGAGCTGGTCGAGCTGGCCCGCACCGCCTCGCGCGACGAGGGCTTCGACGCCGAGGACCAGGCCCTGGCCGACCTCCTCATGGGCGACGAGCTCCGCGCCGGCCTGTACTCCTTCGACCTGGTCCAGCGGCGGGCCAAGAAGCCCGCGGGCGCCCCCGACAAGGCGCTGGCCCGCAAGGTGACCAAGGTCGGCGTCGTCGGCGCGGGCCTGATGGCCTCGCAGATGGCACTGCTGTTCGCCCGCCGCCTGGAGGTCCCGGTCGTGCTGACCGACCTGGACCAGGCCCGGCTGGACAAGGGCGTCGGCTACGTCCACGCCGAGGTGGACAAGCTGCTCGGCAAGGGGCGCGTCTCCGCCGACCAGGCCAACCGGCTCAAGGCCCTGGTGACCGGCTCGCTGACCAAGGACGCGTTCGCCGACGCCGACTTCGTCATCGAGGCCGTGTTCGAGGACATGAAGGTCAAGCGGAAGGTGTTCGCCGAGGTGGAGGAGGTCGTCTCCGCCGAGTGCGTGCTGGCCACGAACACCTCCTCGCTGTCGCTGACCGAGATGGCCTCGGGGCTGCGCCACCCGGAGCGCGTGGTGGGCTTCCACTTCTTCAACCCGGTCGCGGTGATGCCGCTGCTGGAGATCGTGCGTGGGGCGGAGACCGACGACGCGACGCTCGCCACGGCCTTCTCCGTCGGGCGGTCGCTGAAGAAGTCGTCGGTGCTGGTCAAGGACGCGCCCGCGTTCGTGGTCAACCGCCTGCTGACGCGCTTCATGGGCGAGGTCATCGGCGCCGTCGACGAGGGCACCCCGCTGGAGGTCGCCGACCACGCGCTGGACGGGCTCGGCCTGCCGATGACCCCGTTCGCGCTGATGCAGCTGGTGGGCCCCGCCGTGGCGCTGCACGTCGCCGAGACGATGCACGAGGCCTTCCCGGCCCGCTACGGGGTGTCGGAGAACCTCGCCCGGCTGGTCGCGGCGGGCAAGCCGGGCGTCTACGCGCCGGACTTCTCGCTGGACCCCGAGGCGGTGGCCCTCTTCACCGGCGGCACCTCCCCGTCGACGGCGGAGGAGGTGCGGCTGCGGGCGCTGCGGGCGCTGGCCGAGGAGATCCGCCTCATGCTCCAGGAGGGCGTGGTCTCGGCCCCCCAGGACATCGACCTGTGCATGATCCTCGGCGCGGGCTGGCCGTTCCACCTGGGCGGCGTCACCCCCTACCTCGATCGGACGGGCATCGCCGAGCCGCGTTTCCTGCCGCCGGGCGTGGCCTCGGTCCCCGCCTGACGATCCGTCCCCCGTACGGCTCCCCCGCCCTCCCGCGGCGGGGGAGCCGTACGGCGGTCACCGGGAGTGTTCCGACAGCCGGCTGTGCCGGTAGCCGTACCCGAAGTAGATCAGGACCCCGAGGAGCATCCACGCCACGAACCTGAGCCAGGTCTCCACCGGGAGGTTGAGCATCAGGTAGAGGCAGGCGAGCACCGACAGGATCGGCACCAGCGGCACCAGCGGGGTGCGAAAGGAACGCGGCAGGTCGGGGCGGGTGCGGCGGAGGATGATCACCGCGATCGAGACCACCACGAACGCGAAGAGCGTGCCGATGTTGACCAGCTCGGCGATGGTGGACAGCGGCACCAGCCCGGCCAGGGCCGCGACGACGAGGCCCATCATGATGGTGATCAGGTACGGGGTCCGGTACTTGGGGTGCACCTTGGCCAGCCCGCCCGGCAGCAGGTTGTCGCGGCACATGGCGAACATCACCCGCGACATGCCCATCATGAGGATCATCACGACCGTCGTCAGGCCGGCCAGGGCCCCGATGCTGATCAGTGACGCGGCCCAGGTCTGGCCGACCGCCTTGAACGCGTCGGCCAGCGGCGCCGCCTCGCTGAGCTGACCGTAGGGCTGCATGCCCACGACGACCAGGGAGACCGCGACGTAGAGCACCGTGCAGATGCCGAGCGAGGCCAGGATGCCGATGGGCAGGTCCCGCTGCGGGTTGCGCGTCTCCTCGGCGGCGGTGGCGACCACGTCGAAGCCGATGTAGGCGAAGAACACGATGGCCGCGGCGCTGAAGATGCCCAGCACCCCGAACGCGACCGGGGTGATCCCGAACAGCACCTGGATCAGCGGCGCGGACAGCCCCTCCACCGCGGGGGTCGGCTTCGACGGCGGGATGAACGGGGAGTAGTTGGCGGCCCTGACGAAGAACAGCCCGGCGACGATGACCAGCAGGATGACCGCGAGCTTGATCGTGACGATGACCAGGTTGAACCGGGACGACAGCTTGATCCCGACGACCAGGACGGCGGTGAGGATCAGCACGATCAGCGCGGCGGGCAGGTTGAACGCCGCCCCCTCCCCCGCGATCGCGCCGGGCAGCGTCATGCCCAGGGACGCCAGCAGCGAGGTCAGGTATCCCGACCAGCCGACCGCGACGACCGCGGCGCCGAGCATCATCTCCAGCATCAGGTCCCAGCCGATGATCCAGGCGGGGAACTCGCCGAGGGTGGCGAAGGCGAAGGTGTAGGCGGACCCGGCCGCCGGGACGGTGGAGGCGAACTCGGCGTAGCAGAGCGCCGCCAGCGCGCAGACGACGCCCGCGGCCACGAAGGACAGGGCGACCGCGGGTCCGGCCGTCTCCCTGGCGACCCGGCCGGTGAGCACGAAGATGCCGGTGCCGATGACGACGCCGATGCCGAAGACGGTGAGGTCCAGCGCGCTGAGGTCCTTGCGCAGCCGGTGTTCCGGTGCCTCGGTATCCGAGATCGACTGCTCCACCGACTTGACGCGCAAGACACTCATGGCCCCTCCTCGACCGTCGGCAGTGTGTTTCAGATCACATGCCCAACGGACGGGCCGCCGAACGGAGAACTCCTGGGTTGTTTGAGGGAACGGTCAACTCGGGGTTGTTTAGGGGGAGGTCCCCGATGCCGCCCGCCGCCCACGGCCGCGATCCTGGGGTCATGCTCCTGGACATGCTGCAGTCGTCGTCTCCGTACCTGGTCGGTTCGGTACTCCTCGCGGTGCTGGCGTTCGCCGGATCGCTGATCCCCGGTGTCGCGGCGATCCTCGTGGCGGGGGCGACGCTGGCGGATCCCTGGGACGTCGCGGTGGTGGCGCTCGCCGGGTGCGCCGGGTGTGTCCTGTACGCGACCGGCGGCTGGCTCGTCGGCCGCCGGTACGGATCGCGGCTGCGCCACGGCGGGGCCGGGCGCCGGATCGGCGAGCGGCGCTGGTCGCGGGCCGAGCGACTGGCCACGGGCACGGGCGGCGGCCCGGCCCTGGCGGCCGCCTGCTTCCTGCCCGTGGTCGGCTCGCTCACCCCGGTCGTCGCCGGGGCGTCGAGCGTGCCGTACACGCGCCTCGTCCGCTGGGCCCTGGCGGGCGGCGCGGTCTGGGTGACCGTCTACCTGTCGCTGGGCGCCCTGGCGGGCGAGGCCCTGCGCCAGAACCAGCACCTGCTGGTGCCGATCTTCGCGTGCGTGGCCGTCGTGGTCGCGGGCCTCCTCGTGATCAACCACCGCGCCCGCCCGCCCCGGGAGGGGGCGGGCGCCGGAGACGCCGTCAGCGGGCCGGGTGGTTCTCCAGGGCCGGGGAGCGCTTCGCGATCGCCTCGGTGATCTGGCGGGCGATGTCCTGCGAGGTCAGGCCGATCTCGCCGAGGATCTTCGGGCGCTTGGCGTGGTCGAGGAAGCGCTGCGGGATGCCGTAGGTGCGGATCGGGACGTCCACGTCGGCGTCGCGCAGCATGCGGGCCACCGCGTCGCCGACCGCGCCCACCCGGCCGTTGTCCTCGACCACCACGACCAGCTTGTGGGCGCGGGCGGCCGGCACCAGTGCCTCGTCCAGGGGCTTGACCCAGCGCGGGTCCACCACCGTGGCGGAGATGCCCTGGGCGTCGAGCAGGTCGGCGGCCTCCAGGCACAGTCCGGCCATCGGCCCCACGGCCACGAGCAGCACGTCGGGATCGCCCGCGCGCAGCACGTCCATCTCGCCGAGACGGCCGACCGCCTCGATCTCGGTGGTCACCGCTCCCTTGGGGTAGCGCAGGACGGTCGGGCCGTCGTCGATCTCCACGGCCTCGGCCAGCAGCTCGCGCAGGCGGGGCTCGTCGCGGGGGACGGCGACCGACAGGCCGGGGACGACCTGCAGGATCGACAGGTCCCACATGCCGTTGTGGCTGGCGCCGTCGTCGCCGGTGACGCCCGCCCGGTCGAGCACGACCGTGACGGGGAGCCGGTGCAGGGCGACGTCCATCAGGAGCTGGTCGAAGGCCCGGTTGAGGAAGGTGGCGTAGACGGCCACCACCGGGTGCAGGCCGCCGAGCGCCAGGCCGGCGGCACTGGTCAGGGCGTGCTGCTCGGCGATGCCGACGTCGTAGAGGCGGTCGGGGTAGGCCTCGGAGAACGGGATCAGGCCGGTGGGGCCGAGCATCGCGGCGGTGATCGCCACGATGTCGCGCCGCTCGGCGCCCAGGCGCACCATCTCCTGGCCGAAGACGTTGGTCCAGCCGTGCGGCTTCGGCTTCTCCTCACCGGTCAGCGGGTCGAAGACGCCCGGTGAGTGGAAGCAGTCCTCGTCGTGGTTCTCCGCCGGGGAGTAGCCGAAGCCCTTCTTGGTGAGCACGTGCACGATGACGGGGCGGCGGAAGTCGCGGGCCCTGCGCAGCGCGGACTCCACGGCCTGCTCGTCGTGGCCGTCGACCAGCCCGATGTACTTCAGGCCGAGGTCCTCGAACATGACCTGCGGGGCCAGGACGTCCTTGAGGCCCTTCTTGACGCCGTGCAGGGCGTCGTAGACGGGGGCGCCGACCACCGGGACCTTGGTCAGGTTGCCCTTGACGAAGTCGAGCACGTCCTCGTAGCGCTGGTTCGTGCGCAGGGAGGCCAGGTGGGAGGCGAGCCCGCCGATGGTCGGCGAGTAGGAGCGGCCGTTGTCGTTGACCACGATGATCAGCGGCAGGTCCTTGCGCGCCGCGATGTTGTTGAGCGCCTCCCAGGCCATGCCGCCGGTGAGCGCCCCGTCCCCGATCACCGCGACGACCGTGCGGTCGGCCTCGCCGCGCAGCCTGTACGCCTTGGCCAGGCCGTCGGCGTACGACAGCGCGGTCGAGGCGTGGGAGTTCTCGATGATGTCGTGCTCGGACTCGGTCTGGCTCGGATAACCCGACAGGCCGCCCTCCTGGCGGAGCGTGTCGAACTGCCCGGCCCGGCCGGTGAGCATCTTGTGGACGTAGGCCTGGTGACCGGTGTCCCACAGGATGGGGTCGCGTGGCGAGTCGAAGACCCGGTGCATCGCGATCGTCAGCTCGACGACGCCGAGGTTGGGACCGAGGTGGCCGCCGCTGCGGGCGGTGGAGGAGATCAGGAGATCCCTGATCTCGGCGGCGAGGACCGGTAGCTCGTCCACCGCCAAGCGCTTGAGGTCTCCTGGCCCCTTGACCGACTCCAGAAGATTTCCAGGCTGCCCGGTCCGCTCGCTCACGGAATCATCCTCTCTGTCCAGTCAACGTCACGACGAGTCTAGTTGCGATGGAGGACGCAACCCCCGAGAGCGGTGATTCTGCACGTTTTATCCACACTTGCAATAACCTTTGCCCCACCATGAAAACTCTCCCCTATAGGCAACTATCATCTCTTGTTGCCGCCTCGTTGACGTTTGCGCTGGTGACGGGCCTGGCCCCGGCCGGCGCGTCCGCCGCACGGACCATCGCGCCCTCCGCCTCGCAGCAGGTCGCGCCGGTCACCGGGACGACGTCGGGTACGACCACCCCCTCCAGCTCCGCCGCCCCCGCCAGGGAGCAGGCACCCCCGCGCGGCCGGGCCGCCGCGACGGCCAGTCCCCTTTACCGCACCGGCACCCTGCCCACCATGCGCTGCCAGGCCGGACAGATCCGCGCGGGGAGCGCGGCCTCCTACCGGACCTTCGTGACCAAGCTCATCCGCTGCCTGAACCTTGCCTGGAAGACCCAGTTCAGGAAGACCAACCTGGGGTTCTCCCACCCGAAGCTCCGTTTCTCCACCACCAAGGTGAACACCCCCTGCGGCCGGTGGCCCAGCAGCGCCGGGGGACTGTACTGCTCCAGCAACCGCACCATCTACATCGGTGTCACGCGTGATGTCCTGAAGAACGCCCACCCGGCCAACCACGCCCAGTTCATCGCCCACGAGTACGGCCACCACGTGCAGCGCCTCGCGGGCATCATGGACTACTACGGCCGCAGCATCTGGCGCGCCTCCTCGTCCACCAAGCTGGCCTTCTCCCGCCGCCTCGAACTGCAGGCCGACTGCCTGGCCTCCGCCTTCCTGCGCCAGGCCGCCGACGACCTGCCGGTCGAGCAGGCGCAGTGGGAGGCGATGGTCAGCTGGGTCAGCGCCAACGGGCACAAGAACTGGCCCAAGAACGACCACGGCAAGGGCCGCAGCCAGGCCTACTGGATGGAGCGCGGCTTCAACGCGGGCTCCCCGTCCGGCTGCAACACCTGGACGGCCCCGGCCGGCCGCGTCGCCTGAGCCGCCCGACCCGTCGCCCGATCTCCGGCACGCCTCACGTCGCCTGACCTCCGGCACGAAACCGCGATATGCGGCCGCGCTTTCCAAGCGTGGCCGCATATCCGCTTTACCCCCCCTTTCACCTCCCCTAGGGTTGAGGATCATGCGCATCCCCCTTATCGCACTGCTCTCCGGCGTGCTCGTGAGCACCCTGCTCGCCGGTACGGCGGGCGCCGCGGTCACCACCGGACGACTCGCGCCGGTACCCACGGGCCAGGCCGCCCTGACCGCCAACCCGATCTACAAGACGGGCAAGCTCGAACCGGATGCCTGTCCTGAGCAGCCGGTCTACAACGACGACCTGGACACCGCCGAGACCTATCTCAGCTTCGCTCTGGACTGCCTCAACGAGGGCTGGGAGTACCAGTTCTCCAAGGCGAAACTGCCGTTCTCCAAGCCCAGGTTCGCGGTCACCACGCGCATCGGCGTCCCGACCGGCTGCGGCAAGTTCCCCAAGGGCGCCCAGGCGGTCTACTGCTCGCTGAACAAGAAGATCACCTTCTACCTCGACAAGGGGATCCTCTCCCAGGCGACCGAGCTGTTCCTGCTGCAGACCCTGGCCCACGAGTACGGCCACCACGTCCAGCAGCTCTCGGGGATCCTGCCCACGGTCTTCAAGCGGAAGTACAAGAACGACAAGGCGTACCTGCCCGAGCTGCGCAAGGTCGAGCTCCAGGCCGAGTGCCTGAGCGGCGCCTTCATCGGCAGCATCTGGCGTTCCCTCGGCCGCCGCGAGTCGGACTTCAGGTACGTCCTGAACGCCGCCTACAGCACGGCCAGCCACGGTACGACCAAGAGCATCGCCTACTGGGTGACCCGCGGCTTCCAGCAGGAGACCCCCGGCGCCTGCAACACCTTCTCCGCCCCCAAGTCCAGGGTCGCCTGACCCCCGCCCCTCCAACCCCCGATCTCCCCCCGATCTCCTGATTTCCGCGACCACCCGCCGCCGTCCCACGGACGCGCGACGGGTGGTCGTTCTTTCCACCCGGTGTAAGTCGCATCCCCCCGGGGGGGGTACAGGACTCATCCCGGCCCGGCGCGAGCGGTCTCCCCCGAAACGCGAACACGAGTGGCGACCGCCTCGTGACGTTGGGTAATCTGGCGACGCCGACCGAACATCCCTCCCCGTGAGCTCCCTCCACGCCACGGAACCAGGCTCGGTCCCCCCGCTGGTCGACGGCAAGGAGAAAGACGGACATGAACACCACAGACATTCGCCTGCGCGTCCTGGAAACGGACGTCGCCAAGCTCCGCCTGGAGAACGAGGAGAGCAAGGTGATCAACGCCGGGATCTTCGAGGTCCTGACCGACCTGCGAACGGAGATGTCTGGAATCCGGACAGACATGGACAAACTCCGAACCGGGCAGGACGAGCTGCGCGCCGGGCAGGACCAGCTGCGCACCGAGATGCGGACCGGGCACGCCGAGCTCCGCGCCGAGATGCGAACCGGGCACGCCGAGCTCCGCGAGGAGCTCTCCGTGGTCAAGCGCTCCGTCGGCAACCTGGAGCTCTCCATGAAGCGCGTCGAGGGTGACGTCGCCGAGCTCAAGGCCGGTCACATCGAGCTGCGCAACCTGGTCGTCGGCCTCGTGAAGTAACCCCGCGCCGTCGGCACCCACGGTCCCGGGTGCCGACGGCGCGACATCCCACGGATCGCCGCAGCCCCAAACGGTCCATACCTACTCAAAGCACAACCCCGGCCACCATAGACCGCACCACGAAGATTAGAAGTCATAAATTTCTCGAAGAGATTTTGACGATAATCCTCTTTATCAGCCCTATCGCCGGATCCGGGTCAGAAGAATGTTTTATCCCACCGGTCTGTCACTAACGCCAACATGGCTTCAGGGAATCCTGAGCCCACTCGTTGCAAACCCGCATCGCCATAGAAGTAGATGAAGCCGTCTTCGCCAAGAAGAACCGCATCGCAAGTTTCAAAAGCTTCACCGATGGGCCACAGCTTGACTCCGGCTCTTTTCTGAGCCTCCGCCACCCACCCCGGATACACCCCCACAGCAACGGCTACGTCCGTAGTCAACTCAGGTTCGGCGCCGAAGTATGCGCCAGGAAATATGAATCGCATGTTGGAGTAGCGAGATATGAAATCCTCCAAAAGGCCACCAACCTCCCAGCCTTTTCTCGCATATCTCGCAACGACCTCTTCCGCATTAAATTCATACTGCCTTACCCAGAGGCAGTGAGAGATGACCTCCCGCATCACAGAAGAGTGGTTTTCCAAGTTCAACAACATGACCACCTTCTAACCCGTGTGAACATGTCCCACGGTGTCACCGAACCAGGCGCTGCAGTTCGGGCACATTTTGAATCGCTCACCCTTCTGGTTAACCGTTACGGCATCCATTTTCGATAGATCCGCCATGCTCTTTTCGTCACCCAAAGCCCGCGAACAGAGATTCGCCTCAGCGCAAAGGTCTGCCGGCCTTCCACTCCTGTGCCGACTCGGGTTCGGCAGGAGAGCTGAAATTTCTGGACGAACCGGCTCGTCACTACCGCTTTCGCCATAGTAAACCTTCCCGTCATCGGTTCGCCCGGCACTGACAGCTCCAGGCATATGGTCCCGACGCCCAGCCTCGAACTCGCATTTTATTCTATTCATCTCATCTCCAGCCAACCGCATCAAGTCATCTTTGATCCCGTCGTTGTGAACGAGAATCGCCTGATCACCGACGACAACGTGATACGTGTGCAGGTCGTCGACCGTCAGGTTGTGGACTCGCTGGACGGCGGTCCGCTTCTCGATCGCGGTGATCTGGACGTGGGTGCCCGCTGAGGTGCGCAGCCACATGCCCGGTTTGAGGTCGCCGGCGTTCACCCACTCGCGCTGGGACGGGACCCAGAACGGGTGCTCGTCCGTGGCGGTGACGACGTCGGCGGCGTCGCCGCGGGGGCCGTCGAGGTCGATGGTGACGCGGACCAGGTCCTTGACGCCGTCGCCGGTGATCAGGGTGGTGACGGGCCTGGCCCCGGTGACGCCGGAGGCGGGGTCGGTGGCCGCGACGTGGTCGCCGACCCTGACGTCCTCGATGGCCCTGGTGGAGCCGTCGGCCATCAGGACCCGGGTGCCGGGCACGAAGCTGTTGGGCTTGCGCCCGCGGTCGCACGAGCCCCCCGCTCCGGGGAGGTCCACGGGCAGGTCGGGGGCGACCTCGTCGATGATGTCGTCGACGAGGTCCTCGGTGGTGTTCTCGACGAGGTCCTCGACGACGTCCTTCACGCAGGCCTTGAAGCTGCCGCAGAACTCGATGCCCAGGTCGACCGGCTCGGCGCTGCCGATGTCGCCGGCGTCACCGCCTATCTCGATGGAGATCTCGTTCTTCTGCTGCTGCTTCGACTTGGTCGACTTGCCCTTGGCCTTCGCCTTCTTGGCCGCCTTCTTGGTGGACTTCGCGACCTTCTTCGCGACCTTCTTGACCGCCTTCTTGGTGGACTTGGCGGTCTTCTTGGCGACCTGCTTCGCCGCCTTCTTGGCGGCCTGCTTGGTCACCTTCTTGCCGACCTGTTTACGGGCCTGCTTGATGCCCTTCTTGACGGCCTGTTTGACGCCCTTCTTTATCCCCTGCTTGGCGGCCTTCTTCGCGCCCTGTTTCGCGGCCTGCTTGGCTCCCTGCTTGGCGGCCTGCTTGGCGCTCTGTTTCGCGGCCTTCTTCGCGGCCTGTTTGGCGGCCTGCTTGGCGGCCTGCTGAGCGGCCCGCTTGGCCGCCTCGGCGGCGATCCGCTTGGCGGCCTCCGCCGCGAGCCGCTTGGCGGCCTCGGCGGCGATCCGCTGCGCGATCTGCCGGGCGATGATCTGCGCCGCGATCCGCGCGGCGTGGAACAGCAGCGGGATGCAGAACGGGCAGTTCCCGGTCGGGTCGTCGAGCGACATCGGGTCGCCCATGGCGTAGGTGTAGCGGTTGAGGTTGATCGACGGGTACGGGCTCAGCGTCACGTCGTCGCGGGAGGCGAACCCGCCGGTGCCGGGCACGTACCAGCGGGCGTGCATGTTCACCTTGCCGGTGACCGGGTCGGTGTACTCCCCCTGGTAGCCCAGCCTGGCGGCCGTCCCGGTCCTCGCCGTCACCTCGCCGTACGGGTCGTAGGCGGTGGAGTCGACCAGCGCGGTGCCCGAGAAGGTGCCCACCAGGTCACCGTGCTGGTCCGACATCACCCCGACGGCGGCGGCGCTCCCCTCCTTGAGCCCGAGCAGGCCGCCGGACGGGTCCCGGCCGTACCTGGCCTGGACGGCGCCCGCCCCGTCGGTCACCGCGACGATGTCGTTCTCCAGCCCGGAGTAGGCGAAGTTCTCCGTCGAGCCTCCCCGCGTACGGGAGGCCAGGCGGCCGAGACCGTCGTAGGCGTAGGTGGCGTCCCCGTCGGCGACCAGCCGGTCGAAGGCGTCGAACGTCAGGTTCCTGGTGACCCCTCCGGTGGTCTCGGTGGCCAGCGTGCCGCGCGGCGTGTAGGTGTAGTCCGTCCCGCCGCCCGAGGTCACCCGGTTGCGCTGGTCGTAGACGAAGGTCTCGCTCCCGGCGCGCGTCCGGTTGCCCGAGGCGTCCCACTCGTAGGTGGTGACGTTCCCGTTCGGCGCCTTCCACGAGGTCATCCGCCCGGCGTGGTCGTAGCCGTAGGTGTTGGCACCGGCGCCGGCCGTGCCGGTCGTCGTCTTGGAGACGAGGCTGTCGTCCTTGTTCCAGCCGTAGGTGATCTTCGCGATCTCGGTGCCGGAGGAGTTCCTGAGCGAGTGGCTGGTGATGCGGTCCATCGCGTCGTATCCGAATGCCTGCGTCGTCCTCGGTGTCGCCGAGGTCAGCGAGGTCAGCCGGTCGGCGTCGTCGTAGCCGTAGGTGAAGGAGCGTCCCGTCACGGGTTCGCCCGCCGTCTTCAGGCGGTCGTCGACGTCCCAGCCGAAGGTCGCCGTCCCGGACGGGTCCACCCGCTGGGTCACGTTGCCCGTGTCGTCGTAGGCGAAGGCGGCCACCTGGGTGGTCCCCTTGGAGACCTTGGTCAGCAGTCCCCTGTCGTCGTACTCCAGGTTGTAGTCGCCGATGGCGGTGTCCCGCCCGGCCAGGTCGTAGCCGTAGACGCGCACCGGCGTGGCGGCCTGCGTGCCCGTGCCGGTCTCCTTGGTGAGCCGCCCGAGGTGGTCGTACTCCCTGTCGACGCGGACCCCGCCGGGCTGCACGACGGCGGTGGTGTTGCCGGCCGCGTCGTAGTGGGTGGTCCACGTCCGGTCGGCCGCCGCGGGGTGCGCCTGCGTGACGGGCTCGATCACCGACTCCGGCAGGCCGAGGTTGTTGTAGGCCGTCCAGACCGTGTTGCCCCGCCCGTCGGTGCTCCGGGTCATCTCGCCGTTCGCGTCGTACCCGAACGTGGTCGTGATCGAGTCGGTGGCCGTGACCGGTTCCACCAGCTCGACCATCGCCCCGGTCGCGTCGTACGAGCGCCGCACGACCCGGCCCTCGCCCGAGGTCTCGGTGACCGGGTTGCCCGCCACGTCGTAACCGGTGCCGAACGTGCGCTGCACCGCTCCGGAGTCGTTGAGGTCCTTGACCGCGGTCTCCCTGCCGGCCAGGTCGTACTCGGTGACGGAGGCGTTCTCGAGGGGGTCGGTGACCTTGACGGTACGGCCGGCCAGGTCGTACTCGTACCGGGTCACCTTGTCCAGGGGATCGGTCTCGGAGATGACCTCCCCGGCGGGGTTGTACTTGTATTCGAAGACTCGCCCGCTGCCCGGCAGGGTCTCCTTGACCTTGTTGCCGGACTCGTCGTACTCCATCCGGGTGATCAGCGTCTTCTGCGTGGGCTTGCGTTCCACGATCGTCGCGGTGATCTGGCGGCCGAGGTCGTCGTAGGTCGCCTGCGTCCGCGCGCCCAGGGGGTTGACGCTCGTCAGCAGCTCACCCGCGGTGTCGTACTCGTAGGTCCACTGGCCGCCCGGCTGGCCGTTCGGCCCCGGCTCGGTCACGCGCACCCGGTTGTCCAGCGCGTCGTACTCGGTGCTCCACACCGATCCGCGGGCGTCGGTGTACTTGGTGACCCTGCCGGCGGCGTCGTAGGCGTAGCTCGTCTTCGGGGTCAGCGTGCTGCCGCCGGGCGGGGTGTAGGCCGCGCCCGTCACCGAG
Source organism: Streptosporangium sp. OZ121 (assembly GCF_051918885.1). Lineage (NCBI taxonomy): Bacteria > Bacillati > Actinomycetota > Actinomycetes > Streptosporangiales > Streptosporangiaceae > Streptosporangium > Streptosporangium sp. OZ121. The sequence goes on from NZ_JBPXMC010000001.1 coordinate 675,895, forward strand.
GTGGTGCGCCCCAGCCGGTCGAAGGCCTTCGTGGTGGTCCGGCCCTCAGCGTCGACCGAGTGCGTCCTGCGGCCCGCGCTGTCGTAGCCGTGCCTGAGGGTCGGGCGGGCGTCGGCCACCGCCCCGGCCTTCTCCACCTTGACCTGCGGTGCCTTGACCTCGACCAGCTGCTCGGCCGTGTCGTAGCGGTAGGTGGTGGTGAAGTCGGCCGCGTTCGCGCCCGGCACGTTGCCCCGCGGTTCGGTCATCGCGACGACCAGGCCTCGGTCGTCGACCGTCCAGGAGGTGACGATGTCCTGCGCGCCGTTCTCCACCGTCCTGCGCGTCAGCAGGTCGTCGACGTTGTAGGCCGCCTCGGTCACCTCCGAGCGGGTCGTCCCGGCGGCGGTCGACGTCTCCTTGATCACGTTGTCGTTGGCGTCGTAGACGTAGGCCGTCTTACGGGCCAGTCCCTGGGGATCGAACGTCTCGGAGGTGAGGCGGTCGGCGGCGTCGTAGACGTAGACGGTCTCCTCGGCCCCGTTGCCGGTGCGCTGCCTGGTGAGGTTCCCCGCCGCGTCGTAGGTGTTGTCCTCCAGGACCACGTCCCAGGGGTCGGTCCCGCCGTTCAGCCTGACGTCGTCGGCGATGATCTGGGCCGGGGAGTCGTCGGGGAAGTAGGTGCGCGACAGCTTGCGGCCCATCACGTCGGTCCTGGTGGCCAGGCGGCCCTCGGGGTCGTAGGTGAAGGACTCCAGGACCAGGTCCCTGGGGGTCTGCGGGTTGACCGGGCTGCCCCGCCAGTTCTTCAGGGTGCGCGAGGTCAGCTCGCCCCGCACGCTGTAGGCGTAGCTCAGGACGTTGCCCAGCTCGTCGGTCGTTCCGGTACGCGCGCCGGTGTGGTCCCAGCCGTGCCGGATCACCCCGCCCTCGGCGCCGGTGATCGTCTCCACCCGGCCGTAGGTGTCGTAGGTGTAGGCGACCTTGCGCTCGGGGTCGTTCCCGGTGAGGTCGACGACGGTCTCGCTCAGCTTGAGGCCGTCGGCGTCGTACGCCGAGCGCGTCTCGGTGGTGTGCGTGACACCGGTGACCTCGTTCCTGACCCCGGCCCCGGTGTGGGTCACCAGACGGCCCGCGCCGTCGTAGGCGAACCTGGTCGTGATGCCGGCGGGGTTGGCCTGCGACACCTCCTTCCTCGACGTGACCCTGCCCAGCGCGTCGTGTCCGTACGTCGTCACCAGGTTCGACGGGTCCTTCTCCTCCGCCAGATCGCCGGAGACGGTGTAGCGGTAGGCGGTCTCGTTGCCCTTGGCGTCCTTCTCCGACTCCAGCAGCCCCGCGGGGGTCAGGCCGCCGCCCACGGCGGGTTCGGTGCCGTCGGTGTAGGTGTACGTCGAGGACCGGCCGTTGGGGAAGTCGGGGGTCGCGGGGGTCGTCTCCTTGAGCAGTTCGCCGAAGGCGTCGAACTCCCAGCGGGTCGCGTAGGTGTCGTCGGTCTCCGACGCCGACCTGCCGTCACGCGAGACGACGAGCTGGTCGTTGCGGGCGTCGAACTCGTTGGCGGCGTTCAGGTAGTAGGAGTTGTACTCCGTCGTGCACGGGAAGGGGCTGCTCCAGTCGGTGCCGCACCGCGCCTCGAAGATCCGGTTACCCCGCTTGTCGTGCGCGAAGTAGGAGTACTCTCCGTTGCGGTCGATCTCCATGAACGGGAAACCGCCCTCGTCGTACTCGGTGACGCTCTTCTTGCCGAGCTGGTCGGTCTCGGAGACCAGGCGGTAGCCGCGCAGCGCGTCGTGCTCGTAGAGGAGCTTGCCGTTGTGCGGGTCGGTGACCGTGACCACCGACATGCCGGTCTCCGGGTTGAACACCGGCACACCGACCTGCCAGGCGCCTCCGTGCTGGTCGGTGTGCGTCTTGATCCGCTCCGTCGCGGCGTCGTAGACATTCTCGGCCCACACCCGGCCCGACGGCAGAGTGATCTTGGCGAGCTTGTACGGCACCGCGGTGCGGGCGGCGGTGTAGTGCGCGGTGACCTGCGCGGCGGAGAGCGGCGTGTCGTAGAGGGCGAACTCGTCGATCTGGCCGTTGAAGGGGAACCTGACGGGCTCCCCGGACTGAGGCGTCGCCGGCCACTGGTCCGCGATGAACCCGTTGCCCACGGTGGCGTTCGGCAGCCAGCTGTTGTCCGCCTTGCGGGCGAGGGTCCCGACCTGCTGACCGTCGAGGTAGAGCGTCTGGGTCTGCCCGGTCGCCGACAGGACGACATGGTGCCACTGGTTGTTGTTGACCGCGGCGGCGGAGGTGATGGGCGAGATGACGTGGGCGTCGTCCCTGCCGGTGCGGAACTGGCCGCGGAGCCTGCCGTCGGTGCCCACGTAGATCGTGGGCTCGGTGACACCGAACCATTCGGCCATGTTCTCCTGAAGCGACAGGACGATGCCGTGGGAGGCGGTCTTGAACCACGCCTCGACCGCCAGGTCGGAGCCGAGCCTGGGGACGGCGAACTTAGGAAGCTTGACCTCGCTGACGTTCTCGTCCGCCGAGGAGAAGGTGGCCGCGCCGTTGCCCGATCCGGTGAGCGCCCCGGTCTGGCCGAGGGTCACCCCCTGGTAGTCGGCGCTGCCCGCGGCCCAGCCCAGGCCGGTCGCCGTGGTGGTGGGCATCCCCTCGCACTCCTCGGGGTAGAGCTCGCAGAAGGGATCGGGCGGGCCCGTCGGCTCGGGCCTCGGAACGGTCGGGGGCTCGCCGAACCGCCAGTACCCGGCGGGGTCGGCGTCCTGGATCACGCTCTGGTACTGCGAGCCGGAGCCGTAGGCGTACGAGGTGCAGTTGGGCGCCGCGACCGGCGAGCACGCCTTGACGAGCTTGCCCGCCTCGTACTGGTAGGTCCAGGTGAGCGGGGCGCCGTCGACGGGGTCGGTGGAGACGGAGGTGACCTGGGCGCCGGTCCAGGTGAACGTCAGTGACCTGCCGCCGTCCGCGACAACCCTGGCGAGCCTGCCGTCGCCGCCGTAGGTGAGGTTCTGGGCCCGTCCCCTGCTGTCGCTGACCCTGGTCAGCCGGCCCGTCGCGTCGAAGGCGTAGGAGGTGGAGGACTTGTCCATCAGCCGCCAGCCCCCGCCGGTGACCGCCGCGAGCGTGGCGTGCATGCCGGGTGGCGCCTGGAAGGTCCCGTCACCGTTGGGGGCGAACCGGAGCCTGCGCCCGTCCGGGTAGGTGACCAGCAGGGCGGTGCCCCCGTCGAACGGCTCGGTTCTGATCCCCATGTCGAACCTGGTCGACCAGCCGGCGCCGAACATCCCGCTGGTGCGGGGGTCCTGGCTGTTGTAGGAGCGCGTCACGTTGAGCTGGGGACCGGCGGTCTTGACCGACGCGTCCACGAAGGCCGTCGTGTAGTTCCCTGCCAGCTGGTGGAACTCCTGGCCGTTCGCCCCGCGCGCGGTGAGCTGGGAGGTGATGCCGTGCTGGCGGACCCCGGTGGTGAAGGTCAGCTGCTCCGAGCTCGCCTGCACGTTTCTGGTGGTGTCGGTGGCGTTGAAGGACCAGATGTAGTTCTTGCCCCACGCGAGCCGGCCGGCGGGCACCCGGATGGTGTTGACCCCGGCGGGCTGGAGCCCCGACGACCAGCACCAGTCCTCCTCGTCGGGAGGGATGGGGAAGGGGAACTCGCCCGGTTCCTCCTCGAAGCTCCGGCAGACCTCGAAGGCGTAGCGCAGCGGGGTGTAGCCGCTGTCGTACGAGACGGCGTGGGCCACGAGCAGCGGGGTCAGCGAGGAGACCGAGGCCCCGTCGTCGGGGAACATGTCCACGATCTCGGGGGTGAACGGGTCCCCGCCCCCGCCTCCGCCGACGGCGCAGGGCCCCTTGTCCGTCCACTGGAAGCTGCCCGGCGCCGTGCCTCGCACCGGCCAGAAGGCGACCCAGTCGTGACCGTTGTAGGAGACGGTGTCGCCCGAGGCGTAGGTCACGAAGCTCGACCAGGCGGAGTGCAGGCAGTCGGCCGCGCCGGAGGCGGCGGCCTTCGGCGAGGTCTCCGCTGATTTCTCCTGCTTCTTCGGTGTGCCCGTCCGCTTCTCCGGCCGGCGCTCCGCCGGTCGCCGATGGAGGGGGCGCGAGTCCGGGCGCAGCGCCCTCTTGGGCCACCTGGGCTTCACCGCGGGACCGGCCGGCCTGTCCGGCTTCGCCATGGTCGCGCTCGCGTCCGTGAGGGTGGGACGGCCCTGTGCCGACCCCGTCATCTGCACCGGGGCGACCGGTTGCACCGGGGGTGCCGGTTCCGCCCTGGCGGGTTCCGCGGTCAGCTGGATCAGTCCGGGGACGGCGAGGAACAGCGTCACCATCACCGCCCAGCGCAGCAGGCGAGCGTTTCCGAGCAGCCAAGCAGAACGGCCCATGTGCCGTCATCCTCCGACCCGTCGACAATCAGGGAGCCCTGTTCGGTCGCGCGAGACCGCCAGGCGAGGATGCCTTACAGCAAGTTCCCAGCCCGCTCACAAATGATCGTCAGGAATGTAACCCGCTCCCCCCATAAGTCACAAGTGCTGCTTGAGCTATCAAAGGCCTCAAACATGCATAATTCACCACAAGTCAGCAAATTTCATTATTAAAAGCACATGGCCGGATGTGGTCAGAAGCAGATGCGCACAGAGGGGTTGTGGGATCGGAGACCGGGAACCGCGCGGGGTCAGGAGCCCGCGCGGGCGAGGACCTCGAGAGGGTCGGCGAGGACCTGGGAGAAGGCCAGCTCGGCGGCGCCGACGAGAGTGGCGTCATCGCCGAGGGCCGAGGTGCGCAGGCGCAGCTGCTCGCGGCACGGGGGCAGGGCGTCGAGGGCGAGACGGCTGCGGACCTGCGCGGCGGAGCCGAGATAGATCTCCCTGAGTGTGCCCCCGAAGACGACCATCTCGGGGTTGAACAGGTTGACGAGGTTGGAGACGCCCAGGCCGAGCCAGTCGCCGACGCGGCTCAGGGCCGCCTGCGCGACGACGTCTCCCCGGTCGGCGGCGTCGACCGCGGCGCGGACGGCGTCCCTGCCGACCCGGGAGCCGAAGCGGCCCGCGGCCTCCAGGAGGGCGCGCTCCCCGACCTCCGCCTCCAGACAGCCGTGCGAGCCGCACCCGCAGAGCCGTCCCTTGTCAGGGTTGACGATCATGTGCCCGACCTCGCCGCCGAAGCCCAGGTGCCCGCCGAGCAGCTGGCCGTTGACGATCACTCCCCCGCCGATGCCGACGTCGCCGTGGAGGTAGACGAGGTCGCGGCAGCCGACGCCGACGCCCCTGGTCTGCTCGGCGAGGGCGGCGAGGTTGGCGTCGTTGCCGACGGTGACCGGCAGGCCGAAGGCCAGCCGCCGGGTCATCTCGTCGGCGAACGGCACGTCGTCCACGGTGACCATGTTGGGCCCGAACCTGACGACCCCGTCGCCGCGTCCCACTCCCCCGGAGAAGGCCGCCGCCACCCCGACGCACACCGTGTCGGGCCGGGTCCTGCGGTGCATCTGCCGGGCGAAGGCGGCGAGCGGGCCGACGATCTCCTCCAGGGAGAAGTCACCGCGCCGCCGTACCGTCTCGCGGCGGTCGAGGATGGTGCCGCCCAGGCCGACGCGGGCGGCGACCAGCCGGTCGACGCCCACGTCGAGGGCGAACACGTAGACCCGCGCCGACTCCGGGCGGACCACCAGGGACGGACGCCCGGCCCTGCCCGTCTCCCTGGGGAGCTCCTCCCTGACCAGCCCCGCGGCGGTCAGATCGGCGGTCAGCGCCATGATGGTGCTGCGGTTGAGGCCCATCCGGTTGGTGAGTTCCGCACGCGAGGTGGGGCCGCTCAGATGGACGTGCCGGAGCAGGGCCCCAAGGTTGTGACGCCTGATCTCCTCCTGGGAGGGGCCTGCCCGCATGACGTGATGTTCCTTCGGTGGATCGGAGTCGCTGATCACCTTAGACCAGTGGCGGCCGCCCGCTTGCGGGACAGCGCGTCCACCATGGCGGCCAGCAACAGGACCGATCCGGTCACCATGAACTTCACTCCGGAGCTGTAGCCCATCAGGCCCATGCCGTTCTCGATGACCGCGACCACGGCACCGCCGAGGATGGCGTCCAGCACCCGGCCCTTGCCACCGAACAGGCTGGTTCCGCCGATGACGGCGGCGCCGACCGCGTAGAGCAGCACGTTGCTGCCGCCGGTGTTGGGGTCGACCGAGCTGGCCCGTGAGGCGGCGATGATGCCGCCGACCGCGGCCATGGAGGAACAGATCACGAAGGCACTGATCTTCATCCGGTCGACGTTGATGCCCGCCCGGCGCGCGGCCTCGGCGTTGCCGCCGACCGCGTACAGGTGACGCCCGTACGCCGTGCGGCGGAGCACGAACGTCAGGATCAGCAGCAGGACCACGATGATGGGCACCACCAGCGGCACGCCCGCCAGGGAGACGACGGCGACGTTGCGGCTGCGCTCGATGTTGAGGAAGTAGACGGCGAGACCGCCGAGCAGCGCGAGGGCGCCGACCCTGACCGCGATCAGCGAGAGCGGGTCGGAGGTGAGGCCGCGGGAGGCGCGCTTGCGGGAACGCAGCAGCTGGAGGCCGGCGTAGGCGGCGACGCCCACGACCAGCAGGATCCAGCCCAGCGTGGGCGGGAGGTTCTTGTTGGCGATCGACAGGATGGTCTCGTCGCGGATGGCGATGATGGTGCCGCCCTTGACGAGCAGCAGGACCAGGCCCTGGAAGGCGAGGAAGGCCGCGAGCGTCACCACGAACGACGGGATGCCGAGTTTCGCGACGATGGAGCCGATCGCGGTGCCGATCACCACGCCGGTGAGGATCGCCGCGCCCACCGCCACGTACCAGGGCAGTCCCTGGCTGCTGAGCATGATCGCGAGCACCGCCGCGCAGACGCCGCTGGCGAAGCCCGCCGACAGGTCGATCTCGCCGAGCAGCAGCACGAAGACCAGGCCCATGGCGATCACGGTGACCGCGGCGCCCTGGGTGAACAGGTTGGCGAAGTTCCCCGCGGTCAGGAAGGAGGGACGCAGGATGGCGAAGATCGCGCAGAGCACCACGAGGCCGAACACCGCGGGCAGCGCGCCCATGTCGCCGCCGCGTACCCTCTCGGCGTAACCCCGGACGTTGGTCCTGATCGAGGGTGCCTCGTGTACGGTCTTCGGCGAAATCGTGGCGGTCATACGGTGACTCCGTTGGTGAGGCCGAGGTCCCCGCTGCGGCCGGAGGTGATCAGTTCGACGACCTGCGCGTGGGTGACGTCCGAGGTCTTGACCTGGGCCGCCATCCGGCCGAGGTAGAGGGTGGCGATCCGGTCGGACACCGCGAAGACGTCGTTCATGTTGTGCGAGATCAGGACGACGGCCAGGCCCTGGTCGGCCAGGCGCCGGACCAGTTCCAGCACCTGCGCCGTCTGGGCGACGCCGAGGGCGGCGGTCGGCTCGTCGAGGATGACGACCTTGCTGTTCCACAGCACGGCCTTGGCGATGGCCACCGTCTGGCGCTGGCCGCCGGAGAGGCTGGCGACGAGCTGGCGGATGGACTTGACGGTCCTGACCGACAGGCTCTCCAGGGTCCTGGCCGCCATCTCCTCCATCGTGTCCTCGTCGAGGACGATGCCGCGCTTGTGCTCGCGGCCGAGGAACATGTTCTGGACGATGTCGAGGTTGTCGCAGAGCGCGAGGTCCTGGTAGACGATCTCGATGCCCAGGTCGGCCGCGTCGCGCGGGCTGCCGATCTGGACGGGCTTGCCGTCGAAGAAGTACTCGCCGGAGTCGATCGCGTGGATGCCTCCGACGCACTTGACGAGAGTGGACTTGCCTGCGCCGTTGTCGCCGACCAGCGCGGTCACCTCTCCGGCGTATGCGGAGAGGGAGACGTCGTGCAGGACCTGTACGGGACCGAAACTCTTGTCGATCCCGCGGAGTTCCAGTGCGGGGGTCATGGGGTTGTGCTCCCTGTGTTCATTTCGCGCGGCGAAGCTCGCGCGGCTCGGGCGCCTGCGGGCGGCGTCCCGCCCCGCGACGCCGGGAGACGCCCACCTGCCGCGTCTCCCGGCGTCACAGGGTGAGGTGTGCCGCGATCGAGCGCGAGGGGGCGGCCGGCCGGGGGGAACGACCGGCCGCCCCCTCCGCGCCTTACTGGATTCCGGCCTCGGTGCACTTGGCGGCGAACTCGCCGGTGCACAGCTCGTCCTTGGTCACGAAGCCGTCGGCGACGACGTCCTTGACGCTGTCGAAGAAGATCGGCTGCGGGTCGAGGAGGACGGAGGGCACGTCGGCGCCGCTCTCGGTGTCCTTGACCGTCCCGGTCGCCGCGGGCTTCTCGCCCTTGGCCAGGCCGATGGCGAGCGCGGCGGCCGCGTCGGCCTCCTTCTTGATCGCCTTGTAGACGGTCATGCACTGGTCGCCGGCGAGGATGTTCTGCAGGCCCTGCACGGTGGCGTCCTGGCCGGTGACCGGGACCTTGCCGTTCAGGTTGTTCTTCTTCAGGACCGAGATGGCGGCGTTGCCGAGACCGTCGTTGGCGGCGAGGACGCCGGCGATCTTCGGCTGCTCGGTGAGCATCTGCTCGAAGATCGTGCCCGCCTGGGTGTTGTCCCACTCGGGGACGGACTGGTCCGGGCCCTTGACGTACTCGCCGGAGTCGTACTTGGCCTTGAGCACACCGTCGTAGCCGTTCTTGAACAGCGTGGCGTTGTTGTCGGTCGGCGAGCCGTTGAGCTCGGCGACGATCGGCTTCTCGGCCTTCTTGTCGGTCAGGCACTTCACCAGGCCCTCGCCCTGCAGGGTGCCGACCTTGGTGTTGTCGAAGCTGACGTAGTACTGGGCGCCGCCGTTGAGGGTGAGGCGGTCGTAGTCGATGGTGGCCACGCCCTGCGCCTTGGCCTTGTCGAGCACGGCCTTGCCGGTGCCGCTGTCGAGGTTGACGATCATCAGGACCGTGGCCCCGTTGGTGATCATCTGGTCGGCGATGGTCTGGAACTGGGTCTTGTCACCCTGGGCGTTCTGGATGTCGTAGGCGACACCCGCGGCCTTGAAGGCCTCCTCCAGATACTTGCGGTCCGCGGTCTCCCAACGGGCGGAGGACTTGCTGTCGGGAAGGATGACGCCGACCTTGCCCGCGGCCGCCGCGCTCTCCGTGGGGGCGGCACCGCTCGAGGCGCTGGTTTCGGGGCTGTCGCTCCCGCAAGCGGTGAGGCCGAGGGTCATCGCCGCGGCGGCGGCGGTAAGGCTGAGGATCCCCTTGCGCATGGTGCACGGGTCCTTTCTTCGAAATTGGGGGGTACGGACGTGCGGCATGCCGAATTCGCGGGTAAGGCTCTGCCGGGTCTCGGCTCACCGTTCCGTTGAATGTTGTTTGCGGCAACGTATTCCGCCGTTGGCCTGGAGCGCCAGACCCTCCATAGGTAAAGTTTGTTGTGGCCGGTAACAATCCAGAAACGCGCCCTTAACCGTCCCGGGTCCGACCGGCCTTTCACCGTTGCTTGTGAGTGTGCTGTGGTGAGCGCGCTCTCAGGCAGCTTCCGGCTTGCGCCGGAGCGTTCCCCGTTTCCGGGGTTCCCGTTTCGCCGGTGCGCGCCCGGCACGGGTGCCGGGTCCTACCGCTCCTCCACGGGCGTTTCGCGTCTCCCCGCGACTCTGGGCGACGTCGGCCGCGAGCGCGGCCAGATGGAGCGCGGCATTGAGATCCCGCCCCAGAGCAAGGCCGCACCCGGCGCAGGTGTAGGTGCGTTCGGACAGGGCGAGCTTGGCTGTCACCGCGCCGCAACCCGAACAGGTCTTACTACTGGGGAACCACCGGTCGGCGACGACGAGCCTGCCGCCGCTCCATGCGGTTTTGCAGGACAGTTGCCGCCGCACCTCGGCCAGGCCCGCGTCGGAGATGGCGCGGGCCAGGCTGCGGTTGGCGAGCATCCCGGAGATGGTGAGGTCTTCGACCACGACCGTGCCCCAGGTGGCCGCCAGGCGGCTGGTGAGCTTATGCAGGCCGTCGCGCCGCTGGTTGGCCACCCGCGCGTGTGCCGTGCCCAGCGCGGCCTTGGCCGTGGCCCAGCGGGCGGAGGCCTCGCGCCTGCCGCCGTCGGGGGTGCGTGGCCCGGTTCGGCGGGCGAGCTGCTTGTTCAACCGGCGCAGCCGCTTGAGCGCCGAGCGGTGATGCTTAGGATTGGCGACGACCTCGCCGGTGGACAGCACCGCGAGGTCCTTGACCCCGAGATCCACCCCGACCACGGCGCCCGGCCGGGCCGGGGCGCGGTCGGGGCGGTCGAGCTCGCAGGTGAACGCGACGAACCACCGTCCCCCCTCACCGCGGACGGTGGCCGACAGGATCCGCCCCGTGCCGCGCTCCAGATGCCGGGCGAGTTTCCGGGTCGACTCGCCCGTGCGGATCGTCCCCAGGCGGGGCAACGTCACGTGACGGCGGTCGGCCCCCACCCGGATCGCTCCGGTGGTGAACCGGCACGAAGGGGCGGCGCGGTGCTTGGACCTGAACCGGGGAAACCCCATCTTCGGCCCCTTGCGGGCGCCGTGACGCGAAGCCGCCCAGTTCCTCAGCGCCCGCGCCACCCCGTCCAGACCGCTGGTATAGGCCTCTTTGGAGTGCTCGGCCCACCACGGCGCGACGTCGCCCTTGGCGGTGTTCCACGCCCGGCGCAGGCCGTACAGCGACCACGCCACCTCGGTCAGGTGTTCATCGGGCACCCCGTAGGACTGCTCGGCCGCACGCTGGTCCATCGCGGCCTTGACGTGGGCCAGGCCCCAGTTGAAGGCGAATCGCGCCGCGCCGCAGTGGGAGGCGAGCAGGCGCGCCTGCTCGGGGGTGGGGTCCAGGGCGTAGCGGTAGGCCTGGTGAACTCGCATCAACCCTCCCCCTCACGGTACGTCGCCGACCGTCAACGTAGCGTAGGAGTCATGATCAACGACTACCCGACCGGCGAACAGACCCACGCCCGCCTCGGGAGCGCAGGAAGCCGCAGACGGAGCCGGTGGCCTTGCCGGCGGTGGCAGTGGCGGTGGAGGCGGGCACGCCGAGGAAGACGCCTGCGCCGAAGACACGCGGGCGTACCCCACGGTGGCTGCGCCGTGCGAGGCGAGGGGATCGACGTCTGCGACCAGGATCAGCCGCCCGACCTTACGAGCGGGCACAGGCCAGGCGCCTTCCCGATGACCACCGGTAAGCGGTGATCGGGTGGACACCCCGCGCCTTAACCCACCCTTTCACGATCACTCACACATCCTGATACACGCTCCACCACCAACTGCTTCCAACCCCCGCGGTTACCGGGATCGCGGCTTTGAGCTGCCTTTTTCCCGGCGCGGTGCGGCGCTCCCCCCGCCCGCCCCGGCCCCTGCCCGGCACCGCCCTTCGGAAATCCTCAGGATTCCGGGGCATCGGGACGCGCGAAAGTCTCCGGAAAGCACGGAACCGCCCGGCGGGATGGTGTCCCGCCGGGCGGTTCTCGTCTGGGGTGTGCCCCCATGCGGGCGAGGCTTACGTGCGGCCTCGCCCCCCTGCTCAGCTCTTGGCGAGCAGGGAGCGCAGGACGTACTGCATGATGCCCCCGTGCCGGTAGTAGTCGGCCTCTCCGGGGGTGTCGATGCGCACGACCGCCTGGAACTCCTTGCCGTCGGCCCGGACCGTCACGGTCTGCGGGACGCCGCCCTCGTTGAGGGCCTCGACGCCGACGACGTCGAAGGTCTCCTCGCCGGTCAGGCCCAGCGACTGCGCCGTCTCGCCCTCGGGGAACTGCAGCGGCAGCACGCCCATGCCGATGAGGTTGGAGCGGTGGATGCGCTCGTAGGACTCGGCGATGACGGCGCGGACGCCGAGCAGCGCGGTGCCCTTGGCCGCCCAGTCGCGCGAGGATCCCGAGCCGTACTCCTTGCCGGCCAGCACCACGAGCGGGATGCCCGCGGCCTGGTAGTTGGCCGAGGCGTCGTAGATGAAGGACTGCGGCCCGCCGTCAAGGGTGAAGTCGCGGGTGTAACCGCCCTCCACGCCGTCGAGCAGCAGGTTCTTCAGCCGGATGTTGGCGAAGGTGCCGCGGATCATGACCTCGTGGTTGCCCCGGCGCGAGCCGTAGGAGTTGAAGTCCTTGACCCCGACGCCGTGCTCCTTGAGGTAGTCGGCGGCGGGAGTGCCGACCTTGATCGCGCCTGCCGGGGAGATGTGGTCGGTGGTGACCGAGTCGCCCAGCTTCGCGAGCACCCGGGCACCGGAGATGTCGGTCACCGGCTGCGGCTCCGGCGGCATGCCCTCGAAGTAGGGGGCCTTGCGGACGTAGGTCGAGTCCGGGTCCCACTCGAAGGTGTTGCCGGTCGGGATCGGCAGCGAGCGCCAGGTCTCGTCGCCCTTGAACACGTCGGCGTAGTCGTGCAGGAACATCTCCTGGTCGATCGAGGAGGCGACGACCGCCGCGATCTCCTCGGGCGCCGGCCAGATGTCGGCGAGGAACACCGGCTCGCCGTCCGAGCCCACGCCCAGCGGCTCGTTGTTCAGGTCGAGGTCCATGGTGCCCGCGAGGGCGTAGGCGACGACCAGCGGCGGCGAGGCCAGGTAGTTCATCTTGACGTCGGGGTTGATCCGGCCCTCGAAGTTGCGGTTGCCGGACAGCACGGCGGTGACCGCGAGGTCGTTCTCCTGGATGGCGGCGGAGATCTCCTCCTGCAGCGGGCCCGAGTTGCCGATGCAGGTGGTGCAGCCGTAGCCGACCAGGTTGAAACCGATCTTGTCGAGGTACGGCTGCAGGCCGGAGCGCTCGAAGTAGCCGGTGACGACCTGCGAGCCGGGGGCGAGCGAGGTCTTGACCCACGGCTTGCGGGTCAGGCCCTTCTCGACCGCGTTCCTGGCGAGCAGCGCGGCGCCCATCATGACGTACGGGTTGGAGGTGTTGGTGCAGCTGGTGATCGCGGCGATGGTGACCACGCCGTGGTCGATCTCGAAGTCGGTGCCGTCGGCCAGGGTGACCCGCACGACCTTGTGCGGGCGCTCGCCGTTGAGGCCGGCCGGGTGCGGCTTGTCGCCGTTGTCGTCGTGGGAGACCGCCGGGGAGTCGGAGGCCGGGAACGACTCGCCGGACGCCTCGTCGAGCGGGCCCTGCTCGCTCGACACGTAGTCCTTGACGGCCGCGCGCCAGGCGCTCTTGGCGTCCGACAGCGCGATGCGGTCCTGGGGCCGCTTGGGGCCGGCGATCGACGGGACGACCGTGGACAGGTCCAGCTCGATGTACTCGGAGAAGACCGGCTCCTCGGCCTCGGGGTCGAGCCACATGCCCTGGGCCTTGGCGTAGGCCTCGACCAGGGCGACCTGCTCGGCGGGACGGCCGGTCAGCGTGAGGTAGTCGGTCGTCTGGCCGTCGATCGGGAAGATCGCGCAGGTCGAGCCGAACTCGGGGCTCATGTTGCCGATCGTGGCCCGGTTGGCCAGCGGCACGCTGGAGACGCCGTCGCCGTAGAACTCCACGAACTTGCCGACGACGCCGTGCTTGCGGAGCATCTCGGTGATCGTGAGCACCAGGTCGGTGGCGGTGGCCCCGGCGGGGAGCTTGCCGGTCAGCTTGAAACCGACCACGCGCGGGATGAGCATGGAGATCGGCTGGCCGAGCATCGCGGCCTCGGCCTCGATGCCGCCGACGCCCCAGCCCAGGACACCGATGCCGTTCTCCATGGTGGTGTGGGAGTCGGTGCCGACGCAGGTGTCCGGGTACGCGGCCAGCACCGTCTTGCCGTCGATTTCGACGTTTCGCGTCATCACGACGCGGGCCAGGTGCTCGATGTTGACCTGGTGCACGATGCCGGTGCCCGGCGGGACGACCTTGAACTCGTCGAAGGCGGTCTGGCCCCAGCGCAGGAACTGGTAGCGCTCGCGGTTGCGCTCGTACTCCCTGTCGACGTTGCGCTGGAAGGAGTCGGCGCCGCCGAAGAAGTCGACGATGACCGAGTGGTCGATGACCATCTCGGCCGGGGCGAGCGGGTTGATCCTGGCGGGGTCGCCGCCGAGGTCGCGGACGGCCTCGCGCATGGTCGCCAGGTCGACGACGCACGGGACGCCGGTGAAGTCCTGCATGATCACGCGGGCCGGCGTGAACTGGATCTCCACGTTCGGGGCGGCCTTGGGGTCCCACTGGCCGATCGCACGGATGTGGTCGGCGGTGATGTTCGCGCCGTCCTCCGTGCGGAGAAGGTTCTCCAGAAGGATCTTCAGGCTGTACGGGAGACGTCCCGACCCCTCCACGGCGTCCAGCCGGTAGATCTCGTACTCCGCGTCACCGACGCGGAGCGTGTCACGACTGCCGAAGCTGTTCGCGGACACGGTTCGCCTCCCTCATCACCTGATGTCTGGCGCGCCGGCACATAGGGCGCGATTGAATCCTGCCGCACCGCCCGAGCGCCCCGAACTGTTAGGTCTGCCTAACTTCCAGGCCACCCACAGGTTGCAGCGGATGTCTCGATATCAAGATATCCCTCCGGGTATCTCGACATCAAATTACTCCTCAGTATGATCACTGCGGAGCGAGGCGGAGGTACAGCAGCCCGAGAACGACGACGGAAAGTACCGGGGCGAGAAACTTCTGCTCGAAGGCCCGGCCCGTCTTGATGCCGATCTTCCACGGCAGCAGCCACTTCTGCCGCATCGGCCAGAGCACCGGACAGCCCTTCTCGGTGCAGCAGTCGCCCACGACGTGGGTGAGGCACCCGATCGCGACCGCGAGCCCCAGCCAGGCGTATTCCACGTTGTCGCTGCGGAACACCACGAACAGCCCGGCCGTCATGCCGACGTTGAGCATCGCCGAGGCGAACTTCTTGCCCGGGATGCCGATGCCGATCGCCCGCAGCGCCAGGCCGATGAGCAGGATCACCAGGATGTCGCGGCCGATCGGATAGGTGTTGGCCAGGTAGTGCGCGCCGAAGCCCGTCGCGATCGCGAACACCAGCGAGTGGGTGGCGTTGCGGTGGCCTCCGGCGAGCCACGAGACCGCCTTGCTCAGCCCCCAGGTGACCGGCCCGAACGTCTGCGCGATCGTCGCGCTCGGATGGTCGAGGTCGGGCAGCATCGCGGCACCGGCGCAGATGATGGCCCCGGCGACGAACTCGGCCGGGTTGAGCGCGTTGACCATGACACCGGTCTCGATGAACCTGGACGTCTCGGTCAGCAAGGGCAGCGCGGCCAGCGCGGGCGCCACCCCCAGCCAGGCGATCGCCCCTGTCAGCGCATGCGTATGCCCCATCATCGGTCAAAAACCCCCATCAAGATCACCTCGGGAGACTGTACGTCAAAGCCTCCTCCAGATGGAGGACCGTGCCATTTCACGCCATCGGCGTGTCGCGCGGGCAAGACGGCCCCGTCGCGTGCGTACTGATCGTTTCCGGCCGACTCCAGGGTCGCCCGAGGGCGACGACGGTCCGCTTCGATCTTCCCGTCCCTTCACGAGAGGTGCCTGTCATCCGAATCTTCCTACGGATGGGGAACGGATGGAACGGGCGAATGGTGCCTGGGACGGCGGCCCGGGAGCGTCTCGGCGGAGTGATCACCCTCACGGGGCGGGCCTGGAGCGGGAACCCTCCGGGGGTCGTCACCGGAAGGCCAGGACGCGAACCCGGGAGGGTCGCGATCAAGAAGGGACGTGCGAAAACGTGGAGAAACGACAGACGGGACCGTTCCGCGCCGAAAGCACCCCCCAGCCCTTCCGGCGCGGAACGAATCCCGTCTACGTCCTTTGTAACGTGCAGGTCTCAGTACTTGTTCCAGAATCCGGCAAGAATTACGTGATCTGCCTCACTTCTACTCAGAGTGATGATCTATTACTCTCCGCGACAGTCGTCGAAAAGGTGCGGAGGGCGGCGAAGCGAGGCCTCGGGGCCCGTGCCGGGTCACCCGCTCGGTGACTCCCGCCGGACCCGGTCGATCCCCGGCCCGGCGGACCGGGAAGCGTCTCACCCCGCCAACGATCAAATGCCTCAGGTCCCACATAACCCACATTTCGTGACATGAGGTTGCCGTCAGAATGTTCTCGATATATCTTTGAAGCATCGAGAGCGATCAAAAGACGATCGCAGCATGGAGGTACGGCATGACATCGTCCAACGCGATGGGCGCTCCCTGGGCCGGATTCGGGTCCCACGAGGTCAGGCGCGAGATGAAGCGCGCGGCCAGGGAGGCATGGCGGCAGATGGCCGCCGGATGGCACGAGGGCGGCCCGGAGCACGGCCCCCGCGCGCCACACCACACGCACCACGAGCACCACGAGGGCGGGCCTCGCGAGCACCGGCACCGCGGCCACCGCGGCCCCTTCCCCTTCGGCGGGTTCCCCTGGGACATGGGCCGGGGCGGCAGGGGGGGCAGAGGCCCGTTCGGCGGGGGCCCGTTCGGCGGCCCTCCGTTCGGGAGGGGGCGCAAGGCGAAGCGCGGCGACGTCCGCGCGGCGATCCTCGCCCTGCTCACCGAGTCCTCGTGCAACGGCTACCAGATCATCCAGGAGATCGAGCGGCGCAGTGAGGGCGGCTGGAAGCCCAGCCCGGGAGCGGTCTACCCCGCCCTGCAGCAGCTCACCGACGAGGGCCTGGTCCTGGCCGAGGAGAACGAGGGCCGCAAGACCTTCGGCCTCACCGACGCCGGACGCGCCTACGTGGCCGAGCACGCCGACGAGGTGCGCGCCCCGTGGGAGGAGATGACGCCCGACGTCGACGACAGCACCTGGGAGCTGATGGACATCACCCGCCAGTCGGGGTTCGCCATGCTCCAGATCCTGCAGACCGGCAGCGACGCGCAGATCCGGCAGGCCAAGCAGACCCTGGTCGAGACGCGCCGCAAGCTCTACCAGATCTTGGCCGACGGCGACACCGGCGAGGAGTGACCCGACCATGACCCCCCGAGACGACCTCCGTATCGGAGACGCCGAGCGTGACGTGGCGATGGAGTCCCTGCGCGAGCACTACGTGCAGGGCCGCCTGACCCGTGAGGAGCTCGACGAGCGCCTCGAACTGATCCTGTCCGCGCGGACCGGCGGCGAGCTGGCCCGGGTGAGCGCGGACCTGCCCGGCCCGAGCGCCCTCCGGCCGGAGGAGTCCGAGGACACCTGGGGTCCCTGGGGCGCGGGGGCCCCCTGGGGACCGGGGAGAGGACCGTGGGGGCCGGGCGGAGGTCCATGGGGACCGGGCGGGCCGTGGGGACCGGGTCACCGGCATCGCGCGCACGCCCACCCCTGGCGCCACCACCGCCCCGGGGGCCGCCACCCCAGGGGTCATCGCGGCGGGCCGCCGTTCTTCCCCCTGATCATCCTGGTGATGGTGGCCGGGGTGTTGATCGGCGGGTTCGGGGTGCTCAAGTTCGTCTTCCTCGCCTGGCTGGTGATGGCGGTGCTGGGTATGCTCCACCGCGGGCGGGGGCGCTCCAGGACGCGCTCCCGCAGGGTCGGCCCCCCGGCCTGACCCACCCTCTGACTCTGACCGGCCTCTGCCGGCCTCTGAGGGCTTCGGGCGAGCGGGCGACGTGCTCGCCCGCCACCCGTCCCGGCTCTCGGGGCGCTCGCACCGGCCGGTCAGGCGAGGGACTCCCGGAGCCTGCGCATCTCGCCCGCGATCCCGTCCAGCGTCCAGTGCGCGTTCAGGCCGCTCGGGTTGGGCAGCACCCACACCGTCGCGCCGCCGATCTCGCTCTCCTGCGGCCCGATCACGGCCTTGGGCACGCCGAACGCCTGCCGGTAGGCGGTCACCCCCGCCACCGCCAGCACCCTCGGGCGGATCTCGGCGACCAGCCCCGCCAGGCGCTCCCCGCCCGCGCGGAACTCCTCGGCGGACAGTTCCGCCGCCTGCGCGGTGGGCCGTCGCACCACGTTGGTGATGCCCAGCCCGTACGAGGGAAGCAGGTCCTGCTCGGCGGGCGAGAGCAGCCGGGGGGTGAAGCCAGAGCGGTGCAGCGCGGGCCAGAAGCGGTTGCCGGGGCGGGCGAAGTGGTGGCCGGTGGCCGCGGAGTACAGGCCGGGGTTGATCCCGCAGAACAGCACGTCCAGCGAGGGCCCGAGCACGTCCTCGATCGTCCTCTCCGCGGCCGCCTCGAGCTCGGCGCGGCTCGGCCGCGCCGGGACCCGCGCTCCGGAGGTCGCCCGCCTCGCGGGCGGGGCGCTTTCTTGTCTCTTGGACGGCACGGGTCTCTTGGACGGCACGGGGCGAACCTAGCCCATCTCCTCGAGCTTTCGCCCCTTGGTCTCCCGTACCTTGAACAGCACGAAGACGAAGGAGAGCGCGGCGAAGGCGGCGTACCCCACGTAGGCCCCGGCCAGGTTCCACTCGCTCAGCGAAGGGAACGAGACGGTGATCAGCCAGTTGGCCACCCACTGGGCGGCGGCGGCCACCGAGAGCGCGGCGGCCCTGACGCGGTTGGGGAACATCTCCCCCAGCAGCACCCAGACGATCACACCCCACGACAGCGCGAAGAACAGCACGAAGACGTTCGCGGCGACCAGGGCGACCGCACCCTGGGCCTCGGGCAGCTTGACCGCCTCGCCACTCGGGACACCCGCGCTGAAGGCCCACGCGGCCACGGCGAGCGCGGCCGTCATGCCCGCGGAGCCGATCAGCAGCAGCGGCCTGCGGCCGATCCTGTCGACCAGCGCGATGGCGATGAACGTGCCGACGAGGTTGATGATCGAGGTGGAGAAGCTGATGAGCAGCGAGTCCGACTGGTTGATGCCGACCGACTGCCACAGTGACGCCGAGTAGTAGAAGATCACGTTGATGCCGACGAACTGCTGGAAGACGGAGAGCAGGATGCCGATCCAGACGATCGGCATCAGCCCGAGCCGGGAACCGCGCAGGTCGCGCAGGCGGGGTCGGCGCTCGCCCCGCAGCGAGGTCTCGATCTCCGCCAGCCGGGCGTCCAGGTCGGTTCCCTCGCCCTCGACCTCCGACAGCACCTTGCGCGCCGCGTCCGTTCTCCCGACCGCGATGAGGAAGCGCGGCGACTCGGGGATGACCGTCGCGAAGACCAGATAGAGCAGGGCGGGGATCAGGCAGGCGCCGAGCATCCACTGCCAGGCCTGCAGCCCGAGCAGCTCGTTGTTGACGTCGCCCCCGGCCAGCTCCGCGATCGCGTAGTTGGCCAGCTGGGAGACCGCGATGCCCAGCACGATCGCGAGCTGCTGGAAGGACCCCAGCCGCCCTCTGTAGGCGGGCGGCGCGACCTCCGCGATGTAGGCGGGGCCGATCACCGAGGCCATGCCGATGCCCACACCGGCGAGCACCCGCCACAGGGCCAGGTCCCAGAGCGCGAAGGGCAGGGCCTGGCCGATGGAACTGACCGCGAACAGGATCGCGGCCACCTGCATCGCCCTGGTGCGTCCCCAGCGGTCGGCCAGCCCTCCGGCGATCCAGGCGCCCAGCGCCGAGCCCAGCAGCGCGATCGCCACGACGAAGCCGGTCTGGACCGGGCCGACGTCGAAGTTCTTCTCGATCCCGGTGACGGCGCCGTTGATGACGGCGCTGTCGTACCCGAAGAGGAAGCCGCCGATCGCCGCCGCGGCGGTGATGAAGACGACGTGCCCGATGTTCTCACCGGAGGTGCCCGTGGGAGCGGTGCTGGCCATGAGGGTTCTTTTCCCCAGGAGGAGATTTGAGACATGGCTCCCGGACTTTCGGGGACGGCCGCATGACGGCCGTCCCCACCGGCACCGTCCCCGTCCGCACCGCCCCCACCTGCACCGTTCCCATCCGCGCCGTTCCCGCCGGCGTCGTTCCCCCGGCTCCCACCGGCGCCGTCCCCCGCGAGGACCACGGCCGGAAGCACCGGCGGGGACCACAGGCCGGAACCGACGACGGGGGCCACGGGCGGGGACTACAGGCGGGGACCACGGGCGGGGACCACGGGCGGGGACCACGGGCGGGGACTACAGCCGGGGATCGACCGGCTCGGACTCCAGTGCCAGGACGGCGAAGACCGCCTCGTGCACCCTCCACAGCGGCTCCCCCTCGGCCAGCCGGGAGAGCGCCTCGAGACCCAGCGCGTGCTCGCGCAGGGCGAGCGATCGCTTGCGGCCCAGGAACCGGCGGCGCAGCACGTCCAGGCTCTCGGTGTAGTCGGGCCCGTAGATGATCCGCAGGTACTCCCGCCCGCGCACCTTGACCCCGGGCTGCACCCGGCTCCGCCCGTCCGGCGGGTCGAGCGGCTTGACGACCATGCCCTCGCCGCCCTCGGCGGTCAGCGCCGACCACCAGGCCGTGGCCGCCTCCGTCGACTCCGGCGAGGCCGGATCGGCGAACACGTGCCGGGTGGGCGCGATCAGCGGGTCGTCGAGCCGCGACAGCAGGTCCAGGTGCCAGGAGTGCGGCTCCTGGATCGCGGTCGCCCTGCCCTCGCAGGCGAGGATCTGGAACGGTGCCAGCCGAAGCCCCTCAAGTCCGGAGACAGGCCAGCAGTAACGTGCATATGCCTGCCTGAAACGGGCAGCGTTGGTGGAGCGGCGTCGGGTGCGGTCCAACAGATCGCCCACATCCAAACCGCGCCCGGCCGCCGCCTCCAGCACGGTGATCGCCTCGGGCAGCACCGTGCGTGCCGCGGCGCCCACCGACGCGTACTGGCCGCGGATCAGCCCCTCGGCCTTGGCCGACCAGGGCAGCAGCTCGCAGTCGAGGGCGATCCAGCCCGACCCCAGCTCCTCCATCAGCGGCGCGCACACCCGCCTGAGCCTGTCGACCAGCTCGGTGGTGTCGGCGAAGAACGACCTTCCGGTACGGGTGTAGACCGCCCCCGCGCTGCCGTCGGTGACCCCGAACCGAGCCGCCGCCACCTCCGGGTCGGCGGCCAGCACGGCCACCGCCCGCGATCCCATGTGCTTCTCCTCGCACACCACCCGGGTCACCCCGGCCGCCGCGAACTCGGCGAACGCCTCGGCCGGATGCTCCAGGTAGCCGTCGAGACGGGAGGTCTCCGGAGGCGCCATCGTCGGCGGGAGGTAGACCAGCCAGCGCGGGTCCACCGCGAACCGGCTCATGATCTCCAGGGCGGCGGCCGAGTTCTCCTCGCGGACCTTGATGCGGCCGCCGCCGTGGCGCACCTCGATGTGGCGGGTGCCCCGCACGTCGTCGACGGAGAGCATGCCGGGGGCGCGGTGACCGGGGGCGGCCAGCGGCTTGACCGACTCGTACCAGACGCGCTCGGCGGGCACCGAGACGATCTCCCGCTCCGGGTAGCGCAGCGCGGTGAGGCGCCCGCCGAAGACCACTCCCGTGTCCAGGCAGATCGTGTTGTTGATCCACTCGGTCTCGGGGACCGGGGTGTGGCCGTAGACGACCATGGCCCGGCCCCGGTACTCGTGCGCCCAGGGGTAGCGCACCGGCAGACCGTACTCGTCGGTCTCGCCGGTGGTGTCGCCGTACAGCGCGAAGGAGCGGACCCTGCCGGAGGCGCGGCCGTGGTAGTCCTCCTTGAGCCCGGCGTGGGCGACGACGAGCCTGCCCCCGTCGAGCTGGTAGTGGCTGATCAGGCCGTCCATGAAGGCCAGCGCCTCCCGCCTGAACTCCTCCGGCTCGGCGGCCAGCTGGTCCAGGGACTCCTGGAGGCCGTGGGCCACCCGGACCTTGCGGCCGTTGAGCGCGCGGGCCAGCTTCTGCTCGTGGTTGCCCGACACGCACAACGCGGTCCCGGCCGCGACCATGCCCATGACCAGCCGGAGCACGCCCGGCGAGTCGGGCCCCCGGTCCACCAGGTCGCCGACGAACACCGCCGTCCTGCCCTCGGGGTGGACCGCCCCCGCGCCGCCGGGATCGACCTCCCAGCCGAGGTCGCGCAGCAGCGTCTCCAGCTCGGCGCGGCAGCCGTGCACGTCGCCCACGATGTCGAACGGGCCGGTCAGCTCGCGCCTGTCGGTCCACGCCTTCTCGGTGACGACCGTCGCGGCCTCGATCTCCTCGGCCCCGCGCAGCACGTGGACCCGGCGGAAGCCGTCGCGGGAGATCCTGCTCATGGAACGGCGCAGTTCCTTGCGCTGCCTGACGACCACGCGCGCCCCGAAGTCCCGGTCGGGCCTGGACTCGTTGCGCGCGATCGCCAGCTCCTCCGGTACGTCCAGGACGATCGCGTCGACCAGCACGTTGTGCGACTTCGCGAGGGTGACCAGCTGCTTGCGCGCCTCCCACTGCACGTTCGTGGCGTCCACGACCGTCAGCAGCCCGCGCCGCAGGCGGGTGCCGACGATGTAGTGGAGCACGTCGAAGGCGTCGGGGGTGGCGGCCTGGTCGTTCTCGTCGTCGGCGACCAGCCCCCGGCAGAAGTCGGAGGAGATCACCTGGGTCGGCGCGAAGTGCCTGGCGGCGAAGGTCGACTTGCCGCTGCCGGACACCCCCACGAGCACGACGAGCGACATCTCCGGTACGGCGATCTCAGTCATCTCCACCTCCCGCGTCTCCCGCGCCCACGGGCGCCTCCGTACTTCCGGGACCGCCTTCGGTACTCCCGGGACCGCCTGGCGCGCCCGCGGGACCCTTCACGCCCGCGAGGCCGAACAGGGCCATCTGGGTGGGCGGGCCGACCTCGGGGTCGTCGTCGCCGACCGGCAGGAACTCGGCGCGGTAGCCGTACTCGCCGCACACCTTCGCCGCCCACGCGCGGAACTCGGCGCGGGTCCACTCGAAGCGGTGGTCGGGGTGGCGCACACCGCTCAGGGATTCGTAGCGGACGTTGTGCTCGACGTTGGGGGTCGTGACGATCACGTGCCCCGGCCGGGCGGTCCCGAAGACCACCCGCTCCAGCGCGTCCAGGCGCGGCGGATCGACGTGCTCGACGACCTCCATCAGCACCGCGGCGTCATACCCGGCGAACCGGACGTCGGTGTAGGTCAGCGCGCCCTGGAACAGCTCCAGCCGCTCCCGCCGGCGTTCCGGCATCCGGTCGAGCCTCAGCCGCCTGGCCGCGAGCGCCAGCGCCCGGGAGGAAACGTCCACTCCCGCCACCCTGGTGAACCGGGGCCGTTCGAGCAGCGCCGCGACCAGACGGCCGGAACCGCACCCGAGGTCGATGACGGTGCTCGCTCCCAGTCCCTCCAGCGTGGCGAGCACGGCCTCCAGGCGAAGGATGTTCAACGGCCGCCTGGCGGCGCCCCCGGGCCCGGTCCGCGCCCGCCCCTCGGAAGGGATCTCGCCGGCCGGAAGTGCCCCGCCCGGCGCGCCGGTCCCGCCGATGGCGGTGGCGGCTCCCGGCACGGAGGAACCGGCTCCCGGTACGGCGGAGCTCCCCGCCGCGAAGCCCTCCGCGACGGTGTCTCCCCCGGTGGCACTCCCCGCGACGGGGCTCCCCTCTGCCGGCCCCTCACCGGCCTCTGCCGACCCCTCACCGGCGGCGCCCTCTCCGGCGGTGCCCTCCTCGGCGGGGTCGGCCGAGAGGTCCTCCTCGACAGCGGTCTCGAGGTCCTCCTCCACGTCGTCGCCGATCTCGGCGAGGCGGGCGAAGGCGGTACGGGCGAGGGCCCGGCGACGGCCGAGGTAGCGGTGAGTGATGAGGCCCCGGTCGGGGTGGGCGGCCAGCCACGACTCGCCCGCCCTGATCAGCTTGTCCACCTCGTCGGGGGCCACCCAGTAGTGCTTGGCGTCGTCGAGCACCGGAAGCAGCACGTAGAGCTGGTTGAGCGCGTCGGCCAGGCGGACCTCCCCGCGCAGCACCAGCCGCACGTAACGGGAGTCGCCCCACTCGGGGAACTCCTCGTCCAGCGGCAGGGCGGTCGCCTCGACCCGCCAGCCCAGCGGTTCGAACAGCCGGCGCGCGAGCTCGGGACCGCCCTTGCACGGCAGCACGGGCAGGGTGATCTCCAGCGGTATCGGCCCCGCGGCCAGCTCCGGACGGCTGTCACAGCGCCCGGTGCGCGCCGTGCGGAACACGTCGGCCAGCGCCACGGCCAGCAGCGACGACGCGGCGTAGGGCCGGTCGTTGACGTACTGGCCCAGCGTGTAGTCGGGCGTGGACCGGTCGCGCGAGCGCACCAGACGGATCGGGTCGACGTCGAGCATCAGCGCGGCCGTGCAGCGCTCCTCGCTCGCCTCGGGGTAGAGGACACGTGCCACGCCGTACGACTGCCCGAACTCCTGGACCCGGTCGGGGTGCTTGTGCAGCAGGAATCCGAGGTCCGTGGCGGGGCTCACGGTGGTGGAGATCGTCAGCAACACCCGGTTCAGTGTGCCGCACCCACGCCGGGACGGCCATCGGTTAACACCCCGAACCCCCATGATCCGGCCATCGATGGCCGGCGAACCGGCTCGGCCGTTCGGCTGCGAGCCGGTTCGGCGGTGGCGTGCCAACGGGACGGCGAGGAGGAGCGGCCCGTCCGTGCGCGCTGGCGCGCGGGCCCGCGACCTACACGTGGGACAGGATCTCGTCCGAGATGAGTTCCAGCTGGTCGAGGTCGTCCAGGTCCAGCACCTGCAGATAGATCCGCTCGGCGCCCAGCTCGGCGAACCGGCCGATCTTCTCGGCCACCTCGGCGGGGGTGCCCGCCAGGCCCGTCGCACGCAGCGCGGCGAGGTCCTGCCCGGTCGCCTCGGCCCGCCGTGCGATCTCCGCGTCGTCGGAACCGACGCAGACGGTCTGCGCGACGGAGAACACGACCTGCTCCCTGCCCTCCGCCTCGCACGCCTTCCTGACCCGGTCGAAGGCCTGCGAGGTGTCCTCCAGGGTGCGGAACGGCACGTTGTACTCGTCGGCGAACCGGGCGACCAGGCGCGGGGTGCGCGTGGCGCCGGTGCCGCCGATGATGATCGGCGGTTTCGGGCTCTGCGCGGGCTTCGGCAGCGCGAGCGAGTCGGCCAGCCGGTAGTGGGCGCCTTCGAAGGAGAACGTCTCGCCCTTGGGCGTGGTCCAGAGCCCGACCAGTATCTCCAGCTGCTCCTCGAACCTGCCGAACCGCTCGCCGATCGGCGGGAACGGGATGCCGTACGCGGTGTGCTCGGCGTCGTACCAGCCGGTGCCCAGGCCCAGCTCCACCCGCCCGCCGCTCATCTGGTCGACCTGGGCCACGCTGATCGCCAGCGGGCCCGGCAGCCGGAAGGTGACCGGCGTGACCAGGGTGCCGAGACGGATCGTGGAGGTGTCCCTGGCGAGGCCGGCCAGGGTCGTCCAGGCGTCGGTGGAGCCGGGTCCCGGGTCTCCGGGTCCGAGCCGCATGTAGTGGTCGGAACGGAAGAAGGCGTCGAACCCCAGCCGCTCCGCGGCCAGCGCGACCGTCAGCAGCTCGTCGTAGGTGGCACCCTGCTGCGGTTCAGTGAAGATCCTCAACTTCATGGGAACCATTATCCGGGCACTCCGGACGGCATCCGCAGAAAGCCCGCGCCATGGCGGGAACGCTTGCTAACGTTCTGGCCTCTGACGCAACGGGTAGCGGATCGACCACTCACAGCGATCACCCCTTGGCCGTCGAGGAGGGGATCACATGCCTGTGGCGACCGACCGCCCCCACACCCGCCGGGTCCGCGAGCCCGGCACCCCGCCCCGGCCCCTCGTGGTGCTCGCCTCGATCGTGCTCGCCGCGGGCACCGGGGCCGCGATCTGGCTGCTGCCCTCCAGGGCGCAGGGCGAGTGGGCCCCCCTCGACGGGCGGGCCGGGTCCGGGGCGACACCCCCGGGAACGGCCTCGGGGCCCGCGGCCGAGCCCTCGCCCCCACCGGCCGTCACCCGCCCTTCGGGTTTCGTGGCATTCGTGGACGCGGTCCGCGAGCCGCGCTTCAACCTTTCCAGGGAGGCCAGAAGGAGCCACGTGCGCTGGTTCACGCTGGGCCATCTCACCGCCGGGCAGAAGGGCTGCGTCCCCAAGTGGGGCGGGCTCCAGGCGCAGGGGGGCAACCCGGTCGCCAACCGGCTCGCCCCCCTGCGCGCCGCGGGCGGGAACGCGGGCCTCGCCTTCGGCGGCCCGGCGGGGCGCGAGCTCGCCGCGGCCTGCTCCGACCTCGCCAGGCTCACCGCCGCCTACCGCCGGGCGATCGGCACCTTCGACGCCACGTACATCGACTTCGAGGTACACGGCCCGGCGGGCGGCGCCACCGTGCTGCGGCGGGCCAGGGCGATCGCGGCCCTGCAGCGCGAGGCGGCCGGCGAGGGCCGTTCCCTCACGGTGAGCTTCACCCTCCCGGTCACCGGGGCCGGACTGTCCCCCGCCGACCAGGAGATGCTCCGGACCACCCGGGCGGCGGGCGCCGAGATCGCCGCCGTCAACCTCCTGGCGCCCGTCGACACCGCCTCGGGCGCCGGGAGCCGCCTGCGCCCGATCGCCTCGGCCGTCCGCGCCGCGCACCCTCAGATCGCCCGTTCCCTGGGCGAGAGCGCCGCCTGGGACCGGATCGCCCTGACGCCCGTGCTGGCCGGTCCCGGCGACCTCACGCGGCTGGAGGCCCGCAGGCTCGCCGCCTTCACCAGCCGCAACCGCCTGGCGTGGCTCTCCACCAGAGGCACGGCCCTCTCTCCCGGTATCACCCGGTTCCTCACCGGCGCGACGCGCTAGACGGCCCTCGGCGGGCCCGGGAAACCCGGGCAGGCACTGGACAAGCGCCTCCTTTGGGGTTATCAATGGGTTATAACCCTCCTGTAACCCCATAGGGGAGATGTGATGCCGAAGATCAATGTCTATCTGCCCGACGAGCTGGCCGAAGCGGTAAAGAAGGCGGGCGTGCCGGTCTCCGCCGTGTGCCAGCGGGCTCTGGAGCAGGCCGTACGGCGGGTGACGGCCATCCGCGAGACGGCGCTCGGCGCCCCCGACCTCGACGACCTGACCGCGCGCCTCACCCACTTCACCCCGCGAGCCCGGGACGTGGTGAGGCTCTCGGTGGAGCAGGCGCGCGCCCTGGGTGCGGCCGAGGTCGGCACCGAGCACCTGCTGGGCGGCATGCTCGCCGAGGGAGGCAACCTGGCGATCCAGGTTCTCGGCGCCCTGGAGATCGACCCCGAGGAGGTGCGGCGGCGCCTGGACCGGCTCAGCCTCGACACCCCGGCCGCGACCGGCTCCGACGAGGCGGAGATCGCCTTCGGGGCGCCCGCGGCGGCGGCCCTGGAGATGACCGTCACCGAGGCCACCTCGCTCGGTCACAACTACGTCGGCTGCGAGCACCTGCTCCTCGGGCTGGTCGCCGAACCGGACGGGGCGGCCGGGCGCATCCTGCGGGAGCTGGGCGCCGAGCACCGGCTGACCCGCCACGCGGTCTCGGCCGCGCTCGCCGGGTACGTCCACCTGCGCGCGCAGACCCGGCCCGCCGCCCCTCCCCCGGCCCTGCCCGCCGACGCGGCGAGCGCCCTGTCGGCGGCCGTGCGCGAGGAGCTGCGCCCCGTCCTGCTCAGGCTCGAACGGCTGGAGGAGCGCCTCGGCACGGCGGACGAGGCGTAGGCGTGGGCGCGACTCCCTCCCCGCCCCGAGGGACGGGACGTCCACACCGCGGGTACCCGGTGACCACCCGCCCGGCCGTGTACCTGGTAGCGGGCGTGATCGCGTGGCTGGCCACCGGGATCGCCGTCGGCGTGCTCGTGGGGATGGGCTCGGGCGTGCTCGCCGGGGTGCCGGCGGGCATGGGCGCGGGCATGGGCGCGGGCATGGGCGCGCGCGCCCTCATCGGGCGCTTCCTGACCGAGGCGGGCCCGGGCCGGGAGCCGGAGGCCGGCCAGTAGGTGTTCCGCGTGCCCAGCGGTTCGATCACCGGATCGTGGCCGACCTCGCGGAGGTCGCGACCGGTCGGGGCGACGGCGGGAGGACGGCGAGGGAGAACCGGTGGACACCGTCAGGGCACCGGCCGGCATCGCGGTCCGGCGCGGAGGTTCCCCGCCTCACGAGAACTCCCCGCCTCGCGGAAGCTCTCCGCGAGCCGCCCCAGGCCCGGTTCGATCCTCTCCAGGGGGATCGAACCGTACCCGAGCACCAGCCCCGCCCTCGCGGGAGCCTCACCGTAGTAGGCGGCGAGGTCCTGCAGCGCGACGCCCGCCTCCCGCGCGTACGCCGCCACAAGGGCCGTGTCGACCCCGGCGTCCGGCTTCAGGTAGGCGCACAGGTGCAGGCCCGCGGCGGAGGGAACCGGCTCCAGCCACTCGTGGAGGTCACGCCGGAGGATGGTGAGGATCCGCTCGTGGCGGGCCGCGTACTCGCGCGTCGCCTTGCGGACGTGCCGCCCGAGGAGGCCCTCGTCGATGAAGCCGGCCAGCGCCGCCTGGGTGGGAAGCTCGCCGCTCCAGTCGGTGAGCCGCTTGGCGGCGCGGAGGGCGGGCTGGAGCGAGGCGGGGGCGATCAGGAAGCCCAGGCGCAGCATCGGCAGCATCGTTTTGGAGAAGGAGCCGACGTAGATGACGTGACCGCTGCGGTCGAGGCTCTGGAGCGGTTCGAGCGGGCGGTCCTCGAAGCGGAACTCGCTGTCGTAGTCGTCCTCGATCACCACGGCGCCGCGCCGCCCGGCCCATTCGAGCAGCGCGGCGCGGCGGCCGAGCGACATCGGCGTACCCAGCGGGAACTGGTGTGACGGCGTGACGTAGACGAGGCGGGCGGAGTCGGGGAGGGCGGCCACGTCCAGGCCCTCCCCGTCGACGGGTACGCCGACGACCCGCGCGCCCAGGGACCGGAACAGCAGCCTGGCCGGAGGGTAGCCCGGCTCCTCGACGGCCACCCGGCAGCCCGGCTCGATCATGACGCGGCCGATCAGGTCGAGCGCCTGCTGGGCTCCCTGCGTGACGAGCACGTCATCGGCGCTCGCCCGCACCGAGCGGGAGACACCGACGTGGCGGGCGACGGCCTCCCTCAGGTCCGCGTACCCGGAGGGGTCGCCGTAGCCGGCGGAGCGCACCAGCGCCGGACGCAGCTCGCGGGCGACGAGCCTGCGCCAGGTTTCGAGCGGGAACAGCTCCGCGTCGGGGAGCCCCACCCTGAAGTCGTAGGCGACTTCTCCCTCCGGCTCGGCCGGTGGGGCGGCCGGGGAGCGCCAGAGGCGGCGGGGACGCACGCCGCCGCCCGCGGGCGCGTTCCTGGGACGGGTGCGGGCGAGGGGCTCGGCGCACACGAAGGTGCCCGCCCCGACCCGGCCGACGAGAACGCCCTCGGCGGTGAGCCGCTCGTAGGCGACCGCCGCGGTGTTGCGCGACACGTCAAGCCGCCGCGCCAGCTCGCGGGTGGGGGGCAGACGCTCCCCCGGGCGCAGGCGGCCGTCGAGGACGGCGTCCAGGAGCTGCCGGTAGATGCGGGCGGACAGATCGCCACGACCGGTGAGGCTCACGTGGAAGTCCATTGCGTCCCCTCGTATTGGCCCAGTGGACTCTCCTCATATTGGATCTTACATGGGACCAATGGTCTCCCTAAAGTTGCCCTCCGTACGGCTCGCGGCGAGCCCTGCCAGGCCCGTGACGACCGAAAAACCGACGAAGGAGCACCATGCTCAACCGGATCATGCCCTCGTCCGGGCCGCCCCGGGTCCTCGCCCTCGCGCAACTGACCAATTCCATCGGGGACGGCGCGTACTACGTGTGCTCGGCGCTCTACTTCATCCGGATCGTGGGGCTCTCGCCGACCCAGGTCGGCTTCGCGCTGACGCTCGGCTGGGCCGTCGGCTTCGTGGCGGGCGTCCCGCTCGGCCACCTCGCCGACCGCCGGGGACCTCGCGGCACGGCGGTCCTGCTGGCCGTCGCCACGGCCGCCGCGGTCGGCTCGTTCCTGTTCGTCCGTTCCTTCCCCGTGTTCGTGGTGGCCGCCTGCCTGTACGCGATCTCGCAGTGCGGGCTCGCCGCGGCCAGGCAGGCGCTGCTCGCCGGTCTGGTGGACAGGACGCGGCGGACGCGGGTCCGGGCCCACCTGCAGGCGACGGTCAACGCCGGGCTGGCGGTCGGCGCCGCGCTCGGCGGGGCGGCGCTGCACCTCGACAGCCGGGCGGCCTACCTGACGGTTCTCGCGATGGACGCGCTGAGCTTCCTGCTCTCCGCCCTGATCCTGCTCCGCCTTCCCCCGGTGCCGCCCGCGGCGCCCGCACCGGCGGGCGAACCGGCGCTGGCGGTGCTCAGGGACAGGCCGTACGCCCTGCTCTCCTTGCTCAACATGGTCACGCTGCTGAACATGCCGCTGCTCAGCCTGGTCATCCCCCTGTGGATCGTCCAGCGGACCGAGGCCCCGAGCTGGACGGTCTCCGCCCTGCTGATCCTCAACACCCTGGGCGTCGTGCTGTTCCAGGTGCGGGTGGCCCGGCGGGTCACGGACCTGGAGAGCGCCGCCAGGTCCGTACGGCGGGCGGGCGCGGTGCTGCTCGCCGCGTGCGCGGTGTTCGCCCTGTCACCGGCCTGGTCCTCGGCGTGGGCCGCCGCGCTCGTCCTGCTCCTCGCGGCCTGCCTGCAGGTGTTCGGCGAGATGGCGCACGCCTCCGGCGCCTGGGAGATCGGGTTCGATCTCGCCCCGGCCGACAGGCAGGGGCAGTACCAGGGCTTCTTCGGGTCCGGCGCGGCGGTCGCCAGGATGCTCGGCCCGTTGCTGCTCACGACGCTGATCCTCACCTGGGGGACCCCGGGCTGGCTGGTGCTCGGCGGCCTGTTCCTGCTGTCCGGCCTCGCCACGGGACCGGCCGTGCGCTGGGCCCTGCGAACCCGGCGGGCGGAGCCGGCCGCCGAGGGGGTGTCCGGGTAGCGGGCGCGGACGCCGCGAGATCGCCGAGGCCGGGCGGCCGTTCCCGCCGGATGGCCCGCCGCCCCGTCGCGCGGGCCGGCTCGTGGACGCCCGGCGGGTCATCCGCGGCCTCGCCGGGTGACCGCGTCACCGGCCGCGCCCACCGCGAGGCCGAGGACGATCATGACGACGTAGCTGTAGACCTCGTAGCCGCCGGGGACGAGGAAACGGACGAAGCCCATGAAGTGGATCCAGCCGAACCACTCGTGCAGGAGGCCGCTCGTGCCGCCGACGACGAGGACGAAGCAGATCAGGCCGGACAGGGCGGCCAGGGGGGAGTTCGAGGTGGAGGTCATGGCCCGACGGTAGGCGCGTGGCTGCGGGCACCGGATCGGGCTCAGGACGGCCGGGTGGTGACCAAGGTCGGCCGCCGGCGGGCCGGGAGTCGTACTTAAGTATCCGGCCGCGGCCTGGACGCCCGGTCGCGGGCGGGGGGCGCGTAGGTTTTCGAAGTATGCGCCGCATCCACCGCACCCGCCGCGACTGGGTCGCCGACCTGGCGCTGTTCCTCTTCGCCGCCTGCTTCGCCGCCGTCAGCTCGCAGTCCGTCCCGATCCCCGAGGACCTCGATCCCGTGTGGCGGGACGCCGACCAGGTGGCCGGCGGGCTGGGGTGCGCGGCGGTGCTCCTGCGGCGGCGCTGGCCGGTGTCGCTGGCGGTGACGCTGCTGCTCGCGGGCACCCAGGCGCACTACCTGACCGGCCCGGCGATGGTGGCGGTGTTCACGGTGGCCGCGACCCGGCCGTGGCGGGTCACGGCGTGGGTGGCGGCGCTGGCCTTCGCGCCGCTGCCCGTCTTCCTGTGGCAGGTGGCGGAGCTGCCCGAGGCCCGCGCGGACTCGGCGCTGACGTACTTCGCGCTGATCGCCGGGGCCATCGGGTGGGGGCTGTTCCGGCGCTCCCGGCAGCAGCTGATCGCCTCGCTGCGAGAGCGTGCCGAACTGGCCGAGGCGGACGCGGAGTCGCGCGCCGAGTGGGTCCGGCGGGAGACGCGGGAGGAGATCGCCCGCGAGATGCACGACGTGCTCGGTCACCGGCTGTCGCTGCTGAGCGTGCACGCGGGGGCGCTGGAGTTCAACCCGGGCGCGCCCAGGGAGGAGATCGCGCGGGCCGCCGGGGTGATCCGGGAGAGCGCCCACCTGGCCCTGCGCGACCTGCGCGAGGTGATCGGGGTGCTGCGGGCCGGACCCGAGGAGAGTGAGCGTCCGCAGCCGGAACTGGCGGACCTGGCCCGGCTGGTGGCGGAGGCCCGGGCGACGGGCGGCCGGATCGAGCTGACCGGGCCGCCGGAAGGACCGGCGCCGCCGCCCGTGGTGGGGCGTACGGCGTACCGGATCGTCCAGGAGGCGCTGACCAACGCACGCAAGCACGCGCCCGGCGCGGCGGTCGCGGTGGAGGTGACCGGGGGCCCGGCGGGCGGGCTGGCGGTGAAGGTCCGTAACGCGCCGCCGCCCGGACCGGCTCCGGCCTCCGGCACGGGCGGGGGCGGGGACGTCGGGCAGGGGCTGATCGGGCTGGCCGAACGGGCCCGCCTGGCGGGCGGTGAGCTGACGGCCGGTCCCGCCGACGGTGGTTTCCTGGTCCACGCCTCACTACCCTGGCCCGCGACGGACATCGCGTCCGTCACGGGCCGGGGCTGAGGAGGGGACGAAGTGATCCGCACCCGTCGCGGGCCGGAGCCGAGGAGGGGGACGAGGTGATCCGCGTCCTGCTGGTCGACGACGACGCGATCGTGCGGGCCGGGCTGCGCCTGATGCTGGGCGGGGCCCCGGACGTCGAGATCGTCGCGGAGGCCGCCGACGGGGCGGAGGTACCCGCCCTGGTCGCCGCGTACGGACCCGATCTGGTGTTGATGGACATCCGGATGCCGGGCGTCGACGGGCTGGCCGCCACCGAGAGGCTCCGGGCCCGGCCCGGTGCCCCGGAGGTGCTGGTCCTGACCACCTTCCACACCGACGCGCACGTACTGCGGGCGCTGCGCGCCGGCGCGGCCGGGTTCCTTCTCAAGGACACCCCGCCGCAGGACATCGTCACGGCCGTGCGGACGGTGGCCGCCGGAGATCCGGTGCTCTCCCCCGCCGTCACCCGCCGCCTCATCGAGCAGGTGACGGACGGCTCCGAGCAGGAGGACCGGGCCGCCGCCGCCCGGGCCCGGCTGGCGCTGCTGGCCGAGCGGGAGCGGGAGGTGGCCCTGGCGGTCGGGCGCGGCCGCTCCAACGCGGAGATCGCGCGGGAGCTGCATCTGGCGCTGCCGACGGTGAAGACGCACGTGTCACGGATCCTGACCCGGCTGGATCTCAACAACCGGGTCCAGATCGCCCTGCTGGTCCACGACGCGAGCACGCCGGCCCGGACCACGACGCGATTCAGAGGTCGAGGATGAGGTCCTCGCGGGGTTGCGAGCAGCAGATCAGCGCGTTGCCGTCGGCGGGGGCCTCCACCGGCTCCGGCGAGTAGCCGACCGCGCCGGACAGCAGACCGCTCTCGCAGGTGTGGCAGACCCCGGTACGGCACGACCAGCGAGTCGGCACATCGCACGCCTCCGCGAGGTCGAGCAGGCTCTCGTAGGCGGGGTTCCAGGAGACGGTGAGGCCGCTGCGCGCGAACGTGACGGCGGGCCCGGCTCCCGGCGCGCCGTCGGGTGGGTGCGGGGGGCGGGCGGCTACCGGGGTCACTCCCGGCGTCAGCGCCGCCTCCGCGCCGAAGACCTCCGTGTGGACGCTCGCGGGGGCGAGTTCGGAGGCGACGAGGGCGGGCGGCAGGTCGCGCATGAAGGCGGGAGGACCGCACAGGTAGGCGTCGGCGGCGTGCGGGACGCCGAGGCGGCCGAGCAGTTCGACCGACAGCCGTCCCGCCGTGCCGTAGTCGACTCCCTGGCGGTCGCCGGGCGCGGGCCGGCTGTAGCAGACGTGCTCGTGCGCGTTGGGAAGCAGGGCGCGAAGGCCGCCGCTCTCCGCGGCGAACGGGTGTTCCGTACCGTCGCGCGTGCCGTACAGCCACCACACCTCGCGGGTCGAGCGGGCGGCGGCGAGGGCGTGCAGCATGGCGAGGACGGGGGTCGCGCCGATGCCCGCCGAGAGCAGCAGGACCGGAGCGTCGCCTTCTTCCAGGGTGAACGTGCCGCGCGGCGCCGCCGCTTCGAGAAGGTCGCCGACACGCAGGTGGGTGCGGAGATAGGTGCTGGCGACACCCCTGGGCTCCTGCTTGACGCTGATCCGGTAGCGACCGGCGTCGGGAGGACCGGACAGCGAGTAACTGCGGATGACCGGCGGGCCGCCGCTCTCGGGGCGCAGCCGTACGGTGAGGAACTGGCCCGGCAGGGCGGCGGGCAGCGGCTCCCCGTCGACGGCCTCCAGGGTCAGCGAGAACACGCTGCGGCTCTCGGCGTCGATCCGGGTGATCCGCAGCGGCCGGAACCCCGGCCAGGCGGGCGACGGCCCGGCCGCGACGGGTGTCAGCCCCGGGTTCCCCGCCGATCCCTTCTTCGTGCCCCTGTCATCAGGCCGGTCGAGCAGGGCGCGCAGGGACCCCCGCCAGCCTTCGCTCAGGGCGGGGATGCGCAGCGCCCGCTCCAGCCGGTCGCGGGGGTGGCCCGGCAGGTAGAGCAGGGCGTCGATCTCCGCGACGGACATCGCCTCCGGGCCGGAGGCGACCTTGACGATCTCGTCGCCCGCCTCCACCCGCCCTTCGGTGATCACCCGGAGGTAGAACCCGGGACGCCGGTGGGACACCAGCAGGGCCGCCATCCGCGGCTCGTTCATCCGCAGGCCCACCCGGTAGCAGGTGACCCGGGGCTGGGTGACCTCGAACACCGCCTCCCCGACGCGGTAGCGGTCGCCGACGCACACCTCGTCGTCGGGCAGCCCGTCGACCGTGAAGTTCTCCCCGAACTGGCCGTAGACGAAGTCGTCGCGGCCGAGCTCCTCCTGCCAGTGCCGGTAGGAGTCGATCTGGTAGACCAGCACCGCGCGGTGCTCGCCGCCGTGCCCCCGAAGGTCTCCCTGGCCGTCCCCGTCGATGTTCAGGCGGCGTACCGTGCGCGGCCCGGCCACGGACCGCTTCCACACCCCGGTGTGCACCGTCGTGCCGTGCCACGGGACGTCCCTGGGCAGGCCGACGTTGATCGACAGGAGCGTCGCCACGTGTCTTCCCCCTCACCAAGAGGCACCCGGCTCCCTTGCACGATACCTCGTTCTCGCAGGTCAGCTGGGATCTCGCAGCGCGGCCCCCGGACCTGCGCGCAGCGCGGCCCCGACTGTGGCGTTCACCTTCCAGCCCTCTTTTCGCGCCTTGACGTGATTCGCCAGGAGATGACGAAATCCGGGCCGCACATGGCGTGCGGCCCGGATTCCTTCACGAAATGGATTCAGGCCAGGCCGATGGCGGGGCCGCCGGCTCTTGCGGCTAACCGAGGTACTGGTGCAGGTCGTTCAGGTTGTTACTCGGGTTGTAGGTGCAGTAGTACCGGAGGCCGAGGGTGGGGTTCGACCTTTTGTAGGCCTCTCTGATGCAGGTGTTGCAGTCGCTCCAGCTTCTGATGAACCTGCTCGGCGGCCTGGCGCTCGTCGGCAGGCCGCAGCTGTTCGCGGCGATGGAGACGGGACCCGACATCGACGCAGACGCCGAGGTCGACGCGGATGCCGGCGTCGCGACGGCGGCGGGGACCAGAAGCGCCGACGCACACAGAGCCGTCCCCGCGAGAATTTTCCTCACCAGTGTCATGAATGCTCCTACCCAGAGGTGTGTGGAGAACGTGATGACCGTGGCGACCGCCAGGACAGAAATCCTGGTCTTCGGTCGCATACGCTGACCGATATTCCGCTCTTTCCATTCGGGTGACCCGAAGTGCGGAACCTAGATAAAGGTCACCTTTTTCCGGATGTTCGGCAACCTATAAGGTTCCAGGGTGATTCGCCCCGAGCGTCTCAGCCTGGGGACATCGCCTACTCCGTCCGCGGGCTCGGGACGTTCGTCGCCGAGCGGGCCGGCAGTGGCGTCAGACGCGAGAGCCCCGACCCCGTGAGCCCCGGGCCTGTCTCGTACGCCCCGCGACCGAACCGGTCGCGGGGCGCTTCCATGATCGTGCGCATCTCATGCGCACTTATGCGCAATCCACGGGGGGAACCCTGGGGTTTGATGAAACACCATTCATTGCGTCTTCCCAGGTCAACAGCTAGACCGTCTCGCTGACCAGGTGCGCCACGCACTCCACGTGATGGGTCATCGGGAAGGCGTCGAAAGCCCGCAGATCGGCGAGGCGGTAGCCCCGCTCGGCGAACCAGGCCAGGTCACGGGCGAGGGTGGCCGGGTCGCAGGAGACGTACACGATCCGGGTCGCCTGGAGGGTGGTCACGCGGTCGACGACGTCGCGGCCCAGCCCGGCCCTGGGCGGGTCGACGACGACCAGGTCCGCGCGCTCGATGCCGAAGCGGTCGAGGGCGTTCTCCACCCGTCCCCTGGCGAAGCGGGCCTGGGGCAGGTCGCGGAGGTTGCGCTCGGCGTCGCGGACCGCCACGGACTCGGACTCGACGCCGAACACGGCCCCCTCGGGACCGACCGCCTCGGCCAGCCCGGCGGCGAACAGGCCGACGCCGCAGTAGAGGTCGAGGGCCCACTCCCCCGGCTGCGGGGCGGCGAACTCCATGACGGCGTCGAGCAGGGTGGCGGCGGCGCCGGGGTGCACCTGCCAGAAGCCGCTGCCGGTGACCTGGAAGTCGCGCTCGGCGACGCGCTCGACGAGATGGTTGCGGCCGTGGACGACGCGGCTGCGGCCCTTGCCCTCGTCGACGAAGACGGCCACGCTCGTGTCGAGGTCGGGCACGGCCACCGTGCGGCGGGGCTTGGGCGCGACCACGACCGCCTGGTCGCCGGTGGTGGAGGCGATGACCTCGACCGAGGAGGCGTTGCGCCAGTTCATGACCTCGGCGCCGACGTTCTCCACCTCGGGGTGGGCGATCAGGCAGGCGTCCACCGGCTCGACGTCGTGGGAGCGGTGGCGGCGCAGGCCCAGGCCGCCCTCGCGGTCGACGGCGAACTGGACGCGGGTGCGCCAGCCGAGCCCGTCCGGGGCTCCGGGGACCTCCTCGACGGTGCCCTTCCAGTCGATCGAGGCCAGGCGCTTGAGCTGCTCGGCCACCACGTCGGCCTTCAGGCGGCGCTGCGCGTCGAGGGAGGCGTGCTGCCAGTCGCAGCCGCCGCAGCGGCCGGGGCCCGCGAACGGGCACGGCGGGGTCACCCGGTCGGCGGAGGGCTCCAGGATCTCGATCGCGTCGGCCCGCAGGAACCGGGAGGTCTCCTCGGTGATCTCGGCGGTGACCCGCTCGCCGGGCAGCGCGTGCCGTACGAAGACGACCCGGCCGTCGTGGCGGGCGACGCACCAGCCACCGTGCGCAACCGGTCCTACGGTCAGTTCGATGGCCATGGTCGTTGCCCCCAAGGGAAAATCCGTCGTCGGTCGAGCCTCCTCGCGTCAGGAGCGCATACGAAAGGTTATGCCTTGACGTCCTCGTCCCGTGCCGCCTCCTGGCGCGGACGGCGTACGGCACCCGGCGCGAAGGGCTCGGGGCGGCCCTTGAGCCGGTCGGAGGAGTGCAGCTGCCAGGGCACGCTGATGACCATCACACCCGGCTGGAACAGCAGGCGGCCCTTCAGCCGCAGCGCGCTCTGGTTGTGCAGGAGGTGCTCCCACCAGTGGCCGACGACGTACTCGGGGATGTAGACGCTCACCACGTCGCGGGGCGAGCGGCGGCGCAGCGACTTGACGTACTCCAGGATCGGCCGGGTGATCTCGCGGTAGGGCGAGTCGAGCATCTTCAGCGGCACCGGGATGCCGCGCCGTTCCCACTCCTCCTGCAGCGCCCTGGCCTCGGGGCCCTCCACCCCCACGGTGATCGCCTCCAGCTTGGAGGGACGGGTGGCGCGGGCGTAGGCGAGGGCGCGCAGGGTCGGCTTGTGGATCTTGGAGACCAGGACGATGGCGTGGTTGCGCGCGGGCAGCATCGACTCGTCCACCTGGGGGTCCTCGGCGACGGCGAGCTCGGCGGCCACGTTCTCGTAGTGGCGGTGGATGCCCTTCATCATCAGGAACAGCACCGGCATGGCCACGCAGACGATCCACGCACCGTGGGTGAACTTGGTGACCAGCACCACCACCAGCACCACGCCGGTCATCACGCCGCCGAAGAAGTTGATGGTCCGCGAGCGGTGCATCTGGTGGCGGACCCTCAGGTCGCCCTCGGTCCTCAGGTGCCGGGTCCAGTGCCTGACCATGCCGATCTGGCTCAGCGTGAACGACACGAAGACGCCCACGATGTAGAGGTTGAGCAGGCGGCTGACGTCGGCGTCGAAGCCCCACAGCAGCAGGCAGGCCCCGGCGGCGAGGATCACGATGCCGTTGGAGAAGGCGAGCCGGTCTCCCCGGGTGTGCAGCTGGCGGGGCAGGTAGCGGTCCTGGGCCAGGATCGAGCCGAGCACCGGGAAGCCGTTGAAGGCGGTGTTGGCGGCCAGGAACAGGATCAGCGCGGTGACGGCCGCGATGACGAAGAAGGGCAGCGAGCCGTTGCCGAAGACCGCGTCCGCCACCTGGGCGATGATCGGCTGCTGGTAGTAGCCGGTTCCGGCGGGCTTGCCGTCGATGAGGACGTCGCGGTAGGCGACGGAGGGCTCGGCGACCTTGACGCCCGAGGCCAGCCCCAGGGTGATGATGCCGACGAACATGGTCACCGAGACCAGGCCCATCATCAGCAGGGTGTTCGCGGCGTTCTTGCTCTTGGGCTTTCGGAAGGCGGGCACGCCGTTGCTGATCGCCTCGACGCCGGTGAGGGCGGCACAGCCGGAGGAGAACGCGCGCAGGATCAGGAAGGCCGCCGCGAAGGAGGTCAGGTTCGTCTGCTCGGCGATGATCTCGTACCCGGAGGTGGGCGCGTGCAGCTCGTCGCCGAGGACGAGCACCCGGAAACCGCCCCACGCGACCAGGCCGAGGACGGCGAACATGAAGGCGTAGGTGGGGATCGCGAAGGCCGCGCCCGACTCGCGGATGCCGCGCAGGTTGACGATCGTCAGCAGCACGACGATGAGGATCGCGACCAGCGGCTTGTGCTGGGCGACGTACGGGATGGTGGCGCCCACGTAGTCGACGCCGTTGGCGACCGAGACCGCGACGGTCAGCACGTAGTCGACCATCAGGGCGCTGGCGACGGTCAGGCCCGCGTTCGGGCCGAGGTTGACGGTGGCGACCTCGTAGTCGCCGCCCCCGCTGGGGTAGGCGTGCACGTTCTGCCGGTACGACGCCACGACGGTGAGCATCACCACCACGACGGCGACGGCGACCCAGGGGCTGAAGTGGTAGAAGGAGACTCCGGCGAGAGAGAGGATGACCAGGATCTCCTGCGGGGCGTAGGCCACGGAGGAGAGGGCGTCACTCGCGAAGACGGGCAGCGCGATGCGCTTGGGAAGCAGCTGCTCGTGCAGCTGCGTGCTGCGCAGCGCCCGCCCGATGAAAAGGCGTTTGACAAGGTCCGTCACCTTCGACACGTCTGCAGATGCTAGCCGTTATTACTCGGCCCCACTCACGCGGCACTCCTGGGGCGGTCCATACTGGCTGAATACATCGGGATCAAGATCCGCCTCACAGCGACCGGCGGGGGAGCATGCATATCGTGATCATGGGGTGTGGCCGGGTCGGTTCGACCCTGGCGCACATCCTCGAGGACAGCGGCCACTCGGTCGCGATCATCGACCGTGACCCGCAGGCGTTCCGCCGCCTGCGGGCGGGGTTTCGGGGTCGCAGGGTGACCGGGATCGGGTTCGACCGGGACGTCCTGGAGGAGGCCGGCATCGAGGCCGCGGGCGCCTACGTGGCGGTGAGCAGCGGCGACAACTCGAACATCATCTCCGCCAGGGTCGCCCGCGAGACGTTCGGCGTGGACAACGTCGTGGCGAGGATCTACGACTCCCGGCGCGCCGAGGTCTACCAGCGGCTGGGCATCCCCACCGTGGCCACGGTCCGCTGGACCGCCGACCAGATCCTGCGCCGCGTCCTGCCCGAGGGCGCCGAGCCGCTCTGGCGCGACCCCAGCGGGTGCGTGGTGCTGGCGGAGGTGGCCTACCACCCCGGCTGGATCGGCACCCCGACGAGGGATCTGGAGGCGGCGGCGGGCACCCGACTGGCGTTCATCAACCGGATCGGCGACACCCTGCTGCCCAAGAACGACTCGGTGGTGCAGGAGGGCGACGTGCTGCACGTCATGGCGGTCGAGACCGATATGGACCGCATCAACAAGGTGCTGTCCGGGGCGCCGGAGGAGGAGCACTGATGCGCGTCACCATCGCCGGCGCGGGAGCGGTCGGCCGGTCGATCGCCGCCGAACTCCTGGAGAACGGCCACGAGGTCCTGCTCGTCGACATCGACCCCAAGGCCATCAAGATCGATACCGTGCCGCGGGCGGAGTGGCTGCTCGCCGACGCCTGCGAGATCTCCTCGCTGGACGAGGCGGGCCTGGCCGAGTGCCACGTGGTCGTCGCCGCCAGCGGCGACGACAAGGTCAACCTCGTGGTGTCGCTGCTCGCCAAGACGGAGTACGGCGTGCCGCGCGTGGTCGCCAGGATCAACCACCCCAAGAACGAGTGGCTGTTCAACGAGTCGTGGGGCGTCGACGTGGCCGTCTCGACCCCGCGCCTGCTGAGCGCGCTGGTCGAGGAGGCGGTCAGCGTCGGCGACCTGGTGCGGCTGATGACCTTCCGTCAGGGGCAGGCCAACCTGGTCGAGCTCACCCTGCCCGAGGACGCGCCGGTCGTCGGCCAGCGAGCCGGCTCGGTGCCGTGGCCCAACGACACCGCCCTGGTCGCGATCCTGCGCGAGGGCCGGGTGCTGGTGCCCACCGCCGACGACCCGCTGGAGGCCGGTGACGAGCTGATGTTCGTGGCCAGCCAGGAGGTCGAGGAGGAGCTGGCCGAGCTCCTGTCTCCGCACCGCACGCCCCGCTGAGCCGGGATCTCCCGCACCGCACGCCGTTCCCGGCCCGGACCCGGAGCAGGTGCGAAGCCGGGATCCCCCCGCGCCGCACGCCGTTCCCGGCCCGGACCCGGAGCAGGCGGGAAGGGCCGCGCCGGCGGGGAAAGGGAGGCCCTCCGCGACGGCGCGGAGGGCGGCGGACCCGGGACCGGGCCCCGCGGTCAGGAGACCGCGGGCCGCACCGGGGTCCTGCCCCGAGCCAGGAGCCACACCATGGCGGCGAATGCCGCGACCTGGAGCGGCCAGCCCATCGCGATCTTGAGGATGCCCAGCTCGGCGACGGCGTCGTCCCGGCCGATCAGGTAGACGGGGAGCTGCACCGCCACCCGGACCACGCACGGGATCATCAGCAGCCAGGTGAGCCTGGTGCACAGCTTCACCACGGCCGGATCCGCGCGCCACGCGGTCGGGTCGCCGGTGACGGATCCGATGAGGAAGCCCACCACCGGCCATCGGGTGACGATCGACAGCAGCATCACCACGGAGTAGCCGGCGTTGTAGAGGATGCCCGGCAGGAAGACGTCCTCCGCCTGGCCGGTGCGG
This sequence comes from Streptosporangium sp. OZ121, assembly GCF_051918885.1. Taxonomy (NCBI): domain Bacteria; kingdom Bacillati; phylum Actinomycetota; class Actinomycetes; order Streptosporangiales; family Streptosporangiaceae; genus Streptosporangium; species Streptosporangium sp. OZ121. The sequence goes on from NZ_JBPXMC010000001.1 coordinate 717,063, forward strand.
GAGGCGAAGAACGCGCCGATGCCGATGCCGATCAGGCTGTTGACCACGAACTGCGGCGTCGAGCGTTGCAGCAGCCGCACGACGAGCAGCAGCACCGCGGCCGAGATGCTGACGATCAGGGACTGCTTCAGGTTGGAGGTGGCGACCCACATGCCGGTGAAGGCGATGGTGGGCACGGCGGCCTCGATGACGCCCCGCACTCCGCCGAAGGCCTTGGCAAGCTGGCTGCGGATCGCGGCCTCGACCGTGTCGTGCGCGGTGGTCTCGCCGGTGGTGGTCATCTTCTCGCTCACCGTCTCGTGATCGTCAATCACTCACGCACCGCCCGCGGGGCGCAGCTCGTATCTCGGATTGAACATGACTTTGCGGCCATCCTGCACGCTGACGAGTCCTTCCGCCAGCACCAGGCGCCCCGGCTCGATGCCCGCGATCTTCCTTCGGCCCAGCCATATCAGGTCGATCACATCGGAACCATCGTAAAGCTCGGCCTCCAGCGCCGGAGCGCCTCCGCGGGGGCGCAGTGTCACCGTCCGCAGCGTACCGGTCACGCAGAAGCGGCGGCGCATGCCGCACGAGACGATGGGCGTGGCGCCGTGGCGGTCGAGGTCCTGCTGGAGCTCGTCGGCCTCCAATTCGGCCTGACCGGCGGTCAACCGGCGAAAGAACCCCCGCAGACCGCTCTGTTTATGCGGCTCCTGAGAACCCACGGACCTCTCCTTCACACACGAGTCGAACCAGCGTACGCGATCGGGCCCGTCAGCGGATCTCGGCGATCTCCGGCCCGCGGTCGAACGGGTTGAGGTCGGGCACGTCGCCCCCGGCGGCCTGCTGCTCCGCGGCCTGCCTGGCCTCGGGCGGCAGCCGGAGCTCGATCGCCTCCTTGGGCGCCATCGGCTCGTCGCCGCGTACCACGACTATGTCCCGGACGACACCCTCCAGCGTCGCGGCGACCCCGGCGTCCTCCGCGGCCTTCCCGCTGATCACCGCGCGCAGGAACCAGCGTGGCCCGTCCACCCCGATGTAGCGGACCGGCTGCTCGCCGCCCTCCGCCGGGATCCTGGCGGCCAGCTCGACGCCGAACGCCCCCTCCCGCTCCTCGGCGGTGCCCCCGGCGCTCTTGACCCCCTCGGCCAGCTCGGCCCTGACCTCCTCCCAGATCCCGCTCCGCTTGGGCGCCGCGAAGGCGTGCACCTGCAGGGCGCTCCCCTCGAACAGGACCACCGCGCCGACGATCTGGTCACCGGCCAGGTTGAGCTGCACCTCGAAACCGGCGTCGACCGGCAGGCGCATGCCTCCGAGGTCGACCCGCTCCCGCTCGGGATGGGGCTCGTCGGCGTCCCACGGCCCCGACTCCCGCGAAGGGACCTGCTCGACCTCCTCCACCACGGCCTTGGCGGCCTTGGCGGCCGGGGACTTCTCACGGCGGTTACGTCCGAACACTTTCCTCACGCTCCTTGAAGATTCACTGGTCACTCGTCCCCCGCCGGGCACGGCGGCGGGCGGCCCCGCGGGCCGGAGGCGCGCTCCGGTCCCCGATCACCACCGGCCACCTCGCCCATCTCGCCGGGTTCGCTCCCTGTCAGCGGCCGGTGGACCCGAACCCGCCGGCGCCTCGCGCCGATCCCGGCAACCGGTCCACCTCGTGGAACACCGCCTTCTCCACCTTCTGGATCACCAGTTGCGCGACGCGGTCTCCCCTGCGCAGCCGTACGGCGTTCTTGGTGTCGGTGTTGATCAGCGTCACCCTGATCTCGCCCCGGTATCCCGCGTCGACGGTGCCGGGCGCGTTGACGAGCGTCACGCCGTGCCTGGAGGCCAGGCCCGAGCGCGGGTGGACGAACGCGGCGTACCCGTCGGGCAGGGCGATCGCCAGCCCGGTGCCGACCACGGCCCGCTCTCCGGGGAGGAGCTCGACGTCCTCGGCTGCGTGGAGATCGGCGCCCGCGTCGCCCGGGTGGGCGTACGAGGGCGGCGGCAGGTCGGCGTCGAGCCGGTGGATCAACACCTCGACGGTGTGGGTCACGGGTTCACCTCGTACTCGTGGTGCTCGTCGGCGATCGTCTGGATGTCGCCGTGCTTGGCGAAATGTTCCATGGCCACCTCGATGAAGAGCGCCGCGGCCCGCACGGCGACCGGGCCGTCCGGGGAACCGATCCGGCCCTCAGCCTCAAGGTACGCCTTCCTGCCCGACATGCCGTTGCACCAGGCGCGAAGATGCAGGACGGTGCCGACCGGAACCGGCGCGAGATAGTCGGTCTCCAGCCGCCCGGTGACGTAGGGGCGCTGGAAGAGCCACACGGACATACCGATGACCTCGTCCATCGCCGCGGCGAGCACGCCGCCGTGCGCCAGGCCGGGCGCGCCCTGGTGGGTCTCCTCCACGGTGAACTCGGCGACCACCGTGACCCCGTCAGGGGTGAGGGCGGTCAGGTGCAGGCCGTTCGGGTGTCCGGCGCCGCAGCCGAAGCAGCGGCTGTAGTGGGGGCCGAGCGGGGTGCCGGGAGCGGGCGCGCCGGGAAGCGGCCTCGGGCGGGTCGCATCCGGTGGGGGGGTGGTCAGGGCGGAACGGGTCACGGGGCAGAACGTTACCCCCTGGGCTGCGGTGATTCCTCATTCACCGGTTTTCCCGCCGCACCCGACGGCGCCGGGCCGCCGGGATCACCCGGATCACCGGGCTCGGGGCCGCCGGAATCAGAGCCGCCTGGATCAGGGCCACCGGAATCGGGGCCACCGGGAACGGGCCCGCCGGGATCGGGATGTGGCGGGGCCGGTGGCAGCGCCAGATGGGAACCGCCCATGAGTTCGGGCAGTGCCCGGTAGATCACGGCGGCCACCGGCACCGCCACGGCGGCCCCGGCGATGCCCGCCAGGATGCCGCCCACCGCCAGCACCAGGATGATCGCCAACGGGTGGAAGTGGAGCACCCTGCCGACGATCAGCGGCTGGAGCACGTGGTTCTCCAGCTGCTGCTCCACGAGCAGGATGCCGAGGAAGATCAGGGCGTAGATCGGGCCCTTGGCGCCGAGGGTGACCAGGGTGGCCACGGCGCCGGCGAAGAAGATGCCGACGATGGGGATGAAGCTGGCCAGGAAGATCATCACCGCGAGAGGCGCCCAGAGCGGCACGCCCATCCCCGCGAGCACGATACCCATGATCACGCCGTGTACGGCGGCCACCGCGACCGTGCCCTGCACGTAGTGCGAGAGCGTCACCCAGGCGGCCCGCCCGGCCATGTCGACGCGGGGCGCGACGTCGCCGAAGCCCTTCAGGAACCACGACCAGATCCGGTCGCCGTCCTTGAGCAGGAAGAACGTCACGAACAGCAGCAGCACGATGGAGGCCAGCACCTCCAGCGCCACCGTGGCGCCGGTGAGGACCGTCTGGGTGATCTGGTTGCGCTGGGTGGTGATCTGCTTGCCGATCTCGTCGACCCAGCTGGTGATCTGGGTCGGCTGCAGGTGCAGTGGCCCGGTGTAGAGCCAGTTCTCCACGGTCTTGGCCGTCTGGCGCACCTGGTCGACGAGGCCGGGGAACTCGTCGTTGGCGCGCACCCCGATGATCCAGCCGGTGCCGCCGAGCACGGTGAGCGCGATGATCATCGTGAGCCAGGTCGCGTAGATGGGCCGCATGCCCATCGCGCCGAACCGCCTGGTGAGCGGGAACAGCAGCGCGGTCAGCAGGAGCGCGATGGCCACCGGCAGCACCACGATGCGCAACGTCGCGATGAACTGCGCGAAGTAGAAGACGGCCCAGCCGATGATGATCAGGCAGAGGCTCCACATCGCGATGCGCAGCAACGTGCGAGGCACCAGGCTGGTCAGGCGTTCCCGATCGGAGATCACGTAATCCAGACTGTCACGCCCGGAAGGGAAATGCGCGAGGGTTTCGAAGCGCTCCCACGGACGGGTCCGGGGGATTCCAGCCGACCCGGACCTGCGGCTATGCGCGGGCCTGCGCCGCTGTTGCCCGGCGGCCGGCCGCGCGACGCCCGTCGGGAACGCGCCCACCGGCGGAGGCGGCCGGGTTGAGCGCCCGCCCGGTCAGGGGCGGGCGCTCACCCGGCTGAGGTCAGCGCTCGTCCGGCGGGCGGGAGATCACCCTGTCTTCGAGGTAGCAGCTGCAGTTGCCACATCCTGGCGGCATGCCTGTCCTCCTCTCACCTGTCCTGCCTCGACCGTAAGGCAGGATTCCCCGACGGCGAGGACAGATTCGCGTGCGCGCCCGCCGGTCAGGTGAGGGTGACCTCCACCAGCAGGTCCCCCTCGCCCTCCTGGAGCACGAACTCGTCGATGACGCCCGCGCCGCACAGGTCGTCCTGTGCCCGGCGCACGAGGTCGACCCGCGCGCCGGTGACGGTCAGCCGGGCGACCTCCGCGCGCATGGAGAGGCGGGCGTCGGACTTGGCCTTGCGGACCCGGCCGAGGACGGCGGCCACCGCGGGCAGCAGCTCGGGATCGCCTTCCCGCTCGCGCGCCTGGGGCCAGGCGGCCCGGTGCACCGAGCCCTCACGCCACCAGGACCACACCTCCTCGGTGACGAAGGGCAGGAAGGGGGCGAACAGCCGGAGCATGACGTCGAGCGCCTCGCGCAACGCCGCGTGCGCCGAACGCGCCGCCGCGCTCGCGTCGCTCGCGCCGCTCCCGCCGGGGGCGTCGTCGTAGGCCCTGGCCTTGACCAGCTCCAGGTAGTCGTCGCAGAACTCCCAGAAGAACCGCTCGGTGCGCTCCAGCGCGCGGGTGTAGTCGTAGCCCTCGAAGGCCTCGGTGGCCTCGTGGACCACCTCCGACAGCCGGGCCAGCATCGACAGGTCGATCGGCTCGGTGACCTCCCCGCCTCCCTCTCCCAGGCCCAGGACGAACCTGGAGGCGTTCAGGATCTTGATGGCCAGCCGGCGGCCGACCTTGATCTGACCGGTGTCGAACGCGGTGTCGGTGCCCGGACGGCCGCCGGCCGCCCAGTAGCGGACCGCGTCGGAGCCGTACTGCTCCAGCAGGCCGAGCGGGGTGACCACGTTGCCCCGGGACTTGGACATCTTCTTGCGGTCGGGGTCGAGGATCCATCCGGAGATCGCGACGTCGCTCCAGGGCAGGGTGCCCTGCTCCAGGTGGGCGCGGACCACGGTGGAGAACAGCCAGGTCCGGATGATCTCGTGGGCCTGCGGGCGCAGGTCCATCGGGAAGACCCGCTCGAACAGGTCCCGGTCGCGCTCCCAGCCCCCGGCGATCTGCGGCGTCAGCGAGGAGGTGGCCCAGGTGTCCATGACGTCCGGGTCCCCGATGAAGCCGCCCGCCTTGCCGCGCTGGTCCTCGGTGTAGCCGGGCGGGACGTCGGTGGACGGGTCGATCGGCAGCGCGGACTCGGGCGGCGCGATCGGCGCGGAACGGTCGGGCTCGCCCTCGTCGTCCAGGGGGTACCACACCGGGATGGGCACCCCGAAGAACCGCTGCCGGGAGATCAGCCAGTCGCCCGCCAGCCCCTGCACCCAGCTGTCGTAGCGGACCCGCATGTGCGGCGGGTGCCAGGACAGCTCCGCGCCGCGCGCCAGGAGCGCGTCGCGCAGGGCGAGGTCGCGCCCGCCGTTGCGGATGTACCACTGGCGGGTGGTGACGATCTCCAGGGGCCGGTCGCCCTTCTCGTAGAACTTCACCGCGCGCTTCACGGCGCGCGGCTCGCCCTCCATGTCGCCCGACGCGCGCAGCAGCTCCACGATCCGCTCGCGGGCGCCGTGCACGGTCCGCCCCGCCAGCTCCGCGTACGGCTCCCGCGGCACGCCCTCGGGCGCGTCCGGCAGCAGCCTGCCGTCCCAGCCGATGACGGCGCGGGTGGGCAGGTCGAGCTCGCGCCACCAGACGACGTCGGTGACGTCGCCGAAGGTGCAGATCATCGCGATGCCCGTGCCCTTGTCCGGCTCGGCCAGGTGGTGGGCGAGCACCGGCACCTCGACGCCGAACAGCGGCGTCCTGACCGTGGTGCCGAACAGGGGCCGGTAGCGTTCGTCGTCCGGGTGGGCGACGAGCGCGACGCAGGCGGGCAGCAGCTCGGGGCGGGTCGTCTCGATCCAGACCCGGTCGCCGAACCCCCTGGCCCGCTGCTCCTGCGACAGGCCGAAGCCCAGCCGGTGGAAGGCTCCGGGCCACTCGCGGTCCTCCAGCTCGGCCTGGGCGACGGCGGTGCGGAAGGTGACGTCCCACAGCGTGGGCGCCTGGGCCACGTACGCCTCCCCCCTGGCCAGGTTGCGCAGGAAGGCGCGCTGGGAGGCGGTGCGGGCGGCGTCGCCGATGGTGGCGTACGTCAGCGACCAGTCGACCGACAGGCCCAGGCGGCGCCAGAGTTCCTCGAACACCTTCTCGTCCTCGACGGTGAGCCGCTCGCACAGCTCGATGAAGTTTCCGCGCGAGATCGGGATCTGCCGCTTGGGGTCGGGTCTGGCCGGGGGCTCGAACGAGGGGTCGTAGGCGACGGAGGGGTCGCAGCGCACGCCGAAGTGGTTCTGCACCCGGCGCTCGGTGGGCAGGCCGTTGTCGTCCCAGCCCATGGGGTAGAAGACCTCACGCCCGCGCATGCGCTGGAAGCGGGCGATGGTGTCGGTGTGGGTGTAGGAGAAGACGTGGCCGACGTGGAGGGAGCCGGAGACGGTCGGCGGCGGGGTGTCGATCGAGTAGATCTCCCCGCGCGTGCGCGACCTGTCGAAACGGTAGGTTCCCTCGGTCTCCCAGCGGCCCGCCCATACGGCTTCCAGGCCGTCGAGAGTCGGTTTCTCGGGCATGGGCGCAGAGCGCGGTCGCTGTTGTGTCATGCCTCCCTATGGTATGGCTTCACGCGATGCGGCGCTCGGGGAGACTAGTGTTCTTGGGGCGAACCGCGAACGGGAGGACCACATGGCCGACAAGACCGAGAAGCAGGACATGGCGTGGAGGGCCATCGGCGGCCTCCTGGGCCTCGCCACCGCGTGGGGGGCGAAGAAGGCCATCGGGTTCGCCTGGGAGAAGGCCACCGGCAGGAAGCCGCCCGTCGACAACGAGTCCCTGGAGATCAGCCTCGGCGAGGCGATCGGCTACGCCGTGGTGATGGGGGTCGGCATGCAGGTGACGCAGATCGTGGTCGCCCGCACCGCCAGGAAGCGCTACGACGCGTGGAAGGCCGTGAAGGACGCGGCCAGGGAGGTCACCACCTGACGGCGACCGTACCGCGGGGGCCGTGCCCCCGCGGCGACGCCGTGTCTCCCGGTGTCTCCCGGTGTCACCCGGTGTCACCCGGTGTCACCCGGCGAGAGGTCAGGGGTGTTCCGTGGTTTCCGACGGCTCCGGGGGCTCCGATGGCCCCAGGGCCTCCGGGGACAGCTGGGAACCCGTGGACCCCGAGGACTCCAGCGAGGTGAGGAACTCCTGCGCCCAGCGGTCCACGTCGTAGGTGGACACCCTCCGGCGCAGCGACCGCATCCGGCGTGACAGGTCGTGCGGGGTGGCCCGCATCGCGGTCAGCATCGCCCGCTTGAGGCCGTCGACGTCGTAGGGGTTGACCATGAACGCCTGGCGCAGCTCGTCGGCCGCCCCGGCGAACTCGCTGAGCACCAGGGCGCCGCGCAGGTCGTTGCGGCAGGCGATGTACTCCTTGGCGACCAGGTTCATCCCGTCGCGCAGCGGCGTCACCACCATCACGTCCGCCGCGAGGTAGAGCGCGGCGAGCTCGTCCCGGCCGTACGACTGGTGCATGTACTGCACGGGCTGCTGCCCGAGCTCCCCCTGCTCGCCGTTGATCCGGCCGACCTGGAGCTCGATCGAGTCGCGCAGCCGCATGTACTCCTCGACGCGTTCCCTGCTCGGGGTGGCGATCTGCACGAACGCCGCCTCACCCGGCTTGATCGCCCCCTCGGAGAGCAGCTCGCCGAACGCCTTCAGGCGCTGGCCGATGCCCTTGGTGTAGTCGAGCCTGTCGACGCCGAGCAGCAGGCACTCGGGGTCGCCCAGCTCCGCGCGGATCTCCCTGGCCCTGGCGATGATGTGCGGCTCCCTGACCAGGGAGTCGAGCTCGCCGAAGTCGACGGAGATGGGGAACGCCCCGGCGCGCACCACCCGGTCCTCCACGTAGATCTCGTGCTTGTGGTGCTGGAGACCGAGCAGGCGGCGGCAGAGCCGGATGAAGTTGGACGCGCCACCGGGGCGCTGGAACCCCACCATGTCCGCGCCGAGCAGGCCCTCGACGATCTCGCGCCGCCACGGCAGCTGGGAGAACAGCTCGACCGGCGGGAAGGGGATGTGCAGGAAGAAGCCGATGCGCAGGTCGGGGCGGAGCTTGCGCAGCATGGCCGGGACCAGCTGGAGCTGGTAGTCCTGGATCCACACGACGGCGTTCTCCGCGGCCTCCTCTGCCGCGGCCTCGGCGAAGCGCTCGTTGACGGTGCGGTAGGCCTCCCAGGTGACCCGGGAGTAGACGGGTGCGGCGACCACGTCGTGGTAAAGCGGCCAGAGGGTGGCGTTGGAGAAGCCCTCGTAGTAGAGCTCGACCTCGGATTCGGACAGCGGGACGGGGACGAGCTGCATGCCGTCGTGTTCGAAGGGTTCGAGGTTCTCGTCGGGGGCGCCGTGCCAGCCGACCCAGGCCCCCTCCCTGCGCTGCAGGACGGGGGCGATCGCGGTGACGAGGCCGCCGGGACTGCGCCGCCACATGTCCTCACCGACTCGGTCGACGGGGAGACGGTTGGCGACGATCACAAATGCGCTGCGGCCCAGCACAGATTCCTCCAGGTAGTCGGGGGCTTACTGAATTAACTACCCGTTTGAGAGGTTTCTATGACTTCCCAGGCGGGAGGGCACGGTGGACCCTCAGATCGGCCCGTACGACCTCGCCGAGCTTCTTCGTGGCGGCGCGGTTGAGGAACCCCCCGGCCACGGCGCCCGTGAGGAACGGGCCGAAGGTGGTGAGATGGCGCCCGAGGGTGCGCATCAGCCTGTTGCGCAGGGCGGTCTTGGCCGCGGTGCCCAGGGCGACGGTCATCGTCCCGGGTGCCATGGGGTCGACACCGCGCTGCTTGGACCAGGCCATCGCGAAGGCCATGGCCCGCTGGGAGCCGGTGCCCGGCACCTGGATCCCGTACACCTCGTGGAGTTCGGCGATGAGCTTGACCTCGATCGCGGCCACGACGAGGGTCTCGGCCACGAGCTGGGCGGGGGCGGAGAGCAGGAGGGGAGGAGCGGCGAACTCGGCGGCGGCGACGGCCCCGCCGATGGCCCCGACCGCCATGGTCGCCTTGGTCGCGGTGCGTACCAGATCGTCGGCGAGCGCCTCGGAGGTGAGACCGTGATGATGCTCGGAAAGGGTGTGCAGGTCGCGGATGGGGATGCGGGGCGCCACGGCCATGAACACGTCGGTCAGCCAGCGGCCCCGGCCCTCTCCCGACTCCTTGGCCCTCTTCGCCCCTCGTGCCAGTGATTTCGTGAGACGGCCGAGCAGCCGCCGCCGCTCGGCCCCGTCCATGTCGCCCGGATCGGCGAGCCTGCCGACGAGCTCGGCCACCTCCTGGTCGGACCGGCCGCCCGCGGCCGCCCCCCGCTCGGATTCGTCGTCCGCGGCCACCCCGTGATCGGGACCGGCGTCCACGGGCACTTTCCGGCCGGACCCGCCGTCCGCGGCCCCCTCGTGATCGGGACCGGCGTCCGCGGCCCCTTTGTGATCAGGCGCGCCGTCCGACTCCTCGGCCGTGGAGTCGTCCGGCGCGGCACCGGTCCGCCTGTTCTCTGACGTCATGTCTCGGAACCTCCTCAAGGCTGTCCTGAGGCCCTACCCATACCTGGAAGAGCACACCTCGGACAGGCCATCGGAATCATCTCAAGCCGCGCATTCCCGGCAGATCTGCTGGCCGTTCTTCTCAACGGCGAGTTGACTGCGGTGGTGCACCAGGAAGCAGCGCGCGCAGGTGAACTCGTCGGCCTGACGAGGAATCACCCGGAGCGAGAGCTCCTCATTTGACAGGTCCGCGCCCGGCAGTTCGAGCGACTCGGCGAGATCCGTCTCGTCGATGTCGATGCTGCCCGAGGACTTGTCGGTACGGCGGGCCTGCAGTTCCTGAAGACTGTCCTCGCTGAGGTCGTCGTCGGTCTTGCGTGGGCTGTCGTAATCGGTAGCCATCGGTCTGCTCCATCCCCCTCATCTATCTGTCTGCGCTCACTCGCGCGTGTGTAACGTTCGAGAGGCACGACTTGTGCCCGATCCGCCAGAGAGATTCCTGCTTCGGTACCCCGCCGGAATGGTCACTGAACCTCCCTACACGTGAGGGACGTACTGCCAATGGCCACGGTTAGCCAAATATGGCGTAAACCACAGCATCGGCGGCATGCACCACCGTGTTCGACGGCACATCCAACCACATGTACGGCGTGAACGAGACGCCCCCCGCCGGATCAACGTGACTGAAGTCGCACGGTGACCACCAGACCTCCTCCGTCCCTGGGTACGGCGGTCACGTTGCCCCCGTGGGCGCGCACGACCGCGCGGACGATGGACAGCCCGAGCCCCGCCCCCTTGTCCGAGTCGACCCGGTCGGCGTTGAGCCGCCGGAACGGCTCGAAAAGGCTGTTCACCTCGTACGCGGGCACATGCGGCCCCGTGTTGGCCACCTGAACAACCAAGGCACCCTCCACCATTCCCGTCCTGACCCACAGACGTCCGGAATCGGAGAGGTTGTGCTTTATCGCGTTCTCCACCAGGTTGGCCACGCACCGTTCGAGCAGCACCGGATCGCCGACGGTCTCGGCACTGCGGAGCTCGGGGATCACGGTGACCCCGGCCTCCTCGGCCCGCGCGGCGAGCTGGTCGACGACGGTCTCGGCCACGTCCTTCATGTCCACCGGCTTGCGCACGCTCAGCTCGCGCTCACTGCGGGCCAGCAGCAACAGGCCCTCGATCAGGCGCTCGTTGCGGGCGTTGACCTCCAGGAGCGTGCGGCCCAGCGCCTTCAGGTCACCCGACGCCTCCGGATCGCCCAGGGCGATCTCCAGGACCGTCCGGTTGATCGTCAGGGGGGTGCGGAGCTCGTGCGAGGCGTTGGCCACGAATCTTCTTTGTGTGTCGAAGGCCACATTGAGCCTGGTCAGCATCGCGTCGAAGGTGTCTGCCAGCTCCTTCAGCTCGTCGTCGGGCCCCTTGAGGTCGATCCGCTCGTGGGCGAGCGTGGAGCCCGACAGCTTGCGGGCCGTGGCGGTCATCTGCTGGATGGGCTTGAGCGCCCGGTCGGCGACGATGTAGCCGATGATGACGGCCAGGATGCCGACTCCCAGCAGGGCGAGCAGCGAGCGGGCCAGCATCTCCCGCTGCGCCCCGGTGATCGCGACGTGCTGCTGCCAGTACCACTCCTGCTTGAAGTTGGTCGCTATGTCCGGCCCCACGAGCTGCCTCAGCTCGTCGTACGGGAAGGGCGGCCACGCCCCGTAGAGCGCCCAGCCCACCATCAGGTAGATCACGGCCATCAGCAGGGCGCCGGCCGTGAAGAACAGCACGGCGTAGGTGATGGTCAGCCGCCACCGGATGCTGAGCCGGTCCATGATCGCCCGTAGCCGGGCCAGCGGGGTCCGCGGCGCCGGGGCGGCACCCACCGGGGGCGGCCCGTCCCACGCGGGCGGGCCGGCCGGCGGCGGGGGCCGCTCGGCCGACCTCCCCTCCCTCGCGGGGGGCCCGGACTCCAGCCGCTCGCTCTTCCAGGCGCCCCGCTCGGAATGGGGGCTGATCATCGGGTGGGTCGGCACCGACTCGCGGTTCTCGCCCACCGGGACGAACCTCGGGCGTTCCTCTCCCCCGCCTGCCGGAGTGCTCACAACTTGTACCCGACCCCGGGCACCGTCTCGATCACCTGAGGCTCGCCCAGTTTCTTCCTCAGCGTCATCATGGTGACGCGCACCACATTGGTGAACGGGTCGATGTTCTCGTCCCACGCCTTGTCCAGCAGGTCCTCCTGGCTGACGACCGCGCCCTCGGCGCGCATCAGCTCCTCCAGGACCGCGAACTCCTTCTTGGTGAGCGCGACCTCGGCGCCGTCCCTGGTCACCAGCCGCTTGCCCGGGTCCAGGCGGACCCCAGACCGCTCCAGCACCGGCGGCAGCGCCGGGGCCGAACGGCGGCCCAGCGCCCGCACCCGCGCGACCAGCTCGACGAACACGAAGGGCTTGGCCAGGTAGTCGTCGGCGCCCAGCCCCAGCCCCTCCACCTTGTCGTCGACGTCGCCGGAGGCGGTCAGCATGAGGATCCTGGACGCGGTGCGGGAGGCCACGAGGCGGCGGCAGACCTCGTCGCCGTGGACCTTGGGCAGGTCCCTGTCCAGGACGATGACGTCGTAGTCGATGTATCCCGTCCGCTCCAGCGCCCCGGCGCCGTCGTAGGCCACGTCCACGGCCATCGCCTCGCGCCGGAGCCCGGTCGCGATCGCGTCGGCGAGCACCCGCTCATCCTCCACCACAAGCACTCGCACGGCTTATGGCACCTCCCGTCACATTCCCTGAGCAACCGCCGGCCCGGCTGCCCATTCTCCCCTCACCACCTGTAAGCACACGGTAAGGCCCTCACAGGAGCGGGCACTCCGTGTGATGTCGGAAACACACAGGTTTAGCTCGTGGTTCACCCTGGGTACAGCCGGTTCCAGTCTCTATCGCGGTATCTTCCGTCCCCATGAGCCCGTGAGAAAGAAGGTGAGATGGGCGAGTTCACCACCACAATCGAACACCGCCTCGACCAGGCACGCAGGAATCTGCAGGAGGCCAGGACCTCCGGCGACGACTACCTCGCCGACACCTTCACCGCCGAGATCGAGGATCTCCACCGTCTGGCCACAGACAACGGCGTCCCCATCCAGCGCTGACGGGAAGGAGCCCCCCGGCCCACCGGCCGGGGGGCTTTTTCGTGCCCTTCTCCCCTCGCCCCCATCGGCCGGAAGCCCCACCGACCGGGGGCCCATCGACCGGGGGCCGGTAGCCCTCACGGGCCGGAGCCGGGGACCGCCGGCGCCCCTCCCGGGGTCAGGCGTCGCGTTCCGGGTCGAGCGGGAGCAGCAGGTCGTGCAGTTCCTCGAACAGGCCCGGTGCCGCGCACAGGGTGAGGCCGGGACCGGCCGGCCTGCCCTCCAGCCCGCCGACCCTGGCCCCCGCCTCGGCGGCGATGAGGCCGCCGGCCCCGTAGTCCCAGTACTGGGGGCCACGCTCGTAGTAGCCGTCCACCCGCCCCGCCGCCACCGCGCACAGGTCGGAGGCGGCCGAGCCGCCCCTGCGGATGTCGCGCACCCGGGGCAGCACGTGGCGGAGCACCTCCGCCTGCACCTCGCGCCGCCCGCTCTCGTAGCCGAACCCGGTGGCGATCAGCGCCCGCTCCAGCGGTACGCCGGTGTTGCAGCTCAGCCGCTCCCCCGCCAGCCACGCGCCCCCGCCCCTGACGGCGGTGAACACCTCGCCGCGGGGCACGACGTTGACCACTCCCGCGATCACCTCGCCGTCCACCTCGACCGCGATGCTGACCGCCCACTCGGGCACCCCGTACAGGAAGTTGACCGTCCCGTCGATCGGGTCGACGACCCAGCGGACCCTGCCCTCGCCGGTGGGACCGCCCTCCTCGCCGAGGATCGCGTCGTCGGGCCTGACCGCCTTGATCCTGTCTCGGATGAGCTCCTCCGAGGCCCGGTCGAGGGCGGTCACCACGTCGGTCGGGCTGGACTTGGTGGCCAGCACCTCGGGACGGGGCGGCCGCTTGGCCAACAGCATCTCGCCGGCCTCCCTGGCGATCTCCTCCGCCAGCCGGCCGAAGGTCACGGCGCTGTCCACGATCCGCTCCTCACTCGTTCCAACGGGTCCACGACGGCACCCGCCGCCCCCATATGCCCAGCCGGGCGTACGGCATTCCCCGCCCGTCCCCCTGGTCCTTGCCCGGCCCGCCCCCGCCGCACGGCGACCCCCGCTCGCCGCGCCGGGCTCACGACAGCGACTCCGGGCGCTTCCACTCGCGCCCGAGGACATGCTGCGCGAGGAAGGCCAGAACGGTCTCGTACCAGACAACCGCGTTGCCTGGCTTGAGCACCCAGTGGTTCTCGTCGGGGAAGTACAGGAACTTCGACTCCACCTCCGAACGCTGCAGGTCCCACCACAGGCGCAGCGCCTCCCCGATGGGCACCCGGTAGTCCTTGTCCCCGTGGACGACCAGCATCGGGGTGGAGATGTTCTCCAGCGCCAGGTGCGGGGAGAGCTTCGCGTACAGGCTGGTTCCCGGGGAGCCGAACTCGCGCTGCCAGTACATGGACGCGTCGGTGGTGCCGGCGAACTGGTCGAGGTTCCAGAGCGAGGCGTGCGTGACGATCGCCTTGAACCTGCCGGTGTGCCCGGCGACCCAGTTGGCCATGTAGCCGCCGAACGAGCCGCCCATGGCGGCGGTCCTGGCGGGGTCGACCTGGGGCAGCTCCAGGGCGGCGTCGGTGATCGCCATCAGGTCGGCGTGGGTGCGCGGGCCCCAGTCGGCCCAGCCGCGCCGGATCATGTCCGGCCCGTAACCGGTGGACAGGCACGGATCCGGCAGCAGCACGGCGTAACCGTGCTGGGCCATGATCCACGGGTTCCAGCGCCAGGACCAGTCGTTCCAGCTGGACAGCGGGCCGCCGTGGATCCACAGCAGGAGCGGGGCGGGGTTCTCCGCCGAGGCGCCCTCCGGCAGCACCAGCCAGGCCCTGATCTCCGCGCCGTCGTCGGCGGTCGCGGTGACCTCGGTGAGCGTGCCGGGCAGCTCCGGCCCGGGGGCGGGGGAGGCGAGCTTTTCGACCGTGCCGTCCGGGGCCACTCTGACCGGGGCGGCGGGAGCGTCCACGGCGCTGCGCAGCGCGTAGACGGCACCGTCGGGCGCGACGTTGAGCGAGGAGTAGGCGGCGGCGTCGGAGGTGAGCCGCTCCGGCGCGGACCCGTCGGCCGGGACCCGGAAGATCGGGCGGCAGCCGTGGTCGTCGGCGGCCACGAGCAGCGAGCGGGAGTCGGGCGCCCAGGCGATGTCGGACGGCCAGAGCTCGCCGCCCGCCGGGTGGCCCTCTCCGGTGGCGATGTCGACGATCCACAGGGTGCTCTCGGGGATCCGGTCGATGTCGGCGTGGTTGTTCCTGACGCACGCGACCAGGCGCCCGTCGGGGGAGATCTTGACCGGCCCGTCGAAGTCGTGCTCGTCCGCGGCGGCCAAAATCCGCCGGGCGCCGCCGTCGTTCGTGTCGATGGCGACCAGCTCGAAGCGGAGCTCGCCCCGCGGCATCGACACGCCCCAGGTCGTCACGACCGTGGAGCCGTCCGGTGTCACGTCGCACGCGCTGTGGCCGGACAGCGCCTTGCCCGGCTGCGGGGTGAGGTCCCTGACCTCGGTCAGCCGCTCGCCGTCGCCCAGGGTGCCCGCGAACAGCCGGGGCTCTCCGGGGCCGAGGTCGTGATCCCAGTAGCGCACCGGGTAGCTCTCGTGCAGGATCGCGCTGATCCCCGCGTCCTTGCGGGTCTTGCGCCGCTCGGCCTCGCCCGCCTCGTCGCCGGGGAGCACGTCGGAGCCGAAGACCACGGTCTTCCCGCCGGTCACGAATCCGGCGATGCCCCCCGGCCTGGAGGCGACCTGCCGGGCCTCGCCTCCCGCCGCGGGCAGCAGCCAGAGCGCGGGGACCTCCTCGTCGGCCTCCTTGACGGTCGGGTCGGGCCGGCGCGAGCCGAAGAGCAGGTCGCCGTCCCGCGTGAACGCGGCCCCCGCCTCGCCCTTGACGGATCTGGTCAGCCGGTACGGGCGGCGTCCGTCGAGAGGGATCTCCCACAGGGAGGTCCCGTAGGATTTTCCGTCGGGATTGAGCGCCTGCACCACACTGACCAAGCGCGCTCCATCGAGGGATAGCCGCAGGGATGCCACCCGCGGCACGCCGACATAATCGCGGATGTCGTTAAATGGGGTCACGGTTTCGAACCTACCTCGGCGATCGTCTCCGAACATGCATCCGAACATGCATCCACAAACCTTGTTGATAACGAACTACTCAAGGTGACCAGGCAAGAGGACACCCCGGCATGCGGTTTGATGAATGCCATGGGGAATTACGACGCGCTTCTCGTCGTCTCGTTCGGGGGACCGGAGAAGCCGGACGACGTGATGCCGTTCCTGGAGAACGTGGTCCGGGGCAGGGGGATCCCGCGTGAGCGGCTGCTGGAGGTCGAGGCGCACTACCAGCGCTTCGGCGGGGCCAGCCCGATCAACCAGCAGTGCCGCGACCTGATCGCGGCCGTGGAGCCGACCATCGACCTTCCGGTCTACTGGGGCAACCGCAACTGGCATCCCTACCTGGAGGACACGCTCCGCCGGATGGCGTCCGACGGCGTGCGCAGGGCCGCGGCCTTCGTCACCGCCGCCTACAGCTCGTACTCGGCCTGCCGCCAGTACATCGACGACATCGCGCTCGCCAGGGCCGCGGTCGAGGGTGCCCCGGAGATCGTCAAGCTCCGGCACTACTTCGACCACCCCGGGTTCGTCGCGGCGATGGCCGACCGCACCCGCGAGGCCCTGGACCGGCTGCCCGCCGGGCTCAGGGACTCCGCGCGGCTGGTCTTCACCGCGCACAGCATCCCGACCTCGATGGCCGCGACGGCCGGACCCGGCGGCGGGGCGTACGAGGCGCAGCTGCGCCGGGCGGCGACGCTGGTCACCGCCGAGGTGAGCGGCGGCGACGAGGGCGGCGACGGTGGCGGCAGGGCGTGGGACCTGGTCTGGCAGAGCCGGAGCGGCGCCCCGCACATCCCCTGGCTGGAACCCGACGTCTGCGACCACCTGCTGGAGGTCGACGCCCCGGCGGTGGTGCTGGTGCCGATCGGCTTCGTCTCCGACCACATGGAGGTCGTCTACGACCTCGACGTGGAGGCCGCGGAGACGGCGAGGAAGATCGGCCTGCCGCTGGTCAGGGCGTCCACGGCCGGCACCCACCCGCGGTTCGTCTCGATGGTCGGGGAGTTGCTCGCCGAGCCCGAGCCCGTCGCGTGCGCGGCCACCTGCTGCCCGGCCCCGCCGCGCCGCCGCGGGTGACCGCGCGACCGCGGGCGGTCACGGGGCCTTGGCGTTCATGGGGGCCTTGGCTTCGCCTCTGACCCGGTGGCGGGGCTCTGGGCGGTCACGGGGCCGCGAGTGGTCATGGGCGCGGCCGGTCGCGGGCACGGCCGGCCGGTCGCGGGTGCCCCGGAGACGGGCGCGGGCGCCTCAGGGGTAGGCGGCGGCGTAGCCCCGGGAGATGCCCATGACCTTGGCGACGTACGACCAGGAGTGGTTGTAGAACCAGATGGCCTTCTCCAGCTTCTTGCCGCCCCGGCCCGCCCCGTTGGCGCACAGGTAGTTGGCCGCGCCGGGGACCGCGTCGTAGGGGTTCCAGATGTCGGCGATGCCGTCGCCGTCGCCGTCCACCCCGTAGGCCTTCCAGGTGGCGGGCATGAACTGCATCGGTCCCCGCGCGCCCGCCGAGGAGGGGCCGTTGTTGCGCCCGTGCGAGCTCTCCACCTGGCCGATCGCGGCCAGGACCGTCCAGGAGAGCCCCGGGCAGACTCCGGCCGCCTTGCGGTAGAGCTCCAGGTAGCTGCCCGGCCTGCCGACCGCGACCCGCCGCACCCGGCCGGCGCCCGCCCTCCCGGTCGTCGCGCCGGTGGTGGGCTTCAGGGTGGGTTTCACCGTACGGGCGCCGACGGCGACCACCTGGGAACCCGGGCCGAGCAGCCTGCCCACCCGCGTCCTGAGGACGCCTGCGGCCTTCTCCGAGCTGTGCACGAGCAGCGCCACGCCCGGCAGCAGGCCCAGCCTGCGGCCGGTCTCCTCCCCCACGATGCCGTCCACGCCGGGCAGGCCGAACCCGGCGGAGGCCGCGGCCCGCAGCCGGGGGCCGCCGTCCACCTGGTACTCCGAGCCGAGGACCAGTCCGAGGCGGCGTGCCGCCGCGCTGTCGGCGACGAACTCCCCCCTGGTGAGGGCGTTCCAGATCCCCTGCTGTTCGGCGACGGCCCTGGGGGCCCACGCGCGGAAGCGGTCCGGATCGACCGCGATGAGGTTGAGCCCGACCCCGGACACCTTGACCGCCCCGCCGTCGAAGGAGTCGATCTTCTGGACGTACTTGAGCCGGGAGATGTCCTCCTTGGTCTGCTCGGTCAGCGTCGAGGGGGAGATGACCAGCAGCCTGGGCGGGGTGGAGGCGAGTCCGGGAGCTCCCGTCGTCCCCGGCTCGGGGACGGGGGTCCGCCCGGCTTCCGGCCCGGGTGTCGGTCCCGGGGAGGCGGGGTCTCGCGAGCCCGGATCCCGCGGGTCCGGGTTCCGCGGGTCTGGGTTCCGCGGAGCCGGGTCCTCTCCGGCCGGAGCGTCCGGATCCGACTCGGAGTCCGGGTTCGGGTTCGGGTTCGCCGAGCCCGCCGGGACCGTGGGAGGGGCGGCCACCGGCGCGATCGCCGACAGGTCCCTGATGCGGGACTCCACGACGGCGCTCTCGCCGAAGGCCGCGGAGGCCGCGGGAGCGGAGGGGCGACCGGCGTTGATCACCGCGAGCGCGACGCCGCCGAGGGCGAGAAGGGCGGTCATGACCACTGCTACTGGGACGAACAACCGCAACCCGGGAAGACGTGACACCGCGCTCACGTTAGCTCCAACGGACCGTGTCGTGAGCCGTTGCCCGGAAAATCACTTGCCGATCGGCGGCTCTGTGCGAAATCGTCGGCCTGTTCCACGCGCGGGGCAGCAAGGAGATGATCGGTGGTCGGGCCGTACCGGGGGCTCTTCAGCACGCCCGGCGTCAAGGGTTTCGTCGTCGCGGGATTCTTCGGGCGGATGCCCATGTCGATGCTCGGCATCGGCATCATTCTGCTCATCAAGGCGCTCACCGGCTCCTACGCGACGGCGGGCGCGGTCGCGGCCACCGTCAGCGTCTCCTTGGCCGTCGCGGCCCCGCTGTCGGGGCGCCTGGTGGACAGGTTCGGCCAGGCCAGAGTAGTCATCCCGCTCACGCTGACGCACGGCGCCACGCTGGCCGGCATGATGCTCTGCGCCCACCACGGCGCCCCCCGCTGGACGCTCTTCGCCACCGGCGTCGTGGTCGGCGCGACCGCGCCCTCGCTCGGCTCGCTCGTGAGGGCCCGCTGGTCGCACCTGCTGGCCGGGTCGGCGAGGCTGCACACGGCGTTCTCCTTCGAGTCGGTCGCCGACGAGGTCATCTTCGTCGCGGGCCCGGCGCTGGTCACCGCCCTGGCCACCATGATCAACCCGTACGCGGGCCTGATCGTGGCTCTGACCTGCACGGTCGTGGGCAGCATCGCCTTCGCCCTGCAGCGCGGCACGGAGCCGCCCGTCCGCCCCAGGGAGACCGGCTCGGGCACCCCGATCACCATCCCCGGCGTGGCCCTGATGTCGGGCGCGTTCCTGGCGATGGGGGCGGTGTTCGGCTCGGTCGACCTGATCACGGTCGCGTTCGCCGAGGAACGGGGCGCCAAGGCCGCGGCCGGGCTGCTGCTCGCCTCGTTCGCCGGCGGGAGCCTGGTCTCCGGCCTCTGGTACGGCGCGCGGCGATGGAGCATCCCGCTGAGCAGCAGGTTCGTCCGCTCGCTCGCGGTGTTCGCGGCGGGCCTGACCCCGATCATGCTCATCGGCGACATCAGGCTCATGGCGGGCGCGCTGTTCCTGGCCGGGCTGGCCATCTCCCCGACGATCATCACCGGCTACAGCCTGACCGAGCAGCTGGTCCCGGCGGGCCTGCTCACCGAGGGGATGTCGTGGATCTCGACCTCGGTCGGGTTCGGCGTGGCGATCGGCGCGTGGGCGGGGGGCAGGCTCACCGACGCGTTCGGCGCCTCCAACGCCTACGGGTTCTCCTTCGCCTGCGCCCTGCTGGCCGTGACGATCGGCGTCGGCGGCTCCGCCTGGCTGCGAACCCCTGTCGCCCAGCAGTGATCGTGAGTATCGTTCATATTCGCTGGCGAACCACACGAACGTGAGCCGGCGGCGACCCCCTGATCCCGGGCGAGCCTCCCCCCGAGCGGGGCGCCGGCGCACCCGGCCGGCCGGGTGCCGCCCGCGGGGCAGGAGTGACCATGGGCGAGACCTTCCGCAACTGGGCCCGGAACCAGTCCGCCACCCCCGCGGAGGTCCGCGCGCCCGCCTCCGCCGAGGAGGTCGCGCGGGCCGTGCGGGACGCCGCCGCGGCGGGCCGCCGGGTACGCATGACCGGCACCGGCCACTCCTTCACCCCGGTGGCGCTCACCGACGGCCTCCTGCTGCGTCCCGGCGCGCTGACCGGGATCCGCGAGAGCGGTGACGGCTGGGTGACGGCCGAGGCCGGGACGACGGTCTGCGCCCTCAACCGGGAGCTGCACCGGATGGGCCTGGCCCTGGCCAACATGGGCGACATCGACGCCCAGACCGTGGCCGGGGCCATCCAGACCGGTACCCACGGCACCGGCAGGGACGTCGGCGGGATGGCCGACCAGGTGCTGGCGCTGGAGATGGTGCTCGCCGACGGGGAGATCGTCACGGTCCGCGGCGACGGCGACGGGAAGATCCGCGGGGTGGCCGAGCGGGACCTGTTCGACGCCGCCAGGGTGAGCCTGGGCGCGCTCGGCGTGGTGACCGCGGTGACCTTCCGGGTGGAGCCCGCCTTCCTGCTGCACTGCGTCCGGGAGCCCATGACGCTGACCGCGATCCTCGGCTCCCTCGACACGCTCGTCGCCGGCAACGAGCACCTCGACTTCTTCTGGTTACCGCACACCGACACCTGCCTGACCAAGCGCAACAACCGCAGCCCCGGGCCGGCCCGGCCCCCGGCCGCGCTGAGATACTGGCTCGACAACCACTTCATGGAGAACACCCTGTTCGGCGCGCTGTGCGGGGTCGGCGGACGCTACCCGGGCGCCATCCCCCGGCTCAACGCGCTCTCGGCCGCCACGCTGTCGGCCTCGGCCCACACCGACGCCTCGCACCGGGTCTTCACGAGCGTGCGGGAGGTGCGCTTCCTGGAGATGGAGTACGCCATCTCGCGCGAGCACCTCGGCCAGGCCCTCCGCGAGGTCCGCGACCTGCTGGAACGGCGGGACTGGAAGATCAGCTTCCCGATCGAGGTGCGGGTCACCCCGGCCTCGGACGCCTGGCTGTCCACCGCCTACGGCAGGGATTCGGCCTATATCGCCTGCCACGTCTACCGGCCCACACCGAACCCGGCCTACTTCGAGGGCGTCGAGGAGATCATGACGAGGCTCGGCGGCCGGCCGCACTGGGGCAAGCTGCACACCCGCGACGCGGCCTACCTGGCACAGGTCTATCCCCGTTTCGCTGACTTCCTGGCGGTACGGGATGTTCTCGACCCGGGCCGCGTCTTCGCCAACGACCACCTCGACACCGTCCTGGGCTGAGGGACGGCGCCCTCCGCCTCCCCCGTCGCACGGTCCCCGGGCCGCGCCCCGTTCCCCCGAATCGGCCGCTTCTCGCCAGCTTTCGGTAAAGGGTGGCGCAAAGGCTCGCTCGAAGAGCGACGCGTCCGCGTGTCCCGTCGTTCCCTGGCGCGCACGAGGGGCAGATTCGCAGACGCCCGTGCCGCTCGACCCCGAGGGAGTCCGCTGGAGATGACCTTCTCCCGCCGTCCATGTCAGCCGCCGCCGCGTCCCGTCGTCACGGACCGCGACGACCGGCCCCCACATATCGCCGCAATCGCGGCATACCCGCCCTGGACCGGCGGACCGGCCTCACCGCCATCTCCCGGTTCTTGGTGGAAGTCCGCAGCGGTTCCCGGTGTTATCCGTGAGAATCCCTTGAGGACCCCGAAGTTGCTGCTCCAGACCGGTGCCCTGTAATTAGATGAATGGAGCAAATGTGACCGGCGTCACATCGCTGCGAGCCCCATCCAGGAAGGCGATGTTCGGACATGCCGGGTACGGTGCTGGCAGGCAACCGGCACACGCGAGAGACTCAAGGGTCCGGGGGAAGATTGAGCACGACGACGAAGGGACTCGCATGCAGGAGCTCCGACTCGTCGCGGTGAGTGAGGACGGGACCTATCTCGTGCTGGCGACAGCCGGCCGGGGAACCCGGTTCACGCTGCCCGTCGACGACCGGCTCCGTGCTGCCGTCCGCGGCAACTTCTCCCGTCTCGGCCAGTACGAGATCGAAGTGGAGAGTCCGTTGCGCCCCAAGGAGATCCAGGCCCGGATCCGTGCCGGCGAGACCGCGGAGGAGATCGCCAACACGGCGGGAATCCCGGTCGAGCGCGTGCGGTGGTTCGAGGGCCCCGTGCTCCAGGAACGTGAGTACATGGCACAGCAGGCGCAGCGCTGCGCCGTACGCCTGCCCGGCGACTCCGCTCCCGGTCCCACCCTCGGCGACCTGGTCGCCGAGCGGCTGACCCGCCGTGGCGTCCCCGCCGACGAGATCGAGTGGGACTCCGCCAAGCGGGACGACAACATGTGGCGCATCAAGCTCGGTTTCGTGTGGAACGGTCACACGCGCAACGCCGAGTGGCTCTTCGACCCGCGCCGGCGCCACATCACACCCCACGACGACGAGGCCCTGCGGCTGTCCAGCGGCGAGGACGTCGAGCCGTTCGAGGACACCACGGTCACGCCGTTCGTCCCGCGCGTGGCCAAGCTCGCGCCGGTGCCGCCGCTGGCCCCCGAGCCGCTGAACCAGCCACCGGTGGCCTTCCCCTCGGTCCTGCGGCACGAGACCCCGGTCCAGCCCCGGCCCGCCTACGCCCAGGTCGAGCCCTCGGCGCCCCCCGCGTCCCCGACGCCCTCCGCGCCGGCAGCGCCCTCGGTGCCCTCGGTGCCCTCGGCGTCCCCGGCCGCCTACCAGCAGCCGCCCATGCCCCCGCTCCCCGCCGGATACGAGGCGCCGAGGGTGTCGGTGCCGCCGCTGCGCGCTCCCGACCCGGCCGGGCACCAGCAGGAGAGGGCCCCCGAGCCGGCCTCCCCCGCGGCCCAGGGTGCCGATCCCGTCACGCGGGTCAGGCCCCCCGAGCCGGTGCTGCCCGAGCCCCTCGCCCCGTACCCGCCCCCGTACGAGCCGGTCACACCGGCGGCGCACGAGCCCGTCACGTACGAGCCGGCCGCGTACGAGCCGGTCACGCCGGCCGCGTACGAGCCGCTCACCGCCCCGGAGCCGGACCCCCCGGCGCCCGTCGCGCCGCGGCCCGTCCCAGCGCCGCAGCCCGCCGCGACGGCGGCCGAACCGCCCGCGGTGACCGCGCCGGAACCGGTGCCCGCCGCGCACGGATCCGCCATCGCGGGGGGACAGGTCATCCCACGAGAGCCGTCTCCCGAGCACGGACCGGCCACTCCCCCCGGGGAAGCGGTCACCGGGCCGGAGACCGTGGCCGAGCCCGCGGCGGCGAAGGCGCCGGAGGTCGTGCGGGCACAGGAGGTGGCGAAGACCCCGGAGATCGTGAAGACTCCCGAGGTCGCCGAGGTCGCCGAGGTCGCGAAGCCCTCGCCGCCCCCCGCGGCGGCCACGCCCGAGCCGGCCGAGCCCGCTCCGGCCGCCGTCCCGTCCGGCCCCGCCGACCAGCGATCCCCCGCCGCCGGAAAGACCGTCGAGCAGGCTTCCGCGAAAGCGGAGAAGACCGTCGCGGCGAAGGAGACCCCCGCCTCCGAACCCGCGCCGGAGACCGGATCGGCCCAGGAGGGTTCGATAGCTGTACCGGCGGCGCGCGTCAGCGTGGACGAGCGGGCCAAGGCCGAGCCGGGCAGGCAAGAGACACAGGGGGACACGGGGGCAATGCAGGAGACCAAGGTCGACAAGCCCGCGGCGGAGAAGCCCGCGGAGCCGCCGAAGCCGGCACCGGCTCCGGCGCGGCCTGCCAAGAAGTCCCGGGGACGGCGCGCGTCCGTGCCCACCTGGGACGAGATCATGTTCGGCGCTCGCCGCCAGGACTGACCGCACCGCGCGAGGCGGGGACGACCGGGACACCGGTCGTCCCCGCCTCGTCGTATGTCAGCCGCCCCCGGCGGCGTCCGGAGCGGCAGCGGCGTCCGGGATATCCGGAATATCCGGAATGAGGAACGGGGTGAGCCAGGCGGGAGTCACCTCCGCGGCGAAGGCGGGCCCCTCGGCCTCGCCGACGTCGAGGGCGGCGTAGCCGCCGGTGCCCGCTCCCACGCCCGCGGTCACGGTCAGCAGGCCGGCGCGGCGCTGGAACCAGGTCTGGCTCAGGGTCCAGCCGACCACGGCCCGCTCCTCCACCACCGCCTGGGAGCGTCGCAGCGACCCCGACCGGACCGACAGGCGGCTCCCGTCGTACGTGTGACCGAGGGACCGGTACCGGTCGAGGCCGAGTGGTACGCCAAGCAGCGCGAGGAGCAGGGCGGGCGCCGCGAGCACCCACCAGAGCCCCGACCACAGCAGGGCGGCCGGCACCGTACAGGCGGCGATCACCGCCCACGGGAAGATCGCCCGGAACAGCCTGCGCCTGCGCGCCGCCGGCGGGTGCGGCCGCAGCCCGGTGGCGATCGGGCCGACCGCCTCGCCCACCACGTCGAGCACGATGTCCCTCGGGGCCACGGGCATCAGCTGGCCCCGGGTCTCCGAGTCGCCGAGACCGGTCACTATCGCCCACGCGCGGCCGAGCCCCGCCCGGCGCTCGGCCGGTCCCTCGACGAACTCGAACCCCCGCACCCTGCGCCGCTCCAGCGACACGCTCCTGCGCGTGATCAGACCGCGCCCGGCGATCAGGTATCCCTCGCTCGCGCGGAGGGTGAAGTCCCAGTTGAACACCGCGTACATGATCACAGCGATCACCGGCATGGCCAGGACCAGCAGCACCACGGCCGCGACGAGCAGGGGCGGATGCTGCCAGATCCACTCCCCCACACCCACCACGACCCGCCTGTCGATCCTGAACTCGCTGCCCCACTGGAACGCCAGGCCCACGGCACCGGCCACCAGCGCGAACGGGGTCAGCAGGTAGGCGCCGGAGAGGGGGCCGTACGCGAGCCACTTCCGCGGCATCACGAAGAACACCCGGTCGGGGGTCGTGTCGCCCACCTCGTGGCGAGCGGAGGATCCGGAGGCTCCCTTCCGCGACCCGGCGGGCACGCCGGGCGGGCCGGGCACGCCGGCGGTGAGCCCGGTGGAACCGGAGGCGGCCCCGGCCGCCGAAGCCGCCCCGCGCGCCTGGACACGTCTCGCCGTCCGGGCGCGCGCGTGCCAGAGCAGCACGGCCTTGAGCCGCTCCCCCTCCTCGACGGTGACCCCGTCGAGCTCGCCCTCCTGCTTCTCGTCTCCGCCCGCGCCGGTGTCGATCCGCAGGACGGCGATGCCGAGCAGGCGGTGCAGCGGCGGGGCGCTGACGTCGACGCCGCGGATCCGCTCCAGCGGGATCGTCCGCACCGACCTGCTGATCAGCGACCGGGTGAGTTCCAGCCTGTCGCCGACGATCTGGTAGGTGAAGGTGGCCCAGCGCACGGCCGCGAACACGACGGAGCCGACGACGGCCATCGCCGCCCACCCGAACGACCCGAGGGAGAAACCGCCGAGGAACAGGACACCGGCCAGCGGCAGGAGGAGCGAGGGCAACATCCTGATCGGATCGGTCAGCAGCACCTTCGGGCTGAGCCGCAGGGGCCTCTCCGTCGGCGTCCTCTCCGGCGGCACGCCTCCCGTCCCCTCCGCGCCCGGCGGGACCGGGACCCCTCCCGGTACGGCTCCCGCGGCCACCTCGCCGCCGGGCACACGCGGGAGACCCGTCCCGTCACCGCCGGGCACCTGGGGGAGATCCGTCCCGTCACCGCCCTGGACGGGCGGGTGGCCCGGCACGCCACCGGGGGAACCCGGGGCGCCGCCGTCGGGGGCGGCCCACGCGCCCGCCGCGGGACCGTCCGGCCCGGCCTGCGGGTCGGATCCGGCCGGCGGACGCCCGTCAGGCACGTGTGCGGCCGGCGGACGTCCGGAGTCGGAGGAGGATTCGGTCATGTCGCGTCGTCCCTGAGCTCTTCCGCGCGGCGGGCGAGGCTCTCGGCCAGTCCGGCGGCGACCTCGTACTCAAGACCCTTGATGGTGGACGAGCCCGCGTGGGAGGCGGTGCGGATCTCGACCGTGGCCAGGCCCAGCAGGCGCTCGAACCAGCCCTGCGCCTTGTCGACCGTCTGGATCCTGCTGACGGGGACGAACACCCATTCCCTGCTGAGCCACCCGGAACGGGCGTAGACGACGTCCCCGCTGAGCTCCCACCGGTGCACGGCGTACCGCCAGAACGGCTCGACGAGCGTGCCGGGGACCAGGAGCAGCACCACCAGCCACGGCAGCCACCGGATGTTGTCGAGCGCCCACCCGGGCAGCCAGGACCACGGGTCCTCGTCGATCCACCCGGCCAGGAAGAAGGAACCCCCGGCCAGGAGAACGGACCAGAACAGTCCCTCCAGCAACCACAGCAGGATGGCCTTGCGGGAGACCGGGTTGGCGGGGGCGCGCAGGGAGACGCCGGTGCGCCCGGGAGCGCCGGCGCGGCGCTCACCCGGCAGACCGGCCGCCTTGGCCTCCTCGGAGGCGGCGCTGTGCTCATCGGCTCGGTCGCTCACGCTGTCAGCCTAAACGCTCTTGTCCCGGCGGGGCGTTCCGGCGGCGTCACGGAAGGGACTCCTCCGGGCGCCGGGGAGAGCGGCGGGGCGGGCCGGGAAACGGGCGCCTCGGCAGGACGCCTCCCGTCGGCCGCATTTCGGCGATCGACCAAGGTTTCCCCGTCTCCGGCCCAGCTGAGGCTCAAAAAGTGTCGGTGCCGCAGTGCATGCTGGAGGTCCGATGATTACTGAAAGGTGCGAGCGATGACCTATGCGATCCAGGCCGAGGGCCTGGTGAAGCGCTACGGAGAGACCCGCGCGCTGGACGGGGTGGATCTCGTCGTGCCACAGGGGCGGCTGCTGGGCGTGCTGGGCCCCAACGGGGCGGGCAAGACCACCGCGGTGCGCATCCTGGCGACCTTGCTGCGTCCCGACGGCGGCACCGCCAGCGTCGGCGGCTACGACGTGACGCGCCAGGCACACCAGGTGCGCTCGCTGATCGGCCTGACGGGCCAGTACGCCGCCGTCGACGAGATGCTCACCGGCGTCGAGAACCTGATGATGATCGGCCGCCTGCTGGGCATGACCCGTGCCGACTCCCGGGCACGCGCGAGCGAGCTGCTGAAGCGCTTCGACCTGTCCGACGCCGGCGGGCGTGCCACCAAGACCTACTCCGGCGGCATGCGCCGCCGCCTCGACCTGGCCGCCAGCCTGGTCGGCCGCCCCCAGGTGCTCTTCCTCGACGAGCCCACCACCGGGCTCGACCCGCGCAGCCGCACCGACCTGTGGAGCGTGGTGCGCGGCCTGATGGCCGACGGCGTCACGGTGCTGCTCACCACCCAGTATCTGGAGGAGGCCGACCAGCTCGCCGACGACATCGTCGTCTTCGACCACGGCAAGGTCATCGCCTCCGGCACCTCCGACCAGCTCAAGGCGACCACCGGTGCCCAGGTCCTGGAGGTGCGCCCCCTGCGGGCCGAGCACCTCGACCTGGTGGGCAAGATCATGGCCGACGTGCTGGGCGAGGCGCCCGACCTCGACGGGGGCAGGGCCACCGCCCCCGTCCACGACCCCGCGGTCGTCCCCGCGATCGTGCGCCTCCTCGACGACCAGGGCGTCATCGCCTCGGAGCTCGCGCTGCGCAAGTCCAGCCTGGACGAGGTCTTCCTGTCCCTCACCGGCCGCCTGCCCGACGACGAGAGCGACCCCAAGGACGAGGGCACCCCTCAGAAAGAAGAGATCTTCGCATGACCACGCTGACGACGACCATCCCGCAGGTGGCCGCCAAGCGCGTCACTCCCCTGGCCACGCTGCAGCAGACCATGACACTGGCCTGGCGCAGCCTGGTCCAGATCAAGCACAACCCGTGGGAGCTGCTGGATCTGAGCATCCAGCCCATCATGTTCCTGCTGCTGTTCACCTACGTCTTCGGTGGCGCCATCTCCGGGTCCACCGGCGACTACCTGCAGTTCGCCCTGCCCGGCCTGCTCGTGCAGAACGCCCTGTTCTACACGCTGTCCACCGCGATCGGCCTCAACACCGACATCACCAAGGGCGTCTTCGACCGGCTGCGCAGCCTGCCCATCGCCCGCACCGCGCCCCTGTCGGGGCGCATCATCGCCGACACCGTCAAGCAGGTGTGGGCGTTCGCCCTGCTGATCGGTTTCGGCATGGTGCTGGGCTTCCGGGTGACCACCAGCGTCCTCGGCCTGCTGGGTGCGCTGGCCCTGCTGGTCGTGGTCGCCCTGGCGATGTCCTGGATGTCGGTGCTGATCGGCCTGAAGGCCTCCAGCCCCGAGAAGGTGCAGATGATCTCCTTCTCCACGATGATGCCGCTCACCTTCACCAGCAGCGCGCTGGTGCCCTCCGCCACCTTCCCGTCCTGGCTGAAGACCTGGTCGGACATCAACCCCGTCACGCATCTGGCGGACGCCATCCGCGGCCTGCTCATCGGCGGCGACGTCGGCCAGGCCACCTTCTTCTCGCTGCTCTGGGCCGCGGGTTTCGCCGTGGTCTTCGCCCCGCTGGCGATCCGCGCGTTCCGCAGCCACGTCTAGTCTGTCGGCAGGCCGGGCTCGGGGGTGACGCCCGCTGTGCGACGAAGAACCAGGGGTGGTCACACGTGCTCGTGGTCCATGGCGTGTGGGTGGACGGGTTCGTGGGGGTCTGGGCGGAGGACACCGCCCGGACCCCCGCGTCCGTCTCCCGCGCCGCCCTGCGCCCGCACCCCTTCGCGGCGTCCACGACCGCGCTGGCCGCCGTCCTCGGTGGCGTTTCGGGGGATTTATCAAAAGAAGCCGCGAATGAGCCCCTAAGCGAAGTTTCGGGTGGGGCCCTCCCCCGAGGTGCGGGCAGGGGCCGCGGGGGCGGGACGGGCCTCCAGGGGGCCGTCCCGGGCACCCCTGGAGCCACGGGCGTCCCCGCCGTCGCGCGTATCCCGGGCGTCACGAGCGGCGGGAGCGTCACGAGCGGCGGGAGCGGCGGGAGCGCTGTGACCCTGATGAACACCACGGCCGTCGAGGCGGAGCTGGTCGTCCTGCTCCCCGGTTCGGCCTCGGGCCCGCTGCCCTCTCCCGAGTCCGGCCTGGCGAGCCGGGCCCGGAATCCGAGGATCTCCGCCTGGCGGGTCCCCGCCCTGCTGTTCCGGCCGGCCGGCGCGCTCGACCTGCTCGGCTCGCTGTCGGACCTCGGCCCCGTCCCCGCCGGTCTCACCGCCGGAAGCGGGGGCGGCGCCGAGGATCTCGCCTGGGAGCCCGCCCTCTCGCTGCGCTACCTCGCGGTGGTCGCCGAGCACGCTCGCGGCCTGGTCCGGCGCGGCCGGATCCTGCCCCAGCTCGCCTTCGAGGGCGGCGTCCACGCGGCCCGCTGGCGCCCGGTGCTGACCGGCGCCGACCTGGCCGCGCTGCCCGGCCTCGCCGGCGCGATGCCGCCGGTGTGCAGGGCGGCGGTGCGCGAGAGACCGGCCGGGGAGGTGCTGGGCGAGGTTCTGGAGGCCCTGGTCGACGGCGCGGCGCGGCTGTCGCTGCCCGGCCGCCTGATCCTCGGCAACCGTCCCGGCCCCAAGGCCGCCCTGCCCGACCGCTGGCTGTACGCGCTGACCGGCGAGGACGCCTCGCTCCCCGGTGCGAGACAGGACGAGGTCACGGAGCTCGGCGAGGCCCTGACCGGCTGGCTCACGTCGGCACACGAGCTGGACGGGCCGGTCAGGGTCTGCTTCCGGCTCATCGAACCCGCCGGCGACGACGGCTCCTGGAGGGTCGAGTTCGGCCTCGCCCCGGCGGATGACCTGGACACCGCCCCCGGCGGGGGACGCGAAAGCCTCGCGGAGCACCCGGGAGACCGGGAAGGCGAAAGCCTCGCGGAGCGCCCGGGAGACCGGGAAAGCGAAGGCGGCGGGAGCGGAGAGGACGGCGGGACCGGCCGGGGGCGTGCGGACCGCGGGCCCGCCCGGTATCTGTCGGCCGAGCGGATCCGGGCCGGCGAGCGGGCGCCGTGGCTGCCCGAGCGGCCCGAGGAGCTGATCCGCGCCGGCCTCGGCCGGGCCGTACGCCTTCATCCCGACCTCCACGTCGCGTTGCGCGCCCCCGAGCCGGTCGCCCTGACGGTCGAGACGGCGTGGGCGTTCTCGTTCCTCCGCAACGGCGCGCCCATGCTCAGGGCGGCGGGATACGGCGTACGGCTGCCGGCCTGGGCCGGACGGCAGGGGCTGGGCCTGAAGCTGACCACCCGAACGCTCGCCGGCGACGGCGGCGACGGCAGTGACGGCGGGGGCGGGGGGTTCGGCCTCGGCGGGCGGGTGAGCGTCCGGCTGGACGTCGCCGTCGGCGACCACACGATCAGCGCGGAGGAGCTGGCCGGGCTGGCCGGGCTCCGCATCCCCCTGGTACGGGTCAAGGACCGGTGGGTCGAGCTGGACGACCAGCAGGTCAAGGCCGCCCTCAAGGTGATCGAGCAGCGCGGCGGCGGCGAGAGGACCGTCAGCGAGGTGATCCGCGAGGTCGTGGAGGGCGGCGACGAGAGGCTGCCGCTGATCGCGGTCGACGCGGACGGCCTGCTGGGCGACCTTCTCTCCGGCGAGGCCGACCGCCGTCTCACCCCGGTCGCCACGCCCCGGGCGCTGCGCGGATCCCTCCGCCCCTACCAGGAACGCGGCCTGTCCTGGCTGAGCTTCCTGTCCGGGCTCGGCCTGGGGGGCATCCTGGCCGACGACATGGGCCTCGGGAAGACCATCTCGACCCTCTCGCTCCTGCTGGCCGAGCGCGAGACCGGCACGCCCGCCCCGACGCTGCTGGTCTGCCCGATGTCGCTGATCGGCAACTGGCAGAAGGAGGCGTCCAGGTTCGCCCCGTCGCTCCGCGTCCACGTCCACCACGGCGGCGCGCGCAGGCGCGACGAGGAGCTCGCCGCCGCCGTGCGGGAGGCCGACCTGGTCGTCACCACGTACGGCACCGCGCTGCGGGATCTGGGGGCGCTCGCGGGACTCGAATGGGAGCGGGTGGTCTGCGACGAGGCGCAGGCGATCAAGAACAGCTCGGCGCAGCAGTCCAGGGCGGTGCGGTCCATTCCCGCCCGCACCCGGCTGGCGTTGACGGGCACGCCGGTGGAGAACCACCTGGCGGAGCTCTGGTCGATCATGGAGTTCTGCAACCCCGGCCTGCTCGGCCCGGCCAGACGCTTCAGGACCCGCTACCAGGAGCCGATCGAGACCCGGCGCGACCCCGACGCCACCGCGGCGCTGAAGCGGGCCACCGGCCCGTTCGTGCTGCGGCGGCTCAAGACCGACCGCTCGATCATCTCCGACCTGCCGGACAAGCAGGAGATGAAGGTCTGGTGCACCCTCACCCCGGAGCAGGCGGAGCTGTACAGGGCCGTGACCGGCGAGATGCTGGGAAAGATCGACGCCTCCACCGGCATCGAGCGGCGTGGCAACGTGCTGGCGACCATGACGAAGCTCAAACAGGTCTGCAACCACCCGGCCCAGCTGCTGAAGGACGGCTCACGGCTGGCGGGCCGGTCGGGCAAGCTGGCCCGGCTGGAGGAGCTGGCCGAGGAGATCGTCGAGGAGGGCGACAAGGCCCTGGTCTTCACCCAGTACGCCGCGTTCGGCGCCCTGCTGCAGCCCTATCTGGCCGCCCACCTGGACCGGCCGGTGCTGTGGCTGCACGGCGGGCTGTCCAAGGGCAGACGCGACGCGCTGGTGGAGCGCTTCCAGAACGACGACGAGCCGATGCTGTTCCTGCTGTCGCTCAAGGCGGCCGGCACCGGCCTGAACCTGACCGCCGCCACCCACGTCGTCCACGTGGACCGCTGGTGGAATCCCGCCGTCGAAGACCAGGCGACCGACCGGGCCTTCCGGATCGGCCAGACCAGGAACGTCCAGGTCAGAAAGTTCATCTGCCTTGACACGCTGGAGGAGCGGATCGACGAGATGATCGAACGCAAGAAGGCCCTCGCCCAGAGCGTGGTCGGCACCGGCGAGGACTGGATCACCGACCTGTCCACCGACCAGCTGCGCGAGCTGTTCCGGCTCGGTCCCGAGGCAGTGAGCTGACATGGACGACACCGGATCCGGCGGCAGGCCGTTGGACGGGCGGTCCTCCGGGGAACGAACCGCCAAGGAGCGAGCTTCCAAGGAACGGACCGCCAGGGAGCGGGCCTCCGAAGGACTGACCGCCGGTGAGCGAACCGCCGACGAACGAACCGCCGACGAGCGGACCTCCGGGAAACGAACCTTCGAGGAGCGGACCTTCGAGGAGCGGATCGGGGACTTCTACTCCCCCGCCGTCCCCCTGAGCCGCGTGCGGCCCCGGCCCGACGTCGCCGGAGCCCCGGCCGACCTGCTGCTGCGGGCTCTCGAGCCGCCCGCGGTCAAGGTGCGGCACATCCCTCTGGTCGATCTGCTCAGGAAGCCCTACCGGGAACTGGGCGGCGACTGAGGCTCCGGGCCCGCCGCTCCGGCGGGCGAAACTCGTTTTGGAAGTCACTCCAACCCCTTCCGTCCCTCGATTTTCCCATATTTCCGGCTTTTTCCCCGCGGCAGAACCTCGCGATCCGGTCTGCACATCTTCCAGACCCGCGTAGCATCATCGGGCATGGGGCAGCCGAAAACGTCTACGCGCCGCCCGCGGCACATCTCGAAGGTGACAGTGGCCGCGGCGCTCGTCGTCATGTCCTCGGGCTGCGGGATGGCCAACGGCATGGCCTCGACGGAACGGTTGCAGCTGGAGCCGATCGCCGTCTCCAGCCCTCAGGTCAGAGACGGCGGCCCCCTGCCGTCCGACTACTCGTGCAAGGGTTCGGCCGGCAACCCGCCGCTCCGCTGGTCCCGCGTGCCGGAGGGAACGAAGTCCGTCGCGATCGTGGTGGACAACAACTCCCGGACCGGCGGCGAGGTGAACTGGGTCGTTTTCGACATCGATCCGCGGACTAATGAGCTACCGGAGGGTAGCGTCCCGGTGGGAGCCGTCGAAGGGAGCACGACGAGTGGCAAGGTGGGCTATAGCCCTCCGTGCGACGCCCAGGAGAACTATCGTTTCACTGTCTACGCGCTGGACGGCAAGGTCGATCTTCGTAAGGGAACCTTCCTCGACAAGACCTTGAAGAGCATCGCGGACAAGACGATCGCCTGGGGACGGCTCACCGTGGCGCACATCGAGTGACTGGCCGAACACCGGAGGTAGTAATGGTTACCGATTCTTCACTTAGGGTGTGACAACGCTCATAGTGGTCCGACACAATCAGATCCAATGTCCGAGCGCAGGTGATGCATGGGGGCAGGTCGCGTCGATGGCCGCGCGACCTCACCGGCGCCGCTGTAAGGCCATGGCCTTGAGGGTGGTGCAATGATCGCGGTCGTAGTAAGCCTGGTCGCCGTCGTGCTCCTCGTGCTCGTCGTCGTGGCACTGGGAATGCGGTCGATGAACCGCAGGGAGAGCGCACTCCCCGCGGAGCGTCTGCGGGAGATGGCGGAGAAGGAGGCGCTGACTCCGACCATGTCCAGCGACGACTTCGCCACCAGAGAACCGAAGATGAACCATTTCACCCCCGACCTGACCCCGTTCGACGAGCCGAAGCCGCCGCGCCAGCCGCGGCCGCCGAGCTCGCGGGGCAAGCGCGGGCTGAACGAGTTCGGCCAGGTGGACGACTACGACGACGACTACTGGACGCGGCTCCAGGCCGACGAGGGCGGTTTCGGAGGGTCCTTGGCGGCTCGGATGGGCGCGAGCCGTCCCGTCGAGCAGGACGACCAGAAGGTCGACGCCGACGCGGTGACCGTGCAGGCCCCGCTGCCGACCAGGCCCCAGCCGTCCCGCGGCGCCCCGCAACGCCCCTCGGCCCCGCCGGCCAGGCCCGCCGCCGAACCGGCCATCGCCTCCGCCTCGCTGCCCTCCGGTCTCTCCGACCTGGTGGCCCCGGTCCAGCCGAACCCGGCTCCCACGGCCGCCTCGCTCGCCGAGCAGAAGACCGTGACCTTCGCGGCTCCCACTCCGGGCGCCTTCGGCGAGGCCCGCCCCTCGCGGGCGAGCTCCCGTCGCGGCGGCAACAGGGCGTCCTCGCAGCCGGCCGCCCAGGGCAACGGCGGCTCGCCCCGGTCCGCCCAGGGCGGCGGCCCGACCCGGCCCGACCCGCTGAACGACCCGCTCGGCGGCTCCTACTCCCGCCGCGGCGCGGGTTCCGCGGCGAACGGCGCGGGCTCCCGGCCCAGCGGCGCCGCCTCCCCCGCGGCCGGCAACGGCGCCCCCGGCGCCCGTCCCGGCCCGGCCGGCGGCCGTCCCGGCGCCGGTCCCGGCGGCGGTGCCCCGATGCCCCCCATGGGGCCCACGACCAGCGGCGGCTTCCCCGCCGCGGCCGCGCCCGACCCGCTCGCCGCCTCCTACCGCACCCCGTCGCAGCCGCCCAAGACCGGCAACCCGGCGGACAACCCGTGGGCTCAGGCCACGAACCCCTCGTCGGGAGGCTGGCCGGCGGCGAACACCGCCGACATCCTCGACGACCCCGGCCCCTCCTACTCCTCCTACCAGACGCCGGTCTACAGCGCTCCGCCCTCCGGCTCGTACGAGGTCAGCTCGGGCTGGGCCACCATCGAGGACGACGCGATCACCGGCCCGAGCCCGGCGGTCTCCACCTCGACCGGCCCCTCCCGGACCTTCTCCTCCACCCCGGACCGTCCGGCCGACCCGCGGGGCGGGGCGGCGACGGGCGGATCGCCGGGTGGATACGGCTACGAGCCCCGGCAGGCCAGCCCGGCCAGCCCGGCCGCCTGGCCGGAGCCCGGCACTCCCAACGGGAGTGACGCGGCGAGCTGGCCGAGCTACGGCGAGCTCTACGGCACGGCGCCGGCCCCCGA
Source organism: Streptosporangium sp. OZ121 (assembly GCF_051918885.1). Taxonomy (NCBI): domain Bacteria; kingdom Bacillati; phylum Actinomycetota; class Actinomycetes; order Streptosporangiales; family Streptosporangiaceae; genus Streptosporangium; species Streptosporangium sp. OZ121. The sequence goes on from NZ_JBPXMC010000001.1 coordinate 751,932, forward strand.
GGCCGCGGCCACCGGCTCCGACGCACGAGGCCGGGCAAGCTCGCGGGGCAACCACCACCGGGCCCAGGAGCCCGACTACCCCGACTATTACCGCTGATTCTTTCCGTCCTCCGTAAAGGCCTCGGGTAAACACCCGGATGGCGAGGGGCAGCACCGTAAGGTCTGCCCCATGGAGACGGACACGAAGAGCGACGGTGTTCTGACAGCGGGTGGCCTCGCCCCCGTGCTGCGACATGATCTGCCCGCCTCCCTGGTGGTCTTCCTGGTGGCCGTACCCCTCTCTCTGGGCATCGCGGTCGCCTCGGGAGCGCCACTGGCGGCGGGACTCATCGCCGGCGTGGTGGGCGGCGTCGTGGCGGGTTTCCTGGGCGGTTCCGTCGTCCAGGTGAGCGGGCCGGCGGCCGGGCTCTCCCTGGTGGTGGCCGATCTCGTGGTCACGTACGGCTGGCGGGCCACCTGCATGATCACTCTGCTCGCGGGCGCCCTGCAGCTGCTGCTGGGCGTCTGCCGGGTCGCCCGCTCGGCGCTGGCGGTCTCCCCCGCCGTGGTGCACGGCATGCTGGCCGGGGTGGGCGTGGTGATCGCCCTCGCCCAGTTGCACGTGGTGCTCGGCGGAAGCCCGCAGCGCTCCGCGATCGAGAACCTGATCGAGCTGCCCCACCAGATCATCCACAATCACACGCACGCGGTCTTCGCCGGTCTGCTGACCATCGCGGTCCTGGTCGCCTGGACGCGCCTGCCGCAGCCGCTGCGGAACCTCCCGGCGCCGCTGGCGGCCCTGCTCGTCGCCTCGGTGACCGCCTGGGCGCTCGGCTGGGAGGTCACCCGGATCGACCTGTCGGCCAGCCTGGACTCCTGGGCCGGCCCCGTCTGGCCCCAGGGCGACTGGCACGGGATCATCGGGGCTGTGCTGCTCGTGGCCCTGCTCGCCGGGGTGGAGTCGCTGCTCTGCTCGGTGGCGGTCGACAAGCTGCACGACGGCAGGCGCTCCGACCTCGACAGGGAGCTCACCGGCCAGGGCGTGGCCAACATGGTGACCGGCGCGCTGGGCGGGCTGCCCGTGGCCGGGGTCATCGTCCGCAGCACCACCAACGTCCGCGCCGGGGCCCGCAGCCGGTGGTCCACGATCATGCACGGGGTCTGGATCCTGCTGTTCGCGGTCGGGCTGGGGTGGATGATCGCGCTGATCCCGATGGAGGCGCTGGCCGCGCTCCTGGTCTTCATCGGCGTGCAGATGGTCAACATGGGGCATCTGCGCAACCTGCGCGGCCACAGCGAGGTCCCGGTGTACGTCGTCACGATGGCCGGGGTGGTGCTGCTCGGTCTCGCCGAGGGCGTGCTGGTCGGCCTCGGTCTCGCCGCGCTGTTCGCGTTGCGCCGCCTCACCCGGGTGACCGTGCGGGCCATGGCCGAGCCCGACGGCCGCTGGCACGTGGTGATCGCCGGTTCGCTGACCTTCCTGGGGGTGCCCACGCTCACCTCGGAGCTGCGGGCCATCCCCGCGGGGGCCGCGGTGGACCTCGACCTGAACATCGACTTCATGGACAACGCGGCCTTCGAGGCCATCCACGACTGGCGGAACGAGTACGAGCGCGCCGGCGGGACCGTGAACATCGACGAGATCCACGACGAGTGGTACGCCATGGCGGCCAGCGGGGTCCGGGTGTTCCCCGCCAAGACGCCGCCCCGCGCTCCCGACCGGTGGTGGCTGCCCTGGTCCCACCGGCGGAACGGGCAGCGGACGAACCGCCAGCCGCTGCTCGCCTCCCGGCACGCGCCCCGCGACGACGGCCCTGCGAGTCCCGCCGTGCCCGATCTGCTGGCCGGGGCGCGGGAGTTCCACCGGCGGACGGCTCCGCTGGTCCGCCCCCTCCTGCACGATATGGCCCGCGGGCAGGAGCCCTCGCATCTCTTCATCACCTGCGCCGACTCCCGCATCGTGCCGAACCTGATCACCGCCAGCGGTCCCGGCGACCTGTTCACCGTCCGCAACCTCGGCAACCTGGTGCCCCGGCTGGGGTCGGTTCCGGCGGACGACTCGGTGGCGGCGGCGATCGAGTACGCCACGGGCTCGCTCAACGTCCGCACCATCACGGTCTGCGGGCACTCGGGCTGCGGGGCGATGGCCGCGCTGCTCAGCGGGGGCGAGAAGGCGGCGGGCCTGCCCGCGTTCGGCCGCTGGATGCGCCACGGCAACCACACCCTGGCGAGGTTCATCTCGGGCGAGAGCGCCGGTGAGGACGACGGGCCGCTGGACCGCCTCTGCCGGGTCAACGTGATCCAGCAGCTGGAGAACCTGCGGACCTACCCGCAGGTGGACCGGCTGTTCCGGGCCGGGCACCTGGAGCTGGTCGGCATGTACTTCGACATCGGCACCGCCCGGGTGCACCTGCTGGAGCATCCTCCGACCGCGAGCCGTCCGCTCTGAGCGGATGCCTTGCGCCACGGGTGAAAGCCTGTGGTCACGCGCCGGCCGGGCGCCCAGGATGAGGCGCTATGAGAATGCTGATCATCGGTGGCTCGGTCTTCCTCGGCCGGGCGATCACGGAAGAGGCGCTGCGGCGCGGGCACGAGGTCACGACGTTCAACCGGGGACGCAGCGGGGTGGACCTGCCGGGCGTGGAGGCGGTCAGGGGCGACCGCGAGGTGCCCGCCGACCTGGACCGCCTGGTGGAGGGCCGGGAGTGGGACGCCGTCATCGACGTCATGGGCAGGATCCCGAGGGTGGTCGGCGAGTCGGTGCGCCGGCTCAGCGGCCGGGCGGGCGTCTACACGTACATCTCCAGCATCTCGGCGCTCGCCGACTTCCCGGTGAAGGAGTGCGACGAGAGCTCGCCACGATACGAGTGCGCGCCGGACGCGGGGCCGGAGGACGGCGAGTACGGCATGCTCAAGGCGGGGTGCGAGCGGGCGGTGGAGGAGGGTTTCGAGGGCAACGCTCTGATCGTCCAGCCGGGTCTCATCCTCGGCCCGTACGAGGACGTGGGCCGCCTGCCCTGGTGGCTGGACCGGATCTCCCGGGGCGGGCGGGTCCTGGCACCTGGCGACCCGGACCGCGCGATGCAGGTCATCGACGTGCGTGACCTCGCCGCGTTCGTCCTCGACCGCACCGAGGCCGGGAAGGCCGATCGGTTCCTCGCCGGCGGGGTGCCGGGCAACGTCACCTACGGCGGCTGGCTGGCCGAGTGCCGCGCGGTGACCGGCTCCGACGCCGAGTTCGTCTGGGCCGACGACCGGTTCCTGCTCGACCGGGAGGTGCGGCCGTGGACGGAGTTCCCCGTCTGGGCGCCGGACGATCCCGAGTTCGCCGCGGTCTGGCTGACGTCGTCGGCGAAGGCCCTCTCGGCCGGGCTGACCTGCCGCCCGGTCGCCGAGACCGTACGCGACACCTGGGCGTGGCTGCGCGACGTCCCCCCGGCGGAGCGGTCGTTCCGCGCGCACGGCATCGATCCCGAGAAGGAGGCCAGAATCCTCGCCGAGTGGGCATAGGGGTTTCCATGGACATCCAGCTCACTTTCGACGCCCACGATCCGCCGTCGCTCGCCGCCTTCTGGGCGGAGGCCCTCGGTTACCGCCTCCAGCCGCCTCCCGAGGGGTTCGACAGCTGGGAGGCCTGGGCGAACGCCCAGGGCATCCCCGAGGAGCAGCATTCCAACCGGTCCGCCATCGTGGACCCTGCCGAGGGGCGGCCCCGCTTCTACTTCCAGCGCGTGCCCGAGGGCAAGACCGCCAAGAACCGCCTCCATCTGGACGTCAACGTGGGCGGTCCTTCCGGCACGCCGCTGGAGGAGCGCCGCAAGCTCGTGGAGGCGGAGGTGGGACGGCTCGTCGCGCTGGGGGCCGTCGAGGTGCGGACGGTGGAGGAGCACGGCGAGTACTGGACGGTCATGACCGATCCCGAGGGCAACGAGTTCTGCCTGCAGTAAGCATGCATTTCTACGCATACATCGCGCTGGTGGACGCATAGATTCATCGCTGTCCGGCTCCGTCCCCCGAATGCCGGACAGCGGTCCACGCTCCCAGGGCCGAAGGTGGAGGGCGGCCGATTCCGCCCTCCACCCACCCGGGCCCTGTGCCGTGTCACGCGCGGCGGGTATGCCTCATCGTCCAGTTGGTCTCCCAGGTCTTCTCCCCGTCCGCGGAGAACGCCTGCTCCCACAGGGCCGAGGTCGGCGTGATCTCCGACCAGGTGTACCGCATCCGGATGGGCGTGCCTTCGCGGGTCTCGTCGCCGTGGAACACGCCCTTGCCGTCGGCGAACCTGCCGAAGACGGGATTGTGCATGACTCCGGTCTTGCTGTCGATCCAGTAGATCGCCCACAGTTCGCGTTCGATGTCGAAGGTTCGTATCGACGCCCCCTTGAAGCCCTTCGTGGGGAAGGTGATCTCGTCGAAGACGCCCGCGCCGTCGAAGAAACCGCGGCAGACGGCGACGCTGGGAAACTCCTCCCACTCGTCTTCTCCGCTCAGCGGTTTGAGGAGCCTGCGGTTGTCTATGTCCCAGGTGCCGTGCAGGAAGTCGAAATCGCTGTTCATGCTGGGATGTTAAAGCCGTTCTCTTACATTCTCAGCCGATCGGGCGCAGAAATCTCGCGCCCGCGCGGGCGTTGCGCGGCACCCGTATGAGGGGTACCGTCACGGCGCCCGGACCCGTGCGCTTTCCCGCCCGATTCCGGCACGGGGGCCGGGAGACGGCGCACCACGGGGACGTTCGACATGTGCGGGGGCATATAACTCAGGGCACTACGCATACGGCACGGAGGTCGGCGATGACTGAGTGGCACGCGTTACGGGAAGAGCTGGTCTCGCGGGTGCGCACGCGGGGCATCAGCAGGGTCGTGGCCGACGCGTTGCGGGCGGTGCCGCGCCATGTGTTCCTGCCGCGGCTCGCGGCGGAGGCCGTCTACCAGGACGACGCGATCGTGACCAAGCGCGACGCGGAGGGCCGCCCGATCAGTTCCTCCTCCCAGCCGGCGATCATGGCCCTGATGCTCGACCAGCTCGGCGTGCGGCCGGGACAGCGGGTGCTGGAGATCGGGACGGGAACGGGCTACAACGCCGCCCTGCTCGCCCATCTGGTGGGACCGGAGGGCCTGGTCGTGAGCGTCGACATCGACCCCGACCTGGTGGCGGCGGCCGGTGAGCACCTGGCGGCCGCGGGCCACCCCGAGGTGAGGCTGGTGTGCGGCGACGGCGCAGAGGGGTTCTCCCCGGAGGCGCCCTACGACCGGGTGATCGCCACGGTCGGCGTGTGGGATCTCGCCCCGGCGTGGCTGGATCAGCTCGCGCCCGGCGGGCGCCTCGTCGCCCCGCTGGACCTGCGGGGGGTGCAGCGCTCGGTGGCGATGGAGCGGGACAACGGGCACTGGACGAGCCGCTCGGTGCTGCCCTGCGGGTTCATGCGGATGCGCGGCCCCTTCGCCGGTCCGGAGACGACGCTGGTGCTGGACCGGGAGTCCGACCTGGCGATCTCGCTGCCCGAGGCGAGCGAGATCGGCGACGTGCTGGGGGCGCTCGACGGACCCGTGGTCGAGCTGTCCACCGAGATCAGCGCCGGCCTCTCCCAGCTCCTCGACGGGTTGAGCCTGTGGCTCGCGGTGCACGAGCCCCGCTGGTGCACGATCTCGGAGGCGCGGCCCGGGTGGCTGGCCTCGCCCCCGCTCGACATGACGGGCTTCAGGATGGCCGTCGGCATCGTCGAGCGCGACAACCTCTGCCTGCTGGAGCCGTCACCGGACGGGACTCTGATCGCGCGCGGCCACGGTCCGGACAGGATGCGGCTGGCGAGCGAGTTGGTCGCCCACATCCAGGCGTGGGACATGGCGGACAGGCCCATGACGTCGGGGCTTCGCATCGACGCCTACCGGGGTGACCCGCCCGACGGCGGGCTGCTCCTCCGAAAGCGCCACACCACGCTCGCCCTGTCCTGGAAAGACCTCTGACCGCACCTCCCGCACACGCCAGAAAGCAAGCGGTCCCGGCCGGTGGCCGGGACCGCCTCACGTTCTTACTTGGAGCACCGGTTGGCGACGCAGAGCGGCAGGCCTCGGCCTTCCCCCGTGCCGGGTCCCCGGGCGACGCCAAATCTTGGCAGAGGATCACCAGGACGCGCGCGGGGGCGCGTCCCCTGGCGGTGGCGATGCGAGGCTGAGACGAGGGTCGGCCTCGCGTCGCGGGAACAGGGGGAATCGATGAAGATCGACCGATTCGGCGGGCCGGTGCTCTCGCTCTTCCGCATGGTGACGGGCTTCCTTTTCCTCTGCCACGGCGTGGCGTCGATGTTCGGCGTCTTCGGCGGTAACCCCGCCACCGGCCGGGCCGTCGATTTCGCGGTCTGGCCCGGCTGGTGGGCCGCGCTCGTCCAGGTGCTCTGCGGCGGTCTCGTCCTCGCCGGCCTCCTCACCCGTCCGGCCGCGATCCTCGCGTCCGGTTCGATGGCGTACGCGTTCTTCGTGGTGCACCTGCCGCAGGAGCTCCTGCCGCTGCGCAACGGCGGTGAGCCTTCGGCGATGTTCTGCTGGTCGTTCCTGCTCATCGCCGTACTGGGCGCGGGCCCGTGGGCGCTCGACAGCCTGCTCCAGCGCCACCGGGAGGACTCCCCGGAGCCCGGTCCCGCCCATGTCGCCGTGCGTTCCGGGGGAAACTGACCGCCGGAACGCACGGGGTCCGGCGGGCTCACGGCGGAAATCCGCATCTTTTTCATCTCTTCTGCGAGATTCGCGAAAAGCCCACGTCAGGGCGCCTGGACCGGCTCGGGGCTAAGGCCGGCAAGGCCGTGCGGCACGCCGCGTGAGGGCGCGTTTCCGCAGGTCAGGCAGAACGTGAACATACGTTTCACGTTTGCCAAACGCGGATCGCCCGGTCAAGGATGGAGCATCTCCGACCGAGCCCCCGACCAGGGGTTCATTCGGCATGCCACCCACCGCCCGCGCCCACCCCGAGGAGGGGACGATGATCCATGCCCGAGGGCTGACCCGGCGATTCAAGGTGAGAAAGGGAAGTGTCGACGCCGTACGCGGCCTCGACATCGATGTGGAGGCGGGCCAGCTGGTGGCCTTTCTCGGCCCCAACGGTGCGGGGAAGTCCACCAGCCTGCGGATGCTGACCTCCCTGCTCCCGCCGACGTCGGGAACCGCGATCGTCGCGGGCCGCGACGTCGTGTCGGACCCGGCGGGGGTTCGCGCCCGCATCGGGTACGTCGGCCAGAAGCACGGCTCGGGCGAGAACTTCCGCGTCCGCGACGAGCTGGTGACCCAGGCGCGCTGCTACGGCCTCCGCCCGCCGGAGGCGCGCCGGCGGGCCGACGAGATCCTCGGCCTGCTGGACCTGGAGCCGCTGGCCGCCCGCAAGCCCGGCACCCTGTCCGGCGGCCAGCGCCGCCGCCTCGACATCGCCCTGGGGCTCGTCCACCGGCCCGAGCTGCTGTTCCTGGACGAGCCCTCGACCGGTCTCGACCCGCAGAGCCGCGCCGACATCTGGGAGCACATCCTGCGGCTGCGCGAGTTGCACGGCACGACCCTCTTCCTGACCACTCACTACCTGGAGGAGGCCGACAACATGGCCGAGCGGGTGGTGATCATCGACCACGGCCGGATCATCGCCGACGGGACGGCCGAGCGGCTGAAAAGCGACCTGGCCGGTGACCGCGTCACGATCACCGTCCGCGACGAGCCGGGGGCGGCGAGGGCCGCAGGGATCGCCGGGCGGATCACCGGTCCCGGCGCGGTCACCGTCGACGGGACGACGGTGCGGCTGCGGGTGCCCCACGCGGGCGCGGCACTGCCGGAGTATCTCCGATCGCTGGAGTCGTCCGGGGTGAAGGTCGCCACCGCCGAGACCGCCCGTCCCACGCTGGACGACGTCTTCCTCGCGCTGACCGGCCGCAGCCTGCGCGAGAGCGACGAGACCGGCGAGCTCCCGGCCGAGACCGGCGGGCCCTCGAACGGCACGAGCGGTGTCTGACCGTCCCCTCCCCCCACCGGCCAGAAAGGCCACATCGTGAGCGTGCAGTTCTTCCGTGACACCGCAACCGTCTTCTCCCGCGAGTTCGCCCCCGTGGTGCGCGAACCCCTCGGGCTCCTCTTCACCATGGGCCAGCCGCTGCTCTTCCTGTTCCTGTTCGGCCCGCTCCTCGGAGGAACGGGAGGCTTCGAGGGGCAGGGCTCGCCGTGGCAGTGGTTCGTGCCCGGCATTCTGATCATGATGTGCCTGTCCGGGCCGATGATGGCCGGATACTCCCTGCTGATCGATCTGATCGGCGGCTCGATGGAGCGCATGCTGGTCACCCCGCTGAACCGCACGGCGATGCTGATCGGCCGGACGATGAAGGAGTTCGCCATCCTGCTGGCCCAGGCCGCGCTGATCATCGCCCTCGCGGTGCCTCTGGGATTCCGCCCGCACCCCGCGGGCGTGCCGGCCGGCCTGGCGGTGCTGACCGTGTTCGGGATCGGCCTGGGCGCGCTCTCCTTCGCCCTCGCGATCGCGTCCAGCCCGGGCGGTGATCTGTTCTACGGGGTCACCCAGCTGGTGGTGTTCCCGCTGATGCTGCTGTCGGGGGTGCTGCTGCCGGTGGACTCCGGCCCGGGGTGGCTCCGGGCCGTCGCCGCGCTGAATCCGGTCGCCTACGTCGTCGAGGCGGAGCGGGCGCTGTTCTCCGGCCGGTTCGCGGACCCGTCGGTGCTGTACGGGACGCTCTGCGCCTGCGCCGTCGCCGCGGTGGGCCTGGTGATCGGCACCAGGGCGATGCGCCGCGGCGTCTGACGCCCGTTGACAGGTCACCGGCCCACCGGATCACCGGGGTGCCGGGCCGCCCGTCGTGGAGACGCGCACCTCGGCGGGGTACCGGGAACGGCCGGCCGCCCGGGGATCCCGGGCGACCGGCCGATCAGGTGGACGACGCCGGAGACGCGCCGTGGCGAAGGATCACCGCGGAATCACCACGGGGACGGCGCCGGCGGCGCGACGACCGGCGGACGGTCGTCGCAGGTTATGGTGTTCGGCAGCATCCACGGGGCGAGCCAGGCTCCGGTGGTGCCGCCCCCGTCGTTGCCGCCGAGGTCCGTCAGCGAGAACTCGGAACCGGTGGGCGGGAAGTTGAACGAGCCGCAGTTGTTGACACCGACCGCGCCGACGTTGCGGGCGTCCACGTTCTCGAAGGAGGCCGACCCCTTCACCCGGGCGCTGACCACGGAGGTGCCGGTGCCGTCGACCCTGATGTCCTTGAAGTGGACGTTCGTGATCGAGTAGAGGTCCTTCACGCCCCAGTCGCTGACCAGCATGATCGCGTTGTAGGTGTTGTCGAGGAAGTGGTTGCCGACCACCTGGATGTCCGCCTCGATGTTCTTGTCGAGCGCGTAGAGCCAGATGGCCCCCAGGCCGATGTTCCAGTTCAGCTCGTACGTGCCGGCCCGGACCGTGGTGTTGTCCTTGATCGACAGTTTTCCGGCGAACGCCTCGGCGCCGAAGCGGGAGCCGACGTGGATGCCGCTGCCCTCGCGGATCGGGTCGGCGACGAGGTTGTTCGAGACGGTGTTGTCCGTGCCGCCGTAGACGGCGATGCCGTTCGCGAGGGTCGGCGTCTGCACGGTGTTGCGGTCGAACGTGTTGCGGGCGTTGGCGATCTTCTCGGACCACAGGGCGAGGCCGTCGTCGCCGGTGTTGCGGGTGAAGTTGTTCGACACGACCGAGTCCGTGACGCCGCCGTGGAAGTTGAGGGCGTCGGCGATCTGGTCGACGATGATGTTGTTCGTGATCTTCAGGTTCCTCATCGGCCCGTCGAACCACATGCCCACCTTGGTGCGGTGGATGTAGAGGCCGTCGACGGTCGAGTCGCTCAGCGCCCCGCCGATGCCGTTCACCTGGTCGGTGTCGATGCGCTCGCGGACGTCACCCTCGATCGCGAAGCCGGACAGGTGCACGTTCCTGCTGCCGCCGTCCGCCGCGTCCTTGCCGTAGAAGCCGACACCGGTGTGCACCGAGCCGTCGGGGGCCGGGGCGGGGAGGGTGACCTCCTTGCCCTTGATGATCGTGTACCAGTTGCCGGCGCCCTCGATCGTCACGTTGTCGACGATGATGTGGCGGTTCACCTGGTAGACGCCCGGCGGGATGTAGACCTTGAGGCGGTTGCGCTTGGCGAAGGCGATCGCCCTGTCGATCGCGTCGGCGGAGTCGCGCCGGCCGAGCGGGTCGGCGCCGAACGCCAGCACGTTCGCCGCGACGAGCCTGACGTGCGGCGCGCCGACGAGCTCCGAGTCGAGCAGGTCGATGACCGTCCACGCCGCGTTGCTCCCGGCCGGGACCGTGAGCCGCACCTTGTCACCCGCGCGGTACGTCCTGCCGAGCAGGAGACGCTGCTCGTCGTAGAAGTGGGTCGGGCGGAACGGCTTGGTGATCGTCGGGGCAGGTGTCGTGGCGCTGGGCACGCAGGCGCACTCGGTGATCCACCAGTCGGGGTGCAGCAGGTCGGCGTTCGGGTCGTTCGTGAACGGGTACTGGTTGTACAGCCACGAGTACTGCGACGTGAGGGTCATCACCCGCTTGCCCTTGCCGTTCACCGTGACGTCGAGCGGCGCGGTGATGCCGCCGCCGTCGGGGGCGTCCGGAATGCTGTAGCGCACGGTGATCGCGTTGGCCGTCTTCGGCAGCGTGAACTCGACGTGCCGGCCCGGCGTCAGCCTGACCGCCCTGCGGCCGGACGCCTCCCCCGCCACCGTGTACGCGGCGCGGTCCGGGCCGATGACCGTGCCGTTCGTCGTGGCGTTCTCCGCCTCCTGCTCGGCGAAGGCGACGTCGGCGCCCCGGCCCGCGACGAGCGACGGGTCGAGGGCGGCGCGCGTCACCACGGGAGCCGGTGCCCCGCCCGTGCCGGCGAGGGCCGGGGCGCCGGGCACGACGCCGAGACCGGCAAAGGCCGCGACCACCGCCGCGACCGCCACCGACGCCCTTCGCGGTGGCCTGCCGGTCCATCTCGCCACAGCTCCTGTGATGCTCCGTGACATCGGATGCTCGTTTCTGTCGGGGGGTGAACACCTGAAGGCACTCGGGGCGGAGCGAACGCCACGAGGGTGAGGTGACAGTAGGACTCCGATGCCTCGTTCCACAAGGCTCCTGCGAAATAGTTTCGTAATCTTGCCTTATAGCTGCGGATACCTCTTAGGTTCTTGCAGCGCTTGTCGTATGTCGTTGCGGTGTCTCGCACTGACCGCCGGCAGCCCGGCGGCCACGACGCTGGGAATGATCAGGGCGAGGTGGTTCGCTCCGTCCGAGAAGGCTCCACGCGTGATGTACGTGCAGAGCGACACGGTCCAGACGGCCGCCGACCAGGCGAGGACGAATATCACGGTCCGTTCGGCGACGCCGATCCGTTCCGCGACGGCCTGGTTGGTGCGGCCCTCGGCCATCAGCGCGAGGACCTCGCGCTCGCGGCCGGTGAGCGCGCGCAGCGGGTCGTCGGCGCGACCATGGCGGCCGACCAGCTGGTCGACGACGATCGGGTCGAACGCCGAACCGCCGCCGCCCACCTGCCGGACCGACGCCGCGAACCCCGCCAGGTCGGACACCCTGTCCTTGAGCAGGTAGCCGACACCGTGGGCGCCGTCGTCGAGCAGTTCGAGGGTGTAGCTGACGCGGACGTACTGGGACAGGACGAGCACCCCGACGCCGGGACGGCGCCGGCGGATCTCCCGGGCCGCCCGCAGTCCCTCGTCGGTCTGGGTGGGGGCAGGCGGATGTCGACGATGGCCCCGTCCGGGCGGTGCCGCGCCACCCCGATCCGTGGCCGGCCCCCGGAACCGGGCCGGGCGCGCGACCGCCGAGGGGCCGCGGGGCCGCGGGCGTCGCCACCCGCTCCAGGGTATCGCCCGGCCCACGCCTCCAAGATCGGCTGTGACGCGTTGACGGCGGGGTTCGGGCGATGTGACGATTCGCCGATGCCCGATCTCCACGCCCGGATGGCCTCCCTGGCCGGTGACCTCACCGCGGCCGTGGTCGCGCGCTGCTCGGCGGAGGTGCCGTTCTACGGGGCGCTGCCGCGCCAGACCCTCGACGGCGAGGTGACCCGGTCGATCGTGGCGGTGCACGGCCTGCTGCTGCGGGGACTGCGTGACGAGGACGCGATGGGCCCGGGTGACCTGACCCGGCTCATCGAGTGGTCGGCGCGCCGGGCCGAGGAACGCGTGCCCCTGGAGGCGGTGATCGCCGCCTACCTGATCGGCGCCGACGTGTGGTGGCAGGCACTGACCGAGGTCGCGGAGCCCGGGGAACTGGCCGGGGCGGGTGCGAGCCTGCTCGCCTGCCTGCGCGCGGCCATGCCCGCCGTCGTGCTCGCCCACCTGCACGCCCAGGAGGACATCCACAGCGAGGACAAGCGGATACGGCGGGCCCTGCTGACCGCTCTGCTGGCCGGCCGGCCGTACGAGGAACCGGCCGAGGCGGCGCGGGTCGTGGTGGCCGGCGAGCACGAGGTCGCGGCGTTCGCGTTCGCGTCGAACCCGCCGGCCAGGTTGGTGCAGTCCTCCCTCGACGCCCATACGGGCATCCCGGTGCTGATGGACCATGTCGCCGGGATCGCGCTGCTGCCCGGCGGGTCCGACCTGCCGGGCCTGGTGGCCAGGCTCGCGGAGGAGGTGGGAGGGCCCGTTCTCGCCGCCGCCGCCCCGGCCGCCGGACCGGCGGCCATCCCGGCGGCGGCGGAGGAGGCGGGCCGCGTGCTGGAACTCGTCCAGCGGCTCGGCCGCCCGCCCGGGTTCTATCGCCTCGACGACGTGCTGCTGGAGTACCAGCTCGCGCGCCCGGGTGACGGGCTGGTCCGGCTGGCGGCCAAGCTCGACCCGCTGGAGGAGCATCCGTACCTGCTGGAGACGTTGCGCGTGTTCGTCGACCGCGGATACAACCGCCGCCAGACCGCGTTGGAGCTGTGCATCCACCGCAACACCCTGGACTACCGGTTGCACCGGGTGCGCGCGCTGACCGGGCTGGACCTGGCGGTCCCCGCCGAGGCGCGGTTGCTGCAGGCGGCGCTCATCTCCAGGGATCTCGCCTAGTTCGCCGGTTCACCCGGTTCGTCCGGCTCACATGGCTCACATGGCTCGCACGGCGAGCCTGGAGCCACACACTCAGTTCCTCCTCCCGCGGCGCGAGGACCACGCCCGTGCCGGGATGGTCGAAGACCATGACGGGCCGGCGCGCGTCCCAGGAGACCCAGCCGGGGTCTCCCGAGGTGGCGAAGGCCACCCAGGCGCGGTGCATGGCGTCGGCGAGCGGCTGGGGGGCGCCGGGCCCGGTCAGTTCCTCGCCGGCGCGCAGGGTGTCGAAGACGAAACCGATCTCCAGCGCGTGGCACGCGCCGAGCCCCATGACGGGCGAACGCCAGGCGAACTCGTAGACGAACGTCCGGGACGGCCGGGAGTCGGCGAGCCGGTTGAGCGGGCCGCGCAGCAGCAGGTCGGTGGCCATCTCGCCGAGGATCTCCCCGGGCCGGGCCCCCGGCCGGGCGGCCCGGTACAGCCGCGCCACCCGGCCCGGGATCCGGAACCTCAGCAGCGCCAGCCGCAGAGTGAGACCGCTGATCCGGTCCACCGTCCCGTCCGGCACGAACCACAGCCGGTACTCCTCCCGGTTGGAGCCCAGCAGCAGGTCGACCTCAAAGGGCGGGGGGTCGGCGGGCACCACGTCGCCGTCGACCACGATGTGGAAGCCGGGCCCGCCGCCGACGGGGTCGGCCCTGCCGACCACCGCGGCCTGCACGTCCAGCAGCCGCTCGCGATCCACCGCCGCGAACGCCTCGGCCGTGGCCGGCACCCGCAGCGCCCTCGCCATCGATCTCACGATCTTCGCGCCCTCGCCGCGCGGCACCGTGTGCGGCGGGCCGCTCTGCAGGATCGCCCGGTGGAACAGGCCGGCCGCGCGCGGGCTGGTCATCAGGGCCGCGATGGCGATGGCTCCGGCGGACTCCCCGCACACGGTGACGTTGCCCGGGTCCCCGCCGAAGGCGGCGATGTTGTCCCTGACCCAGGTCAGGGCCGCGATCTGGTCGAGCAGGCCGCGGTTGTCGGGTGCGTCGGGGAAGACGCCGAACCCCTCGACCCCGAGCCGGTAGTTGATCGAGACGAGGACCACGCCGTCGCGCGCGAAGGCCCGCCCGTCGTAGAGCGGCAGGCTCGCCGAGCCGTTGCGCATCGAGCCCCCGTGGATCCAGACCATCACCGGCAGCCGGTCCTCACCGCCGGCCGGAGTCCAGACGTTGAGGTTGAGACACTCGTCGCCGGGGATGTCCGGATCGGGGATCAGCCGGTCGAGAGGCGGCCGGTAGGGCCTCTTGGGGGCGGTCGGCCCGTACTCCAGCGCGTCACGCACCCCCTCCCAGGGCTCGACGGGGGCCGGGGCGAGGAAACGGCGGGCGCCGAAGGGCGGGGCGGCGTAGGGGACGCCGAGGAAGGTCGCGATCCCGTCCTGGACGCGGCCCCGGACCTTGCCGTGCCGGGTGGTCGCGATGATGTCCATCTCGGTCCTTTCGATGGGTGGCCCGCGGGCCGCCCCTGGCAGTGGCGGGGCCAGGGGCGGGTACGACGGGGATCGGGCGCCGCGGGTCGCGGCGGGAGCGATCTTCCAGGCAGGGTCAGGGAGCGGTGGCGGGGATCTGGGTGGCCCGGGCGTTGCGACGGACGTCGGACCAGGTGCGGGTGTCGGCGCAGATGCCGCAACCGGGGCCGAAGAACTGGGTACGGGCCGCCTGGTCGTCCATGAGGTGCAGGCGGAACCAGGCGGTCGTCGGCGCGGCGAACGGCCCGGCCCCGCCCACCACGGTGAAGTGGTCGGCCCCGCGCAGCTCGCCGTAGATGGCCGGGATGTGGTCGGCGGCGTTGTAGAAGGCCCTCACCAGGGCGGGGAGGACGATGCTGTCGCGCTGGCCGGCCAGCAGGAGCGCCGGGCCGTGTACGGCGTTGATGTTGGCCAGCGGTCCGGGCTGGATGGGCAGGATGGTGTCCACGCGCGGGTCCGCGCCGACGACGATGGCGGCCGCGCCGCCCTGGGAGTGGCCGGACGCGCCGATGCGCTCCAGGTCGACGCGGTTGTGGAAGACGCTGCTCGGGTCGGCGTTCCTGCGGGTGAGCAGGTCGATGCCGGCGCGCATGGAGATGCCGAGGTTGGACTGCGGGGTGTTGGCGGCGGCGACGACGAAGCCGTGGCTGGCCCAGTGCAGCAGCAGATCCCGGTAGACGACCGGGAAGGCGAAGGTGCCGTTGCCCCACACGATCACCGGATGGCGGCGGTCGCTCTGTGCGATGTCACGCGGGTAGTACAGGGTGTTCACCGCCCCGATCTCCACGGCGGTGGCGTAGGGGCCGAGGGCGCCGAAACCGGCGGACGACGCGACGCCGGCGGCGGGGGCGGCGGACGCCGAGGCGGCGCCCACGCCGGCCGGGGCGGACAGGACGAGGACGAGGACGATCGAGGTCAGCGGGACGAGCAGCTTTCTCCACGGCACGGCGAACTCCTGACGCCACGGTGAACCGGAGGTTTCGTCCGGCTCACACCTTGTTTGATCGCACATCCTGAAGGAGGAATCGACGGCCGTCTCTGCGCAATCGCGGCAATCACCGACGCGGGAGTTTGTGTGATGTCCCGACCGCCGCGGGAACGGACGGGAGACGCCTCCCGCTCACGTCCGGCGAGCCGGAACCCGGCCGGGCGGAGGCCGCCGGTGCGGGCCGGCTCGGTGGCCTGGCCGGACGTGGACGGATCAGACGGCTCGGCTACGAGGAGTCGCGAGTCCGTTCCGTGGCGCCGTCATCCGGTGGTGCCTTGCGCAGGCGCAGGACGAAGCGTGCGCCTCCGAAGGGTGAGGTTCCGACCTGGAGCGTCCCGTCGTGGGCGTGGGCGATGCTACGGGCGATGGCGAGGCCCAGGCCCGTGCCTCCGCGGTCGCGGCTGCGGGCCGCGTCCAGCCGGGCGAACCGTTCGAAGATCCGTCCCCGGTCGGTCTCGGCGATGCCTTCCCCGTCGTCGTCGACGATGACCTCGGCGCCGTCGCCGTTCGCCCGCACCTCGACGACCACCGTTTCCCTGGCGTGCCGCTCGGCGTTGTCCAGCAGGTTGGTGACGGCGCGGCCGATCTGGCTGTGCACGGCGTCGACGGGCACTTCCGAAGCGAGTACGAGTCGCACCTTCTGCGGGTCCGCCCGCCGCGAGACCTCCGCCCGTACCAGCGTCGCCAGATCGACCCTTTCCCGAAGCTGGGGCGGGCTGCACTCGATCTTGGCCAGCAGGAGCAGGTCGGTGATGATCGACTGGAGCCGGTCGAGGTCGGACAGCGAGTGCGCCAGCAGCTCGTTCAGGTCGGTCTCACCGGGGTGCAGCCGAGCCTCCTCCAGCTGGGCGCGAAGCCCCGCGAGGGGGGTGCGCAGCTCGTGGGAGGCGTCGGCGGTGAACTGCCGCTGACGTTCCATGGCGCCCTCCAGGCGGGCCAGCGTGCGGTTGACGCTGTCGGCCAGCTCGTGGATCTCGTCATCGCCGGGTGATACGGGCACCCGGCGATCGAGGGAGTTCGCGTTGATCTCGTCGAGTTCGGTGCGAACGGCGGTCACCGGCTTGAGGGACACGGTGACGATCCGGTGGCCGATGTAGGTGATGGTGCCGGCGAGCACCGCCATGCCCCCGATGACCGCCGTGGCCAGCCACGGATCGACCAGCGGGGGAACCGTGGGAGAGGCGCTGTAGACGACCAACCTCTCTCCCCCCCCGATGGGCCCACTGCGCGACCACGAGGTCGCATTCGCCGAGAAGGAAGTCACCGCCGCACACGACGGAGGTGGAGACGTTCGTGCCGTCGGGGGTGAACGTCGCCATGGGCGGTTTGCCGTACAGCCTCGGGGTCGAGGCGATGACCTTGCCCTTCGAGTCGACGACCTGCAGGTTGCGGGACCGGCGCTGCGCCAGGGGGTACTCCAGACGGTTCCGCTCTATTTGCACGGCCACGCGGCCGCCGGCGGCGGTGATCTCCTTGATGAGGGAATCGGTGACGAAATGGTTGATCGAGAACATGAGCATCGTCGCCACCAGCGAGCACAGCAGAAGCGCCACCACACCCGTGAACAGAGTGATGCGGGTTGTGATCGAGCTTCGCCGTCCTGTGCTCATCCTCCGGTTCCCCCTGGCCAGTGGACCATATGGGCCACCCGGCCCTGTGAGGGGGGTGCGTATCGGCCTCCGATGGCGCCCGAGCGGCACCCGGAGGGCCGTCTCCCGCGCCCTCCCGGGCCGTGAACGCCCACCGGGCGGCGGAGCGGAGAGCCCGTCTCACCTTCGTCGGGGGCGGAGGCGGGCGTGCGGCCGGTCGCGTGGGAAGCGGGCGGCCGATCACGTGGGGAGCAGGTCGCGGTCGGCTACGAGGGAGGAAGCAGGCTGCTGAAGGGCGCCGGAGACTCGAAGGGGTCGCCGGAGGCGGGTGGGTCGCGGCGGTCGACCTCGCGGGCGAGTTCGACGGCCGCTCGATCGACCCGCCTCGCCAGGGGCTCCTCGGCGCCCTCGGCGGCGCCCCAGTCCTCGGGACCGGCGAAGACCCCGGTCGGGACGACCACGGCCCGCAGGTAGGAGAAGAGCGGCCGCAGCCCGTGTTCGAGCACCAGCGAGTGCCTCGCCGTGCCGCCGGTCGCGGCGATCAGCACGGGTTTGCCGATCAGCGCGGTGTCGTCGAGCACGTCGACGAACATCTTGAACAGCCCGTTGTACGACGTGGTGAAGGTCGGCGTCACCGCGATCAGCCCGTCGGCTCGGGCGACCTTCCGGAGCACCCGCTCCAGCTCTTCCGACGGATATCCGACGATCAGGTTGTTGACCAGGTCGTGGCCGTGGTCACGTACCTCGATCGTCTCGAGGTCCACCTCCGCGCCGAGCCGTTCCAGCTCGCGTCGCGTCGCGGAGGCCAGCCGGTCGGCGAGCAACCGCGTGGACGAGGGTTGCCGCAGGCCGGCGGCCACCACCGCGATGGTGCGCTTCAACGTCCGGCCTCCTTCGCCGCCCTCAGGGAGGCGTGCGTGGGGGCGTCCGGCACGTGCGCGGGCCGGTCGGCGGCGAACTCCTTCCTGAGCACCTGGGCGATCTCCCCGAGCTGTTCGATCTGCTCCAGCACGACCGCGCGCGGCACCCCCAGCGCGTCGACGTTGAAGAGCTGCCGCTGGTAGTCGCCGCCGGCGAACTCCCGGAACTCCATCGTCCGCTCGATCACCTGCTGCGGGCTGCCGACCAGCAGGGCGGTGTCCCGCGCCGTCTCCTCCAGCGACGGCCCGCCGCCGTAGACCGGCGAGGCGTCGTAGTACGGGCGGAACTCGCGGATCGCGTCCTGGGAGTTCTTGCGGACGTACAGCTGGGCGGCGAGACCGACGATCGCCTGGTCCGCAGGGCCGTGGCCGTAGTGCTCGAACCGCCGGCGGTACAGCCCGACCATCTGCCGGACGTGCCGCTTCGGCCAGAGCACGTTGTTGTGGAAGAACCCGTCACCGTAGTACGCGGCCTGTTCGGCGATCTCGGGGCTGCGGATCGAGCCGTGCCAGACGAACGGCGGTACGCCGTCCAGCGGCCGCGGCGTCGAGGTGAATCCCTGCAGCGGCGTACGGAACCGGCCCTCCCAGTCGACGACCTCCTCCCGCCAGAGCCTGCGCAGCAACGCGTAGTTCTCGACGGCGAGGGCGATCCCGTCCCGGATGTCCTTGCCGAACCAGGGGTAGACCGGCCCGGTGTTGCCCCGGCCCATCATCAGGTCGACCCGGCCGTCGGCCAGGTGCTGCAGCATCGCGTAGTCCTCGGCGATCTTCACCGGGTCGTTGGTGGTGATCAGCGTGGTCGAGGTCGACAGGATGATCCGGTCCGTCCGGGCGGCGACGTGGCCCAGGATCGTGGTCGGCGACGAGGGCATGAACGGCGGGTTGTGGTGCTCGCCGATCGCGAAGACGTCGAGGCCGACCTGCTCGGCCAGCTCGGCGTACTCCAGTACCGCCTTGATCCGCTCGCGCTCCGTGACAGGGCGGCCGGTGACCGGGTCACCGACCACGTCCCCCACCCCGAAGATCCCGATTTGCATCTTCATCCCCGTTGCTTCGGCATTCGTTATTGATCGATCCCCGGTGCGGCACCGCTCCCCAGGCGGTGCCGGCCGGCCGGGAACACCGCGGCTCCCGTCGAGGTGCCTCGGATCACGCCGCCCTGACCGTCGCGAGGGCGTTGCTCCAGGAGACGACCTGGTCGAGCATCGCGTCGACCCCCGCGACGTGGTACTCGGCGGGGGCGAACTCGGTGTAGTTCTTGAAGTCCGTCGCCAGCGACAGCGCGACCTGGGCGCGCACGGTGGCGACCTTCAGCTCGGCCATCACCAGGCGCAGGTGCTCGACGGCGCGGGCGCCGCCGACGGAGCCGTAGCTGACGAAGCCGGCCGCCTTGTCGTTCCACTCCGCGAACAGGAAGTCGATGGCGTTCTTCAGCGCGCCGGAGGTGGAGTGGTTGTACTCGGGCGTGACGAAGACGAAACCGTCGAACGACGCGATCTTCTCCGCCCAGGCCAGCGTGTGCGGCCTGCTGTAGCGACCGATCGACGGCGGGAGCTCCTCGTCCAGGTGCGGCAGCTTGAAATCGGCGATGTCGACCAGCTCGAACTCGGCGTCACCGCGCCGTCCGGCGATGTCGAGCACCCACCTGGCCACGGACTCGCCGACACGGCCGGGACGGGTGCTTCCGATGATGATCGCGATCTTGGGCATGAGGTCCTCTCAGAGGTTGTGCGCGGGCATCCCGCACCGGCGACGGAGGTTCCGCGCCGGCTCTGAGCCTGGTACCTCGGCGTGCATTTTTTGTTCACGTTTTGTGCAGGGGCGTCCCGCCCCCTCGCGGCGGGCGGGACGCGCCTACCCGGCTTGACGGCGGCCGGGCTCTCCCAGGTCCGCCTGACCGATCATGTCGGCCAGCCACCGTGCCGGTGCCTCACCGATCCCGGCGGCCTGCGCGGCGGTCTCCCGCAGGTTCTCCCACTCGTCCCGCATCCAGGCCCGGGCCGTCCCGGCACCGTCGAACTCCAGCCCGGCCTCTCCCCCGGCCTCGTCCCCGGCCTCTCCGGGGACGAGGCCGGGGACGAGGCCTGGGTCGGTGGCCAGCAGGGCGTTGCGCAGCGTGGCCGCGTAGAACCGCGTCAGTCTGGCCAGCGCGGCGTGGCAGGCGGCCTCGCCCTCCTCGAGCAACGCCCGGGAGCAGGCGTACTTGCGAATCGGGTTGTGGAAGCGGTAGCGCTCGCCGGCGGTCTCCACGAGGTGAATGTCGGCGAGCGACTCCAGCAGGCTCTCGGTCTTGTGCGGCGCCAGATCGAGCACGGCCGTCGCCGCGCTCAGCGAGAAGTCGGCCGCCTGTGACACGGCCAGGAGCCGGAGCGCCCGGATCTGGTTCCGGGGCAGGGCGCGCACCGCGGACTCGTACCTGCCCTCGATCACCCCGCACTCCTCGAACCCCCACTCCGGGTGGTGACCGCGGACACCCAGCCTTCTCACCGCGGTCGCCAGGCTCCAGTCCGGCCGCGACGCCAGGCGGGCCCCGACCGTGTGGACCACCTGCGGCAGTCCCGCGGTGAACTCGTACAGGCGACGGGCCTCGCCGGGTTCCGCCCGGATCCGTGCCGCGCCCAGCATCCACTCCAGCAACGCGCGTGCCTCCGGCTCCGAGAACGGGTCGAGCTTGGTCCAGCGCGCGTGGGACAGCCCGAACAGCCGCCGCTGGGCGGTGATGACGACCGCCGCCCCGCCGGCGCCGGGCAGGAGCGGCCGTACCTGGTCCGCGTCGCGCGCGTCGTCCAGCACCACCAGCGACCGGCGGCCGATGGTCAGCGACCGCCAGAGCGCGGCACGCTCACCGGAGGACTCCGGTGGTGCCTCGACCCCGGCCGCGCGCAGCAGGACCGCGAGAGGGTCCCCCGGCGCGCCCAGGTCGACGAAGAACTGGCCGTCCGGGAACTCGCCGGCCAGCCTGTGCCCGAGGTGGACCGCCAAAGTGGTCTTGCCGATGCCGGGAAGCCCGGCGATACCGATCACCGGCACCTGCGTGTCGGAGGCCTCCAGCATCCCGGCCAGCCGGCGCACCTCGCCGGACCTTCCGGTGAACTCCGGCAGGTCGGGCGGCAGTGATCTGGGGGTCTCGATCGCCCTGGCCCCGGCGTGCCGCGACCCGGCCACCGCCGGCCCGTCCCGCCCCGGGGTGTCCAGCGAGGGGTCCGAGGCCAGGATCCGCCGCTGCATCTCCCGCAGCCCCGGCCCCGGATCGAGGCCCAGCTCGTCGGCCAGCAACCGCTGCGTCTCCTGGAACAGCGCGAGCGCGTCCGCCTTCCGCCCCGACCGGTACAACGCCAGCATGAGCAGTTCGCGGGGCCGTTCCCGCAGGGGCTGTTCGATCACCATCGACGCCAGCGAGGGACCGGCCTCCGCGTGCCGGCCCAACCGGAGGTCGGCGGCGGCCAGGTCCTCGATCGCCGCGAACCGGAGTTCGATCAGCCGGGTGCGCTCGTTCTCGAGGTACCCGCCCGGTACGCCGGCCAGCGGGGTGCCCTTCCAGAGCCCGAGGGCGGCGCGCAGCTCGGTCGCCTCGGTCTCGTGGTCACCGATCCGCCGGGCGTCGTGAGCGGCCCTGATCCTCTGCTGGAAGCCGGCGAGATCGAGGGCCCCGGCCGTCACCGGCAACGCGTAGCCACCGGCCACGGACTCGATCACCACGGCCGTCGGACCGTCCTCCAGGACTCTGCGAAGCCGCGAGACATAGGACCGGATCATCCCCGCCGCGGCGGACGGCGGCTCCTCGCCCCAGATCGCCGAGATCAGCTGGTCCTGCGACGTCACCGCGCCCTCGCGCAGCAGCAGGACGCCGAGGAGCGCACGCTGCTGAGGGGCGCCGAGGTCGATCTCGACCTCCCCGCGCCACGCCCTGACCGGTCCGAGCAGCTCCCAGCGCAGCCCTTCGGTCACCGCGCGCTCATCTTGCAAGCCACCTGAGTGATGAACCCGGTACGTGGACACGCCGCCTCCCGTGAGTCCGCATGCGAATAGTGATGACACCGCCGCACCCCGGCGGCACACAGCCCCATAGAACGCCCTGGCCAGCGCTTATCATCCGCCCGCCCGCCGGTGGACGCGAACTGCCGGAGCGGGGGGTGCGGCCGCTCCCGCGAAACCCCGTCGGGAAACCCGGCGGGATCGGCGGTTTCGCCGGCAGGTGATCCGGATCCGGCCCGGCGGTACCAGACCGCCTTACTTCCCCCGCCACTGCGGGTTCGAGCTTGAGTAAACACCGTGGGCGCTGTTAGCTTCACCCGGTGGACGACATGGCGGCACGAACGGAGACGATCGAGGACTTCGCGGCGGCTCTGCGAGAACTTCGCAAATCGGTCGGAAACCCACCTTTTCGGGAGATGTCTGGCCGATCGGGGGCGATCTCGCACACGACGTTGCACGAAGCCACGAAGGGGAACCGGCTTCCGAGCTGGGAGACCACCGTCGAGTTCGCCAAGGCGTGCGGCGCGGACCCGGCCGCGTACCGCGAACGCTGGGAGAGGGCGAATCTGGCGGTCAGGTCGGCGAGCGCCGGAGATCTCTCAGTTCGCGCGGGCACCTCGGTGGCCCGTCCGCCCGGTGGACTCGCGGCCTCCGCCCCGGGCCCCGCGGAAAGCCGCGCCGTGCACGTCGCCATCGGGTCGCAGGCGCCACGGCCGGCCGGTGAGACCTCGGCACCCGCGCCGCCGCCACCGCCCGGCGAGATCAGGGGCGACCTCCGGCCACCCCTCCCCGCGCCGGGGGACCGAGGGCGATTCCGGCTGACCCACCTGGCCGCGGCCGCGCTCGCGGCGGCGGCCGTCGGTATGGGGACAGCGGTCCTGATCACGACCACCGTCAATCGCGGCTCCGGGACCGACGGGCACAGCCCGAACCCGTCCGGCAGCCCGTCGAAGGACTCACTGTCGGCGGCCGACTGCCCGGTGAGCCCGACCAACCCGCCGTGGGGCCCGCCCGCGCACAAGGGTGATTCGGCGGTGTTCGTCGGGGACATCACGCTCCCCGACTGCACGCGCGTCGACCCCGGCCAGACCACGACCAAGGTGTGGCGGCTCAAGAACGCCGGGACCGTGCCGTGGAAGGGATACTCACTGCATCGCCTCGACCCCCAGCGACCCGACGAATGCCGGACCGTCTCCGACGTACCGATCAAGGACACGCGCCCCGGGAGGATGGTCGACATCCGGACCGACATCACCGCGCCGAAGAACCCGGGCTTCTGCTATGTGCGGTTCAAGATGATGGACGGTTCGGGACGGGTCGCGTTCCCCGGAGGCCGGCCGCTCAACTTCCAGGTCATCGTCGACTGAGGCCCGTTTCCGTGTCGTCAGGCCGCGCGGCCGGTGGCCTTCGACTGCGTGTAGGCGGCGAAGCGGCGGGCGGCTGGAGATGACGCCTGCCCCGCGGGCAGGACGAGCGCGATCTCGCGTACCAGGGGTTCTGCCGCCAGGGGCAGGAGCGCCACGGGACCGCCGCCCGGCGAGTCCGTTCCCGCGACACGTGCGCAACTGGGCGGGACCAGTGCCACGCCGAGGCCGGCGCCCACGAGGTTCATGAGGAGAGTCCAGTCGGCCACCTCGCAGGTGATCCGCCGGCTCAGCCCGGCGGCGGCGAACGCCGAATCGATGCGTATCCGGGTGGTCCAGGAGGGATCGGTCTCGATGAACGGTTCCCGGCTCAGGCGCTCCAGCGTGACGTCCCTCTCCGAGGTGAGCGGATGGTCCGCGGGGCAGGCCACCATGAGCGTCTCGGTGGCCAGGGGGAGGACCCGCAGGCCCGGCACCTTCGCGGGCAGTGGATCGAGCAGGGAGCAGTCCAGCTCTCCCTCGGCCACCATGCGGGCCATGGTCAATCCTCCGGCCTGCTTGACCGTGATCTCCAGGCCCGGATGGGCACGGGAGAAATCGGCGAGCCAGACGGGAAGCGGCAGCAGTCGCATGTCGACCGGGTAGGTGCCGATCCGGAGCGATCCGGTCAGCAGCCCGCGCACGTCGTGTACCGCCTGCCGTGCCGCGGACGCCGCCTCGAGGGTGTGCCTGGCCGCGGGCAGCAGGGCCAGCCCCTCCGCCGTCAGGCGTACGGGGCGGACGCCGCGCACGAACAGTTGCGCGCCGACCTCACGCTCCAGCGCGCGCACGGAGGACGAGAGGCCGGACTGGACGATCAGCTCCCGGGCGGCGGCCCTGGTGAAGTTCAGTTCCTCGGCGAGGGCGACGAAATGCCGCAGATGACGCAACTCCATGAGTACTATCATCTCCGATGGAGATGGTCGGCATCTGATTCAGCTGTGCCGGAGTGGAAATGACCGGAACGGCTTCCGCGGTTGAGCCAAGGGTGCGGCCGTTCACGAAGGCGGTCGCTTGGTTCGATCCATCCGAGCGGAGATCCATGTCCATGACGCCCCCCACGGCCGTCCAAGAACGCCCACGTGGTGTGGAACGTGCCACGCGGGCCGCGCACGCCCGGGGCTTCTGGTTCGTCGCGGCCGCGTTCACCGCACTGATGGCCTTCGGCACCCTTCCGACCCCGCTGTGGCCGCTGTTCGCCGAGCGTGACGATTTCGGCCCCACCGTCGTCACCATCGCCTTCGCGGCGATGGTCGTGGGCGCGGCAGCGGGTTTCCTCCTCTTCGGGCATCTGTCGGACCGTCTGGGTCGCCGCCGCGTCGTCGTTCCGGCGTTGCTGACCCTGGTGGCGGCGTCACTGGTCCTGGTGCTGTGGCCCTCGGTCGCGGGCCTGCTCACCGGCCGGGTCCTGACCGGACTGGCCGTGGGGCTCATGGCCTCGACCGCGACGGCCTACCTCAGTGATCTCTACCAGCAGGCGCACCCGGAACGGCCCGGGTCGGCGACGCCCGGACTCGTCGCGGCCGTGGCCAACCTGGGGGGACTGGCGCTCGGGCCGCTGGCCGCCGGCGTGCTCGCCCAATGGGCGCCGGCGCCGCTGGTCACCCCCTTCGCACTGTTCGCCGCGGCGGCGCTGGTGCTCGTGATCCTGGTGCTGCGCAGTCCCGAGACCATCGACCGCGGCGCCGCCTCCGAGGTCCCTGCCCGTTTCGCCCTGCGGCCCGGTGGCGGCAGGCGATTCGCGGCGGCCGCGAGCACCGGCTTCTTCTCGTTCGCCGTGATGGGCTTCTTCTCCTCGCTGGGGGCCGTCGTCGTCCACGACGTCCTGGGCATCTCCTCACCCCTGGTCGCCGGGCTGGCGCCGTTCTCGGTCTTCGCCGCCTCCGCCGTCGCGCAGATCGCCCTCAGACACCTGTCGCCCGGGCGGATGCTGGTGAGCGGGGTGGTGCTCTTCCCGGCCGGACTCACGCTGACGGCGGTGGCACTCTTCCACCCCGCTCTGTGGCTCTACCTCACCGCGGCCGCGATCGCGGGAGCGGGCGCGGGACTGCTGTTCAAGGCATCGGTCGGCCAGAGCGCCGATGCCGCCCGGCCCACGTCCCGCGCGGGCGTGCTGGCCGTGTTCTTCGTCATCGCCTACCTGGGCATGGGCCTGCCCTCGATCGCCTTCAGCGTGGTCTCGAAGTACCTCGGCCTGCATCCCACGATGATCGGCTTCGCCGTCGCACTCTCCGTGGGTGCCCTCGCCGCAGTCGCCGCCTCCACGAAGTCGCCGCATTCGCAGTAATCGTCTTCAGCTGTTCCAGATGGAGCACCTGTCTGAGAACGAACACCCGCACCATTCGCCTGTCCCGTTTGGAGCACCTCGCGTTCCGCCTTGGTTGAACCGGCACCCGCGTGACGCCGTGAACATGACGGTACCTCCAGCGGAGGCCTGGCCCCTGCCCTCGTGGAGCGCCAGAACCTCCAACAAAACGGTGTTTACCGGCCAACCGCGCGCCTGGGCCAGCCGTCTCACCACTGCCCGCTTCTTCCAACTTGAGGATTCAATGGTGCGTTCCATTCCCTTGGCCCTGTCCGCTGCCGCTTTGGCCGTGGCGCTCGTCCCCGTCGCGCCGGCGCAGGCCGCCGCGCTGCCGACGATCCAGATCGTGAAGATCTACTACAACTCTCCGGGGTCGCCGGACTTCGGAGCGAACAGCAGCCTGAACGGTGAATGGGCGCAGATCAAGAACACCACCAGGAAAGCCATCAACCTCAGCGGATGGACGCTTCGCGACAAAACCAACCGAACGGATCACATCTACCGGTTCGGCGCGTTCACCCTCGGCGCCGGAAAGACCGTCACCGTGCGGACGGGCAAGGGTAAGGACGACGCCAGGAACCGTTACTGGGGGCGCGCCGGAGGGACGTTCGCGTACATCTGGAACCAGACCTCGGACACGGGATACGTCCACAACCCGTCCGGCAAGCTCGTCGATTCCTGCTCGTACAACAGTTCCCGGGTCGAATGGGTCAACTGCCTGTAGCCGTACAGCGTGACGACGCCCTCGCTCTTCGGAGCGGGGGCTTCGTCGCGTCCGCCCGCGGACGATCAGCCCGGTCCGCGAGCACGACCGCCCTGGGCGGCCTCGACGCCGACGCCGCCCGGGAAGCCGTTCCACTTTCACCTGGCTCTTCCCGTTGACGGGCCCCGCTGCGGCGCGTCGCGGCGTGAGCGGGCTCGGACGGCGTCAGTGGCGAGGGACCGGACGCAGGAGCGCCGCAAGAAGGCCCCCCGGATCTGCCTCCTTAATCGAACGTACTAGTCTGTTCGATTAAGGAGGCAGATCATGGTGACGAAGACGAGAAAGACGAACACGGTAGAGAAGATCCTCGCCACGGCGGCCGAACTGTTCTACGCCCACGGGCTGCGAGGAGTCGGCGTCGATCAGGTCATCGCCGAATCGGGTGTCGCGAAGTCCACGCTGTACGTGCACTTCCGCACGAAGGACGACCTCGTCGCGGCCTATCTGCGCAGGACCGACGACTCCTGGATGGCGCAGCTGCAAGCCGCCGCGGAGCGCGCCGGCGACGCGGCCGGCGACCAGCTCGTGGGACTCTTCGACGCGCTCCAGGACGCCTTCGACAGACACGGCTTCTTCGGCTGCCCGTTCGTCAGCGCCGGCGTCGAAGCCCCTCTGGACTCGGAAGCACGAGCGATCACCGTCCAGCACGTGCGGCGCCGCCAGGACTGGCTGGCCGAGCTCGGCTCGAAGGCCGGAGCCGACGACCCGCGGGCGCTCGCCCGCCACATCGGACTCCTCATCGACGGCGCTCTCGCGTCCGGCCGGCTCCTCCAGGACCGCACGGTCGTGGACGACGCGAAGGACATGGCCGTCCGGCTCGTCGCCGCCCACACCGGCCGCCACGCAGGCGCAGACCAATGACATGCCTTCGGGCCTGAACGGCACCCCGGCCCGATCACACTCCATCAGCTCATCGACGACACACGAAACGAGGCGGCACCATGCGCGCGGTGGTACTGGAGCAGTTCGACACCCCCCTGGTCCTGAGCGAGATCGACAAACCTGTCCCCGGCCCGGGCCAGGTGCTGGTGAAGGTCAAGGCGAGCGGGGTCAACCCGCTGGACACCAAGATCCGGGCCGGAAAGGCCGGCCACGCCAAGAGCCGCCTGCCGGCCGTGCTCGGCATGGACCTGGCCGGTGTGGTGGAGGAGGCCGGCGCGGAGGTCATCGGCTTCACCCCCGGGGACGAGGTGTACGGGTTGACCGGAGGAGTGGGCGACCTCCAGGGCTCGCTCGCGGAGTACGTCGCCGTGGACGCCAGGCTGCTCGCGCACAAGCCGCGGTCCCTCAGCATGCGGCAGGCCGCGGCGCTGCCGCTCGTCGTCATCACCGCGTGGGAAGGCCTGGTGGACCGGGCGCAGGTGCGCGCGGGCCAGAAGGTACTGATCCACGGCGGTGCCGGCGGCATCGGACACGTGGCCGTCCAGATCGCCCGCGCCCGCGGCGCCGAGGTCTACGCGACCGGATCGCCTCAGAGCCTGAAGAGCATCGAAGACCTCGGCGCCACCGCGATCGACCACACCACCACATCGGTGGACGAGTACGTCGCCCGGCACACCGATGGCGAGGGCTTCGACATCGTCTACGACACCGTCGGCGGAGCGACCCTCGACGCCTCGTTCGCCGCGGTACGCACCTACACCGGCCATGTCCTCAGCGCTCTGGGCTGGGGGACCCACAGCCTCGCACCCCTGTCGTTCCGGGGCGCCACCTACTCCGGCGTCTTCACCCTGCTGCCGATGCTGACCGGCCGAGGACGAGAGCACCACGGGGAGATCCTTCGCGAAGCGGCTTCCCTGGCCGACTCGGGGGCGTTGAAGCCCCTGCTCGACACCCGGCACTTCACCCTCGCCACCGTCCCCGACGCGCACACCGCGGTGGAGAGCGGCACCGCCAGGGGCAAGGTGGTCATCGACATCGAGGAGTGAGCCCGGCTTCGGTTTCCTTGCGAGTGTGTCATCGGGGCGTGGAAGGGCGCCGAGAGCGTCGGGCTCTCACGAGAGGATCATCCAGTCGTCCTCGTCCTTCGTACAGGTGGCCCGGACCCTGTACTCCCCAGGATCGAGATCGATGACGAGCCGATCGCCGGGCTCCGACTCAGCGCCGGGAATCGCGGAGTCGAAGAGCACGACCGGCTCTCGCACTTCCCATGACGTGGTGCGTTCGCGGTACCGCAGGCGAGATGGCCCGCCAATGGTGGTCAGCCTTCGAAGGACTGCCGGCCGAGGACGTCCAGAAACTCGAAATTCTCCGCGGTGGCCGACCCGGGCTGGGGCCGAAAGATCACCAAGCGGTGCCCGGTGGTGGAGCTGAGCACGAAATCGCACTGCACGTCCTCCGCGTCGCCGGGAGTGCCGTACATCGCGGTCATGCCCATCGTGCCGAGTCCCTCGATCGAGGTCACCAAGCCCTGGCTGCCGACCGAATGCGCCTTCATGCTCATGTTTGATCGTCCGCTTCTCTTGTCGGGCCCGCCCCGTTCGGCGGCCATGTGAGAAGCATGCGGCCGGTGTGGAAATCTTTCAGCGTCCTCCCTAGCCCCGTCTTCGCAGGACGACGTTGCCGACCTCGGCGTTCCCGGGCGCCTGGACGACCAGACTCACGGCCTCGACGAGGCCTGTGGCGTATGAGGCCGGCGCCTACGGCGATGGGGATGTGCCGCACGTGGGTGATGTACCCCAAATACGGCTCCAGCCTGGGCGAAGAGCGCAAGGTTGAAACGCGCTGAGATCGCTGGAGCTTCGATGGACCCGGGTGTGCCCGGAGGCGTCCGAGCGAGCTCGCACGACCCTGGACCACGTCCCCGCCGCGGCGGGCGGGCTCGCCTGAATGTGCCCCACTGTGGCTTCGATCTTGCTCGATCAGGGCTTCACCGCAGATCGGAGGAGGACAGGGCGGACGAGTCGGCCTGTAGGCCGGGTTTTGTCCTTCACTTGCGTGAAGGGGCGACCATCCATCTAGGGCCGACGTTGCCGTCGGCCTCAAGCGGTCTACCCGCGCGGCATCGGGCGGGCAGCCCTCAAGCGTCGCGCGCGGGACGCTCCGGAGAGCGCCCCTTCTTGACCTTGCTCCGGGTGGGGTTTACCGAGCCGCCCACGTCACCGTGGGCGCTGGTGGTCTCTTACACCACCGTTTCACCCTTACCTCGTCCTGGGACGAGGCGGTCTGTTCTCTGTGGCACTTTCCCGCGGGTCACCCCGGGTCGGCGTTACCGACCACCCTGCCCTGTGGAGCCCGGACCTTCCTCGGCGGGTCTCAGAAGAGACCCGACGCGGCCGCCCGGCCGGCTCGTCCGCCGTGTTCCAAGCCTAACGGCTCCCAAGTGGACTCCAACCGAGCGGCAAGTCGTCCGCGCTGGAATATAGATCAAGCGAGACGGACCGGACGAGCACCGGAGGGACCGATGAGAACACCGACGACCGGCGGGACGACCGCTTCCGCGCGCCGCGAGGGTTCCGGCCACGGCGAAGGACGCAGTGGAGGACACGGTGGAGGACACGGCCATGGGGGCGGTGGAGGACGGGTGGTGCTCCACCGCCCCCATGGCCGAGGTCTGTCGTGGACGTGAGACCGCAGGTTCAGCGCAGGTGCGAGGTGTCGTTGAACGCCTTCACCACCGCCGGGCCGTCGGCGTAATACTCGATCAGGGACAGGGCCGACAGGTCGAGATGCATGCGGTACAGCGCACCGAGGGGAGCGAGCAGCGCGAACCGCAGCAGCATCTTGATCGGCGTGACGTGGGAGACGGCGAGGACCGCCTTGCCCTCGTAACGCTCGATCAGCATGTCCCCGGTCGCCTGGACCCGCCGCGCCGCCTCCCCGAAACTCTCCCCACCCGGCGGCGCGGCGGACGGGTCCGCCAGCCACGCGGCGAGTTCGTCGGGCCAGCGGCGCTGGATCTCCGTGAACGTGTGGCCTTCCCAGTCTCCGAAGTCGGTCTCCCGCAGGCCCTCCTCGATGAGAACCTCAAGCCCGGCCCTGGCCGCGATGATCTCCGCGGTGGCGCGGGCGCGCCTGAGCGGCGAGCTGACGATCACCTGGATGTCGTACGGCTTCCCGGCGAGTTTCACCGCGGCGGCCTCGGCCTGGGCGATGCCGTTGGGCGTGAGCTCGGGGTCGCCGAGCCCGGAGAACCTGCGCTCGACGGAGAGGGGCGTCTCACCGTGCCGGAGCAGGTACAGCGAGGTCGCGACGGAGGTGGGCGAACGCCAACCGGTGCCCGTGCCCGTGGGGGTGGCCAGGCCCGCTCGCTCGCGCGTGGTGGTCCCGCCACCGTCCCCGACCCCAAGATCCCCGACCCCAAGGTCGCCGACCCCGAGGTCACCGGCGTCGGGAGCACCGGCGCCGAGGTCGCCGGTGTCGAAGAGCAGCAGGTCCTCGGCGGGACGGGCGGGAGCGGTACGGCCGGCGGGGGAATCGCTTTTGGAAGCACTTCTTCCTGAGGCGCCGCTCTCGAGAGCACCCTTGTCAGGGGCCCGGCCACCGGAGACGCCGCTTTCCGAGGTTCGACTTCCGGAGACGCCGCCTCCGGGAACCCTGCCACCGGGCGCTTCCGCGGCGGCGGCGGAGGAACCCGAGAGGGTCCAGGCGCGGCCCTTGGCCGCGGCGTCCATGGCCTCGTTGGCCAGGCGGTCGGCGTCCTTGTTCTTCTCGCGGGGGATCCAGCGCCAGGTCACCTTGAGGCGCCTGGCCAGGGCCGCGGCCTCCAGGGCGAGCGGGCGCAGGCCCTCGTTCTTGATCTTCCAGCGGCCGGCCATCTGCTCGACGACCAGCTTGGAGTCCATTCTGACCTCGACCTTCGCGCCGTCGCCGGCGAGAGAGAGGAGGGAGGTCAGGCCCGCGATGAGCCCGCGGTACTCGGCGACGTTGTTGGTCTGGGTGCCGATCGACGCGGCGGTCTCTACCAGCACCTGGCCGTCGGCGGCGTCCTTGACGACGGCGCCGTAACCCGCCGGGCCCGGGTTGCCCCGCGAGCCGCCGTCGGCCTCGATGACGTACGAGGTCACGGAGCTCACAGACCGGACTCGGCGGTACGGACGAGGATCCGGCGGCACTCCTCGCAGCGGATGACCTCGTCGTGGGAGGCGGCCTTGATGCGGTTGATCTCGGCGATGGACAGGCTCGTGCGGCAACCGAGGCAGCGGGCTCCCTGGAGCATCGCGGCGCCCACCCCGAACTGCTCCTTGAGCTTCCCGTAGAGGGTGAGCAGGTCGGCGGGGATGTCCTCGGCGACCCCGGCGCGCTTGCCTTGGAGCTCGTCCCTCTCCTTGTCGATCTCGGCGAAGGCCGCGTCCCTGCGGTCCTCGGCGGTGCCGCGGGTGCCCGCGAGCTCGTCGCGCTCGGCGACGAGCCTGGCGACCTGCCCGTCGGCCGCCTCGCGGCGCTCCATGATCTCCAGCACGACCTCTTCCAGATCGCCCTGCCTGCGCTTCAGGGAGACGATCTCGGACTGGAGGCTGGCCAGGTCCTTGGGGGAGGACACCTGGCCGGAGTCGAGGCGCTTCTGGTCGCGCTCGGCACGGGTGCGGACCGAGTCGACGTCGGCCTCGGCCTTGCTCTGCTCGCGGGCGAGGTCGCCGGACTCGGTCTCGGCGGCGATCACCTGGGTGGCGATGCGGGCGATGCGCCCGGAGAGCTCGTCGATCTGCGCCAGTTCGGGCAGGGTGCGGCGGCGATGGGCCAGCCGGTCGATGGCGGAGTCGATTTCGGCCAGGTCAAGCAGACGCTTCTGGGCCGCAGGGGCTGCTTTCACGTGAAATCCTCGCACTTTGCTGTTGTGTTCCAGGCGTCCGTGACCGTCTCGGATACGCGCGTCTCAACAGTAATCCCCCTGGCGGCCGACGCGGACGCGAGATGGTGTGCCGCGTCGGCGAGCCAGGGCCATTCGGTGGCCCAGTGGGCCGCGTCGATCAGCGCGGGGCCGCCGGAGGCCTCCATGAACTCGCTGGCCGGGTGGTGGCGCAGATCGGCGGTGAGGAAGACGTCCACCCCGGCGGCGCGGGCCGTGCCGAGGAGGGAGTCTCCCGATCCCCCGCTGACCGCGATCCGCTGGACGGGGCGGTCGAGATCTCCGGCGACCCGCAGGCCGCCCGCCGTGGCGGGGAGCCCGCGCGCGGCCAGCCGGGCGAACTCGGCGAGGGAGACGGGGGCCGGCAACGAGCCGACGCGGCCCAGGCCGCGCCTGGGGTCGTCGGCGGCGGGACTGAGGGGGACGAGCGGGCCGGTCAGGCCGACGGCGCGGGCGAGCGCGTCGGAGACGCCGGGGTCGGCGACGTCGGCGTTGGTGTGGGCGGTGAAGAGCCCGATGTCGTTCTTGATCAGCGTGTGGACCAGCCGGCCCTTGAAGGTGGTGGCCGCGACGCTCGTGGTGCCGCGCAGGTAGAGCGGGTGGTGGGTGACGACGAGGTCGGCACCCCAGTCGAGGGCCTCCTCGGCGACGACGGCCACCGGGTCGACCGCGAACAGGATCCTGCGCACCTCGGCGGAGGGGTCCCCGCAGACGAGCCCGACCGCGTCCCACGACTCCGCCCATCTCGGGTCGTAACGGGACTCCAGCTCTGTGACGATGTCGGCAAGCGTAGGCACGTGCGCAGACTATCGGCCTCCCCCGGAGGGCTCGTCACGGCGGCTTCCGCACCGGCGTCCACAGCGACCTCTATGGTGGCTTGCGCACCGGCGTCCACAGCGACCTCCACGGTGGCTTGCGCACCGACGTTCGCAGCGACCTCCGCACCGGTTTCCACACCGGCGTCCGGCGGCTTCCACGGTGGCTTCCCCCGCGGCTTTCCCTGCGCGGACAGATCGCCTAGCGTAAGTGGACACCGACACCCGGAGGGCGTGCGCATGAGGCCTGATGTCGCGATCATCGGTGCCGGATTCGGCGGGCTGTGCATGGCCATCCGGTTGGAGAAGGCCGGCATCCGCTCGTACACGATCTTCGAGAAGGGGGCCGACGTCGGGGGAACCTGGCGCGACAACACCTATCCGGGGGCGGGCTGCGACATCCCCTCGCACCTCTACTCCTTCTCCTTCGAGAGATACTCCAGCTGGACGCGCCGCTATCCCGAGCAGCCGGAGATCCTGCGCTACCTGGAGGGATGCGCCGACAAGTACGGCCTGCGCCCCAGAATCCGGCTGAACACCGCGGTCACCGCCGCCACCTTCGACGAGTCGCTGGGCAAATGGCGGGTCCGTACGACGGCAGGGGAGGAGCTGTTCGACGTGGTGGTGTCGGCCGTGGGACAGCTGAACCGGCCCCAGTTACCCGACATTCCGGGAATGTCGTCATTCAGCGGAGCGGCCTTCCACTCCGCGCGCTGGGACCACTCCGTCGACCTGGCGGGCAGGCGGGTGGCCGTGATCGGGAACGGGTCGTCGGCGGCGCAGCTCATCCCGAGAGTGGCCGAGGTGGCCGGGCACCTGGACGTCTTCCAGCGGACCCCCAACTGGGTGATTCCCAAGCCGGACGCGGTCTTCGGCCCCCGTGCGCGGACGGCCTTCCGCCTCGCGCCGTTCCTGCAGCGCGCCTACCGCGAGTGGCTCTACCGGTACACGGAGAACACCCTCTACCCGGCCCTGGCCGGAGGCTGGAGCGCGGGCCTGCTGCGCAAGCGGGCTCTGGGGCACCTGCGCGAGCAGGTCCCCGACCCGCTGCTGCGGGCCAAGCTGACCCCCCGCTACCCGGTCGGCTGCAAGCGGGTCGTCATCGACAGCGGTTTCTATCCCGCGCTGACCCGTCCCGACGTGGACGTCGTCACCGACGGGATCACCCGGATCGTCCCCGGCGGCGTGGAGACCACCGCCGGACTCCGCGAGGCCGACGTCATCGTCTACGCGACCGGCTTCGAGACCTCCGGCTTCCTGGCCCCCGTCCAGGTCACCGGGCGCGGGGGACGGCAGCTGGCCAAGGAGTGGAAGGACGGCGCGGAGGCGTACCTGGGCATCGCCGTACCGCGCTTCCCCAACCTGTTCCTGCTGTACGGCCCCAACACCAACCTCGGCCACAACTCGATCGTCTTCATGATCGAATGCCAGGTCCGGTACGTCATGGGCTGCCTGCCGCACCTGGCCTCGCGCGGGCCGATGGAGGTCCGGCCCGAGGCGATGGCCACCTGGCGGCGGAGCCTCGACCGGGCCATGGAGGGCATGGTCTGGCAGGCGGGCTGCACGAGCTGGTACAAGAACGCGTCCGGCCGGGTGACCAACAACTGGCCGGGCACCGCGACCACCTACCGCCGCATCACCAGGGCCCCGCGTCCGGAGGCCTTCCGCTTCGCGCGCTGACCCCGCCCCCGCCGGGGGCCGACCCGCCTCCGCCGGAAAGCCGCGCGCGGGTCCGCGTCCTCGTAGAAGGGGCCCTCGCGCAGAAGCCGAGGGACCCTCGTCCAAAAGCCGGGGGAGTCGAGGCGGCGCGGAAGCACGCGACGGGCCGGGGTGCCGGTACCGTCGTGGCGAACGAGAGCCGTCCGCGCAGAAGGGCCCGCCCGTGTCCGCCGTCCTCCACAGCGACTCCGTCGTCGCCGATACCCACAACGACCTGCTGATGGCCGTCACCGCCAGGCCCCCGCACCGGTGGGCGTCCTTCTTCCGCGACCGCTGGCTGCCCCAGCTGCGCGAGGGAGGGGTGAACCTCCAGGTGCTGCCGGTCTTCATCGACGGCCAGTACCGTCCCGAGGGCGCGCTCCGGCAGACCCTTCGCATGATCGAGTGCGCGCACGTGCTGGCCGAGGGCAACGCCGACGCCGTACGCCTCTGCCTGGACGGGACGCAGATCGACGAGGCGCTCGCCGAGGGCAGGATCGCCCTGGTCCTGGCGCTGGAGAGCATGCCGGGCCTGGACGACGCCGTCGAGCTGGTGCCGACACTGCACCGGCTCGGCGTCCGGGTCGCCTCGATCGCGCACTGGGGCCGTACGGCGCTGGCCGACGGCAGCGGCGAGGACGCCACCGGCAGCAGGCTCACCGCGGCGGGGGTGGAGACGGTACGGGAGATGGAACGACTCGGCATGATCTTCGACGTCTCCCACCTGGGCGCCTCCGGGGTGGAGCACGTGCTGGAGCTGGCGACCCGGCCGGTGATGGCCACCCACTCCTCGGCCCGCGCGCTGCGCGACCACCACCGCAACCTCACCGACGACCAGATCCGCGCGGTCACCGCGACCGGGGGCGTGGTGTGCGTCAACTTCCTGGCGGCCTTCCTCTCGGAGGATCCGGCCGAGTACACCGTGGACCGGCTGGTTGACCACATCGCGCACATCGCGAGCGTCGGCGGCATCGACCACGTGGGACTCGGCCCCGACTTCGTCCGCGAGGTCATGCACGACGTGACTCCCCCGTGCTGCGAGATGGACTACGACGTCGATCCCCTCGCAGCCCTGCCGGGATTGTCGGGTCCGAGCGGGCTGCCCCTGGTCACCGACGCCCTGCTCAAGCACGGCTTCGCCGACGAGGAGATCGTGAAGATCATCGGAGGGAACGTGCACCGGCTGTTCCGCGCCCAGCTGGGCAGGCCCGCTTGAACGAGCCCGGCTGGGGGCACCACCGGAGGAGGACCGGATGACGACCTCGGCCGGTACGGATGGCTCGGGCGCCGAGCGGCACGTCCCGGAGGGGAACGGAACGGCGAACGGCAGGTGGCCCGGGCACCGGGCGGCGCACCCCGGGGGCGAAATCCCCTACGACATCCCCTACGACCACCGCGACCGGCGTGACGGGTCCCGCCGTGGCGGGACATCGCACGGCGAAGGAAAGAGAGACGCGTGAGGATCACTGGTATCGAGCTGCGGCGGGTGGCGATGCCGCTGGTCGCCCCGTTTCGCACCTCCTTCGGCACCGAAACCGAACGCGACGTGCTCCTGGTGCGCGTCGTCACCCCTGAGGCCGAGGGCTGGGGCGAGTGCGTGGCCATGTCCGACCCCCTCTACTCCCCCGAATACGTCGACGCCGCCGCCGACGTGCTGCGCCGCTTCCTCATCCCCGCCCTGCCCACCCACACCGACGCCCACGGCGTGAACCGCGCCCTGCACCCTTTCAAAGGCCACCGCATGGCCAAAGCCGCCCTGGAAACCGCCGTACTGGACGCCCAGCTGCGCACCGGCGGCCAATCCCTGGCCGGCTACCTCGGCGCCGCCGCCGACCGGGTCCCCGCCGGCGTCTCGATCGGCATCATGCCCACCATTCCCGAACTTCTCGAGACCGTCACCGCATACCTGCACGAGGGCTACCGGCGCGTCAAACTCAAAATCGCCCCCGGCTGGGACCTCGCCCCCACCCGCGCCGTCCGCGAGCACTTCGGCCCCGATCTGGCCCTGCAAGTCGACGCCAACGCCGCCTACACCCTCACCGACGCCCCCCACCTGGCCAAACTCGACCCCCTGGACCTGCTGCTCATCGAACAACCCCTCGCCCACGACGACCTCCTGCAACACGCCCACCTCGCCAAGAAGATCACCACCCCCATCTGCCTGGACGAATCCATCGAATCGGCCACCCACGCCGCCGCCGCCATCACCCTGGGCGCCTGCTCCATCATCAACATCAAGCCCGGCCGCGTCGGCGGCTACCTCGAAGCACGGCGCATCCACGACCTCGCCCGCGCCCACGGCCTGGCCGTCTGGTGCGGCGGCATGCTCGAGACCGGCATCGGCCGCGCCGCCAACCTCGCCCTCGCGGCCCTGCCCGGCTTCACCCTGCCCGGCGACACCTCCGCCTCCCGCCGCTACTACACCACCGACCTCACCCCGCCCTTCGAACTCCACGACGGCCACCTCGACGTCCCCGCAGCCCCCGGCATCGGCGTCGACCCCATCCCCGCCGTCCTCGAGGAGGTCACCACCTCCACCGAATGGATCACCCTCTAGGGCCGGACGGCGGCGAAGACGAGCGGGGGACGGCGGGCGGCACCGGCACTGGCACTGGCACTGGCGAAATTCCATATTCATTCGAATCAGTACCTATTTACATAGGTATAAGGATGTTTGCCGCTCCTTGGCGATTAATCATCTTTAAACGGTAATCAATCTGCCTAATGTCCTTGTCGAATGGCTGGAGAGCGACGTGTTCACGGGGAGAAGGTGGTCCGTACGGCTCCGGCTGACGCTGATCGCCGTCTCCATGACCGTCGTGTCGGGAATCGCCCTCATCGCGATCGCGACGTTCTCCGTTCACGATCTGGCGGGCAGTTTCAGGACCGAGGAGGCGGCGGGCGCCGCGCTGCAGAGCGTCCATCTGGCCAAACGTGGACGATTGCCTCCGGTGGTACCGCCGGGAAAAACCGACGGCATGCAACTGCTGAACGCGAAGGGCGAGATCATCGCATCGACCCCCAACCTGGTCGGCGCCCCCCGGATGGCGAACTTCACCCCTCCCGCTACGAGCGTCAGGCAGGACAGGGAGGTGTGCGACATCCCCCGGTACCCCGGGAGGTGCATGGACGTCGTGGCCTTCCGGATCTACCAGGATGAAGGGGACTGGATTCTCTACGCCGCGGCCGGCCCGGTTCCCTGGCACGTCCATCCCGAGCTGTTCGCCCTCGTCATCGGCGCCTCCCTGGCGATCATGGCGGTGACGGCGGCCGGCACCTACCGAACGGTGACCGGCGCGCTCGTACCGGTGAAGGCGATCGGGCGCGAGCTGGAGGAGATCACCGCGACCGACATCGGCCGCCGGGTGCCGGTCCCGGTCGCGCGGGACGAGATCAGGGAGCTGGCCGAGACGATCAACCAGACGCTGGACAGGCTGGAGGCGGCGGCCGAACAGCAGCGCAGGTTCACCTCCGACGCCTCCCACGACCTGCGCAGCCCGCTCGCCGCGATGCGCGCCCAGGTGGAGGAGGCGTTGCACTACCCCGACGACGTCGACTGGAAGGCGAAGACCCGCGCGATGCTCGGCAGTCTGGACCGGCTCCAGGCGATCGTCTCGGACCTGCTGGTGCTGGCCGAACTCGACTCCGGGGTCCCGGCCCGCCACGAGCGGATCGACCTGGGCGCGCTGGTCGGCGACGAGCTGGACAGACGCGAGCGCCGCGTCCCGGTCGACAGGGATCTGAAGCCCGGGGTGGCGATCATCGGTAACCGGATCCGGCTGGCCAGGCTGCTGACGAACCTGATGGACAACGCGGAGCGGCACGCCGTCTCCCAGGTCTCGGTGCGCGTGAACCTGGACGGCGGAACGGCCGTCATGGAGGTGTCCGACGACGGCGCAGGGATCGCGCCCGCGCAGCGGGAACTGGTCTTCCAGCGGTTCACCCGGCT
The DNA here is from genome assembly GCF_051918885.1 of Streptosporangium sp. OZ121. Taxonomy (NCBI): domain Bacteria; kingdom Bacillati; phylum Actinomycetota; class Actinomycetes; order Streptosporangiales; family Streptosporangiaceae; genus Streptosporangium; species Streptosporangium sp. OZ121. The sequence goes on from NZ_JBPXMC010000001.1 coordinate 790,666, forward strand.
GGACGCCTCCCGCAACCGGGACGCGGGAGGCACGGGACTGGGACTTCCCATCGCCAGGGAGATCGCCCGCACGCACGGCGGCCTCCTGAGGCTGGAGGACAGCACGCGGGGCGCCCGGTTCGTGCTACGCATCCCCTTGCACCCCGGTCCGGGCGGCGTCCCCCGCCCTCCCTCGCCCAACCCCTGACCGCGTCTCCTCCCTGCCCCCTCCCCCTGCCCCTGACGGCGCACCGCGACCCGCTAGGGTTCCCTTGTGGCAAGGGGATTTGGGCGATTACGTCGTGAAGATCTGCTCCGGACCGCCTGCGATGTCATCGCGGCTCAGGGGTTCGGTCACACGCGGACCGCTGACATCGCCCAGGCGGCCGGTGTCAGCCAGGCGCTGCTCTTCTACCATTTCGAGACCAAGGAGAAGCTGTTCGCCCAGGCCTTCTCCTACGCCGCCCAGCTCGACCTGGACGCGCTCGTCAAGGTGGAGAAGTCGGGCGGCTCCCCGCTCGACCGGCTGCGAGCTCTGCTCAGGTTCTATCCGCCCAGCGGGAAGTCCAAGTCATGGGCCCTGTGGATCGACGCCTGGGCGGAGTCGATGCGCAACGCCGAACTCGAGGAGACGTCCCGCAGGATCGACATGCGCTGGAAGGGCGCCCTCCGCGCGATCATCGACGACGGCGTGGTGGCGGGGATCTTCACCTGCGCGGACCCCGAGGGCGCGACCTGGCGGGTCATGTCCCTCATCGACGGCCTGTCCACGCAGGTGACGGTGCACCGGCGGGTGCTCTCGCGGGCGCGGATGATCGAGTTCATCCGGACGGCCGCGGCGGCGGAACTGGGTCTCTCCCTCGCCGAACTGAGCTGAACAGCCCCTTGGGCAGTACGACCAGGAGCATGGCGAGGGCGATCAGCCCCCCGCCGAGGTATACGCCCGTGGTGAGCGGCTCCCCGTACAGCGCCACGGCGAGCGCGGTCACCCAGAGTGGCTGGGCCGACAGGATCACCGCGGCGGACACCGGCGAGACGTGGACCTGGCCCCAGGAGCGGGCCAGGAAACCCAGGGCGCAGGCCACGATCGACAGGTGGCCGAGAATCGCCCAGTCACCCGGCGTCGAGGGCGGGGTCAGGCCGTCCGGCGCGGCGAGGACGCCCGTCATGACGGCGATGGTGCCAAGCTGGATCACCGTGACCGCGTAGGCGTTCTGCCGCGCCTCGGCGGAGTTGCCGAGCACCAGCGTGTGGACCGCGTACAGGACCGCCGACAGCAGGGTGGCGGCCAGCGCGGGCAGGGCGATGTCACCCTCCGCCCCCCTCATCAGGGTGAACGCGGTCATCGCGGCCATGGCCAGCGCCACCGCCGCCCAGACGCGGACCGAGGTCCTGGCCCCGAGCAGGAACAGCCCGAGAACCGGGGTGATCACCACGTACGAGCCGACCGTGAACCCCGAGACCGACGAGGGCAGATCGTGCAGCGAGACCGCCTGGGCCGTCTGGCCCACGCCGAACAGCAGGCCGAGCAGGATGCCGGTCAGCCAGGTGCTCTCCGACAGCCCCCGCAGGCTTTTCGGGCGGAGAGCGAGCAGTACGAGGGTGGCGATGCCGTACCGCTCGGCGAGAAGGTCCGCCACGGGCATGCGGACGATGAGGTCCTTCATCAGCGGGAAAGCCGATCCCCATGCGGCGCTGACGAAGATCAGGAGCACGATTCCCAAGACGGGCCGGGGAGCTACCACTGCCATACCCGAAGGGTTCCATCACCCGCAGCGACCGTAAGGTCACCGATCGGATCGGGAGTGGCATGGATACAACCCTGAGTGAAGGACGCCACACCGGCACGAGGGACCTCATACCTTTACCGGCCTTTCCTCGGGCCGTTCCGGAAAGTGAGGGCCGGGAGCCGGACGCTCAGGGTCACCACCGCCTCGGGAGACCGTTCCCACTCCCGCGTCCGCGTGGTGAGCCGGGAGCCGGACGCTCAGGGGACCGAGCGGATCTTCCAGACGAGGCCGGCGCCCAGGAGGGCGAGGGCCGCCGAGGTCAGGTAGAGGACGGGGTAGCCACCGAGACCGGCCACGATGGGACCGGCGATGACAGGGCCGAGCACCTGGGGGCCGGAGTTGGCGATGTTGATGACGCCGAGGTCCTTGGCGCGCCCCTCGGCGGCGGGCAGGACCTGGGTGACCAGGGCGTTGTCGACCGACAGGTAGATGCCGAAGCCGACCCCCATGATCGCGGCGCCGGCCGTCGCCACCGGCCACTGGGGCCAGAACGCGAGCATCACCGCGGGGACCACGCTGATCAGGCCGGAGACCGTGACGAGCGCCCTGCGGCGGCCGAGCCTGTCGGAGATCACACCCGCGACGACGGTGGTGAGCACGACGGCCGCGGTGTAGATCAGGATCAGCACGAGCAGGCCGTCCTCGGCCTTCTCGCCGGGAAAGAGCCGCTCGTAGCCGACCGCGTCGGTGAGGAAGTACAGCAGGTAGAGCGTGGCGACGGCGTTGCCCAGCTGTATCAGGAAGCGTGTCAGCCAGGCCCAGAAGAAGTCGGGGTGGCGGCGAGGGCTGATCCAGAACCCCCTCAGGAAGGCCCGGGGTTCGAAGGGCGGCCTGGTCGCCAGGCGGGGGTCGTGAGTGGTGAGGACGAAGGGGAGCACGCAGAGCGGGACCAGCGCCGCTATCAAGAAATATCCGGATTCGGTGGTGGTGGCGACCATGGTGACCAGGACCACGGCGAGCACCACCCCGAGCGACTGGGGAATCCCGATCCAGCCGGAGACCTCACCCCGCTGGCCGACCGGAACGTGGTCGGGCACCCCCGCGCCGAGCGCGGCCTGCATCGCGTTGAGCCCGGCCTGCGCGAGACACCATCCGGCCGCCACGCCGAGGATCGACCCCTGACCCGCCAGCAGGACCAGCGCCCCGGCACCGACCAGCGCCCCGCCCAGCGACCACGGATGCCTGCGCCCGAACCGCCCGGCCGTACGGTCGGACAACGCTCCGGCGACAGGGTTGAGGAGCATCGCGACGGCGGCCCCCGCCCCGGTCACCAGCGCCAGCGACCCCTCCTTGCCCACCGGGTCGATCGACGCCACCTGCGAGGGCAGCAGCACCTGGAGCGGCCCGAAATAGGCCATCCAGAGCGCCAGGTTGGCCAGCGAGATGCCGGCCACCCACCAGGGCCCCACCCTGCGCGTCGGCTCGGCGAGCGCCGCGCGGCCGTCCGGCGCGACGTGGCGGTCAGACGTGGTCACCGGCCACCGCCCTCGGTCCCTGCGCTCCGGGGTCCCCCGCGGCCTTCGCCGTGCCGGTGCCGGGCGCGCCGCCGGGCCGGGGGACGGGGCGCTCGACCGGGACGATGCCGCACAGCCCGGCGACCTCGTCGAGCGGGACGTCCCCGGCCACGGAGGCGACCAGCAGGGTCTCCAGCCCGCGCAGCAGCGCGTAGGCCGTGGGACGCGGCAGGTAGGCGGTGTCGGCCATCAGGTACAGCTCGCAGGTGTCGGTGGCGGTGCCGGTGGCGAACAGGGCCGTGGCGTCCACCTCCGGCCAGGACCCGACGTGGAAGGTCCTGGTCCGCCCGGTGAGGGCGGCGATCGCGGCGGGGTCGCCCGGTGGCTCGACCGCGGGCAGGTGGGGCCAGTGGCCGACGGCCCTCGTGTCGTTGAAGTAGGCCGACAGGTCCACGGGCCGCCCGCGCTCGCGGCCGATCTCCTCGCGCAGCGCCATCATCCGGTACGGGTCGTAGTGCGCGTTCCGGTAGGCGGTCAGCGCCTGCCGGTGCCCGGCGCGGGCGGCGTCCGCGAACGTTCCACCCGGCAGGCCGAGGACGAAGATCCCGTCCTGTACGGCGCTGCCCGCCATGGCGGCGACCCTGGGGTCGTGCCGGTTGGCCACAATGAGCTGCATGACCACCTCGCGGTGGCCGGTGAGCGCGCTCAGCAGCACCGCGCTCGCCGTGGTCAGCACGCTGGCCGTGCTGACCGACCAGCGCGCCGCCAGCGCCTCGGCCGCCGCCGCGGTGGCGGCCGACTCCATGCCGACCTTGACGAACCGCGGCTCCTCCGGCGTCGTACGGGGGAAGTCGAACATGGTCAGGGGCGCCCGCTCCAGGACCGCGCGCCAGTGACGCAGCGTCCGCTCGCCGCGGGCGGCGCCGGCCCCCTCGCGCTCGAAGGCGGCCTGGTCCATCGGCTGCCAGCCGGGAGCGGCCATCTCGCCACCGGCGAGCAGGTCCCGCCAGTCGCGCGCCAGCACCTCCAGGGCCCCGCCGTCCACGGCCAGGTGGGACAGGGTGAGGGCCACCGTCCTGGGACGGCCGTCGACGGTCACGACGGCACAGCGGAACGGCAGGTCGGCCGCGTAGTCGAACGCGGTGGCGGCCAGCCGGACGGAGAGCTCCCTGGCGGCGGCGAGCGGCCTGGCCTCCCCTGCGTCGTACGTCTCGACGGTGAACCGGCCCTGGCGCGCCACGCGCTGGACCAGCCCGCCGGGCGTCTCCTCGTACGTCGTCCGCAGCGTCTCGTGCCGCTCGACGAGCGCGCGCAGCGCCCGCAGGACGGCGTCGAGGTCGCGCCTGCCGTAGACGGGCAGCACCCAGGGCATGTTGAAGTACGGGTCGTCGTCGTCCAGCCACCGGGTGAGCCGCCAGATGGCCAGCTGGCCCCAGCTGAGCGGCGACTCGCCGCCCCGCGCTCCGGTGAACTCCACGGACGTCGCGCCGAGCCGCGCGGGGCCGGCCGTCATCGGGTCCGGCCGATCTCTTCGACGACGCCCGTGCGGGACGCCCTTTCCCATCCGTTCACCAGCGACATCGACATTTCAGGCGCCTTCCGTCCGGCCTGTCGCGGCGGCCTCGAAATGGCCCCGCGGCTCCCTTGTGCTGACTTTTCCCGACCGGTTCCCGAGCAGGGCGTCGACGACGAGCATCCGTCCAGGGGTCTCGTGCCCGGCGCGGCGTTCCACCGAAAAGACCCGCGACCAGACACCGGCGCGGGCGAACGGCGCCTTCTCTGCCGCCTCTGCCGCGCGCGAGCGCGGCGAATCGGTGCCGCTGCTCGAAGCGAGGCTAAGGATCACGTGCCGAATTCGTCAAGGTTTCACAGTTGTTTTCCATCCCGATAAATCCAAACAAACTATCCCTGAGGGGCTTTTACCAGATAACTCCGCATATTCTTCATTTTTTGAATTTTTGTCATCCTCTTAGTCATTGACTCCGTTCCCCCGGGCTCCTACTCCCCGCCGGGAGGTCCCCGGGCCCCCTCGCCGGGGCGTGACCCCGAGCGGGGGCACGGGTGACCCGCGCGAGCGCGATTCCCGGGCGGGAGGCCGGGGTGGGAGCATGTCCTTCGTCATGACGATCCCAAAGGAAGGCCACGACCGGTGAGGCGGCTACTCACGGTCCTGCTGCTCGCGTCCGCCGCGCTGCTCGGCGCGGTCGCCCCGGCGCAGGCCCACAACGTGCTGATCAGCAGCGACCCCAAGGACGGTACCGAGCTGGCCACCGGACCCGAGAAGATCACACTCACCTTCGACCAGCCCGTCCGGCAGGGCTTCGCGCAGATCAGCGTGATCGGCCCGGACGGCACGCGGTGGGAGGACGGGAAGACCACCGTCGACAGGGCGAAGGTCAGCGTCGCCGTGAAGCCCCTCGGCCCCGCCGGGGTGTACGCGGTCGGCTACCGGATCCTCTCCTCCGACGGCCACCCGGTCTCCAGCAAGATCACGTTCACCCTGACCGCCCCCGGCCAGGGCGGCTCCGGCGGCTCCGCTCAGGCGCCCGCCACCTCCGCCCCGGTGGTCTCCGCCGCCGCGCCGCAGGAGCCCGGCCTGGGCGCCCAGGCCGCCGAGGCCGCGCAGAACGGCGGGGCCGGGATGGCCGTGCTGTGGATCGCGGGCTCCATCGTCCTGCTGGGCGGGGCCACCGTCGTGGCGATGCGCCGTACGAGGGAGCAGGGAGGCACGGGATGACCGTGACCACCGAGCGGGCCGCCGAGGCCGGCACCGCCAGGAGGCTCGTGATCGGCGGGTTCGTCTCCGCGGCCCTGCTGGCCGTGCTGGCCGCGACGGCGCTCGCCCCCCAGGAGGCGGTGCCGGGGATCGCGATCCCCGGGCCGCTGGTGGAGTACGGGCTGCCGGTGCTGCGGGTGCTGCTGGACCTGGCGGCGGTGGCGGTGGTCGGGCTCAGCCTGCTGCCGAAGCTGCTCGGGTTCGACGACCCGGACCGCACCGAGCCGGTGATGCGCCGCGCCCGGCCGATGGCCGTGACCTTCGCCTGGGCGTGGGCGCTGCTGGCGCTGGCCGTCATCGTGTTCCAGACGGCCGAGCTGAACCCCGGCCTGGTCCCCACCCCCGGGATGATCGCCGAGTACGTCGACAGCGTCGGCGCCGGGCAGGGCATGCTCTTCAGCGCCGCCTGCGCGCTGTCCTACGCCGGGATCGGGCTGCTGGCCGTGCGGTACGGCGAGAAGGTGCCGGCCGAGCTGCGGATCGTGATCGCCCTCTTCGGGCTGCTGCCGATCCCGGTCACCGGCCACGCGGTCGACTCCGCCTGGCACGACCCCATCATGATCTCGATGGAACTGCACGTGATGGGCGCGGCGGCGTGGACCGGCGGCCTGCTCGCGGTCGTCCTGCTGGTCGCCGCGGACCGGGAACTGCTGGCCAGGGTGCTGCCGGAGTTCTCCAGGCTGGCGACCCTGGCGCTGGTCGTGGTCGGGCTCTCCGGCCTGGTGAACGGCCTGGCCACGATGGCCCTCACCCCGGGGGTCGAGCTGCCCGGGGCCCTGCTGACCAACGAGTACGGCCTGCTGGTCGTGGCCAAGGTCGCGTGCGTGGCGCTGCTGATCCCGTTCGCCGCCCACATCCGCTTCCGCCTGCTGCCGCACATCGCCGAGCGGCGGGCGACGGCGGTCGTCGCGTGGGCGGCGGCCGAGATCACCGTGATGGGGCTGGCCTACGGGGTCGCGGTCGCGCTGACCAGCGCCTCCCTGTCCTGAGCCCGCAGCGTGTGACGGCTGAACGACCATTCGGCGGCCAGCCACAGGACGGCGAGCCCGGCCCCCCCGACCAGCATGGTCGTGGGGGGCACCAGCGGCGGCGCCATGAACATCGAGTGCTGGAAGCGCAGTGCCTGGTCGATGAGGAGGGTGGCGCCGACGGAGCCGACGAGCGCCCTCACCACGGGCATCCTGATCAGGAACGCCAGGTCGACGGCGAGCGCCCCGGCGATCAGGAAGACCGGGATCGCCGAGCGCGGGAAGTCGGCCACGGCCAGGAGCGGCCAGATCAGGGTGCGGAAGACGATGTAGGCGCCGATCACGGCGGTGGCGGAGAACATCCGGCCGATCATCGCGCGGGCGTAGACGGCCACCATGACGGCGGCCATCGCCGCGTAGAGCGGGTAGAGCTGGTCGGGGACGGGCAGCGCGAAGTGGAGCGCCACGGCCCTGTCGCTCACCGGCAGCCCGATCTGCTCGGCGGCGAACTGGATCAGGATCGGCTCGGCCTCCGGCGCCCCCCGGTCCCAGGCGGCGATGGCGTACACGCCGTACTCCTGGTGCTGGGCCGGGAACCAGACGTTCTCGAAGAGGAACACGAAGAGCCCGCCGAGGACCAGCGTGCGCGTCCGCCCCGGGACCGCCCGGACGAACCAGCCCCGGATCACGCCGCAGACCATGAAGAGCGTGCCGATGTAGAGCATCAGGTGCGACGGGCTCCACGAGGTGATGTCGAGCCCGTTGATCCGGTGGTTGATCAGGTCCAGCGGGACCGCGACCAGGAAGACGCCCGTGCCCCAGGTGATGAGGCGCTGCGCGAGTTTGTCCACGCCGTAGCCGGTGTAGACGTGGATGATCGTGAGGGCGAGGACGAGGGCGGTGCCGACGCTGTTGAGCAGGTGCGGCGGGGCCAGGTCGTCGCGGAGCCACTTGAAGTGCCAGGAGACGTCCCAGGACGCTCCGAGCACCTTGAACGAGAAAGCCACCAGCCACCCGAGGTAGAGGAGCCTGAACAGGTCCTCCGGGGTCTCCCTGCCGGCCTTCCCACGCGTCCAATACGGCAGAGCCCACTCAAGGACGGGAGTGGCTCTTCTTCGAAGGCTCTCTACTGGCTTCACGCGTCGAAATGATGCCGCTCCTTTACCTCGCTCCGCAATCGGGGACAACCCTGAGCATCGGGACCACTCCCTCCCTCCTGCCCCGCAGGTGATCACCCGCGTCCGGTTCCACCGCCGGCCGCGGCGTCCCGCCGGCGGTTTGCCCGCGCTTGACCGGCGGGAACGCTCCTGAGAGCGGTCTCAGGAGGCTCTCAGCTCCGATCAGTAGGCTCTCGTCATGCAACGTGGGGGAAAACGGGCCGTCCGGGTCCCGGGGATCGCCGTGATCGCCGTGATCGCCGTGCTGGTCACCGGTGTCGCGGTCTGGCTGGTGTGGCCGTCCGAGCCGGACGTACGGGCCCGGAACCAGATGATCACGGTGGTCGACGGGCCGGGTGACGACCAGCGGGTCACCCTGGACACGAGCTTCTTCCCTCCGGCCGGAGGCGGCAGGGCTCCGGCCGTGCTGCTCGCGCACGGCTTCGGCGGCAGCAAGCAGAGCGTCAGGGACGCCGCCGTACGGCTGGCTCAGGACGGCTACGCCGTGCTGACCTGGTCCGCGCGGGGCTTCGGCCGCTCCTCGGGGCAGATCGCGCTGAACTCCCCCGACTACGAGGTCAAGGACGTGCGCCAGCTGGTCGACTGGGTCGCCAGGCGGCCCGAGGTCCGGCTCGACGCGGCGGGCGACCCGAGGGTGGGCGTCGCGGGCGGCTCCTACGGCGGGGCCATCGCGCTGATGGCCGCCGCCCACGACCCCAGGATCGACGCGATCGTCCCGCAGATCACCTGGTACGACCTGGCCGACGCGCTGTTCCCGAACGCCACCGGGCAGGGCCCGGAGAGCGGAGTGTTCAAGCGCATGTGGGCCGGGCTGTTCTTCAGCCGCGGCGGTCCCGCGCCGGGCGCGGCCGGCCTGGCCGCCCTCGGCGGCGGGAGCGGCGCGGGCCGCGAGGAGGACGCAGAGGGCGGGGAGAACGGGGAGGACGGGGAGAACGGAGCCGGGGCGCCGTCCGCGCCGCCCCGGCCGCTCACCGCGGAGGAGGTCCGGTGCGGCCGGTTCCTGCCGGAGATCTGTGACATGTACCAGAAGGTGGCGGAGAGCGGCCGGGCGACGGCGGACGCGGTGGCGACGCTGCGCAGGTCCAGCCCGATCTCGGTGCCCGGCAGGATCAAGGTTCCGACGCTGCTGCTGCAGGGACAGCGCGACTCGCTGTTCACCCTGGGCCAGGCGGACGCCAACGCCAGGGCGATCGCCGCCACCGGCGCCCCGGTGGAGGTCGCCTGGTTCGACGGCGGCCACGACGGCGGCAACGGCGAGGTCGACTGGCTGCACGACAGGACGCTCGGCTGGTTCGACCGCCACCTGAAGGACGACGAAGGGGCCGGCCGGGAGGGCGGCGCCTTCACCGTCACCCGCGACGGCGGACGCGACCCCGGCACCCGGCGCCCGGTCCAGCTGCACGCCGTCGCCGGCGGCTATCCGGGACTGTCCGGCACCGGCCAGACCTCCGTACCGCTCAGCGGGCCCGACCAGCGGGTGGCCAACCCGCCCGGCGGATCCCCCGCCTCGATCTCCGCGGTCCCCGGCTTCGGCGGTCTCGGCGGAGGCGCCACCGCGAACCTGTCGATCGACATGGCGGGCCAGAGCGCCGCCTTCGACTCCGCCCCGCTGGCCGCCCCGCTCCAGGTCACCGGCAGCTCGACCGTACGGGTGCGGGTGACGCCCGAACCGTCCGCCCCCGTGGCGGGTGACGCCGCAGCGGGTGACGCCGCGGGGAGCGGCTCGGACACCGGCGAGGCGGAAGCGGGGGCCGCCGAGGCCGCCGAGACGCGGGCCGGAAGCGGCGGGACGCGCGCGGCGGGCGAGGTGACGCTGTTCGCCAAGCTCTACGACGTCGCGGGCGCGACGCAGGCACCGATCCTGCCCGAGGGGCTCGTCGCCCCGGTCAGGATCGCGATCCCCGAGGGCGGCTCCGGCGAGGCCACCGTGACCCTGCCGGCCGTCGACCACAGGTTCGAGGTCGGGCACCGGCTGCGCGTCGCGTTCACCACCACCGACCTCGGCTACAGCACCCCCGCGCCCCCTGCCGTCTACAAGGTCGCCCTGGCCTCGCCGGCCGTGACCGTCCCCACCCACGCCACCCTGCGCACCCCCTCGACCGGCCCCGCCTGGTGGATCTGGGCGCTGCCGCTGCTCTCCCTCGCCGTCGCGGCGGCCCTGCTGCTCGCCGGGCGCCGCCGCGCCGCCGACGAGCACGACCCGGAGCTGGACTCCGTGCCGCTGCGGATCCACGGCCTGACCAAGGCGTACCGGAACGGCGAGCTCGCGGTGGACGACCTGTCGTTCACCGTCGAGCACGGCCAGGTGCTCGGCCTGCTCGGCCCCAACGGGGCCGGCAAGACCACCACCCTGCGCATGCTGATGGGCCTGATCAAACCCGACGGCGGCGAGATCCGGATCTTCGGGCACCGGGTGGTGCCCGGCGCGCCGGTCCTGTCCAGGCTCGGCTCGTTCGTCGAGGGCCCGGGTTTCCTGCCGCACCTCAACGGCCGCGACAACCTGGAGCTGTACTGGAAGGCGACCGGCCGGCCCGCCGAGGACGCCCGGTTCGCCGAGGCCCTGGAGATCGCCGACCTCGGCAAGGCCCTGGACCGCGCCGTCCGCACCTACTCGCAGGGCATGCGCCAGCGCCTGGCCATCGCGCAGGCCATGCTCGGCCTGCCCGACCTGCTCGTCCTGGACGAACCCACCAACGGTCTCGACCCGCCCCAGATCCGCGAGATGCGCGAGGTCCTGATCCGCTACGCCAGGGGGGGCCGCACGGTCATCGTCTCCAGCCACCTGCTCGCCGAGGTGGAACAGACCTGTAGCCACGTGGTGGTCATGCACCGCGGGCGCCTCGTCACGGCCGGGACCGTGGCCGAGCTGCTGAGCAGCCGCACCCCGGTCAACGGCTCCGGCACCCGCCTGGAAGACGTCTTCCTGGACCTGATCGGAGAGAAGGCGTGAGCGACACCGACGGTGCCCGCGGCACCATGACCGGCGCGACGGGCGACGGCCCCGCGCGAAACGGCGTCCCGGAGAACGGTCCCGCGCGAAACGGCCCCGCGCGGGACGGCGCCCCGGAGAACGGCGTCGCGGAGAACGGTTCGGCGCGCGGATACGCGCCGGGGCGCACGCTGCCGCTCGCCGTGGAGATCGTCCGGCAGTTCAAGCGGCGCCGCACGCTGGTGATGTTCGGCCTGCTGCTCGCGCTGCCGTGGATCCTGGTGATCGCCTTCAAGGTCGGCGCCGGATCCGGGCAGCCCACCACCACGCTGCGCATCTCCGACCTGGCCACCGAGGGCGGGCTGAACTTCGCGGCCTTCGCCCTGTCGGTGTCGGCGAGCTTCCTGCTGGTCGTCGCGGTGGCGCTGTTCTGCGGCGACACCGTGGCCAGTGAGGCCAGCTGGTCGTCGCTGCGTTACCTGCTGGCCGCCCCGATCCCGCGCGACCGCCTGCTGCGGCAGAAGCTGGTCGTCGCGATGGGCTACTCGGCGGCGGCGGTGATCTGCCTGCCGGTGATGGCCCTGCTGGCCGGGACCCTCGCCTTCGGGTGGAACGACGTCCGGGTGCCGGGGACCGGTGAGACGATCGCCGCCCTGGACGTGCTGCCCCGGTTCGGGGTGGTGATCGGCTACGCCCTGGTCAGCCAGTTCGTGGTCGCGGCCCTGGCCTTCCTGCTCTCCGTCAGCACCGACTCCCCGCTGGGAGCGGTCGGCGGGGCGGTCGGCCTGGTGATCGTCAGCAACATCCTGCAGGCGGTCGAGGCCCTCGGCCGGCTCAGGGAGTTTCTGCCGACGTTCTGGAACACCGCGTGGCTGGACGCCCTGGCCCCGCAGCCGGAGTACGACGGCATGCTCAAGGGGGTGGCCGTCTCCGTCACCTACTCGGCGATCCTGATCGCGTTCGCCTTCCGCCGCTTCCGCGTCAAGGACGTCGTCTCCTAGCCCGTCCCCAGCCCGTCTCCCGGCGCCGCTCACGGCGGGGCGGCTCACGGGGCGGCTCACGGCGGGGTTCCCATGTCGGGACCCCGCCCGCGGGGTCATCCCCAGTGGGGAGGGCGGTCCTCGATCAGGCGGGCGTCGTCGTCGGCCTCGCGCCACTCGCTCCAGCCGAGATCGGTGTCGTCGGCGGTCTGGTCGGGCAGGATCGGCAGCCCGTCGTCGGCGAGATCGACGGGACGCAGGTCATCGGGTTCGCGCACTGTCACGCGCTCCATGCTAGCCACCCGCGCCGCCCGCGCCCTCCCTCCCGCGGAAAGGTCGCCCTTCGCCCTCGGAGAAAGCCCGGCCCGGGAGAAGATCCGTTTCCTCCCCGGCCGTCCTGAAAGCCCGGCCCCGTACCCCGTGACGCCGGGGACAGGCGGGAGCCCAGACGGTACGATGCGGTGGCAGGTTCCGGCTATCCCCCCGTGAGGCGCCATGACAACGCCAGCAGGATGGCGGCGAGACGGCAATCTGCCCAACGAGCTGACCAGCTTCGTGGGGCGCACCAGGTTGCTCACCACACTCCGGCAGCGGCTGGGCGAGCACCGCCTGGTCACGGTGACCGGCATCGGGGGCGTCGGCAAGTCCCGCACCGCCCTGCGGATCGCGCACCAGATGCGGGGCGACTTCAAGGACGGCGTCTGGTTCGCCGACCTGGCCCGCCTCCAGGACTCGGGCATGGTCCGCCACACGATCACCTCGGCCCTCGGGATCGCCGACCAGTCCGCCCGCTCGGCGGACGAGACGCTGGTCGAGTGGCTGGGCGACCGCGAGATCCTCCTGATCATCGACACGTGCGAGCACCTGGTCGACGCGTGCGCCGCCCTCTTCGAGGACCTGCTCGGCAACGCCTCGGGGCTGACCATCCTGGCGACCAGCCGCCAGTCGCTGAACGCCAGGGGCGAGCACACGGTCACCATCCCGCCGCTGGCCGTTCCCGGCGACTCCCCTGGCGAGGACGTCTTCACCAACGAGGCGGTGCAGCTCTTCGTCGCGCGGGCCAGCGCGGTGGTGCCCAACTTCATGCTGGACGAGTACAACGTCGGCCCGGTGGCCGAGCTCTGCCGCCGCCTCGACGGCATCCCGCTCGCCATCGAGCTGGCCGCGGTCCGGATGCGCGCCCTGTCGGTGGAGCAGATCCTCGGCCTGCTGGCCGACCGGTTCAGCCTGCTCGCGGGGGCCAGCCGCACGGCGCTGCCCAGGCACCAGACGCTGCGGGCCGCGATCGGCTGGAGCCACGAACTGTGCGAGCCGGCCGAGCGGCTGCTGTGGGCGCGGCTGTCGGTCTTCGCCGGAGACTTCGAGCTCGACGCCGCCCGCTACGTCTGCTCGAGCGACAGCCTCCCGTCCGAGGACATCATGGAGCTCATCTCCAGCCTGGTGGAGAAGTCGATCCTGCTGAGCGACGGCACTCCCTCGGGGCACCGCTACCGGCTGATCGACACCCTGCGGCAGTACGGCGAGGAGTGGCTGGACAAGCTCGGCGAGACGGCCGCGATCAGGGAGAAGCACCGCGACTACTACCTGCAGCTGGCCAAGCGGAGCGAGGACGCCTGGTCGGGCGCCCGCCAGGTCTACTGGTACGTCAGGATGCGCCACGAGCACGACAACATCCGCGTCGCGCTCGACCACTGCCTGCGCACCCCCGGCGAGGTGCAGGCGGGGCTGAAGCTGCTGTCCTCCCTGTGGTTCATGTGGGTGGCCTGCGGGCTGGCCCGCGAGGGCAGGCTCTACCTGGAGAAGACCCTGGAGCTGGCGCCCCAGCCGAGCCCCGACCGGTGCAAGGCGCTGTGGGTGCTGTCTTACATCAACAGCGCGCAGGGAAACATCACCGGCGCCATCGAGGCGGCGGAGCAGTGCAGCTCCGACGCCGTCAGGGTCGGCGACTCGGGCGCGGTCATCCTGGCCACCAAGATGCTCGGCACGGCCGCGTTCCTGCAGAACGACCTGCAGAAGGCGAGCGCGCTGCTGGGCGTGGCGATCGAGTTCCACAAGAGCGGGCGCGAGCTCAACCCGGGCCTGCTGCCCTCGATCGTCGAGCTGTCCATGGTGCTGCTCATCCAGAACGAACCGGCCGAGGCCGAGGTGCTGCTGCGCGACTGCATCGCGGTCTGCACCCAGCGCGGCGAGCTGTGGCTGCGCTCGTACGCCATCTACGCGCTCGCCAGCGTGTACCAGGCGATGGGCCGCTCCCCCGAGGCCATGTCGAACGCGCGCGAGGCGCTCCGGCTCAAGCGCTACTTCCACGACGTGCTCGGGATCGGCCTGGCGATCGAGGTGGTGGCCAAGCAGGCGCTGGAGGACGGCCAGGCGGCGCTCGCCGCCCGGCTGATGGGCGGCGGCCAGGCCAACTGGCGGACCTTCGGGATGCCACAGCTGGGCTCCCCGTTCTTCAACTCCGAGCACGACCGCTGCGTCAAGGAGTGCAAGCGCGTCCTCGGTGAGGAGGCTCACGAGAAGGCCTTCGCCCAGGGCAGGAAGCTGAACCTGGAGGAGCTGATCGTCCTCGCGCTCGGAGACCACGAGGACGGCCAGGTCCTCCAGGGGTGAGCTCGTTCATCCCGCGGGGGGCTTCGGCGCCTCCTGCTGCCAGGCGCCCGTGTAGCGGGAGCTGGTCAGCGAGTAGTCGACGCTGCCGCTGATCCAGAACTCCAGGCCGCGCACGTAGGCGAGCACCGCCTCGGAGCCGAGCGCCTCCAGCGAGGGGCGCAGCGCCACCATGTCGGCGATGGCCCGGTTGCGCATGGCTCCGATCGCCTCCATGGCCTGCTGCCGCGAGTAGCCCCGGTGCCTGGCGAGCACGCTCACCAGGTTGTTGCGGGAGTTGGCGCTGTCGCTCTCCTTAGCGTACGAGATGAGGTCGTTGTCCCAGACGACGACGTCGTTGGCGCTCTCGGTGATCGCCTTGACGTCGGGGTGGCGCCACTCCTCGGGGGTGAGGCTGCATCCGCTGGCGAGGTCGATGAGGGCGAAGACGGTGAGCATGGCGCCGGTACGCCGCCGCATGAAGATGTAGTCGTCCACCTTCGGCACGACGTCGGCCTCGCGGTTGGCGGCCTCCCACACCTGGGCGAAGAGGTAGTCCTTGGTGACGGCGCGCCAGCGGTCGAGCTGGTCGTCGTCGCCGTACGTGGAGATCCTGGTCTTGATCTCCAGGAGCGCCCCGGCGAAGACGTCGTCGACCTCCTGGCCGGCCTCCAGGTCGTCGAGGACGGTGAAGAGGCGGGGCAGGGCGCGGGTTATCTCACCGGCGCCGCGGCCCGACTCGCAGAAGGCGTCGTCGAAGGCGAACAGCCACACGCACCAGTCGGTCGCCAGGCGGAGCGTGTGGTGTTCGGCATAGGGGTACGTGCGGGCTCCCAGCCAGCCGTACTTGGCTTGACGGTAGCGCTCGACGGTCTCGGCGTCCTCCAGGATGCCCCTGTCGACGAGCCAGTCGAGGGTCTCGGCGTTGACCCTCTCGACATGGGGGTTGACCTCACTGGGGAAGGGACAGGGTAACGGGGGGATGCGGAGAGATAGGCCTGACCTACGCTTAGTAGTAGTTCCCACCACCCCAGGATGGCTGAAGGTGGCCCGTTTTCCTATACATCAGGAAACACCTGGATATCGTGGTTTCTGAGTTATCGCGCGAACCATTCCAGGTATTCGTGCTGGCCGAACATGCGGGCCGCGTCCGCCGCCGAGGGGGTTCCGGCGTGCGGATCGGCCCCGGCCTCCAGAAGTGCCCTGATCACGTCGGGTTCCTTCTTGAAGACCGCGCCCGCCAGCGGCGTCTGCCCGCGGTCGTTGGCCCTGCCGGGGTCGGCGCCCAGCTCGGTCAGTGCCCGGACCGTTTCCGCGTGGCCGTGGTAGGCGGCGAGCATCAGCAGTGTGTCGCCCCTGTCGTTGGTGAGATCGACCGGGACCCCTGCTCCGACGTAGGCTCGGAGTCGCTCCGTCTCGCCGGACCTCGCCAGGTCGAACAGACGGGTCGCGAACTCCTCGAGCTCAGGGTCAGACTGCATGTGACCCATTGTGCCCCGGTAGGGTGCCGTGTGATCGCCGAGGGTAGGCGGAATTCAGCGGACCCCCCGCGGGTTGAGCTGAAGAGACGACCGACGAAAGGCTGGAAAACGGTGTTCGACCCGACGGATCTCTACCGGCTCAGCGGAGACGTCCCTGAGCTGACCGATCCGGTGCTGCTCTACCACTTCGACGGGTTCGTGGACGCGGGCGGCGCCGGGCGGCTCGCCATCACCCACCTGCTCGACGAGCTGGAGCACCGGGTCGTCGCGACCTTTGACGTGGACCGTCTGCTGGACTACCGCTCCCGGCGGCCCACCATGACCTTCGACACCGACCACTGGGTGGACCTGGAGAGCCCCGAGCTGTCGCTGCACCTCCTGCACGACACCACCGGAACCCCGTTCCTGCTGCTCAGCGGCCCCGAGCCGGACCGGGAGTGGGAGCTGTTCACCGCCGCCGTCGGCACGCTGGTCACCCGGCTGAACGTCGGCAGGCTGGTGACCGTCCACGGCATCCCGATGGCCGTCCCGCACACCCGCCCGCTGGGCGTCACCGGCCACGCCAGCCGCCCCGAGCTGGTCACCGGCCAGACCAGCGCCTTCGGCAAGGTCCAGGTGCCCGGCAGCGTCGCCTCGCTGATCGAGTTCCGGCTCGGCGCCAAGGGGCACGACGCCCTCGGCTACGCCGTGCACGTGCCGCACTACCTGGCCCAGGCCGAATACCCGTCGGCCGCGGTGACCGCCCTGGAGGCGGTCACCAGGAGCACCGGGCTGGTGTTCCCGCTGGAGGGCCTGCGCGAGGCCGCGGAGAAGACCGACGCCGAGATCGCCGAGCAGATCCAGGCCTCCCAGGAGCTGTCCACCGCCATCACCGGCCTGGAGCAGCAGTACGACGCGTTCGCGGCGGGCTCCGAGCGCGAGAGCCTGATGGCCGAGTCCTCGGAGATGCCGACCGGCGACGAGCTCGCCGCCCAGTTCGAGGCGTTCCTGGCCGAGCGTGACGAGCAGCGCGGTGACTGAACTCCACGCCGGGGACGGGACGGGGCACCCGCACGAGACCCTGACCGCCGGCACCCCGTCCACCGGTTCCCTGGCCGCGCGATGACCGACCTGCGCGTGGGCCTCGTCGGGTACGGGGTGGCAGGGGCGTTCTTCCATGCCCCGCTGATCTCCGCGACGCCCGGCCTGAGACTGTCCGCGGTGGTCACCGGTGACCCGGAGCGGGCCGCCGAGGTGTCGGGGAAGTACGGCGCGCGAGCGGTCCGGGACGCGGCCGAGCTCTGGGACTCCGTCGACCTGGTCGTGATCGCCTCCCCCAACCGCACGCACGTCCCGCTGGCGGAGGCGGCGCTGAAGGCGGGCCTGCCGGTGGTGGTGGACAAGCCGCTGGCCGCGACCGCCGCGCAGGCGCGCGCCCTGGCGGAGCTGGCGCGCGATCTGGGCCTGATGCTGACCGTGTTCCAGAACCGGCGCTGGGACGGCGACTTCCTCACGCTCGGGCGCCTGGTCGCGGCGGGCGAGCTGGGCGAGGTCACCCGGTTCGAGTCGCGTTTCGAGCGCTGGCGGCCGGTGCCGAAGGGTGGCTGGCGCGAGACGGGCGGGACCGAGGAGGTCGCCGGACTGCTGTACGACCTCGGCAGCCACCTGGTCGACCAGGCCCTGCGGCTGCTCGGCCCGGCCGTCGACGTCTACGCCGAGTCGGACGTGCGCCGCTCCGGGGTGAACGCCGACGACGACACCTTCATCGCCGTCTCCCACGCGAGCGGGGCCCGCTCGCACCTGTGGGTCAGCGCGGTCACTCCCCGGCTGGGGCCCCGCTTCCGGGTGCTCGGCTCGCGGGCGGGCTACCTGAAGTACGGCCTGGACGTGCAGGAGGAGCAACTGCGCGCCGGTCTGACCCCCGCCTCCCCCGGCTTCGGCGAGGAGCCGGCCGAGCGGTGGGGCACTCTCGGCGCGGGCTCCGGTGACTCCGGTGGCGATGCGCGTGCCGTCCCCACGGAGCCCGGCGCCTACGCCGGCTTCTACCGGGCCGTGCTGGCGTGCCTGCGCGAGGGCGCCCCGCCACCGGTCGCCCCCGAAGAGGTCGTCGAGGCTCTCACCGTGCTGGAGGCCGCCCGGCATTCGGCCGCCGAGCGCCGGGTCGTCGTCCTGGAGAACCCCTAGCCGAGCGGACGGGCTCGACCTGGAGAACCCCTGGTTCGCACGGGCGGGCCCGTCCTGCCGGAGAACCGCTGCCCGCGAGCGGGTTCGCCCCTGGAGAACCGCCACGCGCGGGCGGGCTCGTCCTGGGGAACCGCTAGTCGCGCAGACGGGCGCGGAGGGTCCGCGAGTCGGCCTCGGTCCAGCCGTGCGAGGCGAGCCACTCCAGCGGGCCGCCGAACCGGTCGTCGAGGACGCTCAGGAACTGCTCCATGTACTCCGGCCTCGGGCGGTGGTCGTCGGCCGGGCGGGTGTCGAGGTCGGTGCGGTAGGTGTTGCTGGAGCGCAGCCGCACCAGAATGCCCTCGATGCGGTCGGCCGTGGCGACGTAGTCGTCGACGATCGCCTCGCGGGTGGCACCGGCGACCTCGAGCGCGAGGGCGCAGAGGACACCGGTGCGGTCCTTGCCCGCGGCGCAGTGGACGAGGGCGGCCCCCTCGTCGCGGGTCATGGCGCGCAGCGCGGCCAGCACCGAGTCGGGGCGGTCTCGGAGGTAGCCGTAGTAGAACCCGGTCACCCTGAGTTCGGCGAGATCCTCCTCGTCCCGCTCGGTCCAGGGCAGCACCTTGTCGCCCTCGATGGTGTCGGCTTCGACGTCGGTGTACACGCCGCCCTCGGCGAACAGGGTGTGGTGGTGGATGCTCACCTCCGGCACCTCGGTGAGCGGCCCCGGTCCCTCCAGGCGCACCTCGGCACCCGAGCGCAGGTCGACGACGTTGCGGAGTTTCAGGTCGGTGACGAGTTGCCGGACGTCCCGCCCGGTCAGCCCCTGCAGGTTGTCCGACCGGTAGATCCGGCCGAAGCGTGTGGTCCCGCCGTCCACCGTGGCGAGCCCGCCGAGGTCGCGGACGTTGGCGGCACCTTCGAGATCGATCCAACGCGTTAAGTCGTTCATCGCCTTCGAGTTTATACGTCGCTTTACGCCCGGGCAGTTAACACCCGGCGCCGGTTTCCGTAATTACCGATGTCCTCATATGCCATCCATAAATGCGCCATACCTCAATCTATGGGGGACAGTGGAAGGACCCGCCTGTACCCCGTCACAAGGAGGTCGCGTGGATCCGAGGAGACGCCCCCCGCACCTGCTGATCGATCCGGCCCTGCCCGACCCGATCTCCTCGGTCTTACGTGCCAGCCCGCAGGCACTGCGCGCGGCCCGGCTGGGACAGGTTCCCCGCCGCGGCGGGCCCGACCCCGTCAAACTCATCGCGATCGCCGGGCTCCTGCTGCTCATGGCGAGCCTGAGCGCCACGGTGGGCTTCATCGCCGTCCTCGTCCTGATCTCCTTCTCCGCGCTGCGCGGCCTGAGCGACGACCCCGAGAACCGGCGGGAGCGGCGGCGCGTCCGGGTGGCCATGGAGCACAAGGACAGGTTCATCCTGCCGGAGGACCTCGACGACGACTGCGGTGACCTGCTGCGCCGCACGCAGGACGCCACCGAGGCGGTCCTCAACTCCGAGATCAACCGGGCCCGCCTGCTCGACACGATCGACAACGCGGTGACCCTGCCCGACCAGACCTGGCAGATCGCCAGGAAACTGGTGCGGCTGTCGGACATGAGGTCCGAGCACAACCGGCTCGTACCGGGCTCGCCTCCGCCCGAGGTGGCCGCGGCCTTCACCCCCTACGTCAAGGCCCTGGAGACCGCCGAGATCTCACTGACCAGGCGGGTCCGCGCGCTGGAGGAGTACGCCAGGCAGGTCCGCAAGGCCGACGGCGTCTACCGCGCCTACCGGCAGCTCCAGGTGCTCGCCGAGCGGACCCCGCAGTACGAGGCGCTGGTCGCGGAGACCGCGGAGGACGCGCTCTCCCTCCCCGGGCTGGAGCACCTGACCGAGCAGGCCCAGCAGGTCAGGAAGCTGTTCCACGAGAGCATCGACGAGGCGCGCGACGCCGCCCGGCACCTGCTGACGGCCGCCGAGTCCTGACGCCCCCGGACCCCCGGCTCCGCGTACGCTCCCAGCCGTCCGCGCGGCGCGACAGCTCCAGGGTGCCGTTCATCCCCGCCTGGTTGCCGCGGCTGCGGTAGATGCTCCGGGCCTGCCGCAGGACGGAGACCGAGGCCTCCCGCTCCCCCGCCTCCAGGTGTGCCTCCCCAGGTAGCGCAGGCTCCTCGCCCGCCACCGCCGACCGGTCCAGCGGCTGCCTCGACGTGACCATCACCGCGCAGCCGGCCTCGGCCGGGATCAGGTCCTTGACCTGGTCACCGCCGGCGAGTGGACCCGCTTCTCCCGGAGCTTCCCCCGCGCGGGCGCGCCCTTCACGGGTTCGCGGGCGCCCTCGCGCGAGGTGCCCTTCACGTCACCCGGGCCCTGCCACGGCGCCCGGGTGACGCGTCCGGCCTTCCGCCGCCCTACCGCCCCAGCGCGAGGCAGGTCGCCTTGGCGGTCTTGGACGGGTCGCTCTCGGAGGTGGCGGTCAGGGTCACCTTGGCGAGGTGAGCGCCTCCCGACCCGCGCCGGGCGTTCACGGTGACCACGGTGTTCTCGCCTGAGTCGGCGGTCGCGAGCTCGTTGGGCAGCGAGGCCGTCCAGCCGCGGCCGTCGACGGTCGCCGAGAGCCGGTAGACGTCACCCTTGAGGTAGGCGCTCACGTCCTCGGGGTGCTGCCCCCGCGCCTGGGCGACCTTGCCGGTGTTGAACAGCGGGAAGCGGCAGGACGTCAGGTCCTTTCCTGACGGGACGCCGACGGACGGGAGCACCTTCACGCCGCGCCTGTTGGGCCCGGCGCCGTCCAGGGAGCGGATCGCCACCGTGTACGACAGGATGCCCTTGCGGTCGCGCTTGAGGTCGAGGACGTAGAAGTGGAGCCGGTTGGCCTGGTCCACGTACTCGAACTCCGAGCCCGAGCCGGTGCCCGCGTGGAACAGCGCGTCCGACAGCTGGCGGTAGTCGCCGACCGTGATGGGCACGGCGGTACCGTCCGGCAGCACGTAGTCGGTCATGCCGATGTCCTGCGGGTTGGCGTCGACGACCCACTCGAACGGCGCCCGGTCCTCGTTCTTGGTCTTGGCCAGCAGCACGCCGGAGTCGGGGGTGAAGGAGTCGGCGCCCATCCTGTCAACGACCTCGACGGTGTAGTTGTCATAGCCGCCGCCGTCGCAGAACGGGTCGGTGTTCGCGTCACAGGCCGGGCTGCGGTCGCCGTCCCCGAAGGCGATGTTGACCCCCGACAGGCCGGTGGGTCCCGGCTGGGCCACCCGGGCCGTCACCTTGGCCACGACGAGCCCCGACTCGGCCAGCGCCTCCCTGGACAGGCGCAGCACGTTGGCCTCGTCCACCATCTCCAGCTTGATCTTGTTGCGGAGCATGTGCTGGGCGCCCATCGAGCCGCCCGAGGTGGGCGGGATCAGCCAGCGGCTGTGCGGGCCGCCGGGGCCGTTGAAGCTGCCCCGGCTGAGCATCTCCCAGATGCCGGTGTACGCCCGGCGCGGTGGCACCCCGAACGGGTTGTTGTAGTTGTCGCCGATGCCGAGGATGTGGCTGAGCTCGTGGGCGTAGACGCCCTGCCCGGAGCTCTCGGCCTGGGTGGAGGAGCCGCCCCCGGCGTTGGGCCAGATGGACGAGGCCGAGGCCCAGGACGTCCACTCCACGTAGCGGGTCCTGGCCCAGTTGGGCAGGGCCGGGTCGGGCGGGCCGAAGTCGTCGGTCACCGCCTCCTTGGTCGGGAACTTGATCGGGCCGAACTCCTGCCAGGTGGCCGACTCGTCCTGGCCCGCGCTCAGGTAGAAGACGAAGTCGAAGCCGGCCGGGATCTCCTGGCCGACGGAGCCGACCCACGCCGCCCGCGCGTCGGTCCTGATGTTCCGGGTGCAGGTGTCGCCGGCCGGGCAGGCCGTGCCGCCCTGGAACTCCATCGCGTACTCGTGCGACTTGCCCGGCATCCGGAACGGGCCGAACGCGGTCAGCTCCACGCCGTAGCGGCCTCCCGAGTCCTCCATCCAGTACTCGTGGATGGTGTGGCCCCGGTTGAGCTCGTTGGGGGTGTTGAGGAAGTCCTTGTAGAACTGGGCGACCTGGTCGCGCGGGATGTCGTGGGCCTCGGCGCTGGGGTTCCTGAAGACGGTCGAGCCCTGGGGCTGGGTGACCACGAACGGCTGGTTGGGATAGTCGGCCAGGACGAGCGCGCCGCGGAAGGTGCGCTTGGACCCCTTGACCGCGGGGTCGGCCCAGTTGGTGCCGGGGGGCTTGCGGTAGTCGGCCCACGTCATGTGGTCCGGGTTCTTCCAGTTCTGCGGGTCGATCGGCGCCGGGCCGCCGGGGTCGGCGCGGCGCGCGGTCCCGGCCTCGGGAGCGTCCTGCTGCCAGGGCTGGGTCCGGGGCCAGTGGTCCAGGCGCCAGGGGTGTTCGGGCTCGGGGGCGGGGTCGGCGGAGGCGGGAACGGAGGTGAGGCCGATGGGGATCAGCACGATCGCGGCGAGCAGCACTTTCAGCAACCTGGGGGGTCGTATCACGCTAAAAGACGGTATAGACCGTTTTCAGATAGATCAACAATCTCCTGTCAGGAAGGTGGAGAGACGTTTGCCAGAGATGCATTTGAGATCTCCCGTCGCTCCCCTTAACCTCTCCAAAGGGGACGAACTCACGGGAGTGCCTATGTCGACGCGTGCCGGGCGGATCATCGGCACGCGCCCCCGGGGAATCGTCTCCGTTCACTGCGCCCCCCTCGTCCTGCCCGTCACGAGCCCTCCCATCAGGGACGGGGCGATCGTCGTCAGGGGCGACCGGATCGTCAGGGTCGGGCCGCGGGCCGAGATCGAGGCCGCCCACCCCCTCCTGTCCCCGACCCGCTGGCCGGGCATGATCGTGCCGGGGCTGATCGACGCGCACCTCCGGCTCGACAGGGCCGCCGCCACGCCGTCCGTCCACGGC
This sequence comes from Streptosporangium sp. OZ121, assembly GCF_051918885.1. Classification (NCBI taxonomy): domain Bacteria; kingdom Bacillati; phylum Actinomycetota; class Actinomycetes; order Streptosporangiales; family Streptosporangiaceae; genus Streptosporangium; species Streptosporangium sp. OZ121. The sequence continues at coordinate 813,857 of NZ_JBPXMC010000001.1, forward strand.
GTCACCGCGGCGGGAGGCGTCGCCGCGGACCTCGACGCCGCCTCCACCCTCGGCGAGGCCGGGCTGGGCGGCGTGACCTACCTGGAGACCCGCTGCGAGGACGAGGAGCGCTGGGAGGACGAGGGGCGCGACCGGCTGATCACCGCGATCCGCGAGGTCGACCACCCGGGCGTCATCGGCATCGCCGCCCACTCCCCCGACCCCCACGTCATGGAGGACCTGGCCGTCCTGTCACGGACGTTCGGGCTCCGGCTGCACGCCGAGCCCGGCCGCCACCCGATCGCGTTCCTCGACGAGGTGGGGGTGCTCGGCGCGGGCTGCCACGTCGCGATCTCCGGCCCGCTGGACGAGACCGACCGCAAGCTCCTCGGTGCCCGCGGCACGGTGATCGCCATCTCGTCGCCGTTCGCCGCCGAGGGTCTCCTCGACGGCGGGAGCGCGATCGCCGTCGGCACCCGTACGGGCGGCGACCCGCTGTCGGCCGCCCGCGCGCTCTCCCACGCGCCGGGCCACGACCGGCTCCTGGTCGAGGCGGTGACGCTGGGCGGCGCGCGGGCGCTGGGCATGGCCGAGGGCCCCGGCCGCCTGGGCTCCCTGGACCGGGGCGGCCGCGCGGACTTCGCCGTCTTCGCCGTGGAGGCCGGCGAGGCCTGCGAGCGGGACGCCTACACCCTCCTGCTGCACGAGGGGCCGGGCCGGTGCGTGGCCACGTTCGTGGGCGGCCGGCCGCGCTGGCGCCTCGACCGGACCGAGGCGAAGGCCGAGGACGCGGAGACCAAGCGGCCGGCCTGACCCGGTGGCCTCTCCCCGGTCGCCCGGCCGGAGAACGACGTCGACCGGGGAACGGGCCTCGGCCCGGGACCAGACGTCGGCCCGAGAACGGGCACCGGCCTGGTCCGGACGGCGGGTTAGACGTGCTGGGCGTCGACCGCGCCCAGCAGTTCCCTGAGCCGGTCCTGCTGCTCGGCGGTGAGCACCGAGAACAGCTCCTCGGCCACCCGCCTGCGCGCCTCGCGCACCTGTTCGTACCGCTTTCGGCCCTCGCCGGTGACCACGAGCAGGGTGGAACGGCGGTTGGCGGGGTCGACCTCGCGGCGGACCAGTCCGGCCTCCTCCAGGGCGTCGACCACCGGGGTCACCGAGCGCGGCACGATCCGCAGCCTCTCGGCGAGCTGCACCATCTTCAGCGGCGGCTCGGAGTCGACGATGACCCGAAGCGCCCGCGCCTGGCCGGGGCTCAGGCCGAGCGGGCCGAGCCGCTCGCCGTACCCCCGCCGCAGTCGATGGCCCACGCCGTGCACCAGGTCGGCCAGTTCCGTCTCCACAGCGCCGAACTTATCCCAGTGTCGCCCGGAATGAATGTGAGGTAACCTCTGTTTGAGTAAACATCGCAAAGGAGTTCCATGACCAAACAAACCGGAAGTGCCGTACGGCACGAAACACCCGATATGAACGACGAACCCCGCGCGCCCCTGCGGCGCGTCGTCGGCCTGTTCCGCCCCTACCGGGGCCGCCTCGCCGTCGTGGGCGCCCTCATCGGGCTGTCCTCGCTCGTCTCGCTCGCCTCGCCGTTCATGCTCCGCTCGGTCCTCGACGACGCCATCCCGCACGGCAGGACCGGCCTGCTGACGCTGCTCGCGCTCGGCATGGTCGCGGTCGCCGTCGTCACCAGCGTGCTCGACGTCGTCCAGACGCTGATCTCCACCGGTGTCGGCCAGCGCGTCATGCACGACCTGCGCACCAGCGTCTACGGCCACCTGCAGCGCATGTCCATGGCCTTCTTCACCCGCACCCGGACCGGCGAGGTGCAGTCGCGCATCGCCAGCGACATCGGCGGCATGCAGCTGGTGGTCACCTCCACCGCGGCCTCGATGGTCTCCAACCTGACCACCGTGGTGGCGACGATCATCGCGATGCTCGTGCTGGACTGGCGGCTGACCATCGTGTCGCTGCTGCTGCTCCCCGTCTTCGTCGCGATCAGCCGCAGGGTCGGCCGGGAACGCAGGAAGATCACCTCCGAGCGGCAGCGGAAGATGGCCGCCCTGTCGTCGATGGTCCAGGAGTCGCTGTCGATCAGCGGCATCCTGCTGGGCCGGACGATGGGCCGCGGCCCCGAGCTCACCGGCCGGTTCTCCACCGCCTCGGACGAGCTGGCCGACCTGGAGGTCCGCTCCAGCATGGCCGGGCGCTGGCGGCAGTCCACCATCCAGATCATCATGGCGGCCATGCCCGCGGTGATCTACTGGGCCACCGGGCTGACCTCGGCCGTCTCCATCGGCACCGTCGTCGCCTTCACCACGCTCCAGATGAACCTGTTCCGGCCCGCCGTGTCACTGCTGCGGCTCGGCGTCGACGTGCAGAGCTCCCTGGCGCTGTTCGGCCGGATCTTCGAGTATCTGGACCTGCCGGTGGACATCCACCCCGGCACCCGCACGCCGGAGACCGTACGCGGCGAGATCCGCTTCGAGCACGTCGGCTTCTCCTACGGCGAGGCCCCGACCCTCTCGGACGTCGACCTGACCGTCCCAGCGGGCACCACCCTGGCCGTGGTCGGCGAGACCGGCTCGGGCAAGACCACGCTGAGCTACCTGCTGCCCCGCCTGTACGACGTGACGAGCGGCCGGGTCACGATCGACGGGGTGGACGTGCGCGACCTCACCTTCGAGGCCCTGGCCGAGACGGTCGGCGTCGTCTCGCAGGAGACCTACCTGTTCCACTCCTCGATCGCCGACAACCTGCGGTTCGCCAAACCCTCCGCCACCGACGAGGAGATCGTCGCCGCCGCGCGGGCCGCCCGGATCCACGACCACATCGCGTCACTGCCCGACGGGTACGACACCGTGGTCGGCGAGCGCGGCTACCGCTTCTCCGGCGGCGAGAAGCAGCGCCTGGCCATCGCCAGGACCCTGCTGCGCGACCCGCCCGTGCTCATCCTCGACGAGGCCACCAGCGCCCTCGACACCCAGACCGAGCGCGCCGTCCAGGAGGCCCTGGACACCCTGTCGCACGGCCGTACCACCATCACGATCGCCCACCGCCTGTCGACGATCCGCGACGCCGACCAGATCGCGGTCCTCGACCACGGCCGCGTCGTCGAACGCGGCACCCACGACGAGCTCCTCGCGGCCGACGGCCCCTACGCCGCCCTCGTCAACCGCGACCGCTCCCTCACCTCCGCCTGACCGAGGTCACCGCGCCCGTCCCACCCCCCGTCATCGCGCGGGCCGGGGACGAGAGCTCACGCGCCGGCGGGCGGGACCCGGTCGAGCGTGATGCCGAAATGGTCGAGGTAGGCGGGAAGGAGCTCGGTCTCGTCCAGGACGCGTTCGGTGCGCTCGCCGTCCACGGTCTGGATCAGCCTGCGGTCGCGGAGCGTGGTCCTGCCCCGGGCCGTACGCATCGAGCAGACCGGCGCCTTGGTGAAGTGCGACCGCGGGGAGGTCGCCTGCCACCAGCACATCGGGACGAAGTCCGCCAGCTCGTAGGGCCGGGCGGTCAGCCGGTAGGCCGGGTCGCCGTTGTGCGTGATGTCGAGGTCGCCGTGGTCGCCGTGGTCGCCGGGAGCGGGCGTGATCCGGAACACGCCCCCGCCGTCCTTCTGCTCCGCGCGCTCGTCGAGCCGCAGCGGCTCGTCGGCGAAGTCGCCGAACCCGACGTCGACCAGCCACGGCTCGTCGAGATCGACGCGGAGCACCAGGTGGTCGAAGAGCGGCCCCGGCACGCTGCCGTTGAAGCCCCTGGCGGCCAGCAGCGTGACCCGGTAACCGAGGCCGGTCAGCAGCTCGGCGAGCAACCCGTTCAACTCGTAGCAGAAGCCCCCGCGACGACGGCCGACGACCTTGTCGAACAGCGCGTCGGGTTCGAGGGAGATGGCCTCACCGAGATGGATGCTCAGATTCTCGAACGGCACCGTCCTCAGGTGCGCGAGCTGCAGGGCCCGTAGGCTCCGAACATCCGGCTCCGCAGGCCGGGTGACGCCTAATCTGTCCAGATAATGAGTGATCTGCGACTCGTCCATGGGGCAAGCAAACCACGTTCCGGTGCCCGCCGGATTCCACCACCGACAAAGCAAGGTCGCGTATCGCCTCCGGCGTGAACTTCGGTGTCCTGGCATGGGCCTCGAATTCGTCGACAAGGTCTCCCCTGTCAAAAGCAAGCGTTGCGTGGTACGACATATGAGTAGATTCACCTCAGAACGAGAGTCATTCCATGCGCAGGAAGCTCCGGTCAGCGGTCGCCACTCTCCCATTCGCCCTGCTGCTGGTTCTCACCGGCGGTGCGGCGTCGAACGCTCAGGCAATCACCTCACCGGCGGTCTCGGCGTGGGACTGCGATCCGGGTGGCAGCCTCATGTGGTGCGCGATCACCGTGGAGGGTGGCGTCACCCCGTATACGTACGAGTGGTACAAGGACGGCGTCCACAAGGCGCAGTTCACCGGCCACGTTCTGCGACTCGGCTGCACTCCTGGCCGCGACGTGCGAATCGACGTGGTGGTCACCGACGCGATCGGGCAACGGATCTCGGCGTGGGCCGTCTGCACGTGCGTGCGGGACTGGCAGTAGCTTCGCCTTCCCGTGGCAGCTGTTCCAGCGAGTGGCAGCGGCGGCACCTTCCGTCCCCGGTATCCGGTCATCTCCAGGGGCCGTTCGAGCGCGTCTTGGCCGATGATCGCTCGTTGACGTGAGACATGGAGACGTTCATGCGGCAGCTCGTGACGCCGCCCGCACCACGGCGGGCTCAGGCCGCCGTCGCGCGTCTCACGTGGTGGAGAAGTCGAACTCGCCGTCCTTGACGCCGCCGACGAACGCCTCCCACTCGGCGCGGGTGTAGACGATCACCTCGCCGTCGGGCCGGTGACTGTGCCGTACGGCGGCCCGCCCGCTGCCGTCGCCCAGCGGCCCGGCCTCGACGCAGTTCCCGCCACCGTTGTCGCTCTTCGTACTGATGTGCCAGGCAACGTGGGCCAGGTTCGTGGAATCAGGCATTTCACGCCCTTTCCTCGCGTTCACCGCAATAGTTCCTCTGCTATCGCAGAGATCAGCACAGCTGACTCCTCAGGAGGCAGAGCCAGCTCCTGCAGTTCACCGTACGTCCGCATGAAGCGCTGAGTATCTGGCGATTAAATATAAATAGCCCCTTTAGGGGTCTCCGCGTAGCCGACCTCGGGAAACGGCTCTTCCATCGTGAGAATTCGGAACGCGCCGCTTGGACTGGCAGGCGCCCCGGCGCTGAACGGCAGGACGCGGATCTCGATGTTCGGCCGGACGGCATGCCTGGCCAGTTCCTCGAGTTGCGTCGCCAGACATACGGCACCACCGATCTGCCTGCGCACTACCGACTCGTCGATGATCGACAGCAAGCGGGGTGGGTCGTCTCCTGCGAGAATCCCTTGACGAGTCGCGCGGAGCTCGACCCAGCGATCGATCCGCTCGCCTTTCGCGTCATACTCAGCCGCCGTGATCGCCGCTCGCGCATATGCCGAAGCGTGGAGCGGGCGCTGGCTTGACTGATGGCCTATCGGCGGCTGGCCCGTGATTATGAGCGCCGGCCACCGATCAGCGAGGCGATGATCCGCTGGGCCGTGATCAACATGCTGGCACGGTGCATCACCCGAGGCCACCTCGCCGATCGGCCCGGACGCCCCCTCACACGAGCCCGCCGAACGAAATGATCACCACTCAAACACGCAGTCAGAACTAAAAGGGCTCGTTGCCGCAGGACACCATCCGCACCTCGGAATACACATCATGACTTATCTGACACTGGCGTGATGTCATACCATGAAGTAGCGTTTCAGGCATGGGTGACATTCATACCATCAAAAAAATAATTCTATTGTACTCCGCGATTGCGCTCGTGTCGGCCTGTTCCGGACAGGCAGGAGTGGGCGGTGACTCTAGCGTGGCAGCGGATCGATGGCGCGATTTCCCGTACGAACGCGATCCACGCCCGATAGTCATCGTCGATGATCTCCCGAAAGCCACGGGAAACGCCAAGCCGGGAACGCGGTTCACCTTGCGGGAGAAACTGTCCGATGATCCGCCGGAAAGCCGGGAGGTCCTCCTCCACGGAGGCAGGGTGAATCTTACTCAGATATCAGCCGCAAATGCTTTTGCCCGCCTTTCGGAACAGCTCCGGCAGTTGCCCGGCGAGACCATGACCGTCGTCGAGGCACGCCTGGATCAATTGGAATGGATGACGGACAGGGGCTCGTTGTCGCTTCCCTCATGGAGCTTCCGTACGGACAGGGGAGGATCGGTAAGCTGGCCGGCGGTGACACCCGACGCGTTCTGGCGCCTGGGGCAGACAAGGCGGTCGACGGCAATCGACCGTGTCTCTCTGGACCCGTCGAAAACCTCACTTTCCTTCGAAATGATCGCCGCCCCGGACCCCTGCGACGGCTCAACGGGGGGCGATCATTTAGAAGCCGGTCAACTCCGGTCAGCCGTGGTGATCTTTACCGGTGAATCGAGTACCGCGCGGTCCGACTGCGACGGGCCGGCCTTCGCGATACAGAAAAAAGCAACCGTACGAATCGATCGGCCACTGGGGGGAAGGGTCGTTGTCGATCAGCACGGTAATCCCGTGCCGGTTGAAATGCCATGAGATCACCGCTTCCGGCGGAGTTTCACTCCCGGTCGTACCTGCTCGCGGATCGTCAGTACGTTCGCATCTGTATCGGGAAATCCATCAGCGCAGTGAATATGTCCTGGAATATCAGGCTGCTCGAACTCGACCCGGATGTCACGCCGACCGGGTGAACCTGCCCGCCCGTGTTCGGATAGAAAACCGGCCCTCCGCTGTCGCCGCCGCGTGCCCCCTGCCCGTTTAACTGGTTGGCACGGAACAGGTCGTAGTAGCACTCGTAGTTGCCGTATGCGTCACTACCGCAGTAAGCATAATCCCCGCCGGTCACGACCTCGAAGCTGCAGACCGCGCCACTCGTCTGCCCGGACTGGCAGAGCCACTGTCCTTCGTACACGTGGTCCCAGCCTGCGATTTGCTTCGAGAACTCGCCCGACGTGTTCCACCCTCCCGGCACTCCGCCGTCCCGCATATACCTTCCCGTGCCGCTTGGAGCTTGAATCAGCGCCAGGTCGTGGTCGGCTCTTTCGAGGAGCGTCTGGCCGAGGTTTTGTCTTGGACGGCGAACATGCCGCGGAACGCAGCGCCACAAGCCCCGCCCGCCGGCCGATAGGTTCTCTTCCGTGCCGGATCGCGATGTCTCCCCGTTACGCGTGTCGTACTTCGTCTTCGACCGGGAGCTGAGCCAACGCGTCCGCGAATGGGGAAAGACCCAGGGGCTGAGTGTCAGCGAGCGTGGTCGCATCGCCCCTCAGGTCATCGACGCCTTCTTCGTGGCCAATCCCGACGCGCTCGCGGCCGCGGACCGGATCGAACTGGTCCGCGCCACCGTCCGGGAACCGGGTGACGGGCGCGCGACCCCCGACGACTACGCCTGGCAGGACGACTCCTGGACGCTGGGTCCCCACTACACGCTCACCTTCGTCGAGGGCCTGGACGAGGGTGAGGTTCTGCGCCGGTTCGGATCTCGTCTGGCTCGGAGAGGCCGACAACTGATCGGCCACGTCCTTGTGCGGCGACGGCCTGGCCGCGCCAGGTGGTCGCCCGGCGCCGCGTGAGCCTGAACGAGGACCGCGTCAGCGGGCCTCACCGTCCGGGCGAAAACGAACACCATCCTGGCTCAAGCGAACACCGTCCGGGCTCACACGAACAGCACTGACACCGTCCAGGGTCGCGCGCAGACCGGCCAGGATCGCGCTCAGCCCGTACTCGAAGTCGGCGTCGGCCGCCTCGCGGGACTCCTCCGGTGCCGGGCGGTCGGCGCTCGCCTGCTCCTCGACGGCCCACCCGACGGTGTAGCGGCTGATGACCAGGACGGCCCGCCGGGCGTCCGCCGGGGGGAAGCCCGCCTCACCGAGCACGTCGATCACGAGGTTGGAGATCGCGACCTGGTTCCCGACGGGCCGGGTGCCGATGTGCAGCCGCGCGCCGTCGCGGTAGGTCAGCAGGCTCCGGCGCAGTGCCCGCGCCCGTTCGGCGAGCCAGCCGGCCCAGTCCTGGCCCGGTCCCGGGCGGGCCAGGTGCGCGAACGCGTCCTCGACCATGGCCGCGGCCATGTGGTCGAGCAGCTCCCGCTTGCTGCCGAAGTGGCGGTACAGGGCCGGTGACTGCACGTCGAGCTCCTGCGCCAGCCGCCTGGTGGTCAGCCCGTCGAGCCCGACCTCGTTGAGCAGCCGCAGCGCCGTACGCATCACCGTGGCGCGCGTGTGTCGCATCCGTTGCCTCCCCACGTCCCGTTATCGACGATAACTTCACCTGGCCAGAGGCGCTCGGACCGCGGATCCGCGCGAGCCGGGCTCCAGAAGATCACCTCGTGTTCACGCCAAGGGGTGGCGAAGGTCGCCTGGGCGATTTACGTTCCGGCTGATGACCATGTATCGGCCAACCCGGAGGCAACGATGGATCGTCGGACCGTGTTACGCGCTGCTGTCATCGGAGGCGGGGGCGCGGCGTTCTCCGGAGCGCTGTGGGGACAGGCCTTCGGCGCCGTCGCACAGCCAGGACCCAGCCCGTACGGCGGCCTGCTCGCCGCGGACGCGAACGGCATCCAGCTCCCGCCGGGGTTCACCAGCCGGGTGATCGCCCGATCCGGGCAGCGGGTCGCCAGCCACACCTGGCACTGGGCGCCGGACGGCGGGGCGTGCTTCCCCGACGGCGCCGGCTGGATCTACGTGTCCAACTCCGAGATCCCGCTCGCCGGAGGGGCCTCCGCGGTCCGCTTCGCCGCCGACGGCTCCATCACGTCGGCGTACCGCATCCTGTCCGGCACCAACATCAACTGCGCCGGTGGCGCGACCCCGTGGGGCACCTGGCTGTCGTGCGAGGAGATCGCGCTCGGCCGGGTCTTCGAGACCTGGCCCGCGGGCGGGCGCTCCGGCGAGGCGCGCACCCGGATGGGCCGCTTCAAGCACGAGGCCGCCGCCTGCGACCCCGTACGGCAGGTCGTCTACCTGACCGAGGACGAGGACGACGGCTGCTTCTACCGCTTCGTCCCCGACACCTGGGGTGACCTGCGCACCGGGAGGCTCCAGGTGCTCTGCGCCCCGGCCGGCCAGGTCACCGGCCCGGTGACCTGGCAGGACATCCCCGACCGTGACGGCTTCCCCGTCGCGACGCGGCTCCAGGTCGGCGCGGCCAAGCACTTCGACGGCGGCGAGGGCTGCTGGTACGACCGCGGCGTCTGCTACTTCACCACCAAGGGCGACAACCGGGTCTGGGCGTACGACACCGCCGCCTCCACCCTCGACCTGGCCTACGACGACTCGCTGGTGACCGGCGGCACCGCCCCGCTGACCGGCGTGGACAACATCACCGGAGCGCCCAACAGCCGCGACCTGTTCGTCGCCGAGGACGGCGGCGACATGGAGATCAACGTCATCACCTCCGAGGGCGTCGTGGCGCCGTTCCTGCGGATCCTCGGCCAGTCCTCCTCCGAGGTCACCGGTCCCGCGTTCTCCCCGGACGGCTCGCGCCTGTACTTCTCCTCCCAGCGCGGCACCTCGGGGTCGTCGACCGGCAGCGGCGGCATCACCTACGAGGTGACCGGCCCCTTCCGCGCCCAGCCCTGACGCGGCCCCGGCGGTCCTCCCGAGCGGCGCCCGGCGTCCTGGCCGGGCGCCGGGCGCCGCTCGCGGAACGCGCCGGGGTCACCCCACCCCGGCCGTTCCTCGCGCGCCGGACGTCCCGCGCACGGTCCGGCGGGCCACGAGGAAGAGGACGAGCGCGCCGAGGACGAGGATCACCTGGCCGGTCAGGTTGGCGGTGTTCGCGGTGCCGTGCAGCATGAGCAGGAGGAAGCCTCCGAGCGCGTAGGTCAGCAGCGCGCCGCCCGCCAGCGCGAGCCGGTGCTCGGCGCCCCAGCCTTCGCGTCGCGACCACCGGCTGATCACGACCGTCATCGCGGCGAGCAGCGCGATGCCCGCGGCGACCCCCCACCAGTCCTCGGGACGGAAGAAGAACGCCGCGGACGCGACGAACCCCAGCGCGCCCACCTGCCAGGGCCCCGGCGGCCGCCTTTCCACCACCGGACGGGGACGCCGCCCTGCGAGGAACGCGGCGACGACCAGGAGCGCGACCACGACGGCGGCGCCGACCCGCTGCGGCGGCGAGGCCATGAATCCGCTGTCGTCGTAGATGCCGCTGAAGAGAACGAGGGAGCCGAGGACGAACACGACGCAGGTGACGATCAGACCGGGTACGCCCAGCCAGGGGGTGGTGGCGCGCCGGGGCACCAGGATCTCGACGAGGGCGATCGGGACACCGATGCTCCAGATCACGTGTCCGGCGGTGAACCCCACGGCGTTGCCTGCGCTGAAACCCAGTGCCGGGATGAGGGTGGCGGCGCGGGAGACGTCCCCCTCGAACAGCGGGGCGGGGTTGAAGAGGGTCTGGTCGATCAGGGTCGCCTCGAGCACGCCGTACGCGCACGCCAGCAGGATGATCGCCGGCCAGCCGCGCCCGGTGCGCCGGACCACCTCGCGGATGATGATCGCGCCGCCGCCGTACATCGGCGCGAGGATGACCAGGCCCCAGATGTCGGACGAGGGGACGTTGCCGAGCAGGTACTCGGCGACCAGCGGGGAGAGAAGGAACAGCCCGAGGGCGGGCGCGACGCGCCGTAACGTCCCCGGACGCCCGCCGGGAGCCACCTGAGTCGCCTCAGCCGCCTGAGCTGCTTGATCCGCCTGATCCGCCTGATCCGCCTGGGACGTCTGGGACGCATGAGATGTCCGGGCCGTCTCGGACATCCGGTTCATCCGGGTCGCGGGCCGTCGGTCGTCGGGAGGGTTTCCGGTCATGGCGGTGACGCTAGATCCGGGCGGCCCCCGCGCGCATCGAACGCGGGAGCGGCCTTCGCCCCCTCCTCCGGACCGAGCCCGGCCGCGCCCCTCCCCCCTGGGACGGAGACGGCGGCACGCACCGGGCCGCTCATCCGCTCATCCACGGACAGGTGATCCGTGGATAAGCGCGACATGGACCCGTCCCGTGGCGTTTGCGACGCTTAATTCGACCGGAAATAGCCTCTGACCAGGGAGTTATTATGAAAGACGTGTCCGTGCCCGATCTGACCGGGAAACTCGCCGTGGTGACCGGTGCGAGCGACGGCGTCGGCCTCGGCCTGGCCGTACGCCTGGCCCGGGCGGGCGCCGAGCTCGTGCTGCCGGTCCGCAACCCCGTCAAGGGCGAGGCGGCCGTCGCGCGTGTCCGCGCGGCGGCTCCCGGGGCGACGGCCTCCCTCCGCGAGCTCGATCTGGCCTCGCTGGACTCCGTGGCGGCGCTCGCGGAGAAGCTGAACGCCGAGGGCCGGCCGGTCGACATCCTGATCAACAACGCGGGCGTCATGTCGCCCCCCATCCGGCACACCACGGCCGACGGCCTGGAGCTGCAGTTCGGCACGAACCACATCGGCCACGTCGCGCTGGTCGGCGGGATCCTGCCGCTGCTGCGCGCCGGCCGGGCCCGCGTCACCACCATGTCGAGCAGTGCCGCCCGCACCGCCAAGATCGACTGGGACGACCTGCAGAGCGAGCGGAAATACTCCCCGATCCGTTCGTACGGGCTGTCGAAGCTGGCCAACCTGATGTTCGGCCTCGAGCTCGACCGGCGCAGCCGGGCCGGCGGCTGGGGCGTCGTCAGCAACGTCGCGCACCCCGGCACGACCCTGACGAACCTCTACGCGTCCGGCCCCAACCTGGGCCGCGAGCGCCCCTCACCGCTTGAGGCGATCATGACCCGGCTCTCCCGCGTGGGCCTGTTCGTGCAGACCGTCGACAAGGGCGCGCTCCCCGCCCTGTACGCGGCCACCGACCCGCGGGCGCGGGGAGGCCGCCTCTACGGGCCCGACGGCTTCGGCCAGTTCACCGGGGGCCCGACCGAGCTGGCCGTCTACAGGCCGGCCCGTGACGAGGCCGCCGCGGCCCGGCTCTGGGACGTCTCCGAGCGGCTGGCCAGGGTCGAATTCGCCTCCGCCTGAGATCCTCACGGCGGCCGTTCCCGGAAAGGGGAGACTCATCTATGGACAGGGCCGAGCTGGCCGAGTTCCTGCGCACCCGGCGGGAGGCGCTGCAACCCGAGGACGTCGGGCTGCCTCGCGGGCGGCGGCGGCGCACCGGCGGGCTGCGGCGCGAGGAGGTCGCCGCGCTGTGCGGCATGTCCGCCGACTACTACAGCCGGATCGAGCAGCGGCGCGGCCCCAACCCGTCCGAGCAGATGCTCGCCGCGATCGCCCGGGGACTGCACCTCTCCCTTGAGGAGCGCGACCACCTGTTCCGCCTCGCCGGCCACGCCACCCCGCGGCGGGTCTTCCGCGGCGACCACATCAACCCCGGGATGATGCGCATCTTCGACCGGCTGGAGGACACCCCCGCCCAGGTGATGAGCCATCTCGGCGAGACGCTCAGGCAGACCCGGCTCGCGGTGGCGCTGATGGGCGACGAGAGCGTCCACACCGGGATGGCCCGCAGCATGCACTACCGCTGGTTCACCGACCCGGCCGCGCGGCTGATCTATCCCGAGGAGGACCACCCGACGCACGACCGCCTCTTCACGGCCAGCCTGCGCGACGCGTACACGCGGGACGGCAGGGGCTCGCGCGCGGCCGCGCTGGTCGACGCGCTGCTGGCCGCGAGCCCGGAGTTCGCCGCGCTCTGGCACGAGCACCCCGTCCTGGGCCCGTTCTGCGGGCCGAAGCGCATCCTGCACCCGCGGCTCGGCCTGCTGGAGCTGCACTGCCAGACCCTGGTCGATCCCGACCAGTCCCAGATGCTGCTGGTCTTCACCGCCGTGCCGGGCAGCGAGAGCCACGAGAAGCTCCAGTTGCTCCCGGCCCTCGGCGACCTGCGCGTCTGAATCCGCACCCGTCAGGGCCGTACGGAGCGCGGCTCCCGGCGGACCCGGCCCTCGTTCAGGTGGAGCGCGGGCGCACGAGTCCCACGTCGTAGGCGAGGACGACGGCCTGGACCCGGTCGCGCAGGCCGAGCTTGCGCAGCACCGAGGAGACGTGCGTCTTGACCGTGGCCTCGGTGAGCACGAGCCGCTCGGCGATCTCGGCGTTGGACAGCGCGTGCGCGACCAGCCGCAGCACCTCGACCTCCCGCCCGGTCAGCGAGCCGAGATCGGGCGGCGAGCCACCGGGATCAGGCAGAACGGTGACGAAACGGTCGAGCAGCCTGCGGGTGACCGACGGCGCGAGCAGCGCGTCGCCGCGCGCCACCACGCGGATCGCCTCCACCAGCTCGGCGGGCCGCACGTCCTTGAGCAGGAACGCGCTCGCCCCGGCGCGCAGGGCGGCGAACACGGACTCGTCGACGTCGTAGGTGGTCAGGACGATGACCCGGGCCTGACTTCCCGAGGCGACGATCCGCCGGGTCGCCTCCAGCCCGTCGACGCCGGGCATCCGCACGTCCATCAGGACGACGTCTGGCCTCAGCCGCTCGACCAGGATCGCGGCCCCCCGCCGTCCCCGGCCTCGCCGACCACCTCGAGATCCGCCCTGGCCTCCAGGATCATCCGGAAGCCGCCGCGGACCAGTGCCTGGTCATCGGCGATCACCACCCGGATGCTCATCGCACCGCCCCCAACGGCAGGCGAGCGCGGGTACGGACGTTCATCGCGGCGCTCCCGACGGCAGACGGACACGAACGTTCATCGCACCGCCTCCAACGGCAGGCGAGCGTGGACGCGGAACCCGCCGCCGGGCAGCGGGCCCGCGTCAAGGGTGCCGCCGAGCATCGCGGCGCGCTCGCGCATCCCCGCGATCCCGTGGCCGGTGCCGCCGTCGCCACCCCCCTCGTCACCCGTGCCGCTCCCACGCCCGTCGTCGAGGATGTCCAGTTCGAGCATCCCCGCGGCGGCCCTGACGGTCACCTCCGCGCGGCCGGCGCCCGCGTGACGCAGCGTGTTGGTGAGCGCCTCCTGGACGATCCGGTAGGCGGAGAGGTCGACCCCGGCCGGCAGCGCACCACCGGTACCGGCGCCGGTTCCCTCCCTGCGCACCGCGACCTCCAGGCCGGCGACGCGGAACGGCTCCACGAGCTCCCCGAGCCGGTCGAGTCCCGGCCGCCGGAGCGGCTCCTCGCCCGTCTCCGGCCGTACCACGGCCAGCAGCCGGCGCAGTTCCCCGAGCGCGTCGCGCCCCGCCGCCTCGATCGAGCGCAGAGCGGCTCGCGCCTGGTCGGGGCGCTCGTCGAAGACGTCGTCGGCCGCCGCCGCCTGCACGACGATCACCGAGACGCTGTGCGCGATCACGTCGTGCACCTCCCGGGCGATCCGCGCCTGCTCCTCGCCGACCGCCCTGCGCGACTCCTGGTCGATCGCCACGCGCCGGTTGCGCACGACCTCGCCGAGCGCCCAGGCGACGACCGGGAACGCCATCGCGAACTGCGCCTCCTCGCTGGAGGCGGTGAGGAAGTTCGACGCGGTCAGCGCGAGCAGCGCCGCGAGCGCGGGCAGCGACACGCGGGGCGGCCGGGCGGCGGCCAGCGAGCCGAGTGCGATGAGGCCCGCGAACGGAAAGATCCCCTGCGGCGCGAGGAAGTGGACGAGGGCCCCTCCGGCGAGCGCGATCGCCATCACCGGCACCGGATGGGAACGCCGCCACCACAGCGCCACGCCCTGCGCCGCACCCGCGACCGCCCCGAGGATCACCAGCGGCCCGACGCGCGGCACCACCTCGTCCATCACCAGGGCGACCAGATACAGCCCCACGACGAGCGAGACGGCGACGTCGGCGACCAACCGGAGCGGGCTGCGGGACGAACGGCGCACTTCCGGAGTATCGCAGATCGGTCACCACCCCATCGCGAGCCCGAGCGGTGCGGGCGACGGGGAAGGACGCGGAATCAATCCCTTTCCGGATTTCCGTTGTCCCCGGCCCGCCCGCCGGTCTCCTGTACAGGAGCGAACACGTCCGGCACCGGACACGACCGACAGGAAATCCGCGGTCCGGCCCATCCGGCACGCCTCCCGATACGCCGACAATGTCCGATCTCTACTCCCCGTACGAAGGACCTCATCCATATGAGTGAGACTGTTCCGCGTGGTATCGCAGCAGGTCGCATGGCTGTTCGTCAGGTACGCCGCGCAGCGCTCGTAGGCGCGCTCCTGGCCGTCGTGGGCGCCTCCGCGGTGAACGGCGCCCTCCCCGCGGGCGCGGCCGATGCCCCCCTGTCGCAGGGCCGGGCGGCTGTCGCCTCCTCGGTCGAGCGAGGCGACCTGTCCGCCGCGGCCGCGGTCGACGGCGACGGCGGCACCCGCTGGTCCAGCAAGTTCAGTGACCCTCAGTGGCTGCAGGTGGACCTGGGCAGGCCCACCGCGATCAACAAGATCGTGCTGAACTGGGAGCGCGCCTACGCCACCGCGTTCCGGATCCAGACGTCCTCCGGCGGCGGCCGGTGGAAGACGATCCACAGCACGACCGCGGGCAAGGGCGGCGTGCAGACCCTCAACGTCTCGGCCACCGGCCGGTACGTACGGCTCCACGCCACCAAGCGGTCCAGCCAGTACGGTGTCTCGCTCTGGGAGTTCCAGGTCTTCGGCAAGGGCTCGGCCACCCCCGCGCCCAGCGCCACCCCGACCAGGCCGACGCCGAGCTCGAGCCCGAGCCGCACCCCGAGTTCCACCCCCAGCGCCACGCCGACCAAGCCGGTGCCGAGCTCCACCCCGAGCTCGACCCCGAGTTCCACCCCCAGCAAGACCCCGACCACGCCGGTCCCGGAGGTCCCCCCCACGGGAACCTCCGGCAAGAAGGGCGTGGGCGTGTGGCAGGCGCCCAACGTCAGCGCGGCCCTCGCGGCCTCCGGCGCGAACTGGTACTACACGTGGTCCACGAACCACAACGGCGTCACCACTCCCAAGGGGGCGGAGTTCGTCCCGATGATCTGGGGAGCCGCCAGCGTCACCGACCAGAACCTCACCCAGGCGAAGAACGCCGGTTCTCCCTACCTGCTCGGTTTCAACGAGCCGGACTTCGCCGAGCAGTCCAACATGAGCGTGGAGCAGGCGCTGTCACTGTGGCCGAGGCTCACCGCGACCGGCCTGAAGGTCGGCAGCCCCGCCGTCGCCTGGGGCGGCGACCGGGCGGGCGGCTGGCTGGACCGGTTCATGACCGGGGCGGCCCAGAAGAACTACCGCGTCGACTTCATCACGCTGCACTGGTACGGCGGCGACTTCCGCGCCGAGGCGGCGACCAGCCAGCTCAAGTCGTACATCCAGGCCGTGTACGAGCGCTACCGCAAGCCGATCTGGCTCACCGAGTACGCCCTGATCGACTTCTCGAACGGCGTCCGCTTCCCCACGGACGCGCAGCAGGCCGCCTTCGTCACCGCGTCCACCAAGATGCTGGCCTCCCTGCCGTACGTGCAGCGCTACGCCTGGTTCGGCCTGCCCTCCTCCGACACCGAGCCCAACAGCGGGCTGTTCCGGAGCAACGGCGTCGCCACCCCGGCGGGCCGTGCCTTCCAGGCGGCCGAGTGACCTAGATCATCGCCAAGGACCCGGGCCTGGGTCCGCGGCCTCCCCACGTCTGGCCCGCGCGAGTCCTGTCTCGCGCGGGCCGGACCCGTTTATCCACCTTTATCCACACGAAAAGCTTTCAGCATGAAAAACTAGGACAAAAACCCTATTTAGCTATGATTTACGAGATCAGACGACTCGGTGTTCGCACACGTCTCACATCTGTTGAGAGGATCATCCGCATGGACAGCCCCTCCCGGACCGCGCGGCCGACGTTCCGCGCGGCCACCGTCGCGGACGTGCCCGCCCTGGTGCTCCTGGTCGACTCGGCGTACCGGGGCGAGTCGAGCCGCGCCGGATGGACGACCGAGGCGAACCTGCTGGGCGGGCGGCGGACGAACGCCGAGAGCGTGACCGCCGAGATCGAGAAGCCGGAAAGCCACATGATCGTCATGGAGGTGGGAGACGAGATCGTCGCCTGCTGCCAGGTGGAGCACCGGGGCGGGTACGCGTACTTCGGGATGTTCGCCGTACGCCCCACCCTTCAGGGCGGCGGCCTCGGCAAGGCGGTCCTCGCCGAGGCCGAGCGCTTCGCCCGCGACGCCTGGGGCGTGGGCGAGATGCGCATGACGGTGATCTCGGCACGCGAGGAACTCCTGGCCTGGTACGTGCGCCGCGGCTACACCCGCACCGGCGAGGTGATCCCCTTCCCCTACAACGACGAGAGCGTCGGCGTGCCGACCCGGGACGACCTGGAAATGGAACTCCTGGTCAGGAAACTCGGCTGAGCGAGAGGCGGCGACCCGCCGGGCGGGAAGGGCTCCCTCGCAGCGGACGGATCGGCGGATCCCTCCGTGACCGGCCGGTCGCGGAGGTAGCGTGGCGGGGATGAGCGAGCCCTACCCCGACCCCGCCGCCTGGTACGCCACCCTGCCCAGCGTGTTCGTCTCGGCCTGCATGCTGCTCACCGACGCGGAGGACCGTGTCCTGCTGGTCAAGCCCAACTACCGGCCCGGCTGGAACTTCCCCGGCGGGATCGTCGAGGAGGGCGAGGCACCCCACGACGGCGCCACGCGCGAGGTGGCCGAGGAGCTCGGCGTGTCCGTCAAGGCGGGCGAGCTGCTCGTGGTCCAGTGGATTCCGCCGGCGAGTGACCGCCCTCGCGCGATGATCAACTTCATGTTCGACGGCGGCGTCCTGGACGATCCCGCCCGCATACGGCTGCAGGTCGCGGAGCTCGACGAGGCGGCGTTCCTCCCCTGGGACGCCGCCGCCCCCCTCCTGCCTTCGCACCTCGTGCCCCGCCTCGCCGCCGGGCGCCTGGCCCGCGAGAACCAGCACCCCGTCTACCTGCCGGACGACCCCGCGGGGGCCGACGGCTGAGAAAGCCGGTCAGAGGCCCGGCGGAGGCTCGACGGAGAGCTGACCTGGGATTTAAGGCGATAAAACGGGTAGGGCCGCGGTATGACCGAAACACCCCCAGACCGCGAGGGTCTGAGCGACGAGCAGGCGATCGAGGTCGAGGAGTGGACCGACGACCTCGGCCTCAACCACGAGATCGTCGAACACGACGACGAGCACCAGGACACCCTCGACGAGCGCCTCCGGCGCGAGGCACCGGACCGCGAGCGGAGCCCGCGCGACGGGACCCGCCTGGTGGCACCGGACGAGGGGCTGAGCCCCGACGAGACCTCCGAGGAGTACGCCTCGGAGGTGGGTCTCGACGACGGCGACCTGTCCGCCGAGGAGCGCGCCGTCCACATCGAGCCCGACATCGAGTACCGCGACACCTGAGAATCACTCCGGAAACCCCGGCACTCGCGAACCGGGCACGAATCACCGGACGCGCCCCCGGGCCTCATCGACACGGCGAGGCCCGGGGCGAACGGTTTCCCGCCCGCGCACCTCGTCCGCCGGAACCGCCTCCCCGCCCGAGCCCCGCCCGACGGAACGGTTCTCCCCCCGCGCACCGTACGCCACCCCCGTGAACCCGGGCCCGCGACCGCGCCTCCCGATGGCACGCGGGGAGCATTGACAGAAACTTGTTGGAAACATAAACTCGGGCCCGTCTGGAAAGCGCTTTCCTAGCGCCTCGCCGGGAAGCGCCCCACCCGCTGGAAGGTGGTGATGCCATAACCGCGCACTGACCCGAGCCCTCCCTTTTCCCGAGTGCGGTGACCACTCCCGCCTCACCTCCCACGGCGCGCCGCGCGGCCTCACCCCACGGGCGGACCGGCCCGGCGAGACGACGACCGCCGCGCGGTGGGAACGCACCGCCTCCCGCGCGACCCGCGCACCGTTTTCCCCACCGGAGATCCGTGCTGGAAATCCGCACCGGAGACCGGGCCGGCGCGCCGACGAGCCGCGCACCGCGGACATCCCGTACTCCTCTCCCGGCTTCACGCTGCCGCCTGACCGCACGCCGCCGCGACCGCGACCGCGCGCAGAGAGCAGAGAACACGTGTCCCCCAGACCCACTCCCCCTCAGCCACCACGGCGCCTTCACCCGGAGCCGATGGAGCCGCCGCGCTCCGCACCCGGAGCCGCCCCGCGCACGGCGCTCGTCCTCACGGCCTTCACCCTCCTGATCTCCGCCCTGATCGGCCCCGCCGTGGCGGAGACCGGAACCGCGCGGTACGCGGACCCGGTCAACGCCCAGATCGGCTTCTCCACCGTCAACGCCCTCGGCCAGAACGGCACCACCGGCGGCGCCGGAGGCCCCACGGTCACCGCGGCCACGACCGCGCAGTTCCTCGACCACATCGCCCGCCCCGGGCCGTACGTCATCCAGGTCACCGGCCGGATCACCCTGCCCACCGGCTCCAGCGACGGCATGCACGACGTCACGTCGGACAAGACGATCATCGGGGTCGGCGCGAACGCCGCGCTGGTCGGCGGCGGGCTGAACATCGGCCTGCCGGTCAGCGACTCCGTCACCTCGCCGCCCGCGAACGCCGTGCACAACATCATCATCCGCAACATCGCGTTCTCCGGCGCCACCGACGACATGATCAACGTGCAGATGTTCAGCCACCACGTCTGGATCGACCACAACGACTTCTCCAACGGGGACGACGGCGCGGTCGACATCAAGCGCGGCTCGGACTTCGTGACCGTCTCCTGGAACAGGTTCCACGACCACGACAAGACGCTGCTGCTCTCCCACGACGAGGACGCGGGCCCGCAGGACATCGGCCGGTTGCACGTCACCTACCACCACAACTTCTTCGACGCCTCCGACCAGCGGCACCCCCGGGTGCGCTTCGCGAACGTCGTGCACGTCTACAACAACTACTACCGGGACAACAGCTACGGCGTCGCGTCCACCTACGACGCCGGGGTGCTGGTCGAGAACAACTACTTCCACAGCGTCAACAACCCCGGGCGGGTGGAGTTCAGCGGGGACCTGGGGCGCCTGGTCGAGCGCGGCAACATCCTGGTCGACTGCAACCACGCCATCGAGACCCGGGGCACCGTGACCGAGCCGCGCACCTACTACTCCTACGGCGCGGATCCGGCCTCCGCGGTGCCGGCCATCGTGCCCGCCGGTGCCGGCGTCGGGAAGATCTGAGAGAGACGACGATGAACGCCGAACACCGCCCCCACCCCTGCCCCCGTCTCCGCTCGGCCGCCGTCGCGGCCCTCCTGGTCGCCGCGCTCGCCGGCGCGGGTGGCACCGCCGGCGCCGACACCACCGCCCCGGGTACGGCCACCGCGAGGACGGGCTCCGTGACAGGGCAGGCGGCGGGGAAACTCGCCGCGGCCTGCACCGGCACGCCGACCGGTTTCGCCACCGTCGACGCCCTCGGCCAGAACGGCACCACCGGCGGCGCCGGAGGGCCCGTCGTCACCGTGACCACGGCCGCGGCCCTGAAGGACCACGTCGGCCGGCCCGGCCCGTACGTGATCCAGGTCTCCGGCCGCATCCAGGTGTCCGGCATGCTCACCGTGGTCGCCAACAAGAGCATCCTGGGTGTGGGCACGACCGCCGAGATCACCGGCGGCGGCCTCCAGCTCGGCTCGACGACCCGGCCGGGCAACAACGTGATCATCAGGAACATCCGGTTCACCGGCGCCGAGGACGACTCGATCAGCGTCACGAACAAGGCGCACCACGTGTGGATCGACCACAACGACCTCTCGGACGGCTACGACGGCCTGCTCGACATCAAGCGGGAGTCGGACTTCGTCACGGTCTCGTGGAACCACTTCCACCACCACAGCAAGTCGGCGCTGCTGGGCCACTCGGACAACTACACCGCCGACGTCGGGAAGCTGCGGGTGACCTACCACCACAACTTCTTCGACGGCACCGACCAGCGGCACCCCCGGGTGCGCTTCGCCGAGCCGGTCCACGTCCTCAACAACTACTACCGCGACAACGCGCTCTACGGCGTCGCGTCCACCGAGAACGCCGGGGTGCTCGTCGAGGGCAACTACTTCGAGAACGTCGCCCACCCGATCTACGTGGGCTACGACAAGAGCGGTCCCGGCCGGGTGGTGGAGCGGAACAACCGCTACGTCGGCTCCGGCACCCCCCAGACGGCCGGCACCGTCGTCGAGCCGCGCACGTACTACGCGTACACCGTCGACGACCCCGCGACCGTCCCGGCGACCGTGTCCGCCGGCGCGGGTGTCGGCAAGATCGGCTGCTAGCCCCCTCCCCCGGATCGCCGCCCGCCGGACTCCCCCCACCGGCGGGCGGCGGCCCCTCCCCTGGAACCTCCCTGGGACGTCCCAGGACGCTCGTCCCGGGACGTCCGCGAAAGCCCGTCCCTACACGCTCGACGCCCCCGCCGGTGTCCCGTCGGCGGTGCGCGCCGGCGCCGGCGTCGGCACGCGGTGGGGGACTCCCTGACCTTCCCCGCGCGGGGCTTCACCGCGCGGGGCTTCACCGGGCAAGGTGCGGCGTACGACGGTCAGCGGGCGAGCGCGGCGACCAGGGCGTGCAGGTCGTCGACGACGTGGTCCGCCTCGGCGGCCCGGGGGCGCTCGGCGTGCAGGTGCCCCCAGGGACCCCGGCGGATCAGGGCGGTCCGCATGCCCGCCGCCCGCGCGGGGAGCACGTCGTTGTCCAGCCGGTCGCCCACGTAGAGGATCTCGCCGGCCTCGCGTCCCGACACCGCGACGACCCTGGCGAAGAACTCCGGGGCCGGCTTGGAGACGCCCCAGCCGTCGGAGGTGTGCACCGCGTCGACGGGCAGGTCCATCGCGACGAGCGCGTCGCGCGCCTGCGGCGGCTGGTTGCCCGCGATGATCAGCTCGTGGCCGAGGTCGCGCAGCGCCGCCAGGGCGGGCCGCACGTCCGGGTAGAGGTCGTCGGCGTCGAAGTCGACCCGTAGCCCGTCGGGATCGTCACGCTTCCACGCCTCCTGCTCGGCCTCGACGTCGAAACCGGGCCGCAGCAGCCGGAAGGCGTCCTCGAACGACCTGTCGAGCGCGGCCATGCCGCCGAGCACGCCGAGCATGGTGAACCGGGTGACGCCCAGCCGGTCGGCCCAGCGCGACCAGATGCGCGTCTCGTCGATCAGCGTCTCGCCCACGTCGAACACCAGCGCCCGGACCACGGTGCCTCCCTTTCCGTTCAAGCTCACGATCGTAGCCCGGCCGACCGGGGCGGCAACGGCCGGGATCGCGCGAGTGCGTTCAGGCGTCACGGAGCATGACCGGGCACTCGCGAGAAGAGCCGTGCGCCCCGGACAGCGCACCGGCCGATACCCCTCCGGCGGCCCGTCCCATAACCGCAGGGCATGCGCTTCGCGTCCAGGCACGCCCGCGTGCGACACTCAGAGTGCTCATTCGGACACGAAGGGATACAGGCCGATGGTGATGACAGCGTCTCAGCGATCCGCCCAGCGCACCGCGCCCCAGCCATCCGCCCAGCCCGCCACTTCAGAGGACCGGCCACTCACCCGGACTCCGAGGGAGATCTTCGAGTCCCTTCCCCCTGTCCGCGGCCTCCGGGCCGAAGTCATCGACGGGAACCTGATCGTGAGTCCTTCCGCGACCCCCCGGCACGCACGCATAGCCAGATGCCTCAGCAGGGCCCTAATCCCCGTGGAGGACGAGAAAGGCTGGGAAAGCTTCTCCGGCGACGTCGACATCTGCGTCGAGGGTCCCCGCGACACGATCGTCCCCGACTACTGCCTGGTCCCCGTGAACGCGCCCCTGTGGGGCGAGCGCGAGATCCTCTCCTCGGGGCTCGTCCTGGTGGCGGAGATCGTCTCACCCGGGAGCATGGAGATGGACCGCGCCACGAAACCCAGGATCTACGCGGGCTGCGGCGTCCCGATCATGCTGATCGTCGATCCGGTCGCCTCCCCGCCGATGGTCACGGTTCTCAGCGACCCCGAGGAGGGCACCTACCGGACCACCACCCACACCCAGATGGGCAAGCCGCTCCGGATCCCCTCCCCCGTCGACTTCGACCTCGACACCTCGATCTTCCTGTGACCCCCGGACTCAGAGTTTCTCCATCGCCTTGCGGATGCGCTTGTCGGAGATCGAGTACGGGGTGCCGAGGGTCTGGGCGAAGTAGCTGACCCTGAGCTCCTCGATCATCCAGCGGATCTGGCGGACGTCGTCGTCGGAGCGGCGGGCCGGGGGGAGCTTCTCGACCAGCTCGTGATAGTCGTCCTCGATGTCGTGCACCTTGTCCATCCGCTCCCCGTCGCGGAACGCGTCCTCGTGGACCTTCTCCAGCCGCCGTTCGGCCCCCTTGAGATAGCGGAGCAGGTCGGGCAGGCGTTTGTAGCCGGTCTCGGTGACGAAACCCGGGTAGACGAGGTTGGCCACCTGGTCGCGGATGTCCTCGATCGCGGGGGTGGAGCGAGACCCCGGCAGCAGGTTCGAGACGGTGTGCCAGACCTTGAGGATGCTCTCGACCCTGGCGACCACCTCGGCGGTGGTGTCGAACAGCTCGGCCCGGACCCTGTCGTGGAGCGCGGCGAAGGCCGATTCGTCCCAGACCGGACCGCCGTGCTCGGTCATGAGGTGGTCGGCGGCGCAGGCGATGCAGTCGTCGAACAGGGCGGTGGCCCCGGCGTGCGGGCTGCGGCTCAGGGCGAGCTTGGACTGGTTGCCGAGGCGGCCGAGCACCCACTTGGCCGGTGACGGGGTGTTGAGCAGCAGCAGCCTGCGGGTGCCCTCCCACATCGCCCGGCGCTGCTCGGCCTCGGTCTCGTACATCCGTACGGCCACGGTGGCGCCCTCGTCGGCGAGCGCCGGGTAGGCCTTCATCCTGCGCTGCTCGAACGTCTTGGGCAGCGCGCCCACGGTCCATCCCGTCAGGCCGCTCTTCTCCAGGCCTGCGGCCTTGGACAGGGTCTGGCGGAGCTTGGGGGCGAGCCGCCGTTTCAGCTCGGCCAGGTCCTTGCTCTCGGCCAGCTTCTGCCTGCGGCCGTCGATCACCCGAAAGGTGATCTTGAGGTGGTCGGGGACCAGGTCGGGCTGCCAGGCCTCGCGCGGCACCTGGACGCCGGTCAGGTTCAACAGCTCGCGTTCCAGCACCGCGAGCAGCGGCTCCTGGGTGGGTTCGGCCCGCTCCAGGGCCTTCTTGGCGTAGTTGGGAGCGGGGACGAAGTTACGCCGGATCTGCTTGGGCAGGCTCCGGATGAGCGCGGTGAGCAGCTCCTCGCGCAGCCCGGGGATCTGCCAGTCGAAGCCCTCGACGTTCACCTGGTTGAGCAGCGCGAGCGGGATGTGCGCGGTGACGCCGTCGGCGTCGGTGCCGGGCTCGAACTGGTACGTCAGGGGGAAGCGCAGACCGCCCTGACGCCACACGTCGGGGTAGTCGCGCCGGCTGACGTCGCCCGCCGTCTCGCTGATCAGCATCGACTTCTCGAAGCTGAGCAGGTCGGGCTGGTCGGCCCTGGCCTTCTTCCACCAGGAGTCGAAGTGGCGCCCGGAGACGACGTCGGCGGGGACGCGCTGGTCGTAGAAGTCGAACAGCGTCTCGTCGTCGACGAGGATGTCGCGGCGCCGGGCCCGCTCCTCCAGCTCCTCGACCTCTTCGAGCAGCTTGCGGTTCTCCCTGAAGAAGGCGTGGTGGGTCTCCCAGTCGCCCTCGACCAGGGCGTGCCGGATGAACAGCTCCCGGCTCAGCTCAGGGTCGATACGGCCGTAGTTGACCTTGCGCTGGACCACGATCGGGACGCCGTACAGGGTGACCTTCTCGTAGGCCATCACCGAGCCCTGCTTCTTCTCCCAGTGCGGCTCGGAGTAGGTGCGCTTGATCAGGTGCTGGGCGAGCGGCTCGACCCACTCGGGTTCGATCTTGGCGTTGACCCGGGCCCAGAGCCGGGAGGTCTCCACCAGCTCGGCGGACATCACCCAGAGCGGCTGCTTCTTGGCGAGCGCGGAGCCCGGGAAGATCGCGAACCGGGCGTTGCGCGCGCCGACGTATTCTGTCATGGGCCTGCGTGGCTCGTTCGGGGGACGGCGGCCGCCGCCGGCGTCGGCGGTCTTCTTGTCGATGTCCTTGACGCCGACGTGGGACAGCAGGCCCGACAGCAGGGAGACGTGGATCTTCTGCTCGTCACCGGGGGTGCTGTTGAGGGTGACGCCCAGGCTCTTCGACATCTGGCGGAGCTGGCTGTAGACGTCCTGCCACTCGCGGACGCGCAGGTAGTTGAGGAACTCGGCCTTGCACAGTCGCCGGAACGCGCTGGACGACAGCTCCTTCTGCTGCTCCTGCAGGTATTCCCACAGGTTCAGGTACGAGACGAAGTCGGACTCCTTGTCCGCGAAGCGGCGGTGCTTCTCGTCGGCGGCCTGCTGCTTGTCGGCCGGTCGCTCGCGCGGGTCCTGGATCGACAGGGCGGAGGCGATGACCATGACCTCGCGGACGCAGCCGTTGTGGTCGGCCTCCAGCACCATGCGGGCCAGGCGCGGGTCGACCGGGAGCCCGGCCAGCTTCCGGCCGAGCGGGGTCATCTGCCTGGCCTGGTCGAAGGCGCCCAGTTCGAGCAGCAGGTCGTAGCCGTCCCTGACCTGGCGCTGGTCGGGCGGCTCGACGAACGGGAAGGCCCCGATGTCGCCCAGGCCGATCGAGGTCATCTGCAGGATGACCGAGGCGAGGTTGGTGCGCAGGATCTCCGGGTCGGTGAACTCCGGCCGGGTGACGAAGTCGTCCTCCTCGTACAGCCGGATGCAGATGCCCTCGGAGACGCGGCCGCAGCGGCCCTTGCGCTGGTTGGCCGAGGCCTGGGAGATCGCCTCGATGGGCAGGCGCTGGACCTTGGTGCGGTGGCTGTAGCGGGAGATCCTGGCGAAGCCGGGGTCGACCACGTACTTGATGCCCGGCACGGTCAGCGAGGTCTCGGCCACGTTGGTGGCCAGCACGACCCGGCGGTTGGTGTGCCGCTGGAAGACCCGGTGCTGCTCGGCGGCGGACAGCCTGGCGTACAGCGGCAGGATCTCGGCGTCCTTGCGCTTCGACAGCGCCTCGGCGGTGTCGCGGATCTCCCGCTCGCCGCTGAGGAAGACCAGGATGTCGCCGGGCCCCTCCGCGCACAGCTCGTCGACGGCGTTGCCGATCGCCTGGATCTGGTCGTCGTCCTCGGCGATCGGCCGGTAACGCACCTCGACGGGGTAGGTCCGGCCGGAGACCTCCACGATCGGCGCGTCGCCGAAGTGCTTGGAGAAGCGCTCGGGGTCGATGGTCGCCGAGGTGATGATCACCTTCAGGTCGGGGCGGCGCGGGAGGAGCTGCTTGAGGTAGCCCAGGATGAAGTCGATGTTGAGGCTGCGCTCGTGCGCCTCGTCGACGATCAGCGTGTCGTACTGGTCGAGGTCGCGGTCGTTCTGCAGCTCGGCCAGCAGGATGCCGTCCGTCATGACCTTGACGAGGGTGCCGTCGCTCACCTGGTCGGTGAAGCGCACCTTGTAGCCGACGGCGTCGCCGAGCGGGGTGTCGAGCTCCTCGGCGACGCGCTCGGCCACGGTACGGGCGGCGATGCGGCGAGGCTGGGTGTGCCCGATCAGGCCCCTGACGCCCCGGCCCAGCTCGAGGCAGATCTTCGGCAGCTGGGTGGTCTTGCCGGAACCGGTCTCTCCGGCGACGATCACGACCTGGTTGTCGCGGATCGCCTCCAGGATGTCGTCCCTGCGCTGGCTGACCGGCAGCGCCTCCGGATAGGTGATCGCGGGGACGCCGGCGCGGCGCTGGGCGACCCGCCGCTCGGCCCGCTCGATGTCGGAGGTGATCTCCGCGGCGATCTTCTGCTGCGCGGCGCGGTTTCTGACCCTGCGGGCCCCGTCGAGCCTGCGGCGAAGTCGCCGCTGGTCACGCAGCGTGAGCTCGGGCAGGCGCGCGTGCAGGTCGGAGAGAGGCGATGTCAAAGGAGGCGTTCCCATACTGAACCCAGGATACTTTCGGCCCACGTGTGCAGGCCCACCCGCGGCCGCGAAGGCGCGTGTGAGGCTCCACACCTGAAGGCCCCTGTGCGAAGGCCCGACCGACCATGCTGCCCGAGCCGCCGCTCCACCGCATCCCAATAAAAGGAGGCGGCCCCGCCTCCCCGGGGCCGGGGTGACGGGGCCGCCGTGTTCGGGACCCATCCGGGTCCCGCGGGAGCGGGACCGGAGGGTCAGCGGGTTACGGGAGCGGCGGGTAGGCGTTCTGGAGCAGCTGGCGGAACTGGGCGGAGAACCACTTGCCGGAGATCGGCGCGTCGGCCAGGGCACCGCTCATGTTGTGGCCGTTGCGGTCGTTGCCCTCGTAGGCCGGGTCGCACATCTCGTCGAAGCCCTTGCCCTCGTTGTTCGGGATCGGCTCGCTGGAGCCGTCGGACTCGCCCGGGGGCTTGATCCAGACGTAGGCGTCCAGACCGGTGGCGGGGTTGGCCCGCGGGCGCTCGCCCAGTCCGGCACCGCTCTGGTTGCACCAGTTGCCGGCGTGGAACCTGCGGTCGACGCGCGACTGGTCGACGAAGGTGTTCACGTTCGTCGAGGTGCTGGGAGCGGCCGGGCGGGCCGAGCCTCCCCAGCCGTTGCGGGAGGTGTCGATCAGCATGCCGAGGTTGGACCTGAAGCCCTTCTGGATCAGCGTGGTCCTGAAGGCCTGGGCGAAGGAGAGCTCGTCGACGTAGAAGTTCCAGTCCAGCCACTCGGACTGGCGGACGCTCTGGCCGTTGACGGTGGTGTTGATGGTGAAGTGCGGCTCGCGCAGCGCCGAGTAGTTGGCGGTGTTGGTGATGAAGCCGTCCACGCTGTCGAAGCCCGCGGCGGTGCCGGCGACGGTGCTCGCGAACAGGTCGGCGGCCGGGCCGAAGTTGCTGTCCCAGCCGAGCCAGCCGTGGTGCCCGGCGTCGACGTAGGTGTAGACGTTCTTGATCGCGTGCAGCTTGTCCAGGGCGTAGCGGACGCCGTTGACGTAGGCGCCGCTGTCCTTGGCCTCCTGGCACTTCGCCAGGTTGAGGTTGGTGACCAGGTTCGGCAGCGAGTCGATCTCGACGATCGTCGAGATCCGCAGACCGGCGTACTTCGACTCGCCCATGATCGCGGCGATCGGGTCGATGTACTCGGTCTTGTAGCGGTTCAGACCGTTCTCGGCGATGAGCAGCTCACCGTTGGACGAGAGCGCCGAGCAGTCGCGGTTGGGCAGGTTGTAGATGACGACCTGGATCGTCAGCGGCCTGCTGCCGTTGGCCGCGTCCTGCTCCAGGGCCTCGTCCAGGTGCTCGCGCAGGCCCATGGCCGAGGAGGAGCCCGCGATGGCGGCGATGCGGTCCAGCCACACGCCGGTGGAGATGTCGGCGATCGCGTCGCCACCGGGCTCGGCGGCGGCCTTGGACGACCAGTCGGGGTTCACGTAGCCGTCGGCTCCGTCGTACGGGTTGTCGACGTGCGTGATCGGCGTCGTGTCGCCGTCGTCGTCGGCCTCGGTCACGGCGACGGAGGCACCGGTGTGGCCGGTGGCGGCGGCCGCGACGGTGGCGGTGCCGTTCGCCTCGTCGGCGTCCTGGGCCGCCGAGACCGTCACGTTCTGCGCCACGTTCCAGTTGCCGGGGGTGAAGAGCAGCGTGGAGGGCGTGATGGTGAGGTCCGCGTCACCCGTCTTGGTCAGGTTGACCGTGACGTTGCCGCTCGGCGCCTGGCTGAGCCTGAAGCTGGTCGTCCTAGAGGCGCCCTCGGGAACGCTGAGGGAGGCCGGGGAGGCGATGATCGACGGCGTCGGGGTGCCACCCACGGTGAAGGGGACCGCGGCGGTCTGGGTGGACAGCGCCGGGGAGGCGTTGTCGAAGGCCTTGGCGCTGGCCGTGTGGGAGCCGGACGACAGGCCGGTGGCGGAGTAGGAGTAAGGAGCGCTGGTGTCGGTGTTGACCAGCGCGCCGTCGACGTAGAACTCCACCTTGCTGACGGAGCCGTCGTCGCTCGCGGTCGCCGCGAGCGGCACCGCGGCACCGGCCTGGTGGGTGGATCCGGAGGCGGGGCTGGTCAGGCTGACCGTGGGGGGCTGGTTGACCGGGTTCTGCCCGCCGCAGGTCACGCCGTTGACCGTGAAGGCGGCGGGTTTGGGGTTGCTCCCGTTCCACGACCCGTTGAAGCCGATGCTGGTGGAGGCGCCGGTGGCGAGGGCGCCGTTCCAGGAGAGGTTCCTCGCGGTGACCTGGGTGCCCGACTGGGCCCAGGTCGCCGACCAGCCCTGCTGGACGGTCTGCCCGGCGGTGAAGGCGAAGCCCAGGGTCCAGCCGTTGAGCGGGTCACCAAGGTTCTTGAGGGTGACGCTGGCGGTGAATCCGCCCTGCCAGTCGTTGGTGGTGTAGGCGACGTCGCAGGCGACTGCGGCGTGCGCCGTGGCGGCTTGCCCGGTGGCGAGACCGGCGGCGGCCACGAGCATGGCCGCCGTGGCCGCAAGCCGGTTGCGCCAGGCATGGCGGCGCGGATTGACTGTCATTCGTGATCATCTCCAGGAGGATGGTGGGAGCGCTCCCATATTCCGGATGTTTCACGGATGTGTACAGCTTGTTGCACGTCTGAGGCTCTCGAATAGGGCCGTCCCAGCCTCTGACCTCACCGAACAGATTTCTAGCACGATGAAAGTTTCAGACTCCTCTTCGGAGCCTCTCCCGGACGGTGCGCGACGGCCGCCGCCGAACCCTCAGGCAGACGCCGCAGACGCCGCAGACGCCGCAGACTCCCCGGCCTCCGCCGGGCGCTCGCCGCCGTTCCCGATCCCCGCCGCTCCCCGCCGTTCCCGCCCCTCGCCGTTCCCGCTCCTCGCCGCCGTTCGCGGTCCCCGCCGACCCCCCGCCGTTCCCGATCCCCGCCGCTCGCCCGTGGCATACGCCGACCTCCCCGGGCCGCCTGCGCGAAGCGCGCACCCGGGTAGGGCCGCCGCTACCCCACGGCCGCCATGGCGGCGCCCACGATGCCCGCCTCGTTCTGAAGACCCGCCGGGACGATCGGGGTGCGCAGCTTGATATGGGGCAGGAACTTGTCGGCTTTCTTGCTGACCCCTCCGCCGATGATGAACAGCGACGGGGAGAACAGCGCCTCGACGTGTTCCAGATACTCCTGCACCCTCTCGGCCCACTCGTCCCATTCGAGGTCGTGCGCCTCGCGGGCGTGGTCGGAGGCGCGCTTCTCGGCCTCCTTGCCCCTGATCTCCAGGTGGCCGAGCTCGGTGTTGGGCACCAGGCGGCCGTCCATGAGCAGGGCGCTGCCGATCCCGGTGCCGAAGGTCAGCAGCATCACCACGCCCGTTCTGCCCTTGGCGGCGCCCGCCGCCACCTCGGCCAGGCCGGCCGCGTCGGCGTCGTTCAGCACGGCCGTCGGCAGCCCCGTCGCCTTGGTGAACAGCTGCCGCGCGTCCGTGCCGATCCAGTCCTTGTCCACGTTGGCGGCCGACCTGGCGACCCCGTCGACCACGATCCCCGGAAAGGTCACCCCCACCGGCCCGTCCCAGGCGAAGTGCTCGACGATCTCCGCCACCACCGCGGCCACGGCCTCGGGCCTGGAGGGGTCCGGCGTGGGGATGCGCAGCCGCTCCCGCGTCAGCCGCCCCTTCGCGACGTCCACCGGCGCGCCCTTGATCCCCGACCCGCCGATGTCGATTCCCAGCGCTTCCATGTACTTACCTCCTGTTGACTCCCCCTTCCCCCTGATAGGCGGCTGATACTCGTTTGCAGTGAGCGGTCAACCCGGCTGAAAGCGGTCCGTCACACACTGTGGACACAGCAGCCGGAAAGGAACCCCTCCCATGACGATCAGCCGCCTCCTCACAGGACTCGCCCTCGCCACCGCCCTCGTCTCCATCGCCCCGGCGACCGCCCTGGCGGCGACCGCCCAGGCGCCGACCGGCCCGGCCACCACCGGCACGACGGCGGCGCAGGGCGCCGGCCCGTGGGGCACCTACTACGCCCCCGGCAGGAGGGCGAAGGCGAAGGGCTCACTGACCGTCTCCGGCGAGGACCACGCGGACATCCCCGCCGCCGAGAGAGGCAGGATCTCCGGCAAGGTCTACGACCTGACGAAGGGCCCCTCCTGCGGCTGGGCGGTCTTCCGCCTCACCTACCGGAGCGCCGACGGCAAGAACCTGCCGTTCAAGCACCGCAGCATCGTCGACTGCTCGTACGGCACCCCGAAGTCGTTCACGTTCACCCAGCGCGACCTCTACCAGGTCGAGCTCAAGGTCTGCTCCGAGGCCAAGGCCGCCAAGCCCTCCCTGAACTGCCTGTACGCGGGCAGCTGGAAGGTCCTCTACGTCTCGAAGTGAGCGACGGGCGGGTCTCCCCGCCCGTCCGGCACGGCCACCGGGCCGCCGTCCCGACGCGGAGCGTCAGCTCGTCGGGGCGGCGGCCCGGCGCCTGCGGCGCACCATGAGGCCGAGGGCGGTGACGGGCACGATCACTCCGGCCACCAGCCCCACCAGGGGCAGGTGGTTCTCGTCGGGCTCGACGGAAAAGCCCTGGCCCTCCGCCGGGAAGGTGAAGGTGGCGGTGACCGCCCGTTTCACCATGCCGCTCGTCAGGGTGACCTTGCCCTTCCACGGGCCTTCCGGCATGCGCCGGTCCATGGTCACGGTCACCGGAGCGACGGCGCCGGGAAGCAGCGTGACCCCCAGGTCGGCGGGGAAAGGCCCGGCCTGCAGGCCACCGGGGCCGTCCGTCAACGACAGCGCCCCGTTCATGTCCAGGGTCCGCCCTCCGGTGTTACGGATCAGTGCCAGCAGTTGCGGGCTGCCGTCCGCGGCGCGCATGGGCGTCAGTTTCTCGATGCGGAAGTCCGACGGCGGTTCCCCGCCCGGCCCGACATCGAGGTAGACGCGGATCCCGACCCGGTTGACGACGCGCACGGGGTGGGAGTCGTTGGCTTCGGCGGCGACCTCCGCCCAGACCACGGCGAACCGCTCACCACGCGAGGCGACGAGCGGCACCTTGATCGTTACCTGGGCGGTCGCCGTGCCCCCCGGCGGCAGGTCGACCGAGTCGCGGTCGAGCGAGATCCAGCTCACCAGCTCGTTCCTGGGGCGGCCCGCCGGTGCGTGGAAACCGTTCCGCACGACGTTGGCGGCGGCCGGATACAGGCTGACGTGCTGCGGTTTCCTGGACGTGTTGGAGATCTCCACCTTCCGCTGGATGGTGGTGCCCGGATGGAGATGGTCGACGATGTAGGAGAGCGCGCGAGGATCGCCGCGACGGCTGACCGGTGCTTCGAGAAGGCGGATGCCGATCGTGCCCCGGGGGTCGGCCGCGACCAGGCTCTCCCCGGCCGGCACACCGGCCGACGCGCCGGCCACGCTGGAACACAGCACGGCCAGCAGCGTCAGCGCGAACGGTCCAGCGATCCGGCTATGCCACCTGATGTGTCACCGTCCCGGTGTAGTCGCCGATCTGCGCCGTGATGGGAATGTTGACGATCAGCGTGGGGTTCCACGTGGCCGTGCTGCCTCCCGTGCCTCCCGTGTGGGCCATGGCCGGGATGGCGGTCAGCGTGGTACCCGTCATGGGGACCGCGTCGCCCACCGTGGGCTGTCCGGGGATGAAGGTGCCGCCGCCGGTGGTGGCGGTCGTCGGCCCGGACCAGTACTCCAGGGAGGCGAAGGGAATCGTCAGCGCGGCGGCGGTGAAGTCCGTCGCGAACACCGTCGCGGTCCAGACCGAGTCGGCCCCACCGCGGGTGTCGGAGACCGACACGGGGCCGATCTGGCCGGTGAGCGTGCCACCGGGGGGAGCCGAACCGAGGTCGATCGGGCCGGCCGGCGCGACGATGTCCAGGCTTCCCGCCTCCACGGAGAAGGTGACGATGGTGTCGGCGGTGGGGGCGGCCACCGCCGGTGCCGCCAGGATGACCATCAAAGCGCCTACGCCCGCCGAGGTGAGCGCGGCAAATCTCTTACGCAAGATCTCTTCCTTCCGAATGACGAAGCATGTCTTCGGGGGGCGGCAAGCCATGGATCTTCCACACTTGTCGCGATAACTGTAAGAGATCAATAACTACTCAGAGTGACGAAAACGGCAAACGGGAGGCCCCGAGATGTTCCGGTGCGGGCCAAAGCGCCGGACCGCGGCGAAAGGGACGCGCGATGCCCCTCCGGCGAGCCCGCGGAGGGTGCGAACCGGTCGCGCGAGCCACCCCGGGCCGGGGGAGCACGTGGGCCGCCTCCAGCCGCGGAGGATCACTTCCGGGAAACTCTGAACATTTTACCTTCTCGTTTACGACATATATTTGTAACAAGCGAACGAAGATCCGGAAGATGGCGACGCCCGCATGCCGGATGGTCCGTGAACGGGACCCGAGGCGGGCGACCGGAACGGGCCCGGCGGTGCGGCGACCGCCGTCCCCGGCCTCGGAGCACGGGGAGGACCGGCGAGGCCCCTCAGCGCCTGACCGGGCCGGTCGAGGCCCTGACCACCAGCTCGGGCTCGAAGAGCAGCTCGTCGGCCGGCACCAGGGCCTTGTCGATCTGGGCGGCGAGAAGGTCGACGACCGCGCGGCCCATCGCGTCGATCGGCTGGCGCAGCGTCGTCAGCGGCGGGTCGGTGCAGTTCATCAGCGCGGAGTCGTCGTAGCCGATCACGGAGACGTCGTCGGGCACGGAGAGCCCCGCCCTGCGGGCCGCCCTTATCGCGCCCAGGGCCATCACGTCGCTGGCGCAGATGACGCCGGTCACCCCCTTGCGTATCAGCCGCGCGGCCGCCGCGTGCCCCCCTTCCAGGGAGAACATGGTGTGCTCCACGAACTCGGGGTCGAGGTCCGCCGCGTCCAGCTTGCGCCGGGAGGGCACGTGGTCGGGAGGGCCGAGCACCATGCCGATCCGCTCGTGGCCCAGCGACCGCAGGTGGCCCAGCGCCATCTCGGCGGCGGCCACGTCGTCGCAGGAGACCTGGGGGAAGGCGAGGTGCGCGACCGCGGCGTTCACCAGCACGGTCGGCAGGCGCCGCTCCCGCAGCAGCTCGTAGTGCTCGTGGGAGGCGTCCGCCTGGGCGAACAGGCCTCCGGCGAAGACCACACCGGACACCTGCTGCTGGAGCAGCAGATCGACGTACTCCGCCTCGGAGACGCCCCCCAAGGTGCGGGTGCACAACACGGAGGTGAACCCTTGCTGGGCCAGCGCACCCCCGACGACCTCGGCGAAAGCGGGGAAGATGGGGTTCTGCAGCTCGGGCAGGACGAGCCCGACCAGCCGCGCCCTGTCACCGCGCAGCTGGGTCGGCCGCTCGTAGCCGAGCACGTCGAGCGCCGTGAGAACGGCCTCACGGGTCGCCTCGGACACCCCGGGCTTCCCGTTGAGCACGCGACTGACCGTCGCCTCGCTCATCCCGACCTTCTTGGCCACTTCTGCAAGCCGTCGCGTCATGATGAAACTATAAGGCAAGAGAAGCAATTACTTGCGGCTGCTTGCGAAAGTTACGTCAACAGTCAGGTCCGGCGGGCCGTCCCGGTCAGCTTTCGGCGATCCTGCCGCCGTCGACGTGGACCCGCCGGGTGGTGTGCACCGCCTCCAGCATCCGGCGGTCGTGAGTGACCAGCAGCAGCGTACCGGGATAGGAGGCGAGCGCGGACTCCAGTTGCTCGATCGCGGCCAGGTCCAGATGGTTGGTCGGCTCGTCGAGCACGAGGAGGTTCACCCCGCGCGCCTGGAGCAGCGCCAGCGCGGCCCGGGTCCGCTCCCCCGGAGACAGGGTGACGGCCGGGCGCGGCACGTGCGCGGCGCGGAGCCCGAACTTGGCGAGCAACGTGCGCACGTCGCCGGGAACCATGTCGGGCACCGCGGCGCCGAAGGCCTCCACCAGGGGTTCGTCGCCGAGGAACAGCCCCCGCGCCTGGTCCACCTCGCCGACGACCACCCCGGGACCCAGCGAGGCGTTGCCCTCGTCCAGCGGGAGCCGGCCCAGCAGCGCGGCCAGCAGGGTCGACTTGCCGGAGCCGTTGGCGCCGGTGACCGCCACCCGCTCGGCCCAGCCGACCTCCAGGTTCACCGGGCCGAGGGTGAACGCGCCGCGCCGGACCACGGCGTCGCGCAGCGTCGCGACGACGGCCCCCGATCTCGGGGCCACCGCGATCTCCATGCGGAGCTCCCACTCCTTGCGGGGCTCCTCGACCTCTTCCAGCCGCTCGATCAGCCGCTCGGTCTGGCGGGCCTTCGCGGCCTGCTTCTCGGTCGCCTCGGTACGGAAGTTGCGGCCGACCTTGTCGTTGTCGGATGCCTTGCGCCGCGCGTTCTTGACGCCCTTCTCCATCCAGGCGCGCTGCATCCCCGCGCGCTGCTTGAGGGAGGCGACGGTGCCTGCGTACTCCTCGTACTCGTCGCGGGCGTGCCGGCGGGCGACCTCGCGCTCGGCGAGATAGGCCTCGTAGCCACCGCCGTGCACCCTGACCAGCTGCTGGGCGAGGTCGAGCTCGACGACCCGGTTCACGGTCCTGGCCAGGAACTCGCGGTCGTGGCTGACCAGGACGGTCCCGGCCCGCAGCCCGGTGACGAAGCGTTCGAGCCGTTCCAGCCCCTCCAGGTCGAGGTCGTTGGTGGGCTCGTCGAGCAGGAAGACGTCGTAGCGGCTGAGCAGCAGGGAGGCCATGCCCGCCCGCGCGGCCTGGCCGCCGGAGAGCGCCGTCATCGGCCGGTCGAGCTCCACGGCGAGGCCGAGCTCGGCGACGACCTCGGCGGCCCGGTCCTCCAGGTCGGCACCGCCCAGGGCGAGCCAGCGCTCCAGGCCGGTGGCGTAGGCGTCGTCCGCCCCCGGGGTTCCCTCCACCAGCCCCTGGGTCGCGGCGTCCAGCGCGCGCTGCGCGGCGGCCACCCCGGTACGGCGGGCCAGGAAGTCCGCGATCGTCTCGTCCGCGCGGCGCTCGCGCTCCTGGGGCAGGTAGCCGACCGACGCCGAAGGCGGGCTGAGCCGCACGGAGCCGTGCTCGGGCGGGAGCAGCCCCGCGAGGATCCGCATCAGGGTGGACTTGCCCGCGCCGTTCACGCCGACCAGGCCGACGACGTCGCCGGGGGCGACCACCAGGTCGAGCCCGGTGAAAAGCGCTCGGTCGCCGTGTCCGGCGGCCAGGTCCTTGGCGACGATGGTGGCACTCATACGCAAACGCTATCCGCCCGCCGGCACCGCGACGCCATGTCCGATATGTCTGTTATGACCGATTAGAGGCTCAGAATCCCCCGGCCGCCCAGCCCCACCCCATCCGCCGAACCCTATTCCCGACAAATCGGACATATCACGCTTATCGCAGAAAAATTTCTGGGGCCCGGCAACCGGCGGTTGACCTGGTCGTTTTTGCCGGGAAACGTTACCTTACGGAGATCTAAACCCTCTTTTTTCGACACTTCAGGCAACATCAGTCGCTTCTGTGCCGTCTTATGGGACGGGGACGGCCAACAGGTCGCCCCCGAAACGGGGAGAAGAGGAAGCATCTTGATGAAACGAATCGCCATCGGTCTGCTGTCAGCGGCGGTGAGCAGCTCGCTGCTCCTGTCCGCCGGAACGGCCTCCGCGGAGCGAGTCGCTCTCAGCGTGCGCATCGACAACGTGAACCCGAACCCGGTCGTCGTGAAGGGAGACGACGACAAGAGGGTCAGCATCGAGGTCCGCACCACCGAGGCCACCCGTGTCGAACTTCGCCTCAGGCCGGTCTCCGACCAGGCCCGCACCCTGGCGGCGCCGGAGCCCAGGCTCCTGCACAAGGGTGACCTCTGGCGCTTCACGACCAGCTTCGACGAGAACGACTTCGAGGGTCGCTGGGTCGCGATCGCCGACGCGTACGACAAGGACGGCAAGAAGGTGACCGACGAGGTCAACTTCTCCGTCGTCCACGAGAAGGCCGAGAAGGCCGACACCCGGATCTACCGGTTCTCCGCGAACCCCGGGACCGTCCGCAAGGGTCGCACGGTCTACTTCACCGGCCGTCTCCAGGTCGACGACGACCGCTGGAAGGGCGTGCGCGGCGAGGAGGTGGAGATCTACTTCCGCAAGCGCGGTACCAACACGTGGAAGTTCGTCACCTCCCCCGACACCGGCTGGAAGGGCACCTTCCGCGCCAAGGCCCGCGCGTACAGCAGCGGCGAGTACCGCGCGATCTTCGACGGCAACGACGAGCTCTCCGAGAGCCGCAGCCGGTCCGACTGGGTGCGCGTCTACACCCGCCGCTGGTAGTCCCGCCTGACGGTCGCGCCGCGACCGGTCGGCAGTCGACGCGGAAGCCCGGGGCGACCCGGGCTTCCGTCGTTTCCGGCGTTTCCGGCGTTTCCGGCGTTTCCCGTGGTTCCCGGTGAGGTCTTCCGCTTGATCCCCCGGCTTTCGGGCAGTGGAGGGGGACGACGACCGGAGGGAAACCGCGCCGATGACGACGGGTGATTTCTACGACTACTCCGAGCTGCTGGAGGAGCACGAGAAGGAGATCGTGCTCCGGGTACGGGAGTTCATGGCGCAGGAGGTCGCGCCCATCGCGAACGAGGCGTGGACCAACGCGCGCTTCCCCCACCAGCTGATTCCCGAGTTCGCCAAGCTCGACATCGCGGGCCTGGCCTATCGGGGGGCACGCAGCCTGCTGACCGGGTTCGTGGTCCTGGAGATGAACCGGGTGGACCCGTCGATGGGCACGTTCTTCGGTGTCCACAACGGTCTGGCGATGGGCAGCGTCGACCGGCTGGGCTCGGAGGAGCAGCGGGAGCGATGGCTGCCGCCGATGGCGGCGATGGAGAAGATCGGGGCGTTCGCGCTGACGGAGCCCGAGGGAGGATCCGACGTCGCGGCGGGGCTGCGCACGACGGCCCGGCGCGAGGGCGACGTGTGGGTGCTCAACGGGGCCAAGCGCTGGATCGGCAACGCGACCTTCGCCGATCTGATCGTGGTGTGGGCCAAGGACGAGGCCGACGGCCAGGTCAAGGGATTCGTGGTCGAGAAGGGCACGCCCGGCTTCGCCGCCACGAAGATCGAGAACAAGATAGCCCTGCGCACGGTCCAGAACGCCGACATCACGCTCACCAACTGCCTGGTGCCGGAGATCAACCGGCTGCAGAGGGCCAACGGCTTCCGCGACACCGGCACCATCCTGCGGCAGACCCGGGGAGGCGTGGCGTGGCAGGCGGTGGGCTGCATGACGGGCGCCTACGAGCTCGCGCTGGAGTACGCCAGGACGCGCGAGCAGTTCGGGCGGCCGATCGCGGGATTCCAGCTCGTGCAGGACCTGCTCGTGCGGATGCTGGGCAACGTCACCTGCTCGCTGGGCATGGTGGTGCGGCTGGCACAGCTCCAGGACGCGGGCGTCTACAAGGATGAGCACTCGGCCATGGCCAAGGCCTTCTGCACGGCGCGGATGCGCGAGGCCGTGGGATGGGCCAGGGAGATCCTGGGTGGCAACGGCATCGTCCTCGACTACGACGTCGGCCGCTTCGTGGCCGACTCCGAGGCGATCTACTCCTACGAGGGGACGCGCGAGATCAACACCCTGATCGTGGGACGGGCGATCACCGGTACGAGCGCCTTCGTCTGAGCCCCCTCGCCGGAGCGTCGCCGACGCCAGGCGTACGACGCTCCGATCAGTGGTCGCGGCGGGTGACGAGACGGGCGAGTGCGGTCAGCTCGGCGGCGGGCCGGGACAGCGCGCCCGCGGCCGCCAGGTGGCGCAGGGCCCGTGCGAGCAGCTCGTCGGCCTCCACCTGGGTCCAGGCCCGCCCGCCCGCCGCCTCGACGAGCTCGGCCGCCCGGACCAGTTCGGCGTCGGAGAGCGGCTGCTTTCGGTGGTAGAGGCCGGCCAGCTCCTGTCCGGCCGGGGTGCCGGAGGTCAGGGCGGCGACGACCGGGATGGACTTCTTGCGGCTGCGCAGGTCCGAGTGGACCGGCTTGCCGGTCGCCTCGGGGTCTCCCCAGATGCCCAGCAGGTCGTCGACGAGCTGGAACGCCAGCCCCAGGTCCCGGCCGAAGGCGACGAAGTGCTCGACCTGCTCGGGGCCGCCGCCGCCGAACAGGGCGCCGAGTCCGCAGGCGCAGCCCAGCAGGGCACCGGTCTTGCCGGCCGCCATGCTCATGCACTCGGCCGGCCCGACATCCCGGCGTTCCTCGAAGGCGACGTCCGCGCTCTGGCCGTCGAGCAGTTCCTGGACCGCGGTGCTGAAAATCCGGGTCGCCTCGGCGGTGCCCGGGTGTCCTCCGGTCGCGAGCACGTCGAAGGCGAGCGTCAGCAGCGCGTCACCGGCCAGGATGGCCGGGCTGACCCCGAAGACGGCCCAGGCCGTGGGGCGGTGGCGGCGGGTCCGGTCACCGTCCATCACGTCGTCGTGCAGGAGGGAGAAGTCGTGCACCAGCTCGACGGCGGCCGCAGGCCGGAGCGCCGAGACCGCGGTGCCGCCGACGGCCTCCGCCGACAGCAGGGCCAGCGCGGGGCGGATCGCCTTGCCCCCGCCGGTCGTGGACGGCCGGCCCTGCTCGTCCCACCAGCCGAAGTGGTATCCGGCGATGCGCCTCATCGACGCGGGCAGCGTGTCGGCCGCCGGGCGCAGGGTCGCCTCGACCATGTCCCGGCTCCAGGCCAGCACCTCGCCCGCGGACCGTCCGTCCGTCGACGTCTCGATGGTCGTCATGATCGCTCTCCCTCGCTTAGCGGCCGGTCCGAAGCCCTGTCGTCGCCTGTCCTCACCTTTCGTCAGTGGCCGATCTCGACGTCTTCCAGGATGCCGAGCGCGTCGGGCACCAGGACGGCGGCGGAGTAGTAGGCGCTGACCAGGTAGGAGATGATCGCCTTCTCGCTGATGCCCATGAAGCGGACCGACAGGCTGGGCTGGTACTCGTCGGGGATGCCGGTCTGGTGCAGGCCGATGACCCCCTGGTTGTCCTCGCCGACGCGCATGGCCAGGATCGAGGTGGTGCGGGTCTCGGTGATGGGGATCTTGCTGCAGGAGAAGATGGGGACGCCACGCCAGGCGGGCACCCCGCTGCCGCCGACGTCGACGCCCTGCGGGTAGAGCCCGCGCGCGTTGCACTCGCGGCCGAAGGCGGCGATGGCGTGCGGGTGGGCCAGGAAGAAGCTCGTGCTCCTGCGGCGGCTGAGCAGCTCGTCGAGGTCGTCGGGGGTGGGCGGGCCGGTGCGGGTGTGGATCCGCTGCTTGAGGTCGGCGTTGTGCAGCAGCCCGAACTCACGGTTGTTGATCAGCTCGTGCTCCTGCCGCTCGCGCAGCACCTCGATCGTGAGCCGGAGCTGCTGCTCGATCTGGTCCATCGGGTCGTTGTAGAGGTCGGCCACCCGGCTGTGCACCCGCAGGACCGTCTGCGCGACGCTCAGCTGGTACTCGCGCGGGGAGAGCTCGTAGTCGACGAACGTGCCCGGCAGGTCGGCCTCTCCCTCGTGGCCGGCGGCCACCTCGACGGCGGCCTCGCCGTACTTGTTCTGCGGCCCGCGAGAGGCCGTCTCCCGCCGGCGCAGATGGGCCTGGAGCGGCTCCGCCTGCTCGGTCAGCTCCAGGAAGGCCTGCCGGGGCAGGACCATCGCCGTGCCGCTGGTGACCGCCTTGGCGGTGAACGGCCACTCGCCCTCGTCGCCGACCAGGGTGTCGTCGCCGAAGTGGTCGCCCGCGGCCAGCACGGTCAGCACGATCTCGTCGCCGTACGGCCCGGTGCCGACCTTGTTGACCTTGCCGTGCGCGATGAGCACGACCTCGTCGGCCGGTCGCCCCGCCTCCACGAGCACGTCGCCGGCCTGGAACTCCCGCTGGACGAACCGGCCCGCCAGCGCGTCGAGGACGTCGGAGTCGTCGAACCCGCGCAACAGGGGCAGCTCGCACAGCTCGGCCGGGATGACCGCCACCTGCGACCCGGAGTTGGTGAAGCTCACCCGCCCGTCGCCGATCGTGTAGGTCAGCCGCCGGTTGACGCGGTAGGTGCCGCCCGAGACCTGCGTCCAGGGGAGCATCCGCAGCAGCCACCGTGAGGTGATCTCCTGCATCTGGGGAGTCGACTTGGTCGTCGTCGCCAGGTTACGCGCGGCGTCCGTACTCAGACTCAGCTGCGACCGGCCAGCCTCGAACTCCGTCACAACACACCACCGATCCGTACTCGTACCGACAGGGGAAAGAAGACATGGATCAACCAGGGGGGCACGCCAATTACCCGCGACAGAAACGGCAGAATCGTTGACCCCCCGATGCGCGGAGCCCGGATATGGCCCGCCATCGTGGACGCCTCAATTTTGGGTTGCCCTTAAATATCTTGTCAAGCATTGAATACGATCCGGCCAATAATTAAAAAAGTCGCTATCGTCAAATGCCCGAAAAAGATTGAATGTCTTATTCATATCGGCGGTCCGGCTCATATGAAGGGCTTTGTGAGCTGGGAATATCCGTCATGCCAGACATCGTGCCGCGTATCCCCGGCGGCCGGCACGGTACAGCGGAAATCCCCTTCGCGCGGCATCGGAAATCCCGTGAACCACCCCGCCGGGAGGGCACGGCACGACGACGGCGAGAAAGGCGAAGTGCCGTCCCGGGCGACATCTCCCATAAAAGATGAAAATCAGGCAGAACCGGTCAGCGTAGCCGTTCCGGTGCGCGGCCCAGGAGTTCGGCGAAGAGGTTCTCCCAGAGCGGCATGATCACTTCGGGTGTGTAGTCACGCGCGGTGACGGCGGCGGCGGCCCCCATCCGCTCCCGCAGCCCCCGGTCCTCGATGAGCCGGATCATCGCCGCCGCCAGCGCGTCGACGTCCCGGGGAGGGACGAGCAGCCCGTCGACCCCGGGGGTCAGCACGTCGGCCGGACCGGTCGGGCAGTCGAAGGCGACGACGGGCAGCGCCTGGGTCATCGCCTCGATCATCACCATCGGCAGGCCCTCGAACCGTGAGCTGAGCACGTAGAAGGAGGCCTTGGCCAGCTCCTCGTCGAGACGGTCGGTCCGTCCCATCAGGGTGACGTTGTCACGAAGTCCGTACTCCTTCAGGAGCCCGCGCAGCGCGTCCTTCTTCGGGCCGGTGCCGTAGATGCGCAGCCGCCAGTCGGGGTGGTGGTCGACGACCTGCCGGAACGCGGGGATCAGCAGGTCGAAGCCCTTCTGCCCGACGAGCCGCCCGGCCGCGACCACGAGCCTGTCCTCCTGCCGGGAGAGCGGCTGCCGCACGAGGCCGACCGCGTTGGGGATGCGCACGACGGGGGTGCCGGGCAGGAGCTCCTGGTACTCCCTCCTGTCGGTCCCGGTGAGCACGGCCACCGCGTCCAGGTCTCCGTAGTGACGGGCGATCGCCGCCCGGACCGCCTCGGGGTGGGTGGCCAGGTTCATGTGCTCCTGGGCGATCCTGACGACGCTCGCGGGAGCGCGCCGGGCGGAGATGAGGTTCAGCGCGGGACGGGTGGTGACCAGGATGCCGTCCTGGAGCGCGGAGACGTAGTCGATGACGGCCCGCTCCACGCGCTCGGTGAAGTAGGAGGCCGCGAACTCCCCGGCGGGCACGATCTTGCCGCGGATCCGCCGCCAGGCCCTGCGCCCCACCGAGTCCGAGGGCCTGCCGTCCCGCTGGTCCGACAGCGCCAGCAGGCGGACACGCGCGTCGATCGGGAACTGGGGTGTCTCCCTGCGGCGCACCACGCTGACGATCTCGACGTCGTGCCCGGCGGCGGCCATCGCGTTCGCCTGGTTGATCACCGTGCGGATCGTCCCGCCCATGCCGTACGCGTGCAGGAGCATGTAGCGGATCTTCATGGCCGCGGGGGCTCCGGGCTCCCCGGGCGCCGTCACGTGGGCTCCGCGGCGCGCGGCAGGTATCCCCAGCTCTCGCACATCGGCCTGAGCGACTCGGGGATCTCCTCGGCCCTCGGCAGGTCGCGCGCGGGCTGCACGCTCCCCGAGCGGATCTTGTCCTTCCAGTCGCCGAGCCCCTTCTCGAGCACGGCCTGCTCGCCGTACGCCAGCATCTCCGGTTCCCAGGGGATGCCGAGGAATTCGCAGAGGCGGCGCGCCTCGGCCGCGGGGTCGGCGGTCAGGTCCTCGTAGCGCACGGTGCACCCGCTGAGCGCCCCCCGCGCCCGCTGCACGGCCTTCATGTAGCGCAGGGCGTCGAGCGCCGCCTCCTCGGGCGTCCTCTTGCCTGCGCCGGCCTCGTACCACGAACTCGCGACGGACGCCGGGTGGCGCAGCAGGAAGACGAACCGGGCGTCCGGCCAGCACGCGGCGATGCGCCGGTACGCGAAGGCGTTGGCCGGTGTCTTGTCCACGACGAACGTCTTGCCGCTCTTGACCAGCTCGCGGTGGAGCACGCGATCCCACAGCAGGTGTTCCAGGTCGGCCCGCTCGTGCCCGAGAGCCTCCATCGCCTTCTCCGCCAGCGAGGTGCCGAACTCCACCCGGAGCCTGCGCACGTGCAGCTCGTGCGGGGCGTGCAGCATGGAATGGGCGTTGAGCAGTGCTCTCAGGAGCGTGGAGCCGGACCTGACCGGCGAGAGGATGAAGATCGGGGCGACCAGCAGCCGGTCGACCTTCGGGTCCGCGGGCGGCCTGAACGCCTCCTCCGCGGCCGCGGGGGGCTTCACGGTGGCCGCCGGACCAACTTTCCCTACTCGGTTAATCTGGAATCCGGTGAGCCTGACAAGGGCGTCGTTGGCCTTGCGCTGCCATTCCATGCCCAGGGAGGGTAGCCACCTTTCCTGGCATTTAACTGTGTGTTCACTCAAGAACACCTCACCGTCCGCGGGCGTGCCCGCGCCTTTCCCGGCTCCCGGGGGAAGGGCGGAACGAGCCGGCGATTCACCCTCCCCCCGCGGGGTAGTGACACGTTCCCACAGCTCAGATGGCATGCGGCCGTTCAGCGACCATGCTCCGGCGCGCCTTCTCTGATCTACCGCGCCCCTTCGAGGAGGAGATCGAGTGACCCACGACGTACGGCCGGATCCGGCCTCCTCCCCTGCCTCGCCGGGCGCCTCGTCCCGGGCCGCGTCCCACGACGTCGACGACGCCACCGCCGAGGCCCTGGGAAAGCTATCCGAGGCGCTGGAGACGACCGAGCGGGCCCGCGGGCACCTCTACTCCTTCCATCAGCTGACCGGTCACGCCGACCTGCAGCTCGACGAGGCGGTGGAGCTGCTGCGCGCCGCGGGCCACCCCGAGATGGCCGACGTGGTGACCCGCGAGCTGATCGGCCTCGACGTCATCCCCGGCCGGTGGACCTTCCAGGTCGTGGAGGAGTACGAGGACGGCTACCACAGCGTCTTCACCGACGTGGAGAGACGGGTCAGGGAACGGCTGGCGGGCGGGCGCCGCCACCTCCACGAGGCGCGGATGAAGGAACGGCGCCAGCGCTGATCCGTCCCGCGCCCCCGGCCCCCCCGGGGTGCCGGGCACGCGCTCCCGGCCCTCACCGCCCACAGGGGATCGCGTCGTACGGGATCGGCGGCGGGCCACGTACAGTGTGAGGCATGGGGATGGTCAAGACCGTGGGGCTGGTTCTGCACCCGCAGCGCGATTCGAAGGTGGCCATCGACACGATCGTGGAGTGGGCCCGCGCCCGCGACGTCACGGTGCTGGGTCTGCCCGACGAGGTCGGGCGTATCGACTGCAGCGCGGTCTCGGTCGACGGCGCCACCCTGGTCGACCGCGCCGACCTGCTCGTCAGCCTCGGCGGCGACGGCACGATGCTGCGCACCATGCGCCTCATCTCGGGGCGCAAGACCCCCGTCCTCGGCGTCAACCTCGGCAAGCTGGGGTTCCTCGCGGAGATCGACGTCGACGAGCTGCCCCCCGCGCTGTCGGCCATCGACAACCACGACTACACGGTCGAACCGCGCATGGCGGTGCGGGCGGCCCTGCCCGACGGCACGGCGGTGACCGCGTTCAACGACATCGCCCTGGTGCGGATCCCGGGGGACGGG
The DNA here is from genome assembly GCF_051918885.1 of Streptosporangium sp. OZ121. Lineage (NCBI taxonomy): Bacteria > Bacillati > Actinomycetota > Actinomycetes > Streptosporangiales > Streptosporangiaceae > Streptosporangium > Streptosporangium sp. OZ121. The sequence goes on from NZ_JBPXMC010000001.1 coordinate 858,681, forward strand.
CTGTCGGCGGTGTCGATCACCGTGGAGGGGCACCCCTTCGTGCGCTACGCGGCCGACGCGGTGATCGTGGCCACTCCCACCGGGTCGACCGCCTACAGCTTCTCCGCGGGCGGTCCCATCGTGTCGCCGACGGTCGAGGGGTTCCTCGTGGTCCCCGCGGCGGCGCACTCGTCGTTCAACCGGGCCATCGTGCTGTCGGCCGACGAGCGGGTCATGCTCGACCTGCTGCCGACGAGCGGCCGTCTCGCCGTGGAGGTGGACGGCACGGTGGCCGCGCACCTCACGCCCGGGGACGGGCTCGGCGTCACCGCGATCCGCGCCGCCGCCTGGGTGGTCCGGCTCGGCCCGAAGAGCTTCTACGACCGCGCCCGCCGCAAGCTCCGCGTCAACGGCAGCGCCGAGGTCGACTAGACCTCCCGGAACCCTCGCACCGCCCCGGCGCCCGCCGGGCCGGGCTCTTTCCCGCACCCCCTCCGCCGGTCAGGAGCGCGACGGGAGCGGTCAGGTGACAGCGTCCGTCATGAAACTTTCAGGTCCCGCTTGACAGCTGGAAAGCGCTTACCTAACTTGTGGGTTGTTCGCTCACATGTACGCGAATCGCATATGTGAACGGCGAGTGCTCGCTGGGGGGACTCCGAACCGCAGGTCGTACCGGCCTGCCGGACCAGCAAGGAGCTCGACTGTGCTGTACAGAGCCAACGGGAAGGCGGCCGGCGTCCTCGTCGCCGTCGCCGCCCTCGCCCTGTCGGGAACGGTGGCCGGCGTCTCCGCCGCCTCCGCCGCCGCACCCGCTCCGGGAAACTACAACCTGGTGAACAACGGCAGCGGCCTGTGCCTGACCGGCGCCGGCTCCTCCGCCGGCGTCCAGCTCACCCAGAACGGCTGCGGCGGCGCGGGACAGGCGTGGACCGTGACCGGGAGCGGCACCCAGCTCAAGGCCGTCCACAGCGGCCTGTGCGCGGGCGTCAAGGACGCGAGCACCTCCGCGGGCAAGGCCGTCCAGCAGGAGAACTGCTCGGGCGCGTCGTCGCAGACGTGGAACCTGACCGAGTCCGGGTCGAACTACCGGGTGGTCAACGCCAACGGCGGCAAGTGCCTCAACATCAAGGACAACTCCACCTCCTCCGGCGCCCTCGTCCAGCAGAACTCCTGCGACTCCGTCGCCACCAAGCAGTGGCGGCTCGTCCCCGCGGGCGGCGGCAACCCCGACCCGACGGTCACCCCCACCCCCGGCCCGACACCCACGATCACCCCCACCCCCGGCAACCCGGGCGGCCTGGTCGGCTGGGCGACCCAGGGCGGCGGCACCACCGGCGGCGGCAACGCCTCGCCCACCACGGTCAGCAGCTCCTCGGCGCTGAGCAGCGCGCTCTCGTCGAGCGGCGCGGCCGTCATCCGGGTGTCGGGCACGATCTCCTGCTCCGGGATGCTCAGGGTCGGCTCCAACAAGACGATCATCGGCAACTCCGGCGCCACCATCGCGGGCTGCGGATTCAACATCTCCCAGGCCTCCAACGTCATCGTCCGCAACCTGTCCTTCCGCGACTGGAACGACGACGGCATCCAGGTCCAGTACTCGACCCGGGTCTGGATCGACCACAACACCTTCAGCAACGGCTACGACGGCGCCGTGGACGTCAAGCGGGCCAGTGACTACGTCACCATCTCCTGGAACAAGGTCACCAACCACGACAAGTCCATGCTGCTCGGCCACGACGACGGCAACGGCGGCGAGGACCGCGGGCACCTGCGGGTGACGTACCACCACAACTGGTTCGACGGCACCACCCAGCGCCACCCGCGCGTGCGCTTCGGCAACCCGGTGCACGTCTACAACAACTACTACGGAAGCGTCGGCGGCTACGGCGTGGCCTCCACCGAGGGCGCGGGCGTCCTGGTCGAGGGCAACTACTTCGAGAACACCGACGACCCCTACCACCTCGGCGAGGGAGACTCGGGACCGGGCACCCTGGTCGCCCGCAACAACCACTTCGTCAACTCCGGCAGCGGCCAGGCCGGCGGCAGCGTGGCCTCCATCCCCTACTCCTACTCCCTCGACACCGCCTCCAGCGTCAAGTCGATCGTGACCGGCGGCGCCGGTGCCGGCCGGATCTCCATCTGACGCCGACGCCCACCTGGATCCGACCCGCACCTGACCCGGGTCCGATCCGGATTCGAGAGGCGGCGGCAGCCGAGCGTGTCCGGGCCCCGCCGGGGCCCGGACACAAGCTTTCCGGCCGGACCCCGCGGGGTCCGGCCGGCGGCTTTCACGGCGACCGCGCGGAAGGAACGTCCTGCCGCGCGGACGCGAGGATCACTGGTGGGCGAACTGGGCGAGCGCGGGCAGCGCCCTGTCGGCGAAGTCGAACAATGCCTGGTTCTCCCAGCCGTTGCCCGAGGACGGGTCGGCCGGGTCCCAGCCGTTGCCGGCCACCGCGGTCCAGGTGGGCTCCCAGTAGACGGCGCCGAGCCCGCGCCCGCCGGGCACGGCCTGCACGATGCTCATCACGTCGCGCAGCATCGCCGACTGGCCCGCCGGTGAGGCCGGGTACCCGGGGTACGGGGTCGCCGCGGTGATGATGTTGGTGAGGCCGTCGTCGTTGCCTGTGGTGAAGGGGTAGGCGGTCTCGGCGAGCAGGACGGGCCTGCCGTAGCGGGACGCGATGTCGTTGATGTTGGCCTGGAACGCGCCGAGCGTGCCGTGCCAGTAGGGGTAGTAGGAGACGCCGATCACGTCGTAGTTCACGCCGTTGGCCGCGGCGCTGTCGAACCACCAGCGAAAGAGCCCGTTGTCGCCGCCCTCGGCCAGGTGCAGCACGACCTTGGTCGAGGAGGAGACGGCCTTGACCGCGCTGTGGCCCGCGTTGAGCAGCTGGGCGAGGTTGCCGAAGTTGGAGCTGCGGCCCTCCTCCCAGAGCATGCCGTCGTTGATCTCGTTCCCGACCTGGACCATGTCGGCGGTGGTGCCCTGCGCCTTCAGCGCGTTCAGCACGTCGTAGGTGTGGTCGTAGACGGCCGCCTTGAGCTGCGCGAACGAGTGTCCGGTCCACGCCGCGGGCTTGTACTGCTTGCCGGGGTCGGCCCAGGTGTCGGAGTAGTGGAAGTCGACCAGCAGGCGCATCCCCCGGGCCTTGACCCGCTGGGCCATGGCCAGCACCCGCGCCTTGTTGTTGTAGCCGTCGGCCGGGTTCACCCACACCTTCAGCCGGACGTAGTTGGCTCCGGCCGCCGCCAGGATCGCGAGGGCGTCGCCCCGCGTGCCCCCGGCGTCGTGGTACCTGCCTCCGTACGCCTCCGACTTGGGCAGGCTGGAGGTGTCGGCGCCCTTGACCGCCAGCGTCGCCGACCCCGCCGCGAAGGTGACGTCGTCGAAGTTGGCCCAGCCGCCCGCCGCGGCGGCGGAGCCGAGGACGATCGTGCACCGGCCGCCCGTCACGGTCTGGGTGACGGCGATCTGGATCCACTCCGACGAGCTGACCGGCACGTGGGTCCGCCTCTCGGCGGAGCCGCAGTTCCTCAGCGCGATCCAGCTCTGGCTCATGGTCCCGGACCTGACCCAGGCGCGGAGCGTGTAGGTGCCCCAGGCCAGCCCGGTCAGCGTCTGGTGGGTCTCGACGGTGTACGCGGCGGTGGACCAGTGCGACAGGCGGTAGGAGCCCGCGTGGCCGCCGGCCTCGGTGAAGTCGGCGGCGGCGGAGCCCGTGGTGCTCCACGAGGGCGGTGCGGCGACGCCGCCTCCACTCTCGAAGCCGCCGTTGGCGACCGTGGGAGCGGCTCGGGCCGGTAACGGCACCAGGACGGCGGCGGCACATGCCAGCAGTGCCACCAGGATCTTCTTCATGGGTCCTCACTTGGTCAGGAGTGATGTGGACGATCCCCGAAGACCCCGGGTGACGCGCCGCGGTCAGGTGGCCGGCGCGACCCCGGGGACGATCATGTGTCCCCGGCGAGCTCGACGACCGTGACGCCGCCGGCGGGCACGGTCGCCGGCCCGGTGTGCGCGGCGCCGTCGAAGACCCCGGTCCCGCTCACCCCCTGGACGGTGACCGGCTCGTCGCCGTGGTTGAGGAGGAAGAGGTGCCGGCCCCGGCGTACGAGCTCCAGCGTGTCCGGCAGGCCGCGCGGCCGGGACACGCCCGCCAGGTCGAGGACGGTACGCAGGACCGCGCGCAGATCCCGGCCGTTTCCACGGGAGTCGGAGTCGGGGGACGGGTCGAGGGCGGTGGCGACGTACCAGGCCGTGCCCGCCCCCAGCTCGTGGCGGGTCACCGCGGGGTGGCCCGCGTCCGGCCCGCCGGTGAAGGCGTGGACGGCGCGCGCCCCGGCGAGGCGGATCCGCTCGGACCAGATCCGGCCGGTCAGACCGCCGTCGCCGACGGGCACCGTGCCGCCCTCGGGCAGCGGGTGGAACTCCTCCACCGACAGGCCGAGCACGTCGCGCAGCGCGCCGGGGTGGGCGCCGGGGTGGATGGTGTCGTTCTCGTCGACGATCCCGGAGAAGCAGGAGACGACCAGGTGCCCGCCCGCCTCGACGTAGCGGCGCAGATTCTTGCCCGCCGCCTCCGTGAGCAGGTAGGAGCTGGGGACGACGACCATCCGGTACGCCGAGAGGTCGGCGGCGGGGTGGGCGAAGTCGACGGTCACGTGCTCGCGCCAGAGTGCCTCGTAGTAGGCCTCCACGCGCTCGCGGAAGCGCAGGTCGACCGAGGGGCGCCACTCCAGCTCCAGCGCCCAGTACGACTCCCAGTCCCACACCAGCGCGACCTCGGCCTCGACGCGGGAGCCGCGCACCCCGGCCAGCCCGCGCAGGTCGGCGCCGAGGGCGACCACGTCGCGCCAGAGGCCGGAGTCCGTCCCGGCGTGCGGCAGCATCGCCGAGTGGAACTTCTCCGCGCCGTGGCGGGAGGCGCGCCACTGGAAGAACAGCACCGAGTCCGATCCGCGGGCGACGTGGGCGAGGCTGTTGCGCCGCATCTCCCCCGGCCGCTTGGCGAGGTTGCGCGGCTGCCAGTTGACGGCGCCGGTCGAGTGCTCCATGAGCATCCACGGCCGCCCGCCCGCCACCGAGCGGGTGAGGTCGGCCGCCATGGCCAGCTCGATGTGGTTGTCGGCCCGCGCGGCGTCGAGGTAGTGGTCGTTGGAGACGACGTCGACCTCGCCCGCCCACCGCCAGTAGTCCATCGGCTCGCAGTTGGGGATCATGAAGTTGGTGGTGACCGGCAGGTCGCAGAAGCGGCGGATGGCGTCGCGCTCGCGGCGGAAGTTGGCGATGTGCGCGTCGACGGAGAAGCGCGCGTAGTCGAGCTGCAGGGCCGTCAGCTGGCCGGCCGGTGCGATCCTCGGCGGCTCCACCTCCTCGAACGAGCCGTAGGTCAGCCCCCAGAACGTGGTCCCCCAGGCCGCGTTGAGCGCCGCCACGTCCCCGTGCCGCTCGCGCAGCCAGTCGCGGAACGCCTCGGCCGAGGTCTCGCAGTAGCAGCGCGCGTTGGCCCAGCCGTACTCGTTGTGGACGTGCCACATGGCGACCGCCGGGTGCCCGGCGTAGCGGGCGGCGAGCCGCTCGGCGATCCGCTCGGAGGCGGCGGCGTACTCCGGGGAGCTGGGGCAGAAGCTGTGCCGGGAGCCACCGGCGATGACGCGGCCCTCGCGGTCGACCAGGCGGGCGCCGGGGTGGGCCGTCCTGAACCAGGCGGGCGGGGACGAGGTCGGCGTCGCGAGGTCGATCATGACTCCGGCGGAGTCGAGCAGGTCGACGATCCTGTCCAGCCTGCCGAAGTCGTAGACCCCCTCGGCGGGCTCCAGCAGGCTCCAGTTGAACACGCCGAGACTGACCAGGTTCACCCCGGCCTCGCGCATCAGCCGGACGTCCTCGCGCCAGACCTCCTCCGGCCACTGCTCGGGGTTGTAGTCCCCGCCGTACGCGATGCCCCCTGGCAGGGCGGGATATCCGGGCAACGACTCCCCCTCGAATATTTTCTGTGAACGTGCACAGTAATGTACGACCGGCGCCCACGGAAGACCACCCGCGAGATGCCTGGCGCGTACGGGGGTTAACAAGAACGTAACGGTCATTGACAGCACCCGTCGATGGATTTCAGTCTGTGAACGTTCACAGATACTTCCGGCGGTCCTCCCGCCGTCTCCCCGGCGACCAGGCCGGAGCCTCGTCGGCGGCCTCCCCGGCGACCTCGCCGGGGCTCGCCGGTGGTTTCGCCGGTGGCCCCGCAGCGGCCTCCCAGCGGCCGACTCCCTGACATGAAACTCCCACACGGAACCCCACCCGGAGGAACACATGCAGACAAACCGGCTCGTAGCGGTGGCGGCCGCGATCCTCGCCACCGCCCTGGCCGGGTGCTCCGGCACTCCCCAGGAGCCGGCCGCCCCGGAATCGCAGAACTCGGCCCCCGCCGGGCCGGTCAAGCTCACCTACTGGACCTGGGTCCCCAACATGGACAAGATCACGGCGGTCTGGAACAAGGCCAACCCCGACATCCAGGTCACGGTCAGCAAGCAGGCCGGCGGCGACGACGCGGCCACCAAGTTCCTGACCGCCGCCAAGGCCGGCAACCCTCCCGACCTGGTCCAGGCCGAGTACCAGATGCTGCCCTCCTTCGTCGCCGCCGACGCGGTGGCCGACCTCACGGCCGAGGTGGGGCAGGCGAAGGGCGAGTTCGGCGAGGGCGTCTGGGGACTGGTCACGCTCGGCACCGACGCCGTCTACGCGCTCCCCCAGGACAGCGGCCCGATGATGCTCTACTACCGCCAGGACCTGTTCGAGAAGTACGGCGTCGAGGTGCCCAAGACCTGGGACGAGTACGCCGAGGCCGCCCGCACCGTACGGAAGAAGGACCCCAAGGTCTTCCTGGGGACCTTCTCCAGCAAGGACCCCGGTTCCTTCGTCGGGCTCGCCCAGCAGGCCGGCGCCCAGTGGTGGTCGATCAGCGGCGAGTCCTGGAAGGTCGCGGTCAACGACGCGGCCACCACGAAGGTCGCCGACTACTGGGGCGGCCTCGTCAAGGAGGGCGCCATCGACGACCAGCCGTACTTCACCCCCGAGTGGAACAAGGCCCTGAACGACGGCAGGCTGCTGACCTGGCCCTCGGCGATCTGGGCGCCCGGAGTGCTGTCCAGCAACGCCCCCAAGGCCAAGGGGAGGTGGGCGATCGCCCCGCTGCCGCAGTGGAGCGCCGGCGAGAGCTCCAGCGGCTTCTGGGGCGGCTCCTCCACCGCGGTCTCCGCCAAGTCCCCCAACCGGGCCGCCGCCGCGAAGTTCGCGACCTGGCTCAACACCGACCCCGAGGCGCTCGGCCTGCTCGTCAAGGAGGGGGCGGTCTACCCGGCCGCCACCAAGGGCGGCACCATGCTCGGCGAGGCCCCCGACTACTTCTCCAACCAGCCCGACTTCTGGCAGCAGGCCGCCGCGATCTCCGCCACCGCGCGGGGCTTCACCTTCGGGCCGAACGTCAACGTGACCTACAACGCCTTCAAGGACGCCTTCGACAAGGCCCTGCAGGACGGGTCGGCGTTCTCCGGCGCCCTCGCGAAGATGCAGGACGCGACGGTCGCCGACATGCGGAAGTCCGGATTCCAGCTCACCCCATGACACGACGCCCCGGCGGCGGCGCCCGCACCGCGAGCGCCGTCCCCTACCTCTTCCTCGCACCGGCCATGGCGCTGTTCACACTCTTCATGGCCATTCCCATCGGCTACACGGCCTACCTCAGCCTGCGGCGCACGAAGGTCTCCGGCCTGGGCCTGGGCAAGAACTCCCGGCGCGAGATCTTCGTCGGCCTCGACAACTACGCGGCGACGCTCGCCGACGGCGAGCTGTGGGCCGGCTGGCTGCGCGTCCTGGGCTACGGCCTGCTGGTGCTGACGGTCATGCTCGGGCTCGCCCTGCTGTTCGCGCTGCTGCTGGACTCGGCACACGTGCGGCTCGCGCGCTTCTCCAGGATCGCCCTCTTCCTGCCGTACGCGGTGCCGGGCGTGGCCGCCACCCTGCTGTGGGGCTTCCTCTACCTGCCGAGCCTCAGCCCGTTCCGCCAGGTGCTCGACGTCGACCTGCTCGGCGCGGGCACGGTGGTGCTGTCCATGGCGAACGTGGCGGTCTGGGGCGGCGTCGGCTTCAACATGCTGGTGCTCTACACCGCCCTGCGCGCCGTCCCCAGGACCTACTACGAGGCCGCCAGGATCGACGGGGCGAGCGAGATCCAGATAGCGCTGCGGATCAAGGTCCCGATCCTGCTGCCCGCGATCATCCTGACCACGGTGTTCTCCATCATCGCCACGATCCAGGTGTTCACCGAGCCGACCACCCTGCGGCCGCTGACCAACACGATCAGCTCGACCTGGAGCCCGCTCATGAAGGTCTACCGCGACGCCTTCGTCACCGGCGACCTCTACTCGGCCGCCGCCACCTCGATCGTCATCGCGGCGATCTCCCTCGTCCTGTCGTTCGGTTTCCTGCGCGTCGTCCGCGACCGCGCCTTCGGGGAGGGCTGATGGCCACCACGACCCTCACAGGGGCCTCTCGGGGGCCTTCCCGGGGGCCTTCTCGGAGACGCCGCCCGGCCGGTGTCATGCCGACCGCGATCCTGCTGCTGGGCGCGCTCTACTGCCTGCTGCCGGTCAGCTGGGTGCTGGTGGCCGCGACCAAGTCGAAGGCGGAGCTGTTCTCCACCTCGACCTTCGCCCCCGGCACCGGGCTGCTGTCCAACCTCTCGGACCTGCTCGCCTACCGCGACGGCGTGTTCTGGCTGTGGATGCTGAACACGCTGCTGTACGCGGGCGGCGGCGCCCTGCTGTCCACGGCCGTCTCGGCCGTCTCCGGCTACGCCCTGGCCAAGTATCGCTTCCCCGGCCGGAACCTGATCTTCAATCTGCTGATCGGCGGCATCCTGGTGCCCGCCGTCGTGCTGGCCATCCCGCAGTATCTGCTGTTCTCGCGGATCGGGCTGGCCGACACCTACTGGTCGGTCCTGCTCCCGCAGATCCTGCACCCGTACAGCATCTATCTCGCGCGCGTCTACGCCACCGCCGCCGTCCCCGACGCCCTGCTGGAGGCCGGGCGCATCGACGGCGCCGGGCACTGGCTGCTGCTGCGCCGGGTGGCCCTGCCGCTCATGCTCCCGGGCATGGTGACCATCTTCCTGTTCCAGTTCGTCGCGATCTGGAACAACTTCCTGCTGCCCTTCATCATGCTGGGCGACGACCAGAGGTTCCCGCTGACCGTCGGGCTCTACACCCTGCTCGCCGCGGGGGCGAACCAGCCCTCGCTCTACAACCTGATCCTCACCGGCACGCTGCTGTCGATCATTCCGCTGATCGCGCTGTTCCTCACGATGCAGCGCCACTGGCGGACCGACCTGGCCGGCGGAGCCGTGAAAAGCTAGCGGCCGGGCCGACCAGCGGCCGGTCGAGGGGACAATGAGGAGCATGGCGAAGCGTCCGACCATCCACGATGTCGCGGCGGTGGCGGGGGTGTCCCGGGGAACGGTGTCCCGGGTGCTCAACGACGACCGGTACGTCAGCCCCGCCGCGCACGCCGCCGTCAAGCGGGCCATCGCCGAGACGGGCTACGTGCTCAACCGGGCCGCCCGCAGCCTGGTCACCCAGCGGACCGGCTCGGTGGTGATGGTCCTGTCGGAGCCGCAGGAGAAGCTGTTCGAGGATCCCACCTACAGCGTGCTGCTGCGCACCGCCACCCGGCGGCTCGCCGAGCGGGACGTGTCGCTGGTGATGATGATCGCCGGGAACGACGGCGACCGCGACCGGGTGATCCGCTACCTGCGCGGCGGCCACGCCGACGGGGCCTTCCTGGTCTCCACCCACGCCGGCGACAGGCTGGTGGACGCGCTGGTGGACATCCCGGTGGCCGCCGTCGCCCAGGGGGCCGTCATCGGGCGGGAGAACGTGATCCCCTACGCGGCGGCCGACGACCGCGAGGGCGCCCGGCAGATGACGCGCTACCTGGTGGAGCGGGGCCGCAAACGGATCGCCACCATCACCGGCCCGCTCGACACCCCCGGCGGCGCGCTGCGACTGGAGGGCTTCGCCGACATCCTCGGCAGGAAGGCGAGCAGGAGGCTCATCGAGCACGGCGACTACACCCAGCTGGGCGGGGAGAGCGCGATGGCCCGGCTGCTGGAACGTGCCCCCGACATCGACGCCGTCTTCGTCGCCTCCGACCTGATGGCCGCGGGCGCGCTCTCCGCCCTGCGCGCCGCCGGGCGGCGGGTGCCCGAGGACGTCGCGGTGGGCGGCTTCGACGACTCGGCGGTGGCTCTCACCACCCACCCGCCGCTCACCACCGTCCGGCAGCCCCTGGAACGGGTCGCCGAGGAGACCGTCCGCCTGCTGCTCGCCCTGATCGACGGCGCCGAGCACCTGGAGCCGGTGATACTGCCCACGACCCTCATCGTGCGCGAGTCGACCTGACCGGGCGGGCCGACCAGGCGGCCCGCCCGGGCGAGCGGCGGAATCGAGCGGGATCGAGCGGGATCGGCGGCGTGGCTCAGCGACCGGGTGAGGACCCGTTCACGGTCAGGACGTGCTCGGTCTCGATGGCGGGGAAGGTGCCGGTGTCGACGATCCCGTGCTCGCGGAAGGCGGCCTCCAGCAGCGCGTAAGCCTTGGGCTCCAGCTTCCACAGGGCCCGGCACTCGCGGGCGGTGACCAGGGAGACGCCGGTCTCGTGGGCGATGTCGTCCGCGCGGGGCACGAACTTCCGCTCGATCTGCTTGTCCCAGTATTCCCGCGCGGCGCGTATCTGGGCCGCGCGCCGCGCCGTGTCGACGATCGGCGGCGGGACGTCCAGCACGTGGAACTCCTCGTCGTCATCGTCGAGCGGGGGCCGCAGCGCCGCGGGGCCCGCGGCCACCGCGGGACGCCCGGACGGCCCCGCCGGCTCTCCGGGCTCCGGGGCCCACGGCACGGGCGGGGTCAGGTCGATCAGCGCGGAGGTGTTGTAGAGGGCCCCGATCTGGGAGAGCAGGGCCTCCTGGCGCGCGGAGTCGACCGCCAGGCCGCTGTGCTCCACCGCCCGGTCCATGGCACGGTCCAGCTTGGTGAGGGCCGCGCGCATCTTCCTGTCGGACGCCCCCGAGGCGCGGAGCGCGCGGGCGCGCTTGGCCGCCAGCGCGACCCGGGTGAGCCTGCGGTGGGCGTCCACCTCGCTCGCCGTACGGTCGCTGACCTCGGCCAGCCCGACGCGGACCAGTGCGCGTTCCGGAGTGATCCGCCAGTTGATGCGGGAGCGCCCCGTGATGCGGTGGCGTTCGATCGCCATGCCGCGCTCCCACAGCCAGGCCGCCACCAGGGGGGCGGCGAGCCGGAAGACGGCCTCGGCGACGCTGCGGGCGTCCATGCTCGACAGCACGGCCGTCAGGCCGGTGAGCGCCCACACGGCGACGCCGTCGATGCCGGCGGAGAAGTTCTCCCGCATGTTGCGGCGCGCCCGGACGGCGCTGGTGATGACGGCGACCTCGATGAAGGCGAAGAGCAGCAGTCGCAGGGGGCCGTCGAAGCCGAGCACGTCACCGGAGAAACGCCACATGCCCTGGGCGGAGACGCCCGTCGCGATGCTGGCGGCGACGATGGTGAGGATGTCCTCGGCCGGACGGGGTGCGATGTGACGATGGTAGAAGCGGACCGCCACGCGCCGGGTCGCGCGCAGCACGAAATACGCCACGACCAGGAGGACGAGGGCGAACACACCGATGATGACCGTGAGAACCGGCTGGTCCGATGCGAAGGTGGTGATTTGATCGATGGGGGGCATCAGTCACTGTCCGTCAGTCTCGATGTCCGACAGGATATGCAGCGATCATTCCAGAATGTCGGCGGCTTGTTCGTGAAACGGGCGCCCACCGGCGTGACAGATGTGAACACAGTTGCGATGAAGGCGAGTAAAGATCACGACGCCCGGACGGATATCGGCCTGTCGGCCTCTCACCTGATCTCTTCTCCGGTCGAGGTCGGCCCGGCCGGCTCGCCGAGGCGTCCCGGCCGGGCCGCGGTGACGGCCGGGACGCTCGTGGGCACGACGGCAGGAACCACCGGCGAGGGCTGGGCGGCCGGAGCGTGCCGGCCGCGCCCGGGACGGGCGGATCGATCGGCCGCCCGGCCGGGTCAGAACGGCCAGCTCGCGTCGCCGCCCCTCTCCAGCAGCGGGATCAGCCGGAACGACGCGTCGGAGAAGCCGCCGAACTCGTGGCGGTCGCCCGAGCCGGTCGGCATCGCCGCCCGCCGGTAACCCTGCAGGTTGAATCCGTACATCGGAACACGCTCCGGCACCGCGCGGGTCACCTCGGCGCCGTGGTGGCCGCCCATGGTCTGCATGTCCGACAGGATGACGACCCGGTCGTGCCCGCGGTAGGCGCGCCGGATTGCGGTGGCGATCTGCGTGCCGTGGCCGACCTCGCCGATACGCCCGCAGAACCGGTCCATCTCCTTCAGGACCGACGCGCCCCGGCCCACCCTGTGCCGGAACACGCCGTCGGCGAAGCCGTACAGGTCCACCCGCTCGCCGCGGGCGGCGAGCGTCACCCCGAACAGCGCCGCCGCCTGGACGGGCGTGACGGCCGAGCGCGCCGAGACCGTGCCGGAGGTCATCGACGCCGACGTGTCCACGAGGACGAGGGTGCGTCCGCCGAACGACGGCACGTTGCCCGTGGCGAGCGTCAGCGCCCTGTCCAGGGCGTGGCCCCAGCGCGTGCTCGGGGCGTTGCGGTACGCGGAGTAGAACCGGAACGGCAGCTGCCGCGACCCGGCGACCTCGCCGGGGTCGGTGAGCTTCGCGGCGACCCGTCCCGCCACCTCGTCGGAGACACCGGCCTCGTCGAAGTTCCTCAAGTTACGGATCAAGGACATGTAGCCCATCGACGGGATGACCGCCTCCCACGCCTCGCGGTCCATCGGGCCCTGGAGCCACCCGGCGAGCGCCTCCCAGGTCATGCCCGCGGCACGCAGGCGACCGGGGTCGGCCAGGACGGCGCGCCGCGCCTCGACCGGCAGTGCCGCCAGCCCCGCGCGGGCGCGCAGCGTCGCCAGCGCGTCGTGGATCGGCTTGTCACGGCCGTGCCTGCGGTCCAGGGCGTGCGCGAACAGCTCGCCCTGCCACGCCTTGTCCGCCGCCGGAGCGGGGTGGACGAGGTCGATGACGTCGGCGAAGCGGAAGCCCCTGGTGCCCGTGTCGTACTTGAGCAGGCCGCGCTCGGTGTACAGGCGCCGCACGGCGTCGGCGACGCCGCGCTTGACCGGCTTGGGGATCGCCCGCCCGTACGTGGACGTCCAGTAGGCGAGGGCCTCGCCGGGCTCGTCGGCGCGCTGCAGGACATCGTCCACCAGCTGCCGGTTGAGGCCGTGCAGGCCCGCGGCGAGCCGCGCCCTGACCGACTCCAGCGCGGCGACGACCGGGGCGGTACGCATGTTCGCCTCACCGCGCAGCCAGGGCAGGAAGCGGGCCATCCACTCGCCGTCCTCGACCGCGACCCGGTGGACGAGCCGGCGGAACCGGTCGTCGCGGTCACCGGCCTTCTCGTAGAAGGTGTTCTCGCCGACCATGTTCGACACCGCGAGGAGGAAGAGCTCGCCCTTGGCGTCGCGGGCGTATCCGGGGGCGCCCTCGTGGGTGAGACCGGAGGGGACGCGCCCGGTCCTGACCGGGCTGGAGACGGCCGGCCGGTTGGTCGCGGTGTCGAACTTGGACATGGTCGGGCCTTTCTCTGCGAGTCTCCGCGAATTCCGTGTCTCCCCGCGCGCCGGTCACGCGCGCACGGCCGTGCGCCTCCCGAGATCGAGGTGACCGCGGGTGCCCTGCCTGGCGGGCGGCGGCCCCGCTGAGTGGGGCCGCCAGGAATCGAACCTGGAAGTAACCGCGATCGGCGCACCGGGAGGCGCGTGTCAAGTTGTCGGAACCCCGTATTCCGGAGACGGCTCCGGCGCGTTCTTCCCGCGATGCTCTTCCCACGATGTGCTTCTCGCGTTGGACGGCCGGTTTCGTTTCCGAACCCCGAGGCGTTTACAACGGTAGCGACCACCGCCGTGCGTCACATCTCATTATTCGCCGGAAAACAGGGGTGCCAGGGGGCGGCTACGGGGCGAAAATGTCAGTGCCGGGAGAGACGATGGAAGGTGAACACGGGCCGAACCACCGACGGGGACGCGATCGAAGTTCCGCAGGACCTCCGCGCCTCCCGGGAAAGGATCACGTGATGACGACCCCGATGAACGTGTCCGACCTGGCACAGGTTCTCTTCGTCTCCACTCTGCAGGCTTCGGACCACCCCTCCCCTGATCAGGTACGAATGATCATCGAAGGCCGGATCCGTGCCTGCCACGCCGATCTCTCCGATTGCGCCGCCCTCGTCGCCCAGGAGGCCGGGGACCACCCGGAGGCGTACGCGAGCCGGATGCGCTGGGCGCTGTGCGAGGCCGGCCGGGTCCGCCCCTCCCTCTCCCTCTCGACCTGACCACGACTTCCCGGCCGCGCTCGGCCCTTCCCCCGCCGGGAGACCGGCGGTGCTCAGGGCCGCAGAGCCGGCTCGAGGTGCTCGACGACCCGGTCGAGGGTCTCGACGGGGGCGGTGTACGGCACCCGGAGCCAGCCGGTCAGGGTCCCGTCGGGAGAGAAGGCCGAGCCCGGGAGCAGGCTGAGCCCCGCCGTGGCCGCCCTGCCCGCCAGGGTCTCACCCGACACCCCGTCGAGGCGCAGCCACAGCGCCAGGCCGCCCGGCGGCAGGGAGAAGCTCCAGGCGTCGTTCTCCCCCAGACGGCTCGCCAGATGGTCGCGCTGGCGGCGTAGCTCACTCCTGCGCTGGGCCAGCAGCCCGTCCATGAGGGGGAAGATCTCGCAGGCCACGAGCTGTTCCATGGGCGGGGGGACGTACAGGCCGCTGACGGGATCGAGGAGGAGCTCGCGGATCAGTGCCGCCGAGCCCCGGATCCACCCGACGCGCAACCCTCCCCACACGGTCTTGCTCATGGAGCCGATCGTGACGGCCCGGCCGATCCTGGGCTCGGGCACGGGCCTGTCGCGCAGGTCCAGGTCGCGCAGGGTCTCGTCCACGATCACGGTCACCCCGTGCCGGGCGGCCAGTTCCGCGACCTCCCGGCGGACGCGGGGGGCCATCAGCGCCCCGGTCGGGTTCTGGAAGTCCGGGGTCAGGAGGGCGGCTCCCCCGGCGCTCTCGCGGAACGCGGTGGCGAGCTGGTCGCCGTCCCAGCCCTCGGCGGTGACCCGCGCGGGGACGGTCCGCACACCGAAGCGCCTGAGCGTGGCGAGGGTGTCGAAGAAGGCGGGGCTCTCCACGACGGTCCTGCGCGGGCCGAGGTGGGTGACGAGCATCGCCAGCGCCGCGCGGGCCCCGGAGGTGACCAGGATCTGCTCGGGCCGGGTGGCCGTTCCCTCGGCGGTGTGGCGCCGGGCGATCAGCTCGCGCAACTCGGGCAGACCGGCACCGGGCTCGCCGCTCTCCAGCAGCAGCCCCGCCGACCTGGCGAGCGCGCGGGTGACGGCGCCGGTGACGATCTCACGCGGGGCGGCGGGTACGGCGCGCCGCAGGTCGAGGAGCGAGTCCCGGCCGTCCACCGACAGGGGCGCGTAGCGCTCACCGAGGTTCCGGGGCAACCGGACCCTGCTGCCGCTGCCGTGCCCGGTGACGAGCCAGCCCTCCTCCCTCAGCCGGGACAGGGCGGCGACGACCGTTCCCCGGCTCACCCCGAGCTCGGCGGCCAGCCGCCGCTCCGAGGGCAACCGGTCCCCGACCCGCACCCGCCCGTCGAGCACGGCCTCGCGCAACGCGGCGGCCAGCGAGCTCGCGAGAGGGCGTCCGGGCTGTCGCCAGCCCGCCTGAACGTACGTGGACACTGGTCCAGTTTGCCGTAATTGGACCACGACATTCACCGTGACCACCCCTTAGCGTCGAAGAATGGACGCCAGACACGACGCGGACACCCCGCCCACCCACGGATCGGCACACCCCGGCGGCGATCACCGGCCGGGCGCGCCGGAGGAGCCGGGCGCCGGCGAGGCCGGTCGCGTTCGCGGGACGCTCGGGGCCGACCACGCCCGCGTCCCCGAGCTGCTGGAGGCCACCCGCGCGTACGCGGTGCGCCTGCTCGGCGGGCTCGGCGACCGGCCGGTGGCGCGGACGCCGGCGAGACCCGCGCCCGCGTCCCTGCCGGAGGCGGGGATCGGCCTGGAAGGGGCGCTGGAGGAGTTCGCGCGGCGGTGGGAGCCGGGCTTCGCGGCCGGCGCGGGCCCCCGCTACCTGGGCTTCGTCACGGGCGGCGTGACGCCCGCGGCGCTGGCGGGCGACTGGCTGACCGGCACCCTCGACCAGAACCCCACGTCGGGACTGGACTCGCTCGCCCCTGATCTCGAACGGGAGACGGCCGCCTGGCTGCGCGACCTCTTCGGCCTGCCGCCCGAGCACGAGGGGACGTTCGTCAGCGGCGCGACCATGTCCACCTTCGCGGGCCTGGCGATCGCCAGGGAGTGGCTGGGCGAGCTGCGCGGCGTGTCGGTGGCCGAGGAGGGCGCGGCGGCGCTCGGACCGGTGACGGTGCTGTCGGGAAGCCCGCACTCCAGCGTCGTCAAGTCGCTGTCCATGCTCGGGCTGGGGCGGTCGGCGATCCGGCGGGTCGGCCTGCTGCCGGGGCGGGAGGCGGTGGACGTGGCCGGGCTCGCCGAGGAGCTCGACCGGCTGGACGGCGCGCCGGCGATCGTGGTCGCCAACTCCGGCACGGTGAACACCGTCGACTTCGACGACCTGCGCGCCATCGCGGCCCTGCGCGAGCGCCACCCGTTCTGGCTGCACGTGGACGCCGCGTTCGGGGCCTTCGCCGCGCTCTCCCCCGAGCACGCCCACCTCGTCGCGGGCCTCGGCGCGGCCGACTCGGTCTGCGTGGACCTGCACAAGTGGCTGAACGTGCCCTACGACAGCGCGATCCAGTTCACCCGCCGCCGCGACCTGCAGACCCGCGTCTTCCAGAACTCCGCCGCCTACCTCGGCCCGGTGGGCGACGACCCCGACTTCGTACACCTCACACCGGAGAACTCGCGCCGCCTGCGCGCGCTGCCGGCCTGGTTCACCCTGGCCGCGTACGGGCGCGAGGGACACGCGGAGATCGTCCGGCGCGACGCCGCCCTCGCCGCCGGGCTCGGCGAGCGGATCGCCGCGATGCCCGGCTACCGGCTGCTCGCCCCCGTACGGCTCAACGTGGTCTGCTTCACCCTCGCCTCCTCCCCCACCCAGGCCCGGATCGGCGAGGTGGCCGACGCGATCACCGCGTCCGGCGAGGCCTTCCTCACGCCGACGGTCTACGAGGGGGTGCCCGCGCTGCGCGCCGCGTTCAGCAACTGGCGTACCACCGAGGCGGACGTGGAGCGGGTCGCGAAGGTCCTCGGGGAGGTCGCGTTCAAGCCGTGAGTTCGCCCGGCGCACTTGTCAGTGACGACCATGGCCGATTCCTGACACAGGTCTCGCATCCGAGGTGTCGGAAAAGTCTCCGATCAATTTCCCCGACGCGACCCTCGTGTCGGCACCGGCTGTGGAGTCACGGTGAGGGAACGATCTACTACATCTCTCTGCTGTCTCTGCAGAGCAGACCGAGAAAGCCGTGCAGTGTTCTACCGACCTCGTGGAGCTCACCCGGGTCGAGGCGGCCCGCGAAGTCTCCAAGCCGGGAGACGTCGGCGGATCTCATCTGGTCGATGAGCACGCGAGTCGCCTTGCCGTTCAGTTCGATCTCGGGACGGAAAATCGCGGGGCCGGCACTGGTCGAGGTGGGGGCGACGACCAGGGTGGAGAGCATGGCGAAGGCATCCGACTGCAACACCACCGCGAATCGTTCGCCTTGTTGCTCGTGACCGACCGCGTCACGAAGAGCGCGTAGGCGGTAGACGTCACCCCGCATCCGCGTCACCGAACTCACGGTGGATCGCCCGGATCTCGGCCAGATCATCAGGGTCGTTGGCCAATCTCTCCGCGTCGGCACGCGCCTGTTCCAACCAGCGGAGTCGTCCCGCCACGTGGATCGCCTCACGGATCACATCGGTGGTGGACCTGCCCTCGGAGGTCAGCTCGGAGAGGATCCTCTCCGTGTCCGAATCGATCTCGACAGTCAACATGGCCATATCTTCACTGTACGACGAGGCGTCTCGCAGGCTTTCGATCGAATTTCGTGAACCCTCGGATACTTACCGTGACGACGTTCCGATAAGTCGGACGCCGCCAGTTCTCCACCCGCCATGTCCGATCCGGTGGACGGTCGCTCGCAGACGGCGGTTTTGGCAGGTCTGGCCGTCACGATCCTCGCGGCGTGCTTCTACCGTGCTGTCATGGACACTCCGGACCTCCTCATCAGGAACGCCACCCTGCGCGGCCGTCCCGGCAGGTGGTCGCTGGCCGCCACGGGCGGGCTCATCAGCCTCATCGCCGAGGACGACCCCGATCTCGGCCCGGCAACCGGCGTGACCCTCGACGCCGACGGCGCCCTGGTCACCGAGCCGTTCGTGGACGCCCACCTGCACCTGTGCAAGGTCCACACCCTCGACAGGGCCGGGCCCGCCGCGCTCTCGGAGTACACCGGGGGCGCGATGGGCGCCGCGATGGGCGCCATCGAGACGGCCGCCGCCGTCAAGGCCGGCCAGACCGTGGAATCCGTCCTCGAACGCGCCCGTCCGGTGCTCCTGGAATCCGTACGGCACGGCGTCCGGGCGGTGCAGGCCTTCGCCGACATCGACCCGAAGGCGGGACTCACCGGGCTGGAGGCCCTGCTGGCGCTGCGCGAGGAGTTCCGCGGCATGGTCGACGTGCGGGTGGTGGCGTTCCCGCAGGACGGCCTGCTCCGCGAACCCGGAACCGAGGAACTCGTCACCGAGGCCGTACGGCGCGGCGCGGACGTGGTGGGCGGCATCCCCTGGATCGAGTGGACCGACGCCGACGCCGCCGAGCACGTGAGGCGCATGGTCGACCTCGCCAGGCGGCACGGCCTGCGCGTCGCCATGCTGGTCGACGACGCGGGAGACCCGGGGCTGCGCACGGCCGAGATGCTGGCGCGAGAGCTGCTGGAGCGGAACATGATCGGACGCGGCAGCGCCCAGCACGCCAGGGCGATGGCGCTCTACCCCGAGCCGTACCTGCGCCGCCTGGCGGGGTTGTGCCGCGCCGCCGGACTCGGTTTCGTCAGCGATCCGCACACCGGACCGCTCCACCTGCCGGTCTTCCGGCTGGCCGACGCAGGGGTCCCTGTCGCGCTCGGCCAGGACGACATCGAGGACGCCTACTACCCGTTCGGGCGGCACAACCTCCTGGAGGTGGCCTTCCTCGCGGCACACCTGCTCGACGCCCGCACCGACGCCGACCTGGAGCGGCTGTACGACATGGTGACCGTCGACGCCGCGCGGGTCACCGGCCTGCCCGCCCACCGCCTGGAGCCCGGCGCCCCCGCCGACCTGGTGATCCTGGAGGGGCGGACCGTCCGCGAGGCCCTGACCCGGCACGCGCCGCCCCGGCACGTCGTCGTCGCGGGCCGGGTCGTGGCCTCATCCGTCCTGCGCACCTCCTTCGGGCCGGACGTTCCGCGCTGACGGGCGCGGGCGCGAGGACGAACGCCGGGCGCCGTACGGCCGAAGCGGAGAGACCGGCACGGCGGAAAGCAGGTAGCGCAGAGACCGGCTCGGCACCGTACGGCCGAGGCGGGGAGGTCGGCACGGCGGCAAACGAGTGAGGCCGGGAAAGCCCGCACGGCGGCAAACGGGCAAGGCAAGGGAAACCAGCACGATGACGAACCCGCGAAGCTGGAAAAAACCAGCGGGGCGACGGACGCGCGAAGCCGGGAAACCGGCGTCCGGGCGCCGTGGCGGCTCCGGATCGGTGGGATTCTTCCCGCGAAAACAGGCATTCGGGCGGGGATGATCTACTGAACTCTGGCGGTTCCGCCGCGGATGGCAACCTTTCGGGGCACGAGCCTTCGGCGGGATCCGGTAGCCGAGCGTTACCGATCACTCTCTTTCTGTGCCTTTCCGCTACCTCCGGGTAATCCGACCGCCCCAAGGCTTGGGGCTCCGCTAGCAGACTCCCGCGACTCCCCCACTTACCGTGAGAGTAGGTTACGCATCGTGTCGGCGTCCTCCTTGACGCGGCACGGCGCTCCGCCAGCCCGGGCATCGCCCAGGGCTCGACCGATTCGACACCGATTCGACGTGGAGTGATCTGCCATGACCATGATCAGGAACGCCCTCGCAGCCGGAGCCATGATGGCCTCCGCTCTCATCGTCCCCATGGCGATGCCGGCCTCGTCCGCCACCGCGGGCACCGTGGCCGTGACCACCCCGGCCAGCGCCACCTCCGTCCTGAAGCCCTGCCGCGAGCACAAGAACCCCGACAGGTGCCGCGCCCGGCGCGAGTACCGGCGCGAGAGTCAGCGGGACTACCGGCGCGGACGCGAGGACCGGCGCGAGCGCGGACGCGAGTACAGAGGCGAACGTCGACGCGAGGGCATGAGCCAGTACAGGGGCGAACGTCGACGCGAGGGCATGAGCCAGTACAGGGGCGAACGTCGACGCGAGGGCATGAGCGAGCGCACCGGCAGGGGCGCCGGTATCGGCGGCGGCATCAGCGACAGCGGCAGGGGCTCCGGCCGCGGGATCAACAACTGACAGGCGGCCGGCGGGCGGCTAAAACGGTCACCGGCGGCCAGGAGGCCCGAAGGCCGCCACCGTGACCGCGAGCCGCACGCTCACCTCCCCGTGAGACCGGCCCGCAGGCGTCTCCTCGCGAGGCAGGCCGGGCCAGGCTCAGAGGAGACCGTCCCGCGACGGACGGCCCGACCCACCGAGCATTCGGGGGCGGGCCGCCCGTCACTCCGTGCCCGGCGAGCTCGCCCGCGCGCGCCCGCCGCGAAACGCAACCGATCACCGCGGAATCCCCGGCTTACACGTGCAGGCTGTGAAATGCCCCGCGCCTCTCGTACGACGTGTGCGGTCAGCGCTCGTACGTGGACGGCGGCTCTCGTGCGTGTACGGTCAGCGCTCGTACGTGGACATGGGCGCGGCGGCTTCGTGAGCGTCGACGAGCTGTTTGGGAGCCGTCAGGCACCACGCCTCGGTGACCAGCTCGAACAGCTCATCCGCGTCGATCTTCGCGAGGTGCACCACGACCCAGCCGAACCGGCCCGCGGTGAACTGGATCTCGAACACCTCCGGCCGCTCCGCCACCAGCGCGAGCTGCTCCTCGATCGTCGACTTGAGCCCCACCGTCTCCGTCTTCTCCCACAGGTAGCCGAAGCCCTTGCCCCGCACCTTCAGCGAGACCCACTCGCCGCCGTCGCCCTGCTCGGTCTCGGGCAGTTGCTTCACCATGTCCAGGAATTCATCCACGCTCACACCCATGGCCCACGGTCTACCAGAGCGCACCGACATTTATCCCCTATCGCCCCCGGCGTCCGTCAGCCCGTGACGCCCGGCTCGCCGTTCTCGATGTGTCCCATCAGGCGGCGGGCGAAGCCGGTGTCCCCTGCGACGGTGATCCACAGGTCGTACCATCCGGTCGCGGCCCGCCACGGCACCCGCGCGGTCTCCCCGGCCGCGAGCCGCAGCGTCCGCGCCGCCCCGCCGTAGGCCAGGGGCGAGATCGTCACGTCGGCCGGTTCGTCACCGGTGTTGACGACGACGATCTCGATCGTCCGCGTGGCCGCGTCGATCACGCTGGATGTCTCCACCGGGTCGTCCGTCCCGCCCCGGAACTCCCTCCGGAAGCCGTTCGGCCCGGTGAGGACGAGGGCGTAGGTGGGACACGGGAAGTAGACCACCTCGCGGGCGTGGCCGAGCACGTCGAAGTGCAGCGGGCGGACGAGCTCTCCCATGTAGCCGTACAGCGCCAGGTGCGCGCTCTCCGTACCGGTGTTGCTCATCGCGATCTCGACGGCGCGACCGCGGGTCCGCGCCGACGCGTCGGGCCGGTACGGCAGCGCGCGGGCGGGCCTGACACCCGGTTCCCCGCCGGGCATCCGCTGCTCGGCGGGGGCGTCGGGGTACCAGCGGCCGGTCAGGATCGCCTGGGTGGGCGCGGTACCCGGGGCGAGTGAGGTGTCCCGGGCGGGTGGACCGCCCTGATCCGGCGAGGTACTCCGAGCGGGCGAGGCACCCTCAGAGGCGTCGGGAACCGGCACTCCGGGCATTCCCTGTGTATCCGGCATTTCTGCCGCTGCTGCCGCTGCCGGCGTGGGCCACGCCTCCGGGCGGGCGAAGTCGAAGGCGGAGGTGAGATCCCCGGCAACGGTCCGCCGCCAGTCGCTGATGTCGGGGGCCCTGATGCCGAGCCAGGTCTCCAGGAACCGGACCGTCGAGCTGTGGTCGAACGTCTGGGAACAGACGTGGCCTCCCACGCTCCACGGCGACACGACGATCATCGGGACGCGCATGCCCAGCCCGATGGGCCGCCCGGCGACGAACTCCCCCGGAGTCCCGTCCGGCGGGACGGGCGGGGGGACGTGGTCGAAGAAGCCGTCGTTCTCGTCGTAGGTGACGAAGACCGCGGTATTCGCCCACACCTCAGGACTCGACGCCAGCGCGTCGAGGATCCGGTAGACGACCTTCCCGCTCTCCACGGCCGAGGACCCCTCGGGGTGCTCGGAGTCGGCGAGCGAGGTCACGACGTACGAGACCGCGGGCAGGCGTCCGGCCGCCACGTCGGCGGCGAACCAGTCCCCCAGCCCGCCCGTCCGGGTGCGGCGCAGCGCCCGGTCGTAGAGCACCCGGTCGGCCGGGTCGAGGCGTGCCACCCTCTCCTCCAGCTCGGCGAGCATCGGCGCGGGGTCCTCGGACGCGCGTACCTTCTCGTAGAAGGAGTGCATGCTGCTCTGCCCGAGTTTCGCCATGACCGCCTTGAACGCGGCGAAGAACTCCAGGTTGTTGCACTGGTAGTTGTCCCACTCCTGGTAGACCTGCCAGGAGTGCCCGGCCCTGGTCAGCAGCTCGGGCACCGTGGTCCAGGAGTAGCCGGGGTGCCCGTCCTCCTCGCAGGCACCGTTGTCGACGGCCCGCTGTTCGGTGCCGGGCTCGTAGCCCGTGTGGCCGGAGACGTGGTAGTTGCGGTTCGGCGTCGTGGAGCTCAGCACCGAGCAGTGGTAGGCGTCGCAGATCGTGAACGCGTCCGCCAGCTCGTAGTGGAACGGGAGGTCCTCACGGTCGTAGTACGCCATGGTGGACGGGCCCTTGTTGGGCACCCAGGCGTCGTTCCAGCCCATCGCCCAGGCGTTCTGGGTGCCGAGCCAGGTGTGGTCGTGGGTGTCGAGCAGCATCGGGTCGGCCCCCGCGCGCCCGGCGGCCTCCCTGAGAGAGAAGGGCAGGATCCCGTCCTGCTCGAAGACCGGACGCAGGGCACGGGTGGACACCGCGTTGCGGTCCCCATAGCCGCGCACCCCGCGCATCCGGCCGAAGTAGTGGTCGAACGACCGGTTCTCCTGCATGACGAAGACGACGTGCTTGAGGTCGGAGAGGGTTCCGGGAGGGGCGGGCCGCGCCAGCAGGCGCACGAGAGAGGGGGGAAGTGCGGACCTTGCCGACATTGACGCATCCCTTTAACGGCATTTCGGGCAAGCCTCAACCTAACAACCCGGGCCGGTCCTTCCCACACCCGGGATCCGGCCTCGTAGCCCCCCGACAGGACGCAGCGGACCGTCACCCTGCCGCACATTCTCGTCCGCGGCGACGACCTTCGCATGCAGCATGGGAACCGAGCCGCCGGCCTTCGCCCTGCCCGCCCAGGCTCAGAACGTGATCGACGGGCGGAGCACTTCCGAGGCAACGTGCTCCGCTACATCACCGTTGACAACGGGATCGTGTAGAGGGCCCTCTTCTCGGCCAGCCATTCGCTGTCGATGAACCGGCCGCTCATGCGCCCGGTGAGGAAAAGATAGGTCTCCAGGCAGGTCCGTCCGTGATCTTCGGGTTCGGTGACCCAGGATCCGGAGTGCACGGCCTCCGGGATGTTCGTGGGCGGCCCGGCTTCCCGGAGGTACGGTTCGATCATGGAGCCGGGGTCGGCGATGACCTCGCCGTACCAGCGTTGAGTCGCCCAGGCGGTCGTGACGCCATCGCCGTAGAGGAGGTCGTAGACAAGGGCGTCCAAGGTGCGGATCTGGAGGAAACGCAGGCCCGCTTCCGTCAGGCCGGTGGTGACCGGGGGTGGGCCGCTGATGGTGAGGGCGTGGGTCCAGCCGTCGGCGTGGGGGCCGGTCCAGATGCGTTCGGTGAAGGCCATCGGCCGGTAGTGAGCCATGGCGCTCGCGAGCTCGCAGTCCTGGCGGGAGGTGAGATCCGCGCCGAGCAGGGCGGCCACCGCCTCGGCGTCGCCCGACTCGACCCAGGTGCCGGTGAATCCGCGGCCCAGTCCCGCGCCGAGCAGGTACTCCCACTGGTCAGTCACCGGGGCCAGGTCCCTTTCGGGATGCGGCAGAGCAGTCCTGGTGTGGTGAACCAGGTGTCATCGATGAACCTGCCAGTCGTGTACGCCATCGCGGCGAGGTAGAAGTTCATCTCCTGGGCGATGACAGGGGAGCCGACGAGATCTGCTCCCTCCTGTCTGGGAAGGTCCCAGTGATCGTCGGGGATGGTGTCCTCCCACTCGTCCCCGTTGAAATAGATCGGTTCGGTGATTTCGCCCGCGTAGCAGGACAGATGGTAGGCCCGCCCGCCCGGCTGCGGGAGCGAATCGAGGGCGCGCCACGGGGATAGTCCGGACACGGCGAATATCTTGACCCAGCCGGGGCTCTGCTCGGCCACCCAGACGAGGTCCTCTTCTGAGTAGGTGCGATACCATCGCCGCGCCTGGTCCAGGTCGCAGGCGAGTGTCTCCTCCTCCGCCCGCAACGCGGCGACCACCGTGCGGTAGTCGGGCGCCTCGACCCACGAGCACTCGAACCTCTCCGCCAGGCCTCGCTCCTCGAAATACGACCACTGGTCTAATTTGTCGCGACTCGTCACGATGCTCCGATTGCGGGGGATCGGATGGGCGAGGTGGCCGCCGGCGAAGCCGGCGGCCACCTACTGGAACGTATCTTTAAGGAATGATCTCATACCAGAAGCTGTCGCCTGGTATCACCCGTCGTTTCGTGTACCACGCCCCCATGGTGCCGCCGTGAGACAGGTTGTGGGCCGCCGATATGGCCCTGATGGAGAAATGCCCGTTCGCATTCGCGGCACCTTGCGTTGTTTTGGCCCAGGGGAACTCATCACAGTGGACATTTGCCGACGTGGGTTTGGGCGCTGTGGCGTAGACCCCCTCCCAGTAGTACTTGCACCAGCTGCCTTGATAGGTCTTGCCCTCCGCTTCGAACAAGCCCTTGGGTGGATTGTCCTTCGGATTCAGGCTGAACACCTTCCGGTTGTTTTTTTCCTGTTCGTCCGTCGCCTTGATGAAGGGCTTGGCCGCCTCCGTCAGATGGGGGGCCAGCCAGTCTCCCCGCATCACCTTCGGCTTCTCAGTGCCGCTCGACCCCTTGAGCGGAGGGCTCAGCGGGTTGCCGTAGTTCTCGCCGTCACGCAGCGGCGGGAACGTCCCCTTGTTCGTCGACTGGTTTCGCGCCTCCTTGATGTGTTTGATGACCTCACCGAAATTAGGATTGTCCCGGGATTCCTTCATGGTGAAGATACGCTTCGCCAGCGTATGGATGCAGCCGCCTTTGTGGCCGGTGGGCTCGTTCGGGGCGGCCATGGCCCTCGCGCTCTCCTGCGACGTCGATGCGCCCAGGTGCAACCAATCGCAGCGCACGTGCGGAATGTAGGGCAGCTCCTGCGGGTCGTTGTCGGACGGATCGCCGCCGCCGATCCACTTGCCCTTGACCTGGCCCGAGCTGTTGTCGTACGCGATCTGGTTCCAGAGTCGGAGGGGCTTGATAGCCCATTCCTGGTGAACGTCCCGCAATATCGGGCGGAACGTGCAGACGTCCACCCGGTCGTTGTCGGTGTCCCCCATGACGTAACGGAAGGAGTCGTCCCCGTCCGCCTTCCATTCGGCGATGGTGTCGTCGCGGTCCACGTCGGTCCCGGCGGTGGGAGTGCACGTGGAGCCCGCCGATCCGCTCGGTGTGACCGTGAGTTCCAAGACCCGCTGGTTCTCCTCGTTGGTGGCCCAGTTTCCGTCATAGGCGGTGATCTCGCTGATGCGGGTCCATACCGACATCTCCTGAGGCCGGTAACCCCCGCCTCCGACCACCCCGGTGCCGTCGGCCGTGCCGAGGTAGGTGTTGATCACCCAGGTGGCGCGGAATTCGAGCGCGTCGGCTTTCGCACCGTTCTTGAGCGCCTTCCGGACCCAGCCGCCCCTGGTTCCCGCCCAGATGAAGTCCATCACGTAGTACCAGCTGCTCCAGCACATGCTGTACGGCCGGACCAGCAGACTGGCGCTCGCCGGCTTGCCGTCGGCAGGCTGCTGCCCGGTGGCGTTGTGAGCCGCGATGCACTCCTCAAGTGAGGCGTGGTTGTAGGTGAACCCGCCGCTCGATGCCCGTACGGCGGCCCGCGTCGACGACGCACGTTCCTTGGCTATCGTTCTGCCCTGGTCGCGGTCGTGCAGCGAGAGCACCTCTCCGCGGCGCACGCGCTGAGGAGCCGGCTGCTTGGCGGTCTGCGCCGCCGCTGCCCCGGTCACCGGGGTCAGCGTGAGTTCGTCCATGAAAATCGTGGTGCCGACGCCGACGTTGACGATCGCGTACGCGGTCCCGGCGGGAGCGGTGACGATCCCCGACACCTGCTGCCACTGCCCGGTGGTCGGCGTGCCGGTGAGATTGTCGGTGGAGAGCATCTCCCAGTCGGCGTCATACCATTCCACCCCGTAGTCAAATCCGTAATCAAAGGGGTCGGGCACCGAGAGGTAGAACCAGCCGGACAACCGGTAATCTCCGCCGCCGCCGGTAAGCGGAAATTCCTCGATCGCGTAGCCCCAGGTGTCTTCCTCAGGCACGAACTTGGCGGACGCCGTGCCCTGATGGGCCCGAGCAGTCGAGCGCGACAGCACGTCCACGTCCCAGAAGGACGTCCACGGCTCGATGGTCGTCTCGAAGAACGGATTGGGATTGACCGGCTGCGTGGGAGGTGGCGTAGCCGTGGTGAACGTCCAGGTCGACGGGACCATGACGTTGCCCGCCGCGTCACTTGCGCCGCTGATCCCCACGGTGTGGAGGACACCGGCGGCAAGTGGTTGCGCCGGAGTGAAGGTGAGCGTGGTCGCCGCCCCGTTCATGGTCGCCGTACCCGCGATCGTGGCCCCCGCAGCCCCCTTGAGAGTGAGTACGGCCGAGTGCACCGGCTCGCTGAACGTCACGGTGACCGCGGTGCCGACGGCCACGCCGGTGGCCCCGGACGACGGCGTGGCACTGACCACAGCCGGTGGTGCGGTGTCGGCGGGAGGCGCTGTCGCAGTGGTGAAAGTCCAGGTCACCGGCGTCATCACGTTCCCGGCACCGTCCTTGGCGCCGGTCACTTCGACGTGATAGGCCGTGTTCACGGCCAGCGGCTCAGCCGGGGTGAACGTGGCGACCGTCCCGGTCACTGTGACGCCTCCGGCGACGGCGGTGCCGTTCGCGTCCTCGACGACGATCCGAGTGTCGGTCACCGGCTCGCTGAACGTCGCGGAGACCGTCGTGCCGACCGGCGCGTCGGTCGCGTCGGCGTTCGGGTTCCTCGCGATGACCACGGGCGGCGTCGTGTCCGCACCTGCGGTCGTGAAGGACCAGGTGTAGTCGTCGGCTACGTTGTCCCAGATGTCTTGTGCGTCCGATGCCGTCGCCGAGTACGTCGTCCCCGGCGTCAGCGGCTGCGCGGGAGTGAACGTCACCGCCGTGCCGGTACCGTCGAACGTGGTCGCTCCCTCGACCGGTGTGCCGTCGGGTGCCCTCAGCACGATCTGCGCGCCGACCACAATCTCGGAGTAAGTGGCTGAGACCGTGGTCTCGGCGGGCACACCGGTGGCCCCGGGCTCCGGGGTGACCCCGATCAAGCTGGGCGGCTGGGTCTCCTCGCCTCCCGAGCCCCCTCCTTCGGGGACGTCGATCTGGTCCGTGCCCACCTTGTCCGCCTCGACCGCGTCGTTCTGACCGCGAGCACCCTGGATGACCGTGGCGAAGGCCTCCTTGACCGGCCCGGTCTCGTTCACATCAGACTGATAGTCCTGGAGGGCGACCGCCTCCTCGTAGGTCGGCAGGGTGGAGAACTTGTTGAGTGTGGAGAACGCGATCGAGGCACGTGGCGCGGGCTCGTAGTCGATGAACAGCACCGGGCCGCGGCCGTCGCCGCCGGTGTACTGGTCGGAGCGGTACTGGCGCCAGTTGGCTCCGGCGGCGCCCTCGGTGGCGGCGCGGATCATCAGTCCGTGGTCCGCTGTCCCGTTCGCCCACTCCTGCACGATGTGCTGGATCGAGTGGTACAGCTCGCCGCTGCCCGAGCAGCCGGACAGTGTGGCGCTGTAGCCACCAGGGGCGACCACCGCGTTGGTACCGGTGCTGGAGGGCTGGTTGGCCCACGTCAAGGTGGAGTAGTGATACGCCGACGTGAGCCGCCGCGCGACGATGCCCACACCGACGTTGGTACCGCACCCGCTGGCGTGGTAGTTCCAAAAGCGCAGGTCGGCGTCGTGGATCGTGGCGTAGTCCAGGTCGGTGCCGTTGATCACATAGCGCAGGTAGGTGCGCCACAGTTCCCCGTCGGCCGACTTGCCCGCCCGGAGCCACGTGAACAGGGTCGCCGAGTTGGGGTACTGCACGCTGGAGACGAAGGTGTCGGAGGAGTCCCCCGCGCCGATCCATTCACCGCTCATCGGCACGACCACCGGGTAGGTCACCGACGGATCCGCCAGGAAGGCCGCGTCGGGGGTCAGTACCAGCGAGGACCTGCCGGAGGCATCAGTGGTCACCGAGGCTTCCACCTTGCCGAGCTTGCCTTGATCAGGTGCCTCGGCGGCCTTCGCGTCGATCGCCTGTGTCGCTAGCGGGGCGGTCTCAGCGACGCCTTGTGCCGACTTGAGCTGAGGTCTACCGTCGTCGGCCTTGCTGTACGTTTTGCCCTTGGGCAGCGTGACGGGCAGGCTGACCTTGACCGGCTCCTGGGGGCGGGTGCGCAGCACCACGTTCTGGGTGAACCCGTTCGGGCAGGCGGTGAGCACCAGGTCGGCGCCCTTGGCCACCGCGTCCCGATAGGTGATCGTGTTGCCGTCCACGGTCGGCTTGGGAAGCTTGCCGTCCCAGCCGACGGCGACGGTGCCATCCTTGTCCTTGGCGGTGACCAGGGTGGTGGCGCCCTCACCGCCGAAGGCCAGCGGGGTCTTGACCAGCTTGGCCGCCAGCGTGCCGTCGGCCCTGGCCACGATCGAGGTGTCGACCGGCTGCCAGGACTTCTTACCGTCCTTGCCGGGCACCTCCAACTGCACCGGTTCGGTGCTCAGTTCGGCGTGCAGGGTCTTGCCGTCGGTGTTCGCCCACACCTTCATGGTCTCGGTGTAACGCGAAGGCAAGGGCACACGTTTGCCGGTCTCGGCGGCTTTCGCCT
This sequence comes from Streptosporangium sp. OZ121, assembly GCF_051918885.1. NCBI lineage: Bacteria > Bacillati > Actinomycetota > Actinomycetes > Streptosporangiales > Streptosporangiaceae > Streptosporangium > Streptosporangium sp. OZ121. The sequence continues at coordinate 888,229 of NZ_JBPXMC010000001.1, forward strand.
TGGCGACGTTCAGCGCCTTGTCCACGTGGGCGGGCGCGGCTTTACCTGCCGGGGAACTGGTGTGAGGTGTCGGAATCGCAGTGGTGGGGGATGGCGTGGAGCCCTGGGCACTTGCCGGCGCGGCCATCAACGAGATCGGCAGCACCAGTGCGCCCAGCAGGGCAGCGTGGCGGTGCGTCCGGGCGGATAAGCCGGACGCTGATCGGCGTGTGTTCGCTCACAGCCTTTCGAACGTATGTATGAAAACAGGCCGATCATCACACGAGACGAAACCAAAAGCAAAGATCGTTTTCAGTAACGGGAAAGGAATGCTCCGTAATCAAGTCCGATGCGGCGATTGAGCCGGACAGGTGCCGCGAGGAGAGCGCCCGGAAACTTCCCGCGCATGTGACCGGGGCGGCAGCAGTGGTCAGCGGTCCGGTTGCTGGAGGCGCCGGATCTGGAGGCGCAGCTCTCGTTCGCGGTGCTCGCGTCGTTGCTCTCGGCGTAGTTCCGATTCGTCGGCGCTCTCGCGGTCCCAGCGCGCCCGGGTCCGCCGGATCTCGTACAGGGCGACACGGGACAGCCAGATGATGCCGATCACGATGGCCATGAGGATCGTCACGTGGCCGGCGAGGAACAGCACGAAACCGGCGACGAAATATATCCAGTACGCGGTTTTGACGGCGACTTCTATCGTGTCGATGTGCTTTTCGAACAGCGTCATGCGTTACTCCGATGGTGGTGGGTGGAGTAGCCGCTCCGGCATGAGAGGGAATGACCGAAATACCAGTTCCGTCCGCTCACGGGTCATAGACCCACCGGCGGAAGCGCGATACCGGTCGAGTACGGGACTTGCCGACTTAGACGATCAATACCTAACCTGGTATGCGACTTTCTCCTTCATCACGGGGTCACGAAAAGGGCGGGGGTGGCGTGGCCGAGCGGATGGTGCCCAGTCCCCGGCACGAACGGCTGAGGCAATTGCTCGCCGAAGCCGAATACCGGGCAAATGAGGTGCGGCAGGCATACCAGCGCACCTCCTCGGCGATGCGGTCCGGGCAGGTGTGGACGGGGCCGACGGCCACCACCTGGACCACCGAGTTGGAAGACCGGCACCAACGGCTGGGGCGGCTCGCTCAGAGCGTGGTGGACGCGGTCGAGGAGGAGCTGCGCCGCTCTCCCCCGCTGGTGACCGAGACCGAGGCGAACGCCATGCGCCGGGAGATGGCCGGACGCACGTGACCGTCATGACCATGAGGGGGAACGTTCCATGGCACCGACCGCCGAGTTCTGCGGCATCGACCCTGAACAGATGGGTCAGCTCGCCACCTCCCTGCGCGGTGCCGCCGACCGGCTGACCGCTTTCAGCAGGGAGTTCGAGGGAAAGCTTCGCGAGAACGGGGTCGAGACCCCCGCGCTCCGGGAGATCACCGACATCGCCGACTGGGGCGGGCGGCAGGTCTCCATGCTCCACGGCCGGATCGACCTGATCAAAGCCCTGGGCGACGGCGCCCCCGAGCTGGGCGGGGCGGGTGGCACGGGCGGCGCGGCCTCGGTGGCGGCGGGCGGGCAGGGGCTCATCCGTCTTCCCGACGAGCTGAAGGACTACGACCTCGCCCAGGGCCTGGCCAGGATGTACGGCGAGGACATCCTCGTGAACTTCCACAGCGACCTGCAGGCCAAGCTCATCCACGAGCACATCGACGACGTCGCCAAAATCGCCGAAAACCCCCAGGCCGCCGCCGCATTCTTCGCCCTGCTCTCGCCCAAGGTCCGCGACAGCCTGCCCAATCTCATCGCGGTGACCGGCAGCAAGACCGCCAAGAAGGACCTGGCCGTCTTCAGCAAGGCCCTCGGCGCGGCTCTGAACGCCCCCACCCTCGTCCCGGCCTTCGCCAAGGTCAGGGACGACCTGGTGAAACCAGCCGGCAGCAAGGTCACCGCCTGGAGCCGGCTCGCGCTGCTCAGCGGCGCCAACGCCCCCTCCTCCGTCCGCAGCGCGGCGGCCCGCGCACTGGTTCTGGACGAGTTCGCGAAGAAGCCCAAGCAGGACTGGCGGGCCGGCGGCCCCACCGAGACGAAGAAATACGGCCTGCCCGAAGACCTGGTCGCCATGGGGCTGGAGGTGCTCGCCGGAGACGGCGCGGCGGTACGGGACACCTTCGCCAAGATGGGCGGGAACGACGTCAAGCTCAGCCAGGTCGACAAGATGAAGCTGTTCCTCGACCGCGCCAAGATGGCGGGCACCGGGGACGAAGTGGCCGACGCCTTCGGCCGGGCGATGGAGGCGGGCACCGAGGCCAAGACCGAAAAGGCCGGCCAGCACAGCCCGGAGGCCGCCGCCTTCGCCCTGGACGCGATAAAGGTCGCGGGCTCCTTGGGCAGCGACCTGCCCAAGGTCGGCTGGGACTCCATGAGCGTGATCGCGAAGTCCTACATCCACGAACTGGCCTCGGGCGCCCGCTTCGACAAGGCCGTCTACCGCGATTCCGGCATGGGAGTTCCAGAAAGCTGGATTCATCTTCCTCCCGTGACCCCGGCGTTCTACCTCAGTCCGGGCGACACCTTTCGCTTCCTGAAGACCTTTGTCGGAGACAAACAGCTCACCGACGACTTCGACGCGACGGCGGCTCAGTTTCGTCATGACACGTTGATAGCAGCGGCTCGCCTGGACGCTCAAGGCACGACCCGATACTTCGAGGACTCAGCGAAAATGTTCGGCGACCTGGCCGGTATCGAGTTCAAGGCGACGCTAGACGTCCGTGGAGAGCAGGACGCCATCGACGAAGTAGCCCTTAACATCGTCAAGAACACCGCCTCCTTCGTGATCGACGGGGTTTCACCCACAAGTAGGGGTCTTATAGCGGGGTGGGAATTACTCAAGGCACACGGCGTCAGCATGGGCCTTGACGAGGCGGCCGACAGAATCGAGACGCGAGTAGAGGAAGCTACCGGGGCTCGGGCAGACTTCGTTCTGCGCCTGAAATACGATATGGCTCGTCTCCTTCACGAGGCCGATTATCCGGCGAGCGGACCACCTGCGGAAGCCATGAACATGGACACCGGAAAACTCAAGACCTATGACGAACTCATGGCCGAAGCGAAGAAAGAAGCCAGCAACGGTAAGGAATGGGAGCAAGTGTTAAAGGAAAAGCTGACACCCTACGAACGCTGGATGGACAGCAACAGAAAATTAGACGACAAAGCCGAGGATGCCTCAACCTACCAAGGTAGCGAGCGCCCCAAGGAAGAAATAAACATCTGGGATTGAGCCAACTTCATTACCGTGACAGACAGGCGGTCACTGCGTGCAGCCGCCAGGTAGGGGCCTCAGGAGCTATATATACGGTCACTTTTAAATCCGGATCCGTTTTAGTGCCATAGATAAATCTCCCCTCCTCAGTCTCCATCTGACTGAAGTCGAACTCCAACTTGTACCCAAGAACTTGGGCAAGGGTGTTCTCCATTAGCGTTTGAGCTCGATCCAGGTGAGCGTTCAATGGTTCATCGACGCGCTCATAGTCTGCCGTGGCTCGCAGCGCTCGTTTGAACTTGTCCTTGCCGCAAGGAATATCCTTGTCGGGACGCTGCAGGATGCGCAGCTTCTTGAGTGGGTTCTTGAAGATGCTGTTGGTCTCCAGCTGCTGAGTGTCTTTCTGCAACACCGCCGCCGCGTCCTTCAGGGAAGGATCGGAAGCACATCCCGCAGTCACCATCACCAGCGCCAGACCAACGGCAAGTAACCGGGTGGAGCGCATTTGGAACCTCCGGGGGTGGTGGGCGCCGAGACGTATCAATCTTTACCCACTCGGCACGTGTTCGCCACACCCTTTCCATACTCGTTCGTCAGGCAAGGGGAGCTGCCAGGTCACGCCGATCGCTGTCGTCAGCCAGGGCAGGAGCATGTCCTCGCGGGTTGAAGCCGTGATCCGCTCAGCCGGCGGCTCGCTCGTCGTCATGGTTTCGCCTTTCAAATGCTTTCCGGTGCTCGCGGCGAGAGACCAAAATAGGGTTATCTCATTCATATCCGACCCGATTCGCCTCCGACCAGGGAAGGGATTTACTGCTTTCTTGTCAGCACTTTCGTGAAGAGGATTCCTGTGCCTAGAATGCCTTATCGGTAGTCGACCGACTACTGGATAGGCAACCCAGGATAGAGCGGACCATGACAGCCGTTGGTTTACCTGGACTGGATTTGATATCACCGGCCGACCATTAAGTCCGTTTTTTCTAATTCGGGAGGAAATGCAATGGATGAGGTGCTGCCCCTCGACCCTGGATCCCCTCGCGTGCGGTTCGGCGCCGAGATGCGTCGGCTGCGGGAGGCCGCGCAGCTCTCGCAGTCCTCCGTAGCCCGGCGACTCGGCTGCACCCAGACTCAGATAAGCCGCCTGGAGGGAGCTACCCGCACACCGTCGAAGTCCGACGCGGAGAAGCTGGACCAGCTCTTCAACACTGCTGACGGCAACGCCTTCACTCGCCTCCGTCAGCGCATCCTGGCCCAGCCTGGCGGCCCGATCTGGTTCCAGAGCTGGGTCGAGGAGATCGAGCCGACCGCCCTCGTCCTACGTTCCTGGGACCCTCTCCTTGTTCCCGGCCTTCTCCAGACAGAGCCCTATGCTCGACATATATTTAGCTAGGAACCTCAGACAACTTCAGAGGAGATTGAAGGACGAGTCCAAAATCGCATAGAGCGGCAGCAAATCCTCGATCGGGATCCTCCTTTCTCGGTTTTAATGCTTATCGATGCAGGTGTGCTACGCCGTAAGGTTGGCGGGACCAAAGTGATGCATGAGCAACTTGGCCATCTCCTGGAGATCACCCAGAGGCCAACCATATCTATCCAGATCGTCAGTCCGGAATGCCTTACCGGCCTGCTGGGCGCATTCATGATCGCTGAGCTTCCTCATGAGCAGCCAGACGCCATTCATGTGGACTCATCGGACGCAGGACATGTCACGACCGATCGTGAGTCCGTAACCGCAATTTGGAAGCGCTATGAGACGATCCGGCTCTGGGCCTATCCTGAGCACATGTCCCTCAAAATGATCGAGGATGTGAGGCAGGAATGGACCTGAGCGCTGCGGTATGGCGTAAGTCATCGCGCTCCGGCGGAAACGGCGGCCAGTGTGTTGAGGTGGCCTCCAACCTGGCCGGGGTGGTCGCCGTTCGCGACAGCAAGAACCCCGGTGGCCCCAAGCTGCTCTTCGCCCCCACCGAGTGGAAGTCGTTCATCGGCAGCGTCAAGACCGGCGAGTTCGACTCTCTGACCTGACCTTTCGTCCCCTCGGTTCGTCGACCACCACGCTTACAGACTGCGAAGCGGCGGCCGGGACGTTCGACCTGAGAATGGTCGTCCGTCCCGGCTGGAGGCGTTGGAAAAGGGATGTCAGAAGAGGGTACCGGGGCGGTGGGGGTCGTCTTCCTGGTGCGGCTGGTCTTCCTGGGGCTGCGGAGGCCCGCCTCCGGTTCCTGCCGGTGGCGGTAGTGGTTGAGGACCAGAAGTTTGTCGAGGACGTCCAACGGGTGCCCTGGCTGTGGTCGTGGAACCCACGGTTCAGGACAATGTCGGCCTCAGGCAGGGGTGCCTTCGCCTTTTGGGCCTCGTAGTCGCGAATGGCCGATTCCGGCTCCTCGGTCCGGATTCTGGAAGTAAGAAAATATTCCCTACCGCGACAGACAAGCAGTCATCGCATGCAGCCGCCAAGCAGGGGCGTCAGGAGCCACGTACACAGTCATCTTGACCTCCGGATCCCCCTTCGTGCCGTAGATGAATCGTCCATCCTCTGCATCCGTCTGGCTGAAATCAAAATCAAGCTTGTATCCGAGCGCTTGCACAAGCATTTTCTCCATCAGCCCGTGAGCGAAATCAAGGTGGCTGTCCACGTCAGAGCCTTTATTCTCGTAGTCCGCCGTAGCCCGAAGCACCCTTTTGAACTTGTCGTTGTCACAAGGGATGTCCTTGTCGGGGCGTTGCAGGATACGCAGTTTCCTGCCTGGGACTTTGAAGGCATCGTCGGCTTCCAGGCGTTGCACGTCCTTCTGCAACTCCGCCACCGCGTTCTTCAGGGAAGAGCCGGAAGCACATCCCGAGGCCGCTGTCACCAGCACTAGACCGACGGCGAGTGACCGAGTGAAGCGCATTCAGGACCTCCGGGGGTAGCGGGCGCTGGGACGTACCGATCTTTGCCCACGCGGCACGCGTTCGCCACACCCTTTCCATGCTTGTTCGTCGACCAAGGGGATTCGCGAGATGCGCGAACAACTCGGCCACCTGCTGGAAATCACTCGGAGGACAACCGTTTCCATCCAGATTGTCAGCCCGGAGTGTCTCACGGGCCTGATGGGCGCTTTCACGATCGCCGAACTTCCAGACGGACAACCAGGTGCCCTTCATGCTCTTCGCCCCCGCCGAGTGGAAGTCGTTCATCGGTGGCGTCAAGACCGGCGAGTTCGACACTCTGACCTGACCTTTCATCCCCTCGGCTCGTCGATCGCCACGCCTCCAGGCCGGTCCTAGGTCCATGGTCCGATGTGGCGGGCGCGGGACGGGACGTAACGTCGGCCTCTCGTCCACAGAGGGGTAATCCAATGACGTTTCTGGTGACCGGAGCGACGGGCAAGGTCGGTCGGCATGTGGTCGGCCACCTGCTCCGCGCGGGTCGGAGGGTGCGTGCGCTCACCAGGGATCCGGCCGGGGCCGGCCTGCCGGAGTCCGTGGAGGTGGTGCGGGGCGATCTCACCGATCCCGGCACGCTGGGGCCGGCCTTCGACGGTGTCGAGGGCGTGCACCTGCTGACCGCGGGCGGCGACGACTACGCCACGCTGCGGACCGGACCGGAGTTGGCCGGGCTGGCGGAGAAGGTCGGAGTGCGGCGGGTCGCGCTGCTGTGGAACGGTCGGGTGGGTCCGGTGGAGGAGGCCTTCGCGGCGAGTGGCGTCGAGTGGACCAGGCTGCAGCCGGTCGACTTCATGAGCAACACGCTGGCCTGGGCGTCGGCCATCAGAGCGGAGGGCGAGGTACGCGAGCCGTTCGCCGACGTTCCGGGCGGGGTCGTGGACGAGGCGGACGTCGGCGCCGTTTCGGCGGCGGTGCTCGTACGCGGCGGCCACGCGGGGAGGACATATGTGCTCACGGGGCCTCAGACGCTCAGCCGGCGTCAGCGCCTGGCCGCTATCGCGGAGGCGACAGGCCGTCCGCTCCGCCTCGTCGAGCTCACCGAGGAGCAGGCGCGCCGGCGCTGGCGGCAGGCGGGACACGGTGAGGAGCTCATCGAGCTGCTCACTTCCTGGCAGCGCAACCCGCCGCCCGAGTCCACCTCCGTCTCGCCCGCGGTGCGTGAGATCACCGGTCGCGAGCCGCGTTCGTTCGCGGAGTGGGCCGCCGAGCACGCCGCCCACTTCGGCGCGGAGGCAGTGAAGGCCCCGAAGGTCCCGGAGACCGTGAAAGCCTCGGAGGTCCCGGAGTCCCCGGAGGCGTAGGACCTGGATCTGGGCCTCCGTGCCGAAGTGGGTCGTGTCGGTGAGCCACGTCGATTGTCAGTGAGCCACGTCGAGCAGGTCCTAGATCCAGCCGCGCCGGGTGGCCTCCATTGCGACCTGGAACCGGGTCTGTGCTCCGACGCGGTGCATCAGCTTGGTGACGTGCCGCTGCACGGTGCGCTCGCTCCATCCCAGGGCCCGGCTGGCGGCCTTGTCGGTCGCTCCCGAGGCCAGCAGCGTGAGCAGTCGCGCCTCCTCCTCGGACAGCACCTCCGCGTCGGGTGAGTTCAGCTGGACCGGGACACTGCGTGTCCACGTCGTCTCGAAGAGGGCCACCAGCGCGTCCAGGAGCGGGGAGGGGTGGATCACGTAGGACGCCGCGATCATGTCGTCCACCGGCCGGAGCAGCGGGATGATGGCGAGCCGGTCGTCGGAGATGGCCAGTTTCATCGGCAGGTCCGCGGCGATCCTGGCCTGCTCCCCGTGCCGCATCCCGGCCGTGACGTCGTCCAGCCAGCCGGGAAGCGCGAGCGCGCTCCTGTCGTAGATGACCCGGTACTTCACCCCCCGCTTCAGCAGGGCGAGTTCCACCTGGTTCGGCTCCCTGTGCGCATGCGGGGCGGCGTAGGGCGGGCGGTCGAACCCCCGCATCTGGGTCCGGGTGTTCTGTTGCATCTGCACCCAGTGGTGGTTGACCTCGTCGCGTCCCGAGACGATCTCGATCAGATCGCCCGGATGGGCGAACCGGGTGCCCGCGCGGTACATCTTGACCAGCGTCCCGATGTGCAGGCGGACGTCGCGCAGCCCGGCCTCGCGCTCGCGCAGCACGGCCTCCAGCCCGCTGTCCGGTGAGACGGCGACATAGCGAACGGGGCGTCCCGTGGAACGAGTGGCCAGGCCGAGGTCGACGAGCGAGCGCAACGTCCGTCTCGCGGCTGACACCGGGAGATGACAGTCATGGACGAGTTCGGAGACCGTCGCCTGCGTCCTGCGGACGAGTGCGTCGTACACCGCCTCGTCCTGCCGGCTCAACCCGATCGCCTCAAGCATCACACTCTCCTTGCCTGTACGGTGAGCTCCGGTACCGGGAACAGCCCGCCACTTCGCCTGTCGTGTTTACGTCACCTGACAGGAACTCGCCTCTGACCCAGCTTGTCAGGGGATGACGGCTGATGCCAGCGTTCAGGAGCATCACAGCGCGCACCTGAACGAAGGAGTCCCTCCATGTCGCTGTCCGCCCTGCGCTCTCGCGGGCAACGCCTGTCACTCGCCGCACTCCTCGTCCTGGGATCACTCGCCACGGCCCTGCCGGCGGCCCCGGCCATGGCCCAACAGCCCTCGGCGGAGAAGCCTCCCGCGGAGCCGGCCCGGCGAGGAAAGATCGCCCCCGAACTGATCGACCGGACGAGAACCGCCGGTGCCCGTGCCGACGACCGCGTCGAGGCCGTCGTCGTGCTCGGCGCGGGCGCCGGCCTCCGATCGACGGCCCCTTCGCCGGGCGAGGCGCGGAAGGCCCTGACCGAGACGGCCGAGGCCGTGCAGGCCCCCGTCGTCCAGCTGGTCGAGTCCCAGGGTGACCAGGTGCTCAACACGTTCTGGATCAAGAACATGGTCCTCGTGCGGGCCAGGCCCGCCACCCTGGAGGCGCTGGCCGCGCTCGAACTGGTCGACCGGATCATCCCCAACTTCGAGCTCAAGGCCCCGCCCGCGCCGCGCAGCGCCGCGAAAGCCAAGGAAGGGGAATCGGCCTGGGGCATCGAGAAGATCGGCGCCGACCGGGTGCGGAAGGAGCGCGGGCTCACCGGTGACGGCGTGCGCGTGGCGGTTCTCGACACCGGTGTCGACATCGCCCACCCCGACCTCACCGGCAAGCTCGTCACCGACGACGCCTCGGACCCGTCCTACCCGGGCGGCTGGATCGAGTTCGGCCCGGACGGCAGGCCGGTGCCCTCCTCACCCCACGACAGCAGCTACCACGGCACGCACGTGGCGGGCACGATCGCCGGAGGGAACGCGTCGGGCACGCAGATCGGTGTCGCACCCGGCGCCGAGCTGATGGCGGGCCTGGTCATCCCCGGCGGCAACGGGACGTTCGCCCAGGTGGTCGCCGGCATGCAGTGGGCGATCGCGCCGTACACCGCCGACGGCACCCCCGCGGGCAAGCCCGCCGACGTCGTCAGCATGTCGCTGGGCGCGGAGGGGTACGCCGACGAGATGATCGAACCGGCCAGGAACATCTACCTGGCCGGCGCCTTCCCGTCCTTCGCCATCGGCAACGAGTGCCTCGAAGGAGGCTCGGGCAGTCCCGGCAACGTCTACGAGGCCGTGTCCGTCGGCGCCACCGACGCGGGCGACGACGTGCCGGAGTTCTCCTGCGGCGGGGTGGTCCGCAGGACCGACTGGATCGACGCGCCCGCCGAGTGGCCCGAGTCGTACGTCGTTCCCGACATCTCGGCACCCGGCGTGGACGTGCTCTCGGCCCTGCCGGGCGGCGAGTACGGATCGCTGAGCGGCACCTCGATGGCGACCCCGCACGTCTCGGGCACGGTCGCGCTGATGGTCGAGGCCCGCCGCGACCTCGGCGTCGACGAGGCGCTGGGCATCCTGGCCGGTACGTCCTTCTTCGACGAGCGCTACGGCGAGCGCCCGAACCCGCGCTTCGGCGCCGGACGGATCGACGCGTACGCCGCCGTCGCGGAGGCGGCTCTCAACAGCGGCGTCCGGGGCGTCGTCACCGACGAGAAGACCCGCAAGCCGCTCGCCGGTGTGACGGTCACCCGGACGGACACCGGCCGGACCGTCGAGACCGACGAGCAGGGGCGGTTCGAGATGCGGCTCGGTGCCGGGTCGTACGACCTGACGCTGTCCAGGTTCGGCTACCGGCAGGAGACGGCCGGGGTCCGCGTCGCGGCGGACCGCTTCTCCGACGTCCGCGTCGCGCTGGACCGGACCCGCTGGGGGAGGATCTCGGGGCAGGTGAGCTACGGCCCGACCGGCTCGACGGTGCCGGGCGCGACGGTCACGGTGCTCGGCGTGCCCGACAGCCTCGTGGCGACGACGGACCTCAACGGCCGGTACACGATCGACGACGTGCCCGAGGGCGACTACCAGGTCGTCGCGGCGGCTCCCGACGTGTCGAGGTCGGAGCCCGCGAAGGTCACCGTACGCGGGACGAAGCCCGCGCGGGCCGACTTCGCCCTCCCCCGGCCCCTGGCCACCGAGCGCGTCTCGGTGACCTCGGACGGCCGCCAGGGCAACGGCGACGCGTGGTGGCCGAAGATGAGCGCGGACGGCGAGGTGGTGACGTTCGCCAGCCTGGGGTCCGGCTTCGTCGCCGACGACACCAACAACGACCTCGACATCTTCGTGACCGATCTGCGTACCCGGGCGGTCGAGCGGGTCTCGGTGGCCTCCGACGGCGCCCAGAGTGACAGCTTCTCGCTGAGCCCGACCATCAGCGCGGACGGGCGCCTCGTCGGGTTCGGCAGCGGGGCCACCAACCTCGTGCCCGGGGACACCAACGGCCAGACCGACGCCTTCGTCCGTGACCGGGAGACGGGGAAGACCGAGCGGGTCTCGGTGGCCTCCGACGGCGCCCAGAGCGACGGGCTCTCCTCGTCCCCCTCGTTCAGCGCCGACGGCCGGTTCGCCGTCTTCAACAGCGACGCCACCAACCTCGTGCCCGGGGACGTCAACGGCCGGACCGACGTCTTCGTCCGCGACCGGACCACCGGCAAGACCGAGGCCGTCTCGGTCGGGACCGGCGGCGCCACGGGCGACGGGAACTCGCGCGAGCAGTCGATCAGCGCCGACGGCCGCTTCGTCGCCTTCGAGAGCCAGGCCACCGACCTCGTACCGGGAGACACCAACGGGCACGCCGACGTCTTCGTCCGCGACCGGCAGACCGGGAAGACCGAGCTGATCCCCGCGCCGGACGCGAGGGAGGCGAGCACCCCGTCGATCAGCGCCGACGGGCGGATGGTGGTCTACATCGCGAGTGGCGGGATGGAGGGATACCAGATCTACGTCCACGACCGGCAGACCGGCACGAGGAGGCTCGCGTCGGCGGCGTCCGACGGGAGCATGGCCAACGACTGGTCCTTCGCTCCCTCGCTGAGTGACGACGGGCAGACCGTGGCGTTCTACACCTACGCCACCAACCTCGCCGGTAGTGACACCAACGGGCAGACGGACGTGTACGTGCGCGACCTCAAGGCGGGCACCACCACGCGGGTCTCCGCGGGTCCCAAGGACGTCGAGGGTGACGGCTCGGCGGGCATACCGTCGATCAGCGGGGACGGGCGGTACGTCGCCTTCGAGAGCGACTCCGCCAACCTCGTCGGTGACGACACCAACCGGCGGTCCGACATCTTCGTCCACGACCGGACCCCGGGTCCCGAGCCGCGCTTCACCCTGGCCGGCCTCGACGTCAGCCCGGACCACACCCGCCCCGGCCGCCCGGTGCGGATCACCGCGTGGGTGAAGAACGTGGGAGAGAGGGCGGGCGGGTACGACGCCGTCCTGCGGGTCAACGGCGAGGTCGAACGGCGGCAGACCGTCCAGGTCCGCGCCGACAAGGCCGTGCGGCTCTCGTTCGACACGCGCCGCAGCGATGCGGGTACGTACACCGTGGAGCTGGGCCCGCTCACCGGCCGGTTCGTGGTGAAGGGCCACTGACGGGCTGTGGACCGCCACTGACCGGACGCGGGTGACACCGCTCCACCATGTGACCTCGCCCCCGGCCGGTCGCGGCGCACCAGCCCGCGACCGGCCGGGGGCGAGGATTCTCACGCCGGAAAGAGGATTCCCACGCGGGAACCGGAAAGAGGACTCTCACGCGGGAAAGAGGATTCTCGCACCGGAAAGAGGATTCTCACGCCGGGAAAAAGGGTTGAGCCGGAGTGACGGACGCGAACATGATCGGCTCATGGATCTCGTCGCGTCCCTGCCCGCCTTCGTCGTCGCCGTCGTGCTGATCTCGGCGTCACCGGGTCCCGCGATGGCGTTGATCCTGCGCCGTGCCGCGCTGCACGGTTTCCGGGGAGCGGTGCCGACGGTGCTGGGCCTGGAGGCCGGTCTGTACGCCTGGGCGCTGTTCGCCGCCGCCGGCCTGGCCGCCCTGGTGGCCGCCTCGGAAGTGGCCTTCGTCGTCCTCCGCGTGGTCGGTGCGGGCTTCCTGCTCTACCTCGGGCTGAAGGCGTGGCGCACCGCGTGGCGGATCCGGAGGGCCGGGCCCGCGCGGGAGATCGCCGAAGACACGCCGCCCGGCCCGGGGCGGGGCTGGTGGAGGGCCTTCGGCGAGGGCGCCCTCGTGATGCTCGCCAACCCGAAGGCCGCGGCCTTCATGATCGCTTTCTATCCCCAGTTCGTACCGGCCGACCGGCCGCTGTTCTCCACCACCGCGCTCCTCGCGCTCCTGCAGGTGGCCGTCGAGATCGCTCTGTACCTCGCCCTGGCGGCGGTGGTGGGGCGCGCGGGCGCGTGGTTCCGCAGGCCCGTGATCCGTCGCCGGCTGGAGGCCGTCAGCGGCACCGTTCTCATCGTCCTGGGCCTGCGCATGGCCGCCGCGACCCGCTGACGCCGCGCGGGCTCGTACTCCCGCTTGCACCTCCCCTGGAGGGAGGCGCGAGGGTGGGGGCATGGACGGCGACACGCTCTACTCGATCGGTGACCTGGCCCGGCGGACCGGGCTGACGGTCAAGACCGTTCGGTTCTACTCCGACCGCGGGATCGTGCCGCCGACCGGCCGCAGCCCGGCCGGTCACCGCCTCTACGGCATCGACGCCGTCGCACGCCTGGACCTCGTACGGACGCTGCGCGACCTGGGAGTGGACCTCCCCACGATCCGCAGGGTCGTGGAACGGGAGATCTCGCTTCCCGAGGTGGCCGCGGCGCACGCCGAGGCGCTGGCGGTGCAGATCCGGACGCTGCGCCTGCGGCGCGCGGTGCTGACGGCGGTGACCAGGCGCGGGTCCACCCCCGAGGAGATGGATCTCATGCACAAACTGGCAAAGCTCTCCGAGGACGAACGCCGGCGCCTGATCGGCGACTTCCTCGACGCCGCCTTCGGCGGCCTGGACGCCGACCCCGGATTCGCGGGGATCAGGCGCACGATGACCCCCGAGCTGCCCGACGACCCCGAACCCGCGCAGGTCGAGGCCTGGGTGGAACTGGCCGAGCTGTCCCAGGACCCGGAGTTCCGCGGCGTCATGCGACGCCTGGCAGAGCAGCACGCGGCCGAGCGCGCCCTGGACGACGCCGGCGGCCCGCGCCGCGATCCCGTCGCGATGGTCCGCGACCAGGCGGGCCCCGCCCTGGCGGCCGGTATCGCCCCGGCCTCGCCCCTGAGCGATCCGGTCGTCGCGACGGTCACGGCACGGTACGCGCACGTCGTCGGCCGCCCCGACGACGCCGACCTCCGGCGCCGGTTGCTGGTCCGGCTGGAGAGCGCGAACGACCCCCGCAGGGAGTCGTATCTCCGGCTGCTCTCAGTGATCAACGGCTGGCCGGCCCCGGAAAGCCTGACGCCGGTACTCGACTGGTTCGTCCAGGCCCTGCGCGTCCGCACACCGGGTTGACGCGCTCCTCGGCACGAGCGCCGGGGATCCGGCCCGTGCCACTCGCGCGGCCGTGCGTCGTTCCCGGATCCGCCCTACCGTTGGGCTCCCGGACCGGATACGGGCGAAGGCGGGGCTTCATGCGGCGAACGGGCGCGGTGGCGGTGGCGGCGCTCGCGATGGTCTCGGACGGGGTGTTGTGGGCGCTGCACGACACGTGGAAGGCCCCCATGACACTGAGGCGGTGGCAGGACGGCCGATGGGAGACGACGGCCGCACCGTCCAGGGTGAAGGCCGTCAAGGCCCTGGCGACGAGTCCCGGCGGCGGGATCTGGGCGGTCGAGCCGGGAACGGGGGCGTGGCACGGGACGGGGACGTGGAAGGTGGGCGTACGCGAGGGCGACGGGTGGCGGGAGCTGGTGCTGGCCCTGCCGGATCAGGAGATGGGGAACAGCGTCGCCCACGCGCACGGCGGCTGGGTGAGCTTCGGTGGAGCCGCACGTCACCGACCTGGTGGCCACCGGCCACGGGATCTACGCGCTGGGCTCGGTCACCGCGGAGGGACGGTCCCGCGGGGCACTCTGGCACGCCGGTTAGACCCGGTACGGCTATTTCGGCTGGTAGCAGCAGAGCCGTCCGGTTCGCAGTGTCGTGCGCAGTTCCTCGCCGAGGGCCGGGTCGGCGGCGGCGACGCGGTCGACGGCGCGCCGGAGGGCCTTGCCGACCGAGACACGGGCGCGTTCCTCGTTGCCGGTGAAGTTCCGGGTCCGTCCGGCCAGACCGGTCGCGGACGCCAGCTCGTCGATCAGCCAGTCTCGCTCGGCCCGCAGCCGCTCGGCCCGGACGACGTCGTTGGCCGACTCGTATCCGTCGATCTCCTCCTGCAACAGCGACAGACGCTTGCGGTAGGCCCTGATGGCCTCCTCGTCCAGGGCCGGCTGGGCGGTCCCGGTGCCGGCGTCCGCGACCACCCTGTCGCGCGGTACCGGGCCCGCGGCCAGCTCGATGGCCGGAATCTCGTATCGGGGGTTGGCGAGCAGGATCGCGAGGTAGGCCATCCCCAGGCTGTGCTCGACGTGCACGCTCCGCGAGCCCAGCCCGACCCTCCACCGGCGGCCTTCGCGCCGGCACTCCATGAGGGGTCGCCGCCCGCCGTGCCCGGCGGCGGTGACCGCGGCGTGCGGTCCCCTTCCACCGGGCAGGACCATGCCCAGCTCGGCCGCCTCGCTCGTGGCGACCTCCAGCTGCCGGGCCGCCTCGGCGGCGTCCCCGGCCTCGGCCCGGAGTGCCAGCGCCTGCGCCCACCGCACGCGCGACAGGACCGCCGCCGGCCAGTGCCCCATGGCCAGATTGCCCCGTACGGCCATCTGCAGATGCTCGACCGCCCGCTGGGCGTCACCCATGGTCAGCGCGGCCACGCCCAGCGCGTGCCGGGCGGAGCCGAAACACGCGACGCCGAGACTGGCCACCATCGGAAGCCCGGCGAACGGGCCGAGCAGCTCGTAGGCCGCGGCCGAGGCCTCGGTGTCCCCCAGCAGGTGCGCGGCCTCCACGACGCCGTGCATGGTCACCAGCCAGCTGCTGGACCGGGGCAGCAGGGCCAGATCGCCGCCCCGCAGCCGCGCCAGCGCGCCGGCCGCCTGCCGGTGGTCCCCGGCGGTGGCCGCGGCGACCGCCAGCGCGGCCAGGTAGGAGTTGTCCACGGCGCTGAGCGTCGGCGAGTTCACCTCCTCGGCCAGCATCGGAACCAGCTCGGCGATGCGGCCCTGGTACCAGCGGATGGCCACCATCTGCGCGCCGTACCAGCCGGCGGCGTCCGCGTCGCCGGCCCGCCTCCCCCGTTCGGCGCAGGCGGCGGCCTCGGCCTCGGCCTGCTCCAGCCGCCCCGCGCGGATGCCGAGCATCACGTCGATCGCCCGCACCACGAACCCGATCGCCAGGTGGTCCTGCTGGGCCAGCAGGCCGCGCAGTTCCGCCAGGTGGCGTTCCGCGTGCGGGTCCGCGTCGAGAACGTGGTCGACGGTGCGCCACAGCAGTCCCATCAGCAGATCGCCACGGCACGAGGTCCGGAAGCCCGCGGCGATCAGTTCCCGGGCGAGTTCGTGCCGCGTCTCGCTCTGACCGGGACCCAGCAGGCAGTGGTGGGCCAGACTGACGGCCTCGGTCCACGCCGCCGGATCGCCCGCCCGCCTGGCCTCCTCCAGCGCGGCGAGGACGGCGGTGTGCCCGCCCGACCGGTAGTCGGCCTCGGCGGCCAGCCGTACCCTGAGCCGAAGGGCCGGTGACGACCGCGGGTCCACCACCGACAACGCGTGCCGCAGGCGCGCCTCGATCGACGCGGCGGCCATGACACCACGGTGTTCGTGCACCCACAGACCGGACAGTCCCAACGCCGCGAAGGCCATCGCCTGACCGTCGCCCTCGCTCTCGGCCGCGCGGTACGCCGCGTCGAAGCACTCCCGGCTGGACCGCAGGTCACCGTGGACGCACCGGGCGCGTATCCCGCTGAGGAACAGTGACTCGACACTGTCCGCCTTCGGCGTCACCCCGTCGTGGTACGGCAGGCAGTCGCCGGCCCGTGACCGGCGGGACACGGGGTTTCTGCGCCCCCTGTCCATCTTGTCGTGGACCGGGTCCTGGACCAGGAGCAGTGGCTGGCGATCCACGGCGCGCCTCAGCTCGCGGTGAGGCGGAACAGCCCCTGCGGGTCGGCGGGCGGAACGGGGGCCGCACGGTCGACGACGACCGTGGCGATCTCCACAGCGGCGGGCATGTCGGGGCTCCTCGGATCGGTGTGCGATCAGGCTGCCGCCGGGCGGTTGCACTCGTCTTGCAACATCCTTGCGTGCGAATCGCCATACCTGCCGCATGCCCTCGCAGGCGTCCGAACGCCCGTGACACTCACCGTCCGGCCCGGCTTCACGGCCTCGGCGACAAGGCGGCGAGGCCGTGAAACGGCGAGGCGGCGAGGCCGTGAACCGCCTTGACGGCCTCGCGGGCTCTGGTCGTCCAGGCCCGCGAGGCCGTCGCCGCCGGCCGCGCCCCCATGGCCTTCCGCCGGCCGCTCACCAGGAGGTGCCTCGCACCCCGGTGGCCGTTCACGAGGAGGTACCTCGCACTCCCCGCCCGGGGTCCGGGATCCGGGGATCACCGGATCAGTAGCGACCGTGCACCGTGTTCGTTCTCTTCGTCATGCGGGAGTACCCGGGGGCGTTGAAGACGACCTTGGCGTAGACCTCGTCGCCGGCACCTTCGAGCGAGGAGTCGTCCTCGTCGAGGATGGAGCACCGGATCGTGGGAGCGGAGATGATGATCAGCCCTCCCCCGTTCCGGTCCGATCCCGCGCTCAGCTGCGCGTAGCCCGCCTTGTACAGCCGGTTGTCGTAGACGGCGTCCTCGCCCCAGATCTCGACCTGGGCCGTCGCGCCGTTGTCGACCAGGTACTGCGCCTGGGCCTGCGTCATGCCGACCTTGCCGAAGGTGAGGACCTTGCAGCCGGCCGCCTCCTTGGTGATCGTCAGCCGGGCGGTCAGCGCGCCGGGTACGTCGTCGGCCTGGGCGGGCGTGGCCGCGAGGCTCAGAGCCAGCGCCGTGGCGGCACCCAGCGCGGCGGCCAGGCGGGCGGTTCTCTTGACTGCGGACATCGTCGTTCCTCCGGTGTGCGTCTGGACCGGGCGGGTGTTCGCCCAGGTCGAATCGGTGTTCGTCTGGTCGGTGTTCGTCTGGTCGGTGTTCGTCTGCGCTGGACCGGCGTTCGCCCGGGGCGGAGCCGCGTTCGTCTCGGTCGGTCCGGCGTTCATCGGGGCTGGGACCGACGCGACTGCTTGCGCGTCCTGACGTAGCGGTTGGTCGCGGGAAGCCAGCACGCCACGACGGCGAGCAGCGTGCCCAAAACGGCCAGCGCGGCCGCGAATCCGGTGATCGGGGACACCATGTCCGTGAGATCGCGTAACCCGAGGAGAACGACGACGGGGGTGAGGACGCTCAGCACCACCCGGGCCCATGTCCTGCCGTCGCGGACGGGCAGCAGGAGCAGGACGACGATCGCCGCGAGGAAGAGCCAGACGTACGCCCGAGCCTGGAGGGAGCCGAACGCGGCCTCCACCGCGGTGTCCACGACGGAACCCACGGCCTCGGAGTCGATCTCCAGGCCGAGTTCGTCGCTCACGTAGCTCCGCAGCAGGCTTCTGCCCGCGATCAGGGAGACCGCCGCCGACGACAGCATGGACACCGCGGCCACCGCGGTGGCCAGGGTGGCGACCAGCAGCGTCCCCGGCCTGCGGGGCTGGTACGCGCTACCGCCTGCCATCTGGTGCGTGGCAGAAATGTGGTCACTCATCTGTGTTCCTTTCGATGGTTTTGCACGGCTCATCTGCCGTACAACTCACTCCACGTACGGCTCACTCGCCGTACGGAGAGAAATCAGTGGAGCCCCTGGGCCAGGCGGCCGGCGAGCCACTCGACGGCGTCCGGGGCGCCGGCGAACGCGCCGGAGAGGTGTTCCTCGGCCCGTACCTCGGCCCAGGTCACCTCGGCGCCCAGGGCGGTGTAGTCCGCGAAAAGTTCCCTGCCGAGATGGGTGGGGACCAGCGCGTCGTCGGCGACGTGGTAGAGGTAGAGCGGCGCGCCCGGCGCGTGACGGCCGTTCTTCTCGCGGTCGAGGAGTTCCCGCCAGACGGGCTCGTCCCAGGGATTCTCGCGGACCGTGTGGTGGTGCATGGGTTCGGGGAACTCGACGATCAGCCCGGTCACGTCCAGGGTCGCGGCCCGCGCCGCGGCCGCCCTCCCGCTCTCGCTGAGGATCGCGCCGAGGGCGGGATCCCGGTGGGCGTGGGCCAGGCCGACGAGGACCGCGAGCCCGAGCCCGGAGAACGGTCCCCCGTCGATCGCCTTCACCGCCGCCCGCAGGTCGGGGAAGACCCCGCCCGCCGCCACGCCCCGCAGGTCCAGGTCCGGCGCGTAGGACGGCTGCAGTTCCGCCGCCCAGGCCGCGTAGCGTCCGCCTTCCGAGTAACCCCAGACCAGCACGGGCCCTCCCGCGACCGGACCTCCGTCGAGCCCGGTGGCCGCGCGGACGATGTCGAGCATCGCGTGGGCGCCCGACCGGCCCGCGCCGTAGGTGTGCGGACCCGGCATCCCGAGTCCTTCGCCGTCGGTGACGGCGACACCCCAGCCGCGGGCCAGCGCGAGCTCGATCAGCGTTATCTCGATCTCGGTGCCCGACCGCATCAGGTGACTCGGCGCGGTGTCGCGGCCCAGACCGTGCACGCCGACCCCGTAGCCGAGAATCGGCCGCGGGCCGGTACCCGGCCAGGCGGCGGAGGGGACGAGGACCGTTCCCGAGACCGCGATCGGCCGGTCGAGCGAGTCCGTCGAGGTGTAGACCACCTGCCAGGCGGTGGCCTCCGTGTCGATCTTGATCTCGACCCGCCGGGAGCGCAGGAGCTCACCGGGACGGCCGACGTGGTCGTCCGGCGCGTAGAACGGGTCGGCGCTGGGAGGAGGGATGGACATGACACGACCTTTCCGAGCTGGGAGGGGAGGCGCCGGTCAGCGCTTCCGGGTTGTCCACACGGCGACGACGAGCGCGAGCGCGGCGAGCACGCCCGCGGCGGCGAAGCCCTGACCGAATCCGGAGACGAGGGCCTCGCGCATCACGGCCGGCGCCGGCGCGGCGGAGGCGGTCCGGACCCGGTCGGCCAGCTCCGCCTCGGTCACCGAGGCCGCCAGGGCGGCGAGCATGGCGACGCCGATCGTGCCGCCCACCGCCTGGAAGGTACTGAGCAGCCCGGACGCGATACCGGCGTCCGCGTCGGCGACATCGGTCATGGCCGAGGCCGCGTTGGCCACGAACGTCGTCCCCACTCCGGCGCCGAGTCCGATGAGGGCGGGCAGCAGCAGGGCCGGATAGGAACTGCCGGTGTCGAGCATCACCAGGCACAGCGCCGCGGCCGCGGTCGCGGCGGTGCCGCCGATCACCAGCACCCGGGACCCGGTGACGTGCATGAGCCTTCGGGTGACGATCGCGAAGACGAGCACGCCGGCCCCGACCGGCAGGAACCTGAGACCCGCCTCGATCGGCTCCTGGCCGAGCACGTCCTGCAGCGCCCGGCTGAGGAAGAAGAAGGCCGGGTAGAGGCAGGCGAACAGCAACCCGGCGATGAGGTAGGCGCCCAGCCGGGTGCGATGGGCCAGCAGCCTCAGCGGCAGCATCGGCTCGGCCGTCGCACGCTCGACCAGGACAAAGACCACGAGGAGCAGCGCGGCCGCGCCGAGGGCGACGGTGGCGGTCAGGTCGCCCCAGCCGTCGCTGCCGGTCCGGATCATGCCGTACACCAGGGAGGTCAGCGCGGCGGTGCCCACCGCGGCGCCCAGCACGTCCAGCCGGCGGCGCGCTCCGGTCGACTCGGGCAGTACGCGTGGCGCGGTGGCCAGCAGCACGACGCCGATCGGCACGTTCAGCAGGAAGACCCAGCGCCAGGAGGCCAGTTCGGTCAGGACGCCCCCCAGGACGAGCCCGATGGTGATGCCGAGGCCCGCCATCGCCCCGTAGGCGACCATGGCCTTCGTACGGGCCGGACCCGGCGGGCAGAGCGTCGTGATCAGGGAGAGGGTCGTCGGGGTGGCGAGCGCGGCGCCGAGCCCCTGCCCGACCCGCGCGGCGAGCAGGAGCGCGGGATCGTACGCCAGCCCGCCGAGCAGGGAGGAGACCGTGAACACGAAGATCCCGGCCATGAGGGTCCGGCGATGCCCGACCAGGTCACCGGCCCGCCCGCCCAGGAGCAGCAGCCCGGCGTAGGCCAGGGTGTAGGCGTCGATCACCCAGGCCAGCCCGGCGTTCGACAGGGCGAACTCCCGCTGCATCGCGGGCAGGGCCAGATTGACGATCGTCACATCCAGGGTCGCCATCAACTGCGCCGTGCAGATGAGCGGTATCGCGAACGCGCTCAGCCGTTTCCCGGACCTTCCGAGAACGTTTACCGCGGTCATCGCCGTCTCCTTCGCCGTGGGTGCCTGAGATTTGCGGTGGTGCCTTGAGGCCTTGCGGTGGTGCCTTGAGGTCGTGGAACCCGCGCCGTCCGCTCGTCCGCTCGTCCGCTCGTCCACGGAAAGGCGACGCTGCCCGGAACGCGCCGACCCCCTTCGGGAGAAGGGCCGGCGAGCCGGACACCCCTAAGGTGTTCCATCCGGTTCCACCCCCCGTTCCATCCCGGGCCCCTCCCCCTCTCGGCCTTCCTCGGCGAGCCGACCGGAGGGATCGAGCGGGGAATCACCGGCGGCACGAGCCGCCCGCAGGTCGGCTCGACGAGGCGCCGCGGACCCGGTGTCCGGACGGGAAGCCACCCGGCGCCGTCCCCGGAAACACGAAAGACCCTGACCTGTTTTCACAGGTCAGGGTCTTGTTGGGGTTCTCTTCCCGCGGGTCTCGCCCAGGGCGGCGGTGACGCGGGTGTGGCCGTCGCCTCACGGGAGGCCGGACCGCCGGCCCGGCCGGGTGACGGCCTACGGGGTGAGGGCGCGCGCCGACCTGTCGACACCCGTGAGCCCCGGGAGGCGCGACGCACCGTCCATGGCCACCGTCACCGGCGGCCGAGCGTCACCCGTTCGCGGCGTCCACGGCGTCCGCAGTGTTCCCGGTGTTCCCGGTGTTCCCGGTGTCCTCGTCCTCCGTGACATCCCCGGCCTCCCAGCGCAGCAGGTCGCCCGGCTGGCACTCCAGCACCTCGCAGAGCGCGGCGAGCGTCGTGAAGCGCACCGCCTTGGCACGGCCGTTCTTGAGCACCGCCAGGTTGGCCGGCGTGATGCCGACGCGGTCCGCGAGTTCGCCCACGGACATCTTCCGCCTGGCCAGCATCACGTCGATGTCGACGGTGATCGGCATCAGATCACCTCTTCCAGCTCGGCCCGCATCCGCGCCGCCTCGACGTCGCGCGCGACGGCCTGGGCGAGCAGCATCCGCAGCACGAGCACGATGAGCGCGACCCCCAGGATCGCCACGACGACCCCGCATATCAGGAGGACCACCCCCGGGGCGACGGGTTCGCCGGGCGCCAGGAGGACCGCGTACGCGAACACCACGAGGGCGGCCGCCACGAGCGCGCCGATCACGATGTGCACGTACCGGAAGGCGGCGTGGGAGAACACGGTCCCGCGGCGCACCATCGTCACGAGCCGCCACACGCAGACCAGGACGACCTGGACCGTCACGACACCCAGGACCGTGATCACGAGAAACGGGGTGCGCAGGTACGCGTAGTCCGGGTTGAGCTGCTCCATGTCGGCGGCCAGCAACGGCACCATCACCGCCTGTACGAACACCGAGCCGGCGAGCAGCACCACGAGCACGGCGCGCAGCGCGAGCACTGTCAACTTTCCCATCGTCTCCCCTTCAATCGACTAGCGATGGAAATGTATCGATATTCGATAGGTACGGCAAGTTGTCAGGCCGGTAGGGGAGGCGAGACTCCGGTACGGGCGCGCGGCTCGGCGCCCTGGAGTCCTAAGGCGCCGTGACCCGCAGGTCGTCGAGGGTCGCGGTGCTCGAGTGCATGCGGAGACCGACCTTGCCGGTCGTCAGCTCGCCGGCGGGGGCGGTCCAGGTGAGCACCTGGTTCCCGTCGACGAAGCCGGTGACGGTCGAGCCGGACACGGTCGCCCTGAGCGTGCGGAACGCGCCGGGAGTGATCGGGACGGAGGCGCCGGCGACCTGGGTCAGGGTACCGCCGACCTTCCTGTACAGGTCGGCGGTGTCGGTGCCGTCGTTGAGGCGGAACAGGTAGAAGTTGGCGGCGTCGGCGTACCGGAGGACCAGGCCCGCGTTGGCGCTCGCGTTGTCCAGCCGGATCCGCCCCTGGACGGTGTAGTCGGTCCAGCCGGCGGAGCCGGTGACGGAGAGGCTCTCCGCGGCGGCGGTGGAGGTCTGGGAGTACGCGCCGTTCGCGACCGACCACGAACCGCCGGTGCTCGCCCAGCCCGCCGCGTCGCCGTCGCCGAAGTCGTCCGACAGCAGGGTGGTGACGGGCGCCGCGGCCGACTCGTGCGCGCCCCGGTCGGGAGAGCCCTGGTAGAGCGCGGTCCCGAAGAAGTCCTGAGCGCCGGGCGAGGAGACCGCGACGCCGCTGTCGATCCCGGGCGAGCCCGGCTGGAGTTTGTAGGCGCCCGCGGAGGCCAGCCCAGACGCGCCGCCCGCCGCGACGAACTGCGGGCTGGCGATGATCTTGTGTGGGTCGTTGGGCTGGGCGGCGTTGGTGCCCGAGTAGAGGTTGTGGTCGTAGGTGACGTTGCCGCTGATGCTGTAGGCCCCGCTCCCCTGGTTGACGAAGATGTTGTTCGTGTAGGCCACCTTGCCGGTCGACGTCCCGGTCATCTGGCCCGTCTGCCCGGCCGAGCGGTAGAAGACGTTGTTGTGGACCTTCAGGTCGCCCGACCCGCTGACCAGGTGGAACACCCCGACGCTGCGGTCCAGGTCGTTCTGGGAGATGTTGTAGCGGAACACGTTGTCGTCGGTCTGGTCCATGACGAGCAACGTGCCGCCCTCGTTGTCCTGGCTGTAGTTGTACTGGTAGACGCTGCGGTAGACCTGCTGGTCGAAGTCCCAGGGCTGGCCGTCGCCGTCGAGTTTGCGGGTGCGGAAGGCCTGGTTGAACTGGAAGACCGCGTCGGTCGTGGCGTACATCCACTGCGCGGCGACGACCGCGATGTCGTCCAGGTACGGCAGGGTCGAGGTGGTGGACTCGCCGATCCGGTCGGTGGTGTTGCGCTCGACGAGCGGGGCCAGCCCGGACCGGACGAGGATCCCGTCGCGGTGGATCCGGGTGACGGTGTTGCCGCGGATCACCAGCTCGCGGAAGGCGTCGAGGTCGTGCGCCCACGTGGTGTTGAGCAGCGCGTCGGTCATGGTCTGGATGCCGGTGTCGGCGACGTTGTCGACGGTGTTGCCCTCGATGAGCACGTCCGTCCAGGTGCTCTCGGGTCCGGTGGAGGTCCCGCGGGCGTGGAAGTTGATCCCGCCGGTCCGCCGGTCGGTGCCGAACACGTCGTGGATATAGGTGTTCTTGACGTGGATGTGGGTGAAGTTCCCCGCGCCGGCGCCCTCGCCGACGACGAGGACCCCGCTGCGCCGCCGGTCGGTGGGCTGCTGCCCGCTGGTGATCTCGAGCCCCCCGATCTCCCAGTGCGAGACGTTCTTCAGCCGCACCCCGAAGCCCTCGCCGTCGACGGCCGTGTCGGCGAAGTCGATGCGGGGCTTCGCTCCGGTGCCGTACTGGCCGAGGACGATCGGCGCCCCGGCCGCGCCCGAGCCGTGCAGGTCGAGGTACTGGCCGGTCCAGACGCCGCCGGCCTTGAGCAGGACGCTGTCGCCCGGACCGAAGGTCTGGGCGTTGACCTTGCCGAGCGTCCGCCAGGCGGCCGCGGGCGAGGTCCCGGCCGCGCCGTCGGAGCCGCCGGTCGCGTCGACGTAGTAGGTGGTCCCGGCGCCGCGCGCGTCAACGGCGGCGTCGGCACCGGCGCCGCGGACGGTCCCGGACACCTCGGCGTGGGCGGCGCCGTGGACGGTCCCGGCCGTGCCGGCGCCGGCACGGTGGACGGTCCCGGCCGCGTGGACGGACTGGGGCAGGAGCAGGGTGGCGGCGAGCGCCAGGACGGCTGCGGCTTCGGGGAGCCCCACGCTGATACCTCTGATTCGTATTAGTAATATCTGACCTGCAGAAATATGAGATCCCCCGATTCGTAACGGGAAGATAATCCGCGGTCTTCATGGTCGTCAAGGGCAGATTTCCGGCATGTTTCAAGATTCTTTCGCCGGGAGTGTTGACAGCGCCCCGTCCGTCTTGCAACGGTTTCGCCAATACGAATCAGCCAGCCACCCTCTCCTGGCTGTTCCCCCTCAACTGATACGAATCAGGAGATCGCGATGGACGGAGTGCGGCGCCGAGCCCGTCAGGCCGACGTGGCCAAGCTCGCGGGCGTCTCCCAGGCGACGGTCTCGGCGGTCATCAACGGCCGGGGTCCGGAGACCGGGATCCCGGAGCAGACCGTCCAGCGCGTCCTGGAGGCGGTGCGCCAGCTCGGCTACGTCGCCAACCCGGCGGCCCGCAGCCTGCGCGGGAAGCGCAACCGGCTGCTCGGGGTCTACACCTTCGAGTCAATCTTCCCCCTCGACCAGCTGGACTTCTACCACGAGTTCCTGGTCGGCATCGAGCAGCAGGCCGTCGCGGACGGCTACGACCTGGTGCTGTTCGCCTCCACCGAGGATCTCGACGGCCGCCGCCGGGTCTACAGCGACGGGGTGAACCGGCTCGCGCTCGCCGACGGCAGCGTGCTGCTCGGCGTCGAGCCCGGCTCCACCGAGCTGGCCAGACTCGCCGCCGAGGGATACCCCTTCGTTCACATAGGGCGCAGGACCGTGCCCGGCACCGAGATAGCCTGGGTCGGCGCCGACTACGCCAGCGCCACCAGGGACACCGTCGGCAGGCTCGCCGCGCTGGGCCACCGGCGCATCGCCTACGTCACGGGACCGGACCGGATGGAGGTCTTCCTCGACAAGGAGGCCGGCTACCGGGCCGGCTGCGCCGACGCGGGGCTGCCCGAGCTGATGTACGTCACGTCGCAGCTCGACCCCGCCTGGGTCGACGCCGCGCACGCCGGCGGCGTCACCGCCGTCCTGGCCGAGAACGAGCCCCTGGCCAGGCAGCTCGTCGCCGCGCTGGGCGAGCGCGGCCTGGCCGCCCCCGCGGACATGTCGGTGGTCGTCCTGGTGACGATGACCGAGAGCGGCTGGAGCAGCCTGCGGATCCCCCGCAACGAGATGGGCCGGGGCGCGGTGAAGATGCTCACCCGGATCCTGACCGG
Organism: Streptosporangium sp. OZ121; assembly: GCF_051918885.1. Taxonomy (NCBI): domain Bacteria; kingdom Bacillati; phylum Actinomycetota; class Actinomycetes; order Streptosporangiales; family Streptosporangiaceae; genus Streptosporangium; species Streptosporangium sp. OZ121. The sequence continues at coordinate 914,103 of NZ_JBPXMC010000001.1, forward strand.
TTCCGACACCCCCGGCGACCACCAGCAGTTGCTGCCCTGCGGCCTTCCCGACGATCACATGATCGGCCCGCCCAGGACCTGACCACGGATCACATGATCGGCCCGCCCGGAACCCGACCACAGATCACATGATCATTCCCTCCGGAGCCTGACCACAATCGAATACTCCCAGCTCCCGGCGATCCAGCGCCGGGAGCCGGCCTCCCACACCCCGAACCCCCCATACTCCGAAACAGGAGAAAATCATGATCATCAACCGGTGGACAGCCGTCGGCAGACGCGGATTCCTCGCCGTCGCGGTCGGCGCGGGCGTTCTTCTCGCCGCGACGGCCTGCGGGACGGGCGGCGGCGGCAGCGGGGGCGGCGGGGGCGGCGGGGGCACGGCCGACACGCTGACCGTCTGGTTCCCCGGCAACTCCGCCCCGGAGATCGAGCTCGTCACCAAGAAGCTGGTGCCCGAGTTCGAGTCCGCCAACAAGACGAAGGTCCAGGTGACCTTCGTCGACTGGGCCCAGATGTCGCCCAAGCTCAACGCCGGTTTCGCCGGCAACAACGCCCCCGACGTGTTCGGCCACGGTCCGGCCGCCGCCGCGGGCTTCGCCGCGGCCAAGCGGATCGAGCCGCTCGACGCCCGGATCGCCGCCCTGCCGGAGGCGGACAGGACCGACCTCGCCCCCTACCTGGCGAGCGGCCAGGTGGCCGGCGGGCAGTACCTGATCCCGCTGGGCGGCAGCGGCGTCCTCGTCGCCTACCGCAAGGACCTGCTCGACAAGGCCGGTGTCACCGAGCCCGCCACCTGGACGGAGGCCGCCGAGGCGGCGAGGAAGCTGACCGTCCGCGACGGTGGAGCGATCCAGCAGGCGGGCCTGATGCTCCAGTCCGCCAAGATCCAGCGGGTGCAGAGCTTCCAGGGGCTGATCGGCTCGGAGGGCGGCGAGCTGCTGTCGGCCGACGGCAAGGAGGTCACCTGGAACTCGCCCGAGGGCGTGAAGGCGCTGGAGTACTTCGCCGGGCTCTACGGCGGCGACGGCAAGGTCAGCGACCAGCTCGGCCTCGACTTCGCCAACCAGCCCGCCGGGCAGAACCCGCTCGCCACCGGCAAGGCGGCGATGGTCACCGCGACCACCGGGCAGATACTCCAGATGGTCAAGGCCGTGCCCGACCTCGCCTCGAAGATCGGAGTGCTGCCCCCGCTGAAGGCCGTCGACGCCAAGACCTTCGGCGGGGCGACCACCGGCCTGTTCGTCAACGCCGACTCGGCGAAGAAGGACCTCGCCTGGAAGTTCGTCGAGTTCATGGTCTCCAAGGGCGTGAACGAGCGCTACGCCGAGACCGTCGGCGGGCTGCCGGTGCGCGCCTCGGCCGCCCAGGGCGCCTACGTCACCGGGCAGCCGCTGCTGAAGCCGTTCATCGACGCCGCGCCCGCGTACGTGGGCAGCCCGAACGTCCCGGCCTGGGTGCAGGTCCGCGACGTGCTCGACAAGCACCTGGAGACGGCGCTCGCCGGGAAGGCGACCGCGAAGCAGGCGCTGGACGACGCGGCGGCCGAGGCCGGGCCGCTGCTCGCGGCCCGGTGACGGCGATCCAGTGATGGCGCTCCTCACCAAGCACGGCAAGACCCGGCCCGCGGCGGCGCCGCCGCGGGCCGGGGCCCGGGGAAGAGGCCCGACCGGCCGCCGCAAGCTCGTCGGGCTCGCCTTCACCGCCCCGGTCCTGGCCTACATGGCGGTCTTCCAGCTGTTCCCCGTGCTGTACGGGTTCTACCTGAGTTTCACCGGCTACAGCCCGCTCGACCGGGGCGCGCCCCGGCTGGTCGGCACCGACAACTACGCGGCGCTGCTCGGCTCGGCCGACTTCCTGAAGTCCCTGCGGGTGACCGCCCAGTTCGTCGCGGAGGTGCTGCCGTTCGCGGTCGGCATCGCGCTCGGGCTCGCGCTGCTGGCCAACCGGAAGATGCCCGGCATCGGGCTGTTCCGGGCCGGATTGTTCCTGCCCCGCATCGTCCCGCTGACGGCCGTCAGCCTGGTGTGGCTGTGGATGTACTCCCCCGACGGCTGGTTCAACGACCTCGCGGGCTCCCTCGGCCTCGATCCGCGCGACTGGCTCCTCGACGAGGACACCGCCCTGCACTCGGTCGCGGCCATGCGGGTGTGGAAGGCCCTCGGCGGCAACATGGTGCTGTTCCTGGCCGGGCTCCAGGCGATCCCGGCCACCCTGTACGAGGCCGCGAAGATGGACGGCGCGGGCGCCTGGGCCAGGTTCCGGCACGTGACGCTGCCCGGCCTGCGGCCGGTCATGGTCTACGTGATCACGATCAACATCGTCTACCTGTCGCAGTCGTTCGCCGAGATCTTCATCCTCACCGGCGGCGGGCCGCTCGGCTCGACGACGACCACCAACTACCTGATCTACCAGGAGGCGTTCCAGAACAACCGGTTCGGCTCCGCCAGCGCCATGGCCTTCGTCCTGTTCGCGGCGATCTTCGCCTTCGCGCTCGTCGCGATGCGCGGGAACGGGCGGAAGTGATGCGGAGACCAGGATCCGTCCTCGCGCTGGTCATCGCCACGCTGCTGGTGCTCGTGCCGTTCTGGTGGATGGTCTCGATCGCCTTCAAGCCCGAGTCCGAGGTGTTCTCGGCCGAGCCGCGGCTGCTGCCGCGGAACCCGGTCCTCGACAACTTCTCGACCGCCCTGGACGCGGGCAACCTCGGCACGGCGATGACGAACTCGCTGATCGTCGCCCTGCTGGTCGTCGTCGCCAACTGCGTGTTCGCGCTCCTGGCCGGGTACGCCTTCGCCAAACTCCCCTACCGGGGAAGCAACGCGATCTTCATGACGATCGTCGCGACCACGATGGTGCCGGTGGCGGTGACCCTCATCCCGCTGTTCCTGATCGCGAAGGGGATCCCGCTGGCGGGCGGGAACGACATCACCGGGCAGGGCGGTTCCGGGCTGCTCGACTCGCTGGCCGGGCTGACCCTGCCGCACCTGATCGGGCCGCTCAACGTCTTCCTCGCCCGGCAGTACTTCCTCGGGCTCCCCGACGAGCTGGGCGAGGCCGCCCGGGTCGACGGCGCGAGCGAGTTCAGGCTCTTCTGGAAGATCTATCTGCCGCTGGCGAGGCCGCTGGTCGCGACCGTCGCGGTGTTCGCCTTCACCGCCGTCTGGGACGACTTCCTCTGGCCGCTCGTCGTGACGAGCTCGCCCGGGACGCAGACCGTCCAGCTGGCGCTGAGCAAGTTCCTGACCGGCGGAAACGTCGCCTACGGACCCGCGATGGCCGGCTCGGTGCTGGTGCTGCTGCCGATCCTGGCCGTCTTCGTATTCAACCAACGCAGTTTCGTCGCCGGCCTGTCCGAGGGCGGCGTGAAGGGATGATCATGCAGGAGACGCACACGCCGGTGCTGGTGGTCGGAGGGGGCCTCGGCGGTGTCGCCGCGACGCTGACCGCCGCGAGGCTCGGCCGGCGGGTGGTGCTCACCGAGGAGACCGACTGGCTGGGCGGCCAGCTGACCAGCCAGGCGGTCCCGCCGGACGAGAACCCGTGGATCGAGTCGCGGTACGCCTCGTCGAGCTACCGCAGGCTGCGGCAGGGCATCCGCGAGTACTACCGCCGCAACTACCCGCTCCGCGCCTCGGTGGCCGCGCAGCGCCTGCTCAATCCGGGTCTCGGCGTGGTCAGCGGGCTGTGCCACGAGCCGCGGGCGGCGCTGGCCGTCATCGAGGAGATGCTCGCGCCGTACCGGACCGCCGGGCTGGTCACCGTCCTGCCGCGGCACACGCCCGTGGCGGTCGAGGTGACGGGCGACCGGGTCGAGGCGGTCACCTTCACCCGGCCCGACGGGACCGAACTGGTCGTGGCGGCCGACTACGTCGTGGACGCCACCGAGCTCGGCGACCTGCTCCCGCTGGCCGGGGTAGAGCACGTGATCGGCGCGGAGGGCGTCGCCGACACCGGGGAGCTCCACGCCGCCCCCGTGGCGAACCCCCTCGACCAGCAGGCCGTCAGCTGGTGCTTCCCGCTGGAGTACCGGCCGGGCGAAGACCACACGATCGACCGCCCGGCGGGCTACGACCACTGGAGCACCCACAAGGCCCCGTTCTGGCCGGGACCCCAGCTGTCGTGGACGGACGTGGAGCCGATCGACCTGTCGGTGCGCTCGCGCGGCCTGTTCCACGACAACGGGCACATCCCCGGAAAGCACGACCTGTGGCACTTCCGCCGGATCGTGGCCGCGGAGCAGTACGAGCCCGGCACCATCTCGCACGACGTCACCCTGGTCAACTGGCCGCAGATCGACTACTGGGACCGGCCGCTGATCGGTCCCGGCGCGGACCGAGAGGCCGCGCTGGCGGGCGCCCGCGACCTGTCGCTGTCGTTCCTGTACTGGATGCAGACCGAGGCCGGATACCCGGGCCTGCGGCTGCGTCCCGATCTCGTCGGGACCGGGGACGGCCTGGCCAAGGCGGTGTACGTCCGGGAGTCGCGGCGGATCAAGGCGGAGTTCACCGTGCTGGAGCAGCACGTCGGGGTGGAGGCGCGCGGCCCGCTCGCCGGGTCCGAGGTGTTCGCCGACTCGGTCGGGCTCGGCTCCTACCGGATCGACCTGCACCCCAGCACCTCCGGCCGCACCTACGTGGACGTCGACTGCTACCCCTTCCAGATCCCGCTCGGCGCGCTGCTGCCCCAGCGCGTCGACAACCTGCTGCCCGCCAACAAGAACATCGGCACCACCCACGTCACCAACGGCTGCTACCGGCTCCACCCCGTCGAGTGGAGCATCGGCGAGGCCGTGGGCGCGCTGGCCGTCCAGGCACTCGCCGCCGACCTGCCGCCGCGCAAGATCCGCGCCGATCCGGCCCGGCTCGCCGACTTCCAGCGGACGCTCACCGACGCCCTCGGCGTCACCCTCGCCTGGTCGCAGGAGATCAGAACCACCCCGTGCGGCCGCCAGCCCGCCGTACCCCAGCTCGTGGAGGACTGACATGACCGCGGCGACCGGCCCGGCGTTTCCCGCCGACTTCGTCTGGGGCGCCGCCTCCGCCGCCTACCAGATCGAGGGCGCCGCCCGTGAGGACGGGCGCGGACCGTCGATCTGGGACACCTTCTCCCGGACGGCCGGGCGGGCGGGCGACGCGGTCTCATCCTGTCGCCGAGGTCCGCGCCCGAGCCGTCTTCGCGACCGGCTCCGGGCGGCCCGAGAATGTGAGGTGGTACCCGCAGGACCGAAGCCAGAAGAAAGGCCGGCACATGAAAATCGTCCTCGACGACCTCTCCGGTCCGGAGATCGCTGGATTTCTCGACGAGCACGTCCAGGAGATGCGATCCATCACGCCCCTGGAGAGCAAGCACGCCCTTGACCTGGACGGGCTTCGCAAGCCCGAGATCACGTTCTGGTCGGTCATGGACGGTGACAGCCTGGTGGGCTGCGGTGCGATCAAGAGGCTGGACCCGGATCACGCCGAGGTGAAGTCGATGCGCACCGCGCCGGCGCGCAAGCGGAGCGGGACCGCGTCCCTGTTGCTGGAGCACATCATCACCGAGGCGAAACGCATGGGGTTCACCCGGCTGAGCCTCGAGACCGGCGCGACCGAGTTCTTCCTGCCCGCCCGGAAACTGTACGAGAAGTTCGGGTTCGATTACTGCGAGCCGTTCGCGGATTACCGGCCCGACCCGTACAGCGTGTTCATGACAAAGGTGCTTTGAAAGATCTTGATCTACGGATCCTGACGATTTCCCGGTGACGGCCGCGAAACCCGTCTCGCCCTGTCCGGGTCGCCGAGGACGGCACGGCGCGGGCGCGTGCCCGCTCACGGCCCGGTCACCGAAGCGAGGTACGACCACACGACGCAGCGGAGAGGGGCCGCGAGGGGGTCCTCCCTGCCCGCACCACACCCGCCGAAACACGGGGAAGCCCGGTCCCCGTGATGCTCGCGCTTACCCCCACGGCACGGAGCCGGTCCTCGGTCCGGTGCCGTGGCCGGACAGGTTCACCGAGGTGCCGATACCCATTTATCTCGCATTTCCTCTTTGTCTCTCAATATAAGAAATCTCGTGATCCACGCGAATCATGTCCATGGATCGCGACAAGCGCGGAGTGCCGGAGACCCGGAGCCGTGCTCAGAGTCCGGAAACCATGACGACAACTCTCCCAGGCCGCGAAATCTCCGAAGTCGTATCAAGAAGGGAGCCAGGACGGCCACCAGGGCGGTTCGCAATCACCCGTGATCCTTTCGGTGGCCACGTCGTGAACGATCATGACCATTGGCCCGACGATCGAGACCAGGGCGGCCAGAAGCATCAGAGTCGCCCTCAGCCAGGAGCGATTCGCGAACCAGGGCAGGCGGGAAAGCAGAATGATCGGCAGCGAGGCGAGCAGGGAGATGCCGGAAAGGACGGGAAAGATGACGAACCGGCTCGCCGCCCAGATCAGGCCGGCCAAACTCTCTCCGGCACTTGAATCACCAAGGCAGTAACCTTGCGTCCTGGCCGCCAGCACGATATCCAGGCAAGTTCCCGATGTTGCACACTTAAACGCGATAAACGCCGATATCCCACAGCCCGTGGCCCAGAGCACATCACTCGCCCCTGGGGCGTCTCGCTCAGTCACGGCGCAATCAAAACAGACGCCTATGCTCGTTGAGCGCAGGGAATGTGAGGATACGGTGCAGATCCCCCTCGGTCATCTCTCACGAATGTTCTGCGCGCCTGGCCGGGCACGAGTCCGAGGTGCCGACCTGCCGGGCTTCACCTGGGCGACGCCCGCACCCCACGGAGGCGACCGGGTTTCCGGCGCCCGCATCTCCCGTCCGGGGACGGGAGGTACGGGTGGATCACGCGTCGCGGCGAGAGAAAGCGAGCCATCCCGCCCCCAGTGCCACGACCACATAGCACGCCAGGACCGCCGCGGCCGCGGGAGGCGACAGCAGGTACGCCGACTCGGCACCCACGACCTGGGGAGCGAGGTTGGGAATCAGCACCGAGGCCACCCACAGGTGGAGGGGCGCCGGCAGGAAATGCGCGAAACTCGGTATCACCAGGGTGAGCGCCACGATCACCGTCACCGTCGCGGTCGTCGACCGTATGGCCGCTCCGAGCCCCAAGGCCACGAGACCGGTGACGAGCGTGGTGACGGCCGTACCGGCCGCGGAGGGGATCGCGTCCCACCAGTGAGCCCAGGGATTGAGCGGCGCGGGCCGGTCGCCCAGGACGAGCAGGGCGACGACCTGCGACAGGCCCGCGAACAGCGCACCGCCGGCGAACGCGACGCAGGCGACCAGCACGGTCTTGGCGGCCAGCAGCATCCGCCGCCGAGGGACCGCGACCAGGCTGGGACCGATGGAGCCGGTCGAGAACTCGGTGGTGACGGCCAGGGCACCGAGACAGCCGATGAAGAACGCCACGACCGGCATGACGAGGACGGCGGGATCGGCGCCCTCGAAGGACGCCTGCTCCTCCGGCGAAGCCCGATCGTAGGAGCCGACGTGCATGATGAGGACGACCAGGCCGATCAGGGTGGACACGGCCGCTCCGCCCCAGACCGCCCACGTGGAGCGTATGGTCCGGAGCTTGAGCCATTCCGCCGCGACGACGTCCTTCACGGACGCGAGCCCTGACACGGCGTTCTCGGGCGAGGCATGTCCCGGCGGTGTGGTCTGCGGCGACATGAGGATCACAGGCTCTTCCTGCCGCCGGCGCGGTAATCGGCGGTCTCGTCGGTCATTTCGAGGTAGACGTCCTCGAGCGTGGCGCTGCGCGGCGTCAGCTCGTGGACCGGGATGCGATGCTCGGCGGCGAGATCGCCGATCGTGGCGGTATCGGCGCCCGTCACCGCGAGACTGCTCCGCGGCCCGTACGACACCGACGCGCCGGCGCCCTGCAGGATCCTGCCCAGCTCCACGTGTCTCGGGGATCGGACCAGGGTGTCGCGGTGGAAGCGCCTGGCGAGGTCCTCCATGGAGGTCTCGGCGATCAGCCTGCCCCGTCCGATGATGAGCACATGGTCGACGGTCTGCGCCATCTCGCTCATCAGATGACTGGACAGCAGTACCGTCCGGCCTTCCGAGGCGAGCGTGCGCATCAGGTCGCGTATCCAGCGGATGCCCTCGGCGTCCAGGCCGTTCACCGGCTCGTCCAGCAGGACGACGCCGGGATCGCCCAGCAGTGCCGCCGCGATGCCCAGCCGCTGCCGCATACCGAGCGAGAAACCCCCGATGCGCTTGTGCGCCACGTCCCGCAGCCCCACCTGCTCCAGCAGCGCCGAGATCCTGGAGGAGCCGATGCGGTGACCACGGGCCAGGCAGGCGAGCTGGTTGAACGCGGTGCGGCCCGGGTGCACGGCACCGGCGTCGAGCAGCGTGCCCACCTCGTACAGCGGCCGGCTGATCTCCGCGTATCGGCGCCCGTTGACCAGGGCCACGCCGGACGTCGAGCCGTGCAGGCCGACGATGACGCGCAGGGTCGTGGACTTCCCCGCGCCGTTGGGTCCCAGGAAACCGGTCACCCGCCCGGGGCGGGCTTGGAAGGACAGCCGGTCCAGTGCGAGTGTCGAACCGTATCTCTTCGTCAGCTCTCTTACTTCGATCACATGAACACGGTGACAAAACCGTCCCCGCCGGCGCGTCTGACCACGGTCGGAACTTCCGCGTCCGCCCACGGTCATACGAACCCTCAGGCGGGGTCAGGCAGCATGATCGGCTTGATCAACCTGGCCATCGTCTCGAGCCGGGCGATCTGCTCATCGTCCAGGGGCGGCGGCGTCTCGCCGTCCCTGGCAGGCGTCGCATGGTCGACGAAGACCTGCTCGGGTCCGGGCGGGGTGAACATGAAGAGCATCCTCGCGGCGTGCATGCGCTTGTTCTGGAAGCTGTGGCGGATGCCCCGCGGAACGTGGATGAAGTCGCCCGCGACGGCGGTGAACCGGTGGTCGCCGTCCAGGAACTCCAGCTCGCCGTCGAGCATGTAGAAGGTCTCCTCCTGCTCGGGGTGGATGTGCGGGCCCGGCCCACCGCCCGCCGGGACGGTGGCCTCGATGAGGCCGAAACCGCCGTTCGTCTGCGCTCCCGTCGCCTTGATCGTGTAGACGTCGCCGACGGCCCACACGGTCGGACCCTGCCCGGAAGGTACGTAGAGGGCGCCGCGGGTGGTGTATCGGGGGTCCTCGGAGGTTTGGTAGGGAAGGCTCACGTCAATCTCCTGCTCTTTTCACAAGGTAAGTTTCGGGAGGTCGGGAACAAGCTGCCGTTCCCCCCGGGACACCCGCAAGAAGGCAGTTGTGTGTGCTGTAGTACCAAGGAGGGAACCGACATGGCGGAAATCGCCGAACAGGCCGCGGAATTGGAGTCCTCCTGCGACGAACTCCGGAGCATTCTTTCGCGTGTGGGCGAGAAGTGGGCGCCCCTGGTGATGGCGGAGCTCGTCTCCGGGCCACGACGCTTCAACCAGTTGCGGCGGCTGCTGGCGCCGATCACCCAGCGCATGCTGACGGCCACACTGCGCGGCCTGGAGTGTGACGGGCTGATCACGCGCACCGTGCACCCCACCGTCCCGCCCCAGGTCGAGTACGACCTCACCGACGCCGGGCGGGAGCTGCTGGCCATCATCGGCCGGGTCGCACGCTGGACCGACAAGCATCTCGAGGCCATCCACAGCGCCCGGGCGGCATGCCGTGGCCGGTGAGCAGGCATTTTTTGACAGATTGAAACTGGATGTCTAATGTCCAGGTTGTGCGAACGGGCAAGGGCGTCGAGTGGGCGATGCATACGCTGCTCAATCTGGCGTGGCTGGGGGACGGCGAGCCGGTGGCGACCGCCCAGCTGGCCGCCGGCCACAACCTGTCGGCGTCCTACCTGAACAAGCAGCTTCAGCAACTGGTCAAGGGGGGCCTGCTGGAGTCCGTTCCGGGTGCGCGGGGCGGCTTTCGCCTGACCCGCCCCCTGGCGGCGATGTCGGTGCTGGACGTGGTCCTTGCCGTTGAGGGGGATGCGCCGCTCTTCCGCTGCACCGAGATCCGCAGGTGCGGCACCATTGGTGAGCGATGCCCCGATGCCAGCTTCGCTCAGCCGTGTGCGGTGAAGATCGCCATGGGGCGAGCCGAAGCAGCCTGGCGGCAGGCACTGGCCGAGCAGAGCCTCGCCGACGTGCAGGCCGCGGCCGACGAACACGCCCCCGCCGTGGGGGCACATGTTCGCCAGGCGCTCGGGCACGACTGACCCTTTTCCCGCGCGGCGTGATCGCGCGATCTTTTCGGAGGTTAACCTGGATAAAATATATCTAGATTGTTGACGGTGGATTCGCCGGTGCGCGGCACCGTCAAGGAATACGTCGCCGGCCCCGGGCGAGCGGAAAAGGCTCGGGTCAGCACTCACGTCGAGGACCCTGAGGGCTGCGGCCGATCGCCGCCTCTACGGAAAAACCCTGCCCGGTCTTTGACGACATTGCCGTCCGGCGCTGTCGACGCATTCCTCAACGACATCCCCGACTGCCGGTGGCGCGCGTCAGGGCCGTGATCAGCCGGCGGAGCGGAGGCCGAAGCGGCCGCCGTGACGCGGATGACCGGCAGGAACCGTCGCTCACGGCCGGGGACGGCGCATCGGGCCGAGCCCTGTCCGGCAACCTGCACCGCAGCCGCACACAGGGTACGGCTGTGGATCAAGAGAGAAACCATGCGGCGGCGGCATGTGCCGCACCGCCGATCATAATCACCTGCTGAACCGGTGACGCACGGCGTGTGATTCACCGACGTCAAGAAAGATGGACCCCAGATGGACCTGAAACTCGAACTCATCGTGCTGCCCGTATCCGACGTCGACCGGGCCAAGGCCTTCTACGAGGCGGCGGGATTCCGCCTGGATCTCGACAAAGCCGTCAGTGAGAACTGGCGCGCGGTGCACCTCACGCCGCCAGGCTCCGAGTGCTCGATCATATTCGGCGAGGGGATCACCTCCGCCGCGCCCGGCTCGGTCCAGGGCCTCTACCTCGTCGTCTCCGACATCGAGGAGGCCCGCGCCGAGCTCGTCGGCCGGGGCGTCGAGGTGAGCGAGATCTTCCACGATGCCGGAGGGCTCTTCTACCACGGCCACGGCGGCGGAGAGGTCACCCACCGGATCGAGGGCCAGGGGCCGACGGCCGGTCCGCACCCCGACCGTGCCGACTACGGCTCCTACGCCACCTTCGGCGACCCGGACGGCAACGGCTGGGTGCTCCAGGAGGTCAAGAAGCGGGCCCCCGGCCGCTGACACCACGCCGGCCCTCCAACGCCGCCAAGGTGGCCGCGACAGAGGACAGCGGTGGCGGTCATCAAGCCCGATGGCCGGGGCTCCGGGCGCTGCCGACGACATCTGAATCCTGACCCCCTGGCGTCGCCACGGGGTCAGTTCTCACCGCCGCCGGCACGGGCGCGGTGGATCTTGAGATCGTCGCGCTCGATTCGGCTCACACCTTCACGGCGACCTGCGGTCGCCGGCCGTACGTGGTCTTCCCTGTCCTCCTGGAAGCATCATGTAGCTTCTGCCCATGACGCGGAGCTTGTCCGGGATCAGGAAGTTTCCGGTGGTGATCCTGGCGTGCTTGGTGGGCTGCACCTCCACGCCCCGGGCCGTGCGGCCCACCGCGGCGGCCCCGCAGGTCACGGCGAGCCACGCGCAAAGCCACTATGGCCCCTTCTCCGGACGGCCGCTCGGCCCCGGCAGCGGGATTCGTCTGCTCGTCGGCGGCGACGGCCCCGCCGGCCAGACCCCGGCGATACTGAACGTCGACACCGGCGCCTCGACGCCCGTCACGGGCCTGCCGGATCCGGACCCGCGCGTCACCCTCTCGACCTTCGCCCACGGCAGGCACACCGTGATCGTGGTGAGCGGACCGGCGGTCGGCCAAGGACGGCTGTACCTGCTCAAGGGCGCCGAGGCGCGCAAGCTGGCCACCGGCTGGTACGCGTTCCCCGCCTTCGACGACTCCGGCTTCTGGATCACGGACCGGCCGGTCCACGACGGTCCGTGCACCGTGCGGAAGCAGGCCGAGGACGGGAAGGTCCTGCGCCGTCCCCGCTGGAGCTACTGCGGCGCGTTACCGTTCCTCGACACGCCGTACGGCCTGCACACCAGGCACAGGGACGAGTCGATCCTCCTGACTCATGACAGCCTGCGGAAGACCGGCAGATACCCCCAGATCATCGCGGCCACCTCCCAGGAACTGCTGGTGCGGCAGCGGGGCGGGAACCTCGCCATGGTGACCCCCGGCACCGAGGAGGAGCGGCCGATCGGCAGGCCGACCGGAGCGGGCGAGATCAAGGACGGCGAGGTCAGCCCCGACGGCAGGTACATCGCCGTCCCGTTCCTCGCCCCCACCACGGGGCCGCACGAACATCTCGACGTCCGGGTGCTGGACACGAGGACCCTGCAATGGGCACACCTGCCGTCGATGCCCGTGCCCATCGACGTCAAGACCCGCAGGATGCGCTGGACACCGGACGGCCGGCTGGTGCTCGCGGGCGCCTTCGTCACGACCACCGACGCCCATCCGCGGGAGGGCGACCACACCAGCATGATCGCCACCTGGAGGCCCGGCGAGCAGGCGCTGTCCATCAGGCGACTCCCCGTGAACCGGCAGACCAGCCTGGCGATCATCATCCCGTAGGAAATCATCATCCCGTAGGAAACGGAGCCGGTTCTTCACCGTGCGGTGCGCTCCAGGCCGGGGTTGCCGGGCGGTGCGCCTCCCGGTAACCCCGGCCGGGCGAGCCGTGCAAGTAGCCCCGGCGCTCGGGGCCGAGCCGGCGAATGGGTCACTCAGCGAGGCGGCGGCAGCCTGAAGACGCGTCCGGGGCCGGAAACGTGCGGGATCTCAGTGTCTAGCGTTGCTTGAGGCGGAGGGCCTCTTTGCGGACCTCGACCTGGAGGGCCTGCTCGCGCTCCAGCCACGCCGGGTTCTCCGCTTTCAGCGCATCGATCTCGGCGGTGGTGAGCGGTCCGGTGATCCCACCCCTGAGCAGGCCCGCAACGGAGACCTTGAGCTTCGCGGCGATGACCTGCTTGGAGTGCGGGCCGTTGCGGCGCAGGTCGACGAGCCAGGCAGGTGGCGTCGACTGCAACTCGTTCAACTCGTCCCTGGAGACGACACCCGCCTGGAACTCGGCGGGAGTGGCCGAGAGGGGGACACCCAGCTTCTTGGCCGCGGTCGCGGGCTTCATCGTCTGGATGGTCTTCGGTTTGGACGAGGTCATGGCGTCAAGAATAGTCAGCCGGAACAGGTTCTCTTGTCATCGGTACCCTGAGGAAGTGACTGATGCAGAGACCGGCAGGACGTTTCGACTGGCTTACGTGCCCGGGGTGACACCCGCGAAATGGGTCAACGTCTGGACCGAGAGAATGCCCGGCGTGCCGGTTACCCTGGTCGCGGTTCCCGCCGCCGAGGCGGTGGGACTCCTGCGGAGCGGCGGCGCCGACGCCGGATTCGTCAGGCTGCCGATCGACCGGGACGGGCTCAGCGTGATTCCTCTCTACGTGGAGACCACGGTGGCCGTGGTCCCCAAGGACCACGCGGTGGCCGCCGCCGACGAGGTGTCCGTCGCCGACCTCGTCGACGACGAGGTGTTCCATCCTCTGGACGACAGCATCGAGTGGACGGCCCGGCCCGGGCTGCCCGCGTTCACCCGCCCGGCCACGACGGAGGACGCGGTCGAGCTGGTAGCGGCCGGAACCGGGATTCTCCTGGTTCCGCTGTCGCTGGCACGCCTCCACCACCGCCGGGACCTCACATACCGGCCGGTGCCGGACGCGCCGCAGTCTCAGGTCGCGCTGACCTGGCCCACGGACGCGACCACTGACCTGGTGGAAGATTTCATCGGCATCGTCCGCGGCCGGACGGTGAACAGCTCGCGGGGCCGTACTCCCGCCACTCCCGCCACTCCCGCCTCCCCTGTACGGAAACCGGCGCAGCGGCAGGCACAAAAACCCGCACAGAACGGCTCCGGTCGCCGGGCCGTACCGGCCGGCCGCAAGAAGAAGGGCAACCGGCCTCGGTGACCCCGCCCTGCCGATCTGCCGCTGATCATGCTGCTTCGTCTTACGGAAAACCGTGAGCGACACGATCGTCCTACCCGGAGCACACCGGTACGTCACCCGGGACGCGCTGCTCGCCCTCCGGCGGTATCAGTCCGGCTCGCACATCAAGAGTTCGATGTGCGAGCCTCACCGACCCCGCGGGGCGGGACGAAGGAGGCGAGGAGGGTTCCGCTCTGCGCGAAGCCGGCAGAACTCGAACGCACCGTCTACCTATGGTGAGGCATGGCCTCCTCTGTCCCGCCGCTACGTCCGGCGATCGATCGGACCGATCCCAAGCCGTCTCCGGCTCGCGAGCCGCTGTGGCGGCACGCGCTCGGTGAGTGTCTCAGAGGTCTTCGCCACGAGCGGGGCGAGAAGTTGAGCGAGACGGCGCGTCGCGCCGGCGTCTCGCCGCAGTATCTCTCCGAGATGGAACGAGGCCTCAAAGAGCCATCGAGCGAAATGATCGCCGCGGTCGCCGGCGCGCTGGACGTCACCCTGGTCGATCTGACCCTTGCCGTCGCCGAGAGCCTGCGGTCCGCTCAGAGCAGCACGTCGAGAGGTGCCACCTGCTCGGCGGCGTACGCCCTGGCCGCGTAGCGTGGCCTGCCGGGATCGTCCACGAGCCTACGAACGCTCCTCGATGATCTCGTCGAGGAGCCCGTACTCCAGGGCCGCTCTCGCGGTGAACACGCGGTCGTGATCGGTGTCGGCGCGCAGGGTCTCGATCGTCTGGCCCGTGTGCCGTGACAGTATGCGCTCGATGTCCGCCCGGACACGTACGACCTCGTCGGCCTGCAGGATGAGGTCGGGGATCGTTCCGCGCCCCTGGGCGGCCGGTTGGTGCAGGATCACTCGTGCGTGCGGGAGAGCGGCGCGTTTTCCTTCGGCGCCCGCGGCGAGAAGGACGGCACCCACCGCGATGGCCTGTCCAACGCAGGTCGTCTCAACCCGCGGGCGGATATAGCGCATGGTGTCGTATATCGCGAGCATCGCGCTCGGATCCCCGCCTTCACAGTTGATATAGAACTGTATGACGCCATCGGGGTTGTCCGACTCCAGGAAAATAAGCTGTGCGACGAGCGCGTTCGCGACGCCCGCATCAATTGCGGTTCCCAGATAGACGATTCGCTCGGTGAGCAGGTGCGAGTAGACATCCATGATCCGCTCGCCACGAGGATTCCGGGCGATGACGTTGGGGATCGTGTACGTGGTCACTGGCCGACTCCTTTGGTGACGCCGAATCCGGGCCGCGGGCGATCGTGTGGCGCGATTTCGTCGAAGCTCTGGACGATTGCGTCGATGAAGCCGTAGTCCAGTGCCTCTTGCGCCGTGTACCAGCGATCATGCAGAGAATCCTCGAATATGCGCTCTACGGACTGACCCGTGTCCTCGGCGATGAGACCGAGCACCGTGTCGCGAGTATGCCGAAGATCGTCGGCCTGCAGCTCGATGTCGACCGCGGTGCCGCCGATTCCGGCCGAGCCTTGGTGCATCAGGACACGTGCGTGCGGCAGGGCGCGGCGCTTCCCTCGGGCACCCGATGACAGCAAGAACTGCCCGGCGCTGTAGGCGATGCCCAGCACGAGGGTCGACACGTCACAGGGAATGAGTCGAATGATGTCACGGATCGCAAGCATCGATGGAACCGAGCCGCCCGGGGAGTGAATCCACAATGCGATATCGGTCGACGCGTCCTGCGTGGCGAGTGCTATCAATTGCGTGGCGAGCAACGTCCCGTTGTCATCATCGAGAGGGCCGTCGAGAACGAGAACACGCCGCTCGTAAAGCTGATGTCTCACCCGCGCGTTGAACAGTGGAAGTTTCGATTCTTCACCCATGCGTCCATCATGTGGGGCTGTCCGGATCGGCGTCGACGCGATCCGCCTGGGGCAGATCTGCTCTGAGCAGAGAAAAACCGGTTTCCGGTCCGGTTCGCAGCATCGCGGTGAATGGCCACCAGGCTGTGCTGAGCCTCCCTCCTCGACTCCCCGCGGTGTCTCGGGACCGACCACCCGGCAATCCCCTCAAAGCTCGGCCCCCTTTTCGCGCGGCCCGGGAACATCACGTCAGCTCTGGTGAGGGTGAAGTGGCGGTGCCGGTCCGTGGTTCACGGAACTCCGGTCACCAGACGCGCCTTTGACGGGCAGCGATCCACGCCCGGCCGGCTCCAAGATCGCGATGAAAGTTTCAGGTGCTTTTATCGTCGACGTCCTGCGTCGACACACCATAGGACGCGTATACGCCAAAGCGGGTCGCCGAAAGTTTTACACGGATCATGACACATTTCGGAGATGTTTCCACACTAAACCCCCGGAGCGGTTTCCACTGCCGGGTGGTGATGCAGGGGCCGCCGATCACGACGCCCTCATGGTAGGCCCGGTGCCGGGACGAGGAGGCGAGCGGTGCGGTGCGGAGCCGCCGTACCGAAGACCACTCGGCGATGGCCGTCACGTGCTGATCCCGATGAGGGGCTCACCCGAAGAGAAGGAACACCACAGTGCGACGACGTGTGAGGGAGACTCCGGCGCCTCGTGCCGCCTGGAGGGTCCGATCAGAGCCCGGGCCACAGGGCGGGTGGGCGAAGCGTGCGATAGCCGCGGCGGTCGTCGTCCTCGGGCTGCTCGCGGTGACCGTCGTGACTCGGCCGGCATCGGCCGCCGACAATCCCTATCAGCGAGGTCCCGACCCTACCTTGGCCAGTGTGGCCGCCACCAGGGGGAGCTTCGCCACCGCGCAGATCAGCGTGCCGCCCGGGAACGGCTTCGGCGGTGGGGTGATCTATTATCCGGCGGACACCGGCCAGGGGACTTTCGGCGCGGTCGCGATCGTGCCCGGCTACTCCGCCCTGTTCGCCGACGAGGAGGCCTGGATGGGCCCCTGGCTCGCGTCCTTCGGTTTCGTCGTCATCGGAATCGAGACCAACAGCCGCACCGACGGCGCCGATCCCCGAGCGACCCAGTTGCTCGCCGCCCTGGACTATCTCACTCAGCGGAGTTCGGTACGCGACCGCGTCGACTCCAGCCGGTTGTCGGTGGTCGGCCACTCCGCGGGTGGCGCCGGCGCCCTCATCGCGGCGCTCCGGCGGCCCTCGCTGAAGGCCGCGGTCGGGCTCGCACCCGGCTCGCCCACCGGGAACCTGAGCCTGGCCGATGACCGGGTGCCCACGATGTTCATCTCCGGACAGAGGGACACGGTGGTCACGCCGTCCTACCTCAACGGGTTGTACAGCACTCTCCCGGCCACGGCGCAGAGCGCCTGGGTGGAGATAACCGGCGTGGACCACCTGTTCGCGACGAGGGCGAACACGACCGAGATGCGGACGCTGATCCCATGGCTGAAGATCTTCGTTGACAACGACACCCGGTACACCCAGTTCCTGTGTCCGTTGATGGACTCCACCGGCATCTCGATGTACCGCAACAAGTGCCCATACGTGCCGCCAGGCGGCCCGTCACCCTCGCCTTCGGTCACCCCGTCACCCTCGCCCTCGATCACCCCGTCACCCTCGCCTTCGGTCACCCCGTCACCCTCCCCGTCTGCGGGCGCCTGCACCGCGAGCTACCGCACCACGAACTCGTGGCCGGGCGGCTATCAGGGCGAGGTCACGGTGCGGGCAGGCGGCTCGGCGGTCAGCGGATGGACCGTCAGATGGACGCCGGGCAACGGCCAGACGGTCAGCCAGGTGTGGAACGGCACGCTGGCCGCCGACGGCCCCGCTGTGACGGTGACGAACGCCTCTTACAACGGCTCGATCCCGGCGTCCGGCACGACCACCTTCGGCTTCCTGGCCGGCGGTACGCCGTCGCCCCCCTCCCTCACCTGCAGCGGTCGCCCGTGACACCCGTTCGGCACGCTGTGGCAGTCAGTCGGTCAGGTGCCCCTCCCCTCCCGGCGTCGTTGAGCCATCCCTCCACGGCAGGAGCCCCGCCCGCGTCACGATGGCCGTCGTACGAGACCTGGCACTACCTGAGGAAACGAGTTCCGCCTGAACTGACGTGGCGCTCATGACCGCGGCGGACGACCGGATCATCCCCGCGATCCCTACCGCGTCGAAGGCGCCGGCGAGGAAGCGCATGGGGCATGACAGCGTGCGCGCGGCGATGATCTATCAGCCCAGGACGGCGCAGGCTGATCGGAAGATCGCCAACACCATGAACAGCATGACCGGAGAACCGGTACGGCCGGCCGAGCAGCGCGAGGAATCGGCGCCGACACGTCCAAGATCCGTACTCTCATGGCAGCGACCCCCGCCAGAAGATCTCTGGCGGGGGTATTTTGGCTGGTGGGCACTACCGGTTTCGAACCAGTGACATCTCACTTGTAAGGCGATCCGAGCGGGGCGCGACCAGCGGCTATACCCCGTCTGACCTGCGGTTCTCATCCACAGAGATCCATCGATGTCCACGCTTGTCCGTCGCCGTTGTCACCCAGATTGTCACCCACCTTTGAGCTATCGGGCCATGGTTCGGCGAACTCGAGCGCTGCTGCGAGGTCTGCTGTGCCCTCAGGGAGGTGCTTCCGCGCGGGTGGCGTCGCCCTGCTCACGGCAACAGAACGAGTTCACGCCGGTCCTCTGAAAGTCGGACGCGCGCGCCAGGGCGGGGAAGCCGCTAGTCACGGCCACGACCGACATCACCCTGCTGACAAGGCTTATCAGGGGGCGGTAGCCGAGACGGTAATCACCCGCTGCAGGGGAAGAACAAGCCCGCCCCAGGAGCGGGCCAACCGATCCCACGCCAAGCTCCGCAGACTCGGTGAGCCGGCGCATCCTCCGAAACCACGGTGCAGGGCCAAGCAAGGCCAGACACCCGATCAAGACCATCGCCGTATTTCAAAACCACCGATCCACCTGAAGATGAAAAGGTCAGTGCAGTTCGCCCTGGAACGCGCGCTCCATCAAATGCCAGAACGACCGGAGACGAATACCCCCGGATTCGAACAGCGCATCGAAACACCATGCTTCCCACTCGCCACCGTCGGTGATGACGTGCGGATTGAGCAGGTAGACGCGACCCTCGACATCCTCAGAGATCTGCAGGGTGTGAGGAACATGGTCTACGAGTTCGAAGTCGTTCGGGTCTTGCGGCGCGTCGTAGTCGAAGGAATACCCGATGGGCAACTCCGGTGCCGGGACGTCCAGGGGAGCGCCCCACCGGTGTGCGAGATGCGGGGCGACGTCGCGAGTCCAGCCGACGTCGGCTATCGGCAGCAGGTGAAGGCTGGTGAAGGACTGTTGGTCCCAGCCGTTGCTCACCAGAAGAAACTCTCGATAACTGGGGGGCAGAAGCCGGCCCAGACGCTGCTCCTGCCGACGAATCTCAGCTTCGTCGGCAGGAGCCATTCCCAGCCAATTTGGCTCATCCGGGGACATGTACGGCCCCGCATAGGCGGCACGGAGACGATCAGCCCACGGATGACGGGAAGCGTCGGGGGGATTCATGGGTGCATCTTACCCATGCGAGGCGATCCGAACGGGGGCGTGACCAGGGTCAATAGTGGCCCTGACCTGGGCGTACGGCCCACGACCGTCCACCGGTGTCCGCCCCCGTCCGGGGTCGTTGTCACCCAGAACTGGCGCTCTCCGCAGGCTTGCACGGCTCCTCCACCCAGGCGTCCCGGCCGTTGCTCCACAGCTCTGAGGCGTGATAGCCGAACCGGTCGAACAGGCCGTCGTCCTGGTAGCGACACAAGCGCATCATCGGCGATTCTCCTCCGCGCCCACGGCACAGGCGAACCGGTCAATCTTGTGAAGAAGTCTTTCCAACCCGGTTGAAGCTCCACCCCAGATATGAGCCAGAGGTTATATTCTGAAGATGACCTGGGAGATCGTCCTGCTGGAACCCGCAGAGTCCTGGTTCCTCAAACTCTATGAGAGTGATCCGGACTCGGCGGCCCTCGTCGAGAAGGCGATCAACCGGCTCGCCGAGGTCGGCCCCGCTCTCGGGCGCGCCCCTTGGTGGACACGTTGGAGGACGAAGACCTGAACAACCTGAAGGAGCTTCGTCCAGGGTTGCGAGGGCGGTCAGAGATTAGAATCATCTTCGATCCCGACAGGGAAGCGGTCTTCCTCGTGGCCGGAGACAAGGCAGGTAAGTGGTCGCGCTGGTATGACGAAGCGATCCCGCTGGCCAAGTCTCGCTACACGGAGTATCGCGCGGAGAAGAAGGCCGAGCAGACCAAGGAGGACAGGCGATGAGCCCTGCGCGCCGCTGGCAGGAGGTCAAGGCTGAGGCCCACCGGCTCCATCCCGAGTTGGCCACTCCCGAGCGACAGGCTGCCGCCGAAGCCGAACTGGACGCGTACGTGGCGGGGTATCACCTGAAAGAGCTGCGTAAGTCGCTGGGCAAAACCCAGGCCGAGGTCGCTGCCGCGCTCGGCATCTCCCAGTCACGGGTCTCCCAGATCGAAAACGGCGACCTCGACGCCATGGAGCTGGAAACCCTCCGGGCCTACGCGGCCGCGCTGGGTGGACACGTCGAGGTGACGATCAGCGTCGGCCCACACTCCGTCAAGGTCGCCTGAAATTAGCCGAGCCCATTCAAGACAGCTGCCCAGCGAGGACATCTCGCGCATGAAGGCGACATCTGTCCAACCGACGCTGCGATGCGTGCAGCGGGCAAAAAAGAAGCCCTTGACCTGTTTCTGCAGTTCAGAGCCTTGTGGTGGGCACCACTGGGTTCGAACCAGTGACACCTCGCCTGTGAGGCGATCCGAGCAGGGGCGGAACCAGGACCGACACCGACTCACCTGAGCGTACGGTCCACGACCGTCCACCGTTGTCCGGTCCCGTCCGTGGTCGTTGTCGTCCAGTTGGTCACTCAGGTGCAGCAACCGCCGGTCAATCAGGCAGCAGCCTGAACGCCGATATGCGGCGAGGCCGGACGACCTTGAAGTGTCGATGATCCACCGTGGCGATTCCCTCAATCCAAGGCATTCAGCAATGATGATCACTGCCGAGTCGACGAGCCACAGCGGCAGATTGAGGTAGGTCTCGACGAGCTGCGCCATGCGCGGCAAGTCATCGTCCTCCAACTCGGCCACATGAAAGCCGTTATCGCCAAACGACTTAAGGAACGTCACTCAATTCCTTCAAAGGGTCGAGTCATGGCATGTCCGTGAACACCCCCGCAGGGGATGGACCTGTTCGCCGCCGAACCTGGTTCCGAGCCGACGGCCGGGCTGCGGTATCCGGCGCACTCCACAACGCGGAAACCGTCCGCCCTCGGCTGACGCGATCGCGTCCTTCCCCGGTCGATTAGCCGACAGCCCACTTCCAACTGCGTTGCTTGTCGAGCCGCTGTCAACAATTGAGGGCGGTAGTGGTCTGGGGCCGGCCCGAGGCGGGATCCAAGACTACGCGGAATGTTCGCCCGTCGACTGCCCGCATCTCAAGCGAACTCTGCCCTGTCCACCTGACCGAATCAAAGGCGTCATCAGGGACGTCGTCGTTGAAGCAGCCAAGATCCCACTCCTTGCTGAGCAACCCGCCATCCCTACGGACACTGAGCCACATCACCGTGTCCGGCCCGAGACCCGCCAGCGACTGCTGGAGCCGGATCCTGTACGGGGCCGGTCCGTCGATGAAGCCGACCTCCTTGGTAGAGGCGAACGTAAGAGAGACCCACCCCCCGAACAGCGCGGCACTCGCGCCCAGCCCGGCAAGGACGACGATCACGACGCGCAGCCACATCCATCGCAGTCTGACGGCGGCCAGCGCCATCAGGAGGCATGCCAGCAGACCGAGCGCGAACGGATGGTTCAGATGTTCCCTCAAGAGCACCAGGTCAGAGTCATGGAAGTACACCAGGGCCGCGAGGCCGCCCGCGCAGAGCGAGGCGGCCAGCAGTACGAGTGAGCGAGCAGACATCGCAGATCCCATCGCTGAGGTGCCACCGAGATCATGACAGCATCGCGGTGTCGCAACCGCTCAGTGCATGGAATCTCAACGAAACCTGCACAGCCTCCGAGGTGACGCCCAGCCATCGTGGACATCTCACGCCTGGTCGGCCACCGGAACACGGTGGCCACCGAGGCCGTCCGCAGGAAGCAGATCCGGCCCATGCTGATGCAGGGCGCCAAGGCCATGGACGACATCTTCGGAAGTCGGTCACTCACGCCCCGTTCCGAAGATCGGGTACGGGGCGTTCTGGCTGGTGGGCACTACTGGGTTCGAATCAGTGACATCTCGCTTGTAAAGCGATCCGAGCGGGGGCGCGACCAGAGCTGATACCGGCCTGACCTGGGTGTACGATCCATGCCCGTCCACTGGCGTCCGGCCCCGTCCCACGGCGTTGTCACCCGGTTGGTCACTCAAGCACGGCAGGCAGCAACGCGAAAGTCCACAAGGGGGGAAGAACACTGAACCGCGCCGGGATTGATGGAGGCTTTGATGTACCCCGAGTTCGGTGGAGTCGAGGCACACCACTCTCTACGCGTCCTGCCATCAGGGCTGATCTTGGTGTCCCACAGCACACCAACAGCGAGTGAGATCTTACGCACCAGGTGACCAGTGTCCATCGATCAGGCCGCGTGTGGCTCGAACCAGACCGAACCCAGATCATGACCGGAGGTAAGACGAACATCAGCGTTCAGCGCCGCGGCCAGATGCCGCAGCAAGGCGACCGTCGGCGCGGTCCCACCTTCCTCGATGCACTCGATCTCGTCCTCGGTCATGCCCGCACGCTCAGCCAGCTCCGCCACGGTCAGTCCAAGCGCGCTACGCCGGTCGTACAAAGCCTTACCGAAGGCCAACGCCTCTCGAATCATGATCCGTTCGGGATCCTCAACCGAGGGTTCAGGCCGCACCCAGCGGGTGTGATAACCAGTCATCACGCCTGCCTCTCATAGATCTCGGCCACCGGCCCATGGTGGTCGCGTTCACAGATTTTCTGCGCCCGGACCGCCCTGTCGATCTGCCGCTGATCATGCTGCTTCGTCTTACGAAAAACCGTGAGCAACACGATCGTCCTACCCGGAGTACACCAGTACGTCACCCGAGCTGCAACATCACGCAACCGAACACGCAGTTCCCAGACCGGCCCTTCCAGGTGATCCGACCATGGACCGCCAAGCTCGGCCCCTTTCTCCGCCAGTAGACCGGCCACCTCGTCGACGCGCTTAAAGTCGGTGTCGCTTAGGTTGTCGAGCCACTCGCGAACCTCCGGCTCGATCTCAAAACCATACGGTTTGCGCAACTGAGACTCCCTCCACCCAGGCACCTTACTGAGGGTAGCGAGTCATTGCCGATGGCGACGGGCATGGAACCTACCTTCCCCTGCCTGAATCGCCAAGAGCGGAACAGCACAGGTGCGCGCTCACATACGGCCCGACTACCTAAGCGAGGTGTGACCGAACGATGCGGCAGAGAGGGTTCGACCGAAAAGCAAAGCCCTTGACCTGTCTTAGCAGGCCAAGGGCATGTGGTGGGCACTACTGGGTTCGAACCAGTGACATCTCGCTTGTAAGGCGATCCGAACGGGGGCGCGACCAGGGCCGATACCAGTCCTGCCCTGGGCGTACGGTCCACGGCCGTCCACCGTTGTCCGCCCCCGTCCGGGGTCGTTGTCACCCAGTTGGTCACTCAGATACGAGACGCGACCAGGCGGCGCGGCAGCAACGTGAAAGCCCGCAAGGCAGAGAAGAACACCGGAACCACGGCATCCATCGTGAGCACGATCACCCCGTACGTCGACCGCGAGGCGTATCGAGCACCATGGCCGAGTCTCCGAAGTCGGCCACGATCTTGAGCTGACCTCCGAGCGCCGTCACGTAAGCGGCCAGGGTGGCCACTTCGCTGATCACTCCGCTCTCGATCTGTGAGACGCGGGCCTGTGACACGCCCATCGCCTGAGCGACATCCTCCTGTCGCAGGCCAAGCTTGCGTCTGGCTTCAGCGAGTTGGTAGGCGCGCTGGCGAGCTACGAGCCCATCTCGGAGTTGGGCAACCTCTTGCTCATCACCGGGCTGAACAAGTTCGGCACGTAGTTCCTCCCATGTCACCGCCTGATCGCTCATCGCTCCCTCTCCTTGAGGTACCGGGCAAAACGCACCTCTGCCGTTTTGATCGCCACGTCATACCACCCGCTCCAGTCGCCGGATTTGTCTCCGGCGACCAAGAACACAGCTTGGCGCCAAGGGTCGAAGACGAAGAGCATGCGCACCTCGCTCCGCCCGCTGGATCCAGGCCTCAGCTCCTTAAGGTTACGGATGGTCGATCCATGAAGCGTGTCCACCAAGGGCCGCCCCAGACCGGGACCTTCCTCGGCCACCCGATCCAAGGCCGCAGCGATCAGCAAGAGCGTCTGCCGATCCACCTTCCGTAGCTCGTGAAGCCAGTCACGGACCTCTGGAACGATCACTATCTGCCAGTTCACTCAAGCATAATAAATTTCTTATGTTGATCCAAGAGGAGCTTTGACAACTCAGCGTATTGCCAGCGCAACAAGACCTCCCTCTCCTCTTGATGTGGAGATCTTGAGGCAGGAATCATGAGTGGCCGAGAGAAGGGATCTTGTCGGAGTCGCCCGAGCGATCGACTGTCCCCAGGTGAGGACGCGATCGGAGACCCTCCATGCCGACCGACCACAATGCTTGTGGGTGCGCCTTCGCCGTGTTCGCTCAGCCCGACCTGGCCCAACGTCCCGTCGAGAACACCTCGTACCTCGTCGATCATCGCAACGCGGTCATCACGAAGACTGCATATCGCAAGTAGATCAGAGTGGCACACCTACAGGCACGGAGGCATTAGGCGAAGTCTTCAAGAGTTAGTCACCCAGCAGTCACTCTCGCTCTGGCTCCAAGGCGAGAGGAGGGACGTTTTGCCTGGTGGGCACTGCTTACTGGTGGGCACTACTGGGTTCGAACCAGTGACATCTCGCTTGTAAGGCGATCCGAACGGGGTCGCGACCAGGACCGATACAAGCCCTGACCTGGGCGTACGGTCCACACCCGTCCACCGTTGTCCAGGCCCGTCCGTGGTCGTTGTCACCCAGTCAGTCACTCAGGTACGGCATCTCGGATCAATCAGGCAGCAGCCTGAACGCCGATATGTGGCGAGGTCGGACGACCCTGAAATGTCGATGATCCACCGTGGCGATCTCCTTCAGCCCGAGGCGTTCAGCGATGGTGATCACTGCCGAGTCGACGAGCCCCAACGGCAGATCGAGGTAGGTCTCGACGAGCTGCGCCATGCGCGGCAAGTCCTCATCCTTCAACTCGGCCACGTGAAAGCCGTTACCGCCGAACGACTTGAGGAACGTCACCTCAGCCTGCGGCCCCACACGAGAGTCGAGCAGATAGCCCACCTCGCCCATCACCGGCGAGGGAACGAGCAGTGGACCTTCCGCCTGCCGGAGGAGTCTCAGACACGCCCGGTGATGTTGGTCCTTCACGTTACCTGCGGCGAGAAGAACACCCGTGTCACACAGGAGCACCTCAGCGGCCCCACTCCGAGCGGAGGATCTCTTCGTGCCGCTCAGCGAGATCGGAGGCGGCCTCGAACGACGCGAAGAACGGAAGATCGCGCTCACTTGACTCAGGCTCACCCAAGCGACCGCGGATGAGCTCCAGGGCCGGACGGAGCTCCGCCTCCGGCAGCTGATCTACCAGGTGATGCAGTTCCTCACGCATGACGCTCATACCTACAAGTGTAGGTCGCCTACTTTCCGTGCATCGGGCTCATCCTCCCAAAGCATGATCAGAAGAGGCGACCTGATCTGGTCATGGGCGACAGAGCAGTCCCTTCGAGGGGAGAAAGCTGGCTCCAGCCAACGTAACTCGCTGATTTGGCGAGCGATCGCCAAGTGATGAAACACGCATATCTTCTGAAAACATGAGAGGCTCTGACCTATTAACGCAGGTCAGAGCCTTGTGGTGGGCACTACTGGGTTCGAACCAGTGACATCTCGCTTGTAAGGCGAGCGCTCTACCGCTGAGCTAAGCGCCCGGGGAATCCCGTTGGACAGACGGGATAACACTTTACGCCACCCGGGGGGACTTCAGTACATCGAGAGACCACGTGGTTCCCGCGTCGGTGAAGCCGGCCGCGCGCCAGCCGAGGAGGGCCGCGCCGAGCATTCCGGCGGACACGCCGAGGGCGGCGTGGCGCAGGGGTGGGGCCTGGCGGAAGGCGAGGCGTTGCTGGAGCCGTTCGGCCAAGGGGGCGGAGAGGAGGGTGCCCGCTTCGGCGAGGCCGCCGCCGAGAACGATGGCGGAGGGGTCGAGGAGAAGCGTGTAGGTGGCCAGGGCGAGGGAGAGCGCCTCGACCGCGTCTCCCCAGATCTCCGTGGCGAGCGGGTCACCGGAGGCGGTCAGGGCGGCGACCCGCTCAGCGGTTACCGGGACGGCGGCGGGTGAGGTGCCGGTGGAGGGGGGAAGGGCAGGGGAACCGGGGGCGCCGGGAGAAGAGGCGGCGGCGCGGGTGGAGTAGCGGCGGGCCACGGCGGAGGCGGAGGCGTAGGTCTCCAGACAGCCGATCTGGCCGCAGGCGCACGGTTCGCCCTCCGGGAAGACCGGGATGTGGCCGATCTCGCCACCCCATCCCTCACTCCCGCCGTACGGCTCGCCGTGCAGGATCGTGGCACCTGCGATACCGGTGCCGATGGGTAGGAACAGGAAGTCGGAGAGCTCGCGGCCCGCACCGAGGACGCTCTCGGCGAGACCACCGGTGCGGACGTCGTGCCCGAGCATGACGGGAACGTCCAGCGGGACGAGATCCGTCGCCGGGATGTCGCGCCAGCCGATGTTGGCGGAGTAGAGAGCCGCCTCGGCGGTGACCAGGCCGGGTACGGCGAGACCGACCCCCTCGGGAGTGCCGCCTCCCGCGGCTGCGAGGTCGTCGATGAAGGACCGGATCGTCGCGATGACGGCCGCCGGCCCCCTGTCGCGCGGGGTGGCGCGCCGGTCGGTGCGGAGGATCTCGCCGGAACGGGTGACGAGGCCGCCCTTCATCGACGTTCCACCGACGTCAAGGGCCACAACGAAGGAGCTCATGCACCTATCCAGCGGGTCGAAGGGGCGGGACCGAGCCCGACACTAGCGCACGCCGGGCACGCCGGAATGGAGGGATCTCCCCCGTACGGGCGGGCAGGCGGGCGACCCCGGCGGGCCGTCCATCGCCCGGGGATCCGCCCCGTCTGACCGGGACACGCCCGTGCCCGATGCGCGCCCGGACGGCTCCGGGAACGGCCGGGCCGGGTGGGTCCTCAGGGGACCCGGCGCAGGACCCTGGCCAGGGCGGCCTCCACCTCGTCGGCCAGGCCGGGCGCGTAGGAGGCGGCCAGGCTGCCGTCGCCTCGCGCCGGACGTACCGAGCCGCAGGAGCGGCACTCCACCTCGCCCAACCGGCAGATGAGTGCGACGGAGCCGCACGAGGAGCACGTGTCGAGGTCGGCTTCGTGGGTGCGCCGGCAGTCCGGGCAGATCAGCACCTGTGTCTCGTCGCGCACTCCGCGCGTCCACGGACTGGCACCACGGATCGGGTCGGTCTGCCTGGCCCCGCAGGAGAAGCAGGGCATGATCGCCTCCGAGAGGTCGGACCGGCAGGCACCTCGCGAGCGGGCGTCCGCCGGATCACCGCTTAGGGAAGTTCGGCGAGCGCCTTGCGGTACTCGGCGACATCGCGGGCCCGCGAAACCGGGTTCACGACACGCCAGCGGACCACACCCTCGCCGTCGATGACGAAGGTCCCGCGTCCCGCGCAGCCCTTCTCGTCGTCGAATACACCGTATGCCCGCGCGACCTGTCCGTGCGGCCAGAAGTCGGAGAGCAGTGAGAAGGCGTAGCCTCGCTGATCCGCCCACGCGCGGTGAGCGAAGATTGAATCAACTGAAATCGTAAGAATTTTAATGTCTTCCGGCATGTCGGCGCCGAACTCGTCGCGGACGGCGTCAAGTTCGTTGCCGCAGACGCCGCTGAAGGCGAAAGGGTAGAAGATCAGCACGATCTTTTTGCCCCGATGCTCGGAAAGCTTGACCGGGGTGCCGTGCTGGTCCCTCAGCTCGAAGTCGGGAGCCTGGCCACCCACCTCGATCGCCATGATCGGGGCTCCTTTCCTCGACTGACGGCAGGCGTCATCATCCTGCCGTACGGCCCGCGTGAGCCGTACGGCAGGGCGGACCCTTAGCGGCGCGCCTTGGGCGTCGCCAGACGCGTCCCCGACCAGTCGGGAGCGGCACTGATGCTGCTGGTCTGCGAAAGACCCGCAGTGGTCGCGTCTTCCCCGATGTCGCTCGGCTCCACGTGCCCGTCCCGGCCGGCTTTGGGAGTGAGCAGCCAGATCTGGCCGCCGTCGGTGAGGTTGGTCACCACGCTGCTCAGGGCGTCGAACAGATCGCCGTCACCGTCACGCCACCAGAGCAGCACGACGTCGACGACGTCCTCGAAGTCTTCATCGACCAGCTCGTTACCGGTCAGCTCCTCGATGGAGTCGCGCAGATCGTCGTCGGTGTCCTCATCCCATCCGACCTCCTGCACCACCTGACCCGGCTTGAGGCCGAGTCGTTCGGCCAGGCCGCGTTCGCCCTGCGCCTGACCCGCGGTCGCGCTCACGTTTGTCCCTCCTGCTTGAATGGCCCCGCAATCACACGGTGCTCAGAGTGCTTCGGCACAGTCCACACGCTGTGACCCTCAGTCGTCAACGGTCGCCACGGCAACGACTGGGCTACGTATGAATTAGTCCGACAAAAATGACAAACGGACCTGGCGTTCCAGATTGTCGACGTTGAGATCCACCACGGCGATGGACTGCCAGGTTCCCAGCGCGAGCCGCCCGGAGAGAACCGGGACGGTGGCGTACGGCGGAATGAGGGCGGGCATGACATGCGACCGTCCATGCCCTCGTGATCCGTGCGCATGCCTCCATCTGTCGTCGGCCGGAAGCAGACCCTCCAGGGCCGCGAGCAGATCGTCGTCGCTGCCTGAGCCCAGTTCCAGCAGCGCGACCCCCGCGGTCGCGTGGGGCACGAAGACGTTCAACAGGCCGTCGCCCCCACATGACCGGACGAAGCTCTCGCACTCGGAGGTGATGTCGTGCACCCGTTCCCGGGAACCCGTTACCACCTCGATCGTCTGAGATCTCACATACCGATCCTACGATCCATCGTGAGCTGCGATGACGACCGCACCCGGTCCTGGGGGCGACGGGTGGTCCCCGCCGCCGCCCGATCCCCTGCCGGCACGGCGGCAAGATCGCCGTGTCCGGTTCCCGGAATGTCCGCGCCTGGACCGTTCCTCCGACAGGAGAAAGCCGGGGTGCGGTTGCAGGATGTCCCGGCCGGATGTGACATGTCGGGCCACGGGGTCCGACGACGGCCTCGCGCTACGGCCGCCGCCGACGCCACGACGGTCGGCTCCGGTCGGCGAGGACTCGCCGGACAGGGGTCTCGCCGCGATCGAGGGCGACCTGGGCAGTGGCGCGTGGCCTTCCCGTCCCGGCGCCGGCCGCGGACCGCTCCCGGCCGGTGGGCGAATCGTTACCAGTTCGGCACGCAGCACCGCGGTCCGGGGCCCACCCCTGCCCTCATCCCCACCCCCTCCTTGCTTCCTCCGCACTCCCTGCGCGAGGAAAACCGTGAGAAAACCAAGGGGAGAGCCACGGGACGGCGAGCCCGATCCCGCCGCGGCCGATCTTCACAGGGAGCCGCGGCCGGCCTTCAACCCGAAGAGGTAACGGGAAAGTAGCGGGAAACAGGGCGAAAGCCGGTGCGGGAGGTGCCAGGAAGGGCACTTCGGGGGAGGATCGTACGTTGCATACAAGTGAGGGTCTCGACCACGATGTCCGGGCATGTCGCGCGGCGGCGGGAGGGCACCCTCCGCTCCCTGGAGAGCCTCACGGAGCTTCCGTAAGGACCTCACGGAGCTTCTGCGAGGACCTCACGGAGTTCCCGGGAGGACCTCGCGATGCTTCCCGGGGGACCTCACGGAGCCCCCTGGAGCCCCGGAGGACCTCACAGAACAGGCGACAGGACAGGCGAGACGGCGGGTCCCGGATTCCCAGGGGTACGGGAACCTGTAAAAAAGGGGGAACCTCGATGTAACCTTTGGTGGTGATTCGTCCTACCATCGGTGGTCTAGGCCACTTTCGTATCACTGCCAGCAGGGATCTCCTGGTTACCGGTAAGTAGAGATGCACTTTCCGGGGTAAGCGACCAGGATGGAAGACGACCTACACCAGACAAAAGTCCATCCTCGGAAGGCGAGACCCAGTGGCTTCCGGACGCCAGCGTTTCTCGATCATCAGCGACGGCCTACCCAGCCAGCTTCCTGATGTCGACCCCAGCGAGACCCAGGAGTGGCTCGAGTCGCTCGACAACGTCATAAAGACGGAAGGTCGCACTCGGGCCCGTTATCTGATGCTCCGGCTCTTGGAGCGCGCCCGCGAACACCAGGTCGGGGTGCCCGGCCTGCGCAGCACCGACTACATCAACACCATCCCGCCGGAGCGCGAGCCCTGGTTCCCCGGCGACGAGTACGTCGAGCGCCGGATCCGCGCCTACACGCGCTGGAACGCGGCCGTGATGGTGACCCGGGCCAACGCCCGCACCAACGTCGGTGGGCACATCGCCACCTACGCCTCCGCCGCGTCCCTCTACGAGGTGGGTTTCAACCACTTCTTCCGCGGCAAGGATCACGGCGAGTCCGGCGACCAGGTCTTCTTCCAGGGCCACGCCGCGCCGGGCATCTACGCCCGCGCCTTCCTGGAGGGCCGCCTCAACGAGGGGCAGCTCGACGCCTTCCGGCAGGAGCTCTCGCACGGGTTCAAGGGCCTGCCCTCCTACCCCCACCCGCGCCTGATGCCCGACTTCTGGGAGTTCCCCACGGTCTCCATGGGTCTCGGCCCGATCGGGGCGATCTACCAGGCCCGGTTCAACCGCTACCTGCTGAACCGGAAGATCAAGGACACCAGCCGCAGCCACGTCTGGTGCTACCTCGGCGACGGCGAGATGGACGAGCCCGAGTCGCTCGGCGCGATCGGCCTGGCGGCCCGCGAGGAGCTCGACAACCTCACCTTCGTCATCAACTGCAACCTGCAGCGCCTCGACGGCCCGGTGCGCGGCAACGGCAAGATCATCCAGGAGCTGGAGTCCTACTTCAGGGGCGCCGGCTGGAACGTCATCAAGGTCGTCTGGGGCCGCGACTGGGACCCGCTGCTGGCGGCCGACGTCGACGGCGTGCTGGTCAACAAGATGAACACCGTCCCCGACGGCCAGTTCCAGACGTACTCCGTCGAGACCGGCGGATACATCCGCGAGAACTTCTTCGGTGACGACCCGCGCCTGCGCAAGATGGTCGAGCACCTGTCGGACGAGGACATCCGCAAGCTGTCGCGCGGCGGCCACGACTACCGCAAGGTGTACGCGGCCTACAAGGCGGCCCGCGAGCACGTCGGCCAGCCGACGGTCATCCTCGCCCAGACCATCAAGGGCTGGACTCTCGGCAAGGACTTCGAGGCGCGCAACGCGACGCACCAGATGAAGAAGATGTCGAAGGCCGACCTGAAGGAGTTCCGCGACCGGCTCTACCTGCCGATCCCCGACTCCGCCCTCGAGGGCGACCTCCCCCCGTACTTCCACCCGGGCGAGAACGACCCCGAGATCCAGTACATGAAGGAGCGGCGCGCGGCTCTGGGCGGTTTCCTGCCCAAGCGCGTGACGCGCGCCAAGCCGGTCACGCTTCCCGGCGACGCCGCCTACGCGCAGCTGAAGAAGGGCTCCGGCAAGCAGAACGTCGCCACCACCATGGCGTTCGTCCGCCTGCTCAAGGACCTCATGCGCGACAAGGAGATCGGCCACCGGTTCGTGCCGATCATCCCGGACGAGGCGCGCACCTTCGGTCTCGACGCGATCTTCCCGACGGCGAAGATCTACTCGCCGCACGGTCAGACGTACGAGGCGGTCGACCGCGAGCTGCTGCTGTCGTACAAGGAGTCGACCGAGGGTCAGATCCTGCACGAGGGCATCAGCGAGTCGGGCTCGATGGCCTCCACGATCGCGGTCGGCTCGTCGTACGCCACGCACGGCGAGCACATGATCCCGATCTACATCTTCTACTCGATGTTCGGCTGGCAGCGCACCGCCGACCAGATGTGGCAGCTCGCCGACCAGATGGGCCGGGGCTTCCTGCTCGGCGCCACCGCCGGCCGCACCACGCTGAACGGCGAGGGACTGCAGCACGAGGACGGCCACACCCCGCTGATCGCCTCGACGAACCCGGCGGCGATCTCCTACGACCCGTCGTGGGGGTTCGAGGTGGCCCACATCATCAAGGACGGCCTGCGGAGGATGTACGGCGAGGAGCCGGAGAACGTCTTCTACTACCTGACCGTCTACAACGAGCCCTACCTCCAGCCCGCCGAGCCCGCGGACCTGGACGTGGCGGGCCTGCTCAAGGGCCTGTACAGGTTCGCTCCGGCTCCGTCCGTGTCCGGGCCGAAGGCCAACATCCTCTCGTCCGGCGTGGCCGGGCCGTGGGCCATGGAGGCCCAGCGGATGCTGGCCGAGGACTGGGGCGTGGCGGCCGAGGTGTGGTCGGCCACCTCCTGGGCGGAGCTGCGCCGCGACGCGCTCGCCGCCGAGGAGCACAACATGCTCAACCCCGACGCCGAGAAGCGCGTGCCGTACGTCACGCAGGCGCTGTCGGGGGCCCAGGGGCCGTTCGTGGGCGTGAGCGACTACATGCGGGCGGTCCAGGACCAGATCGCCCAGTGGGTTCCCGGTGACTGGAGCTCGCTCGGCACCGACGGCTTCGGCCTGTCGGACACCCGGTCGGCGCTGCGCCGCCACTTCCACGTGGACGCGGCCTCGATCACCCTGGCGGTGCTCACCCAGCTGGTCAACCGGGGCGAGCTCGACCAGGAGGTGCTTGGCGACGCCATCTCCATGTACCACCTGAAGAACGGCGTGACCGAGGCCGCGGGCGCCGAGAGCAACGACACCCAGTCCATGGGAGTTTGATCGTCCCCGGGCGGGTTCTCCTTTTCCATGGAGGGCCCGCCCGGTTAGTGTTAATCGCTCCCCCCGGCGAACGATTCCAGGGGAGAGCTGTTCCATGGCAAGAATCCTTAGAGTGGCCGCGACGGTCACGGCCCTGTCGACCGTGCTCTCCGCCTGCGGCGGCGGCACCGGCGGGGACGGTGCCGGCGGAGGCGGGACCGTCGAGGGCGGTGCCGTCTCGGACACCTCCGGACCGGTCGCCTCCCCGACGACGGCCACCCCCGCGGAGACGATCGCCTGGGGCCCGTGCACCGACATCAAGCGGCCCGGCGGTGAGACCCCCTCCAAGCAGGACACCGCCCAGCAGTGCGGGAGGCTCAAGGTCCCGCTCGACTACGCCAGACCGGACGGCGAGTCCATCGAGATCGCCGTCATCCGCGTCAAGGCCACGGACCCCGGCAGGCGGATCGGCTCGCTGGTCTTCAACTTCGGCGGACCCGGCGCCTCGGGCGTCGACACCATGAGCCAGGCCGCCAAGGCCTTCACCACCCTGAACAGCCGCTACGACCTGGTCAGCTTCGACCCGCGCGGGGTCGGCCGCAGCGCCGGTGTCAGGTGCGGGGACAGCGCGGTGATAGAGCGGTTCACCGCGATGGACACCCTGCCCGCCAACGAGGCCGAGCGCGCCAGGAGCCGGGAGACCACCAAGGAGTTCGTGACGGCCTGCCAGCAGACCTCGGGCAGGCTGCTGCCCTACATCGGCACCGTGAACGCCGCCGCGGACATGGACCGCCTCCGCGCGGCCCTGGGCGAGAAGCAACTGGACTACTTCGGCATCTCGTACGGGACGCAGCTCGGTGCGGTCTACGCGACCAGGTTCCCGAAGAACGTGGGCCGGTTCGTGCTGGACGCCCCGCTGGACCCGAGCGTCACCCTGGCGACGCGCACGATGGTCCAGACGAAGGGGTTCCAGCACGCCTACGAGGCCTTCCTGAAGGACTGCGTGAAGCAGCCCCGCGAGTGCGAGATCGGCAGTGACGCGACCATCGCCGACAAGAACGTCATGAAGCTCATGGACGAGCTGAACGACAAGCCGCTCAAGGTCGGCAAGCGCCTCCTGACGCAGGGGCTGGCGGGCACCGGCATCGCCGCCGCGCTGTACTCGAAGATGACCTGGCCGCTGCTGGACCAGGCGCTGAGCCAGGCGGCGAAGGGCGACGGGCGGATCCTGCTGGCGCTGTCCGACAGCTACAGCGGCCGCCAGCCCGACGGGAGCTACACGACGCTCATGAGCAGCTTCCCCGCGATCAGCTGCGTGGACACCGCGGAGCGGCCCACCCCCGAGCAGCTGAACGCGCTGGAGGACGAGACGCTGAAGGTCTCCCCGCTGTTCGGCGGCGCGGGAATGGGCCTGATCTGCTCGATGTGGCCGGTCCCCGGCAGCGACGAGGCCAGGCGGATCAACGCCACGGGCTCGGCGCCGATCCTGGTGGTCGGCGGCACCGGCGACCCCGCCACGCCGTACGAGTGGGCACCGAAGCTGACGGCGGAGCTCAGGACGGGCGTGCTGGTGACCTACAAGGGCGAGGGACACGGCGCCTACCTGTCCGGTGACGCGTGCGTCAAGAAGGCGATCGACGCCTACCTGATCGATGGGAAGGTCCCGGACAGGGGGGTCGTCTGCACCGGCTCGTGACGCGACTTCCCGGGAGACGCCCGGCGGATCCCCGCCGGGCCTCAGCAGGTCTCCGGGCGGAACGGCCTGGTCTCGGAACGGCGGACTCGGCAGATCTCCCCGCGGGGTCGCGCGGTCTCGAAGCGGAAGCCGACCCTGCCCAGGTGCTCTTCGAGCAGGCGCTCCATGGTCCCGTCCACGTACATCGAGGTGATCACCTCGTTGATCTTCCGGCACGCCGCGGGGTCTCCGGACCTGAGCGCGACGCCGTACCTCTCGGTGGTGAGCCTGAGCCCGGCGACCTCGACCTTGACGTCGCGCAGCCGGGCGCCGAAGCCGGCGATCAGCAGGTCGTCGCCGACCATGGCGTCGGCGCTGCCGTCGGCCGCCTGGGACGCGCGCTGCGCGGGGTCGAGCCCCCGTACGTCGACGAAGTCGACGCCCCTCTCGCGGATCATCGTGCCCGTGGTCTGACCCGGTGACAGGCAGATCCTCTTGCCGCGCAGGTCCTTCAGCGTGTCGATCCTCAGCACGTCCGAGGTGGGCCGGAGCCTCTGGTCCTTGTGCAGGCAGGCGGCGACGACCTCGCGCAGCCCGTCGGGCAGGCCGCTCAGGTCGGCCTCGTGGTTGATGACCCGGTTGAGCGTCGCCACGATCGTGTCGCTCCCGAAGGGAGCCTTGCCCGTGGCGGTGAAGAGGATGGTCGAGCCCCAGGCGAACACGTCGGCGGGAAACCCCACCCGCTCTCCGGCGATCTGTTCGGGCGCCATGTAGGCGGGGGTGCCGACCGCGCGGGTGGTGATCGTCCCGCTCTCGTCGATGATCTTCGCGATGCCGAAGTCGACGACGCGGGGGCCGTCCGTGGCGAGCATGACGTTGGAGGTCGGCGGCGAGCACCCGGGCGGTACAGAAGGCGGCCACCTTGCGGGCCGCCGCCAGCTCGCGGGCGAAGCGGGAGCGCGCGTGGGTCTCCTCGGTGAAGCGCACGTGCAGCAGCTTGACGGCGGCGCGCTCGCCGTCCTCGGACTCCCCGAGGTAGACGACCCCCTGCCCGCCCTCCCCCGGCCTGCCCCTGAGCGCGTACTTCCCCAGTCGCGGCGGGTCCCCCGGCCGCAACGGTCTGATCTCCGGCACCGCGAACCCCTCACCCCTGCGCTTTGCCGGAACATCACACACCCGGACGGCGGCGATCACCCTCCTCCACCGGACGGCGGACGTAAAGGCGAGTTAAGCGGATTCGCTTAAGGAATGTTTAACAGGGTCTTCGCTATACCTGTTCCCATGCGAAGGGAACGGCGATGAAAAAATACGTGACAGCGGCGGCGCTCATCTCTTTGGCGACGCTGGCCGGGTGCGGGCAGGCGGAGGGCGCGAAGGTCGCCTCCGCTGGGGAAACGGCCGCCTCGGCCACCCCTTCCGCGTCGTCTTCCGCGTCGTCTTCCGCGTCGTCGCAGGCCGACGGGCTGAAATTCGCCCAGTGCATGCGGGAGAACGGGGTCGACATGCCCGATCCGGAACCGGGCGGCGGCAACGTGATGCTGCGTGGTAAAACCGATGACGCGACCCTGAAAAAGGCATCGGATGCTTGCCGGAAATACAATCCGATCGGTTCCGGAAAGAAAATGCTGAACGACCCGAAGACTCAGGACGCCCTCCTGAGGTTCGCCCGGTGCATGCGGGAGAACGGGGTCGACATGTTGGACCCCGACTTCTCGGGGGGGCCGGTCCGCATAGGGGGCGAGGGGATGGACCCGCAGTCGCCGCGGACGAGGAAGGCGATCGACGCCTGCCAGGAGCACCTGCCCGGCGGTCTCGGGAGGCGGCCGTGAGGCGGGGCGCGGTCCTCGCCGGGACGGCCGCGGCGGTCCTCCTCGGCGCGGGAGGCGTGACGGCGGTCGCGCTGACCGGCCAGGACGGGGCCCCGGCCGCCGCCTCTGCGGCCCCGGCGCCGGTGGCCGAGATCACCCGCTCGGATCTGGTGGACACCAAGGCGGTGGACGGCATGCTCGGCTACGCGGGCCGCAGGGAGCTGCCCAACCACGCCCCCGGAACGGTGACCCGGGTCAGGAAGGCGGGCGCCGTCGTGCGCCGGGGCGGCTGGCTCTACCGGGTGGACGGCAGACCGGTGATCCTCATGTACGGCGATATACCGATATACCGCACTTTGTCCTCCGGGACCGGCGGCAAGGACGTCGAGCAGCTGGAACGCAACCTCAAAGCCCTCGGCCACGACCCCGGGACCGTCGACGGAGACTTCTCCTGGCGGACCGAGCGAGCCGTACGGGAGTGGCAGGAGGAGGCGGGCCTGGCCGAGACCGGCACGGTCGGCGCGGCGCAGGTCGTGGTCGCCTCGGGCCCGGTCAGGATCGCCGAGGTGGTCGCGGAGGCCGGGACCGCGGCCGGCCGGTCCGTGGTGACCACGACGAGCACCCGCAGGGTCGTCCACGTCGACCTCGACTCCGGCGACCAGCGGCTCGCCAAGATCGGCGCCCGGGTGACGGTGGAGCTGCCGGGCGGCGGCGAGGGCAGGGGCCGGATCACCTCGGTCGGCACGGTCGCCGAGCCCGTGCGACAGAACGGGCAGCCGACCGGCGAGTCCACCGTCGACCTCGACGTCACCCTGGACGACCCCGGCGACCTCGGCCGCCTCGACCAGGCCCCCGTGACGGTGAACCTCCGCAGCGAGCGGCGCGCAGACGTGCTGTCGGTACCGGTCGAGGCCCTGCTCGCCCTGCGCGAGGGCGGGTACGGCCTGCGCCTGGCGGGTGGCAGGATCGTCCCGGTCGAGACCGGCCTGTTCGCGGCGGGCCGCGTCGAGGTCTCGGGGAGCGGTCTCGCCGAGGGCATGAAGGCCGAGGTCCCGCGGTCATGAGCCGGAACCTCGAACGACCGTCTCTCCCCGCCGCACAGGATCCGGCCTCCCGGCACCCCGCCGCACAGGACCGGGCCGCACAGGACCGGGCCGCACAGGACCGGGCGGCACAGGACCGGGCGGCGCAGGACCCCGTCTCACAGAGCCCCGCCGCGCAGGCCCCCGCCTCCCGGAACCCCGCCGTGCGGGCCGGGCGACGGCCGGTGATCGAGCTGTCGGGGGCGGAGAAGAGCTACCCGGGCGGGGTGCGCGCCCTGCGGGGTGTGGACCTGCGCGTGGACGAGGGCGAGCTCGTCGCCATCGTCGGCCCCTCGGGGTCGGGAAAGTCCACCATGCTCCACCTGATCGGCACTCTCGACCGCCCCTCGGCCGGGACCGTCCGCATCGCCGGGCACGACGCCGGAACGCTTCCCGACAGGGAGCTGTCCGCGCTGCGCGCCCGGCACATCGGCTTCGTCTTCCAGCGGTTCCACCTGGCCGCCGGGGTCAGCGCGCTCGACAACGTCGCCGACGGGATGCTGTACGGCGGCACCCCGCGCCGGGAACGGCGGGAACGGGCCGCCGAAGCGCTCGGGCGCGTCGGTCTCGGGCACCGGCTGGCCCACCGGCCGCACGAGCTGTCCGGTGGCGAGTGCCAGCGGGTCGCGGTGGCCAGGGCGGTGGCCGGAGGACCGTCGCTGCTGCTGGCCGACGAGCCGACGGGAAACCTCGACACCTCCTCCGGCCAGGACGTGCTGGCGATCCTGCGCGAGCTCAACGCCTCCGGCACCACCGTGGCGATCATCACCCACGACGAGGAGGTGGCCGCCGCCGCCCCGCGCCGCGTCAGGCTGCGCGACGGTGTGATCGTCGCCGACGAGCGGTCTCCCGGCGTGACCCGCGCGGGGAGCACGGAGAGCACAGGAGGCACCGTATGAGCGCCGGGACCGGGCGTGACCTGGCGCCGGGGCGGCTCGGCTGGGCGGACCTGCTGCGGGTGGGGGCGTCCGGGCTGCGGACCCGGCCGGGACGGGTGGTGCTGTCGGCGCTCGGCATCGCGCTCGGCGTCGCCACCATGGTCTCGGTCGTCGGGATCTCCTCCTCCAGCAAGGCCAGGCTCCTCGACGAGCTCGACCGGCTCGGTACGAACCTGCTCACCGTCACCCCCGGCCGGACCCTCTTCGGCGACACGGCCACGCTGCCCGAGAGGTCGGTCGCCATGGCCGCCGGGATCGGCCCCGTGACGAGCGCGAGCGCCACGGGCGACACCGGCGAGAGCGTACGGCGGACCGCCGCGATCCCCCGGGAGCACACCGGCGGGATCGCCGTCCGGGCGGCCTCGCCGGACCTGCCGGCCACACTCCAGACCCGGGTCGAGCGAGGTGCCTGGCTCAACAGGGCGACGGCGGAGCAGCGGGCGGTGGTGCTCGGAGCGGTGGCGGCCTCGCGGCTGGGCCTGCGGGACGTGGGCGACCAGGTCTGGATCGGCAGGCAGTGGTGGACGGTCGTCGGCGTGCTGGCCCCCTCGCCGCTCGCCCCGGAGATCGACCGGTCCGTACTGACCGGTTTCGAGGCCGCCCGCACCCACCTGGGCTTCGACGGCCACCCGACCACGCTCTACACCCGCTCGGCCGACGAGGCCGTCGGCGACGTACGGGAGGTGCTGCCCAGGACCGTCAACCCGGAGAACCCCGAGGAGGTGGAGGTCAGCCGGCCGTCCGACGCGCTGGTGGCCAGGGCGGCGGCCGACGGGGCTCTCACCGGCCTGCTGCTCGGCCTCGGCGCGGTGGCGCTGCTGGTCGGCGGGGTGGGGGTGGCCAACACCATGGTCATCTCGGTACTGGAGCGCAGGGGGGAGATCGGCCTGAGGCGCTCGCTCGGCGCCACCAGGGGCCAGGTGCGCGCCCAGTTCCTGGCCGAGTCGCTGCTGCTGTCCGGCGCGGGCGGTGCCGCGGGGGCGGTGCTGGGGACGCTGGTGACGGTCGGGTACGCGGCCGTGGGCGACCTGCCCGCCGTGGTTCCCCTCTGGGCCCTGGCGGGCGGTGCCGGGGCGACCTTGCTGGTCGGGACCGTCGCGGGGATCTACCCCGCGATGCGCGCGGCGCGCATGTCGCCGACCCTCGCCCTCAGCACCGCCTGAACGCCGCGCCCCTCCCCCGCGCCCCTCCCTCGGCACCGCTTGCCCGGGGGAGGGAGCCGGGGATGGGCAGGTACGACCGGCGCGGGCCGGGGACCCTTTATCCGGTGTTTAGCCATGGAAAAGCAGGATGACACCCATGCGAGTGCTCATTGCGGAGGACGAGCGGGTGCTCGCCGACATCGTGGCGACCGGCCTGCGCCGGGAGACCATGGCCGTGGACGTCGTCTACGACGGCGACGCGGCGCTGGAGCGGGCGGCGGTCAACGACTACGACGTGATCGTGCTGGACCGGGACCTGCCGGTGCTGCACGGGGACGAGGTCTGCCGCCGCCTCGTGGCCGGCCGGATCCCCGCCAGGATCATCATGCTGACCGCCGCCGGCGACCTGCGCTCGAAGGTCGAGGGCCTGTCGATCGGCGCCGACGACTACCTCACCAAACCCTTCGACTTCCCCGAACTGGTCGCCCGGCTGCGCGCGCTGGCCCGCCGGTCTCCCCAGTCGGTGCCGCCGGTGCTGAGCAGGGCGGGCATCACCCTGGACCCCGGCCGCCGCGAGGTCTTCCGCGACGGCCGGTACGTGGCGCTGAGCCCCAAGGAGTTCGCGGTGCTGGAAATCCTGATGCGCGCCGACGGCGGCCTGGTCAGCGCCGAGGACCTCCTGGAGAAGGCATGGGACGAGAACATCAGCCACTTCACCAACTCGGTCAGGGTCACCGTGATGACCCTGCGCAAGAAGCTCGGCGCCCCGCCGGTGGTGGAGACGGTGACCGGGTCGGGATACCGGCTTTGACCTCGCGGCGCGTCTCGGTGCGGCTGCGCCTGACCCTGGTCTACGGCAGCCTGTTCTTCGGGGTGGGGGTCGTGCTCGTCGGGGTCAACTACCTGTTCGTGCGGGACGTGCTCTCCCGGCCCTCGAAGATGACCATCCAGGGGGTTCCGGAGGCGCTGGCGGCCCTGAAACCGTCGGCGCAGCCGTCCGTCATGATGTCGGTGCCCAAGGACACGCTCTTCCTGCGGGCCGTCAGCGACGCGCGGGCCCAGTACCGCGAGGACGTGATGGGGTCGATGCTCCAGTGGTCCCTGCTGGCGGTCGCCATCGTCGGGGTGGCCGGGCTGGGGATCGGCTGGATCGTGGCCCGCCGGGCGATGGCCCCGCTGCAGACGATGACCGAGGCGGCCCGCCGCCTGTCGGAGAGCACCCTGCACGAGCGGATCGCCCTGGGAGGCCCCCGCGACGAGATCCGGGACCTGGCCGACACCTTCGACTCCATGCTGGAACGCCTCAGCCGCGCCTTCGACAGCCAGCGCAGGTTCGTCGCCAACGCCTCCCACGAGCTGCGCACCCCCCTGGCGATCAACCGGGCGCTGCTCCAGGTCTCCATGACCGACCCCGAGCTGCCCCGGCAGGTCAGGACGGTCGGTACCGAGCTGCTGAACGCCAACGCCCGCCAGGAGCGGCTGATCGAGGGTCTGCTCCTGCTGGCGCAGAGCGAGCGCGAGCCGGCGGAACGCCTGCCCGTGGACCTCGCCGAGCTCGCGGCGAGCGCGATGGCCTCGGTTCCCGAGACGACCGCCGACCTGCGCCCGGCCCCGGCGGAGGGTGACCCGGTGCTCCTGGAGCGGATGATCGGCAACCTGCTGGACAACGCCGTGAAGTACAACGACGAGCGCGCCCTGGTCCTCCTGCGCACCCGCAGCGACCGCTGGGGAAGCGTCGTCACCGTGGAGAACACCGGCCGCGTCGTCCCCTCGGGCCGGGTCGAGGACCTCTTCGAGCCGTTCCGCCGCCTCGACCACGACCGCACCGGCTCGGCCGGGGGTGCCGGCCTCGGCCTGTCCATCGTCCGCGCGATCGCCCAGGCCCACCGCGGCTCCGCCGAGGCCCGTCCCCGTCCCGGCGGGGGGCTGGTGGTCACCGTACGGCTGTGAGCCCGGGCACCGGCGATTTCCCGCGAAAGATCCGGATGACGGTTGAACAGACAAAACCACCTCGATAACCTGTGGCGACGTATCTCATTGGAGCTCGATGGCCGCACGACCACAACACCCGATGGCCGCACCGCGGAACCCCTCGGGGAAAACGCCTCCCAAGTCCTCGGGTTTCAAGGCCTCCAAGGCGGTCACCATCACCGGGATCGGTGTCGTCTCCCTGCTCCTGATCGGCTACTGCTCCGCGCAGGAGGACTACGAGGAGGTGGGCGCCGAGTGCGTCGACCTCAACAGCCGCCAGCCGGACGGCACCTACGCGGTCGTGGACGAGGACTACTGCGACGACGACAGGCACTACTACGGGTCACGGGGCGCCTACGGCTGGTACTACGGTGGCATCAGGTCCGGCGCCCACATCAGGAAGGGCACCACCGTGCGTCCCTCGGACGTCCACATCACCACCCGTAAGGGCACGGTGATCCAGCGGGGCGGCTTCGGCGGGCGCGGCGGATCGGGCGGCGGAAGCTGATCCGGACCGATGAGCAGCAGGTGAGCAGGAGATGAGACGCGAGACCTCGCTCCCCCGCGACGACTGGGAGAGCGTCATCGAGAGCCACGGCCTCGCCTACCACCGCTCGGCCCATCCGGCAGGCCTCGACCGCCCGTACTGGGACGAGACCGTCCAGTACGTCTTCTCCATGGACGAGGTCCTCGATCTGGAGAACCAGGTCGAGGAACTGCACCGGATGTGCCTGCACGCCGTGGAGCACGTCGTCGCCAAGGGCCGCTACGCCGACTTCGCGATCCCCGAGTGGCTGGCCCCGGAGGTCGCCGCCTCCTGGGAGCGGAACGACCCGCACCTGTTCGGCCGTTTCGACCTGCGCTACGACGGGACCGGTCCCGCCAAGTTGCTGGAGTACAACGCCGACACCCCCACCAGCCTCCTGGAGAGCTCGGTGGTGCAGTGGTTCTGGCTGCGCGACCGCTACCCGGACGACGACCAGTGGAACTCCATCCACGAGCGGCTGATCGCCAGGTGGCAGCAGATCTCGACCGGCCTGCCCACCGGGCCCACGCACTTCGCCTGGACCAACATGGACGAGTCGGGCGAGGAGGTGATGACCCTCGCCTACCTGCAGGAGACCGCCGACCAGGCGGGGCTCAAGACCGTCGCGGTGGCCATGGAGGACATCGGCTGGGACGACCTCAACCTCCGCTTCGTCGACATGGAGCGCAGGGTGATCCGCTCGCTCTGCAAGCTGTACCCGTGGGAGTGGGCCGTCGCCGACCCGTTCGGGACGCGGGCGGTGCGCCAGCAGGTCTCGACGACCTGGATCGAGCCGCTGTGGAAGATGCTGCTGTCCAACAAGGCGCTGCTCGCGGTGCTCTGGGAGCTGTACCCGCAGCACCCGAACCTGCTGCCCGCCTACCTCGACGGTCCCCGCGACATGTCCTCGTACATCGTCAAGCCGCTGCTCGGCCGCGAGGGCGCCGGCATGCGGATCGTCACCCCCGGCGAGCGCGTCGAGACCCCCGGCGGCTACGGCGCCGAGGGATACGTCTACCAGGAGTTCCAGGCGCTGCCCGTCTTCGAGGGCTGGCGCCCCGTGCTCGGCGCCTGGGTCGTCCACGACGAGGCGGCGGGTGT
Organism: Streptosporangium sp. OZ121; assembly: GCF_051918885.1. Lineage (NCBI taxonomy): Bacteria > Bacillati > Actinomycetota > Actinomycetes > Streptosporangiales > Streptosporangiaceae > Streptosporangium > Streptosporangium sp. OZ121. Next base: position 957,317 of record NZ_JBPXMC010000001.1, read on the forward strand.
CGGCATCCGCGAGACCTCGGGGTTCATCACCGACGACACGTCGTCATTCGTCCCGCACCGCATCGAGCTCTGAGTCCCGGAAAGAGAAACGACACATGAGTCCCACCCCCGCGCCGCCCACGCCGCCCGCGCTGCCCGACGTGACGATCTCGCTCGCCGAGACCCTCGGGCGCGGCGCGCTCGCGATCGCCTCGTACGCCGCGCTCGGCGTGATCCTGCTGATCGTCGGCTTCTACGTGATCGACCTGGTCACCCCCGGCAAGCTCAGCAAGCTCATCAAGGAGGAGCGCAACCCCAACGCGACCCTGCTCACCGGCTCGGGGCTGGCGGCCGTCGGGCTGATCGTGGCGGCCTCCATCTGGTCCTCGGGCGGCGCCCTGCACGAGGGCCTGCTCGCGACGCTGGTCTTCGGCCTGGTCGGCATCGCCGTGCAGACCGTGGCGATGCTCGCGTTCGACAAGGTGGCCGGCATCTCGGTGCGCGAGCTGGTCACGGAGCCGGAGCTCCAGCCGGGCGCCCGGCTGCTCGCGGTCACCCACCTGGCGATCGGGCTGATCACCGCCGTCGCGGTCATCTGAGCCCCTGTACCGGCCGTCCGGCCGCGCCCGCCCCGTTCCGTACGTCCGCGCCCCGGCGGACGTACGGGGCCGGTTCGTGCAGGACGTACGAGACCGGTTCGTGCGGGACGTACGGGATCGGTTCGTGCGGGACGTACGGGATCGGTTCGTGCGGGACGTACGGGATCGGTTCGTGCAGGACGTACGGGATCGGTTCGTGCAGGACGTACGGGATCGGTTCGTGCGGGACGTACAAGACAGGGGAGCGCGCGCTGTCCGTGACCGCGGCTGGCGCATCTCGCGCGACCTGGCACTCTTAGTGGCGTGAGGGAGCGGAACGAGCGAGGGTTCAGCAACAGCGACGTCGTGACCGGGGAAGACGGGAGTGATCTCGACTCGGACCGGATCCGGGAGGACACCACCCGCCGGTTGGAGCGGGCCATGGGCACGCTGGGCACGGCCGCCATGTCCCGGATGGACGACCGGCTCATGTGGTTCCGTGCCCTGTCGGCCGAGGACAGATCCTGGGTCGGACTGGTGGCCCAGGCCGGGATCGCCGCGTTCGTGGAGTGGTTCCAGCACGCCGGCGAGGGCCGCCCGACGCCCAGCATCGAGTTCTTCGGCACCGCGCCCAGGGAGCTGAAGCGGTCCATCTCGCTGCAGCAGACCGTCGACATCGTGCGGGTCGTGGTCGAGGTGGTCGAGGCGCAGACCGGGGATCTGGCCGCACCCGGCGGGGAGGACCAGCTCCAGCAGGCCATGCTCCGCTACACCCGCGACGTCGCGTTCGCCGCCGCGCAGGTGTACGCGCGAGAGGCCGAGGCCCGCGGGGCATGGGACGCGCGACTGGAGGCGCTGATCGTGGACGCCCTGGTCAGGGGCGAGGTCGACGACGGCCTGCACTCGTGGGCCGCCGCGCTCGGCTGGACCTCCGCCCCCGTCGTGGTGCTGGCCGGGCAGACCCCGGACGACGACCCGCAGGCGGTGATCGACGCGCTGCGCGACCGGGGCCGCAGGTCGGGCCTGGACATGCTGGCCGGGGTGCAGGGGGACCGGCTGATCGTGATCGTGGGCGGGGCGGACAGCGTCGCCGCCGCGGCCAGGCACGTGGTGCCGCGCTTCGGCCCCGGCCCGATCGTGATCGGGCCCGAGGTGGCCGACCTGCACTCGGCCGCCAGCTCGGCGCGGGCGGCGATGGCCGGGCTGCGGGCCGCCGCGGGGTGGCCGGACGCGCCCAGGCCGGTCCACGCCGAGGACCTGCTGGCCGAGCGGGCCATCGACGGCGACGGCGACGCCAGGGCGCAGCTGATCGAGAACGTCTACCTGCCGCTGATCGGCACGCCGCTCCTCGACACCCTCGCGACCTATCTGGAGCAGGGCACCTCCCTGGAGGCGACGGCCCGGCTGCTGTTCGTCCATCCGAACACGGTGCGCTACCGTCTTCGTAAGATCACGGAGTTGACCGGCTACCAGCCGACCGAGGGACGGTCCGCCTTCACCCTCCAGGTGGGGCTGATTCTCGGGCGTCTGTCCGAAACGCCACCGGCTTAGAGCTCTTTACTTAACCTTTGCGAAACTCTCGCTGTAGCTTCCCTACAAAGAAGTGGGGACAAACTTCGTCTGGATCTCTATCCATGTAGTGAACCTCTACAGGGCAGGCTGGATTTTGTGCTCGTCATCGTCGCTCCGGGCCAGGGTGCCCAGACTCCAGGCTTTCTCAGTCCATGGCTCGAACTCCCGGGCGTGGCCGATCGGCTGACCGCTTGGTCGGAGCTGGCCGGCCTCGATCTGATCGCCTACGGAACCACCGCCGACGCGGACGAGATCCGTGACACCGCCGTCGCGCAGCCACTGCTCGTGGCCGCCGGCCTGGCGGTCGCCGAGGTCCTCGGTGCCTCTCCCGACATCGTGGCCGGGCACAGCGTGGGCGAGTTCACCGCCGCCGCCCTGGCCGGAGTGATCACCCCCGAGCAGGCCGTCGGCCTCGTCCGCGAGCGCGGCCAGGCCATGGCCAAGGCCGCGACGATCACAGAGACCGGCATGTCCGCCGTTCTCGGCGGCGTCGAGGAGGAGGTCCTCGCGGCCATCGCCGACAAGGGGCTCACCCCCGCCAACATCAACGGCGCCGGGCAGATCGTGATCGGCGGCACGCTGGAGCAGCTGGCCGCGTTCAAGGCCGAGCCGCCCGCGCGGGCCCGGGTGATCGCGCTGTCGGTCGCCGGCGCGTTCCACACCGAGCACATGGCCTCCGCGGCGAGCCACCTGCGCGAGGCCACCGCGGGTATCACGCCGGCCGACCCCTCCGTCACGCTGCTGTCCAACAGCGACGGCGCGGCGGTCACGAGCGGCGCCGAGTTCATGGAGCGCCTGGTCACCCAGGTCGCCAACCCGGTGCGCTGGGACGCCTGCATGGCCACGATGGCCGAGCGCGGTGTCACCACGATGATCGAACTTGTCCCCGGCGGCACGCTCACCGGCCTGGCCAAGCGTGCTCTGCGCGGGGTGACGACCGTCGCCCTGAAGACCCCCGACGACCTGGAGGCCGCGCGAGCCGCCCTCGGGTCGCATGAGGAACGGTGATCGACGAATGAAGATCTCACAGGGCGCGCCGGGCGCGAGGGTCCTGGCCTTCGGTCACTACCAGCCTTCCAACGTGGTCACCAACGACGACCTGTCGGCGACCATGGAGACCGACGACGCCTGGATCCAGAGCCGCGTCGGCATCAAGGAACGCCGGATCGCCCCGGACAGCGAGTCCGAGATCGACCTGGCCGTGCAGGCGGGCGGCAAGGCCCTGGCCGCGAGCGGCCTGGCGGCCTCCGACATCGACCTGGTGATCGTCGCCACCTGCACGCTGGAGACGCAGATCCCCAACGCCGCCGGCCGGGTGGCCACGCGGCTCGGCATCGACGCCCCCGGCGCGTTCGACGTCAACACCGCCTGCTCGGGCTTCTGCTACGCGCTCGCGGTCGCCAACGACGCGATCCGCGCGGGCTCCGCCACCCACGTGCTCGTCGTCGGCACCGAGAAGCTCTCCCAGTGGATCGACTGGACCGACCGGGCCACCGCGGTGATCTTCGCCGACGGCGCGGGCGCCGCCGTCGTCGGCCCCTCAGACACGCCGGGGATCGGCCCCGTCGTGTGGGGCAGCGCCGGCGACAAGTTCGACGCGATCATCATCAAGGACCGCGACTCCTTCCTGCACCAGGAGGGCCAGACCGTGTTCCGCTGGGCGACCACCGCGCTTCACCCCATCGCCAAGGAGATCTGCGACCGTGCCGGGGTGGACCCGGCCGACCTCGCGGCCTTCGTGCCCCACCAGGCCAACCTCCGCATCATCGAGGCGATCGCCCGCAGGCTCGGCGCGGACAACGCCGTCGTCGCCAAGGACATCGTCCTGGCGGGCAACACCTCCGCAGCCTCGATCCCGCTGGCCCTGTCCCGGATGATCGAGCGCGGCGAGGTGCGGTCGGGCGGGCTCGCCCTGCTGCTGGGGTTCGGCGCGGGCCTGACCTACGCGGGCCAGGTCATCGAGATCCCCTAGAGCTTCCGCGCGGCCCCGCCGCACGGGAAACCAGAAGAAACCCGATCGCAAGGAGAACACGCGACATGGCTCTGACCGAGCAGGAGATCCTCGCCGGTATCGGCAAGATCATCAATGAGATCACCGGGATCCCGGCCACCGAGGTCACCCCGGAGAAGAGCTTCGTCGACGACCTCGACATCGACTCGCTGTCCATGGTCGAGATCGCCGTCGCCGCTCAGGACGAGTTCGGCGTCGAGATCCCGGACGACCAGCTCAAGCACCTCAAGACCGTCAAGGACGTCATCAACTTCATCCAGAACTGAGACGTCCCGGCTTCCTCCCCCGACCGATTTGACCAGCGATTCACAAGGAGCGCAGCAGTGAGTACAGACCAGGTACGTGTCGTCGTCACCGGGCTCGGCGCGACCACGCCCCTCGGTGGGGACGTCGCCTCGACCTGGTCGGCGCTCCTCGCCGGTCAGTCGGGGATAAGCACCATCACGGCCGACTGGGTCGACTCCGTCCCGGTGAAGTTCGCCGGCCTCTCCGCCGTGGAACCGACCGAGGTCCTGCCCCGGCCGGAGTCACGGCGGCTGGACCGGGCCGAGCAGTTCGCCCTGATCGCGGCCCGTGAGGCGTGGGCGCACGCCGCGATCGACAAGGTCGACCCCGAGCGGCTCGGCGTCGTCGTGGGCAGCGGTATCGGGGGCATCACCACGATCCTCGCCGCCTACGACACCTTCAAGGAGAAGGGCTGGCAGCGGCTCTCACCGTTCACCGTCCCCATGCTGATGCCGAACGGCTCGGCGGGCTGGATCGGCATCGAGGTCGGCGCGCGCGCCGGCGTCCACGCCACGGTGAGCGCCTGCGCCACCGGCGCCGAGTCGATCGGGTACGCCATCGAGATGATCCGCTCAGGCCGGGCCGACGTGGTCGTGGCCGGCGGCACCGAGGCGGCCATCCACCCGCTGAACATCGGCTCCTTCGCCGCCATGCGCGCCATGTCCACCCGCAACGACGAGCCGCAGCGCGCCTCCAGGCCGTGGGACAAGGGCCGCGACGGCTTCGTCCTCGGCGAGGGCGCGGGCATCCTGGTGCTGGAGTCCGAGGAGCACGCCCTCGCGCGCGGCGCCACGATCTACGCCGTGGCCGCCGGCGTCGGTTACTCGGCCGACGCCCACCACATCGCGCAGCCCGAGCCCACCGGCGCCGGGGTCATGCTGGCCATGCGCCGCGTCCTGGAGAACGCCGGCCTCACGGGCCAGGACATCAAGCACGTGAACGCGCACGCCACCTCCACCCCCGCGGGTGACGTGGTGGAGACGATGGCGATCAAGGAAGTCATCGGCGACCACCCCCTGGTCAGCGGCACCAAGTCGATGACCGGTCACCTGCTCGGCGGCGCCGGCGGCATCGAGTCCGTCTTCACCGTCCTCGCGCTGCACGAGCGTCGCGCGCCTGCGACGATCAACGTGGACGACCTCGACGACGGCGTGGAGGTCGACATCGTGCGCGACGAGCCGCGCGCCCTGCCCGACGGCCAGATCGCCGCGATCAACAACTCCTTCGGGTTCGGCGGACACGACGTCGCCGTGGCCTTCACCAGTCTCTGAGCCGTGGCCTTCACCGGCCTCTGACAGGAAGCCCGTGCCGGCCTCCCTCCCGCGACGCGAGCCGGGGAGTTCCAGCCCTCACGGGCCGGGCCTCCCCTCTTCGCGGGCGGTCGCCGTTCCGGTCGAGGCGAGGGACGGGAAACCGGCCGGCGGCCTTCGCCGGCCGCACATCTCGCCGGCCCGGCGGTAGGTCCGGCGGCTCGGTTCTCGCCGCCGGACGGCCGGAAGCCCGCCAACACCGCGCGGCGACGCGCCGCGTTTCCCGCCCAGGACTGAGCTCCGGGGTCTCCATGCTGGAGGTAGCTGATGACCGTGCTCGGCAACAGGGTGGTGAGCGAGGAGTCCGGACAGGACCCTCTCGATCCCCGTGACCCCCAGGCGCGTCTCTCCGCCCTGCTCGACGAGGGCTCGCCGCGTCTGATCTCGCCGGTCGACCGCAGCGGCATCCTCGCCGCGACGGGCCGCCTGGAGGGTGTGCCGGTCGTCGCGTTCGTCAGCGACGCCCGCGTCCAGGGCGGTGCGATGGGCAGCGAGGGGTGCGAGCACATCGTGCACGCCTACGACGTCGCGGTCCGCGAGCGGGTTCCCGTCATCGGCGTCTGGCACTCCGGCGGCGCCCGCCTCGCCGAGGGGGTGGAGTCACTGCACGCGGTCGGCCGCGTCTTCGCCGCGATGACCCGCGCCTCCGGCGTGGTCCCGCAGCTGTCCGTGGTCGTCGGCCCCGCCGCCGGCGGTGCCGCGTACGGCCCGGCGCTGACCGACATCGTGATCCTGGCCGACGAGGGGCGCATCTTCGTCACCGGCCCCGACGTGGTCCGCAGCGTCACCGGCGAGCAGATCGACATGGCCGCCCTGGGCGGTCCCGAGCCGCACAGCAGGCGAAGCGGCGTCGTCCACGTGGTCACCGGGACCGAGACGGACGCCTACGCGCAGGCCCGCCGCCTGGCGGTGCTCCTCGGTCACCAGGGCCGGGCGCGCACCGAGGTCGAGGAGGTCGACTTCTCCGGCCTGCTGCCCGACAACGTGCGCCGCGCCTACGACGTGAAGCCGCTCGTCACGGGCCTGCTCGACGAGCCGGGTGTGGAGCTGCACGCCAAGTGGGCGCCCAACATCGTCACCGCCCTGGGCCGCCTCGGGGGCCGGACCGTGGGCGTGGTGGCCAACAACCCGCTGCGTCTGGGCGGCTGCCTCGACTCCGCCTCGGCGGAGAAGGCCGCACGGTTCGTCCGGATGTGCGATGCCTTCGGGGTGCCGTTGGTCGTCCTGGTGGACGTCCCCGGCTACCTGCCGGGCGTCGGCCAAGAGCACGACGGCGTGGTCCGCCGCGGCGCCAAGCTCCTGCACGCCTTCGCCGAGGCCTCCGTACCGCGGATCACCCTGGTGACCAGGAAGGCGTACGGCGGCGCCTACATCGCGATGAACTCCCGCTCGCTGGGCGCGACCAAGGTGTTCGGCTGGCCGACGACCCAGATCGCGGTCATGGGCGCGGTCGCCGCGGTCCGCGTCCTCAAGCGCCGCGAGCTCGCGGCCGCCCCCGAGGAGGAGCGCGCAGCCCTGGAGACCAGGCTCGCCGAGGAGCACGAGATCCTCGCCGGCGGCCTCGACCGGGCCGTCGAGCTCGGCGTGATCGACGAGGTCATCAAGCCCGAGGAGACCCGGGGCGCCATCGCCAGGGTCCTGGCCCAGGCGACCCCCGCCAGGGGCGCCCACGGCAACATCCCTCTCTGATCCCCTTCTCGCGGTCGTTCGACGAGCCCCCGCCGGTCCCGCCGGCGGGGGCTCACCCGTTCTCCCGCCGCCCTTCCCCCGCGGCGGGAGAGGCCTCCGCGCGATGACGCCGTTCCCCGGAGCGGGACGATCGTGGCCGGGCGGCCCGTGGGAGCCGTCCGCGCGAGGGATCGAAACGGGCCGCGAGGCCGCGAGGGCGTCGCCGCGGGCCGCGTCCGTCCCGGCGGAACGGCCGCCGGGCACGTTCCAAAATCGTGTCCGCGGCGGCCGTTCCACGCGAGAGAGCGGAAGGCGCCGGCAGGGACATGCCCGATCAGACGGCGGCGTGCAGCCAGCGGACCGGAGCGCCCTCGCCCGCGTAGCGGAACGACTCCAGCTCGGCGTCCCACTGCTTGCCCAGCAGGCGGTCGAGCTCCTCCTCGAGCACCACGCGGCCCTGGCGGGCCATCAGCATGGCGGAGCGCAGCCGGTCCTCCGGGATCAGGATGTCGCCGGTGGCCCCGACCACGGCCGTGAAGGCGCCGAGGGAGGGGGTGTAGGCGTGCCGGGTGCCGTCGGCGCCCGGTGAGGCGTCCTCGGTGATCTCGAAGCGGATCCGCTGCCAGCCCATCAGTGACGAGGTGATGGCCGCCGCGGTACCGACACGGGCCTCCCACTCGGCCTGCGCGCGCACGTGACCGGGCGCGGCGGGCTGTGGCGTCCAGGTCAGGTCCACGGGCACGCCAAGGACACCTGCGACCGCCCATTCAATATGAGGGCACAGCGCAGGCTGAGCCGAGTGGACGTAAAGCACGCCACGAGCAGACACCGGACCTCCCGTTTCGTACGAGGTGCGCCTTCCCCAACGGCCTCATACCAGGATGATCACAAGTGACTGAAGGAGAGACTACCGTCGGTTGTGACGTCGCACCAGAGGGGGGTCATACCGAGATGTTGCGGCGCGGGCACTTGGCCGGGGCATCCTCGGGAATGAAGGAAACCCCACGAACTGGTGATCGCCCCCCGGAGGACCAGATGAACACCGGCATCGAACGGGTCGAACCCATCCCCGGTTCGCCCGCCCTGATCAGGAAAGGCCAGATGCTGACCGACGCCTCCGGCCTCGCGGCCACCGCCCGCTGGGCCGACGCCGTCACCGAGACCGGGGGAATCTACCGGGTGCGGCTCTCACCGGGCGTGGACGTCTGCGACCTGGTGGCGTCGGTGCGGGCACGGGGCGTCCGGGCCTCCCCCAACCACGTCCTGACGGGCCAGCCGCTCTACTTCGGTGGCCCGGCCTCCCGCCCCTTCCCCCGCGCGGCCCTCCCCGCGCCCGAGCCCGCCCCGGCCGGGCCCCCGGCGAGCGCCGTGACGGTGGCGCTGGCCGACACCGGCCTGGCGGAGCACCCCTGGTGGCAGGAGAGGCCGTGGTTCCTGGAACGGGGACGGGAGTCCGCCGAGACACCCGACTCGGACGGCGACGGCGAGCTGGACCTCCAGGCGGGACACGGCACGTTCGTCGCCGGGCTGATCCTGCGATCGGCCCCGCTGGCACACCTGCGGCCGATCCGGGTGCTGGACGGCCACGGGATCGGGGACGAGGCCGGGCTGCTGCACGTCCTGGGACGGCTGCGGGCCGAACCGCCACGGGTGCTCAACCTGTCCTTCGGCGGGCACACCTTCGACGACCGGCCTTCCCCGCTCGTGGAGGCCGCCCTGGAAGAGCTGGCCGGCACGGTCACGGTGGCCTGCGCGGGCAACACCGCCTCCGACCGCCCCTTCTGGCCCGCCGCGTCACCCGGGGTGATCGCCGTCGGAGCGCTGGACTCCGGCGGGGAGGCACGGGCCCCGTTCTCGGCGTACGGCCCGTGGGTGGACGCGTGCGCCCCCGGCGAGTGGCTGTCCAGCACCTTCCTCGAGCACGGCGCGTTCCAGGGCTACGCGCGCTGGAGCGGGACCTCCTTCGCCACCGCCCTGGTGAGCGGGGCGATCGCCGCGGCGTGCGCGGACCGGCCCGCCCCGGAGGCCGTGAAGCACGTCCTCGACCCGTCCGGGAGCAGGCGGATCCCCGATTTGGGAGTCGTCGTGCCCATGCCCGGCTAAAGTCTCACCCAAAGTCTTCACGCGAATACCCAGAGTGTTCTACGCGGCCATGGAGGTGCCGGTGGGCGACCAGCACACGATCGACGCCATCCTGGTGGACGACCAGGCGGCCTGGGACGAGCTGGTCACCCGTTTCGAAGGGCTGCTGTGGTCGGCCGTGCGCGCCTACGACCTGAGCCCGGCCGACGCCGCCGACGCGGTGCAGGGCACCTGGCTGCGGCTGCTGGAGAGCCTGCACACCATCCGCGATCCGGACAGGATCGGTCCCTGGCTGTTCACCACGGCCAAGCGCGAGGCGTCCCTGCTGAGCCGGCGGCACCGGGGCGAGCGGCTGGTCGCCGACCCGGCGGACGTCGAGCACGCGCACCTCGCCCCGGCCGGCGCCGGGCACGCCCACGCCGATCCCGCGCTGGCCGTGCTGAGCGCCGACGAGGGCCGCCGCCTGTGGCAGGCCGTCGACGAGATGCAGGAGCCGTGCCGCTCGCTGTTCCGGCTGATGGCCACGGCCCCCGACGCGGGCGTCCACCAGCTGGCCGGGCGTCTGGGCATGCCCAGCGGCAGTTACGGCCCCACCCGGGGCCGCTGCCTGAACCGGCTCCGCACCCTGCTCACCGCCCGGGAGGCGACACCGTGACGCGACATCCGACGGCGATCGACGACGAGTCCCTGATAGCCGCGCTGCGCCTGGCCTCGGGGAACGACCCGGTGCCCGCGCGGGTGACGGCCGCCGCCCGCGCGGCCTTCGGCCTGCGGCTGCCCGACGCCACCACGGCCCGCCCCGTGGCCACGCCCGTGCCGCGAGGCGTCCGGTCCGCCGAGGAGCCCCGGCTGCTGAGGTTCACCGCCGGCGAGCTCACGGTGGAGCTGGAGATCACCTCCGTGGACGGCCTGGTCGACCTGGCGGGCCAGATCTCCCCCTGCCCCGAGGCGGGCACGCTGGTCGAGGTCCGCACCCTGCACCTCACCGAGTCACGCGCGCTGTCCGCGACGGGCCAGTTCGCCGTCACCGGCCTGCCGCCGGGCTGGTTCAGCGTGGTGTGCCACCGGCCCGAGGGCTGTCCCGTGGTCACCAGCTGGACCCGGATCCGCCCGTAGGTGACCTCCGACGAGGCGCTCGCCGCCGCCGAGCACGCGGTCGAGCTCTCGGGCAGCGACCCGGCCCGCGCCCTCGCGCTCGCCCGCACCGTGCTCGCCGCGCTTCCCGCGTCCTGCCGGGAGGCGGCCGATCGGCCCGGCCCGGGTGGCGCTTCGGGCAGCGGCGCCCCGGAACGTGATCCGGAGAGCGACTCGGGCGGCGGTCGTGACGGCGGCGCGGTCGCGGGCCGGGTCGCGGGGTGCGGGCACTGCGAGGCGGAGGCGGTGGCGCACCGGGCGCTGGCGGTGGCGGCGCGCGAGCTGGGCGACCTGCCGTTCGCCGAGGAGCGGCTGGGCCGGGCGGTGCGGATCGCGCTCTCGGCGGGGCTGCCGCACCGGGCGGCCCAGGCGCGGCTGTCGCTGGTCCACGTCCGCACGGAGCTGGGGCACCCCGAGCAGGCGCTGGCCGTCGCCGCGGACGCCGAGCCCGGCCTGACCCCGGCCGAGGTGGGCAAGCTCGGGGTGCACCGGGCCGTGGCCCTGGCGCGGCTCGGCCGCTACCGCGAGGCCGTCGACCACTGCGACCGGGCCGTGCCCGTCCTCGGCGGCGACGTCAGGTTCCTCGCCGGGGCGATGCTGAACCGCGGGCTCGCCCGGGTGTTCCTCGGGGAGTTCGGGGCGGCGGAGGACGATCTGAGCCGGTGCGCGGAGCTGGCGAGGGACGCGGGCCTGGAACACGTTCTCGCGCTCGCCGAGGGGAACCTGCCGTTCCTGGCCGCGCGGCGCGGTGACCTGCCCGCCGCGTTCAGCGCCTACCGGCGCGCGGAGAGCGTCCTGGTCGGCTACCCGGAACGGCTGGCGACGGTGCGCTGCGACCTGGCCGAGGCCCTGGTCGGCGCCCATCTGCCCGGCGAGGCGCGGGTGCTGCTGGAGATGGCGGTTCCCGAGCTGGCGGCGGCGGGCGCCGGGACGGCGCTGGCCGAGGCCCTCCTCCTGCTCGCCAGGGTCGAGCTGCGCACCGGTGATCCGCGCCGCGCCCGGGAGAGCGCCGAACTGGCCGCCCGCGAGCTGGCCGCGCAGGGGCGGACGGTGCTGGCTCCGGTGGCCGACGAGATCGTCCTGCGGGCCCGGCTCGCGCTGGACCCGCCCTCGGCGGAGCTGCCCGCGGCGATGCTCTCGTGCGCCGACGCCCTCGACGCCGCCGGGCACGGGGACACCTCGGCGGCGCTCAGGCTCACCGCCGCCGAGGTCTCGCTCGGGCTGGGAGACCGGCCGTCCGCCGAGAAGCAGCTGGCCCTCCTGGCCCGCTCGGGCCGCGGGGTGGTCGCCCTTCAGGCGACGGCGCTGCGACGGTCCCTGACGGGAGATCGGAGAGGGGCGTTCGCCGCGGTGCTGGCCGGGCTGGCGGAGGTGGGCGCCGGGACGAGGACGTTCGAGGATCCGGTGGTGCGCGCGCACGCCGCCAGGGCCGGTGAGCCGCTGGCCGGGTTCGGGCTGGCCCTGGCGATGCGGACCGGGCGGGGCCGCGCGGTCCTGGCCTGGGCCGAGCGGTGGCGGGCGGTCACCGGGGGTGCCGGCCGGCCGCTCGCGCCCGGCCTGGCCGCGCTGCGGGCGGCGCTCGGGGAGTCGATCCTGGTGGAGTTCGTCCGCCACGAGGGTGACCTGGTGGCCGTCGTGGTCGCCCGGGACCGCGTGACGCTGCGCCGTCTCGGACCGTTCGCCGCCGTCGCCGAGGCCACCGTCCGCCTCCGGTACGGGCTGCGCAGGACGCACCTGCTCGACGGGAGCGCCCCCGAGCCCGGCGCGGAGGCCGCGGAGCTGGAGCGGCTCCTCTTCGGCTCGCTGCGTGACCGGCTGGGCGGCCGGCCGCTGGTGATCGTGCCGACGGGGACGCTGCACACCCTGCCCTGGCCGCTGCTGCCGATGAACGCCGACCGGCCGGTGACCGTGGCGGCCAGCGCCGCCGCCTGGCTGGCCGGGTGGCGGGTGCCGGCCGTGCGGGAGGGGCGGGGGGCGGCGGTGCCGGTGGTGGTGGCGGGACCGGGGCTGCGGTACGCGGAGGCCGAGGCCCGCATGGTCGGCGAGTGCCATCCGGGGACCGAGCGGGTGGCGGCGCGGCGGGCGGAGGTGATGGCGGCGCTGGGGCGGGCCGACGTGGCCCACCTGGCCGCGCACGGGATGTTCTCCCCGCGCAGCCCGCTGCTGTCGAGCATCGATCTCGACGACGGCCCGCTGATGGCGTACGACCTGCTGCGGCTGCGCACCCCGCCCGCGCTGGTGGTGCTGTCGGCGTGCGACGCGGGGATGGCGCACGCCCCCGCGGACGGGGCGCCCCTGGGGCTGGCGGGCACGTTCCTGTCGCTGGGGACGCGATGCGTGGTGGCCAGCCTGGTGCCGGTGCGCGACGAGGAGACGCTGACGCTGATGACCGCCTTCCACGGGGCGCTGGCCGCCGGCGACCCGCCCGCGCGGGCGCTGGCCGTCGCGAGCGGGAAGACCGGCGTGGCGGGCTTCGTCTGCTTCGGGTGCGGGGACCGGCCGGTGGCGACCGGCCCGCGGGAGCCGGTCACCCGGGGCGGCCGGCCGGTGGCGACCGGCCGGAAGGAGCTGATCGTCCGGGGCGGTCAGCCGGTGGCGACCGGCCGGGAGGAGTCGGTCACCCAGTCGGACCACGACCCGACGTAGAGCGCGGCCGGGATGCCGGCCACCTCCAGGGCCAGCACCTCGTGCGCGGCCGTCACGCCGGATCCGCAGTAGGCGCCGACCTCCACACCGGGGACGACGCCCAGGGTGTTGAAGCGTTCGCGCAGGAAGTCGGGCAGGTGGAAGCGTCCGGAGGGGTCGACGTTCTCGCCGGTGGGGGCGCTGACCGCGCCCGGGATGTGCCCGGCGACCGGGTCGATCGGCTCGACCTCGCCCCGGTAGCGCTCGGCCGCGCGGGCGTCGAGCAGCACCCCGTCGGCGGCGAGCTCGCCGGCCCGTGTGGCGTCGAGCACCGGCATCCCGCCCGGCCGCGCCTCGAAGTCGCCGGGCTCGGGGCGGCGCTCCTCGACGGAGACCGGCAGGCCCTCCGAGACCCAGGCGCGCAGGCCCCCGTCGAGGACCCGCACGTCGGGGTGGCCGAAGAAGCGCAGGAGCCACCAGGCGCGGGCGGCGGCCGCGGTGGAGTCGGCCCCGTCGTAGACGACGACGGTCCGGGAGCCGGACACGCCGAGCCGGCGCATCGCCTCCTGGAACGCCTCGGCGGAGGGCAGCGGGTGGCGCCCGCCCTCGCCTCCCGGCCCGGCGTGGGCCGCGAGGTCGGTCTCCAGGTCGCAGAAGACCGCGCCGGGGATGTGCCCCTCGCGGTAGGAGTCGATCCCGGCCGGTCCCGTGGGCAGGACGGCGAGCTTCCAGCGCACGTCGAGGACGCTCACCCCGGTCATGCCCTCCAGCTCGGCGGGGGTGATCAGCGGGCTCATCGGGTGCTTACCTCCAGAAGGGGAACGTGCTGCTCGGCGGGTGTCAGCGAGCCGTGGCAGCCGAGGAACCCCGCCTCGTGCGGCTCGGCGACCGAGGCGACGACGGCGCAGTCGGTGTACGGCACCGCGAGGACGTCGCCGATCCTGGGCAGCCACTCCGGACGGATCTCCGGCCCGAACCAGCCGGATTCGACCGCCTCCTCCCGGGACACCACCCACGCCTTCCCCTTGAGGACGTCGCGCCAGGTGTCGAGGACCGCCGCCGAGGCGCCGGGGGCGGTGTAGAGGTGGCGGGCCCTGGCCTCCCCGCCGAGCAGGGTGACGCCCTCGCGCAGTTCGGGGAGGGCGTCGACGTCGACGCGGTCGGTGACGTTGATCATGCCGTGGTCGGCGGTGACGTACATCGCCGAGTTCGGCGGGAGCGTCTCCGCCAGCCGCTCGGCCATCCGGTCGACCAGAGCGAGCTGGTCGAGCCAGGCCGGGGAGCCCCAGCCGTTGACGTGGCCGGTGGAGTCGAGGTCGCCGTAGTAGACCGAGACGTGGGCCCGGGGCTCGGCCAGCGCGTGGCGGACCCCGGCGATCCGGTCGTCGACCTCGTCGGCCCCGACGAAGCGCACGCCCCGGTAGACGGCCCTGTTGAAGCCGGTGGTCTCGAACTTGGCCGGGCCGACGTAGCTGACCGTGACGCCGGCCGCCGCCGCGCGCTCGTAGACGGTCGGGGCCGGCTGCCACTCCCCGGGCTCGACGAGGGGGCCCGGGGCGGTCCAGCGCAGGCAGTTGAGCATGTATCCGGCGCCGGGCACGGCGAGCTGGTAGCCGAGCATGCCGTGCCCGCCCGGCGGCATGCCGGTGCCGAGGGTGCCCAGGCTGGTCACGGTCGTGGCGGGGAAGCCCGCGGTGAGCACCCCGCCGGACACCCCGCCGGACAGGGAGGACAGGAACGGCGCGACGTCGGGGTGGGCGCGGATCAGCTCGGCGCCCATGCCGTCGACGAGGAACAGCAGGACCCGCCCTGCCGGGGCGAGATCCAGCGGGTTGTCGCCGTCCACCCCGACCGCGGCGAGCAGCGAGGCGGACAGGTCCGCGAGCGAGGCCGTCCCGTACGCGGGGACCAGGGGGTTCATGAGGCGGTGCGGGCGGTGGCCTCCGACAGTGCCTTGGCGAAGGCCAGCACGTGGGAGACGGCCTCCGGCCCGTCGGCCGCCTCGCTCACCCGCAGGGAGAGGTCGTCGGCCGTGATGGCGCCGGTGTATCCGTGGTCGGCCTCGCAGTTCTCGTCGCCGCAGGTGGCCGGCTCCAGGTCGACGTGGGAGATGGCCCCCCAGCCGATGGTGAGCGTGACCTCCGTGGGCGGCACTCCCGGCACGTAGGAGGCGGGGTCGGGGACGACCCGGGTGACCGCGACCGACTGGATCCGGCTGAGGCGCACGGCCTCGGTGGTCGTGGAGGCGTGGGACGCCGACACCCCCTCCACCGGCGGGTGCTCGTCGGTGTGGCAGACGAGCAGCCGGGTGGGGGAGAGCACCAGCACGGTGACGTGCCTGCGAACCTCCATGGCCGGGTCGAAGGTGGCCTCGTGGTGCACGACGTAGGCGTCCACCTGCTCCTTGCCGAGCGCGGACTCGACCGCGTCGGCGACCAGGTCGGGATAGTAGCCACTGCGGTCGATGGCGTCGCGCAGGCCGGCGGACGAGAGTCGGGTTTCCCTCATGGGTCCATCCTGCCCTGTCCGGGGCAGCGCTTTCACCGGGAG
The DNA here is from genome assembly GCF_051918885.1 of Streptosporangium sp. OZ121. Taxonomy (NCBI): domain Bacteria; kingdom Bacillati; phylum Actinomycetota; class Actinomycetes; order Streptosporangiales; family Streptosporangiaceae; genus Streptosporangium; species Streptosporangium sp. OZ121. The sequence goes on from NZ_JBPXMC010000001.1 coordinate 973,111, forward strand.
CACGTGAGCTTCGGCCCGCGGTGCAAATCGTGATGCGGCCCGCCATCGGCTTCTCCGGCCGGAAAGGCGTCGCAGGGGCGTTCCGGGAGCCGCCTGGAGCCCGTTCCCGCCCGCGGCTTTACCCTCCGATCGGTTTGGCGTGATCCCGTCGGGGTTATCGGGAGCGATAGCGGTGGCGTGCGCGTACGTCCGGGGAGCGGTAACGGGCGATTCTCCGCATTCTCCGCCTTGCTTTACATATCTGGGAATGCTTTTCACCGCCCCGAAATCGGAAGCGGTGCATTCCTATCGGAATCGGGGGCGAGGAATATGGCCGGTGAAGGTCCGGATTCAGCGGGGCGGACCGGAGGGACCGGAGGAGCACGGCCGGATTCGCCGCAACGGGCCCGGCCCGCGTGGCGGACCGGCCTCTCACGCCTCGCGGCGACCGTCCCGGTGACCGTCGTGACGGCCGCCATGACTGCAGCGGCGGCGACCGCCGTGGGCCCGTCCGTCTCGGGGGCGGAGCTCCCCGGCGACCTGATCCTCACCACGGTTCACGACGGCCCGTTCGAGGCGGGCGGCGCCGGCACGTTCTCCATCGACGTCACCGCGGCCCCCGGCTCCGCCGGGATCACCCGCCCGACCGAGGTCGCCTACCACTTCCCCTCCGGCCTGACCCCGGTGAGCGCCTCGGGTACGGGCTGGAGGTGCCGGATCACGGCCAGGGTCGTCGGCTGCGGCACGCGCGGCCTGGTCGCCCCCGGGTTCCAGCTTCCCCGGATCACGGTCGGCGTGGCCGTGTCGCGGAACGCCTCGGGGACGCTGACCGCGTCCGGCAGGGCCGTCCATGCCGTCCGGGACGGCATGGAGGACGTGGTCGACCCCAGCGCGGAGACGGGCACGAAGACAGGCACGGAGACCGCGATGGAGACCGGCCCCGCGCCCGCCACCGTCGCCAGCACGGTCCAGATCGTCCCCGCGGCCCGGCCGACGGGCCAGAACGGGTGAGTCCTCTAGCCGAGACGCCGGGGGCCGCCGTCGGGGCGCGGGCCCTCGTGGCTGCGGAGCACGGCGCGGGCGCCCAGCACGATCACCCCGGACTCCCCCACCAGCACCGGGTCGAGGGTGAGCCGCGCCACCTCGGGGAGGTCGTCCGCCAGCCGCCCGAGCCGGATCAGCAGATCCTCCAGGGCCTCGACGGCGACCGGCGGGTAGCCGTACTCGCCGAGGAGAAGGGGCGCGGCGCGCGGCGACCTCACCAGCGCGGCGGCGTCCTCGCGGGTCAGCGGGGCCAGCCGGTACGCCTCGTCGCGCAGCAGCCTCGCGGTGATCTCGCCGAGCCCGAAGGAGACCACCGCGCCGAAGGCCGGGTCGTCCATCACCCCGGCCACGGTCGGCACCGCGGGCTGCGGGGCCATGCGCTGCACCGCGAGCACGGCCTCCGGTTCGAGCTGGCGCGTCAGGTCGGCGTAGGCGTCGCGTACCCCGTCGGGCCCTGACAGCCCCAGCCGCACGGTCCCCGCGCGCATGGCCGCCTCGGGGCCCGCCGCCTTCAGCACGACCGGCCAGCCGAGCCTCGACGCCGCCTCGACGGCCTCCTCCGGCGACTCCACCGTCTCCGACGGCCAGACCTCCACCCCGTAGCGGGCGAGCAGTTCCGAGGCGTCGATCTCGGCCGGGGCGTCTCCGAGCGTCGCGAGCACGAGGTCGCGCGCGGCGCCGGCGTCGACGCCCTCGATCTCCTCGGGCAGTCCCGCGGGCCGTTCCAGCCAGCGCGCGTGCCGCACGACGTGGGCGAGCGCGCGGACCGCCTCCTCGGGCGCCGCGTACGAGGGGATGGAGCCCCGCCCGGGTACGGCGCCGACCCGCAGCTCGTCGAGCATGCCGATCCTGCCCTCGAAGGTGGCCAGCACCGGCTTGCCGCAGTCGCGGGAGGCGCGCAGCAGCTCGGCGGCGACCTCCGCGCCGTCGCCGGGGATGGGCGGCATGTAGATCGCGACCACGGCGTCCACGTCCGGGATCACCGAGGTCAGGGCCGCGCCGAACTCCTCCGCGCAGGCCCGCGCGCCGAGGTTGACCGGCGGGCTCGGCTCCAGGCCCACCCGCACGCAGGCGTCGGCCGCGAGGAGCGCCATCGCGTCGGAGTTGCTGACCAGCCCGACCCTGGACCCGGCCGGCAGCGGCTGGTAGGCCAGCAGCTGCGCCACGTCGAACTGCTGGATCAGGTCGTCGACCCTGATCACCCCCGCCTGCTCGAACAGCGCGCTGAGCGCGGTGTCGGGCAGGCCGAGCACGGGCGCGGCGTGGCCGGTGGGCACGCCCTGGGTGGTGCCGCCGCTCTTGACGACCACGATCGGCTTGCGGCGCGAGATGCGCCGCGCGAGGCGGGCGAACTTGCGGGGGTTTCCCAGCGACTCCAGGTAGAGCAGGATCACGTCGGTCCGCGGGTCCTCCTCCCAGTACTGGAGCAGGTCGTTGCCCGACACGTCGGCGCGGTTCCCCGCCGAGACGAACGAGGAGATGCCCATGCCGCGCTGGGCCACCCGCTGCAGCAGCGCGGTGCCCAGGGCGCCCGACTGGCTGAAGAAGCCGACCCGGCCGAGCCCCGGGAGGGTCGCGGCGAGGGTGGCGTTCAGCCGTACCGCGGGGTCGGTGTTGGCGATGCCGAGGCAGTTGGGGCCGACGACCCGCAGGCCGTACGCGCGGGCGATGCGCGCCAGCTCGTCCTGCCTGGCCCGGCCCTCGGGCCCGGTCTCGCCGAACCCCGAGGAGACCACGATCAGCCCGCGTACGCCCTTCTCCGCGCACTCCTTGACCACCTCGATCACCCCGTCGGCGGGTACGGCGAGCACGGCGAGGTCCACCTCGCCGTCGATGGCCGTCACGCTCGGGTAGGCCCGCACCCCCGCGACGGCCCGCGCCTCGCGGTGCACGGGGTAGACCGGGCCGGCGAAGTCGGCGCCGAGCAGGTTGCGCAGCACGGTCTGGCCGACGCCGCCCGGTTCGCGGCCCGCTCCCACGACCGCCACCGAGCCCGGGGAGAGCAGCCGTTCGATGGAGCGGGACTCGGCGCGGTGCTCGCGGGCGGTGGTCACCTCCTGGGCGGTCTCGGTCGGGGTGAGGTCGAGGGTCATCCTGACCACGCCGTCGGCGAAGCGGCTCTGCGCGGTGTAGCCGACCTGCTTGAGCACCGCCATCATCTTCTGGTTGGCGGGCAGGACGTCGGCGACGAAACGTGCGATCCCCTGCTCCCTGGCGGTGGCGGCCAGGTGTTCGAGGAGCACCGAGGCGACCCCCCGGCCCTGGTGGGCGTCCTCGACGAGGAAGGCGACCTCGGCCTCACCGGGCTCGATCCGGTCGTAGCGGATGACCGCCACCATCTCGGTGCCGATCGTGGCGATCAACGCCACGCGGCTCTCGTAGTCGACGTTGGTGAACCAGGTGATCTCCCGCTCCGACAGCCGCGGACGGGGACCGAAGAAGCGGAAGTAGATCGACTCGTCGGACAGCCGGCCGTAGAAGGAACGCAACCGGTCGGCGTCGGCGGGCCGAATCGGGCGTACGTGGGCGGTGCCGCCGTCCGAGAGAACGACGTCCGCCTCCCAGTGAGCGGGATACTGAGCAGCCTCCACAGTCCCGAGAGTAGACGCGAATCTCAGACGGCAGACCACCCGGACGGATTCACGCAACGCTTGTGCATCGACTGTGGCCCGGTGTCCGGTCAAGACCCCATACGCTGGCCGGAAGCTGTTAAGTTTTTCGCGGTTAGAGGCACGACCAGAGGTATGGCTTGAAGCATGTCTAGAGGCACGTCGGCATCGAAGGCAGCAAGGTGGTGACATCATGACGCGGGTGGTCGTGGTGGGCGATCTCATGACCGACGCGGTCGCGCGGGCTCGCTACCCGCTGGCCAGGGCCAGCGACACACCGGCGATCGTCACCATGCACGGCGGTGGTTCGGGTGCCAACATCGCCTCCTGGCTCGCCGTCGAGGGCACCGAGGTCGCCTTCATCGGGCGGCGCGGCGCCGACATCACGGGCCGTAACCGCGACATGGAGCTGATGGGCTACGGCGTCGACGCCCGCCTCGTCATGGATCCCGAGCGCCCGACCGGCACCTGCGTGGTGCTCGTCACCCACAAGGGCGAGCGCACCATGCTGTCCGACCCGGGCGCGAACGCGGCCCTGTCCCCCGAGGACCTGCCCCGCGACCTGTTCTCCCAGGGCGGGCACCTGCACCTGTCCGGCTACACCCTGATCAACGAGGGTTCCCGCGACGCCGGCATGGCCGCCCTGGAGATGGCCCGCCGCGCGGGGATGTCCGTCTCGGTCGACTGCTCCTCCTCCGCCCCCCTGGAGCGCACCGGCGCCGAGCCCTTCCTGGAGTGGACGCAGAGCGCCAAGCTGCTGTTCGCCAACGCCGACCAGGCCAAGGTCCTCACCGGCCGCGACGACCCCGCCGCCGCCGCCAAGGTCCTCACCGCCTGGTTCCCCCAGGTCGTCGTGAAGCTTCGCGACGAGGGCGCGCTCTGGTACGCCAACAACCGCCCCGACCCGATCAGGGTTCCCGCCGAGCCCGTGGAGCGCGTGGTCGACGGCACCGGTGCCGGTGACGCCTTCACCGCCGGCTTCCTGCCCGCCTGGCTCGGCGGCAAGCCCCCGGCCGAGGCCCTCGCCTCCGGCTGCCACCTGGCCTCCCGGGCCATCTCGCACCTGGGCGCCCGTCCCCGCCTCTGACCGTTCCCGCCTGGGCGCCCGTTGCCTCTGACCCCTCGTGCCGCCGACCGCCCGTGCCGCTGCCGGCCGCCGGTCCGCGCCGGGTGCGGTCCCGGGTTTTCCCGCTCTCCACGGTGATCCAATAATGTGGTGGGACCATGTTCGCGGCGACCCCCTGGAGTGACGCATGCCGGAGCCCCGCCCCCTGCGGCCGGGTGACCCGGAGCTGATCGGCCCGCACCGGCTGGTCGGATTCCTCGGCGAGGGCGGCCAGGGCGTGGTCTACCTGGCGCGCACCCCCGAGGGAGAGCGCGTCGCGCTCAAGGTGCTGCACGCCAGGCTCTCCGACGACGCGCATGCCAAGCGGCGCTTCCAGCGGGAGGCCGACGCCGCCCGGCGGGTCGCCCCGTTCTGCACCGCCCGGGTGCTGCAGGCCGACGCCACCGGCGACCGGCCGTACATCCTGAGCGAGTACGTCGACGGCGAGTCGCTGCAGCAGGTGGTGTCCAGGGAGGGCCCGCGCGAGGAGTACGCGCTGGTCAGGCTGGCCGTCGCCACCGCCACCGCGCTGGCCGCGATCCACCGTGCCGGGATCGTGCACCGCGACCTCAAGCCCAGCAACGTCCTGCTCGGTCCCGACGGCCCCCGCGTCATCGACTTCGGCATCGCCAGAGCCCTGGACGCCGCGTACAGCCTGACCACGGACCTGGTCGGCACGCCCGCCTACATGGCGCCCGAGCAGTTCCACGAGCAGGAGGTCGGACCGGCGGGCGACGTGTTCGCCTGGGCCGGGACCATGGTGTTCGCGGCGACCGGGCAGCCGCCGTTCGGGCTGGGCAACCTGGCCGTGGTGATGCGCCGCATCCTCATCGCGGAACCGGACCTGTCCGGCGTGCCGGAGTCGCTGCGCCCGCTGCTGGGCGAGGCCCTCACCAAGGACCCCCGCTCCCGGCCCGGCTCGGCCGACGTGCTGGACATGCTGCTGAACGCGGCCGGTGGTCCCGGGCCGGTCTCCGGAACGTTCCCGCCCCCCGCGCCTCCCCCGCCACCCCGCGCGCCGGGAACGGCCCGCTCCTCCGCCGCGTTCCCGGCACCGGCCCCCCTGCCGGGCCGCGCGCCGGTCCCGCCCCGGTCCTCCGTCCCGTCCCCGGCACCGTCTGGAGCACCGTCGAGAGCACCGTCGAGAGCGCCGTCGAGAGCGCCGTCGGGGGCGCCGCCGGGGGCGCCGTCTCCCGCGACGCCTTCCACCGGGTTCTCCTCGCCGTCACCCGGCCGGCTCGCCCGGCTCGCCGGCACGGTGGGGCGCCGGCGGATCCTGCTCGCCGCCTCGGCCCTGGCGACCGCCTGCGCGCTGGGCGTCGCCACCTGGCTGGTCCTGCCGTCCGGCGAGCCCGGCGCCGTCTCGCGGGTGACGCCGAAGCCGGCGCCGACCGGCTTCGACGCCGCCTCGGCCTCGGTCGTCAACCCCTCGGCACGCAGGGGCGGGACGATGCGGTTCGGCGCCGGCTTCGTCGCCGACTCCTTCGATCCCGGCAACACCTACTACCCGTCGCTGTGGAACGTCGCGCGGCTCTACGGACGCTCGCTGACGATGTACCGGCCCGTTCCCGGCGCCGGGAGCCGGGAACTCGTCGGCGACCTGGCGGAGGGCCCCGGCGTGCCCAGCGACGGGGGCAGGACGTGGACGTACCGGCTCAGGGAGGGCCTGAAGTACGAGAACGGCACGCCGATCGTCGCCGCGGACGTCAAGCACGCCGTGCTCCGCGCGATCGGCAAGGACACGCTCAGCCGGGGTCCGTACCACTTCGAGGAGCTCCTGAACCTGCCCTCGGGCTACCGGGGCTACTTCGCGTCGCCGAAGGCCGACACCGACGGGGCGATCCGGACCCCGGACGACCGGACCGTCGTGTTCCACCTCAGAAAGCCGCACGGGGCGTTCGACCACGTCGCCCAGGTCCCCCAGACCATGCCGGTCCCCGAGGCGAAGGACACCGGCGCGGCGTACGAGAAGCACGTGCTCTCCTCGGGCCCCTACATGTTCGAGAGCGCGGAGCGGGGCAAGCGGCTCGTCCTGGTCCGCAACCCGCACTGGTCACCGGCGACCGACCCGAACCGCCGGGCGCTCCCCGACCGCTACGAGATCACCTTCGACATGGACCAGGACGCCGTCGACAAGGGCCTCGTCTCCGGCGACCTCGACCTGGACCTCGACTCGGGCGCGAGCGCGAACCTGCCGGAGCGGATCGCGGCCGATCCCGCGCTCAGGGCGAGGGCCGACGCGCCCACGATCGGCTGGCTGCGGTACGTCGCGATCAACCCGCAGGTGCTGCCCTTCGACAACGTGGCCTGCCGCAGGGCCGTGTTCGCCGCGGCGGACCGGGAGGCCCTGCGCGACGCCTACGGCCGCGGCCTGCGCGCGGGCACGATCGCCACCGGGCTGCTCCCGCCGACCATCTCCGGGCACCGTCCGCTGAACCTGTACCAGACCGGCAAGGGCGACGTGGCCGCGGCTCGCGGGCAGCTGGCCGCGTGCGGGCGGCCCGGCGGCTTCGCGGCCACGATCGTCTTCCGGGCCGGGCAGCCCGCCGAGCGGAAGGCCGCCGAGGCCCTGAAGACGGCCCTGGGACGCGTCGGGATCCGGCTCACGCTCAGGGGCATGTCGCAGGCCGAGCACACGGCCCAGCACGGCGGCAGCCCCTCCTACCTGCGGAAGGAGAAGATCGGCCTCTCCATCCGGGCCTGGACCGCCGACTGGCCGGAGGGCGCCAGCTACCTGCCGTACCTGACCGACAGCAGGGAGATCCTGGAGGACGGCCTGTCGTTCAACGTGAGCGTGCGCCTGCCCGAGGCCGACCACCTCATCGACCAGGCCGGCGCCGAGCTCGACACCGGCCGGCGCGAGGAGCTGTGGGCGCGGGTCGACCGCACGGTCATGGAGCAGGCCGTCGTGCTGCCCGTCCAGTGGGACACCCGCGTCCTGCTCCGCGGCAAGCGCCTGACGAACGTGCACGTCAGCCACGCCTTCTCCGACTACGACTACGTCGATCTGGGCCTTTCCTGAGACCCGCGCCTTTCCTGGGGGACGTACCTTCTTGAGGCCTTCCTGAGGCCTTCTTGAGGCCTTCTTGAGGGCCGCGCCTTTCGTCGGGGCCGCGCCTTCCAGGGAGCCCGCCGCCCCCTTCCCGGCGATTCCCGACGGGCTCCCGACCGGCTTCTAGCTGGTGACCGCGAGGGCGAGGGGCAGCACGGCGGGGGCCCCGGCGTGGCGGAGCATGGCGGCTCCCAGCGTCATCGTCCAGCCGGTGTCGACCAGGTCGTCGACGAGCAGGACCGGGCCTCCGGCCCCGGCGACGGCCGGGCCCAGGGCGGCGGGCATGGCCAGGGTGCCCCTGATCGCCTGGACGCGCTGCGCGCTGTTGAACTGCCGTCCGGGCGGGCCCGACCGGTAACCGAGGTCGCCCAGGTAGGACAGGCGCCCCACCTGGGCCAGCCGCTCGGCGAGGCTGCGGACGAGCTGGGGGCGGCTGCCCGAGGGCACCGCGACGACGCCGACCGGGCGCTGGGCCCACTCCCAGGACGACAGCACCTTGATCACAGCGGCGAAGACGTCGTCGGGGACCGGCCCGTCGGCGGCGCCGTCGGCGAGGAGGCCGCGCAGGCGGTTGCCCCAGCCGATGTCGGTGAGCCTGCCCAGCGCCCGGCCGGGCTCGGCGCCCAGCTCCGGCCTGATCCGGCCCTTGAGGTCGGCCAGCCCGGTAGGCCACTGCTTGCGCGCCTCGACGTCCACCCCGGGCCGCTGGAGCCGGTCGGCGGCCGACCGTACGGCCTGCTCGTCCACCTCGGGCGAGCGGTGGAGGCCGGTGCAGTTGTCACAGCGGCCGCAGGGAGAGGCGGTGTCGTCGTCGAGGCGGCGGCGCAGGAACTCCTCCCGGCAGCCGGTGGTGTCGAGGTATTCGAGCATGGCCCGCTGCTCGGCCTCGCGCTCGGCGGCGACCCTGGCGTAGCGCGGGGCGTCGTAGCCCCATGGCTCGCCGGTGGACTCCCAGCCGCCCTTGACCCGGCGCACCGCGCCGTCGACGTCGAGGACCTTCAGCATGGTCTCCAGGCGGCTGCGGCTGAGGTCCACCCGGTTCTCCAGGGCGGCCGTGGACATCACGCCGCCCTCCTCCAGCGCGGCCAGCACGGAGCGCACGACGGGCTCGGGGGGGAAGGCCAGTGAGGCGAAGTAGGCCCAGATGTCGCGGTCCTCCGCGCCGGGCAGCAGGATCACCTCGGCCCGCTCGACCCCTCGGCCCGCACGACCGACCTGCTGGTAGTAGGCCACCGGGGACTGGGGCGCGCCGACGTGCACCACGAAGCCGAGGTCGGGCTTGTCGTAGCCCATGCCGAGCGCGGAGGTCGCGACCAGTGCCTTGATCTTGTTGTCGAGCAGTGCCTGCTCGGCGGCGAGCCGCTCGGCCTGCTCGGTCTGCCCGGAGTAGGCGATCACCTCGTGGCCCTGCTCGCGCAGGTAGGCGGCGATCTCCTGGGCGGCGGCCACGGTGAGCGTGTAGACGATGCCGGAGCCGGGGAGCTCGTGCAGCGTGCGGGCGAGCCAGGCCAGGCGCTGCTCGGCGCCGCGCAGGCGCACGACCCCGAGGTGGAGGCTGTCGCGCTCCAGCGCGCCGCGCAGCACGAGCGTCTCCTCGCCCATCTGCTCGGCGACGTCGCGGGTGACCCTGGCGTTGGCCGTGGCGGTGGTCGCGAGGATCGGCACGCCCTCGGTGAGCTCCTCGAACAGCGTGCGCAGCCGCCGGTAGTCGGGGCGGAAGTCGTGGCCCCAGTCGGAGATGCAGTGTGCCTCGTCGACCACGATCAGGCCCGCGCTCTCGGCCAGCTCGGGCAGCACGTGGTCGCGGAAGTCGGGGTTGTTGAGCCGCTCGGGGCTGACGAGCAGCACGTCGACCTCGCCCTCGGCGACCTGGTTGTAGACCTGCTCCCACTCCTCGGGATTGGCCGAGTTGACCGTGACCGCGGTGATCCCGGCGCGCTCGGCGGCGGCGATCTGGTTGCGCATCAGGGCCAGCAGCGGCGACACGATGACGGTCGGCCCCTCGCCCAGCTCGCGCAGGAGCGCGGTGGCGATGAAGTAGACCGCCGACTTGCCCCAGCCGGTGCGCTGCACCACGAGCACCCGGCGCCGGTCCATGACCAGCGCCTTGATCGCCGCCCACTGGTCCTCGCGCAGCCGGGCGTGCTCCCCGGCGAGCGCCCGCAGCCGCCCCTCGGCCTCTTCGCGCAGCATCAGCTCTTCGCTCACCCGGTCATTGGTACCAGGTCTCGCCGACTGTTTTTCCCCGGTACGGCATACACGGGCGGCACTTGCCGTACCCGGGAGGGGAACGGCGCCCGGCGCGGGCCGTACCGGACGGGAGCCGAGAGGAGTGATCGGCGGGCCTCCAGGCGCCCGGCAGACGCCCGATGAGTGCCCGACCGGTGCCCGGCGGGCGCGCGGCGGGTGCGCGGCGGGACTCCGTGAGGCGCCGCCGGGGGGCCGCGGCCCGTTCCACCGGCGCCACCGGCACCCGCGGCGCCGGGAGCTGGGGACCTGACGGGCTCCGAGCCGTGATTTGATGCATCCACTATGGACGTCACCACCTGGTACCTCGAACAGACCTCACGCTCGGACCTGCTGCCCGCCAAGCCGCCGTCGGTCGAGGTCGACGTCGTGCGCGCCGAGCTGCCCTCGCCCGAGTTCAACCGGTTCCTCCTCACGGCCGTCGGCGGGGACTGGCACTGGACCAACAAGCTGCCGTGGACCTGGAACGAGTGGGCGGACTGGCTGGCCGGCGGCGTGGAGACCTGGGTGGCCTACCACCGCGGCACCCCCGCGGGCTATGTCGAGCTCGTCCCCCAGGACGGCGGGACCGTCGAGATCGCCTCCTTCGGTCTCCTGGCGTGGGCGATCGGCAAGGGCATCGGCGGTCACCTCCTGGAGATCGGCGCGGCCAGGGCCTGGGACCTGGCCGACCGGCAGCCGGAGCGGGAGGCGACCCGGCGGGTGTGGCTGCACACCTGCTCCCTCGACAGCCCGGTGGCGCTCGCCAACTACAAGGCGCGCGGCTTCAGGGTCTACGACACCAAGGTGAACGTCCCCGGCGACGAGTACGAGGGTGAGACCCCCGGCCCCTGGCCGGGAGCGGGCCCCAGGACCCGAGGCCTCCCCGGCACATCGGCCGCCCCCGGCACGGCGCCGTAGCGGCAGTACCCACGGGCAGGCCGGGGAAGGCCCGGAAGTGTCGGATGGGCTGGGTATGGTATCGAGTCTCGGTATGATGCCCGGTCGCCCCCGTCACCGGCCTCCCACCGGACATCCCGGCCAAGGCTCCCCGGGGAGCCGGCGCCAACGGTTGGACCACGAAGACAGAAGGAGGATGCGCCTCCCCTCGGCCAGACGGCCGGGGCGCGCGCGCAGGAAATCAGATGGCTCGACGGACGACCACACCCCCGACCGACGAGGGCTTCGAGGAGCGGATCGTCGACATCGACGTTTCCACCGAGATGCGCACCAGCTTCCTCGAATACGCATATTCGGTGATCTACCAGCGTGCGCTGCCGGACGCCAGGGACGGCCTCAAGCCGGTCCAGCGCCGCATCCTCTACTCGATGAGCGAGATGGGCCTGCGGCCCGACCGGGGCCACGTCAAGTCGTCGCGCGTCGTCGGCGACGTGATGGGCAAGCTCCACCCGCACGGCGACACCGCCATCTACGACGCGCTGGTCCGCATGGCCCAGCCGTTCTCGATGCGCCTGCCGCTCATCGACGGGCACGGCAACTTCGGCTCCCCCGACGACCTGCCCGCCGCGATGCGCTACACCGAGGCCCGGCTGGCCTCGGCGGCCATGGCCGTGGTCCAGTCGATCGACGAGGACACGGTCGACTTCAAGCCCAACTACGACGGCCAGGAGACCGAGCCCACGGTCATGCCGTCGGCCTTCCCCAACCTGCTGGTCAACGGTGCCACCGGCATCGCGGTCGGGATGGCCACCAACATGGCGCCGCACAACCTCGTCGAGGTCGTCGCCGCCGCCCGCCATCTGATCAAGAAGCCCGACGCGACGCTCGACGACCTGATGCGGTTCGTCCCCGGCCCCGACCTGCCCACCGGCGGCACGATCATCGGCCTCGACGGCATCCGCGACGCGTACGCCAAGGGCCGGGGCACCTTCCGGATGCGCGCCAAGTGCGCCGTCGAGCAGGTCAGCCCCCGCCGCAAGGGCATCGTCGTCACCGAGCTGCCCTTCAACGTCGGCCCCGAGCGCGTGGTCACCAAGATCAGGGAGCTGGTCACCGCCAAGAAGCTCCAGGGCATCTCCGACCTCAAGGACCTCAGCGACCGGCACAAGGGCCTGAGCCTGGTCATCGAGATCAAGAACGGCTTCATCCCCGAGGCCGTGCTGGAGGAGCTCTACCGGCTCACGCCGATGGAGGAGACCTTCGGCATCAACAACGTCGCCCTGGTCGACGGCGAGCCGCGCACGCTGGGCCTGCGCGAGCTGCTGCAGGTCTACGTCGACCACCGCATCGACGTGGTCCGCCGCCGCTCCCTGTACCGCCGGCGCAGGCGCGAGGAGCGGCTGCACCTCGTCGAGGGCCTCATCGTCGCCCTGCTCAACATCGACGAGGTCATCCAGGTCATTCGCTCCTCCGACAACTCCGCCCAGGCCCGCGAGCGCCTGACGGAGGTCTTCGAGCTGTCGGAGACCCAGGCCAACTACATCCTCGACACCCCGCTGCGCCGCCTGACCCGCTACGACAAGCTGGAGCTCGACCGCGAGAGCCAGACCCTGCGCGACGAGATCGCCGAGCTGACCGCGATCCTGTCCTCCGACGACAGGCTCCGCAAGGTCGTCTCCGACGAGCTCGCCCAGGTCTCCAAGACCTTCGGCACCCCGCGCCGCACGGTGCTGCTGGAGTCCTCGGGGGTCACGAGGAACGTCTCGGTCCCCCTGGAGGTGGCCGACGACCCCTGCCTGGTGCTGTTCTCCTCCACCGGCCTGCTGGCCCGCACCTTCGACGCCTCGCCGCTGGCCGGCGACGGTGACCGCTCGTCCCACGACGTGCTGGTCTCCGCCGTGCGGAGCACGGTCAGGGGCGAGGTGGGCGTGGTCACCAACCAGGGGCGGATGATCCGGGTCCAGGTGGTCGACCTGCCCACGCTGCCCCGCTCGGCCAACCCGCCGTCGCTGTCCGGTGGCCACCCGGTCACGGAGTACGTCACCTTCAACCCGGGCGAGACGGTCGTCGGCATAGGCTCGCTCGATCCCGACGGGCCCGGCCTGGCGCTGGGCACGGCGCAGGGGGTGGTCAAGCGGGTCGTTCCCGACTACCCGGCCAACCGCGACGACTTCGAGGTGATCACCCTCAAGGACGGCGACACGGTGGTGGGCGCGGTGGAACTGGAGAGCGAGGACCACGATCTCGTCTTCATCACCTCCGAGGCACAGCTGCTGCGCTACTCCGCCTCCGTCGTCCGCCCGCAGGGCCGTCCCGCGGGCGGCATGGCCGGTGTACGGCTGGACGGCGATGCCGTGGTGATCTGGTTCGGCGCGGTCGATCCGGCCCGCGAGTCGCAGGTCGTGACCATCGCCGGTTCCTCGACGGCGCTGCCCGGCACCCAGATCGGCGGCGCCAAGATCTCCGACTTCGCCGAATATCCGCCGAAGGGCCGGGGCACCGGCGGGGTCCGCGTCCAGCGGTTCCTCAAGGGCGAGGACGTCCTGCTGCTCGCCTGGGCGGGCCCCGGACCGGCCCGCGCGGTCTCTGCCGTCGGCAAGCCCGTGCCCCTGCCCGAGGAGCTGGGCCGCCGTGACGGCTCCGGCGTACGGCTCACCCACACCGTCTCGGCCGTGGGCGGCGCCCTCGGCGCCGGAGGCGGCGAGGAGGGCTCGGCGGCGGCTCCCGCCCCCGAGGAGTGACCACCCGCCCGCGACAAAGGCCCCGGGGCCCCGCCAGGACGGCGGGGTTCCCGGGGCCTCGCGCGGCGAACCCTCGCGGGCTCCGAGATCACGGGAGGCGGCCGGCGGGCCGTGAGGGCCTCCGTGAGGGCCTCCGTGAGGGCCTCCGTGAGGCTTCCGGCCCCGAGGCCCCGGCGCGCACGGAGCGACATGCACGGGGACGGCCGGCCGGCCGCGACGCCGGGAGCCCGCCGGACGCCAGGATCGGCCCGGAGGCCCTGAGATCACTCAGGAGGGTCAGTCGACGCACAGGCAGAACGGGTGCCCGGCGGGGTCGAGAAAGACCCGGAAACCCTCGTTCTCGCCCGGCTGGTACGGGTGTTTGGACGCGCCCAGCGCCAGCGCCTCCTTCTCGGCCTCGTCGAGGTTCTCGACCGTCAGATCGAGGTGAAACTGCTGGGGCCGCTCGGTGGTGGGCCACTCCGGCGGCCGGTAGTCGTGGACCAGCTGGAAGCAGAGGCGTCCGGGCCTGCCCCCGGTGACCACCACCCACTCGTCCTCGACGCTGGCGACCTGCCAGCCCAGGAGCGCGCTGTAGAAGTCGGCCAGTTGCTTGGGGTCCGGGCAATCGAGAACGATCGACCTCAGCTGCGCGATTCCCATGCTTCCTCCCAGACTCGGCACCGACGAAGATCCTATGGCGGTGTCACCGGGAGCCTCAACGGCTGCCGTACCGATCGGCCAGGGGCACGCGGGGCGCCCCGGCCCGGTGCCACGGCCACGGTCCGGGTCCGCCTTTCCCTGGCGGACGGGCTGAAACCCGGGCTCTCAGGTGAGCACGCCCTGGAGCGCGAACCGGATCGCCATCAGCAGTTGCCAGGGCTCACCCGACTCCCAGAAGCGGACGACCCGGGCGACCCGGTCCGTCGGCTCGAACTCACCGGTCCCCTGGGGGCCGAAACACCCCGCCTCCGCGAGAACGGCCACAAACGGGTCGTCGTCCTTGAGCGACCGCGTGTAGACCGCCGCGTCGAGCAGGGCCAGCGCCGAGCGCGCGTTGCGGCCCCCGTCCCTGGCCTCGACCCGGTCCAGCTTTCGCCTGCCCTGGTCACGAAGATAGTCGGCCAGCGATTCGGTCCTGCTCATCAGCCTCTCCACACTTCCGGACGTTGGGTGACGACATCATGACCTAGAGTGATAGGCGACGGCGGGATCTTGGTGAAGTCGTCACCAGGTGCGCCCCCGGCAACGTTCCGGAAACGGGCATGAAGCATCATTAGTCCGTTGATTGCGCCGACCGAAGGGTGCGCACGTGAGTGCTTTTGACGACCTGCTGACCGCCAACGAGGAGTTCTCCGCCACGTTCACCGACGCCGGACTGACCGGCAGGGCCGCCTGCGGCCTCGCCCTGGTCACCTGCATGGACTCGCGGATCGATCCGCTGGGGCTCTTCGGCCTGAAGCCGGGCGACGCCAAGATTCTCCGGAACGCCGGGGCCCGGGTCACCGACGACGTCCTGCGCACGCTCGTCCTGGCGGTCAACCTGCTGGGCGTGGAGCGGGTGCTGGTCATGCCGCACACCGACTGCGGCATGAACAAGGTCACCGACGACGAGGTGCACGCGATCGCCGCCCGGCGCGGCGTCGACACCCGCAGCCTGGACTTCCACACCGTCCCCGACCAGGACGCGGCGCTCCGTCATGATCTCGTACGGATCAGGACGAGCCCGTTCCTGCCCGTCGGCATGCCGGTCGGCGGGGCCATCTACGACGTGCGCACCGGCAAGCTGATGCCGGTCGAGATCTGAACCTCGTGATCCGGGCTTCGTGATCCGAACCTCGTGATCCGGTCCCGGCAGGGGCCGGATCCCGGTTTCACGATCGGCCGTGCTCGCCTGCGTTCGAAGGCACCGGGCCCGGCGGACGACTCACGGGCACGCCCGATCGGCGGCGGCCCGATCGGCCGATCGGGCCGCGGAGCTCGCCGTCAGCCGTCCGCGCCGGGGAATCACCCGGCGGGGACGGTCACGGTCACGCGTCGATGTGGTCGCGGTCGATCTCGGCCGCGCTGCTCACGATGAACTCCCGGCGCGGGGCCACGTCGCTGCCCATCAGGAGGGCGAAGATGCGCTCGGCCTCCTCGATGTCCTCGATGCGGACCCGGCGCAGGGTGCGGTGCCGAGGCTCCATGGTCGTCTCGGCCAGCTGGTCGGCGTCCATCTCGCCCAGGCCCTTGTAGCGCTGGATCGGGTCCTTCCAGCGCTTGCCCCGGCGCTCCAGGTCGCGCAGCACCCGCTGCAGCTCGGCGTCGGAGTAGCAGTAGACGTACTTTCCATGACCGCGCGTGGGGTTGATGACCTCGATGCGGTGCAGCGGCGGCACGGCGGCGAAGACCCGCCCGGCCTCGACCATCGGCTTCATGTAGCGGTGGAACAGGGTCAGCAGGAGGCAGCGGATGTGCGCCCCGTCGACGTCGGCGTCGGCCATCAGGATGACCTTGCCGTAGCGGGCGGCCTCGATGTCGAAGGAGCGGCCGGAACCCGCGCCGATGACCTGGATGATCGCGGCGCACTCGGCGTTCTTGAGCATGTCGGCGACGGACGCCTTCTGCACGTTCAGGATCTTGCCCCGGATCGGCAGCAGCGCCTGGAACTCCGAGTTGCGGGCCGCGCGGGCGGTGCCCAGCGCCGAGTCGCCCTCGACGATGAACAGCTCGCTGCGGTCGACCTCGTCGCTGCGGCAGTCGACCAGCTTGGCGGGGAGCGCCGAGTTCTCCAGGGCGGTCTTGCGTCGCTGGTTGTCGCGGTGCTCCCGGGCGGCGATGCGGGCCTTGGCCGCCGCGACGATCTTCTCCAGGACCGCGCGGAGCTGCGCCTTGGCGTTGCGCGGCGGGTTGGCGAGCAGTTCCTTGAGCTCTCGCGAGACGACGTGGGCGACGATCCTGGAGGCCGCGGAGGTGCCCAGGACCTCCTTGGTCTGGCCCTCGAACTGCGGCTCGGGCACCCGGACGGTCACCACGGCGGTGAGGCCCTCCATGATGTCCTCGCGGGTCACCGGGGCGTCGCCGTTCTTGAGCAGGCGGGTCTCGCGCAGCTGCTCGTTCAGGGTGCGGACGAGGGCGCGCTCGAAACCGTTGACGTGGGTGCCGCCCTTGGGGGTGGCGATCACGTTGACGAAGGAGCGGACGGTGCTGTCGTAGCCCTTGCCCCAGCGCACCGCCACGTCGACGGTGAGCTCCCGCTGGACCTCGGTCGGGGTCATGTGCCCCAGGTCGTCGAGGACCGGAACGGTCTCGTGGAAGTGGCCGGCGCCCTGCAGGCGCAGCACCTCGCAGACGGCCTCGTCGCGGGCGAGGAACTCGGTGAACTCCGAGATGCCGCCGTCGAAGTGGAACTCCTCCTCGACGGCCTCCTCGCCGCGGCTGTCGCGCACGGCCAGGGTCAGGCCGGGGACCAGGAACGCGGTCTGGCGGAGGCGGACGTGGATCTCGTCGAGGGAGACCTCGGCCTCGGGAAGGAAGATCTGGTGGTCGACCCAGAAGC
Organism: Streptosporangium sp. OZ121; assembly: GCF_051918885.1. NCBI lineage: Bacteria > Bacillati > Actinomycetota > Actinomycetes > Streptosporangiales > Streptosporangiaceae > Streptosporangium > Streptosporangium sp. OZ121. The sequence continues at coordinate 990,287 of NZ_JBPXMC010000001.1, forward strand.
GCACGCGGGTGCCGGTGACGTTCTTCGCCACGGCGCCGCCGTCGCGCAGCCCGGACTTCTTCTTGAACTTGGCCTTGGGGCCGTCGCCGTCGAAGACGCCGGGAACGCCCCTGCGGAAGCTGATCTCGTGGATCCGGCCGTCGCGGTCGACCTCGACGTCCAGCCGCGAGGACAGGGCGTTGACGACGGAGGCGCCGACGCCGTGCAGGCCGCCCGAGGCGCCGTAGGAGCCGCCGCCGAACTTCCCGCCCGCGTGGAGCTTGGTGTAGACGAGCTCCACGCCCGCCAGGCCGCTCTTGGGCTCGACGTCGACCGGGATGCCCCGGCCGTCGTCGCGGACCTCGATGGAGCCGTCGGGGTGAAGCTCGACCTCGATGCGGCTGCAGTAGCCGGCCAGGGCCTCGTCGACCCCGTTGTCCACGATCTCCCACAGGCAGTGCATGAGACCGCGGCTGTCGGTCGACCCGATGTACATGCCTGGACGCTTGCGGACGGCTTCCAGACCCTCCAGCACCGACAGGTGGCGGGCCGTATAACCCGTCTCCGCGCTAACTGCGGTCACGCCCACTCCCACTCTGTCGAACACGTGTGCGCAGCTTACCGTTCTTCCCACCACGACGCGTACAAGCTTGCCATCCGGTGGGCACAGGTGTTACATCCGGCGTGATCATCGTTACTTTCGGACACTTTCCGCTCTGGGCGTAGCAGGGGGTCGGTTGGGAACGTTCGTATCGGGTTAGATGTTCTCTCAAGTGACTGACGCCAGATCCTCCACCTCAGGGGATGACCTGAAAGGCGATACGTGACTGGAACCCTCGCCCCCGCCAAGCAGCTCACAGCTGCTGACCGCTGTGACCGGTGCGGCGCCCAGGCTTACATCCGCGCGACCCTGCCCGTAGGTGGGGAGCTGCTGTTCTGCGCCCACCACGGGCGGCAGCACGTGGCCGTGCTGCGAGACAAGGGCGCCAACATCCAGGACGAGTCCGCTCGTCTCAGCGACGCCCCGGCAACGGCAGGCAACGACGAACGATAACCAGACGAATGGAGCCATCATCGGACCCGATAGTGATATCGGCCCGCCACCGTGAAGCCCTGCCGCTCGTAGAGCGCCCTGGCAGCGGTGTTCGACTCCACTACGACTAAATATGCCCGCTGTGTGCCCTGCGCCCGCGCATGCGAGAGCAGGGCACGCAACATCTTCCGTCCATGCCCCCGGCGCCGCGCGTGCGGCAGTACGGCCATGGAGTAGATCCCGAACCACTCCCCCTGGACCACGCCCCGTCCCACGGCCTCCCGGCCGAGCGAGGCGTATACGGCGGGCACGCCGGTGAGGATCCGCGCGGCCGTCACCAGACCGTCGCCACCGAACCTCCCGTCCACGCTCCACCAGGCGTCCAGCCACGCCTGCGAGGGCGCCTCAGCGAGCTCGACCCTCTCCCTGGCCCCTTCGTGCTCTCCGGCCTCCCGCGAGCCTCCGGGCTCCTCAGGCGGCCCGTCCCCGGGCGCGAGGCGCGCCGTCATGATCAATGTGGGGTCCACCACCCGGTAGCCGCGCGCCCGCAGTGACGCGTCCAGGCCGGGCGTGGCGCCGCCTCCCACCGAGAAGACACAGGGCAGGCCCCGGTCGGCGTAGAACTTCTCGGCTCTCTCGATGCCCGTTCGAAGATCCTCCGGCTCGCCCAGCGGCAGCACGGAGTTGGCCCGCTTGGTCACCCCGTCCGCGGCGCGCAGCGTCCAGCCTCCGGCGTCCACCCGCTGGATCGCCGGCCAGGCCTGGTCGACCAGCCGGTCGAAGACCTCATCGATCATGCTGAAGGATCCTAACCCCCGATCGTCCCACTACGCTCGGCGACTGTGCTGATTCTGCTGCCTCCGTCCGAGGGGAAGGCCGCGCGGGGCGACGGCCCGGCCCTCGACCTGCCCGGACTGAGCTTTCCCGCTCTCGGCTCGCCCAGGGAGACCGTCCTGGACGCGCTCACCGAGCTGTGCCGGGACCCTGCCGCGCGGGACACCCTCGGCCTGTCGCCGGGACAGGCCGGTGAGGTCGGCAGGAACCTGCTCCTGCGGACCGCGCCGACGCTGGCCGCGGCCGACCTGTACACCGGCGTGCTCTACGACAACCTCGGCCTGGCCTCGCTGTCCCCCGAGGCGGCGGCACGGGCCTCGGAGAGCCTGCTGATCTTCTCCGGCCTCTGGGGCCTACTGCGGATCGGCGACCGCGTGCCGCCGTACCGGCTGTCGATGGGGGTGCGGCTGCCGCCGCTCGGCGGCCTGGGCGCCTTCTGGCGCCGGTCGGTCACGCCGCTGCTCGACGCCGCGCCCGGCCTGGTCGTGGACCTGCGCTCCAGCACGTACGCGGCGGCGTGGCAGCCGGGCGGGCGGGCGGTGGCGGTCCGGGTGCTCAGGGACGGGAAGGTGGTCAGCCACATGGCCAAGGCCACCCGCGGCGTGATCGCCCGCTCTCTGCTCGAGGGGGGCGTCGATCCGGGGAGCCCCGAGGAGCTCGCCAAGGTTCTGGATCACCTGGGCCACTCCGTCGTCCTCGGCGCGCCGCCCGCCGGGAAACGGCCGTGGACGCTCGACGTCATGGTGTGATCCTCCGCGGGCGCGCCGGGGCCGCGCCGGGGACGGGATCCGGCGTGTCCCGCCGCGCCTGAGGACCCGGGCCGGGTTCACGCCGCGACGAGGTGGAGCCGCCCGCAGGCCCGCTGGAACTGCTGGGCGGGATCCCCGAGGTAGGACCACGGCAACCGGCTGACCCTGCCTCCCGTCCGCATCAGGTGCCCGCGCGCGGGCCGCCGCAGGTCGGCGAGGTAGAAGGCGGCCCCGAACAGGTTGTGCGCCTCGACCGACCGGGGATGGCCGTCCCGGCCCGGCCAGCGACCCGAGTGCGAGACGACCTCGCGCAGCGCCTCGTCGGAGAACCAGCCGCCGCGCGACATCGGCGACCGCTCGGCGGCCACCCGCTCGAAGTGGGCCAACGGCATCAGGGACGCCATCGGATCCCCGTCCGGCGCCCGCGAGACGGCCTGCCTGGCGAACTCCAGCATCTCCTGGGCACTGCCGCCCCAGGCGGGGGACAGCATCATGAGCCGGGCCACGTTGGCCGGGAACAGCGTCGGATAACGGCGAACGGCCTCGTACCAGACCGCGTCCTTCTCCTGGCGCGGCCGGTCGAGACCGAGGTAGAGCCACATGATCGACTCCCAGGGCACCGGATCGGACGGCTCGAGCGACGCCGCGGTGAAAAGCGGCCCCCTGGCCGACTCCATCGCCTGCTGGAACGCCTGCACGCGCCGCGCCTGCACGGCCCGCGCCCTGGCATCCGGTTTGATCGTCCAGGCTTCCTCGATGCGGGTGCGCCCGAGCCAGAGCCAGAGGTCGGGATTGGCCCGGTCGCGGGCCGCCAACGCCTCTATGGCACGGCTGTGGCCGACGGCCGCCCTGGCCAGCGCCTCGACCCTGAGCGCACGCCTCTCCGGATCGCCGCGAGCCGCGCCGATCGTGATCGGACCGGCCTCGAACGCCTTCCGGCGGACCGCGGCGACCGCGTCGTCGAGCATCGCGTCCGCCCACGGACGATCGACGATCACCTGCAGCCCCCGGGCGCGAATCCTGTCAGCCTCGGCCACACCCATGAGGCGGCAGCCTAGAAGTCCGTTTCACCCGACGTGCTACCGACCCGTTACACCGGCGTTAACGACAAAGGGTCCGCACCGTACGGTGCGGACCCTTTGTCAGGAAGGATCAGTCGAGATAGTCGCGCAGCACCTGCGACCGGGACGGGTGGCGGAGCTTGGACATCGTCTTGGACTCGATCTGCCGGATGCGCTCGCGCGTCACCCCGTAGACCTTGCCGATCTCGTCCAGCGTCTTCGGCTGACCGTCGGTCAGGCCGAACCGCATCGAGACCACGCCCGCCTCGCGCTCGGACAGCGTGTCCAGAACGGAGTGGAGCTGCTCCTGCAGAAGCGTGAAACTGACCGCGTCCGCGGGAACGATGGCCTCGGAGTCCTCGATGAGGTCACCGAACTCGCTGTCCCCCTCCTCACCCAGCGGGGTGTGCAGGGAGATCGGCTCGCGACCGTACTTCTGGACCTCGACGACCTTCTCGGGGGTCATGTCGAGCTCGCGCGCCAGCTCCTCCGGGGTGGGCTCGCGGCCCAGGTCCTGGAGCATCTGCCGCTGGACGCGGGCCAGCTTGTTGATCACTTCGACCATGTGGACCGGGATGCGGATGGTCCGCGCCTGGTCGGCCATGGCACGGGTGATCGCCTGCCGGATCCACCACGTGGCGTAGGTGGAGAACTTGTAGCCCTTGGTGTAGTCGAACTTCTCGACCGCGCGGATCAGGCCCAGGTTGCCCTCCTGGATCAGGTCCAGGAAGAGCATGCCGCGCCCCGTGTAGCGCTTGGCCAGCGAGACCACGAGGCGGAGGTTGGCCTCCAGCAGGTGGTTCTTGGCCCGGCGGCCGTCCTCGGCGATCCACTCCAGCTCGGCGCGGACGTCGACCGGGAGCTTCTCGCCGTCGGTGCCGAGCTGCTCCTCGGCGAACAGGCCGGCCTCGATGCGCTTGGCGAGCTCGACCTCCTGCTCGGCGTTGAGCAGCGGGACCTTGCCGATCTGCTTGAGGTAGTCCTTGACCGGGTCCGCGGTGGCACCGGCGGCGGCGACCTGGGGAACCGGGGCGTCATCGTCGTCGTCGGTGAGGATGAGGACCTCGTCCTCGTTCACCTCGACGGCCTCGACCTTGGGCTCCTCCTCGGCCTCGGCCTCGGCCTCCACCTCGACCTCGGCTTCGACCTCCACCTCTACCTCGACCTCGGCCACGGCCTCCAGGTCGAAGTCCTCGATCTCGACGTCCTCGAGGTCGATGACCTCGTCGTCGTCACCGGTGACCGGCTTCGGCGCGGACGCCGGAGCGGGGCCCCCGGCCTCGGGCCCGGCCTTCTTCGGCGGCGGGGCGGGAACCGGCTTCTTGGCGGCCGGGGCGACCTTCTTGGCCGGAGCCGCCTTGGCGGGGGCCGCCGGCTTCTTGGCCGCGGTCGCGGCGGACTCGGAGCCGCTGACGACCGCGGTGACGGTCTCCGGCTGCTCCTTGGCCGCCGCGGCGGTCTTGGTCTTCTTGACGGCGGCGGGCGCGGCCGGGGCAGTGCGGCGCTTGGCGGGAGTGCGGGGCTTCTTGGGAGCCGCGGAGTCCTCGGCGGTCAGCCGTACTGTGATGCCCTCTTTGCTGAGGCTTCGCAGGATTCCAGCGACCTGCGCCATCGGAATGTCCGCTTCCTCGACGGCCTTGCGGACATCCTCGGACTCGAGGAACCCCTGCGAGCGCCCCCGCTCCATCAGCTGCTGAATGACGGGCTCGTTCAGCTCGGATGGCTTCGAGCGAGTCGAACTTGCAGGCGACACGAACACCTCTCGAAGGAAAGCGTGACGAGAATGGACCCAGATGCCCAACTAGGGGCAGTTTTACCTCTAGTTGTGATTAACGAGGCCGCGCGAACCGCGACGCACCTGTCCAGCATTGTGGCATGACACCGTGATCCATACGGCCGCCTCCTGGCGGTTGCCCTCCACCCTAGGCCGACCAAGAGAGTAGTGCGTACGGAAGCGAGGCACCGATACCCGAAAGCAACCGTTATGACTGTTTCATTCAGTCACTCTTCGTGGCGAGAGGAACGTGAATCGCGAGCACCGTGACGTCGTCATCCTGCTCATACCCGGACAGCATGCGATCTACAAGAAAATCTAGCAACATGTGGGGGCTTCCCACCACTTCGGCCGGCGCTTCGGTCACAACAGAGCAAAGATCGGCAAGTCCGGCATCGAGACCACGCTTCCGGTTCTCCACCAGACCGTCCGAATACAGGACAGCAGTGTGGCCTGGCGGGACGCAGAACCTGAACTGCCGGCGGCTCGTGGGCCAGCCCAGCGGGGTGCCGGGCTCGCCGTCGCACAGCAACGGCACGCCCTGCGGGGAGACCAGCAGGGGCGGCGGGTGCCCGGCGAGCGCCAGCGTGCCCTCTCCGGTGCCCGGCTCGACGACCATGTAGGCGAGGGTCGTGACCTGCTCCTCCTCCTCGGTGGCCTCGAAGACCCTGTCGAGGCCGGTGAGCACCGCCGCGGGCGGCGGGTTGGTCAGCGCCAGGGCCCGCATGGCGTTGCGGATACGGCCCATCCCGGCCGCGGCCTTGACGCCCTTGCCCATGACGTCGCCGACCACCGCCGCGACCCGGCCGTCCTGGAGCACGAACGCGTCGTACCAGTCGCCGCCGACCTGCACGTGGCGGCTTCCCGAGCGGAACCGCTGGGCGAGGACCAGGCCCCGGACCACCGGCAGGCGGTCGGGCAGCAGGCTGCGCTGGAGCGTCTCGGCCGTGCGGTGCTCGCGCTCGAACAGGGTGGCCCGCTCCACGGCGAGGGCGCACTGCCCCGCGAGAGCCTCCAGGAACACCCCGTCCTCCTGGGAGATCTTCTGCGGGCGGGTGAAGGAGAACCTCAGCGCGCCGAGCGCGCGACCTGCGGCCAGCAGCGGCAGGCCCACCCAGGCCCGCTCGTCGCTGTGGGCGATGAATCCGGTGATGGCCTCGTTGTCGCCGCCCGCGTCGACCAGCTGGGACCGCAGGCTCTCCGGCGACTCGGCGAAGACCGGGCGCCGGCTGTTGACCGCCATGGTCATCACGCTGGAGTGCGACAGCGGGATCTCCTCCCCGGGCGCACCGGGGACGTCGGGGATGCCGCCGCTGTTGACCAGCTTCAGCGCGGCCCGGTCGACGTCGAGCAGCGCCACGGCCGAGCGGTCGGCCGCCAGCGCCGTACGGCCCACGTCGATGATGACCTGGACCACCTGCTCGACGGTGAGCGCCTCGGCGAGCATCGCCGTGGCGCCCTGCAGGCGCGCGGTCCGCAGGGCCGCGGCACCGAGCTGGTCGGTCAGGCGGCCGCGCATCTCCTCGGCCTCGCGCTGCGGGGTGACGTCGGTGTTGGCGCCCACCCACTCGACGACCCGGTTGTGCCGGATGATCGGGACGGCGCGCACCTCGAAGTGCCGGTAGCCGCTGGCCCGGGTGCGGACCCGGTAGCTCCACTCGAACATGATCCGGCCGCGCAGCGCCTCGCGCCACGCCTCCTCGGTGTGCGGGCGGTCGTCGGGGTGGACGGCCTCCAGCCAGCCGTGGGTGAGGTATTCCTCGAGCCCCTGGCCGGTGATGGCCCGCCACTGCGGCGCGTCCTCCTCCACCACGCCGTTGGGCGCGGTGATCCACACGAGCTGGGACTGGGCCTCGACCAGCGAGCGGTAGCGCTCCTCGCTGCGCCTGAGGTCCTCCTCGACCTGCCTGCTGTCGGTGATGTCGACGCCGACCAGGCAGATCGCGCGGAGCGCGCCCTTGTCGTCGTGGATCGGGGAGAAGGTCAGCGACCAGTGGTGGGTCCGCCCGTCGGCGGTGCGCACGCGGATCCGCTGGTCGCCCTCGACCTCGGCCCCCGCGACGATGCCGCGCACCGAGCCCTCGATCAGGGCGGTCAGGTCGGCGGAGAGCAGCTCGCCGGGGGCCCGGCCGACCAGGCGCTCGGCGGGCAGGCCGACCACGTCGGCGAAGACCTCGTCGACGCGCTCGAAGCGGCCGTCGGGGTCGAAGAACGCGAAGGCGAACGGCGACTGTGAAAGCAGGCCCTGCAGCAGGCCGGAGTCTGAGATGTCCACACCCGACTCCCGGGGACGGGGCACGGAGGTTTCGGCGCTCATGGTCGGCACCTCCGTCGCGTGCCAGGGTCTCCCACGAGGCACATCTCCAAACTTGCGAATTGGCGTAGCGCGGCTCCGGGGGACCGGATCCTGGAGTACATCATCGGCGATGGGCAGGTGCGGACGGAAGCCCCGCCCAGGATGCGGTCCGCGCACCCCGGGAACACCGCCGCTCCGATCACCGGAACCCTCGCACCGGCGCGAGGGGGCCCCCGCACGAGCGCCGACCGGCCGGCGTTGTGCCTCCGAACGTTTGCGGCCAGGACCATAGCAGGATCGGGCCGGACCGTCCCGGCAACTGCCCACCTCATCTCCGTCGGGCTTGCAGGCGAGATCAGGCTACTGACTCGCCGTCAATTCGGCTCCCTGTTCGGGGACACTCACTTACTCCCCTGTTGCAGGATTCAGTCAAGACACGGGGCCAGCTTTCCATATCACGGCGCCAAGGGTTGACACTCCCGAGATAAGTTGTGGAATGAAAACGCACGTCCTCGCCGACACATCCGGGGGATGCCCCCGGGAAACTCCGGAGGAATGCGACATCCATGCCCGTTTTGACTACCCGCTTCGCCGGGCCCTCCCCGACCCTCGCCGCGCCTTCAGCGCCTTCAGCGCCTTCAGCGTCCTCGGCGTCCGCCGCGTCCTCGGCGCCTCCGACGGTCCTCCACGAGCCGGTGACCTCTCACCTGGCCGCCGAGTTCCTGACGGTTCCCGTCGACACCGTCGACAGGTGCGTGGCCGACGTCTGCGCCTGTGCCGAGCATCTCGGCATCGAGGCGACGGCCGAGGTCGTCGAGCGCGTCGCCCGCGAGCATTTGCTCGCCCTCGTCAACTCCGCGCCGCCGCCCCGCGGTCCCCGGTAGCATCGGGAGCACCCGGCCGTCTTCTACGCACCGTTTGGACCGGGAATGCGAGAAGGTTGGGACGTGAGCGAGGGAAGCGAGCGGGCCAATCGACGCGGCGGCGTCCGCGACGGGCTCGCGCGCCCGACGGGGGAGGCTGCTTGAGCCGGCGACATCGTCGAGACCTTAGGGAGAGCCAGTCCCCCGAGGCGGTCTTCTCCGAGATGTTGCTCGCCGCTCGCGAGCTGCTGGCCGTACGCAGCCCGCTGGACGCCGAGCTCATGGTCTCCGACATGGTCGGAGCCTGGTGGGGGCGCCGGCTGCGACGCGGGGACGCCGAGCAGGTCCTCGGTGAGGGCCTGGTCGACTACGCGGCCAAGGCCGGCTCGCCCGCCGCGCTCACCCTGCTGATCGCGCTGGCCTACCTCGGCACGGCCCGCCAGGCCGCCAAGGCGGAGGGCGCCGCCCTGGCGCTCATGGAGCGCGGCGTGGCCAGGCCCCGCTGGGCCGACCGGCTGGGCGTGGTCAAGACGAACGGCTGCTTCGTCTCCCGCGACGCGTACGGCGACCAGGACACCGTCGTGTGCACCTTCGGCTACCGGGGTGCCGACAGCGTCGAGGACCGGCACGCGCTGGTGGTGATCGTCGACTACAACATGCGCGGCATCGCCCGCGACGCCTGGGTCTCCTCGCACGTCGACAAGCTGCTGGAGCAGGCCAGGGCCGAGGCCGAGGGCAACCCGATGCTCAGGTTCGGGGAGATCGAGCCGCAGCAGGCCAGGGCGCTGCTCGAATCGGCCATGAAGGCCACCGCCGAGTACGGCCAGCGCAGGACGTCCGCGCCGGTCAGCGACAGCTACAGCGCCTACCACGCCTTCGCCAGGTCCCGGATCAAGGCGCTGCCGCCCGGCAGGAAGCGGCCGGCCCCGCTGCACAGCGAGGCCCCCTACAGCCGCGACCGCCGGGCGATGCTGGCGGCCGAGTTCCTCTCCTCGGACGCGGCCGAGCACCTGTCCGACCCCTCGGCGGCCTCCCGGTGCGCCGACCACATCATCGACTACGGCTGCGACCAGGATTTCGGCCGCCCGCTCCGGGTGAGCCCGACCAAGTGCGAGACGTTCCTCCTCGACTGGCTGCCGCGCAAGGTGATGCTCACCACCGCCGAGCAGGAGGCGGTGCCGCACGTGCTGGGCGCGTGGGCGCGGTTCGCCGCCGGCCGGACCGGCCTGCCCGACGAGGGGCTGCGGGCCACCCTCGACGCGGTCTGGGAGGCGACCGGCAAGTTCGCGGAGTCCTACCGCGATCCGACGACCTTCGGGCTCGACCGTGACCTGCTCGACCGGCTGCTGCCGGACGGCGACCTGTCGGCACTGGCCAGGCGGGTGTTCGCGTTCCCCTTCCTGCAGGGCACGCACGGCGAGATCAAGCTCAGCCTGCTCAACCCGGCCGACGACACCGACCGGCGGATCCTGCTGGGCATCGACCACGCCGGTGAGCTCGACCGGCGCGACTACGACGAGCACCTCGCCTGGCACGAGGAGATCGCCGCCCGGCTCTGGGAGGGCGACCCGCCGCAGCTCTGGGAGGCGGCGCAGCGGCTGCTGGACCTGGGCCACGACCGGCACGACGTGCTGCACGTGCTGATCGAGATCGCCGAACGCATCGGGGACGACCCCGAGGAGCTGGCCATCGCCCTCGATGACATCGCGGACATTCCCGACGAACCCCCGGTGTAGGTGAGCCATGGTGATCGATCTCAACGCCGATCTGGGCGAGGGCTTCGGGATCTGGCAGCTGGGCGACGACGAGGCCCTGCTCGACATCGTGACCAGCGCCAACGTCGCCTGCGGATTCCACGCGGGCGACCCGCTGAACATCCGCCGCACGTGCGCGGCGGCGGTCGACCGGGGGGTGGCGATCGGCGCCCAGGTGTCCTACCGGGACCTGGCCGGGTTCGGCCGCCGCGAGATGGACGTCGACCCCGAGGAGCTCTGCGCCGAGATTCTCTACCAGCTGGGGGCGGTGGACGGCATCGCCAGGGCGATGGGCGGCCGGGTCTCCTACGTCAAGCCGCACGGCGCGCTGTACAACCGGATCTGCCGCGACCCCGAGCAGGCCGGGGCCGTCGTGGCGGCGGTCGCCGACTACGACCGGGGCCTGCCGCTGCTGACCCTGCCCGGTTCGGTCGTCCACGAGATCGCCGCCGGTGAGGGGGTCACCACCGTCGTCGAGGCCTTCGCCGACCGCGCCTACACCGGCGCGGGAACGCTGGTCTCCCGCCGCTCCCCCGGCGCGGTGCTGCACGACCCCGGCACGGTCGCGGACCGGGCCGTGCGGATGGCGACCGAGTGGGTGGTCGAGGCGGTGGACGGCTCGCGGGTCCCCGTCGAGGCGCGCTCGATCTGCGTGCACGGCGACACCCCCGGCGCCGTGCTGATGGCCCGCGCCGTCCGCGACGGCCTGGTGGACGCCGGAGTGACGCTGAGGTCCTTCACGTGAGGATCCGGCGGACCGGGGAGCACGCGCTGCTGGTGGAGACCGGCTCGCTGGAGGTATCCCACCGGCTGGACGCCCTGCTGCGGGCCGACCGGCCCCCCGGGGTGGTCGAGATCGTGCCCGGCCCCGTCACGGTCCTCGTCACCGCGCCGGGAGCCGACCCTGCGCGCCTGCGGGAGGAACTCTCCCGCCTGCTGGACACGGCGTCCGCCGCGGACGCGACGGTGGCCGCGGACGCGCTCGAGGTGGTCCTTCCCGTCGTGTACGACGGCGCCGACCTCGACGACGTCGCCGCGCTGAGCGGGCTCTCCCCCGGGGAGGTGGTCGAGCGGCACACCGGACGGGAGCTGGTGGTGGGCTGGCTGGGCTTCGCCCCCGGGTTCGCCTACCTCACGGGGCTGGACCCGGCGCTGCACGTCCCCCGGCTGGACACCCCTCGGACCTCGGTGCCCGCCGGGGCGGTGGCGGTCGCCGGCCCCTACTCGGCGGTCTACCCCTCGGCCTCCCCCGGTGGCTGGCGGCTGCTCGGCCGCTCCGCGACAGCGGTGTGGGACGTGGCCGCCGAGCCGCCCGCCCTGCTCACCCCGGGGACGCGGGTACGGTTCCTGGCGGTCGGCGAGCCATGATCAAGGTGATCGCTCCGGGGCCGTACGCCACCGTGCAGGATCTCGGCCGGCCGGGGTACGCCCATCTCGGGGTGCCCCGCTCGGGTGCGGCGGACGAGCCGAGCCTGCGGCTGGCCAACCGCCTGGTCGGCAATCCGGAGGGGGCCGCGGGGATCGAGCTCACCCTCGGCGGCGCCCGGCTGCGCCTCACCGCCGGGGCCTGGGTCGCCGTCACCGGCGCGGCCTGCCCTGTGGACCTCGTACGACCGCGCGCGGCGGTCCCGGGCGGGACGGTCCTGGCCGTCGCGGGCGGGGCGTCCGTGAGCGGGGCGTCCACAGGCGGCGCCCCCCCGGGCGAGACGATCCGGCGCGTGACGGTCTCTCAGGGGATGTGCGCGCCCTTCTGGGTCCCGGCGGGCGGCGAGCTGTGTCTGGGCATGCCCGGGGCCGGCCTGCGCACCTACGTCGCCGTCCGGGGCGGTGTCGAGGCGCCCGTCACGATGGGCAGCCGCTCGACCGACTCGCTCTCCGGGCTCGGCCCGGCCCCGCTCGCCGCCGGGACGGTCCTGCCGGTGGGACCGACCGGCGGGCTGCCGCCGATCACCGTGGACGCGGCGCCGCGGCCGGGGCCCGGGGCGGGTGTGCTGCGGGTCCTGCCGGGTCCCCGGGACGACTGGTTCGCCCCCGGAGCCCTGGCCACCCTGTGCGCGGGGCCGTACGAGGTCAGCCAGGACAGCAACCGGGTGGGCGTGCGGGTGCGCGGCGCCCGCCTGGAGCGCGCCCGGCAGGGGGAGCTGCCCAGCGAGGGCATGGTGGCCGGGGCGGTGCAGGTGCCGCCCAGCGGCCAGCCGATCGTGTTCCTCGCCGACCATCCGCCGACCGGCGGCTACCCGGTCATCGCAGTCCTGACCTCGGCGAGCCTCGCCGGGGCCGCCCAGCTCCGCCCCGGCGACCGGGTGCGCTTCCGCCTCGCCTGACAGTGAGGATGTGGTTGAACGCCTCGCGGTGGGATCTGGCTCATCGCCTGACTGACCGCCCGGCGGCCGGATCCCGCCGGGCGTGCGGCGATCCGGCGCCGATGGGTCGCCGGCGAGCCACGGTGGTGCGGCGTCGCGGGCTCGGCCCGGCGGCCCCGGTCAGCGCAGGAGGGCGGAGACCCGTTCGATCTCGGCGGCGAGGGCGGCGGCGGGGACCTCCTCCAGGAGATCGACCGTGATCTTCCCGTCCCTCGCCTCCCAGACCCCGGCCACCCGGCCCCGGTGGATCACGACCGGTGAGATCCAGCCGGCGGCCCGGCTGACCTTCGCCCTCGCCTCGGCGGGCAGGAGGGGCTCCAGGTCGCGCGGGGCGGCCAGGATGTACTGGTCGAAACCGGGCAGGAGGTGGACCCCGGTGGCGGGCCGGGTCGCGGCCAGGTCGTCGAGGTGCTCGGCGAGCACGACCATCGGCCGGCCGGCCACCTCGATCTCGGCCAGCTCGGGGGCGAGGTCGCGGAACCAGCCGCGCAGCGTCGCCTTGCGGACGGCCCCCCGGTAGAGCCAGCCGTCGAACGTCTCGGGGGCACCGGGGCCGTGGGCGCCGAGGAAGGAGCGGAGCAGGCGCACCCCGCCCTCCTCCGCCGAGGGAAGCTCGCCGGGCCAGCCGGGCACCTGGTCGCGGGGGGCGGCGAAGGTCACCCGGCCCTCGCGCGGCGGGCCGTGGCAGAGCTCGCCGAGGAAGCTCAACGGCTTGAGCAGGGCGCCCCAGCCGGAGGTGAGCGCCTCCCGCAGGTGGGCGTCGCCGGTGACCTCGATGACCCCGTCGACCAGCTCCTCGCGGGTGAGGACGCGGCCGGCGAGCGCCTTGGGCGCGGCGTCGAGGATGGCGGCGACCTCGGGGGCGGTGACGCCGTGGCCGCGCTGCCAGGAGCCCTTGTCCCAGGTGCGGAACGAGCCGAGGACGGCCGCGTAGGAGGCCAGCTCGTCGGCGGGGACGAGGTGCAGGGTGCCGCGCGCCGTCCAGGTCTTGACCAGGCTGCGGTCTCGCCACAGCGCGCGGTCGATCTCACCGGGATCCGGCCGCGCGCTCCGCACGGCCACCGCCAGGGCGGCGGAGGAGGCCACCTGCGCCTGCACCCCGGCGAGTCTCCGCACCACGGACACCGCGTCGGGCCCGTCGGACGGGTCGACGAACTGCCGCCTCAGCCGCCAGGCGAGCACCTGGGGCCAGGTCACCGAGATAGCCATGACCGACTTCTACACCGCGGCCCCGACAGAACGCGGCCCGCCGGGGATCAGGGGCTACCGGACGAAGCCGATGTCCTGGTAGCGCAGGTCGTGAAAACCGCGGGCGCCGAAGTTGGCGAGGGTGTTCTTGACCGCGACGTTCTGCGGTCGCTGGTAGAGCGTCACCACGTTGACCGCCTGCCAGATGAGCCTGTCCGCCGCGTTGGTGTCGGCGATGGCCCTGGCGTCGTCGAGGTCGGCGGTCGCCCTGTTCATCGCGGCGTCGATCCGCGGGGAGCCGATGCGGCCGAGGTTGGCGTTCCACTGCCTGGTGCCGTCGGGGCGCATGACGGCGTCGGCGTACTGGCCGTAGGAGCTGGAGACGGGAAAGGGCGTGCCCACGTACGCGAACGCAGTGATGTCGTAATTGCCGGGAATTACGTATTTAGTGAAGTAGTCGTCCCCGGGCACCGACTGCAGGGTGACCCCGACACCGATCCGGCCGAGCATGTCCTGGACGAGTTCGGCCTCGGATTTGGCGACCTGCAGTCCGGATGGCAGGACGAAGCGCAGGTTCAGCTCCCTGCCGTCCTTCCTGCGGGTCCGGCCCTCCAGTTTCCAGCCCGCGGCGTCCAGCTCCTGCCCGGCCCTGCTGGGGTCGTACGTCCCGATCTCACCGGCGTTGTCCCGGTAGCCCTCCTGGGTGTTCATGAAGAAGTGGTTGTTGAGCAGGACGATCGGCCAGTCGAGGCCCTGGAGGTCCGACTGCGCGATGGCCTGGCGATTGATACCCATCGCGACGGCCCTGCGGACCTTCGGGTCGGACAGGACGGCGCTCTCGCCGTTCATCGTGATGTGCCGGAAGTCGGGTCCGGCCGCCTGCCGCACGATCGCGTCCGGGGTGCTCCTGGCCCGCGCGTAGTCGGGCGCGGACGGGCCGACGTCGAAGGTGTCGAGCTCGCCGTTGCTGAAGGCGCCGACGAGCGCGTCGCTCTCCAGGGACCGGTAGATGATCCGGTCCAGCTTGGCCCGCTCGCCCCACCAGCGGTCGTCCCTCGCGAGGGTGACGGTCTTGGCGGTGGGGTCGAACGCGGCGAACGCGAACGGGCCCGCGGTGACCGGGACGCGGTTCAGCCAGGCGTTGTTGAACGCCTCCGGGGTGGCGTTGGTGCTCCGGGGGTACAGCGGCGCGAACAGCGACTGCCAGTCGCCGAAGGGCTTGGCGAAGGTCACCACGACCTGGTGGTCGTCCCTGCCCCTGACGACCTTCTCGATGTCCCGGTAACCGGTGGTGCTCGCCACCCGGTAGCCGGCGTCGTGACCGTTCAGCGCCTGCCACTGGGCGCGGTAGTCCTCCCAGGTGATCGGGGTGCCGTCGGACCATCTGGCGCGCGGGTTGAGGGTCAGCGTGACGACCTGTTCCGGCTTGCGCGCGGTGACCCTGCCCTCGGACAGGTAGTCGGTGTTCGGAGAGATCTGCCCCTTGGCGTCGGAACGGAAGGGGGAGGGCATGAGGGCGTCCATGACCTTCTTGACCGTCGCCAGGTTGCCGTCGATGTGGTTGAGGTTCCAGTTGGACGGATACTCGTTGATTCCCCAGCGGAGCACGCCCCCGTCCGCGACCCGGTCGCGAGCGACCGGGTTGATGTCGTAGGCCCTGACCGCCGAGGCGGGCCCGCCCGGCGTCCCGCCCCCGCCCCCGCTCCCGCATCCGGCGAGCCCCGGCACGAGGGCCAGGGCCACGGCCAGCGCGGCGGCGAGCGCGCCCATGCGCCGGATCGATATCACGGTGTTCCTCCCGGAGCATACGAACGGGCGTGCGAATGACGGGCGATCTGTCCGGTCCCGGCGTGCGGCCGGGCATCCGGCCGGGTGCGACCGGGCGCGCGACCGGATGGTGGACGGGTGCTCGAACGGGCGCGCGACCGGGTCATACGGCGTCGATCCTCTCGGCGAAGTGACACGAGACGCCGTGGTCGTCCCCCAGTTGCCGCACCTGGGGCTCCTCGTCCGCACAGCGCCGCCTGGCGGTCTCGTCGAGCGCCTTGAACAGGGGGCAGCGCGTGCGGAAGCGACACCCCGAGGGAGGGTCGGCCGGGCTGGGCAGGTCCCCCTCCAGCAGGACGCGCCGCCTGGAACGCTCCAGCACCGGGTCCGGCAGCGGGATCGCCGACAGCAGGGCCCGCGTGTAGGGGTGCATCGGGGTGTCGTAGACCCCGCCGGCCCGGCCGATCTCGGCGATCCTTCCCAGATACATGACCGCGACCCGGTCGGCGATGTGCCGGACCACGGCCAGGTCGTGCGCCACGAACAGGTACGACAGGCCCAGGCGGGTCCTCAGCTCCTCCAGCAGGTTGAGCACCCCCGCCTGGATGGACACGTCGAGTGCCGAGACCGGCTCGTCCAGCACGACCAGCCGGGGCTCCAGGGCGAGGGCGCGGGCGATGCCGACGCGCTGGCGCTGGCCCCCGGAGAAGTCCTGCGGGTAGCGGGCGGCGTGGCCGGGCTCCAGCCCGACCAGGCCGAGCAGCTCGCCGATCCTCGGCCCCGGGTCCCGGCGGCCGTGCGCGCGCAGCGGCTCGGCGAGGATGTCGTAGACGGTCATCCTCGGATCGAGCGAGGCCAGCGGATCCTGGAAGACGACCTGCATGTCGCGCCGCACAGCCATCCGGTCGCGGGCGCCCATCCGCGAGGTGTCGCGACCCAGCACCACGATCCTGCCGCGCTGCGGCGCGGCCAGCTCCAGGATCTCCATCAGGGTGGTCGTCTTGCCGCAGCCCGACTCGCCGACCAGGCCGAGCGTCTCGCCCCCGCGGACGTCGAAGCCGACGCCGTCCACCGCGCGGACCGTGCCGACCCGCCGCCGCAGGAGCGTCCCCTTGACCAGCGGGTAGTGCTTGACCAGGTCCTCGACCGCCAGGACCACGTCACGCTCGTCACGCGGGCGCGGCGGCTCCTCGACGGCGGGTGCGGCCGGGCCGGCCGCGGTGACCGGGGTGTCCGGGTCGCCGGGGCGCCGGGTGAGACCTGCCTCGGGGCCGCGTACGCCGTAGACCTGGGCGGGTGACCAGCCCGCCGCCTCGATCTCTCCGGAGCGCAGGCACGCCGCCAGATGGCCGGGCGAGCCCACCGGCTCCGGTTCCGGCTCGACCTCGGCGCACTCCTGGACGGAGATCGGGCAGCGCGGCTCGAACGGGCAGCCCGGCGGCAGCGCCGCCGGTGACGGCGGGCTGCCCTCGATGGGCACCAGCGGCTGCTCCCGGCCGCGGTCGAGGCGCGGGATCGAGGCGAGCAGTCCCATGGTGTACGGCATGCGGCTGCGGTAGTAGACCTCGTCCACCGGGCCGACCTCGACGGGACGCCCGGCGTACATGACGAGGACCCGGTCGGCGAACCCGGCCACCACCCCCAGGTCGTGGGTGATGATGACGATCGCCGCGCCGGTCTCGCGCTGCGCCGTCTTCAGCACCTCCAGCACCTGCGCCTGGATGGTCACGTCGAGCGCGGTGGTCGGCTCGTCGCAGAGGATCACGTCGGGGTCGTTGGCGATCGCCATCGCGATCACCGCGCGCTGGCGCATGCCGCCGGAGAACTCGTGCGGGAACGCCCTGGCCCGCTGCGCGGCGTTGGGGATGCCGACCAGGTCGAGCAGCTCGACGGCGCGCCTGGCGGCCTGGCCGGCGCTCACCCTCTGGTGCACGCGGATCGCCTCGGCGACCTGGTCGCCGACCCGGTAGACGGGGGTGAGCGCGGAGAGCGGGTCCTGGAAGACCATCGAGACGGTCTTGCCGCGGAACGCGGTGAGCGTCCGCTCCGGGGCGCCCAGGATCTCCTGCCCGAGCAGCCGCACCGAGCCGGTGACGCGCGCGTGCGCCGGGAGCAGGCCCATCACGGCCAGCGAGGTGACCGACTTTCCGGAGCCGGACTCCCCGACGACACCGAGCACCTCGCCGGGACGGACCGCGTACCCCATGCCCCTGACCGCGCGGACCGCGCCGGGACCCGAACCGAAGGTGACGTCGAGGTCGCGCACCTCGAGCACGGGGGCGACCGGGTCAGGCGCGGCCGCACGCCCGCCGGTCCCGTGGATCCGGGATGTCGCGCCCGAGGGCCGCTCGCTCGTCACCGGTCACCCGCCCCGGTGGGACGTGGGGTCGAAGGCGTCGCGCAGCGAGTCGCCGACCAGGTTCACAGCGAGCACGGTGACGATCAGCAGGCCCGCGCAGAACCAGAACGTCCAGGGGGCGTAGAGGGCCGTCTGCGCGCCGTCGGCGATGAGGCTGCCCAGCGAGACGTCGGGCGGCTGGATGCCGAACCCGAAGTAGGACAGGGACGTCTCGGTGAGGATCGCGGCGCTGACGTTGAGCGTGGCGTCGACGACCAGCAGCGAGGACATGTTGGGGATCACGTGCCGGAAGACGATCCTCGTCGGGGGCACGCCCATGAACCTGGCCGCGTGGATGAACTCCCGCTCCCTGAGCGAGATGGTCATGCTCCGGACGATCTTCGAGGTGACCATCCAGAGGAAGAGCGCCAGCACCAGCACGAACACCGGCCACTGCCCCCCGGTGAAGAGCGGGGACATGATCGCCAGGATCAGGAAGGCCGGGAGCACCAGCAGCAGGTCGGTCAGCCAGGTCAGCGCGCGGTCGGTCCAGCCTCCGAAGTATCCGGCGAAGGCGCCCACCACGGCCGCGAGCGCGGTGCCTACCACCGCGGCGAGCAGGCCGACGATCAGTGACCTCTGCATGCCGCGCAGCGTGACCGCGTACACGTCGGCGCCGGTCTGCAGGGTTCCCCACCAGTGCTCGGCGGAGGGCGGCGCGAGGAAGGCCGTGTAGTCCTTCGAGGCGTACGTCCAGCGGGTGAGGTGGGGCCCGGCGAAGGCGAGCAGGAAGATCAGCACGAGCAGCGCGAAACCGGTCCTGCCCCGGCCCGAGCGCAGGAGGCGGCCCATGACCACCCGCAGCCGCGAGGGCGCCTTGATCCTGTCGACGGACGCCCGCTGCTCGGCGAGCTCCTCGTCGGCGATGGTCATCTCCGGCTCACCCCACCCGGACGCGCGGGTCGAGGACGGCGTGCAGCACGTCGGAGGCGAGCGAGGCCAGCAGCACGGCCAGCGCGGCGAAGCAGCTGATCGCCGCGACGGTGTTGACGTCGTTGGTGGAGATCGAGTCGACCAGCTGCTCCCCCATGCCGTGCCAGCCGAAGATCTTCTCGGTGAAGGTGGTGCCGACCAGCAGCGACCCGAAGGTGAAGGCGAAGTAGGTGACCGCCGGGATCAGCGCGGTGCGCAGCGCGTGCCGGGTCAGCGCGGCGCGGCGGCTCAGCCCCTTGGCCATGGCCGTGCGGATGAAGTCGGCGCCCAGCACGTCGAGCATCATGTTGCGCTGGTAGCGGCTGTAGACGGCGACCAGCCCGAGCGACAGCGACAGCGTGGGCAGGACCAGGTGCCGGATCCGGTCGAGCGCGGCGGCGGCGAACCCGCCCTCGAGACCGGGGGTCGCCTCGCCGCTGACGAGGAGGATCCGGGTGCCGGCCGCCTCGTTGAGCCGGATCGCGGCGATGATCAGGATGTTGGCCAGCACCACCGTGGGGACCGCGAGGACGACGAAGGACAGGCCGGTCGACACCCGGTCGAAGAGGCCGTACTGCCGGACCGCGGCGTAGGCGCCGATGAGCACGCCGGTGACGCTGCCGAGGATCAGCCCGATCGTGATCAGGCGCAGCGTGACGCCGATCCGGCGCCCGAGGTCGTCGCCGACCGAGCCTCCGGCCACCGTCTTGCCGAAGTCGCCGCGCGCGAGACCGCCCGCCCAGGTCAGGTAGCGCTCGAACAGCGGGGTGCGGTCGTTCAGGTTGAGGTCGGTGAGGCGCGCGTCGACGACGGCCGGGGGGATCGGGGGGTTGCGGCCCTCGTAGTTGGAGCGCGGGTTGAGGGCGGAGGCGGCCAGCATGTAGGCCAGGCTGGTGGCCACGACGATCAGCACCAGGTAGTTGAGCAGCCTGCGGGCAAGGAATCCCGCCATCTTTCCTCCTCCGGAGCCCCGCCGCTGTCGGTGACCATCTTGCTACACTCGGCGACCGGTGGGCTGCATAGCGTACCGAATCGGAGGGATCTCGGTTGAGAGACGGCCTCGCCGGGCCCTCGGGTCAACCGGCCGGATCCGTGAAGGTGCCGGGCGGGTCCGGAGCACTTCCAGGCGGGCCCGGGACCGTCTCCCGGAGAACCGGGGTCACCTCCCGGAGAACCGGGGTCACCTCCCGGCGAGCCGGGTCACTTCCCGGCGAGTTCGTCCACGGCGGCGCGCAGGTCGGCGCTGGTGATGGTGGTCAGGTCGGCGGCGCTGGCGGTGGCGCCGCCGAGGGCGGCCAGGCGGACGTCCCTGCGCATCGCGGCGCGTTCGAAGAGCGAGCGCGCGAACCTGCCGTTGCCGAGACCGTCGATCAGGCCCTCGTCGCAGACCCAGGTGAAGACCTCGGCCAGGTCGCGGCGGGCGGCGTCGTCGAACCTGTCGCCCGACTCGTCGGCGAGCAGCACCGCGATCTCGGTGAGCTCCCCCGGGGAGTACGAGGGAAACTGCACCCGCTGGTTGAACCTGCTGCCCAGGCCCGGGTTGGACGCCAGGAAGGCGTTCATCTCCCGCTCGTACCCGGCCAGGATGATCACCAGCCGGTCGCGGTCGTCCTCGGCCCGCTTGAGCAGCGTCTGCACGGCCTCGGCGCCGAAGGCGTCACCCCCGCTGTAGCCGGAGTTGACCAGGCCGTACGCCTCGTCGACGAAAAGCACCCCGCCGAGCGCCCGGTCGACCAGCTCGTTCGTCTTGATCGCGGTGGCGCCGAGGTGCTGGCCGACCAGGTCGGCCCGCTGGGCCTCCACCACGTCGGGCTGGGCGAGCAGGCCCAGCGCGGCGAAGATGCGGCCCAGGATGCGGGCCACGGTGGTCTTGCCGGTGCCGGGCGGCCCGGCGAAGACGAAGTGCCGCATCTGCGGCGGCGTCGGCAGCCCCCGCTCCTGGCGCATCTTCGCCACCCTGAGCTGCGCGGTGATCGCGTGCACCTGCCGCTTGACCGGCTCCAGGCCCGCCATGCGGTCGAGGTCGGCCAGCGCCTCCTCGAGGGAGGGGGCGACCTGGTAGCCCCGGTAGCGGGCGGTGAGCTCGTCGAAGGCCTTGACCACGTCGCTCTCGACCGTGGTGACCAGGTCCTCGGTGGTGGGCGCGCCGCCGGCCCCCACCACGCGCACGTCCCTGGCCTGCGCGACGGCCTCCACGAGGCTGCGGACGAACCGGGCGTTGCCCAGGTCGTCGACGATCGCGCGCCGGTGGATGTCCTCGAAGCGGGCGAGCAGGGCGGGCGCGGCCTCGGGCGCCATCCGGTCGCCCCGGCGCCGCTGCAGCAGCTCGGTGATCTGGAGCAGCTCCTCGGGGGCGTAGCTGGGGAAGCGGACCCTGCTGGAGAACCGGCTGGACAGGCCGGGGTTGGACGCCAGGAAGGTGGCCATCTCCTTCTCGTATCCGGCCAGGATGACGATCAGCCGGTCGCGGTCGTCCTCGGCCCGCTTGAGCAGCGTCTGCACGGCCTCCGCGCCGAACCTGTCGGGCTGGCCGTCGCCGGAGTTGATCAGGCTGTACGCCTCGTCGACGAAGAGCACCCCGCCGAGCGCCCGGTCGACCAGCTCGTTCGTCTTGATCGCGGTGGCCCCGAGGAACTCCCCCACCAGGTCGGCCCGCTGGGCCTCCACCACATAGGGGGTCTCCAGCAGGCCGAAGGCGTAGAAGATCTTCGCGACGGTCCTGGCCACGCTGGTCTTGCCGGTGCCCGGCGGGCCGACGAACACGAAGTGCCGCATCGGCGGCTCGGTGGAGTATCCGGCCTCCTTGCGCAGCCTGGCCGCCTCGATCGAGGCGGCGATCGAGCGGACCTGCTCCTTCACCGGGGCTAGGCCGATCATGGCGTCCAGCTCGCCGAGCGCCTCCTCCACCGAGATGGGCGGCGGCGCGTCCCGCTCGCCGGTCCCCTGGGCGGGGGGGAGGTGGCCGCCCTCGCGGACCCGGAGGCCTGCCTGGTGCCGCTCTCCCGGCTCCAGGACGACCCGCGCCCGGCGGGCCTGCAGGAACCGGTGGACCAGCACCCCGGCCGCCACGGCGTACGCGGCCCAGATGGCCGGGTACGCCCCGATCCCGGGGATGACCGCGCCGAGCAGGACGGCCGTCAGCCCGGCGGGCACCAGCGCCATGACCGTGGTCATCCACGGGGGGACCCAGCGGATGAGGTGGGCGGCTCCGGCGACCAGGGGGCCGAGGAGCATCAGCGCCGTCGGGATCGGCGAGTTCAGGCCGAAGACGACGGTCTGGAAGATCAGGTTTCCCGCCAGCCAGCCGAGCACCACGAGCAGGGTGGCGGCCGCGCGGGGGAAGCTCAGGGTCAGCGCCGCGAAGCCGAGCAGCGTCAGCGTGACGAAGATCGTGTTGAGGATCGGCCAGCCGAGTCCCAGCGCCAGCCCGACCGCCCCGGCCAGCACCGCGACGTAGATCAGCCTGCGCAGGGGCGGCGAGAGCCGGAAGTATCCCAGCCGCACCTGCTCGAACAGATCCCGTGCCGCCGCGCGCCCCGCCGGACGGGCCCTGCTGGATTCCCGCATCACGCCTCCCCGGTCCGCCCCCGGTTATACCGCAACAAGGGGACGTTTGCGCGTGCCTGAGGGTCACGCCACGCCGTCGCGCGGGCACGATCAGATATACGGATGAGAACGGATGAAACCAACGTCCGAGGCAGCAAGCTCGCCCCGCACCGTCCCTCCGGCCCCGCACTTCCCTGTGCCGCCGCCGCGCCCCGCGCGCGGCGGCCCGCGCCCGCGTTCCCGGCCGGTGGTACGGCCCGGTCCCGGCCGCCGCCCGTCGCCCCTCCGCACGGGGAGACGCACCGGGAGACGGGCATGGAAATGTCACCGCCCGGCAAGGCGGCACGAAGCTCCGGGAGGGCGGCTCAACCGCGGTGTGCCCGGCGCTCCGGGAGGCGGTTCAGCCGCGGTGTGCCCGGCCCTGGTGGCGGCCGGGATACTCGCCGACCACGACCTCCTTGGGGGTGATCCTCAGCAGGTCGGCCTCGGTGTCGCCGATGGCGATGCCGCGTACCTCGGCCCAGAAGCGGCGGTCGAGCGGATCGGCGACGAAGACCGCCACCCTGGGGTCGCGCTCGGCGGCCTCCCAGGCGTCGGAGGCGGCGATCAGGCGCAGCTCGCCGCTCGGGCCGACCGAGCTGACCGCGCCGACGGCGAGCGCGCGCGGGCCGCTGGGGTCGGCGTAAGCGAGCACCACTCCCCGCGCGTAGGTGAAGGCCGCGCGCACCTCCCCGCTGAGCCCCACCGGCGGCCCGGCGTCGCCGGGAAGGCGGCTCCCGCAGCCGTCGCACATGACCAGCGAGGCCCGCCACGGCCCCGGCGCGCCCCGCCACCACGCCCGTACCGACCTCGCGGCGAATATCGCCATCGGTACGGCCAGCAGCGCGATCCCGGCCCACCAGGCCCACTCGCCCACCGTGACGAGCCCGAGGGCCGGAGCCGCTCCGGCCGCGCCGAGCAGGACCGACGCCGAGGCTGACAGGGCCAGCGCCGCCGCCAGCCCGTGGTCCGAGGCCAGCGCGCGGGCGAGGCCGGGGGCCGTACCGGCCCGGCCGCGGGCCCAGCCGAGCGCGAGCGGCACGACGAGCGCGACCGGCGCCCAGCTCCGCTCGTCCAGCACGACGACCGCCACCACGACCGCCACCGGTACCGACCAGACCCGGCCCGCCACCAGCCAGAGGGTCACGTTCACGTCGCGCCTGGCCGTACGGTCGCCGGCGGCGGCGGCGAACTCGGCCAGCGCCCTGATCGGCCGTCCGCGCCACGCCTCGACGAGCACGCGCAGGACGAGCAGCGCCGTCCCGTTGAGGAGCACCAGCCCGGCGAGACCCGCCCAGACCACCCCCGGCGCGCCCGGTGCCGGGCCGGAGAGGAGGGGCGGGGCCTCCGCGGGGAGGGTGGCCACGGCCGCGACGTACGCGGCCACGGCGACCAGGGTGATCGAGATCGACATGCCGAGCCAGAGGTCGCGTACGAGCATGCGCGGCACGTACGACCAGAGCCTGACCCGGTGCGCCTGCCTGAGGGTGATCGCCAGGACCGCGAGCGGCACCAGCCCGCCGCCGATCCTCGCCACGGAGGCCAGGCCGAAGCCGAACTCCGCCGCGCAGACCACGACGAGGGCGACGGCCAGCAGGATGCGGGTCTGCCGCGACCACCTCTCCAGGGCGCGCCTGGCCCGGCCGGTCTCGCGCGGGTCGACCGGCCAGGCGGGATCGTGGTGGGCGCGCGGGCGCTCCCAGCGCAGCCGGGTCAGGCCGAGGTTGACCCTGGCGCCGGGGTGGTCCGGCAGGCGGCGCAGCGCCTCGCGGTAGGCGGTCTCCGCGAGGTCGTACTCGCCTCTCAGCAGCGCGAGGTCACCTGCGAGGACGTGCGGGTCCGGCTCCTCCGGCGCGTAGCGGACGGCTCTGGCCGCCTGGGCCCGCGACTCGCGCCAGCGCCCCGGCACCCTGCGCAGCGCGGCTCCCAGGCGCATCCGCGCGGCCCAGGAGCCCGGCGCGAGGCGTACGGCCTCCTCTGCGGCCGCCACGGCCTCCGCGTCGCGGCCGAGCCGCTCGAACGCGAGGCTGGCCAGGCGGTATCCCCAGTCCGCGCCGGACTCGGAGCGGGGATCGAGATCCAGCGCCCTGCGGGCCGCCTCCAGCGCGGCCTCGGGCCGGTCGCGGCCCAGCCACGCGGCGGCCACGGCGCACCACTGCCGGGGGTCGGCGGGATCCCGCGGCTGCGGGACGGGGACCAAGGCGGGGTCGTGCTCGCGCTCGTGCCGGGGATCGGCGGGGTCCCGCGGTGGCACGTGGGACCGGCCGGGGTCATACCCGTGCCGGGAGTCGGCGGGGTCCCGCGGTGGCGGCGGAACCCCGCCGGAGTCCTTCCCATGCCGGGAGTCGGCGGGGTCCCGCGGTGGCGGCGGAACCCGGCCGGAGTCCTTCCCATGCCGGGGATCGGTGGGGTCCCGCGGTGGCGGGACCTGGGCGGAGTCGTTTCCGCCGGGCCCGCTCACCACGGCGGCTCACGGGCCTCGCGCTGACTCCCCACGATCGCCATGGTCCGTGCGAGATCACCTTTTGCCTAGACGGCGGTATATGCCTGTATCTCTCTAGAGAGGTCGCCGACGACCTCGTGAGGGGCCGAATATTGACCCAATCGGAGCCGTAAAACGGACATAACTACGTGAATCAATCACCCAATGCCGCCCCGGGCACTGCCCGACTTCGCCTAAGCTGCGACGCATGTTCGTCCAGGCCGGCAGATCCTGAGCGGCTCATGACCACCGTCATGGCCAGGCGCGCGGACGGCGACCCGCGGGCGTCCGGGGCCGGCCGGTGGTCGGTCCTCGCCGTCCTCTGCTTCAGCCTGTTGCTGATCGCGGTGGACGCCACGGTGCTGCACATCGCGGTACCGGCGCTGACGGCCGCCCTCGAACCCTCCTCCGTAGAGCTGCTGTGGATCATCGACGTCTACTCGCTGATGGTCGCGCCGCTGCTGCTGACCTTCGGCACCCTCGGTGACCGCTACGGGCGCAAGCGCCTGGTGCTGGCCGGATACCTGGTCTTCGGCGTCGCCTCGGCCGCGGCGGCGTTCGCGCCGACCCCGCTCGCGCTGATCTCCGCACGCGCGCTGCTCGGCCTCGGCGGAGCGATGATCATGCCCGCCACGCTCTCGATCATCCGGCAGGTCTTCACCGACCGGCACGAGCGGGCGATCGCGCTGGGCGTGTGGAGCGCGGTGGCCGCGGCCGGGGCCGCGGTCGGCCCGCTCGTCGGAGGGGTGCTCGTCGAGCACTTCTGGTGGGGCGCCGTCTTCCTGATCAACGTTCCCATCCTGGTGGTCCTGCTGCCCGTCGCGGCCAGGCTCCTTCCCGAGTCCCGCAAGCGCGCCGGACAGCCGTGGGACGCGCTCAGCGCGCTGCTGTCGGTGCTGGGCATCCTCGGGGTGGCCTTCGGCCTGAAGGAGGCCGGGGCCGGGCATCCGGGCGGGCTGGCGGCGTTCCTGGGCGGGGTCTGGCTGCTGGTCTGGTTCGTCCGCAGGCAGCGGCGGCTGGCCTTCCCCCTGCTGGACCTGAGCCTGTTCCGGCGGCGGGCGTTCCGCGCCGGGGTGGGCGCCGTGCTGCTCACGGTCTTCGCCCTGGTCGGGTTGGAGCTCATGCTCGCCCAGTATCTCCAGCTCGTCCTCGGCGACAGCCCGCTCCAGGCGGCCGTGCGGATGCTCCCCCTCATGATCGCCTCGATCACCGGCGGCCTGGCCGGGGCGCGGCTGCTGCGCCGGTTCGGGCTGCGCGCCACGATGGGCGGCGGGCTGGCGCTGACCGCCGTCTCCCTCGCCCCCACCCTGACCTGGCACACCGAGGGGCACCCGGTGGCCCTGACATTCTGCTTCGTCGGCATCGGCTTCGGCATCCAGGTCGCCCTGCTGGCCGCCTCGGACACGATCATGTCGTCCACCCCGGAGTCCCACGCGGGCGGTGCCGCCGCGGTCGAGGAGACCGCCTACGAGCTGGGCGCGGGGCTCGGGGTCGCGGTGCTCGGCACGATCACCACGGCCGTGTACGCCCCCGCGCTCGCCTCGGTCCACGGCGTCGCGCCCGCGATGATGGACGAGGCCCGCCAGTCGCTCGCCTCCGCCGCACACGTGGCGCGGGAGATCGGCGGCGGCGTGGGGGACGCCCTGCTCGGCGCGGCCCGCGTCGCGTTCGTCTCCGGCCTGCACGCGACGGTGGCGGTGAGCGTGTTCCTGCTCGGCGCCACCGCGCTGGCCGTGACGCTCCTGGTGCCCCGCCGCCCCGGTGGACAGGAGGACGACCCCTCGTGAAGGGTTTGGAAAGCCCCTGCTCGGTCATCTATCGGTCAAGCATGGGCAGGAACGGGGAATCTAACCAGAATGAGGAACCGTGCGACAAACCCTCCATGATCTTGCTTCCCTGGCCGCCAGGCTGGGCGTGGGCGGGATCTTCTTCGCCAACGGCTGGCACAAGCTCGAAGCGGGCCTGAACGCCACTTCCGACCAGTTCGCCAGCCTGGGCGCCTCCGGGTCATGGTCCTACGTGTGGGCCGCCACCACCATGCTGACGGAGCTCATCGGCGGCGCGCTGCTGGTGGCCGGTCTCGCGGTGGCCGCGTGCGGGCTCCTGCTGTTCGCCGAGGCCCTCGCCGTGTTCATCCTGGCCAGCGGCGAGGTGGGCCTGCCGCTCACCGGTGGCGACGCCAAGCTGATCGTGGCGCTCGGGGCCGCCTCCATCCTGCTCGCGGTCGGCGGCGCGGGCCGCCTGTCGGTCGACCACATGGTGGTGATCAAGCGCCGCGAGGCCGAGGCCGCCGAGGACTTCGCCGCCGAGGCCGAGGCCGACGACGTCATCGCCGCGCTGCGCGAGCCTGAGACTCCCCCCGCGCCCGCCTCCGCCCGGACCACCGGGGGGAAGAAGCCCGGCGAGTCCGCTCCTCCCGCCTCGCAGCGGCCCGCCGGGGGACCCGCTTCGGAGGGACCCACCTCGGAGGGCGCGACCGACACCGCGGAGTTCCCCGCCGCCACCCGTCCCCGTACGCGCACCCGCAAGTCCCCCTCCGGTGCCGCCGCGTCCGTGCCTCCCGCGCCTCCCCCGACGCCCGCGACGCCCGCGACCACGCCCACGCCGGTCTCGGCGCCCGCGCCCGGCAAGACCGGCGACACCCTCGTGGCCGGAAAGAAGGACGAGCCCTCCGGAAGCTGACCATTTAAGGCGACATATCTCCCCTTTAAGGATAAGAGGGCTTTCTTCTTCGTTTAATGAGATTCACGGGGAGGCGCCGTACCCGCAGAATGATCGGATGCGCCTTCCCGGCTGGTTCGCGGAGCGGGTCGAGCCCGCCCCGCCGGAGACCGAACTCCGCGTCTCCACCCTCGAACTCTTCTTCGACCTGGTCTTCGTCTTCACCGTCACCCAGCTCACCGGCCTCATGGTCGACGGCCTGCAGGACGGCAGGCCCGCCGAGAGCGCGCTGCGCGCGCTGCTGGTCTTCGGCGCCATCTGGTGGATGTACGCCGGTTACGCCTGGCTGACCAACGCCGTCCCGCCGACACGTCCCGCCCGCAGGGTGCTGATCCTGCTGGGCATGGCCGGATTCATGATCGTGGCACTGTCGATCCCCTCGGTGTTCGACGGCGACGGCCTGGCGTTCGCCATCGGGTACCTGCTGCTGATCGCCGTGCACGCCGGGCTGTACCTGCAGGTCACCTCGGCCTTCGCCCGGGTGCTCCCGTTCAACCTCGGCGGGGTCGCGCTCATCGGTCTGGCCGCCCTGGTCCCCGCGCCGTACACCTACCTGCTCTGGGCAGGCGCGGTGGCCCTGCTCTGGGGCAGCCCGTACTTCATCGGGCAGAAGGGCTTCAACCTCCGGGCCGGGCACATCGTCGAGCGCCACGGCCTGCTGGTGATCGTGGCGCTCGGCGAGTCGATCGTGGCGATCGGCATCGGCGCCAAGGGGCTCCACGTCGGCTTCGCCCTCGGCCTGGCGGCGGTACTCGGCCTCGCGCTGGCCGCCTGCCTGTGGTGGCTCTACTTCGGCGGCGACGACGAGACGCGCGCCGAGCACACCCTGGAGGCGGCCGAGCCGGTGCGGCGCACCCGGCTGATCCTCGGCGCCTACTTCTACGCGCACATCCCGATGCTGCTGGGCATCGTCGCGGTCGCCGCGGGCGTCAAGAAGGCGATCGGCCACCCGGTGGACCCGTTGAAGTTCAGCGCGGCCCTCACCCTGGCCGCGGGGGTCGCCCTGTTCGTCGCGGGCGACGCCTGGTTCCGGCGCGTCCTCGGCATCACGGGAAACGGGCTGCGGGCCGCGGGCGCGGTGGTCGCGCTCCTGACGGTCGCGCTCGGCCTCTGGTCGGCCCTCGCGCAGCTCACCGCGCTGACCGCGCTGGTGATCGCGGTGATCGTCCTGGAACGCCGCCGGGTCGCCTCACACGCGCCCCTGGGGCACGCCGGGGAAGAGAGCCGCTGACCCTCCGGCGTCACCGTCGCCGGAGCCACCACCGTTAGGAGACGGTGACGGTCCCGGGCCGCCGGTCGCGGTAGACGGTACGGAAAGGGGAGGTCCTCCGGCTTCCGTGTCGCAGGGCGCGCCAGTCGAAACGGCCACCTTCCCGGCCTTCCCGGACCTCACCGGAGCGGCTCGGCCAGGTCGCCGAGTTCGGGCTCGCCGTGCGGGATCCGGTACGCGATCGCCGAGAACGTGTCACCGCCGAACGGCGGGCCGCCGAGAACCTCACTCGGTCACGCCCTCGGCGCGGTCCTGGGCGTCGAGGACCTCGTCGCCGTGGTCGAAGGCCCACTCCCCGAAGGCCCCGATCAGCGGCACCAGCGTGCGGCCCAGGTCGGTGAGCCCGTACTCGACCCGGGGCGGCGCCTCCGCGTAGGCCCGCCGGGAGACGAGGCCGTTGTACTCCAGCCTGCGCAGGGTCTCGGTGAGCACCTTCGCGCTGATCCCGCCGATCTCCTCGCGCAGCTCGCCGGGGCGCCGTGGACCGGCGCGCAGGGCCCAGACGACGACGGCGTTCCAGGTGTTGCCGACCAGGTCGAAGGCGAGCCGGGCGCGGCAGTCGGCGAGGAACACTCCGGGGTCCTCCAGTCTCTCCGAGGCGTCACGCACCAAACGGTGCCCGACGGACTTTCTACATTCGTCCTACACCAGCAGCCGAGCAGGGGAGGACGGATGCGCATCGGCATCCTCGGGGCGGGCCGCATGGCGGACGCGCTCGGAACGCACTGGGCCCGCGCGGGCCACGAACTGACGGTGAGCGGCCGGGACCCGGCGAAGGCCGCCGCCCTCGCGGACAGGCTCGGACCCGCCGCGCGGGCGGGCACCTGGGAGGAGGCGGCGGTCTTCGGAGAGGTGACGCTGCTGGCCGTACGCGACCACGCCGTGACCGAGGTCCTGGAGGCCGCCGGAGCCGCTCGGGGGACGCTGGACGGGCGGGTGCTCGCCGACTGCGTCAACCCGGTCGTGCAGGAACGGTTCACCCTGGCCACCGAGGGCGGCCCCTCGATGGCGCGGCGCGTCGCGGAGACGACCGGAGCTCACGTCGTCAAGGCGTTCAACCTGTGCCACGAGGACGTCTGGCGGATGACGCCGCCCGCCTTCGACGGCGTCCCGCTGGCGGTGCCCCTCTGCGGCGACGACCCAACCGCGCTGGCCGCCGTGCGCTCCCTCGTCACCGATCTCGGATGCGTGCCGGTCGACGGCGGCGGCCTGGAACGCGCGGGCCTGCTGGAGGCGACCGCGGCGTTCATGATCGGCCTCTGGGTCGGCGGCGCGGACGCCCGCGCGGTGCTGCCACCCCTGGAGTACGCCTTCGGCGCCCCCGGCTGACCGCGTGCCGGGGGATCCCACCCGGCACGTGGTCACAGGTCGTACATCCTGGTGACCGCGACGAGGTCGCCGTCCTCCCGGGTCGAGGCCACCAGGCCCGGCGGTCTCGGCAGGTAACCGGGCACCGTGGAGAGCCCGTACGTCTCGGCGATCGCGGTGACCCGCAGCCGGTCCGCGCGCGGGACGCGCAGGGTGATCTCGGCTCCGCCGGGCGGCAGGTCGCGGAACCGGACCTCACCGGGCCAGGTGCCCGTGCGGGTCCCGGTGACGGCGACGGTCACCGGCCCGTGCCCGTCGACGGCCGCCGTCGCCCCGGTGATCGGACGGTCCACCCGCAGCGTCACCCCGCGCGCGGCGCGTCCCGCGGTCACCCGCAGCGTCACGGCATCCCCGCCGTCCCCGCCGTCCCCGCTTCGTGCGAGCACCGACACCCGGGGCCCTCCGGCCCTGATCGCCGGGGCCGGGCCGGTCCACAGTCCGCCACGCGCGTAGCCCGCCGGAAGCGACCCCGTGTCCCGGCCGGACACGTACCTCCGGGTCCACCCGGCCGGCTCGGCGTCGGCGCTGACCCAGTGGGCCACCCGGGTGTCGGCGTCCAGCACGTACGCCAGATGCGTACGCCGAGGATGCCTCTCGTCGAACCTGTCCACCGCGAGCCCGAGGCCGACCAGCGACACCGTGAGCGCGACCGCGGCCGAGGGCGCCGCGACGGCCGCGCGGCGGCTCAGGCCCCGGCGGGGAGCGGGGAGCGGGAGTTCCGCCAGCGGCAGCAGCGTGAGGCCGAAGACGGCGAACACCAGGGCTCCCGCGCCGCTGAGCGCGAGTCCCATCCCGTCCAGCGCGTTCACGGCCAGAGCCGGGAGCAGCAGCGCGGACGCGACCGCCCCGAAGGTCACTGCGGCGACCCGCCACACCGGGAACCGCGGGAGCAGCAGCGCGGCGATCCCGCCGAGCGCGCAGCACAGCGCCGGGAAAGTGAACACGAAGGACGCTCCCGGGGCCGCCCACGCGCAGAGGGCGCCCAGCGCGGCCGGCCACGCCAGCGCCCCGACCGCGAGGGCCGCGGGCCCGATCCGGCGGCGCAGGGGGAGGTACCAGCTCAGCAGGGCCAGTCCCGCCATGGCGGCGACGGCGGCCTGGTAGGCCAGCGGCCGGTGCAGCAGCCCGCCCATCGTGTCGTAGGCGGGCCGCCAGGCCACCAGCAGCTCCCACATCCCCTGCGCGAGGACCACCGACAGGCCCGGCGGGAGCACCGCGGACGCCGCGCCAGCGAGCACCCGTGGAATGGAGAGCAGCCCCCGCCGCCGCGCGAGGAGGGTCAGTCCCGCCAGGGACAGCACGGCGAGCGCCGCCAGGGGCGGGACCAGGTGGCCGGGGTACGTGACCATGGTTCCCAGGACCCGGAAGTAGGTGACGTCTCCGCCGGAGACCAGGGTGGGCAGGGCGGCGTCGCCCAGGGCGCGGGTGAGCGCCAGCATGTTCGAGCCGTGGTGCTGCAGGCTGCCGCGATCGCCAGCGGGTGTTCCCTGACGAAGGCCTCGGCCCCCAGGACCCCGTCCTCCTCCCCGTCGGTCATCAGGAACACCAGGTCGTTGCGGAGATTCCCCCCGCCGCCCCGGCCTTCCTGGTCCTCTTGGGCGCGCAACGCGCGCACGGTCTCCAGCATCGCGGCCACGGCCGCGCCGTCGTCCGACGCGCCGGGTCCCATGGCCGCGGAGTCGTAGTGGGCGGCGACCATGACCGTGCCCGTCGGGTCCCTCCCGGGCAGGGTCGCCACGATGTTGTCCACCCGCCCGAACGTCGCGAGCCCCGCGGCCGAGCGGGCCCCGACCGCCCTGGACGAGGACACCCGGGCGCGTGAACGCCTGTCCTCGGCCCTGAACCGACTGAATTCCGGCCGTACCCGGACCGGGCTGCGCTGCCGTACCCGGCTGGCCGTCCTGCACATGCGCGCAGGAGACCGCGAAGCCGGTGAACGCGAAGCGCGCCAAGCCGTACGGGACGCCACCGGTGTCCGGTCCCGGCGCGTGGCGAGCGACCTGCGGATGATGGTGTCCGACGCCCGCGCCCACGGCATGAACACGCTCGCCGACGATCTGACTCACGCGATGGGGCAGGCGGCTTCAGTAGACGGGGGGTGAGAGCCGACCACGTTCCATGGCTTTCGGCGCACTCGCGTGGCCCGGCGTGGTCGCAGCGGAACGCCGTGAGAATGTTCCGACCTCAGGGCCGCGCGGGGCAATTCAATGAAGACACGATTTCGATGCCGATGGGTGGAATCATCCCCGCCTTGCTGTCCGAGTAGCGGCCCTCGTCCGAAACGGGAGCCGGAGCCGGTTCGGGCCGCTGCGAAGCGGTATGCCGCTTCCAGAAGTCGATGACCTCCTGCGAGGTGACCTCGGTCACCTCCTGCGCGGCGACCTCGGTCGGATGCGAGGGACAGCCCAGGCTCCGCGACGCGGCGGCACCGACCGACGGGAGTGCCGCCAGCGCCATGACCAGCAGGAGAATCAAGGAGCGCCGACCCCGCATGTGCCCACCCCGCTTTTCCGCCGACCGGTTCCAGGCGCGACACCCCGTACCGGATCCGGATATTCCTACACCACACCTGCGGACGCGACCGTCCATCCCCGTCACGGTCACGCTAGAGAAAGAAGATCACCAGAACGGTGAGGCCGAAGCCCAGCGCCACGAATTGCGGCGTTCTGGGGTGCCGGGCGGCCTCTCGCCGCGAGGAGATCACCAGTACGGCGCCCAGGCCCAGCGCCGTCAGCAGGTGCAGTCCGTACCACCAGGGGGTGGACAGCCTTCCCAGGAAGGTCCCGGACAGCAGGTCGTCGACGGCTCCGTAGCCGGAGAGCGCGCCGAGCATGCCCAGTCCCAGGCCCAGCAGCGCGAACACGTACCGGAACCCGCCGAGCAGGGTCCAGACGACGGCTCCCAGGACGAGCAGGATCGAGGAGGAGTGGTGCGCCTGCCGCACGAGCAGGCCGCCGCGCACCTCGAAGCTGATATCGAACGCCGACCTGTAGGCGGCACTCATCGGAACACCGTGCAGCGGCGTGTAGCTGCCGTCGTAGTACACGGTCTCGCCACTGGGCGTGTAGAAGAACGCCAGGAAGCCGCCGGTGAGCAGGACGATCACGAAGCAGTAGATCAGCATCTCGCCCACCAGCTGCCTTGCTCTCTCCATTCGGTATATTCCACCACAAA
Source organism: Streptosporangium sp. OZ121 (assembly GCF_051918885.1). Lineage (NCBI taxonomy): Bacteria > Bacillati > Actinomycetota > Actinomycetes > Streptosporangiales > Streptosporangiaceae > Streptosporangium > Streptosporangium sp. OZ121. The sequence continues at coordinate 1,023,858 of NZ_JBPXMC010000001.1, forward strand.
GATCAGTTCAGGTCCGGCGCATGCGAGCATCGTCCCGGCCACTTGATCACCGGCCTCCTACCATGGGCGGCGAGTCGGCCGGACCGTGAACCGTTCGCGGCGTCCTCCTCGGTCCGGTGGGAGACGATCTCTACGCCGACCGGGGAGAGGGTTCCCGCCCTGTCGCCGGGGTGACAGGGCGGTCCTCCCTCCGCGCCGCCAGGACGATGAGCGCCCCGGCGACGGTCCCGGCGAAGAACGGGGACGGCACGAGAAGGACGCCGCCCAGCGCGCACCACGCCGCGAGGCCCCAGCCGATCCCGGCCGGCACGGCCACCCCGCGTCCGGCCAGATGCCATGTCAGACACCCCAGGAGAACCAGGGGCACGGCGAAGCTTCCCGGACCGGCCCAGAAGGTGACCTCGTTCCGGAGGGACTCCACCGTCTTGCCGGCGCCCCCGTCCGTGAGCACGAGCGGGACGGCCGCCCACATCCCCCGACCTGCCCAGCCGGTGACGTCCTCCCGGGCGAAGAGCGCCAGCAGGGACAGATGCCCCGCTCCCAGCACGAGCATGATCCCGCTCGCCCATCGGAGCAGCCGCCTTCCGGACCTCATCGTGACCGTCCTTCCTCGTGCCCCGCCCCCGCGCGGGCACGATCGCGGTCGCGCCAGGCGCGTTCCCACTGCCGGGTGAGAGCCGGATAGACGATGAGATACCGGAAAGGCGCGATGGCGGCCATGTAGAGCCGCCCGAACCATCCGTTGGGCTTGACGAGGACGGCCATCCGCAGCTCGTGGTCGCCGTTCGCTCCCTGAACCCAGCCGAGATGCATCACGCCGTGCACGGTCTTGTTCGCCAGCTCGCGCGCGGCCTCCGTGTCGAGCTCGTAGACCGCCTTGAGGGGCATTCTCACGTCGTCCAGGCCGCGCGGAGCGTCGCGGAGGTCGCTCGGCAGGCGGTCGCGGAGCGAGACGACCCGCGCGCCGACGCCCGCCGACGGTCTGTCCCAGCCGAGGAGCGCGCCGAGTTTCCACCGGACGGCGAACAGGAACCTCACCGGCCAGGGCTGCTTCGTGGATTCGAGTGCGGCGCGCAACGCCGCGAGCATCACCGGGAAGTCGTCGGGCCCGGCTCCGGGGGTGCGGAACGACCACACGTCCTCGACCGTGAAGTCACTCGTGAGTTCGTGGACGCGCCATGGGCGCTCGGTATGGGTGGTCTCTGCGAGTCGCGGCACGGTTCGGCCCTTCGCTTATACGGTGCCGTATATTTCGTTTGTACGGTACCGTACAACTTCAACGCGATCAATGGATGGAGCCGGATTCCCGCCGTGGCCCGTACACCACGAACCCGCTGGATAGAGGCGGGCCTCGAAGCCCTCGCCCAGGGAGGGCCCGACGCGGTCCGCGTCGAGACGCTCGCCACCCGGCTCGGCGTGACGAAGGGCGGGTTCTACGGATACTTCGACGGCCGTCCCGCGCTGCTCGCGGAGATGCTCGACGAGTGGGAGCGCCGCTGCACCAAGGAGGTCCTCGCCCAGGTCGACGCCGCCGGTGGCGACGCCGCCGAGAGGATCAGGCGTGCCGGCGAGCTGACCTTCTCCGAGGACTTCCACCGGATCGACCTCGCGGTCCGGGCCTGGGCCCGCCACGACCAGTCCGTCGCGACGCGCCTGCGGCGTGTCGACAACGAGCGCATGGACTTCCTGCGGAGGATGTTCGGCACGTTCGTCACCGATCCCGACGAGATCGAGGCCCGCAGCACCCTGGCGTTCGCGCTCGCGATCGGCCGCCACTTCATCGTCGTGGACCACCCCGGGCACACCAAACGCGAGGCCGTCAGGCTCGCCGGAGACTACCTCCTGCGCCCGCGACCGTGAACGCCCCGGTCCGGGCAGGGCATCTGACAGGGTTCTCGCCGGGAACGCCGAGAGTAGGGCCTTCGCCGAGGACAGCGTCTCCGATGGGGACAGGGCCTCCGACGGGGCCGGCGGGGCGGACCGGCCTTCGGGGGGCGGGGGTCAGAGCTCGAAGCGGGCCACCCGGCGGAGCTTGTTCATGGCGTCCAGGGCGGCGACCTTGTAGGACTCGGCCAGGGTGGGGTAGTTGAAGACGGCGTCGACCAGATAGTCGATGGTGCCGCCGCAGCCCATGACGGCCTGGCCGATGTGCAGGAGTTCGGTGGCGCCGGTGCCGAAGACGTGCACGCCGAGCAGGGCGCGGGTGTCCGGGGAGACCAGGAGTTTCAACATGCCGTAGGTGTCGCCGATGATCTGACCCCGGGCCAGCTCGCGGTAGCGGGAGATGCCGACCTCGAAGGGGACGTGGGAGGCGGTCAGCTCGTCCTCGGTGGGACCGATGAAGCTGATCTCGGGGATCGTGTAGATGCCGATCGGCTGCAGGTGGTGGATGCCGCGCAGCGGTTCGCCGCAGGCGTGGTGGGCGGCGATGCGGCCCTGCTCCATGGAGGTGGCGGCCAGGGAGGGGAAACCGATGACGTCGCCGACGGCGTAGATGTGCGGCACGGCGGTGCGGTAGTGCTCGTCGACCTGGATGCGGCCCCGGGCGTCGGCGGACAGCTCAGCGGCCTCCAGGGCGAGATCGTCGGTCATGCCGTGGCGTCCGGCCGAGTACATCACCGTCTCCGCGGGGATCCGCTTGCCGCTCTCCAGCACGGTCAGCGCGCCCCGGGGGCGGCGCTCCACGGCTGCGACGGTCTCGCCGAAGCGGAAGGTCACCGCCAGGTCGCGCAGGTGGTACTTGAGCGCCTCGACGATCTCCAGGTCGCAGAAGTCGAGCATCCGGTCGCGGCGCTCGACCACGGTCACCTTGGTGCCCAGCGCGGCGAACATGGAGGCGTACTCGATGCCGATCACCCCGGCCCCCACGACCACCATCGAGTCGGGGATGTCCTGCAGCTGCAGGATGCCGTCCGAGTCGATGATCGTGTGGCCGTCGAACTCCACGGTGTCGGGGCGGGCCGGCCGGGTGCCGGTGGCGACGACGATCTTGTCGGCGGTGACCTTGGTCTCGTGGCCGTGCTCGTCGACGACGCCGATCGTGTGCGGGTCCACGAAGTGGCCGTGCCCGTTGAGCGTCGCCACGTGGTTGCGCGACAGCTGGCTGCGGATCACGTCGATCTCCCGGCCGATCACGTGCTGGGTACGGATCCCCAGGTCCGCCGCGGTGATCTCGTCCTTCACCCGGTAGCTCTGGCCGTACATGCCGCGCTGGTTGAGGCCCGTCAGGTGCAGGACGGCCTCGCGCAGCGTCTTGGAGGGGATGGTGCCGGTGTTGATGCACACCCCGCCGAGCATGTTGCGCCGCTCGACGAGCGCGACACGTCGTTCGAGTTTCGCCGCGGCGATCGCGGCCTTCTGCCCGCCCGGCCCGGAACCAAGAACGAGGACATCAAAATCCCACATAGGCCCCAGTGTGAAGGCAGGAGGCGGTCTCAACCAGACTCACGGAATACCAGATCGTGCCAGTCTCGTTAACACCGCCTCACACCGCCGGGTGAGCTCGACGTCGCCGGTGTCCGGACGGCGCCGAGCGCCGTCACCGCGTCGCGGCCCGGGCCGCGACGCGACTCCGGTATCTCACACCTCCGCGGCGACCCGGTCCACGATCGCGGTCGCCCCCTCCTTCCTCGCGCAGTGGGCGCAGCAGAACCAGCGCCGCCCCGCCGCGACACCGTGCCCGACGATCCGGACCCCGCAGTGCTCGCAGACGGGCGCCATCCGCTGGATCGCGCACTCGAAGCTGTCGAAGACGTGCACCTTGCCCTGGGCGTGCACCTCGAAGCTCATGTCGTAGTCGTTACCGCACGTTTCACAGCTCGCCATGTTTCCCCCCGAAAACCATCGGCATCTCCGGGGAAAGTCGTACCCAGGTATCCGCAGGTCAGACAATCCGTCCCGCCACGATCACCCCGGCGGCCAGCAGCGCCAGCAGCGCCAGCACCACCAACGCGACCGGCAGCGGGGGAAGCAGCCGGGCGAACCTCTCGCGCGCCACGAGGCGGGCGCGGTCGGCCTCGATCCACGCCCCCAGCCTCGGCCAGGCGTACGGAAGCGCCTGGTGGACCAGACGCGCTTCCTTCCCCCGGTGCGCGACCAGCCCCGCGAAGCCGCGCAGGACGCGCTCGGATCCGGCGGGCACCCTGGCCTCGCGGGCGACCGGCTGCCCGTCGGGGGCGATGGCGACGAGTCTCAGGAACACCGCGGGCGCGCGCTCCCGGTCCGCCGGGCCGAGCGCGGCGTACGCGGACTCGGCCAGCGCCCCCAGCCCGGGGTCGTCGCAGGCCGTGCGGATCCCGGCCGCCATCTCGGCCCCCGCCCGCAGCAGCGCGGCCGTCCCGAGATCGGTCCCCGCCCGCGGCGCGGCCGTCCCAGGATCGGTTCCCGCCCGCGGCGGCGCGGCCGTCCCGGGATCCGGGGCGCACCCGGGGAGCAGGGCGATCAGCAGGTCGCGGGCGGCCGGCCTGGCGCGGGGGTCCTTGGCGAGCGCGGCGGCGGCCAGCGGCCGCAGGAGCCGGGGCAGCGGGCCCAGGTCGGGGTCGAGCGAGAGGATCCGGTGCATCACCGCGCCCAGGCTGCCCGCCGCGAACGGGTCCTCGCCGGTCGCGGCGTACAGCACGATCCCGCCCCAGGCGAACACGTCGGCGGGCGTGCCCGCCGCGCCGCCGGTGAACACCTCGGGCGCCGTGTACGACGGCACCCGCGCCCTGAGCCCGGTGGCGGTCAGCGACGTCACCCGCCCGGGGGTCATCCCGAATCCGATGACCCTGGGACCGTCCCCGCCGAGGATCACGTTGTCGGGCGTGAGGTCGCGGTGGACCACCCCGGCGTCGTGGAGGGCGGTCAGCGCGGTGGCGACCGCGGCCGCGAGGCCGTGCAGGTCGTCGCCGCCGAAGACCCGCCCGGCCCGGCGCAGGCTGGGGCCCTCCACGTACCGGCTGACGATGTACGGCCTGGGCCCGTCGAGGTCGGCGTCCAGCACGCTCGCCGTGCAGGAAGAGGCGACGCGGCGGGCGGCGGCGGCCTCGGCGGCGGGCGCCTCACCTCCCGGGCGGCCGTGCAGGACCGTCACCGCGACCCGCTCCCCGCCCTGGCCGTACCCCTCGTAGACCACGCCCGGGGCGCCCGTCCCCAGCCGCCCGGCGAGACGGTAGCCGCCCAGCCGCCAGGGATCGCCCACGATCAACTCCCGCGCCACTCTCATGCGGTGTTTGATGCGACCCGCGGAAGAAATGTTTCCCTCGACGAGGACGAACGCAGGAGCGCCCGGTGTTCCCGGTCCCTTCGCCCGGCCCCGGCCGGCCCGCGCGCCTTCCCTCAGGTACGCCCGGCCGGGGGCCCGCGCCCGGTGGGGAGGCGTTATTTTCCGGTGGCGGCGGTGGCCCGGCCCGGCCAGTCCCCGTACCGGATCTCGCCGAGGATCGCGTCGTCGCCCTCCGGTACCAGGGACCCCTCGGCCAGTTCGGCTCCGAAGTAGCGCGCGTGCGGATCCGCGACCACCTCGCGCGGATCGTCCCAGGCGGCCAGGGCGTCCAGGAAGAACCCGTCCATCCGGAACCTCTCTGGCCCGGCGACCTCGACCCTCCCGTTCACCGGCGGACCCACCGCGACCTCGCCGACCACCCGGGCGACGTCGTCGCCCGCGAGGGGCTGGTAGGACACCGGTGCCATCCGGACCGTACCGCCCTCGGTGGCCGCGTCGGCGATGCCGCGGGTGAACTCGAAGAACTGGGTGGCGTGCACGATGGAGTACGGGATCGAGGAGTCCTCGATCAGCTTCTCCTGGGCGACCTTCGCCCGGAAGTAGCCGCTCTGGGGCAGGCGCGCGGTTCCCACCACCGACAGCGCGACGTGGTGGCCGACGCCCGCCGCCTTCTCCGCGGCGAGCAGGTTCCGGGTGGAGGTCTCGAAGAACTCCAGGACCTCGGCGGCCTCGAAGGACGGGGAGTTCGACACGTCGATCACCACGTCCGCGCCGGCCAGGACGTCGGCGAGACCTTCGCCGGTGAGGGTGTTGACGCCGGTGTTCGGCGACGCCGCCACCGCCTCGTGGCCCTGCTCTCCGAGCCTCGCCACGAGCTTCGACCCGATCAGGCCGGTACCGCCGATCACCACGATCCTCATGACAACCCTTCCTGTCCCCCGAAGGCGCCCCTCGCCACCCGGTCACCGGCCAAGACAGGACAGCCCCGCGACCTTGTGACGGCTCGGCCGAAATCCCTCCGGTAATGGATTCCCCGTGCCGAGGTGGCACAGGGCGGGGTCTCGCCCAAATAAGTCCAAAATCCGCATTGAAATGAGTTTGAAGGGATGGCCCGGTGGGTGATGTCGACGGGCTCGGGCGGCGCCAACCAGGTCGCGGTGGGGCCGGAGGTGCCGCTCCCGCCGGGAGACCACTGTGGCGTCACCGCCGGAACGAGTCACTCAAGCAGGGCAGACGTCGCGATAGGGCAGGTCCCCCAGGTAGGTGCGCCACTCCTCGCGCGACAGGGTGCGGCCCGCGCGCTCGCAGACCGCCCGCGCCACCGCCCCCGGCTCGACCGGATACTCGCTCAGGGTTCCCGCCGCGTCCACCGCGATCAGCCGGGCGCCGTCGGGGCTGAACGCCAGCGTCTGGAGATCGCCGGGCTGGGCGACGATCGGCTGGCCGAGGCGGCGCCCGGTCTCGGTGTCCCATATCCCCACCGACCGCTCGGTCATCGCCGCGGCGATGACGTCGCCGCGGGGCGAGTACGCCAGGCGGGTCCCCGTTCCCTCCTCGCCCCGGATCATGCTGCCCACCCGCTTCCTGCCCCGGGTCTCGAACACCGAGATCCGCCCTTCCCGGTCGGCGACGGCGAAGCGGGCACCGTCCTCGCCGAAGGCGAGCGCGATCGCCGGGATGCCGACGCCGGACGAGCCGTAGGTCTCGCCGAACGGCTCGCCGGTGCCGGCGTCCAGCAGCCGGTGCTCACCGCCCGCGACAGCGAGCGCCCCGCCGTCCGGGGTGAACACCAGCCCGTCGGTCATCTCCTGGGGGCGCGACCAGCGGAGCCGCCCGCTGGGCACGTCCCAGACGTGGATCTCTCCCTCGGGCTTCACGTCGGAGTCGTAGTAGAGGGTGTACGAGGCCACGGCGGTGCCGTCGGGGCTGATCGCCACGGCGGGCACCTGGCCGCCGCGGGCGAGGGTGACGGTGGCGATCCGCTTGAAGGTGGCGGTGTCCCAGACGGTCAGCCGGGGGCTTTCCGAGCCCTCGTTGACCACCAGCCGCCCGCCGTCGGCGCTGAAGGCCATCCGGAAGTAGTTGTCGGCGCCCTCAGTCCCGATCTCCAGCGAGCCCAGGCGGACGCGCCGCCCGGCGTCGCGGATCACGATCTCGCTCGCCCCGTCCGCCCTGGAGGCGAGGAGCCGCCCGCCGGGGCTGAGGGCCGCCCAGCGGGTACCCGGGCCCTTCAGCGTGACGGGCCTGGTCAGCGCGGAGACGTCGAGGCTCGTCACCGCGTTCTCCGTGAGGTAGCGCAGGGTGCGCCCGTCCGGGTCGAAGGCCACGACGGGCTCGTACGCGTCGATCCGCTGGGTGAGCAGCAGCCTGCCGTCCTCGACCCGCCAGAGCCGCAGGGCCGTGTCGACCGCCGAGGCCAGGAAGCGCCCGTCGGGGCTGAAGACGAGGTCCTCGGTCATGCCCTCCTCGAAGAAGGTGTCCAGCTTCGCCCCGGTGGACGCGTCGCGCAGCTCGATGGTCTTCCCCTTGCCGACGGCGATGGTCGCGCCGTCGGGACTGTAGGCCGCCCTCGGCACACAGAGGCCGCAGCGGCCCCCCAGCGGGATCCTGCGCAGGTCTTCCAGGGTGAAGGCCTGCGCCTCACCGTCGATGGTCCCGGTCGCGAACCCGCGCCCGTCCGCCGAGATGTCGCCGCCGACGGCTCCTCCGACCGGGGAGCGCTTCTGGCCGGTCACGACGTTCCAGGCGATGAACCCCTCTCCCTGCCCGACCATGAGCCAGTCCTCCGACCGCCCGAAGGACGCGGTGGTGTCGCCGCCCGCGTTCCGGCCCTGGACCTCCATGACGGCGCCGGTCGGCCTGCCGGTCCGCACGTCCCAGATCCTCAGCCTCTGACCGCTGATCACGGCGAGCCTGCCGCCTCGCGGGCTCAGCGCGATCCCGCGCAGCTCGCCGCCGATCCCGGTGAAGCCGCCGACGCGCCTGCCGGTCCGCACGTCCCAGACGCGCGCCTCGCCGTCGCTCGCGCTGACGAGGGTGCGCCCGTCGGCGCTCAGCGCCCTGAGGGTCTGTATCCCGGTGGCCGGGTCGTGGAAGGCGGCCGTCTCCCGCTGGGCCAGCGAACCGGCCAGGCTCGCCCTCGCCTCGACCACCGGCGCCAGCCGCCAGGCGGCCACGCTGAGCAGCATGGCCCTGACCGGCTCGGCGATCCGCAACGTGTCGGCCGTCGCGGCGAGCCTGGCGGCCGTCGCCTGGTCGCGCTGGGAGGCGATGACGGCGCTGCGCGCGTCGGCCACCCTGCTCTGCTGCACGGCGAACGCCCCCGCGGCCAGCGCGACGACCAGCAGCACGGCCAGCGCGCCGGAGAGCACCCTGCCCCTGCGGACCCTGCGCCGGGCGAGGGCGGCGCCCGCCTCCAGGAAGTCGCGCTCGACCGGGCTGAGCGTGATGTTGCGGCGCCCGGTGGCCGCCCAGCGCATGGCGTTCTCCAGGCTGCCGCCCTGGAACAGGTCCCCGTCCCTGCGCCCCTGGAGCTGCCAGCGCCGCGCGGCGGTGAGGATGCCCCGGTGCACGGCCAGGCCGTCCCGGTTGGCCTGGACCCACGCGCGCAGCCTGGGCCAGGCCTGCGGCAGCGCGGGCCGCGACAGCCACACCTCCCGGTCGTCGTGGGTGAGCAGGTACGCGAAGACCTCCACCAGGCGCCGCACCGCGGCGGCCTCGCCCTCCCGGCGCCCGTCGAGGAGCTCGGCCCACTGCGCCCGGCGGACGACCAGCTGGTCGTCGTCGGTCACGGTGACCAGCCGCAGGAAGACCTCCGGGGCCAGCTCCCGCTCGGCGGGGCCGAGCGCGAGGTAGGCGTCCTCGGCGAGGGTGCCGAGCGCGGGGTCGGCCGAGACCACCCGGACCTGGGCCCCGGCGTCGCTGCCGGCCGCGAGCAGTCTCGGGGTGTCGGAGGTGTTGAGGGCCCCGTCGCCGCTGACCAGGGCGAGCAGCAGGTCCCTGGCGGTGGGCCTGGACTCGGGGTCCTTGGCGAGCGAGGCGGCGACGAACGGCCGCAGGTGCTCGGGGAGCATGTCCAGCTGGGGTTGCACCGACAGCACGCGGTGCATGATCCCGCCCAGGCTCTCGGCACGGAACGGGTCGGCGCCCGTCGCGGCGAAGACCATGATCCCGCCCCAGGCGAAGACGTCGACGGCCGCGGTCGCGCGCCCGCCCATGAAGATCTCGGGGGCCATGTAGGTCGGGGTGCCCGCGACCATGCCCGTCGCGGTCAGTGACATGTCCTCCGTACGGGCGACACCGAAGTCGATCACCCGTGGGCCGTCCGGGCCCAGCAGGACGTTGTCGGGTTTGAGGTCGCGGTGGATCACCCCGGCCTCGTGGACGGCGGTCAGCGCGGTGGCGATCGCGGTCGCGAGACGGTGCAGGTCACCTCCGGTGAAGCGGCGCCCCTCCGCGACGGCCCGGCGCAGGCTGGGGCCCTCCACGTACTCGCTGACGATGTAGGGCCTGGGCCCGTCGAGATCGGCGTCCAGCACGCCCGCCGTGCAGAACGAGGCCACCCGGCGGGCTGCGGCGGCCTCGCGGCCGAACCTGTCGCGCAACTCGGGGTCGGTCCCGGCGTCACCGTGCAGGACCTTCACCGCCACGCGCGTGCCGTCGGCGTCGTACGCCTCGTAGACCACGCCCTGGCCGCCCGCGCCCAGCCGCCCGGCCAGCCAGTAGCCGCCCAGCCTCTGCGGATCACCGTCGATAAGTGTCGTGCTCAACTCACACTCCGTTCACCGGTGGATAGGACGCCCCGGAGGACGGTGGGGTTCGGGCGATGTCACAGACTTGGAACATGTCTCGTCCTCCTTACGTGAACGGTGACGAAGCCCTCGCGGCGGAGTTCGAGGCCATCCGGCCACGCCTGGTCGGAGTGGCCTACGCCCTGCTCGGCAGCCTCGACGAGGCCGAGGACGTGGTCCAGGACGCCTGGTTGCGGCTGGGCAGGGCGGAGCGTTCGGAGATCGGGGACGTCACGGGCTGGCTGGTGGTCACAGTATCGAGACTCGCGCTGGACGTACTGCGTTCGGCGCGCGTACGGCGCGAGGAATACGTCGGGCCGTGGCTGCCGGAGCCCGTGGTGGGCGGGGGCGACCCCGCCGACCGGGTGACCCTGGACGAGTCGATGAGCCTGGCGATGCTGGTGGTGCTGGAGTCGCTCAGCCCCGCCGAGCGCACCTCCTTCGTCCTGCACGACGTGTTCGGGCTGCCGTTCGGGGAGGTGGCGCGCGCGGTCGGGCGCTCCGCCGCCGCGTGCCGGCAGCTCGCGGCCCGCGCCCGCGGGCACGTCGCGGCGCGGGCACCCCGCTTCGAGGTCGACGAGGCCGAGCACCGCAGGGTGGTCGAGGCGTTCGCGCGGATCATCCGGGGCGGGGACGGCGACATCGACGCGCTGATGGCGCTGCTCGATCCGGACGTGGTGATACGCAGCGACGGCGGCGGAGTGGTCGGCGCGGCCCGCAGGCCGGTCCGCGGCGCCGACCGGGTGGGCCGCTTCATGCGCGGCATCGCCGGGAAGTTCGGCGGTACCGGGAGGCTGACGGTGACCACGGTCAACGGCCGGGCCGGGCTGCTGTGGGCGCGGAACGGCGAGCTCGCCGTCTACGGGCTGACCGTTTCCGAGGGCCGGATCACCGAGATCGACATCGTGAGGAACCCCGAGAAACTGAGGAGTGTCCGATGAAAGAGCGGATGAACGTCAGCGAGCTCGCCCCGGAGGCCTACCGGGCCATGCTGCGGCTGGAGAAGTACCTGACCGGCAGCGGGCTGCCGCACGCCACGAAGGAACTGGTCAAGCTGCGGGTCAGCCAGATCAACGGCTGCGGCTTCTGCGTCGACATGCACTCCCACGACGCGAAGGCGTCCGGGGAGAGCGACGAGCGGCTGTTCGCGGTGGCGGCCTGGCGGGAGACGCCCTTCTTCAGCGACGCCGAGCGGGCGGCCCTCGCCCTGGCCGAGGAGGCCACCCGGCTCAGCGACCGCGGCGAGACGGTGCCGGACGAGGTGTGGGACGAGGCCGCCAGGCACTACGAGCCGGAGGTGCTGGCCGCACTGGTCGTGACGATCTCGACGATCAACGCGTGGAACCGGATCGCCGTCACCACCCGCATGGTCGCGGGAACCCTGCGTAGCCAAAACGGTTGATCGAGAGGGGCCCGGCGGACTAGGTTTGGCTCGCACGGGCGACCGTGCGGGCCAGGCGCGCGAGCGTCCGGCGAACCGGTGTCATAGGACGCGGAGCACGGCGAGCCCGGAAAAGGGGAAGATCATGCGGCGACGCACCCAGATCATCCGGCGGCGGCGTACACGCCGTCCCGACCGCGCCTCGGGCCTGGACCTGCGCTCCCCCTCGGGGCGCCCGCTCCCCTACTGACCTGGCCTTTACGGCAGTCTTATGCGGCGATCTGTAGATACTTCTTATAACGGAACCATCACGCCGGGGGGCTCAATGAAGAGACTTGTGGTCGTGCCACCATATGTCGCACGGCTCAAGATCAGGGACATTCGTTCCGCGACACGCCGAGGGGTGAGCGGTGACACCAAGGTCGTCGACCTCAGCGCCTACACGGGCCGCAACGTCCTCCGCTTTCCACGGACGAGCGGCCCCACATCCGCCGCCTGACCCCGTCCGGCCCTCCTCGCGAAAGACCCGCCACGGCGGGTCTTTCTCCGTTCGGGCCGCCGTTCCGCCGCTGTCCCGGCCGCGGGCTCGCCGCGGATCCCCTTCCCTGCGGTCCACATGACGGGACACACGAACCACGGGCCCCCGAACTCCGAGGTCACCTGATTGAATATCGCCTCATGAGCGAATTGTCCGCGACCGAGCGCACCCGCCACCGACGCCTGCGGGAGAAGGGCCGCACAGATCGCGCCGCCCTGTACGAGGTGCTGGGCGCCGGATTCGTCTGCCACCTGGGAGTGATCTCAGGTGGTGTGCCCATGGTGGTCCCCACCGTCTACGGCTTCGACGCCGACCACCTCTACGTGCACGGCTCGGTGGCCAGCAGGAGCCTGACCGGCCCGGACCGATCCGGGACCACAACGGGCGCCGGCACGGACGAGCCGGGGGGCGCGGCGGGCCCGGGTACGGGAACGGTCTGCGTGACGGTCACCCACGTGGACGGCCTCATCCTGGCCAGGTCGGTGTTCGAGCACGGCGTCAACTACCGCTCCGCCATGGTCTACGGCGTGCCCCGCTCCCTGGAGGGCGAGGAGAAGCTGGCCGCGCTGCGGATCCTGACCGAGCGCGCCGCCCCCGGCCAGTGGGACTACGCCAGGCGGCCCAGCCGCAAGGAGCTCGCCGCGACGACGATCCTCGCGATCTCCCTGGCCGAGGCGTCGGTCAAGGTGAGTTCCGGGCCGCCCGACGACGGCGAGGGGCCCGACGCGGAGCTGGGGCTCTGGGCGGGCCGGCTGCCTCTGGCCACCACCTGGCTCGCCCCGGTCCCCGACCCCCTGCTTCCGGCCGGAATCGCCCCTCCCGACCACATCGCCGCCCGGACGGGCACGCGGGCCACCTGATCTCCCGGCGGGCGAAGCGGGCACGGGGTCACCGGCCCGGGAGGCCTCTCCCGTGAGAACCGGAGCCGGCGCGGCAGCGCGCACGACGGGTCGCGATCCCGCACGGCGGGGACCGTCCCGGTCACCGCCGCGCCCGTGTCCCGTACCCGCTCCGGCCCGCGACCGGCCGCAGCGCGGCGTTCACCCTGCCTCCGCCGTCGGACCAGGTGACCGCGTCGTCGGCGAGCAGCCGCTCCAGCCCGGCCGGGTCGCGCGGAGGCCGATCGCGAGCGCACCGCCCCCTCCGGCAGGATCGGACCATGACGATCGAGACGAGCGACGGTAACGGCGGGGGATCGCTGGCGGGGCGCGTCGCGGTGGTGACCGGGGTGAGCAGGCGGGCCGGGATCGGTTTCGCGATCGCCCGCGAGCTGCTCGCCGAGGGGGCGAGCGTGCTGGCGCACTCGTGGACGCCGCACGACGCCGGCCAGCCGTGGGGCGCCGACCCCGCCGGGATGGCGGGGGTCCTCGACGAGCTCGGCGGGGTGGGCGAGCGCCTGCGGCACGTGGAGGCCGACTTCGCCGAACCGGAGACGCCCGAGTCGGTGATCGAGCTGGCGGCGCGGTCCTTCGGCCATGTCGACGTGGTGGTGGCCAACCACGCCCGCAGCGCGCTGGGAACGCTCGACGAGGTGACCGCGGCCGAGCTCGACCTCTCCTGGGCGGTGAACGCCCGCGGGAGCGTGCTGCTGGCGCAGGCCTTCGCCGCCCGGCACGACGACCGGCGGCCCGGCGGGCGGGTGATCCTGTTCACCTCGGGACAGCATCTCGCCCCGATGAGCCAGGAGCTGCCGTACGCCATCAGCAAGGGCGCGATCCACCAGATGACACTCAGCCTCGCCGACGCCCTCGCCGACCGGGGCATCACCGTGAACGCGGTCAACCCCGGACCGGTCGACACCGGCTGGGCCGATCCCGACATCACCCGCAGGGTGGGCCGGGCGCTGCCCGCGGGCCGATGGGGGAAACCGGAGGACGTCGCCCGGCTGGTCCGCTGGCTCGCCTCCGACGACGGTGCCTGGATCACCGGCCAGGTGATCAATTCCGAGGGCGGGTTCCGGCGCTGGGCGATGTGACGTCCCGGACGGCGGGCCACCCGGGGACACCTCGTGAGGCCTGGTCCGGCGTGGTTTGGCCTGGTGAGGCCGCCGGGAGGTGAGCCCCGGACGGCGGGCCGCCCGGAGGCACCTCGTGGCGACCTCCTGACGACCTGGGCGGCGGGCTGCCCGGAGGCGACCTCCGGGCAGCCGCGATCGTCACTTGTCGCTGTTGTTCTCCGGCGTCTGGGACAGCGCGCTGGCGGCGGCCGACTTCTCCTCGTCGCCCTGCGCCGGGTCCGACAGCGTCCTGGACGAGGCCGACGCCGCCTCGGCACCGGTCTCCCCGTGGCTCTCCGGGGCCTGCGAGAGCGCGCTGGCGGCGGCGGACTTCTCCTCGTCGGTCGCGTTGGGGTCGGCCAGCGTCCTGGCCGCGGCCGTCGCCGCCTCGGAACCGGTCTGTCCAGAGTTGCTCGTCACGATCTCACCTTTCCTCGAACCGTATCCGCGTTTCCCGCACCCCGGCCGGGGCGGTGAGGTCGGGCGGGCTCCCGCGCCGCGCACGATCTCGCCGTCCGTGCCGCGGCGGGCGCCGGCCCCTCACAAGGATCGGGCGACCCGCCGTTCCGGCCGGTGATGACGACAGCCCAGCCCGGCTACCCCGGTCACCGGCTTCCAACCGCGAATCCTCCGGATACGAGGTGATTCAGCGGGATTCAGACGGGATTCAGCCGGCGGCGGTGTCGCGGATCCTGCCGTGGGCGTCGTGCGGGAGGTCGGCGTAGTGCCATTGGTGGTCGCGGGCGTGCTTGCAGGCCGTCTCCAGGTCGCCGCGCTCGATCACCGCCAGCAGCTCGGCGTGGTCGCGGGCGATGTCGTGGAGGTCCACCCCGGTCGCGAGCATCGTGACCGAGGTGCGCGCCTCGATCTGCAGCCCCTCCCAGGAGAGCCTGAGCAACTCGTTGCGAGCGGCCTCGACGATGCGCCGGTGGAAGGACACGCTCGCCCGCATGGACGCCTCGCCGTCGCCCTCGGCGGCCGCGGCCCGCATCGCCGCCACGTCCGATCCGAGCGCCTCCAGCGGGACGGTCCCGGCGAGGATGGCGAGCCGGATGGCCGTCTCCTCCAGCGCGGCCCGCACGACGTAGCTCTCCCTGAGCGTCTCGTGGACGAAGGGGCGCACGAAGGTGCCCCTGCGCGGCTGGGTCTCCACCAGCCGCATGACCTCCAGCTCGCGCAGCGCCTCTCGGACGGGTGCCTGGCTCGTGCCGTACGTCGCCGCGAGACGTGTCTCCACCAGCCGCTCACCGGGCCTGAACTGGCCGGAGACGATCCGGCTGACCAGCGAGTCGCGGATCTGCCGCGACAGCGTCAGCCGCGGCAGCATGGAGGGCTCCCCCGTCATCTCCTCGGTCATGGAGCGCATCCTACCGAGTGTCGATTCTCGTTCATCGATCTCCTCTTGGCCTCCCCTTGACTCAGGGACGACCCTCAGCCTACGGTTCCGATAATCAATTATCGATAGTTAACCCGCTTGTAACGCAGGGGGTCCGGACATGATGATCCAGGCGGTCCACGTGCCGGAGTCCGCCGAGGCCGTGGCGGTCCACTCGGCGAGGGGCGGCCAGATCATGGGCGGCGGCACCGTCGTGATGCCGCTGGTCAGCGGCGGGACCGCGACCGGGAGCGAGCTGATCAGCCTGCGAAGGGCCGGGCTGGCGGGGATCGAGGTCCGCGACGGCGTCGCCAGGATCGGCGCGGCGGCTCCGCTCTCCTCCGTCGAGGAGCATCCCGGGCTCGGCTTCCTGCGCCCGGCGGTGCGCACCATCGCCTCCCCCACGATCCGCAACCTGGCGACCGTGGGCGGCAACCTGTTCGTCGCGCAGCCGTACGGCGACCTGGCGGTCTGCCTGCTCGCCCTCGACGCGCTGTGCGAGATCGCGGGCCCCGGCGGGCGGCGCGACGCCCCGGTGGCCGACGTGCTCGCCTCGGGGGTCGCCGCGGGCGAGTTCGTCACGGCGGTGGTGGTCGCCCTGCCGGAACCGGGGACCTGGTACTACCACAAGGCCATGCGCCGCAAGCTGAACTCGGCGTCCATCGTGACCGTCGCCTCCGTGACGCGCACCGAGGACGGCGTGGTGACCTCGACCAGGATCGCCCTCGGCGGCGTCGCCCCGCGCCCGGTGCGCGCGGTGTCGGCCGAGCGGCTGCTGGCGGGCCGCCCGCTGAGCCCCGAGGTCCTGACCGAGGCCGGGGAGGCCGCCCGTTCCGACACGGCGCCCTTCGACGACGCCTACGCCAGCGCGTGGTACCGGGCGCGCGTCCTGCCCGTGCACCTGCGCCGGGCCTTCACCGGCTAGCGGTTTTCCGCGCCCCCACGTGCTCATACGCGCCCACCCCCCAGAAAGGGCCGGACAATGTCGTCACAGATCGTCTCGCTCGTCGTCAACGGCGAACCCCGGGAGTTCATCGCCAGACCGGGCACCACTCTCCTGGCGACCCTGCGCGACTCGCTGGGGCTCACCGCGGCCAAGCGCGGCTGCGCGCAGGGCAGCTGCGGCACCTGCACCGTGCTGGTCGACGACCGGCCCGTGACGGCGTGCCTGGTCGCCGTGGAAACGGTCTCGGGCTGCTCGGTCCGCACCCTTGAGGGAGTGGCCGCCGGCGGGGACCTCGACGAGGTGCAGAGCGCCTTCGTCGACAACTTCGCCACCCAGTGCGGGTTCTGCACGGCGGGCATGATCATGGTCGCCGAGGCCCTGCTGGACCGCAACCCCGACCCGACCAAGGAGGACGTGGCCGAGGCGATCTCGGGCAACGTCTGCCGGTGCACCGGCTACCAGCCCATCATGATCGCCATTCTGGACGCGGCCAGGCGCAGGCGCGGGGAGAGCGCCGAGCAGGGACAGCCGGTGGAAGGGACCGTGTCGCGATGACCTACCGACTCGCCCCCATCGACAAGGGCTCCTTCGCCGCCGAGCGCGAGGACGACTTCACCGTCATCGGCTCGGTCGTCCAGCGCTCCGACGCGCTGGGGCACGTCACCGGCAGGACCGAGTTCTTCGAGGACGTCGCCCCCCGGGGGATGCTGCACCTGAAGATGCACCGCTCGGCCCGCCACCACGCCAGGATCAGGAACGTCGACCTGACCGGCGCCCTCGAGGTGCCGGGCGTCACGCGGATCCTCACCCACGCCGACATCCCGAACAACATCTACACCCCGCTCAAGCTGATCGGCGTCGGGCCGGACGACGAGCCGATCCTGGCCGTGGACAAGGTCCGCTACCTCGGCGAGCCGATCTGCGCGGTGGTCGCCGAGTCCGAGGCGGCTGCCCTGGAGGGCGCGGCCAGGATCAGGGTCGACTACGAGGACCTGCCGGCGGTCTTCGACGTCGAGGAGGCCCTGGCGGAGGGGGCGCCGCTGGTCAACGAGTACCACGGCCGCAACTTCTTCACCTACGAGGGACACCACTGCCGGCGGATCCGGTTCGGCGACGTGGAGGAGGCGTTCGGGCAGGCCGACCACGTCTTCGAGTGGCGCTACGAGTCCGCGCCGATCGAGCAGGCCCCCACCGAGACCACCGGCTGCGTGGTGGTCCCGCAGGCCGACGGCCGGTTGCGCATCCACTCCGACACCCAGGCGTGCTTCTTCACCCTCGACAACACCGCGCTGATCCTCCAGACCCCGTTCAACAAGCTGCGCGTCGTCGGCGGGACGGTCGGCGGGGGCTTCGGCGGCAAGGTCGACGTCGTCGTCGAGCCGGTCGCGTGCGTAGCCGCCATGGTGACCGACCGCCCGGTCAAATTCGTCTACAGCAGGTACGAGGAGATGCAGGTCTCCTCGCCGCGCGCGGCCGAGCGCATCTACATCAGGGACGCCGTGATGGACGACGGCCGGATCATCGGCCGCAAGGTCACGCTGTACGTCGACTCCGGCGCCTACGCCCGGCACACCCCGTACGGCACCACCAAGGCCGCCGCCCACCTGCCGGGGCCGTACTCGATCCCGAACGTGTGGGCCGACTGCCACTGCGTGTTCACCAACCGCACGCCGTCCAGCGCGATGCGCGGGTTCGGCGTCACCATCGGCGACTTCGCGCTGGAGTCGCAGATGGACCGGATCGCCAGGGCCCTGTCCATGGACCCGCTCCAGCTGCGCCTCCTCAACGCCTACCGCGACGGGGACCTCAAGGCCCACCGCAAGGTCGCCGAGGGCACCGCCCTGGTCGAAGTGATCCAGAAGGCCGCGGAGATGTCCGGGCACGAGCTGCCCGAGGCGTACCGCCGGATGTCGTCGACGACACGAGAGGGGCTGTAGGCCATGGCCAGGCTGCGCGGGCGCGGATACGCGTCGGTGAACTACCCGACCGGCATGAACCTCGGCGGCGACCCGTCACAGGCGCTGATCCACGCCACGACCACGGGCACCTTCGTGATCACGCTGTCCTCGGTGGACCTCGGCCAGGGCATCAAGACGATCGCCGCGCAGTGCGCCGCCGAGACGCTCGGCCTGCCGATGGAGAACGTCCTGGTCAACACCGCCGACACCGACACCGGCCCGCACTGCATGGGGACCTTCGCCAGCCGGGGAACCCACCGCGTCGGCAACGCCGTCATCATGGCGGCGGCCGAGGCGCGCGCCGTGATGCTGGAGGTCGCCGCCGAGGAGCTGGAGGTCGACGCCGGGGACCTGGAGACCGACGGCACCGGCGTCATCAAGCTCAAGGGCTCGGACCAGCCGAGCATCCACATCACCGACCTCGCCCTCGCCGCGCACTTCAAGCACGGCCGCACGATCTCCGGGCGCGGCATCTTCCTCAAGGAGCCGAGCACGCCGGTGCCCGAGACGGGAGAGATGGACCCCGACTCCTGCCAGGCGCACGCGTGCACGGTCGCCGTCGTCGAGGTGGACGACGAGACCGGGACGGTCGAGGTGCTGGAGCTGTACAACGCCTACGAGATCGGCCGGGCGCTCAACCCGGCGATGGCGACCCAGCAGGTCGAGGGCGGAGCATGGATGGGCATGTCGCACGCCCTGTTCGAGACCACCGAGCCCTACTACCCGCGGCGCGACCACGGGCCGGGCGACTTCGCCGACTACCTCATGCCGGGGCCGGCCGACATTCCCGTACAGCACAGCCTGTTCCTGGAACGTCCGGCGGGCAACGGCCCCTACGGCGCCAAGGGCATCGGCGAGATGACCGCCAACGCGCCGATCCCGGCCATCGCCAACGCCATCTTCGACGCCTGCGGCGTGCGCGTCACGGCGATGCCCATCACCCCCGAACGCGTCCTGCGCGGGCTGGACGCCCTCGCGCGGGACGCCCCGCGCGAGGTGTCCTCGCGCGGAAACGCCTGAACACCCATCCGATCCGGAGGAACCGATACCCATGCTGAAAGTCGTCTCGCTGCTCAAGCGCGCGGAGAACATGTCCCACGAGGAGTTCGCGAAGTGGGTCGTGGAGGACCACGTCGAGTTCGCCAGGAGGCTTCCCGGGCTGCGCAAGTACACGGTGAGCGTCAGCAACGGCGAGGACGCGCCGTTCGACTCGGTGAACGAGCTCTACTTCGACGACGAGGACGCCCGCGCCGCCGCGTTCGGCTCCGAGCACGGCAAGGCCGCCGCGGCCGACGCCGCCGCGCACACCGCCCAGCGGGTCCACCTGCTCACGACCGAGCACGCGCAACTGTGACGCCTGTCGGGGGTTCCCCGGTGGCCGGCGGGTTCCCCCCGGCTCCCGGTGGGTCCTTCTCGGCGACCGGAGAGTCCCCGGCGACCGTCGGGTTCCCCCCGGTGCACGGTGAATCCTTGTCGGCGCCCGGCGAGTCCCCGGCGACCGGCGAGTCCCCGGCGGGTTCCCCGGTGGCCGCCGGGGCCTCCTCGGTGGGCCGCCTCCTGGACGAGCGCGCACTCGCCGCGGCGCTCGAACGGGAGGGGTACTTCGCCGACGAGGGCCTCTGCACGGCCGTCCACCTGGCGCTGCGGCTGGGCCGGCCGCTGCTGCTCGAGGGGGAACCGGGCGTCGGGAAGACCGAGATCGCCACGGTGCTCTCGCGCGTCGTGGGCCGGGAGCTCATCCGGCTCCAGTGTTTCGAGGGGCTGGACTCCGGACAGGCGCTGTACGAGTGGGACTACCCCAAGCAGCTCCTGCAGGTCCGGGTGGCCGAGAGCCGCGGCCAGGAGGTCGGCGACCTCTACCGCGAGGAGTTCCTGCTGCGGCGGCCGCTGCTGCGCGCCCTGGAGGCCGACCGCGGCGCGGTCCTGCTGATCGACGAGATCGACCGCGCCGACAGCGAGTTCGAGGCGTTCCTGCTGGAGTTCCTGGGCGACTTCCAGATCACGGTCCCGGAGCTGGGCACCATCCGGGCGCGCACGCCGCCGGTCGTGGTGCTGACCTCCAACCGGACCCGCGAGCTGCACGACGCGCTCAAGCGGCGGTGCCTCTACCACTGGATCGCCTTCCCCGAGGTCGACCGCGAGCGGGCGATCCTGCGCGCGGCCGTGCCCGGCCTGGAGGAGCGGGCCGCGGAGGGGCTGGTACGCGCCGTCCAGCGGGTACGCGGGCTGCCGCTGCTCAAGCGGCCCGGCATCGCCGAGTCGGTGGAGTGGGCCAGGGGCGCGGTGGCCCTGGCCGAGGGCGGCAGCCCCTGGCCCGTGGCGCTGCGCCGGGCCCTCGGCCTGCTCATCAAGGACGAGGAGGACACCCGGCTGCTCCTCGGGCACGCGGAGGAGCTGTTCGGCGATGCCTGAGCCCCCCGCCCTCGCGCGGGAGCCGTACGGCGACGGCGAACCCACCGCCCTCACGGGAGGACCGCCAGGCGACGGCGAACCCGCCGTCCTCGCGGCCGGTCACGTGTGGGGGTTCCTGTCCGCGCTGCGCGCCGCGGGCGTGACCACCGCGCTGCCGAAACAGGCCGACCTGCTGCGCGTCGTCGGCGAGTCACCGCCGCGCGACCTGACCGCCCTGTACTGGTACGCCAGGATCACCCTGCTGCACGACATCGAGGAGCTCGCCGCGTTCGACCGGGTCTTCGCCGCCTGGTTTCAGCAGGGCGGCCTCCCGGACGCCGTACCGCCACCCCCCGCCGGGGAGAGCGACGTCCCCTCCCCCCAGGGGCCGGGCGAGGACGACCCCGCCCCGCGGGAGGTGCTGCCCGGCGACGGCGTCGAGGCCAGCACGCTCAGCACGTACGGCAGGCGGGACTTCGACGCGGCCGGCGACCGGTGGCGTCCGGTCACCCGGACCCTGGAGGCCGCCTGGCCCGCCGTGCTGCCCTCGACCCCGTCGAGGCGGCGGCGCCCGGCGCGGACCGGCGACCGGCTGGACGTGCGGCACGCCTGGCGGCGGGCGCACCGCCACGACGGGGAGATCATCGAGCTGCGCCGGCGCGCCCGGCCCCCGCGCCCGCGCCGCCTGCTCATCCTGGTCGACGTCTCGGGCTCGCTGCGGCGGCACACCCCCGACCTGCTCCGCCTTGCGCACACGGCACTGCGCGCGGCACCGGCCCGCACCGAGGTCTTCACCTTCGGCACCCGGCTCACCAGGATCACCTCCGCGCTGTCGCACCCCCACACGGGCCGGGCGCTGCGAGCGGTGTCCGAGCGGGTGACGGACGCCGACGGCGGCACCGCGATCGGGACCGCGCTGCGGGAGTTCCTGGGCATTCCGCGGTTCGTGGCGCTCGCGAGGGGCGCGCTCGTGATCGTGCTGTCCGACGGGCTCGAACGCGGCGACCACGTCCCCATGGTCCGTGCGACCGCCCGCCTGTCCCGGCTGGGTCACCGGCTCGTCTGGTGGTCACCGCTGGCGTGCTCTCCCACCTACAGCCCGGTCACGCGCGCCATGGCCGCCCTCCTCCCCCATCTCGACCACCTCGGCGGCGTACGAGACCTGCCCACCGCTCTCGCGGAGGTCCGCCGCCTCCCCGCGGTCCTGTCCGGCCCCCGGCGCGCGGCGGCCAGGCGGTGGGCCGCTCCGCGCTCCACTCCTCGCTCCACGGGAGCCCGCTCATGACAGCCCCCACGGACAGGCCCCTCCGCGGGGCCGGAGCCGAGGGTCCCCACGCCGGAGGTATCCGATGAACGACACCACCGCCCGTCCGGCTCCCGCCGGGATCGTCGACGCGCACCACCACATCTGGCGCGCCGCCGACCTGCCCTGGCTCCAGGGAGAGATGATCCCGCGCATCTTCGGCCCATACGAACCGATCCGCCGCGACTACCCGGTGTCGGAGTACGTCGAGGAGGCCACCGCCTGCGGCATCACCTCCGCGGTCTACGTGCAGGCCAACTGGCCGCTCGACCGCTCCCTGGACGAGGTGCGCCGGCTGCGCGAGACGCACGCCGAGACCGGCTGGCCCACGGCCGTGATCGGGTCCGCCGACCTCTTCGACGAGGGCGCGGCCGACGTGATGCGCCGCCAGGCCGCGCTCACCCCGCTCATGAGGGGCACCCGGCTGCAGCTGCACTGGCACGAGCGGCCGGAGTTCCGTTTCGCCTCCGCCCCCGACCGCATGAAGGATCCCGTCTTCCGCCGTAACATCGCCTCGCTCGCCGACCTCGGCTGGCTGTTCGAACTCCAGGTGTTCGCCGGGCAGATGGCCGACGCCGCGAGCTTCGTGGACGACTTCCCCGACGTCACGTTCGTCCTGGTCCACGCGGGGATGCTCGACGACTTCGAGGTGTCCCGGGTGGCGGAGTGGAAACGCGGCCTGAGACTGCTCGCCGAGCGGCCCAACGTCGTGGTGAAGCTCACCGGTCAGGGCACGTTCGTACACCGCGTGGACCGCTCGCTGATCGAGACGGTCGCGGACACCTGCCTGGAGGCCTTCGGCTCGCACCGCTGCATGTGGGGGAGCAACTTCCCGATCGAGAAGATCTGGACCGACCTGCCCACCCTGGTCTCCACCTGGCAGGAGGTCCTCGCCGGCCGGTCCCCCCAGGTCGTCCAGAACGTCTTCGCCGCCACCGCCCGCCGGGTCTATCGCCTGTAGAAATCTGCCCGGACGCCGTTCGCTCCGGATGAGAACGCTCAGTGCTGGATCAAACCGCCGACCGGGACGGGATTGACATGGCCGGTCGCCGGAAGGGTCCGTGCCAGGGAGAGTCCGACATCGACCAACGACGATCGGCGCAGGTGCGCGACATCGGGCAGGGAGGTCCAGACCGACTCGACGGTTTCGCCGTTCGGTTCGGGCCGGAGTCGGCCACCGGTGATACGAACCCGATAGAAGACGCCGACGTTCTGGTGCTCAGGCAGGCCGGGCAGACGGTCGGCCGCGGGGATCATCCTCGAATCCACCCCCAGCAGGCGTTCGACCACCCCGTCACAGCCGGTCTCCTCGGCGACCTCCCGGATGACCGCGTCGAACGGATCCTCCCCGTGCTCGACCTTCCCGCCCGGAAGAGTCCAGTTCCGCTCGCCCCCCGATCCCACGTGGTGGGCGAGCAGCACCCGCCCGTCCTCGATGCACACGGCGTACGCCGCCAGGCGGAAGCTCATAGCCGCAGGCTACCGCCCGGGACGCGCGCACTCCGTTATTGATCCTGATTGACCACTGTCCTACCGGGAGCCCTTCCGGAGGCGCGGCCCAAGCGCCCCGCCGCCCCCGAGCGACCATGTCAGGCTGCCCCGGAAACGCCTGAAGGAGGCCGGATGCGATTCCGGCCCCCTTCGTCACCGGGCACTACGCGGATTCAGCAGCTCCGCCCGGCACTACCTTTCCGCCCGGGATTAGCTGCAGCCGCTGGTGGAGCCGCAGCCCTCGCAGACGTAGCAGCTGCCGGCCGGGCGCATCTTGGTGCCGCAGGTCATGCAGAGCGGCGCGTCGGCGGTGCGGCCCTGGTGGGACTCCAGGGAGCCGGTGCGGCGCGGGGTCTCCACGGGTACCGCCTCGGGGCGGGACTGCGGCTCCTCGACGGGGGCCGGCTCGATGGGGGCCGAGGTGGCGAGTTCGGCGATGACCTCGTCGGTGTGGATCGGGGCCGGGTCCTCACCGCGCTGCTGGGCGGCGCGCTCGGAGGCGGAGAAGATCCCGAGGGCCGCGCGGTCGTCGTAGGGCAGGTGGTCCAGGGCCAGACGGCGGAAGATGTAGTCCATCACCGAGGCGGCGATGCGGACGTCCGGGTCGTCGGTCATGCCGGCCGGGTCGAAACGCATGTTGACGAACTTGCCGACGTACGTCTCCAGCGGCACCCCGTACTGCAGGCCGATGGAGATGGCCACCGAGAACGCGTCCATGACGCCCGCGAGGGTCGAGCCCTGCTTGGACATCTTCAGGAAGACCTCACCGAGGCCGTCGTCGGGGTAGGACGAGGCGGTCATGTAGCCCTTGGCGCCTCCCACGGTGAAGCGGGTGGTGGTGCTGGGGCGCTGGTTCGGCATCCGGCGCCGGGTCGGGCGGCTGATCTCCACGACCTGGATCGCCGGCTCGGCGGGCGTCTCCTTCTCCTCGGTCTTCTTGCCCGAGGCCGAGAGGGGCTGGCCGACCTTGCAGTTGTCGCGGTAGACGGCCAGGGCCTTCAGGCCGAGCTTCCAGCCCTCCATGTAGACCTGCTCGATGTCCTCGATCGTCGCGGACTCGGGAAGGTTGACCGTCTTGGAGATGGCTCCGGACAGGAACGGCTGGGCCGCGGCCATCATGCGGACGTGGCCCATCGGGGCGATCGCGCGCTCGCCCATGGCGCAGTCGAACACCTCGTAGTGCTCGCGCCGCAGGCCGGGGGCGTCGACGACGTGGCCGTGCTCGGCGATGAACTCGACGATCGCCTCGACCTGCTCCTCCTGGTAGCCCAGCCGCCGCAGCGCGCGGGGGATCGTCTGGTTGACGATCTGCATGGAGCCGCCGCCGACGAGCTTCTTGAACTTGACCAGGGCGAGGTCGGGCTCGATGCCGGTGGTGTCGCAGTCCATCATCAGGCCGATGGTGCCGGTCGGGGCGAGGAGCGAGGCCTGGGCGTTGCGGTAGCCGTTCCTGTCGCCGAGCCGCAGGCACTCGTTCCACTGCCTGGAGGCCTCGCGGTGGATGGCCCCGTCGATCTCGTCGAACGTGCGCAGGGCGTCGTTCGCGTCGTTGTGCTTGCGCATGACCCGCTTGTGCGCGTCGGCGTTGCGGGCGTAGCCGTCGTACGGGCCCACGACCGCGGCCAGTTCGGCGCTGCGGCGGTAGGAGACGCCGGTCATCAGCGAGGTGATGGCCCCGGCGACCGCCCGGCCGCCGTCGGAGTCGTAGGCGTGGCCGGTGGCCATGAGCAGCGCGCCGAGGTTGGCGTAGCCGATGCCCAGCTGGCGGTAGGCGCGGGTGGTCTCGTCGATCTTCTCGGTCGGGAAGTCGGCGAAGGTGATGGAGACGTCCATCGCGGTGATGACCAGCTCAGTGATCTTCACGAAGTTCGCGATGTCGAAGGTGTCGTCGTCCTTCAGGAACTTCAGCAGGTTGATGCTCGCCAGGTTGCACGAGGAGTTGTCCAGGTGCAGGTATTCCGAGCAGGGGTTGCTGGCGGTGATGCGGCCCGTCTCCGGGCTGGTGTGCCAGTCGTTGATCGTGTCGTCGTACTGGAGGCCGGGGTCGGCGCACTCCCACGCGGCCTTGGCCATCTTGCGGAACAGCTCTCTGGCGTCGATCTTCTCGATGACCTCGCCGGTGAGGCGGGCGCGCAGGCCGAACTCCTCGCCGTTCTCCACCGCGCGCATGAACTCGTCGGAGACGCGCACGGAGTTGTTGGCGTTCTGGTACTGGACGGAGACGATGTCCTTGCCGCCCAGGTCCATGTCGAACCCGGCGTCGCGGAGGGCGCGGATCTTGTCCTCCTCGCGTGCCTTGGTCTCGACGAACTCCTCGATGTCGGGGTGGTCGACGTCGAGGACGACCATCTTGGCGGCGCGGCGGGTGGCGCCCCCGGACTTGATGGTGCCCGCGGAGGCGTCGGCGCCGCGCATGAAGGAGACCGGGCCGCTGGCGGTGCCGCCGCTGGAGAGCAGTTCCTTGGAGGAACGGATCCGGGAGAGGTTGACGCCGGAGCCCGAACCTCCCTTGAAGATCACGCCCTCTTCCTTGTACCAGTCGAGGATCGACTCCATCTGGTCGTCGACGGCCAGGATGAAGCAGGCGCTGACCTGCTGCGGCGACGCGGTGCCGACGTTGAACCAGACGGGCGAGTTGAAGCTGAAGACCTGGTTGACCAGAGCGTGCTTGAGCTCGTGGTCGAAGATCTCGGCGTCCTCGTCACTGGCGAAGTAGCCGTGCTCGACCGCCGTGCGCGTGTAGACGCCCACCACCCGGTCGACCAGCTGCTTGAGGCTCCACTCCCGCTGCGGGGTGCCGACCGCGCCGCGGAAGTACTTGGTGGTCACGATGTTGGCGGCGTTCACCGACCACGACTGGGGGAACTCGACGCCGCGCTGCTCGAAGTTGATCGAGCCGTCGCGCCAGTTGGTCATGACGACGTCACGGCGCTCCCAGGTCAGCTCGTCATAGGGATGCACGCCTGGCGTGGTGAAGATGCGCTTCATCTTCAGGCCCTTGCGAGGCCTCTTGCCCCCACGTGTCACCGCGCCGACAGTCTCCGTCATGACTTCCCCCTCCTGGGGCTCCGTAGAACCCTCGAATCGGACCACACCAACGCGCCGCCTCACCCCCGGCGCCCGGGGTCTGCATCAGTCCTGCTCGGTGGAGCGCTCCGCCCGGAGCCGCTCGATCTCCGCCTCGAAGTCGGCCAGGGTCTCGAACCCCCGGTAGACGGAGGCGAACCGCAGGTACGCCACCTCGTCCAGCTCGCGGAGCGGACCCAGGATGGCCAGCCCGACCTCGTGAGCCGCGATCTCGGCGCACCCGGTGGCCCGGATGCTCTCCTCGACCCGCTGGCCCAGCTGCGCCAGGGAGTCCTCGCTGACGGACCGCCCCTGGCAGGCCCGCCGGACCCCGGCGATCACCTTGTCCCTGAAGAACGGCTCCGTCACACCGCTGCGCTTGCTCACCATGAGCAGGACGGTCTCCTGCGTGGTGAACCTGCGCCCGCATTCGGAGCACGTGCGCCTGCGGCGGATGGCCCCGCCGTCCTCGGTGGCCCGGCTGTCGATGACTCGCGTGTCGAGATGGCGACAGAACGGACAATGCACGCGTGTCGCCTCCTTGACTACCGAAGCGGCCGACCCACTTCACCTACCCACCACGCGCACGCCCAGACGCTCGCGCACACACCTTCGAATAGTCGAGGTGCGGTAATGGAAACACAATCTGTGGTGAAGGGTTGCGATGCAGCCACTAGATGTTGTGGTCCAACCGTAGAAGTGCGCGACCATGAACGCAAGTTGAAACGACCTTGCCGGACGAAGTCGCTGATCAGCCGTCACATCCCGGCGTGTCGCCACCCGGGCGAGACCCCTCTCGTCCCGGGCGCCCCTTCCCTCACACACGCCCCGGGCGATCTGTCAGGCGAGACGCCCCGCACTCCCTCCCCCCGCCCGCCGACCGCCCTCTCGGACCCCTCCCCCACGTACGCCGCCACCCCTCCCCCACCTCGGGGACCCCACATCGAGAACCCGCCTCGGGGGACAGGCCCTCCCGGGGTCTCAGCGGAGGAGGCCCTCGGGGAGATAGAGCCGGGTCCCCGGCCGGACCGTCGAGCCGGACAGCCCGTTGAGGTCCATGACACGACGGACCGTCGGGCCGGCGTCGGCCTCCTCCGTCAACGCGTCCGCGATCTCCCACAGCGTGTCGCCCGCGTGCACCGTGATCCGGGGAAGGCCCTCGAGGTCCGGTCGCCCGCCCGCCGAGGCCATGTCGATGCGCCCGCCGATCCAGAGCACCCCCAGGGTGAGGAGCGCGAGCACCGTCACCGCCACAATCCTTCCACGCCTGGTGAGCCGGAGTGGCCGCCGGACGGGCGCCGGACGGGCGACGCCGGAACGGCGGGCCCGCACCACGGGCGCCACCGCCGATCCCGGCGCCCTCCTCGGCCCGGATCCGCTCCCGAGCCCCCGCTCCGGCTCACGGCCAGGCCTCCGGCCCGGCTCGCGACCGGGTCGCCGTCTCCGCTCACGCCCGGACGGCCGCCCGGACTCCGGGCCGGACCCCTGCCCCGGTTCGCGCCCGGACAGCCGCTCGGCCCCCTGCCCGGATCCCTGCCCGGACGCCCGCTCGGGCCCCTGCCCGGACCTCCGTCCCGACCCACGGCCGGGACGCGGCCCCGGCCCCGGCCCCGACACCGGCGCCGACCCCCGCCCGGATCCCGCCTCAGAACTTCGCTCGGCCTCCGGCTCCGGCTCCGGTCGCGGGGGCGGCACGAGCCGCAGGCGCGGCGCCTCCGGCGATCGCCGCGCCGCCCGGGATGCCGGCGCGGTCCTGGATCGCGGTGTCGTCGTGGTCGGTTTCATGGTGACCCCCATCCCCTCGACCTGGCCGAACACATGTCGAAGAAAGATCGGCGAATCGAACACGATGTCGATCGAACTCCCGTACGATGTTGTACACCACGGCGTCGCCGATTTCGAGGACATTCGAACAATTGTTTGAATATGATCTTCGGCCGAGGTATGGTCGCTGTGTGCGACGCGTTAAATACAGACCGGGAGGCGAGGAGTTCGTATGAGCCAGCACA
Source organism: Streptosporangium sp. OZ121 (assembly GCF_051918885.1). Taxonomy (NCBI): domain Bacteria; kingdom Bacillati; phylum Actinomycetota; class Actinomycetes; order Streptosporangiales; family Streptosporangiaceae; genus Streptosporangium; species Streptosporangium sp. OZ121. Next base: position 1,052,305 of record NZ_JBPXMC010000001.1, read on the forward strand.
ACGAGAACGGTTCGGCCGCCAGCGACCTGGCGGTGCGAAGGCGTGACTCCCTTGGCCTCACCCCCAGGCAGCGGAAGATCCTTGAGGTGATCCGCGATTCCGTGCAGCAGCGCGGCTACCCGCCGTCCATGCGGGAGATCGGTGAGGCGGTGCAGCTCACCAGCACCTCCAGCGTGTCGCACCAGCTGACGGCTTTGCAGCGCAAGGGCTACCTGCGGCGTGATCCGCACCGCCCCCGCGCCCTGGAGGTCCGCCTTCCCGGCGAGCCCGTGCTGTGGGTGGACCCCGACTCCGGCGAGGACGAGGCCCCGGTCAGCCGCCCGACCGCCGCCTACGTCCCCCTGGTGGGCCGGATCGCCGCCGGTGGTCCCATCCTCGCCGAGGAGAGCATCGAGGACGTCTTCGCCCTGCCCAAGCAGCTTGTCGGCGAGGGCACCCTCTTCCTCCTCCAGGTGACCGGTGACTCGATGATCGAGGCCGCCATCGCCAACGGTGACTGGGTGGTCGTACGCCAGCAGCCGGTCGCCGACAACGGCGACGTGGTCGCGGCGATGATCGACGGCGAGGCCACGGTCAAGACCTTCAAGCGCAGAGACGGCCATGTCTGGCTGGTCCCGCACAACCCCAACTACGACCCGATCCCGGGTGACGAGGCCACCGTGCTCGGCAAGGTCGTGGCGGTCCTCCGCAAGCTCTGACGCGACCGCGAGCTCTGAAGCGAGCGTTCCGGGGCGAGCTCCGGACCGTTCTTCTCCGCGTCTGCTGAGCGAGCTTCGAAACACGTCGTTCCGGCGCGAGTTCCACACCACGCGCCTCCGGCCTCCGCGCGACACGCCGGAGGACGCGCGACACGCCGGATGGGTGGCGTCCCGATGTCGGGACACCACCCATCCGGCGTTCTCAGAGCTTCCCCGGCCGCCTAGGGAACGATGTTGACCAGCTTGGGCGCGCGGACGATCACCTTTCGCGGCGCTCCGGGCAGGAAGGACCGGACCTTCTCCGACGCCAGGGCCAGCGCCTCCAGGTCCGCCTCGGAGATCTCCGGGGAGACCTCCAGCCGGTCGCGCACCTTGCCCGCGACCTGGACGACGCAGGTGACCGACTCCTGGACCAGCAGTGCCGGGTCGGCGACCGGCCAGCCCGCGGTGGCGACCGAGGCGGAGTGTCCCAGCCGCTCCCAGCCCTCCTCCGCCGCGTACGGCGCGACCAGGGACAGCATGACCGCCAGGGTCTCGGCGGCCTCCCTGACCGCCGGGTCGGCCGCGCCGGGCCCGGAGTCGATGGCCTTGCGGGCCGCGCTCGTCAGCTCCATCATGCGGGCCACCGCGACGTTGAAGCGGTGGGAGTCGACCAGCTTGGTGACCTCGTCGACGGTGTGGTGGACGACCTTGCGCAGGTTCAGGTCTCCGGCGGTGACGTCCACCCCGGGTGCCGAGGCCGCGCCGGCCTCGGTCATCACCCGGAACGCGCGGGCCAGGAACTTCTGCGACGCCGCCGGGGAGACGTCGGCCCAGTCGATGTCCTCCTCGGGCGGCCCGGCGAAGACGACGGTCAGCCTGACCGCGTCGACACCGTAGGCGTCGATCTGCTGGCCCAGGTCGACGCCGTTGCCCAGCGACTTGGACATCGCCTTGCCCTGGTTGATGACCTGCCCCTGGTTCAGCAGGCGGGTGAAGGGCTCGACGAAGTCGATCATTCCCATGTCGTGCAGGACCTTGGTGAAGAACCTGGCGTACAGCAGGTGCAGCACGGCGTGCTCCACGCCGCCGACGTACTGGTCGATCGGGCCCCACTTGCGGACGCGCTCGACGTCGAACGGGCCGTTCTCGTACGCCGGGTCGACGTAGCGCAGGAAGTACCACGAGGAGTCGACGAAGGTGTCCATCGTGTCGGTGTCGCGCCTGGCCGGGCCGCCGCACTTGGGACAGGAGACGTTGACCCAATCCTCGGCCGAGGCCAGCGGGGAGACGCCCTTGGGTGCCAGTGCCTCGCCGCGCATGTCGGGCAGGGTGACGGGCAACTGGTCGTCGGGGACGGGGACCTCGCCGCAGTCGGCGCAGTGGATGATCGGGATCGGGCAACCCCAGAAGCGCTGGCGCGACAGCAGCCAGTCGCGCAGCCGGAAGTTGACCGTGAACCGCCCGGTGCCCCGCTCGCCCAGCACCTCGATGATCTTCCGGATCGCCTCGGCCTTGGCCAGGCCGTCCAGCGGGCCGGAGTTGACCATCGCGCCGTCACCGGAGGTGGCGACGCCGGTCTCGCCCGGATCGGCCAGGCCGGTGTGCACGACCACCCGTACCGGCAGGTCGAAGGCGCGGGCGAAGTCCAGGTCGCGCTGGTCGTGCGCGGGCACGGCCATGATGGCGCCGTGGCCGTAGTCGGACAGCACGTAGTCGGCCGCCCAGACCGGCATGCGCTCGCCGCTGACCGGGTTGACGGCGTACCGGCCCAGGAAGACGCCGGTCTTCTCCTTCTCGGTGGACAGCCGGTCGATGTCCGACAACTTCGACACGCTGGTCCGGTACGCCTCGAAGGCCTCGCGCCGGTCGTCGGTGACGATCTCCTCGGCCAGCGCCGCGTCCGGGGCGACCACGAAGAAGGTCGCGCCGTACAGGGTGTCGGGGCGGGTCGTGTAGACGGTGACCGGCTCGTCGCGACCCTCGATCACGAAGTCGACGTCGGCGCCCTCCGAGCGGCCGATCCAGTTGCGCTGCATGGCCAGCACGCGCTCTGGCCAGTTGCCCTCCAGCTGGGCCATGTCGTTCAGCAGCCGGTCGGCGTATTCAGTGATCTTGAAATACCACTGCGTCAGCTCCCGGCGGACGACCTCGGTCCCGCAGCGCTCACACCTGCCGTCCTTGACCTGCTCGTTGGCCAGCACGGTCTGGTCGTTCGGGCACCAGTTGACCAGGCCGCCCTTGCGGTAGGCCAGGCCGCGCTCGAAGAAGCGGTTGAACAGCCACTGGGTCCACTTGTAGTACGAGGTGTCGCTGGTGTGCAGGCGGCGGGACCAGTCGAAGGAGATCCCGTAGCGCTTGTAGGAGCCGGCCTGGGTCTCGATGTTGGCGTAGGTCCACTCCGCCGGGTGCGCGTTGCGCTTGATCGCGGCGTTCTCGGCGGGCAGGCCGAAGGAGTCCCAGCCGACGGGGTGCAGCACGTTGTAGCCGCGCTGGACCCAGTAGCGGGAGATGACGTCGCCCAGGGCGAACGCCTCGGCGTGCCCCATGTGCAGGTCGCCCGAGGGGTAGGAGAACATGTCGAGCATGTAGCGCCGCTCACGCGGGTCGGCGGGGTCGTCGGAGGCCCGGAAGGGGTCCAGTTCCTCCCACCTGCGCTGCCACTTGACCTGCAGGGCCTGCGGGTCATAGTGCTGCTCGTCGCTCTGCATGTCGGCTCGCTCGCTCACGTCGGTTTCCTCGGGGTGTGTCTGCGTGGATGGTCTGACCCGTCCGGCCCAATGCAAAAACCCCCCGCTCACGCGGAGGGCAGCCGCATCGGCAGGGCGCTCAGGGACGGGAAAGCCGATGCGGCCCGATAAGCAGGGTCGCGGCACGCATAGACCAAGACTATCGCAGCCCGCAAGGCGTATTCATGGCCAGGGAAAACAGGGCCGATCGCGGCAAGCGGGGGACAGGATCCGGCCAGGTCGGCAGAATGGGGTTCCCGTACTCGCGGGGCAACGAGACCCGATGGCTATGCGCCTGTTGTGACCTCGTATGTCTCTCACGTTTACTCTTCTAACCGTGGCACATTCAGCAGAGCCGGGGCAGGGCCCGGATCCGATGGAGGTCGGCCTGCCGATGCAGGATCCACCGACCGACCCCACCGGACTCCAGTTCAGGGGGGCGTTCTCCGGTTTCCCTGCGAGCCCCCCCGTCTCACGTGAGACCATGCCCAATACGCCTAATTCGGGCACCCGCGCGGGAGGTAAGGAAAGCATGGCCTCGGAGCAGTCCAGCCAGTCCCACCTGCCTTCGGCATGGCCGGAGGCTGCCGAGCCGTCGCCCTCGTGGACGAACGACCCCCTCGGTACCGGCCCTCGGCTCCCCCGCCCGCAGGACGAGTCGCAGGGCGGCAACGGCTCCTCGTGGCAGAACTCACCCGGCGGCGAGGGGCAGCGTCCCGCCGCCTCCCCGGCGGATTCTCCCGGCGGCCGGCCTCAGAGCCCCCCGCCCCACGACGACGGCCGCACGCAGCGCCCGCAGGCCGACGGCTGGGCGCAGGCGACCAGCCCCCAGGACAACGGCTGGGCACAGGCGTCGAACCCCCGGAGCGACAGCTGGTCGGGGGCTTTCAGCCCGCGCAACGACGGATGGGCGCAGGCGACCGCTCCCCAGGGTGACGGCTGGTCCCAGGCCTCCGGCCCGCAGGGATCAGGCGCACAGGGATCAAACGCTCAAGGCGACGGCTGGGCGCAGGCCTCCGGCCCGCAGGGCGCCGACGGCTCGCACCAGACCTCCCCCGGCAACGGATGGCCGCAAGCCACCTCCGCGCAGGACGGCTGGGCGCAGGCGTCCAGCCCGCGCAACGACGGATGGGCGCAGGCGACCGCTCCCCAGGGTGACGGCTGGTCCCAGGCCTCCGGCCCGCAGGGATCAGGCGCACAGGGATCAAACGCTCAAGGCGACGGCTGGGCGCAGGCCTCCGGCCCGCAGGGCGCCGACGGCTCGCACCAGACCTCCCCCGGCAACGGATGGCCGCAAGCCACCTCCGCGCAGGACGGCTGGGCGCAGGCCTCGGGTCCGCAGGCCGACGGCGACGGCCAGCACTCGTCCTCCCCGAACAACGGATGGCCGCAGTCCACGCCGCCACAGGACGGCAACGCCCAGCCCACCTCCGCCCTCCAGACCGGCTCTTCCAACGGCTGGGCGCAGGCCGGCGCACCGACCAACGACGGCCGGCCCGGCGCCACGCCCCACGACGACGGCCGTGCGCAGAGCCCGCAGGCCGACGGCTGGGCGCAGGCGACCAGCCCGCAGAACAACGGCTGGGCACAGGCGTCGAGCCCGCAGGGGGACGCGCGCCGGCAGGGTCCCGGTGCACCGGCGGGCGAGACGTGGCAGGCCACCGCGCCGGGAGCCGACGCCCCCGCCTGGCCTCCCGCACAGCCGACGGAGAACGGCGGGTGGCCGTCCTCATCCGCGCCGGCGGAGAACGCCCCCTGGCCCCCCGCGGCCCCGGCGGGCGGTGGCGCGTGGCCGCCGGTCCCCTCCTCGGGGAACGCGGGTCTCGCCGAGGCGCAGACCTCGGCGTTCTCCGCCTCCTGGGCGGGCACCGACGCTCCGGCCGTTCCGTTCGGGAACGGCCATCCCGGCACCGCTCAGGGAAACGCCCAGGGAAACGCCCAGGGCGGCCCTTCCGGCGTCGCCCCCGGTGGTCCCCCCTTCGGGGGCGCCTCACCTGAGGCCGGCGCCCCGAACGGCACCCCGAACGGCGACGGCACCGGGAACGCGCGGCGCAGCTACGGCGTGCCGGACACCCCCGCCATGTGGGCCCAGGCCGCGAACGCGGCGGCCTCCGGCGCACCCGCCCCCCAGGCCCCCGTTCACCCCGGAGCCGGTCCCGGGCCGTCCCAGCCCCAGCCCGGCCACCCGGGCCAGCCCGGACAGGGAGGTCACCCCGGCCAGCCTGGGCATCCGGGCCAGCCCGGCCATCACCTGAGCCGCGACCCCTCCGACCCGAACAAGCCGTTCGTCACCGCGGGCCAGATCAGCGGCCCGAAGACACCTCCGCCCGAGCGCCAGCAGGAGCTGTGGAACACGGTCTTCGGCGACAACTACCAGGCCATCGAGGACGAGGACGAACTCGGGGAGCGGGGACGGCCGGTCTGGATCTTCGCGCTGGCCGGGTCCGTGGTCATCGCGCTGCTCGGCGCGGTGCTCTGGGCGTTCCTGGCCGGACCGCTGGCAGGCGGCGAGGAGATCCCCTCCGATCCCAAGCCCTCCGCGGCGGCCACCAAGAAACCGGCCAAGCCCGCCGCCATCGGCCGCCTGCCACGCTTCACCGGTGAGGCGTCGCCGGTGGCGGGCACGCTCACCGACCAGCAGGCGGGGATCACCCTGGCACGGCTCGGCGCCCCCTGGCGGCAGGACCAGCGTCCCGGCATGCCCGCCTCCTACGGCTTCACGACCCGCCAGTATCTCCCGGCGGGTACGGACTCCACGGGCAAGACCCAGTTCGCGCAGCTGATGTCGGGCCCGCTCTCCCCGCGCCTGAAGAGCAAGTACACCTCGCCGGAGAACCTCGCACCGGTGATCAACGCGGTGGCCTCCAGCGGGCGCAACAAGTTCTTCCCCGAGGGCAACACCGCCCGCAAGACCGCCCAGCAGACCCTGTCGGTGAACGGCCTGCCCGGCCAGCTCGCGGCGTACGAGATCACCTCGGGCGACTCGAAGACGACCATGGTCGTGGCGGCGGTGAGCACCGGCGCCGACCTGCCCTCGGTCGTCTACATGTCGGTGCCGGACAGCAGGAAGGAATTGCTCCCCGACATCAACACCGTCTTCAAGTCGATCCGCGCGGTGGGGCAGTGACCACCCCGTAGGGATTCCCGAAAGCCGCGAACGCTTAGAAGGTGCACTCCATCCGCTTGATCCCGTTGATGAAGCTGGAGTGGAGCCGTTCGGGAGCGCCTCCCTCGATCCGCGGGACGCGACGGAGCAACTCGCGGAACATGACGGTGATCTCTCGGCGGGCGAGGTGGGCGCCCAGGCAGAAGTGCGGTCCCGGGCCGCCGAAGCCGATGTGGGGGTTGGGACTGCGGGTGATGTCGAAGCGGAGCGGGTCGGTGAAGACGCTCTCGTCGCGGTTGGCGGCCCAGTAGTAGAACACGACCTTCTCCCCCGCGCGGTAGAGGTGGCCGTTCATCTCGTGGTCGCGGGTGACCTTTCTGCGCATGTAGTTGACCGGTGAGGCGAGGCGGACGACCTCCTCGACGGCACCGGGCAGGCGCCCGTCGAGGTCCTGGAGCAGCAGCTCCCGCTGGCCCGGATGCTCGGTGAACAGGCGCAGGCCGTGGGAGATGGCGTTGCGGGTGGTCTCGTTGCCCGCCACCACCAGCAGGATGAAGAACGAGCCGAGCTCCTGCACCGTCAGCTTCTCACCGTCGATGTTGGCGTTGACCAGCGACGAGGTGAGGTCGGTCGTGGGATGTTCCGCCCGGTGCGCGGCGAGGTCCTGGACGAGCTGCTGGAGCTCCATCCCTGCGGTCAGCAGCCTCTCCGCGACGGTGTTCATGTCGAGGCCGACGTACTCGGGGTCGAACCCTCCGAGGATGATGTTGGATCTGTCGAAGACAGCGCGGTAGTCCGTCTCCGGTATCCCCATCATGTCGCAGATGATCTTCAGGGGCAGCTTGGCCGCCACCTCGGTCACGAAGTCACAGCCGGACCCCTTCGCGATCAGATCGTCCACGATCCGCACGGCCGCGGCGTCGACGTCGGCCTCGAACTGCTTGATCATCTTCGGGGTGAACGCCCGGGACACGATCCTGCGCAGCCGCGCGTGCCGGGGATCGTCCATATTGATCATCGAACCGAAGTACTCGGCGAACTCGGCGGGCATGTCGAGGATGTTGGTGGCCCCGCCGTCTCCCGAGCAGAACACCTCGGGAGTGCGGCTGGCCTCCAGGATGTCGGCGTGCTTGACCAGCGCGTGGTAGCCGGGCCCTCGCGGGATCAGCGGGTTCTCCATCTCCTGGTAGAAAACCGGACGCTCCAGCTCCCTCAGGAGCCGGAAAGCATGCTCCCGCTCCGGCATGGGCCTGGACCAGAAGTCGTGGTCCGACAGGTCGAAGTCGCGGGCGGAGACGATCGGCTTCCGCTCGGCTGGCGTCACGCTCATGGCGCCCATCCTTTGGGAAAGCAAACGCTTGCGTCAATGCGAGCCCCTCGGCGGCTCCCGGAATTCGGGAAAGCGAACGCTCACGTCAACGCGACGTCCCCGGGCGGCGCACGGAGGTCGCGGTCGAGGTGCTCGACGCCGTCCTCAGAAGTCGCAGTCAAGGTGCTTGATGCCGTTGATGAAGCTGGAACGCAGACGGTCGGGCTCCCCCACGGAACGGATCCCGGGCAGGCGGGTGAACAACTCGCGGAACATCACGGTGATCTCTCGGCGGGCGAGGTGGGCGCCCAGGCAGAAGTGCGGCCCCGGGCCGCCGAAGCCGACGTGCGGCCCCTCGGTACGCCGGATGTCGAAGCGGTACGGGTCGGTGAAGACGCTCTCGTCGCGGTTGGCGGCCCAGTAGTACAGCAGGACCTTCTCCCCCGCGCGGTAGAGGTGGCCGTTCATCTCGTGGTCGCGGGTGAGGCTGCGGCGCATCCAGGCGACGGGCGAGGCGAGGCGGACGATCTCCTCGACGGCACCGGGCAGGCGCCCGTCGAGGTCCTGGAGCAGCAGCTCCCGCTGGCCCGGATGCTCGGTGAACAGGCGCAGGCCGTGGGAGATGGCGTTGCGGGTGGTCTCGTTGCCCGCCACCACCAGCAGGATGAAGAACGAGCCGAGCTCCTGCATCGTCAGCTTCTCACCGTCGATGTTGGCGCTGGTCAGGGCGGTGATGAGGTTGTCTCCCCCCTCGGCGGCCAGGGAGATGACGAGGTTCTGGAGTCCCTGCCCCGCGCCGAGGAGCAACTCGGCCGCACGGCTGACGTCGGCGATGAACTCGGGATCGCCACCCGACAGGATGATGCTCGTGGCGTCGAAGACCGCCTGGTAGTGCTCGGGACCGATGCCCATCATGTCGCAGATGATCTTCAGGGGCAGCTTGGCCGCCACCTCGGTCACGAAGTCGCAGCCGGGCCCCTTCGCGATCAGATCGTCCACGATCCGCACGGCCGCGGCGTCGACGTCGGCCTCGAACTGCTTGATCATCTTCGGGGTGAACGCCCGGGACACGATCCTGCGCAGCCGCGCGTGCCGGGGATCGTCCATATTGATCATCGAACCGAAGTACTCGCCGAACTCGGGGCCGAGGTCCTGGATGGACGTCGCCCCCCGGCCCGAGGAGAAGACGTCGGGGTGGCGGCTGGCCTCGATGATGTCCGCGTGCCGCACCAGGGCGTAGTAGCCGGGGCCGGGCGGGGCGAAGGGGATCTCGGGCTCGGCGAACAGGATGGGGCCCGGCTGCGCGCGGAGCACTGCGAAGGCGGCCTCCCGCTCGGCCATCGGCCGCTCCCAGAAGGAGATGTCCGACAGATCGATGTCCGCGAGTGAAACCGTCACGCCAGCCTCCACTAGAACCGCATTCTGTTTCATGGATCCTGCCACAGGACCCTCGGCTCAACCAGCTCGGAACGAGATCGTCGACCTTCCCGGAGCGCTCCCGATGCGGGAAGCGCCCGGCCTGGGGAACATGCTCCTCCCTGGCACCCCGCGAAAGGAAGGCCACGACCCGGCCAAGCTGATCCGTCCACGCGGCCCCTCGGCGGTCACACGGCCTTGGCGGCCACGGCGGCCTCCCGGCCTCGCGGTCACACGGTCACGCGGTCACGCGGTCACGCGGTCACGCGGTCACGCGGTCACGCGGTCACGCGGCCACACGGTCACACGGTCACGCGATCCGATGGCCCGGTGACCGGTGGTCCGGCCGTCAGCGGTCTGCGGCGATGAGGTCGGCGGCCCTTTCGGCGATCATGACGGTGGGCGCGTGGGTGTGTCCCCGGGTGATGAGCGGCATGACCGAGGCGTCGGCCACCCGCAGGCCGGCGATCCCCCGGACCCGCAGTGCGGGGTCCACCACCGACCCGGGATCCTCGCCCATCCGGCAGGTGCCGACCGGATGGTAGAGGGTCTCGCTGCGCTCGCGGATCCAGCGGACGAGCTCCTCCTCGGTCCTCGGGTCCCAGTACGGGTCCATCGGCGGCCCCGCGAGCGGCCGGAGCGCCTCGGTGGTGAACAGCTCCCTCGCCTTCCGCAGCCCGGCGACCTGCCGCCGGACGTCGGCCTCCGCCGTCAGGTAGCCGGGGTCGATCACGACGTCCCGGCCGTCCAGAGAGAGGCGGCCGCGGCTCTCCGGCCGGAGCAGGATCGAGGCGATGGTCAGGCCGTGGCCGGGCGGCGGGGTGAGGCCGTGGTTGACGAAGGAGCCGGGAGCGAAGATCAGCTCGATGTCGGGGGCGGGCTCCTCCTCGGAGGTGCGGATGAACGCCACGGCCTCGCCGATGTTGGAGGTGAGCATGCCCCGGCCGCCGGCCAGGAAGCGGAGCAGGTTGGCGGTCGATTCGGCGCCGGCGAGGGTGATCGGCTTGAGGCAGTGCAGGAAGACGCCCGACGCGAGGTGGTCCTGGAGGTTGGCGCCGACCCCGGGCAGCTCGTGGACCGGCTCGACACCCGCGGACCGCAGTTCGTCCGCCGGGCCGACTCCCGACAGCATCAGCAGGTGCGGTGAGCCGATCGCCCCGGCCGACAGGATGACCTCCCCGCGCGCCCGCACCACCGCGGTGCCGCCGACGTCACCGTCGTCGCCGTCGCCGCCGTACTCCACCCCGGTCGCGCGCCCGTCCTCGACGAGCACCCGGCGTACGCGCGAGGAGGTGAGCACGGTGAGGTTGGGCCGCCGGGCCGCGGGTGCGAGGTAGGCGTCCGCGGAGCTCCAGCGACGGCCCCTGCGCTGGGTGACGGGTGTCGGCGAGCAGCCCTCGTTGGAGGGGCCGTTCAGCTCCTCCAGGCGGGCGATGCCCAGCTCCTCGCAGGCCCGCAGGAAGAGCGCGGTGGCGGGGTTCGGGGAGCGCAGCTCCGAGATGTGGATCGGGCCCTCCGTGCCGTACACGCCGCCGCGGTTGGAGCCGGCGCGGCGCTCGACCCTGCGGAAGTACGGGAGGACCTCCTCGTAGGACCAGCCCGGCACGTTCCATCCGTCGTAGTCGGCGCGGTGCCCGCGCACCCACATCTGGGCGTTCATCGAGGAGGATCCGCCGAGCATCCGGCCGCGCGGCCAGTAGAGTTCCCTGCCGGACAGCTCGGGCTGCTTGGCGGTGGTGAAGTCCCAGTCGCGCTCGGTCTTGAACAGCTTGGAGAAGCCGGCCGGCATCCGGACCTCCAGTTTCCGGTCGGAACCGCCCGCCTCGATGAGGGCGACCCTCGTGCCGGGGTCGGCGGAAAGGCGGTTGGCCAGCACGCATCCCGCTGACCCCGCGCCCACGATGACGTAGTCGTACTCCACGCTCACTGACCTTTCATCGCACAGCCGGCCAGCTCGCCTCCCCGTAAGCGCGCTCTTATCTGCTTACTCCCCCACGGTTTGCCCGTCAATTTGTCATCGTGTTACCTACCGGTCGGTATCTCGGGCTGCCAGTATGAGCGGGTCAGAGCTTGCTCGGAGGAGGACGTACGATGCTCAACCTGTCGATCGCACTGGAGGACAGCGCCCGGGAGGCCCCCGACCGCACCGCACTGGTCTTCGGTGACCTGCGGCTGCCGTACTCCCTGGTCAACACCGTCGCGAACCAGGTTGCCAACCTGCTGGTCTCCCGCGGGATCGGCAAGGGCGACAAGGTGGCGCTGGCCTGCCCCAACCTGCCCTACTTCCCGTTCGTCTACTACGGGATCCTCAAGGCCGGCGCCACGGTCGTGCCGCTCAACGTGTTGCTGCAGTCCAGGGAGATCACCTACCACCTGGAGGACTCCCAGGCCAAGGCGTTGTTCTGCTTCGAGGGCACTGCCGAGTTGCCACTGGGCGAGCGGGGCAGGGCCGGCTTCGAGGGGTCCTCCGCCGAACACTTCTTCGTGCTGCCCGCCACCGCGTTCGCCACCGAGTCCGAGTACGGGGAGACGCTGTGGGCGGCGCTGGACGGCGTGTCCGGCGAGTTCGAGACCGTGCAGACCTCGCCCGACGACACCGCGGTGATCCTCTACACCAGCGGCACCACGGGCCAGCCCAAGGGCGCCGAGCTCAGCCACCAGAACATGCTGCTCAACGCCATGGTCTCCGACGAGATGTTCCCCCGCACCGAGGGCGGCGACGCCTACCTGGCGGTGCTGCCGCTGTTCCACTCCTTCGGCCAGACCGTCGTCATGAACGCCGGGTTCCGGCGCCAGGCGACCGTCGTGCTCCTGCCGCGCTTCGAGCCGGGCCCGGCCCTGGAGCTGATGCGCGCCGAGAACATCACGCTGTTCGCGGGTGTGCCGACCATGTACTGGGCCATGCTGACGAAGATCCACGCCGACGGCGACGAGGTGCCCACCTCTCTCAGGATCGCGGCCGCCGGGGGCGCCTCCTCCCCCGTCGAGGTGCTCAAGGACTTCGAGAAGACCTTCGGGGTCGGCATCCTGGAGGGGTACGGCCTCTCGGAGACCTCCCCGGTGGCCAGCTTCAACCAGCTCGGCAGGCCCACCAAGCCCGGCACGATCGGCACGCCGATCTGGGGCGTGGAGATGAAGCTGATCGACAACGACTGGAAGACGATCGAGGGCGAGGGTCCCGGCGAGATCGCGATCCGCGGGCACAACGTGATGAAGGGCTACTACAACCGGCCCGAGGCGACCGCCGAGGTCATGCGGAACGGCTGGTTCCGCACCGGCGACATCGCCACCCGCGACGCCGACGGCTACTACTCCATCATCGACCGGGCCAAGGACATGATCATCCGGGGTGGCTTCAACGTCTACCCGCGCGAGCTCGAAGAGGTTCTGATCACCCACCCCGAGGTCTCCCTCGCGGCGGTGGTCGGGGTCGCCCACGACTCGCACGGCGAGGAGGTCAAGGCGTACGTCATCCGCACCCCCGGCGCGACGGTCACCGAGGACGAGCTGATCGCCTGGGGCAGGGAGAACATGGCGGGGTACAAGTATCCGCGGATCGTCGAGTTCCGCGACACGCTTCCGATGACCGCGACCGGGAAGATCCTCAAGCGCGAGCTCCGCTGAGGGGCCCGTATCCGCCCGGCCGATGAGGCCACGGCGGCGGGGCCGGGTTCCCCGCGGCGTGTCACGCCGCGGGGAACCCGGCCCCGAGGTGTCCGCGGCAGGGACCGTACGGCCCGGGGGGAACGCGTTCGCGTGAGCGCCCGCGCGGATTCTCGTAGAGGAACATCCCGTACGAGCGTCTCCCGCGCGGGGGCTCCCCGCGTGCGCGTGTCCCGGGCGTCAGGGCCAGTCGAGCGAGGGGCGGAGCGGGAAACCGGCCGTGCCGTCGGCGTTGAGCTTCACCCCGAGGACCTGGTGGAGCTGGATCTTGTTGCGTTCGAAGCCGACCACGCAGGCCGCCATGTAGAGGCGCCAGACCCGCGCCGTGCCCTCGCCGACCTCCTTGACCGCCTCGTCCCAGTGGTCGTCGAGGTTGGCGCACCAGAAGCGGAGGGTCTGCGCGTAGTGCTCTCGCAGGTTCTCCTCGTGGCGGATCTCGAAACCGGTGTCCTCGATCTGGCGGGCCAGGTAACCGACCGACTCCAGCTCCCCGTCGGGGAACACGTAGCGGTTGATGAAGCCGCCGGCGTTGAGGGTCTTCTCCGTGCCCGTCGGGCGGGTGATGCAGTGGTTGAGCAGCCGCCCGCCGGGGACGAGCTTGTCGTACAGGAAGCGGAAGTAGAAGGGCAGCTGGTCCTTGCCGATGTGCTCGGTCAGGCCGATCGAGCTGACGGCGTCGAAGCCGGTCTCCGGCACGTCGCGGTAGTCCATGTGGCGGACCTCGGCGAGCTCGCCGAGACCGGCCTCCGCGATGGCCTTCTGCGCCCACTCGGCCTGCTGGCGCGAGAGAGTGACCCCCAGCGCCTTCACACCGTACTCGCGGGCGGCGTGGATGACCATGCCGCCCCAGCCGCAGCCGACGTCCAGCAGCCTCATGCCGGGCTTGAGGTCCAGCTTGCGGGCGACGAGCTCGAACTTGGCGAGCTGCGCCTCCTCCAGCGTGGAGTCCTGCTCGGGGAAGACCGCGCAGGTGTAGGCCATGGAGGGGCCGAGCACCCACGAGTAGAACTTGTTGGAGACGTCGTAGTGGTGGTGGATGGCCTCGGCGTCGCGCTGCTTGGCGTGCCTGCTGCCCATCCGGGCGAGCATGCTGCGCCGCACCTCCTGCGGAGGCGGCGGCATCCGCGTCAGCAGCGGGCGGACCCCGAGGGCTCGGATGGCCGCGAGCTTCTGCCCGACCGGGATGTCGTTGACGGTGAGCGACCACATGCGCGACAGCAGGGTGTACATGTCCCCGTCGACATCGAGGTGGCCGGACACGTACGCCCTGGCCAGACCCAGCTCTCCGGGGGCCTGCGCCAGGTACGCGACGGCCGCCGGGGTCTTCACCTCGACACTGATGTCGGCGCCGGCCGGTCCGGCCTTGCTTCCGTCGTAGGCGACGAAGCGCACGTCCGCCTCGGGCCCCATGACCTTCTCGAAGATCTCTGCGAGCAACACAGAATCAGCCTCTCTTAACGCCCCCGAACACACTTGTCGTAGAGGTCGAGCAACCGGCCACCCCCGTCGTATGCCCGCTTGACCGGCCAGTAGGCGGTTCCGTTATAAAACCGCCAGAATTCATCCTCCGGGTAGAACGAAGTGGAGTACAGCGATTTATGCCCCTCCAGCTCGTGGACCCGGTTCTCGATCAGACGGTTGTGGTAACCGTCGAACTGCCCCCTGGGAAGTGGGACCGTTCCCCAGAAGCCGAAGTTGACGTAGAGCCGTCCCGGCTCCAGCGGGTAGAGCGGCCACTCGCCGGTGGACCTCAGCGGGCACATCCAGACCGGCGCCATCCCGACCTTGTCGTGGAAGAACTCCAGGAACTCGGCACCGCGCTCGACGGGCACCTCGATGTCCTGGATGACCGACTCCTGCACGGGCAGGTCGCGCCAGCGGTCGACCCTGGCGATCACCCCGTACTTGCGGTCGAGGCCGACCAGCCTGCGGTAGACGTCCGAGCGCATCCACTTGCGCGGCATCAGGGACCGCACCAGCGCGGTCTGCACGCCGAAGGCGCGCGAGCACCAGAACCAGTCGGTGTCCCAGCGCCACAGATAGTCGCGGACGGTCAGCCAGTCACGGGTCCTGGTCTGGATCGACCGGTAGTAGATGCGCATCCCGGTGTAGTCGGAGAGGTACGGGGCGCGTTCGGCGAAGCGGCCCACCGTGATGTAGAGCTCCCCTGGGCCGAAGAACGTGCCGTCCACGAAGTCGACGCGCTCGCCCTCGTACTCCCCGCGCTCGCAGATCTCGCGCATCGCGAGCATGCACTTGTCGGCGTCGCCGAACGGGATGTGGGTCAGCCTGACGTACGGCTGGACGGGTTTGAGCTTGATCCGGATCCGGAGGGCGTAGCCGAGCGTGCCGTAGGAGTTCGGGAACGCCCGGAACAGGTCCCGGTGCTCGTTGTCGTCACGGGCCACCACGATCCTGCCGTCGCCGGTGAGGATCTCCATCTCCTCCACCGACTCGTGCGGCAGCCCCTCCCTGAAGCTGGTGGACTCGATGCCGAGCCCCGTCACCGCCCCGCCCAGCGTGATCGTCTTCAGCTGCGGCACGACGTACGGCATGAACCCGTGGGCGAGCGTGGCGTCCACCAGGTTCTCGTAGGTCGTCATCCCCTGGACCTCGGCGGTCATCGTCACCGGGTCGACCTCGATGACCTGGTCCAGGTCCCTGGCCGACAGCTTCGCCGACCGGGCGCCGTCCCTGAACCGGAACAGGTTGGTGGTGGCCTTGGAGAGCCGGGGCACCGCGCCTCCCGGGATGGCGGCGTAGGACTCCCTGATCTGCTCCACCGCTTGCCGGTGCGCAGACATCCCCGTCATCTGCCGCACGGTGATCACCCCCATGACCTCGTTGGAAAGATCGCCCCTAGGCACGTTATAACTCGGATGTCTCCGGAGCCAGGCAGGGCGCGTTAAACACGGGAAAACTCTACGACCGTCCTTCTTACGATCTTCGGCCGACCACCGCATCAACCCCGTTGACCACGTTGGCCACAGGCCGGCCCTCGATCGCCGCCTCCAGGTTGTCCAGCACGCACCGGATCAGGCGACCGGTCGACTGAGGGGTCACCCCGGCCACGTGCGGCGAGAGAAGGACCCTCGGACTGCCGCGCAGCGGGTCGTCCTGCGGCAGCGGCTCGGTGTCGAAGACGTCGAGCGCTGCGCCGCCCAGGTGCCCCGACTCCAGGGCGGAAAGCAGCGCCGCCGAGTCGACCACCTGCCCCCTCGCCGCGTTGACGAGCAGCGAGCCCGCGGGCATCAGGGACGGGTCGATCAGCCTTCTGGTCTCCTCCGTCAGCGGGACGACCAGGACGAGCACGTGGGAGCTCGCGACGAGATCGCCGATCTCCCGGTAGGTGTAGGGCACCTCGCGCGGCGTGCGGGTCCAGTAGGAGACCTCGCATCCATGGGCGGCGAACATCCGGGCGGCGGCCTCGCCGATCGGGCCGAACCCGACGACGCCGACGCGCGAGCCGTACAGCTCGGCGGGTCCGAGGTCCAGCTGCGGCCAGCGTCCCGCGCGGACCGCGGCGTCGGCGTCGAGCAGCCGCCGCGACAGCGCGAGCGCGGCGGCGAGACACCACTCGGCCACCCCGATCGCGCTCACCCCCGCGGTGTTGGCCAGCGGCACGCCCGCCTCGGCGAGCGCGGCGAGATCGTGACCGTCCACGCCCACGGAGGGCTGCTGCACGAACGCCAGGCCCGGCGCGGCCCGGACGGCCTCGGCGTCCAGGGCGAGCCCGCCGCTCCAGTCGCCGACCACGATCTCGGCGTCGCCGAGGGCGGCGAGCAGCGACTCCCGGTCGCGGGCCGCGGGAACCGACACGGCGACCCGGTCGCCGAGCGAGCCGAGCAGGTTGCGCACCGCCTCCTCGGGGAGGGGCGGCAGCGCGAGCACCTTCCAGGGCGTGCTGTTCGCCTCCACGCGGTGAGGACCGCTCGCCTCCACGGGGGGAGGACCGCCGGGCACGCGGTCCGAGCGCCTTTGGTTCATGTCACTCGCCTCCGCGGGGGTGGAAGCTGTCGAACACGCGGGTCATGAGAGCCTGCTGGGCCACCCAGTCGGCGTCGTGGGTGGTCCAGCTGAGCACCATGACCGAGTCGCCCACCTCGATGAACCGCCGCATCTCGCGATAGGTCACCCCGGCGGTGGCCCAGGGGGCTCCTCCGCTGTCCTTCATGGTCCAGGTGAACTCCCACTGGAGCCCGGCGCCGTAGGCGAGGGGGATCTTGGCCGTGTCCTCGGAGTGGATGTCGCTCCACTGGGCCACGTTCTCCCTGACGGTCGCCTGGAGCGAGTCCAGGCCCTCGAGGCCTCCCTCCAGTGGCTCCACCGACAGGTGGGCGGCCCCGTCGCGGCGCAGCCACTGGGTGTAGCCCGTCTCGGCCGCCCAGTCGCCGTTCCATCCGGCCGGGTATCTGATCGACCAGTTCTCCGGAGGCCGGGCCCGCCACGTCTTCAGCCCTCCGGCGGGTGCGGCCGTCCTGGTCCTGGTGGGGGTGGGGGTCGGGGTGGGGGTGGCGGTCGCCGGCTCGGTCTCCTCCACCGGCTCCGGCGTGGCCTCCGCGACGGTGGGCGCGGAGCGCGCCACCGGCCGCTGGTCGGGTTGCGACATCGCCACGGCCGCCGCGGCGCCCCCGGCCGCCAGCAGGACGACGGCCCCCACGATCAGCGGGAGCCGCCCTCCGCCGCGGCGGCGGCCGGGCGCGGCCGAATTCCTGGTCTCGTGCCTTTCCCGCTCCCCGGTGCGGTGGGAGGTCTTGCCGATGCGGCTGAAGTTCTCCTCGGTACGGCTCGGGGCCCCTCCCGTACGGTGGCCCCCGGTGCCTCGCCCCTGGCGGACGGCGGTCTCCCCGGTACGGCGGGCCGCGGCCGACGGGTCGTCGATGACCTCCGCCAGCATGGCGTCGGCCTGCTGCGCGGTCAGCCGGTGGGCGGGTTCCCGCTGGAGCATGCCGGTGAGCACCGCTCGCATCTCCAGGGGCACCACGCCGAAGTCGGGCTCCTCGGTGAGGAGCGCGCCGAGGGTGGAGATGGCGTCGCGGCGCTCGAAGGGCCCCTGGCCGACCAGGGCCGCGTAGAGGGTGGCGCCGAGTGCCCACAGGTCGGACCAGGGGCCGGCGTCGACCCCGGTGGCGCGCTCGGGCGGCAGGAAGCTCGGCGAGCCCGTCACCATGCCCGTCTGGGTGAGCGAGGTGTCGCCCTCGATGACGGCGATGCCGAAGTCGGAGAGCACGGCGCGGCCCTCGGCGTCCAGCAGGATGTTGCTCGGTTTGACGTCGCGGTGCAGGATCCCGGCCTCGTGGGCCGCGCGCAGGGCCGACAGGACCTGGCGGCCGATGTCGGCGACCTGGCGCACCGGCAGCAGGCCGACCTCGTCCAGCCCGCGGGCCCTGACCAGCTCCATCACGATCCAGGGGCGGCCGTCCTGCTCCGCCACGTCGTAGATCGCCACGATGCCGCGGTGGTTGAGCCTGGCCGCCGTCCTGGCCTCGCGGGAGGTGCGGGTCAGCTGGACCTGGTGCTCGGCCGGGGAGAGGTTGGGCGGTAGGAGCACTTCCTTCACGGCGACCGAGCGGTTGAGGAGGATGTCGTAGCCCTCCCACACGACGCCCATCCCACCCCTGCCGAGTTCCCGCAGCAGTCGATAGCGCCCAGCGACCACCCGTTCACTGTGCGGATATGTCATCGCAAAACCCCTAGGTCCCATTCGGAGAGGGCGCAAGTTTCCCATACGCGCGCGGGCGCCACGCGGCTCCTCGCGATGTGTCTTGCCATAGAAAGCCGAATGTTGTTCTACTTGGGCGGGAGGACGGCAGTGCTCGCAACCAGGCGATCGCCCGGGTACGCCGTACCGACGAGACCCCGAACGCACCCGAGGAGAATGCCGATGGAGCACGTGACCAGGAAGGGCCCGCTGGCCGGAGTCCGCGTGCTCGAACTGGCGGGGCTGGCCCCCGGGCCCTTCGCCGGGATGATGCTGGCCGACCACGGGGCCGAGGTGCTGCGCGTCGAGCGCGCGAGCGTCGTCGCCAGGGCCGGGGACAGGCCGCGCCCCGACGTGATGGACCGGGGCAAACGGACGGTCGGCCTGGATCTGAAGTCCCCCGAGGGGGTGGCCGCGTTCAAGGAGCTGGCCCGCCACGCCGACGTGGTCGTCGAGGTCTTCCGGCCGGGCGTCGCCGAGCGCCTCGGCATCGGCCCGGCCGACCTGCACGCGGTCAACCCGCGCCTGATCTACGGGCGGATGACCGGCTGGGGCCAGGACGGCCCGCTCGCCACGACCGCCGGGCACGACATCGACTACATCGCCGTCTCCGGCGTGCTGTCGATGCTGGGCCGCGCGGGCGAGCCCCCCACCCCGCCGATCAACATCCTCGGCGACTTCGCCGGGGGCGGCCTCATGCTCGCGTACGGCGTGCTGCTGGCGCTGATCGAGCGGGAGCGGACCGGCGAGGGCCGGGTGATCGACGCCGCCATGGTGGACGGCGCGGCGACGCTGTTCGCGATGTTCCACCACGGCGTGCAGACCGGCGGCTGGGGCCCGCGCGGCACGAACCTGCTCGACACCGGCGCGCCGATGTACGACACCTACGAGACCGCCGACGGCCGGTACGTGGCCGTCGGGGCGCTGGAACCCCAGTTCTGGACCGAGATGGTCACCCTGATGGGCCTGGAGGACCTGCCCGACCGCGACGACAGGTCGCAGTGGCCCGCGCTCCGCGAGCGGCTGGCCGAGGCGTTCAGGTCCAGGACCCGCGCCGAGTGGGAGGCGGTGTTCGACGGCACGGACGCCTGCGTCTCCCCCGTGCTGGAGGGGGGCGAGGCCGCGGACCACCCGCACAACAAGGCCAGGGGCATGTTCGTCGAGGTCGGCGGGGTCAGGCAGCCCGCGCCCGCGCCGCGCCTGCTCGGCGTGCCCGAGCAGGACCTCTCCCCCGCCACCCGGCTGGCGGACCTGTCCTCCTGGGGGCTGCCCGACGAGACCGCGACGCGGCTGCGCGAGGCCGGGGTGCTGGCCTGATGGGCGGCGAGGCGGGCAGGGGGGCGGCGGGCCGCGGGCCCGCGAGCACGAAGGCGACGGGGGGCACGGCAGGCGTGGACGACACGGCAGACACGGAGGGCACGGCAGGTATGGAGGGCACGGCAGGTATGGAGGGCATGGCAGGTATGGAGGGCACGCGGGACATGAGGACCGAGGACGGACCGGCGGGCACCGAGGACGCCGGGGCCGCCGGGGCCGCCGGGGCAGCGGGCGGGCCGGCGGGGATGGACGTTTTCGAGGCCCTCTACACGACCAGGGCGATGCGCAGGGTCAAGCCGGACCCGATCCCCGAGGAGGTCCAGCGGAGCATCCTGGACGCCGCGGTCCGCGCGCCCAGCGGCGGCAACGTGCAGAGCTGGCGCTTCCTGCTGGTCGACGACCTCGCGGTGAAGGAGCGGCTCGGCCCTCTGTACCGGGACGCGCTCGGGCGGCTCTTCGAGGGCCACTACCGGCCGATGCGCGAGAAGGCCGAGGCCGAGGGCGACACGCGGACGCTCAACGTCCTGAAGTCGGCCAAACACCTGGCCGACCACTTCGAGGGCTATCCGCTGCTGCTGTTCGCGTTCGTCCGCAACGACCCGTCCGGCGGCTCGATCTTCCCCTCGGTGTGGAGCGCGCAGCTGGCCGCCCGCGCCCACGGGGTGGGCAGCGCGCTGACCAGCGTGCTCGGCATCTTCCACGCCGAGGAGACGCTGCGGGTGCTCGGCGTGCCCGAGGGCAAGGGCTGGACCCTGGCCTGCACGGTCACCTTCGGCTATCCCACCGGGCGCTGGGGCGTCGCGCCCCGCCGCCCGGCGCACGAGGTGAGCTACCGCAACCGGTGGGGCCAGGACGTCGGCTTCGAGGTTCCCGAGCCCCTGTGGAGGCAGGAGGGCTGAGCCCCGGCGGCTGAAGACCACCGAAGATCTTGCGTTCTGGCCTCGTTCTCGCTTCGTCTCATTGCGTCAGCAGCTCCAAAGGGTCCCTGCGCAATGAGATGAAGGGCTGGACCGCATGTCAACGACGTCGCAAGGCGAGCAGTTCTGAGACCGTGACGAATCGGTATCCCCGGTCACGGAGGTCCATGATCAAGCCTTTGATGGCCTCACGAGTGTTCCGCCCGCCGGCGTACCACGGGTGGAGCAAGATGATCGATCCTGGCCTTGTCTCCTCGCGCACCGCCGAGACGATCTCGGCGGCGGTGGGAGTCGTACCGGAGTCCGGCTCCACGTCCCACATGACCGTGTGCCTCTGGTTGCCGGCCAAATACAGCGGCAGGACAAGCAATTTCTTGCCCGTTGGCGGACGGAACAGGATCTCGCCGCGCTGCCCCGCCATTCGGATGGCCGCATCAGTGCGCTCAACCTCACTCGCCACGATGTTTGGGGAGACGAACACCATCCGCCGATGGGTGTAGGTGTGGTTGGCGAGCTCATGCCCCTTGTCGACCAGTGCCCGCGCGTCCTGCGGCCGGGCTTCGACCTCGGAGCCGATGACGAAGAACGTCGCGCGGACACGCTGTTCGGCAAGAATGCCGATGATCTCGGGGGTGTGCTCGTCAGGGCCGTCGTCGAAGGTCAGGGCGACGACCTTCTCATCGGTCGCCACGCGGTCGGTCAGCTCTCCTGCCAGCTGCAAGGTCCGCGCGTTCATTAGCTGATACAGGCCCGTCGCTCCCAGGAGGAGGATGGCGAGAAGGACCGCAAGGAGCTTGGACCATCTTCTCCGCGCTGTCGTTGTTGCCGCGTTCATGGGTGATCATGCAATCACAGGCCCGGAAACCCTGTAGCCGTACCCCTGTTCGTTGTAGGTATTGATTCATATGTAGTAGATGTACTACATTCATTCACATGAGTACTGCATCACGTATCCGCACTCCGTCCCCGCGACCGGCCGCGCGGCTCTCCTGAGCAGGAGGCACCGGAATGTCAGCGGAAGACATCTACAACCGGATCTCGGTGCTGAGAGCCGAGCGCGGGATCTCGCGCAAGGATCTGGCGGCCGCGCTGGGAGTCCACTACCAGACGATCGGCTATCTGGAGCGCGGCGAATACAGCCCGAGCCTGTTCCTCGCCATGCGGATCGCCGAGCACTTCGAGGTGCCGCTGGAAGTCGTGTTCTCCCTCAAACCGTTCCCCCGGCTCGGCAGCGGCCAGATCAGTTGACTTTCCCCGGCCGGAAAGCCGGGGTCTCCTTCGGAGGTATTCGATGAACACGTGGAAGGAAAACTTGCGCCAGACCCGTGTGGAGGTCATGCAGCGCGACTACCTGCCCGGCTGGTACGCCACCCGGGGCCGCAGGCGGCTGATCGCCTCGGCGGTGATCCTCTCGCTGGCCCTCCTGTGGCTGGACGTCGCCGTCTCCTGGTCCGGCGCGCCGAGTGACGGCGCCGATCTGTCCGACTTCACGCTCCTGGCGCTCAGCATGGTCATCTACTTTCCCGCCGTCTCGCTTCTCAACGTCGCGACCCGTGGCGTCGTCGAGCTGTCCGAGCGCGACCTGGACGAGCGCCAGATAGGCGAGCGCCTGCGGGCCGTCGCCATCGCCCACCGGGTCACGATGGGCATCCTGGTCGCCGTCTTCGTCACGGCCATCGCGCTGGGCATGACGCAGGGCCGCGACTACTCCATGCCGGGAGACGCGTTCTTCGCCCTGGCACTCGCCCTGGGCCTGACGCACTTCGTGCTCCCGCTGGTCATCTCAGGCTGGCGGCTGCCCGATCCGCCCGGTGACGACGCCTGAGTCCCCGATGGGCGAACCGGCCGGAAGCGGCTCGTACGGCGGCAGGATCCCGACACGACAAGGCACGACAGGAAGGTCCGGTACGGCCACGGGGGGCCGCACCGGGCCGCACCGCCCGGCGCGCCGGACGACCGGCCCGGCGGCGCCGGGAACGGTCCCGCTCAGCGCATCGGGGACAGCACCGCCGCGTAGATGTCGGCGCCTCCCGGGTGGTGCACCTCCACGTCGGTGGTGAAGGCCCTCGGCGGGGTGCCTCCCGACTCGGTGTGCTTCCACAGCTGCTGCCATGCCTCCAGCAGGACGCCCGGCATCGGCCCGCGGGCCTCGATCTTCAACGACGGCACCCCGGGCACCCGTACCGCCACCATGCCCTCGGGCAGCGCCGCGGCGCTGCGCACGGCGACCCCGACGATCTGGGTGTAGGCACCGTGATGATCACTCTCATAGTCGGTGAGCACCGCGTAGATGTTCTCGTCGACCCGTCCCGGCACGTGGGCGAAGGCCCCCGGGGATCCCGCCCGCGCCCAGAGCGCGCCGAGCCTCCCCCGGCCCGGCTCCGCCTCGTCGGCGTTCGACGTCCGTACGGCATGACCTACGACGAGCATCTCGGGCCGATCAACCACGATCACAATGCCTCCTCATGGCCATCCACTTATTCGCGCAAACCGGATCTTAGCCTCCGGCCCGACCTGCCGGTCCTCTTCGGAGAAGCGGAAAAGGGGAACGCTCATCTTTGGCAATTCACGGGATAAGGTGGATCAATGTGAGATTTCTCAATGAGATGGCACCGGCCTACGACCTGACCTACAGCGACGTTTTCATGGTCCCGTCGCTCTCCTCCGTCGGCTCGCGGCTCGCCGTCGACCTCTCCAGCCGGGACGGCACCGGAACCACCATCCCCGTCGTGGTCGCCAACATGACGGCCGTGGCGGGACGGCGGATGGCCGAGACCGTCGCGCGGCGGGGCGGGATCACCGTGATCCCGCAGGACATCCCGATCGACGTGGTCGCCGACGTCGTCGACTGGGTCAAGAAGCGCGACCTCGTCCATGACACCCCGCTCACGCTCACCCCGCACGACACCGTCGGCGAGGCGCTCAACCTGCTGCCCAAGCGGGCCCACGGCGCGATCATCATCGTCGACTGGGACAACCGCCCGGCCGGCGTGGTCACCGAGAGCGACTGTTCCGGCGTGGACATGTACACCCAGCTCTCCCAGGTGATGTCCGACCACCTGCTCACGCTGCCCGCCGGGCTCGACCCGCGCGAGGCCTTCGACCGCCTCCACGGGGGCCGCCACCGGCTCGCCCCGGTCGTGGACGCGGAGGGCAGGCTGGTCGGCATCCTGACCAGGACGGGCGCGCTGCGCGCCACCCTGTACCGGCCCGCCGTCGACGACTTGGGCAGGCTCCGCGTCGCGGCGGCCGTCGGCGTCAACGGCGACGTGGCCGCCAAGGCCAAGGAGGTGCTCGACGCCGGGGTGGACTGCCTGGTCGTCGACACCGCCCACGGCCACCAGGAGAAGATGATCAGTGCTTTGAAGGCGGTCCGGGCGCTCGGCCCCGACGTGCCCGTCGCGGCGGGCA
This sequence comes from Streptosporangium sp. OZ121, assembly GCF_051918885.1. Classification (NCBI taxonomy): domain Bacteria; kingdom Bacillati; phylum Actinomycetota; class Actinomycetes; order Streptosporangiales; family Streptosporangiaceae; genus Streptosporangium; species Streptosporangium sp. OZ121. The sequence continues at coordinate 1,076,551 of NZ_JBPXMC010000001.1, forward strand.
ACGTCGTCACCGCCGAGGGCGTGCGGGATCTCGTCGAGGCCGGGGCGGACATCCTGAAGGTCGGCGTCGGCCCGGGCGCCATGTGCACCACCCGGATGATGACCGGCGTGGGCCGCCCGCAGTTCTCCGCCGTGCTGGAGTGCGCCGCCGAGGCCCGCAGGCTGGGCCGCCACGTGTGGGCCGACGGCGGTGTCCGCCACCCCCGCGACGTGGCCCTGGCCCTGGCCGCGGGGGCGTCCAACGTGATGATCGGCTCGTGGTTCGCCGGCACCTACGAGTCGCCCGGCGACACCCGCACCTCCGCCGACGGGCGCAAGTACAAGGAGAACTTCGGCATGGCCTCGGCCCGCGCGGTGCGGCTGCGCACGGCCGAGGACTCCCCCTTCGACCGGGCGCGCAAGGCACTGTTCGAGGAGGGCATCTCCACCTCCAGGATGTATCTCGATCCGGCGATGCCCAGCGTCGAGGACCAGATCGACGCCATCGTGGCCGGACTGCGCTCCTCGTGCACCTACGCGGGCGCCTCCACCCTGGAGGAGTTCCACGAGCGGGCGGTGGTCGGCGTGCAGAGCTCGTCCGGCTACACCGAGGGCATGCCGCTCCACCAGAGCTGGTGATCCACCCGCGGGAGCGCGACACCACCTCCCGCGCGGGGACTCGGCGCCGCCGCCCGCGGCGGATCCACCCGTGAGAGCGCGGCGCCGCCGTACGCGTGGCGCCCGCTCTCGCCGGTCACCTCCCGCCGGTCCGCGGTGCCCGGCCATCGGGATCGGTACGGGTGTCGGATCTGCGGCGGTCCTCCGGGCACGTCGGTCTGCTCCGGTAGCGGGTGAGCCTGTACACCGCCGCGAAGGCCGCGAGCACCAGTACCACCTCCACCACCACGATGAGCACGATCATTTCCGGCTCCTTCGTGACCCTGACACCGGTGTCCCGTCTCCCGCCTCCACTGGCGCCATCTTGTGGGAACCCTAACGGTAAGCCCTTACCAATGTCCTAATTGTACGGATTTCTTTCCCAATTAATGGGGTTGGCCCCTCGCGGCACCCGGATCCTCCGCCCGCGGTTCCCGGAGGTTCGCCGCTCACGGTTCCCGGCGTTCGCCGTTCGCGGCCAGATCCCGGCGGGGGACGCGCATCGTCCTACGGACACGGGGTAGTCGGCCCGTCGAGCCATCTCCCACCCCCGAAAGGCGAGCGGACATGAATGGAACGCCCACCGGCCTGGACACGCAGGTCGTCGTGGACCGGAGGGTCCTGGCAGGCTACGACAACTACCTCGCGGCGCAGCGAACCGTGGACGGGCTCTCCGACGCGGGCTTTCCCGTCGAGAACGTGGCCATCGTCGGCAGCGACCTGAAACTCGAGGAGACCGTCACCGGCAGGATGACCAACGGGCGGGCCGCCCTCACCGGGGCCGGGAGCGGCGCGGCCTTCGGCGCCGTGGTCGGGATGTTCCTCGGCCTGTTCACCTCGACCACGCTGTCGTTCTTCGTGCTCGTGCTCTGGGCGGCCCTGTGGGGCGCGGTGATGGGCGCCGCGTTCGGGTTCATCAACCACCTGTTCACCGGCGGCAAGCGTGACTTCGCCTCGCGCAGCGCGATCGTCGCCGGCCGCTACGACGTGCTGGTCGCGGCCTCGCACATGGACCACGCGCGGGCCGTCCTGGAGTCCACCCCCGGTCCGGCCGACACCGTGGTGGTCGAGGTTCCCCCGTCCGCCGGCCTGTACGACCCGTCCGCCGCGGGGACCACCACGCCGAGCAACCCCGCTCCCCCGCGGACGCTCGCCACCGACGTCCCCCCGCAGCCGACCGCCCCCGACATCTCCGGCCGCCCGGTCACCTCCGACCTCCCCCCGCAGCCGATCACCCCCGACTTCACCCCGCGACAGGCCACCTCCGACCTTCCCGCGCACGCGGACGCCCCGACCGGGCCCGCCACCGAGGACACCCCGGCCCCCGTGTCGCCGAGCACCTCCCCGAGCGCCTCCTCGGTCACCTCGCCGAGCACCTCGCCGGACACCGAGGAGCGCCCCGCCCCCGCACGGCCCGACACCTCCGAGCACCAGATCCCCGCTCAGCCCACCTCCCCCGGCCGCTCCACCGCCTCGGCCGCCAAGGAGCGTCCCGGCTCCTGAGGCAGGCAGAGAAATCCGGCGGGCGTCCTGGACGGAATGCCCGCCGGACCTGTTCCGGAACTCGGAAAACCGGCGGTGTCGACTGAACCGATCAAAGGCGGCGACGTTCCGCCCTCGCTGAATCTGAGGCTGGACGGGAGGAGAACGCCTCGTCATCCATCGGCGTCCCATGCGCTCAGGAAAAAGAACTCAAGGGGAGTTTGCGTGCTAGGGCCTTATCGGCCAGGAACCCCCGCGCACCTGCGCCACCCGGCGCTCCCGTGCCTCCTCCAATGCCTGGCGGCCGTCGGGGTGGACGAACTCGGTGATGAACTCCTCACGCGTAAAGAAATGGAACTCGGCGCTCACGGCAACTCCTTCAGATACGCCTCATACCGTATACCGTGGCCGCTGTCATACATTTCGTCATTCGATCCCCATCACACCGCCGAAGCACAGCGCGGAGTGCTTGGACTACTCAGGCCGCGTTGTTGCGGTGTCCGGTGAAGCTCACCTGGGTGTCATCGTTGTCGAGGGCGATGTTAAGGGTGGCGTCAAGGGCCTCGGCCAGCTTGGCGAGAAGCGGCAGTGTGGGAACGGTGTCAGAGCCTTCGATTCGGGAGACCTTCGCCTGGGTGAGGCCCGCGCGGTCGGCCAATTCAGCCTGAGTGAGCCCGAGTTCGGCGCGCCGATCGTACACCGCCTTCGCCAGGGCCATGGACAGTCGAATCTCGCGACGAGCCTCGGCCACGTCCTCCGGCTCGGTGAAACCCTCGGCGAGCTTGCGTTCGCGCAAGGTCTTCCAGCGGCTGTGGCTCATTGCTCCACCTCTCCTTCCTCAATGGCGCGGATGAACTCCTCGTGTGCTGGACCGTGTTCGGCCTCGCAGACCTTCTGAGCGAGCTTGGCGCGCCTGACTTCGGTGTCCTCCCGCATTCTCGTCTTACGGAAGACGGTTAGCAGGACTGCGGTGCGGTTCGGCGTGAGCCAGTACGTGATGCGTATGGCAGCACCGTCGAGGGTGGGCCGCAGCTCCCGAACTCCGTCGCCCAGGTAGCGGGCATAGGGCTCGCCGAGCGCGGCAGCGTGTTCCGCGAGCAGCCCGACATACTCGTCGATCTTGAGGAAGTGCTTGGCCGGCAACGCCTCCAACCAATCCCGCACTTCGGGCTCGACCTCGATGGCAAAGAGCGCATCCACCCCACAACGCTATATGTCGCTGACGACATATTCAAGACAACGCCCCGACTGCGCCGCAACGAGAGGTCCATCCTCCGACCCGGCAGGCGTCTCGATGGCCTTCGGGCCGGGGTTCCGGTGCCCGCGGTTCCTGGCCATGTCCAGGGTCAGATTACCGGGAGGCGAGCGCGCCGCCGGCCCTGCGGAGCCGGGCGCGGACCATGGCGCTCTTCGGAGAGGTCCGAGTTGGCGGACGCCGGGCTGGTCTGGCTGCCCGGTGAGGTTCCGAGCAGGCGAACACGATCGACCTCATCGGCGGCCTGGGAGGGGACGCCGCCCCCAACCGCAGTCGTAGACCGCGACGGTGACCCTCGGCAATCGTGCGGGTGATCTCGACGACGAAGGTACAGTGCGGGCGGCCGCTGCTGGCGCGCTTGGGGGCGTTCGTCGCGAGCTCGGCAACGATGAATTCGGCGTCGTCCCGGCAAGGGGCGCCAGCCGGGAGGCATCGGGCGAAGTGGCGGACATCAGGAATCTGGTCGGAGGTGCCGGGGAAGGTTCGCCGCCAGGTCATCACGCTGATGCACCCTATGGTCGTCGATGATCCGGCGTTGGGGTACTCGCCACGAGATCCTGGCATGGATCAACGCCCTGGACGAGCGATCCCGGGTGCAGGTCGTCGATGCCATCGACTGACCGGCCAGGGCCGGTCCGAGCCTGGGCCGTCCGCTGGTCGACGAGTTGGAAGGTTCCCAGGTCCACAACCTGAAGGAACTGCGTCCCGGCTCGGCAGGCCGCTCCGAGATCCGGATCTTGTTTGTGTTCGATCCGTGGCGGTCGGCCATCTTGCTGGTCGGCAGGGACAAGTCCGGCAACTGGTCGGGCTGGTATCGGCGCGCCATCCCCGCGCCGAAGAGCTGTATGAGAAGTACCTGACCGAACGTGAGGCGGAGGAGAAGGACCGATGACGAATTTTCCCAAGTGGAGCGACGTCCGCACCGACATCATGGCAACCTCCGGCGGCGAGGAGATCGTGGCTGAGGCCCGGCGGCGTAATCAGGCCTACATGAGCTTCCCCCGTCCGCGTCTACGGCAAGACCCGCCGCGAAGCCGCCGACAAACTCACCAAGAAGATCAACGACCACCGGCAGCACACTCCCCGCACCACCCAGGACCCGTCCGTGGCCGACTACCTGACGCACTGGCTGGACCACGTCGCCGTCCACACCATCCGCCCCTCCACCCTGGCCCGCTACCGCACCTGCGTACGGCTCTACCTGATCCCCGCGCTCGGCGCCAAGAAGCTCACCCGGCTCACCGCCAAGGACGTCCGCGTCTGGCTTGACCAACTCCGCGCCACCTGCCGCTGCTGCGCCCAGGGCACCGACGCCGCCCGCGACACCAACGCCGCCACCGAGCGGAACCGGCCCCGCTGCTGCGCCCTCGGCCGATGCTGCCGCCAGTACCTGTCCCCGCTGACCATCGTCTACCTGCACGCCCTGCTGCGCTCGGCGCTCCAGCACGCCGTACGAGAAGACGACCTCGCCCGTAACGTCGCCCGTAACGTCCAGGTCAGCGCCGGACGCCGCCGGCGCATCGAACCCCTCACCGCCGCCGAAGCCCGCCACCTGCTGGAAGCCGCCCGCGGCTCCCGGCTGCACGCCCTGGTCCTGCTGGCCCTGCGCACCGGCATGCGCCGCGGCGAACTCCTCGGCCTGCGCTGGACGGATGTGGACCTGACCGGCGGCACCCTGACCATCCGCCAGACCCTCCAGTACATCCCCGGCGGCACCGGCCTGGTCCTCGCCCCGACCAAGACCGTCAACTCCGAACGCCGCATCGCCCTGCCCGGCTCCTGCATCGACGCCCTGACCGAACATCGCGAGCGTCAAGAACGCGAACGCGAAACCGTCGGAGCGGCCTGGCCCGAGACCGGACTCGTGTTCACCACCCGCCACGGCGGCATGATCAACCCAGCCAACGTCAGCCGCGACTTCAAAGCCCTGCTCCAGCGCGCGGGCCTGCGCCCGATCCGCTTCCACGACCTGAGACACTCATGCGCCTCGCTCCTGCTGGACCAGGGCGTGGACCTGGTGGTGATCAAGGAGCTGCTCGGTCACGCCCACATCTCCATCACCGCCGACACCTACGCCCACGTCCGGCTCCGCCTCCAACGCGACGCCATCGAACGCATGGACGACGCCCTCGACGACCCTGAACCGTAGCCGTCAAAAAACGATCACGACTGCCGTAGCCGTCAACTTAGCCGTCAAAGGCTCCGAAGCCTCGCATGAAGCCCATGCGAGGCTTCACCCGTACTACAGAATCGACAATTATAGAAGCTATTATAAATACACCTCCCCAGAATCCACCCAGAGGAATAGCGGCACATTTTCATTCGGAGCATCCAAGAATGGCCTTAAATGCCAGAAATCCTAGGAACAGAATCCCGCCTCCCCCATTCGAGTATCGACCGCAGAACTGTAGCCATCTCGGCAATTTCTTCTTCCGACACCCGAAGGTCTACCTCAACCACTTCTGGCCAGCCGAGAGATTCAGCAACATCGGGCAGGAAATTCAGCGTAAGCCGCCCTCCCGACAGTTGAACCTCAGACAGGCATCCATAGTCGGTTTTTCCATCCTCCATTGAGACAGAGTAGGTGTCCCATCCGAGCTGGATTTCCTGTTCATCTGGATCATGGAGGCTTCTCTGAAAGGAGAGGGAACGGGTCAACGCCCCCTCGCTTCCTACAACTACCACTTCCAGCACTTCGTCATCCCAGTCTTCATCCAGGTTGACTTTATCTGCCGCAAACCTCATCTACGCCTCTTCCTCCCAGGTGCTTCCCATGACCCTGAACCGCGAGGGCCATCGTATTCGTAGGTGACTCCGACACCCAACTCATCCACCATGCGATTCATTGCTCCCCTGCAACGAGGGCACGGCGGCAACTGGCCCCGCATAGTGACCTGATCGCCAGGGTCTAGAGGGACAAGATTTGCGAATGGGTCATTAGGGATGGGATTCCTTCCGGGCGAAGCTCCGGACATTCGAGCTGAACGATGTTCAGTATGAGTCGCCGATTGAGAATTGTAGCCACCCCCCAAGCCAGCCTCTGCATCCGTCATATTTCCACTCTGCAGACAATAGCTGACCTTAGGGTTCCCGCTGGCATCACATACATCGACTTCAAGGCAGTGAGGGCTAGCGTTATGAACAAGGACAGCCTGGTCCCCGACTACCACATGGTAGGTGTGCAGGTCGTCGACCGTCAGGTTGTGGACTCGCTGGACGGCGGTCCACTTCTTGACCGCGGTGATCTGGACGTGGGTGCCGGCTGAGGTGCGCAGCCACATGCCCGGCTTGAGGTCGCCGGCGTTCGCCCATTCGCGCAGGGACGGGACCCAGAAGGGGTGCTCGTCCGTGGCGGTGATGACATCGATGGCGTCGCCGCGGTGACCGTCGATATCGACGGTCACCTTGACGAGATTCTTGGTGCCGTGACCGGTGATCAAGGTAATGACGGGTTTGGCCTTGGTGACGTCGGTCTCGGGGTCGGTGGCCACGACACGGTCGCCGACCCTGATGTCCTCGATCGCCTTCGTCGAACCGTCGGCCATCAGGACGCGGGTTCCCGGCACGAAGCTGTTGAGCCCGCGCGCGTCGCACGCCGAGCCTCCGTCCCCCGGCGGGGCCGACGGGAGGTCCGGGGTGATCTCGTCCACCAGGTCCTCGACGGTCTCGTCGACCGTGTTGTCGACGAACTCCTCGACGACGTCCTTGATGCAGCTCCGCCATCCATAGCAGCCGTTGAAGTCGGGCACATCAGACGTGTCGACACCCGACACGTCAGAGATGCTCTCCGCGCTGATTTCAATCTTGGTGGTGTTGTGGGAAGGCCCACTACGAGTCTTGGTGGTCGGCTTGGACTTGGGCGGCGTCTTCGTCTTGGGGGGCGTCTTCGTCTTAGGCGATGACTTCGCCTTGGGCGGCGTCTTCGTCTTGGGCGATGACTTCGCCTTGGGCGGCGCCTTGGTCTTGGGCGATGACTTCGTCTTGGGCGGCGCCTTGGTCGACCTCGACGACGGCTTGGTGGCCTTGGAAGGCTTGGTGGACCGCGAAGGCTTGGTCGACCTCGACGGCGGCTTGCCGGACCTCGACGGAGGCTTCGTCGACCTTGTGTTCTGGTTTCGCGGTGCCCCGCCCCTGTTGTTCCCGCCTGCCCGAGAGGCCGGGGGACGAGCCGCCGGAGGACGGGCCGCGGGAGGCCTGATCGCCGGGGGGCGAACCGCGGGGGGCCGGACCCGGGAGGCCGCCTGGACGACCCTGGGCACGGCGCGCACGACCATCGGGATCACGACCCTGGCGGCGGCGATCAGCAGCGGGATGCAGATCGGGCAGTGTCCCGTGGGGTCGGTGTTGACCAGCGGGCTGGCATTGCCGTAGGTGTAGCGGTTGAGGTTGATCGACGGGTACGGGGACAGCGTCCAGTCGTCGCGGGAGGCGAACCCTCCGGTGCCCGGCAGATACCAGCGGGCGTGCATGTTGACCTTGCCCGTCGCGGGGTCGGTGTACTCGCCCTGGTATCCCAGGGATCGTTTGGTACCGGTCTGCGCGAGGACCTCTCCGAACGGGTTGTAGGCCACCGAGTCGGTCAACGCGGTGCCGGAGAAGGTGGCGACCACGTCGTCGTGCAGGTCGGTCATCACCCCCAGCTTCTGGCCGCCCTCCTCGATGCCCAGCAGCTCACCCGAGGGGCTACGGCCGTAGCGGGACTTGACCGCGCCTGCTCCGTCGGTGATGGCGGCGATGTCGTTGGCCATTCCGGAGTAGAGGAACCGCTGGTCGTCGGCTCCCTGCTTGCGGGAGGCGACCCGGCCCAGCGCGTCGTAGCCGTAGGTGACGTCCCCGTCGGAGATCAGCCGGTCGAAGGCGTCGAAGACCAGGTTCTTGGTCGTCCCGGCCGTGGTCTCGCCGGCGAGGGTTCCGCGCGGGGTGTAGGTGTAGTCGGTCCCCGCTCCCGAGGTCAGGCGGTTGCGCTCGTCGTAGGTGAAGGTCTTGTCGCCCGCAGAGGTCCGGTTGCCCGAGGCGTCCCAGGTGTAGTCGACGGTGTTGCCGTTCGGCGCCTTCCAGGAGGTGATCCGGCCGAGCTGGTCGTAGCCGTAGTTGTTGGTGCCGGCTCCGGCAGTGCCCTCCGTGACCTTGGTGATCAGGTTGTCGTCCCGGTCCCAGGTATAGCCGACCTTCGCCAGCTGCGTTCCCGCGGAGTTCTTCAGCGTGTGCGCGGTCAGCCGGTCCATGGCGTCGTAGTCGAAGCCCTGGGTGGTGACCGGAGTCGCCGAGGTGAGCTTGGTCATACGATCGGCGTCGTCGTATGTGTAGACGAACGACCTGCCCGAGACCGGGTCGGCGGCGGTGGTCAGTCTCTCGCCGCTGTCCCAGCCGAACGTGGTCCGGCCCGAGGAGTCCGTCCGTTCCACCGGGTTTCCGGCCACGTCGTAGCCGAACGCGGCGACCTGGCCCGTAGGCTTCGCGACCCGGGTGAGCAGGCCACGGTCGTTGTACTCCAGCGTGTAGTCGCCGATCGCCGTCTGGCGGTCGGCGGCGTCGTACCCGTAGGTCCGATCCGGGGTCGCGACGGGCGCGCCGGAGCCGGTCTCCTTGGTGACCCGGTCCAGCGCGTCGTACTCACGTTCCAGGCGGACGCCGCCCGGCTGCTGCAGGGAGGTGAGGTTTCCGGCCGCGTCGTAGACACTGGTCCAAGTGCGGTCGGCCGCGGCGGGATGTGCCTGGGTCGCCGGTTCGACGACCGACTCGACCAGGCCCAGGGTGTTGTAGGTGGTCCAGACGGTGTTGCCGCGCCCGTCGGTGGTGCGGGTCAGCGCGCCCGTGGCGTCATAGCCGTAGGTGGTGGTGTTCGTCTTGGACACGGAGACCGGTTCGACCAGTTCGACCAGCTCGCCGAGCGCGTCGTACCGCATCGTGGTGGTGTGGCCCTCGCCCGTGGTGGTGCGCACCTGGTTGGAGGCCGCGTCGTAGCCGAAACCGACCGAACGCTGAACGGTTCCGGCGGCGTTCAGGTCCTTAGCGGCGACCTGTCGGCCCGCCAGGTCGTACTCGATCACGCTGGCGTTGTTGAGCGGGTCGATGCTCTTGACCGTGCGCCCGGCGAGGTCGTACTCGATCTTGGTGGTCTTGTTCAGCGGGTTGGTCTGCGAGGTCACCTCGCCCGCGGCGTTGAGCTCGTAGAGGCTGACCTTGTTTCCCTGGGTTCCCGGGGCGATCGTCTTGGTCAGGCCCCCTGCGTGGTCGTACTCCATCCGGGTGGTGAGCGCCACGGGGGTGGGTCTGCGTTCGATCACCGTACGGGTGATCTGCCGGCCCAGGTCGTCGTAGGTCGCCTCGGTGCGCGCGCCTGTCGGGTCGGTCTCGGCGAGCTGCTCGCCGAGCAGGTCGTACTCCCTGACCCACTGGCCTCCGGGAGCGGGGTCGGTCATGCGTACCGGGTTGCCGAGAGCGTCGTACTCGATCGCGCCGACCGCGCCGCGCTCGTTGGTGACACTGGTCTGCCGTCCTGCGGCGTCGTAGGCGTAGCTGACCTTCGGCACCAGCGTCTGCCCGCCGGGCGGCGTGTACGACGGCGAGGTCACCGTCCTCACCCTGCCCAGCCTGTCGAAGGCGGTGGTCGTGAGGCCGCCTTCGGCGTCGACGGAGTGGGTCTCACGACCGGCGCTGTCGTAGCCGCTCTTGACGGTGGGCCTGAGGTTGGACGCCGAGCCGTTCTTCTCCACCTTGGTCTCGGGGTATCGCGTCTCGACGAGCTGCCCGGCGAGGTCGTAGCGGTAGGTGGTGGTGAAGTCGGCCTCGTTCGCGCCCGCCGTGTGCCCCCGCGGATCGGTCACCCCGGTGGTCAGCCCCCGGTCGTCCAGCGTCCTGCTCGTGACGATGTCGGCGTCACCGTTCTCCACGGTCTGGCGGATCACCATGTCGTCGGCGTTGTAGGCGAACTCCGTCACCTCGGCCCGGGAACCGGTGCCACCTGTCGAGGTGGTCTTGAGGACGTTGTCGTTGGCGTCGTAGACGAACGCCGTCTTACGTGCCAGCCCGTTCGGGTCGAAGGTGCGCGAGGTCAGCCGGTCGGCGGCGTCGTAGACGTAGTCGGTGCGCTGTTTGTTCCCCGCCGCCAGGACGGAGACCAGGTTTCCGGCCGCATCGTAGGTGTTGGTCTCCAGCACCACGTTCTGCGCGATGGTGGAGCCGTTGAGCTTGGCGCCCTCGGCGGTCAGCTGCTTCGGCAGCCCGTCTCCGAAGTAGGTCTGCTTCAGCTTGCGGCCCATCGCGTCCACGCTCGTCTCCAGGCGCCCCACCGCGTCATAGGTGTAGGACTCGAGCACAACGTCGCGTGGAGCCTGCGGGCTGACGGGGCTCCCCGTCCAGTTCTTGAGGATGCGGGAGGCCAGCTCACCACGGGTGGTGTAGGTGTAGTGGAACACGTTCCCGAGCTCGTCGGTCACGCCGGTCCGCGCGCCTACGTGGTCCCAGGTCTGCTGGACGACCGCCCCTTCGGGGCCGGTCACCGACTTGGTGCGGCCGTGGTCGTCATAGGTATAGGTGATCTTGCGTTCCGGGTCGCCGCCGGTGAGGTCCACGACGACGTCGGTGAGCTTGTTGCCGTCGGCGTCATAGGTGTAGCGCGTCTGCGCGGTGTGGGTGACACCGCTGACCTCGTTCTTGATCCCTGGGCCGGTATGGGTGAGCACGCGGCCCATTCCGTCGTAGGTGAAGGTCGAGGTGACCCCGTCCGGGTTGGCCTGCGAGATCTCCTTCCGGGAGGTCACCGTGCCCAGCGCGTCATGGGTGAACCTCGTGGTGAGCCCGGACGGATCGGTCTCCTCGGCCAGGTCGCCGGCCGCCGTGTAGCGGTAGGTCGTCTCGTTGCCCTTGGCGTCCTTCTCCACCTTCATCAGCCCCGCCGGAGTGTCTCCGCCGCCGACCGCCGGTTCGGTGCCGTCGGTGTAGGTGATGCTGGTCGAGCGGCCGGCGGGGAAGTCAAGGGTGGCCGGGGTGGTGTGCTTGGCCACCTCACCGTGGGCGGTGTACTCCCACTTGGTGGCGTAGGTGGAATCGAAGGAGTGGGCGGAGCGGGCGTCGCGGCTGGCGGTCACCCGGTTGTTGCGTGGATCGAACTCATCGGCGCTGTTGCGGTAGAACTCCCGGTAGGTGCTCTGACAGCTCCCTGTCTCCCGGCAGGTTCTGACCTCGATGGGGTTGCCCTGCGCATTGTTGAGCTGCTCGGTGACGACGCCGTTGGGATCGGTGACCTTTGTGGTGAAACCGCCGGTGTCGTACTGGAACTTGGTGACCTTTTCCTGTTGGTCCGTTCGGCTGACCGGGCGGTGGTTGCGCCAGGCGTCGTGGACATATTTGAGGGTGTTGTTGTTGGGGTCGGCCACCGAGACCGTCATCAGCTCAGTGAGGTCGACGGAGTCGAAAGAGTAGGTCGGCTCGCCGAGTTTCCAGGTGCCGCCGTGCTGGTCGACGTGGGTGGCGACCCGGTCGTTGGCCGGGTTGTAGGTGGTGGCCATCCATTGGCGCCCTGAGGGCAGCGTGATCGTGTTCAATTTGAACGGCGCTTCGGCTCGGGCGGCGTAGTGAGCGCTGACCTGGGCGGGGCTGAGCACCTGGTCATAGACCGCGACCTCGTCGATGCTCCCCTTGAAGCCGAATTCCGTGGGATCGGATCGGCCCGTCGGGGAGCCGGGCAGTGATGAGGTGGCGGCGCCGCTGCCGATGATGGTGCTGCCCATCCAGCTCATCGACTCCACCCCCATGTTGATCGAGCCGGCGGCGGCGCCGTCGACATACAACTTCGTCACCCCGGCACCAGCGGTGATCACCGCGTGGTGCCACTGGCCGTCGTTGACCACCTGCGCTGAGGTGACGGGGGTAGGAGTGCCCTCCATCATCGAATCCAGGAGCCCGCGCAGTTTGCCGTCGGTGCCCACATACAGGCCAGGAACCCCATACCAAAGCTGGTAGGGGAACCAGCTACCGCCGGCCCAGAAGATGAAGCCCGAGTCGGTGGTCTTGAACCACGACTCCACCGACATGCTCTTGCCCAGCTTGGGAAACAGCCCCCAATGCTCGATGCCCGAGTTGGTGCCGCTGCCCTGGAAGTTGGCGGAGGCATTCGTGGTCCCGCTCAGCGCGCCGGGCTTGCCGGTCTGCACCCCCGAAGGCAGGGAGGTGCAGCCGTTTTGACCGCTCTCGTCGGGAAAACACCTGGAGGTGCCTTCCGGATAGCTGATGGTGCGGACCTCACCCATCCGCCAGTACCCCAGCGGGCGGTCATCGAGCACCACCCCCCGATACCGCGATCCGCTGGTGTAGCCGTAGGTGGTGCAGTTGGGCGCCGCCACCGGCGCACACACCTGACTCAGACGCTGCGCGTCGTAGATGTAGGTCCACGTCAGCGGCTGGCCGTCGACCGGGGCAGTGGACACGGCCGTGACGCGATCCCCGGTCCAGGTGAAGGCCAGGGAACGGCCGCCGGTCGCGGTGACCGTGGCCAGCTTGCCACCCGCGTCATAAACCAGGCTCTGCGCGCGGCCCCGGCTGTCGGTCAGCGTGCTCAAACGCCCCTGGGCATCGAAGACATAAGAGGTCGACGCGGAATCCTTCAGCCGCCAGCCACCGCCGGAGACGGTGGCCAGCGTGGCGTTGACGCCCGGCGGAGGCTGAAAGGAGGTGATCCCCCCGACGGTGCGTTTGTACCCGAAGCGCAGCCTGCGGCCGTCAGGATAGGTCACCAGCAGCGACTGCGGAGTGCCTGCCTCGGGCTGGATCTTCATGTCGAACCGGGTCGACCAACCGGCCCCGAACATCCCGTCGGTGCGCGCATCAAGACTGTTGTAGGAGCGCACCACCGACAACGGCGGGCCCGCGGTGGCAACGGAGGCGTCGGTGAAGGTGGTGGTGTAGTTCCCCGCGAGCTGGTGGAACTCCTGGCCGTTGGCGCCGCGGGTGGCCAGCTGGGAACTCACCACGGGCTGGCGCACCGCGGTCAGGAAGCTCAGATTCGACAGGGTGCCGGTCTCCTGGGTGGTGGTGTCGCGGATCGTCACCTCCCACACGTACGTCTTGCCCCACTGCAGGGTGCCCGCCGGCACCTTCCACCCGGCGTCGACCCAGGACCGCCATTCCGACAGCGTGCAGGCGCCGAGATTGCCGTTCTCCAGCACACAGACCTTGTAGCGGTACTCGTAAGACCATCCTCCTAGGCCGTTGTAGCCATCGGCACGCAACTCCGGGGTGAGGGTGTCCACCATGGATCGGTCATCGGGGTAGTAGGCCGCGAATGTCATGCCCATCAACGACGCGCTGTCACGAGCCTGCGGCAACAACACCCCCGCACCGGGCTTGCCCGGGGAGGAGCGGGTGAACTTCTTAGCGGGCACAACGTCTTTGGCGTCAACCGACAACGCCCCCGCAGGCCTCTTCCCACTCTTGGCGACGCCATCGGCCGGGGAAGTCTCGGCCACTTTCGCCGTCGTCGCCGTGGCCGCCGAGTCGACCAGTGATGGAAAGCCTGCCGCTGAACCCGTCAACTGCTCAGGGGTGACCGGCGCGCCCTGGCCGTCCAGGAGCGAGGTAGCCGCGTTCGCGTAAGCCGCCGGGCCCGCCGAGAACGGCCGGGCGACCAATTGCACGAGTCCTGGAATGGTCACCGTCAGTACGGTGACCGTGAACCAACGGAACCAGTGAATTTCTCGCAGAAACGAGCGCAGCCTATTCATGAGCCGCCATCCTCCAGACCGAAACCCTAAGCGAACAAAGCCTCTTCACGTCGACCGTCCGCACGCCTTTTCAGACGCGCCAACAGGAAGGTCGGAGGATGATCACGGCAAACGGTCAGGAACATACATCAAAATTCGCGAAAAAGGCAAACGTCTCTCGGTGACGCGTCAATCGCACTACGTCGCCCGAACGTGGATGAGTTGCGCGGCCCTATCGGCATCACCTTCGCAAACAGCTTCGGACCTGCGGACCTTGCGGCCGCCCCGAGGCCCGCACCCTTTCCTTCGCATCGGGAAAGAAGTCACCGGACGGCAACGTGACAATCACATCCGGTTAATGTGCATCAAGGACGCCTCTCGGAAACGGGCGGACCGGAAGTCGTTGAGAATGAGCTTTTCAGTCTGAAGCCGCAGCTCAGAACAGGTGAGCCGGTGGAGGAGAAAACGTAGGCCGCTGCCGGCAAGGTCACTGAGCGATCCCAGCCCAAGCAACTCCACACCGCCCACTCCCGAGGCCGCCGGCGGGAAGTATGAGAAAGCTCACGGTAAGAAGCGTGTGCAACCACCGATTCTCAGTGGTTGCGCACTGACGTGATCTCAGCGAATAGCCGGTAGATAACTGTGCTCGAAATGGGTGAGGACAAGCGCCGCGCGAGCGATG